>NZ_CP154262.1:1201568-2403136 GCF_039529835.1 Arthrobacter sp. TMP15
AAAAGAATTATTGATCGTGGCCGAGGGTGAAAAAGCCTGGATGATGAAAATCGGTAAAACTGCCTCTGTTTTGCGGGCACGCCTGCACCGCCCCGATGGGGAACGGTTCCGACGCCCCTTAAGGAAAAGCGTGCAGAGCTACAACGTCAACGACGTCGATGTGCTGTGCCGTGAGCTGCTGGTTTATATAGAAGACAACGGTGAGCTGAGCGTGGATGTGGTCCGCCGAGCCGTATTTGCCCCAGAAAAGGGCAGGGCAGGCTACGAAGAAAGCCAAGTAGACGCGTTCTTGGACCGCGTGGTTGAGCTGATGGCTGCGATCGATCCGCTGACGTCGAAATAAGTTAACCGGCTTTGGGCTGACTTGGTGGCGTACGTGGATCCTCTAGCGCAAGAGGACGTTCCGGGACATGTAGTTTGGACATGAACCGTGAAAGTGTTGCACTGCGGCGCTTGGGCGTCGCTTTGGAAACCAGGATGGTCACCAGGAAAGCGGCTGGGACGCTCCAGGCGGCCGGCTGCGTCAACACATCTCGCCATGGCGAGTCCGGGGCCAGCTGAGAGCCCACAATGATCGCCGTTCCGCATAACACTGCCCCTGTCAGCATCCCTGCCACAGCGCCAACGTCCGTGAGCCCGCGCCACCATATTCCCAGCAAAAGTAGGGGGCAAATGGTCGAAGCGGTGAAGGCAAAAACCAGCCCCACGCTGCCGGCCAACGCCAACGAGTCGGTAACCATGGCAACGCCAAAGGGTACGACGGCGGCAACTATGGCCGCTATCCGGAACCCCCGCACACCACCACCTAGTACGTCTTGGCTGATGACTCCCGCCAAGGAAACCACGAGTCCTGAGGTTGTGGCCAAAAATGCCGCAAAGGCTCCCGCCACGACAAGGGCTGAGAGTAGATCCCCAGCCAGGCCCCCAAATAGTTTTCCAGGCAGCAGCAGCACCGTGGCATCCGGATAACCGTGGGCGGCCAGCTCAGGTAGAAACGCCCTGCCCAGAACTCCGTAAATGGTGGGGAATAGATAAAAAATGGCCAGCAAACCCAGGACTATCAGCGTGGTTCGGCGGGCCGCAGCACCATCGGGATTTGTATAAAAACGTACTAACACATGGGGCATCCCCAGAGTGCCGAACAGCAGTGCAACCAGAAGCGAGAGGGTGCGGTAAGTGCCGTCGCCAGCGAGCGGGTCGGTGATGGGAAACAGTTCGGTGGTAGGCGGTAGCGCCGGCGCCGAGCCGGTGGCCCCTGTCACCAGAAGCAGAATAAAGATGGCGGGCACGGCCAAGGCCGTGAGCTTAAGCCAGTATTGGAACGCTTGAACGAATGTAATTGAGCGCATGCCACCGGTAACAACCGTCAGGCACACAACCACAACAACTGATCCTGCGCCCACCCATGACGGCAGCCCCGTGGTGGTACGGATGGTCAAGGCTGCACCGTGTAATTGCGGCACAATGTAAAACCAGCCCACAACAACCACGAGCACGCTTGTGACATAACGGGCAGTGGTTGATTCGAGCCTGGCTTCGGCAAAGTCAGGGATCGTGTAGGCACCGGAGCGACGTAGGGGAGCGGCTACGAAGAACAGCAGCATCAAGTACCCGCCCGTGTAGCCGATGGGGAACCAGAGAGCGTCTAGTCCAGAGATGACGATGAGTCCGGCGATGCCAAGGAAGCTCGCTGCGGAAAGATATTCACCGCCGATTGCCGAGGCGTTCCACCATGGCTGCACAGTGCGTGAGGCAACATAGAAGTCACTTGTGGTTCGGGAGACTCGCAGCCCATAAAACCCAATGACGGTGGTAGCGACGGAGACAAGAATCAGAGCAGTGTAACCAATTGCTGGGTTCATGCTCCGTCCACCAGGTCACGGTATTGGTCCTCATTTTTGGTTGCTGCCCGCACATAAAGCCAGGCGCAGGCACCAATGATGGGGTACACGCCAACACCGAGCAGTATCCACGGGGCCGGAATGCCCAAGATGACCCAATCGGCAAAAAATGGGACCCATCGGACAAACACCCAGAAAAGCAGTAGGGCGCAAGTGAACCCGGCCGTCACAACCAGGGCGAGCCGCAACTGTGAGCGGATCAGTGAACGCACCATCACTTCGCCCACAGCCGTTTGTTCGGCTACCTCCTGCGACACGCTTGTGCCATCCAAGAAGCGACGGGCCGCAGTACGGGGTGAGGCCACCCTGACGCGTCCCGGGGCTGGCGGACGGCGTGGTCCCATGGTCATTGGCAGTGTCCCTTACTCATGAGTTGGGGCGCACCCTTGTTGCTTGTAAATGCTGACGCAACATGGGGACGTGTCTGCGGCTGACAGGGAGGACAGCGTTGCCTACCGAAACTGTTGGCTTCGCTGCACCAAGTTTCCATGCTGTCACAAATTGCAGGCACACAAGGTAAGACCTATGAATGCGGATGAAGTCCAACTCTGCCCAACGTTGTTCCAAATCAGCCAATGGGATGCGAATCAAGTAGCTGGCCTCGGCTGTGTGCAGCCTGGCGTAGTCGCCTTGAGCCTGGACGAACTTCACGTCATCGAGCCGGATGAGTCTACTGACGCCGCCTTGATCAACTGTGATCATCTCCACCTCGTCCGCTGCTGCCGGGTGGGCTACAAGTTCTACCACTCTGTCAACGGTGCGGGTGAGTCGTTCCGGGCGCAGCGGCTTCAACAGGTAATCGACGGCGGCGAGTTCAAAGGCCTCAAGTGCCCTGTCGTCATCAGCTGTCACAAAGACCACCACTGGCGGATTACTGGAACTGCCAATGACAGCCGCTAGCTCCAGCCCCGACAGCCCAGGCATGTGGATGTCAAGAAATACTGCGTCAATCGTGTGGACAGCAAGCAGCTTGAGAGCCTCCGCGCCGTTCATGGCCCGGTGGATGGCGCCTATCCGCGGGTCCCGGCCCAGGAGGAAGGCGAGCTCTTCAACGGCGGGAAGCTCGTCGTCGGCCACAAGGACATTAATCATGGGGCTAAGCCTAACCGCCGAGGGGCCCCAAACGAACGAAGTGAGTTTGGGGAGGTGGGGAGGCGCTAACCGCCGAGGGGCCCCAAACGAACGAAGTGAGTTTGGGGAGGTGGGGAGGCGCTAACCGCCGAGGGGCCCGGAACGAACGAAGTGAGTTTGGGGAGGTGGGGAGGCGCTAGGCGTCATGGGGCCCGGAACGAACGAAGTGAGTTTGGGGAGGTGGGGAGGCGCTAGGCGTCATGTCCGGGTTGATTCTTGGGCACTGTCATGGTGATCAGCATGCCGTGCCCCATGCCGGTGTCAATGGTGAGCCCGTGCTCGTCGCCGTAAACCTGGCGAAGGCGCGCGTCAACATTGCGCAGGCCCACATGCGTGCCGTCGTGCTGGCCAGCCAAAACTAGCCGCAGCTGCTCGGGGTCCATCCCCACGCCGTCGTCCTCGATTGTCACTTCCGTGTACGCGCCAAGGTCCCTGGCACAAATCTGCACCAGCCCCTTGCCCACTTTCGCCTCCAGACCATGGCGGACGGCGTTCTCCACCAGCGGCTGCAGGCTCAGGAACGGTATCACTGTGCTGAGGACTTCGGGGGCAATCTGCAGGCTGACCTGCAGGCGTTCACCAAAACGGGCGTTTTCAAGTAGCAGGTACCTATCAATGCAGCGCAGTTCCTCGGCCAGTGTGGTGAAGTCGCCGTGCCTGCGGAAGGAGTATCTGGTGAAGTCGGCGAACTCCACCACCAAATCCCTTGCCCGTTGCGGATCCGTGTTGATGAAGGAGGCGATGGCGTTGAGTGAGTTGTAAATAAAATGCGGACTGATTTGTGCGCGTAGTGCACGCACCTCAGCCTCTGCCAGAAGAGTCCGGGAGGAACTGAGCTCGGCCAATTCCAGCTGAGCCGAAACCCACGCAGCAACCTCATTGGTAGCCCGGACCAGTCCTGCAGAAGGAGTCTTGGATAAAATGATCACCACGCCAACAGCTCGCGAATCAACTTTTAACGGACAAATGACGGCAGCTTTCAACTCACCGCCCTGCAGTGGCAACCCCAGCGCCTCCCGCAGCGGTGCATCCAGCGTGGCCACCTGGGTGCGTCCGTTACTCAGGGCCTTGGCCGCCAAATCCATGACGACGGCGGAATCGGGCTGCTTAGCGGCGGCGCCTGCCCCATCCCAGGCTAGGAGACGCGAATCATCGGTCATGGCGAACGCTGCGCAGTTCAGCAATGCACGCAACTGTTTGCTGGCCTTCAGGGCCCCTGCCGGCTCCAAACCATTGCGCAACTGCTCTCCAGCTGCTGCCGCCGAATGCAGAGTGGCAAACGTTGCGCGCTCGGCATCGGTACCCAGCTCACGGTAGGAGCGCGAAAGCCGGAAACCCACGGCGGCAACAATCGCGATGGCGGCAATGACGGCTGCGATTGCTGTGATGAGCAAAAGTGTGGAATCGCTCAGTGCGGGAAAGGACATGATCTAAAGACTAGCGGGAGATTCACTGGGCACCATGGTGAAGAAGTTGCCGTTCGGCGCAGTGTCAATGCCGTTCACCG
This sequence comes from Arthrobacter sp. TMP15, assembly GCF_039529835.1. Lineage (NCBI taxonomy): Bacteria > Bacillati > Actinomycetota > Actinomycetes > Micrococcales > Micrococcaceae > Arthrobacter > Arthrobacter sp. TMP15. The sequence continues at coordinate 1,206,108 of NZ_CP154262.1, forward strand.
CGGCACTACCCCAACCCCTCGATATTGTGAGCTACCGCACTCCATAGTGAAAGGGATCACACTACTTGAGGAGGAATGATGGGTAATTCAGCCCATGCAAGCACCGAAGGTCCGGTGGACTTTGTTGGCGAACAAAGCTCACAGGAATTCCAGAAGCTCCGTAAGACACACCGGAACTTTGTTTTCCCCGTAGCCATTGGCTTTTTGGTTTGGTACTTTGCCTACGTTCTACTAGCCGCGTACGCGCACGACTTCATGTCCATCAAGGTGTGGGAGAACATCAACGTTGGACTGGTCCTGGGCAGTCTCCAATTCGTCACCACTTTCGGCATCACCACCTGGTATGTCACCTATGCAAACCGGAAGCTCGATCCTCAGGCGGCAGTGATTCGCACCCGTCTTGAGGCTCAGATCGAGGCAGCAGCGACTACCAAGGAAGAGGTTTAGCCCGTGAGTTTATCTCTGATTTTTCCCACTATGGCCCCACTGGCAAAATCGCTCGCCGAGCAAACCAAGGAGAATTCATGGATTAACATCCTGATCTTCGTGGGATTCGTTGCGATCACCATGATTGTGGTGTTCCGGGCCAGCCGAAATAACAAAACTGCAGCCGATTACTACGCGGCTGGGCGCTCCTTCTCCGGTGGCCAGAATGGCACGGCTATTGCCGGAGACTACCTGTCAGCGGCTTCGTTCCTGGGTATTACAGGCGCCATTGCCGTGAACGGTTACGACGGTTTCCTCTACTCCATCGGATTCCTGGTGGCCTGGTTGGTGGCGCTCCTGCTCGTTGCAGAGCTGTTGCGCAACACCGGCAAGTTCACCATGGCTGACGTGCTCTCTTTCCGGCTCAAGCAGCGCCCCGTGCGCATTGCCGCAGCAACCACCACGCTGGTTGTCTGCTTCTTCTACCTGCTGGCCCAAATGGCAGGTGCTGGTGGATTGGTTTCGCTGCTCTTGGGCTTGGACAACTCCAATAAGGTGGGCCAGAACATCGTCATCGCCGTTGTGGGTGTGCTGATGATTGTCTACGTACTGATCGGTGGCATGAAGGGCACCACCTGGGTGCAGATCATCAAAGCGTTCCTGCTCATTATTGGTGCGGCGATCATGACCATCATTGTGCTGGCCATGCACGGCTTCAACCTCTCAACACTCATGGAGGCAGCAGTACAAACCTCCATCGCTGAAGGCGGTGCCGGTGAGGCACTGCTGAACCCGGGCGCCGCGTATGGCAAGGCCCCGCTTGACTTTGTTTCTCTGGCATTGGCACTTGTCCTTGGAACGGCGGCCCTGCCACACGTTCTGATGCGCTTCTACACCGTGCCCACAGCTAAGGAAGCCCGCAAATCTGTTGTTTGGGCCATCTGGTTGATTGGTGGTTTCTACATCTTCACCCTGGTCCTTGGCTACGGCGCGGGTGCCTTGATTGGCAAGGAAGCCATCCTGGCTGCTCCCGGCGGCGTCAATGCCGCTGCTCCGCTGCTTGCCTTCGTAGTGGGTGGACCGATCCTGCTTGGCTTCATCTCCGCCGTTGCCTTCGCCACCATCTTGGCGGTTGTAGCCGGTCTAACCATCACGGCGGCGGCATCCTTTGCGCACGATATCTACTCCAACGTCATCGTCAAGGGCGAGCCCAAGCCGGAGATGGAAGTCAAGGTAGCCCGTCGCACTGTAGTGGTGATCGGTGTGGTCGCCATCGGTGGCGGTATCCTGGCCAACGGTCAGAACATCGCGTTTTTGGTGGCACTTGCTTTCGCCATCGCAGCTTCTGCGAACCTGCCCACAATTATCTACTCATTGTTCTGGAAGAAGTTCACTACTCAGGGTGCGCTGTGGAGCATGTACGGCGGCTTGGCTGCGGCCATCATCCTCATCGCGTTCTCACCGGTTGTTTCCGGTAGCGAGAAGGCCATGATTCCAGGCGCTGACTTCTCCTGGTTCCCGCTGGCGAACCCGGGCATTGTCTCCATCCCCCTGGCATTCTTCCTGGGCTGGTTGGGCACAGTTTTGGATAAGAACACCGAGGATCCCAGGATTCAGGCTGAGATGGAAGTGCGCTCGCTGACAGGTATCGGTGCCGAGAAGGCAGTGGACCACTAAAACCCGCGCTACTGCTCTCTCGCGATGGCTCCGTTCACCGTTTATTACGACGGCGGACGGAGCCTTTCGCGTGCCCCGCCCCACCTCTCCGCCCCGCCTTCACCTCCGTGAGATTGGAGATAATGACACCTCCGCACCGCAGCTGCGCTGACGCGAAGGTTCGTGAATTAGCGTTTCAGCATCCGTTTTAGTAGAGGTGACATGCGGAAGGGAACCAGCTCGTTCATGGCCAGCGATGTTTCTGTACGCTCCACGCCGTCGCAGGAGAGGATCTTGCCGTTAATGCGGAACAAGTCCTCGGCTCCGGTGGAGACCACTTTGACCAACAGATCTGCCCTACCACTGAGTCCATGGGCCTCAACGACTTCAGGGATCTGTGCCAGTGCTGTTGCCAAGGCAGAGATTTTTCGCTGCTGGACATGCACCGAAATAAAGGCTGTCAGAGGGTAGCCCAGCGGGCCGGGGCTGATCCGGTGGTCAAATGGCAGGAACGCATCACGCTTCTCAAGTGCAACCATCCGGGCTTGGACTGTATTGCGAGATATTCCCAATGACTCGGCCATGGCTACCACTGTCTGGCGAGGGTCTTTGATCAGGGCTAGGAGAATCCGTGCATCTGTTCCATCCAAAGTTGACATACTGCGCAGACTAGCACGGTTCAGAGCAGTGAAGTAGTGCATTTTGCTCAACATTATCCTGGGTCATTGCGCCGGATGCATGGCGTGAGTATCGTCACAGTGATAAGAACCACCCCCATTACAATGCAAGGGAGGCGAGCAATATGACCCATTCGCGCCACGAGCCCAAAGGCCCAGCCGCAATGAAAATGCACCAACTCATCACAGCCGACGGAGACCGTGTTGCCGATGAGCTGCTTGACGGATTCGTCAGCGACTTAGATGATCAAAGCCTTCGGAATCTCTACGAAGACATGGTTGTCATTCGTCGAATCGATTTTGAATCCACCGCGTTGCAGCGCCAGGGCCAGCTCGCCCTGTGGCCACCCTTGGTTGGCCAGGAAGCCTCCCAGGTGGGATCGGCGCGGGCGCTTGAAAAAGAAGACTTCATTTTCCCCACATACCGCGAGAACGGCGTTGTTTATTGCCGTGGGGCTGAGATGTCAAAGGCTGTTGGCGTTTGGCGAGGCACAAGCAACACTGGGTGGGATCCGCATGAGTACAACATGGCCACACCTCAGATCATCATCGGCGCACAGACTTTGCACGCCACAGGTTACGCTATGGGGCTAGCCCTTGAAGGCAAGGAATCGTTGGCCATCGCTTATTTGGGCGACGGCGCCACAAGCCAAGGTGATGTGCACGAGGCCATGGTTTTTGCGGCCAGTTTTCAAGCACCCGTAATTTTCTTCTGCCAGAACAACCACTGGGCAATCTCCGAACCGGTTGGACTGCAGTCACATGTCCCGCTGGCCGGGCGCGCTCCAGGGTATGGCATCCCCAGCCTTCAGGTAGACGGCAACGACGTGCTGGCAGTGTTGGCAGCTACTCGATGGGCCGCTCACCGTGCCCGCACCGGAGGCGGTCCCAGCTTCATCGAGGCCGTCACCTACCGGATGGGCCCGCACACCACCGCCGATGATCCCACCCGTTACCGGGGCGTCACGGAGCTGGAGGAATGGGGTGCCAAGGACCCGCTGGCGCGTATGCGCACGTTCCTGATCAACGCCGGCAAGCTCGACGACGAAGCCGAAGCTGCGATCAGCGCAAAAGCTGACGAACAGGCTGCCGCACTCCGGCTTGCCTGCATTAATCTGCCGGATCCCGAGGCCATGAGCCTGTTTGAGAATGTTTATGTGCATGAGCACTCTGAACTCGAGCTCCAACGCGAGCAGTACAGGGCGTATTTAGCATCCTTCGAGCCAGCGACAGCCTCCGCTACACAGGGCGTAAATGCCAACGCACAAAGGAGTGTCTCATGAGTAATTTGACCTTGACACAGGCTATCAACGCCGGGCTGCGGCGTGCGCTTGAAGATGACCCCAAAGTAGTATTGCTGGGTGAAGACATTGGAACTTTGGGTGGTGTTTTCCGTGTAACTGACGGGTTGATGAAGGACTTTGGCTCGCACAGGGTCATCGACACACCCTTGGCTGAATCAGCCATCATTGGAACCGCAGTGGGCCTGGCCTACCGTGGGTTCCGACCGGTGTGTGAGATTCAGTTTGATGGTTTCATCTACCCGGGCTTTGATCAGATTGTCTCCCAGGTCGCCAAACTGCATGCCAGAACCCAGGGCATGGTCCGAATGCCTATGACGATTCGGGTTCCATTCGGTGGTGGAATCGGCTCTCCTGAGCACCACTCCGAATCACCCGAAGCTTATTTTGTGCATACCTCCGGTCTGCGCGTGATCAGCCCTTCAAATCCTCAAGATGCTTACACCATGCTCCGCCAGGCAATCGCAAGCGATGACCCTGTCCTGTACTTTGAGCCCAAGCGTCGGTATCACGTCAAGGGCGAGGTTGACTTAGAGGGAGACCTTACGGCGGCGCCGGCTATGGGTTCGGCACGCATAGTGGAGGCTGGCACGGATGTCACACTCGTTAGCTATGGCCCGTTGGTAAAGACGGCTGTTGACGCTGCCCGTGCGGCGGCTGGCGAAGGCATCTCCATCGAAGTCATCGACCTGCGTTCACTCTCACCGGTGGACTATGCAACAGTTCAGGAATCGGTGCAGCGAACTGGCCGTCTTGTGATCACCCACGAGGCCGCGCGAACCCTAGGGATCGGTGCAGAACTGGCCGCCAGCATCACCGAACGCTGCTTTAATTACCTTGAGAGCGCACCCGTGCGTGTCACTGGTTTCGACATCCCCTACCCGCCTTCAAAGCTCGAGAAGCACCACCTGCCGGATCTTGACAGGATTCTGGACGGCGTCGACCGCGCACTGGGCCGGCCCAACTCTCACACTGGATTGGAATACTGAGAATGATCGCTGAATTCAAGCTCCCCGACTTGGGTGAGGGGCTCACGGAGTCCGAGATTGTCACGTGGCATGTCGCCGTGGGCGATTCTGTGACGCTTAATCAGGTCATAGCAGATGTCGAGACAGCCAAAGCAGTAGTAGAGCTACCGTCACCTTATGCCGGCGTGGTCACAGCCATTGCGCACGAGCCAGGCACGGTGGTTGAAGTGGGCGAAGTCATTATCGCCTTTGACATCCCGAATGCCGAGGGCAGCGACACGGCCTCTGCTGACACTGCTGCTGAGGAGAGCGCGCCAAAACGTGTGCCAACCCTCGTCGGATATGGGGCGGACCCGGAAACATCTTCAACTCCTGTGCGCCGGGCACGCAACAGGGCCGCAGAAAGTGCGCCAGCTGCTGTTGCACCTCCAGCCCCGGTAGCACCCCCTGCCGCGCCCGCTCCGCCGGCACCTGTTGTTGGCGAACCTGCTGAGACGTTGCAAATGCAGGCGGATCGGCCGCGGTCAACTCCGCCAGTACGCAAATTGGCGCGGGATCTGGGTGTTGATTTGGAAGCAGTAACAGGTTCGGGCGAGCGAGGACTTATCACCCGCGATGACGTGGTGACTTTCGCCGGAAGCCAGGAAGCTGGCGCCTCAACCCCGGAAATAAGTCAGAGTGTGCCCAGGAAATCTGGGAATCTGGAACGGGAGGAACGCGTACCCATCAAGGGTGTGCGTAAGTTCATGGCATCGGCCATGGTGGAAAGTGCTTTCACGGCACCGCATGTGAGCGAGTTCTTGACCATTGATGTCACTGCCGGAATGGACTTCCTTGCCAAGCTGCGGGCCAGGAAAGACTTTGCCGGGGTCAAGGTGACACCGCTGACACTCGCTGCCAAAGCCGTCAGTTTGGCCGTGGCACGGCATCCCGCCCTGAACTCTCACTGGGATGAAGAAAATCAGGAAATTGTGAACTTCAATTACCTGAACCTCGGCATTGCCGCGGCCACTCCGCGAGGTCTGGTGGTGCCTAATATCAAGGACGCCCAAGAGCTGGGGCTGCGCGGACTGGCAACAGCCCTGGGCAATCTGGCGGATACGGCGCGGGCAGGCAAAACACCTCCTGCTGACTTAGCTGGCGGCACCTTTTCCATCACAAACATTGGTGTGTTTGGTATTGACGCCGGCACTCCGATCCTGAACCCCGGCGAGGCAGGCATCCTGGCGCTGGGTGCGGTGCGCACCATGCCCTGGGAATACCAGGGTGAGGTGGCACTGCGCCAGGTAATGACATTGAGTTTGTCATTCGATCACAGGCTTGTGGACGGCGCACAAGGTTCACGTTTCCTTTCGGATGTGGGCTCCGTGCTGGCTGACCCGGCCATGGCCTTGGTGATTGCCTAACAACGCCCAAGCTGAGCTGCGCGGTCAGCCGCGCAGCTCAGCGGCGTGTTTGCGTGAATATTAGTGAGCAATGGAGGCGGTCAGCTCAGTACAACGTCTAGACGCCGGTCAGTGAGGCCCACGCCATCGCCTCAAGCACCGGTCTAGCCGGGGGGTTCTGGGCTCCGTGGATGTGAACGCTGTGTGGAGTTGAGTTGATCAGGCCAAAAACGGCGTGTGCCTGCAGCCGGCAAATAGCGGCTCCGCGCTGCGGGAAAAGCCGGCCCAGTACCTCAACCCACAGCTCCACATAGGCGCGCTGTAATGATCGGACGGAAGCTCGCTCAGCCTTGCCCAAGCTCTCAAAGTCCCTGTCCTGGACCCGGATAACGTCAGGCTTTGTGAGGGCAAAATCGACGTGGAAGGCTATCAGGGCGTGCAGGGAGGCGTCGGGGTTGGGCGTTGATTCAAGCACGGAGCGCCCCCCGGCCAGCAGCTCCTCACTGACATCCACCAGCAGAGCCCCCAAAAGTGCTTGTTTGCCGTTGAAATGTCTATACACGGCAGGGCCACTTACCCCGACAGCGGCCCCCAGATCTTCAATGGAGACGCCATTGAAGCCGCGCTGGGCGAACAGCGTCGCTGCGGAGGTCAGCAGGGCGGAACGGCGATTGGCTTTTGCCTGGGTGCGGGGCGTTACGGGTTGTTGATTCATATCTACCCCTGACGTAGGAACTGTGCTGGACAACCAAGAAATCACAGACTAACCTGAAACTCAGTTAGTGGTTATTAACTTAGTGTAGCTTTGATTGAGCAAATGAGGGGTCGATGGAGACTTTGCAGAGCCAGGTGGAACCCGCCGGGGAAGCGTTCGAGCGCAACGGTGCACAGCAGCGCACTTTGGTGGAGGAACTGCGGCAGAACCTGCGGAGAACATCGCTGGGTGGGCCGGAAAAATCCCGCGAGCGTCACATTTCACGCGGTAAGCTGCTGCCTCGGGACAGAGTTGACCATCTTCTGGATGCGGGCAGCCCGTTCCTTGAAGTTGCTCCGTTGGCAGCCCATGAAATGTACGACGGCGCGTCCCCCGGAGCCGGTGTGATCGCCGGCATCGGGATGGTGCGGGGTCGCCACGTGATGATTGTGTGCAACGACGCCACGGTCAAGGGCGGCACCTACTATCCCATGAGCGTGAAGAAGCACCTTCGCGCCCAAGAAATTGCCCTTGAGAACCAACTGCCGTGCATTTACCTCGTGGATTCCGGTGGTGCCTTCCTGCCCAAACAAGATGAAGTGTTCCCCGATAAAGAGCACTTTGGCCGGATCTTTTTCAATCAGGCCCAGATGTCTGCGAAGAAGATTCCGCAGATCGCCGCTGTGATGGGCTCCTGCACCGCTGGCGGCGCCTATATGCCGGCCATGAGTGATGAAACTGTCATTGTCCGCAACCAGGGCACCATCTTCTTGGGCGGCCCGCCCTTGGTAAAAGCCGCCATCGGTGAAATTGTGACGGCAGAGGAACTCGGAGGTGGAGACGTCCATGCCAGTATCTCCGGTGTGGTGGACCATCTGGCGGAAAATGATGAACATGCTCTTGCTATTATCCGGGATATTGTTGCCACCCTGCCACCGAACCCGGCCCCGGCATGGGCTGTAGAGGAAAGCCGCGAACCCCTGGTGGATCCCGCGGAACTCTACGGGGCCGTACCCACCGACTTGAACACCCCTTACGACATTCGTGAGGTGATAGCCCGGCTGGTGGACGGCAGCAAGTTCCACGAATTCAAAAAGAACTACGGCACCACTCTTGTCACGGGTTTTGCCGCCCTGCATGGACACCCGGTGGGCATCGTAGCCAACAACGGAGTGCTCTTTAGCGAATCGGCCATGAAGGGCGCCCACTTTATTGAGCTGTGCGACCAGCGCGGCATCCCCTTGATTTTCCTGCAGAACCTTAACGGGTTCATGGTCGGCAAAGACTATGAGCACGGTGGTATTGCCAAGCACGGAGCCAAGATGGTCACCGCCGTCGCCACCGCGCGTGTACCAAAACTGACTGTTATTGTGGGTGGCTCTTTTGGCGCCGGGAACTATTCCATGTGCGGTAGGGCCTACAGCCCGCGATTCTTATGGATGTGGCCGGCCGCCCGCATATCTGTCATGGGAGGTAACCAGGCGTCCTCGGTTTTGGCCACGGTGAAACGGGATGCCCACGAAAGGAATGGGGAACAGTGGACCCCGGCCCAGGAAGCTGAGTTCAAGGCTCCCATTCTGGCCCAGTATGAAGACCAGGGTAGCCCGTACTATTCCACCGCGCGTCTCTGGGACGACGGCATTATTGACCCCGCGGACACCCGCACAGTTTTGGGGCTTGCCCTGGACGTGTGTGCCCGGACCGCGCTGCCCGAGACCGCTTTCGGTCTCTTTAGGATGTGAGCCACCATGACAACACTTACCCAGTCCAGTCCGCACGAACCAAAGCCTCCTGTTCCACCGCTTTTTGATACGGTCCTGGTGGCCAACCGTGGGGAGATTGCCTGCCGCGTCATCCGCACTCTAAAGGATCTGGGCATCCGATCGGTGGCTGTATATTCAGTGGCCGACGCCGGAGCCCGGCACGTGCGTGAAGCCGACCAGGCTGTTTGTATAGGGCCCGCCGCCGCCGCTGAAAGCTACCTGAATATAGCGGCGGTAGTGGCGGCGTGCCGTGAATCAGGGGCCCAGGCAGTCCACCCGGGCTATGGGTTCCTGTCCGAAAATCTTGCCTTCGCGCAGGCTCTGCAAGACGCTGAGATCACCTTCATTGGTCCCAACATTCAGGCCCTGAATGTTATGGGAGATAAGATCCGTTCCAAGAATCACGTGGTAGCTGCAGGGGTGCCTGTGGTGCCCGGGATTTCCCAGCCGGGATTATCTGACGCCGATCTGATAGCGGCCGCTGTGGACATCGGATATCCGCTCCTGATCAAGCCCTCCGCCGGAGGTGGCGGCAAAGGCATGCACAGCGTTTTCTGTGCTGAGGACCTGCCAGCAACTCTGGCCACGGCCCGCCGCGTGGCTGCTGCCGCATTTGGTGATGACACGCTTTTTCTTGAACGGCTGGTCGCCAACCCGAGGCACATTGAAGTACAAATTTTGGGTGACAACTTTGGCAATGTCATTCATCTAGGCGAAAGGGAGTGCTCACTCCAGCGCCGCCACCAGAAAGTCATTGAAGAAGCCCCGTCACCGTTGCTTGAGGGGATGGACTGCGGCGAAGAGGTTCGTCAGCGCATTGGGGCAGCGGCGTGTGCTGCGGCCGCCAGTGTGAACTATACGGGTGCAGGAACCGTGGAATTCCTGGTATCCAACGACAAACCAGATGAGTTCTTCTTCATGGAGATGAACACCCGCCTCCAGGTTGAACACCCCGTGACTGAAATGGTGGCCCGTGCCAAGGGGGAGGCCCTTGATCTGGTGCGTTGGCAGGTTCGGATAGCAGCAGGGGAGAAGCTCAGCTTCACTCAGCAGGATGTCAGCTTGGAAGGCCATGCAGTTGAGGCCCGCGTCTATGCCGAAAATCCGGCGCAAGGATTCCTGCCAGCGGCCGGGACTGTGGTGGCGTTGGATGAATCCGTGGCCCAGCGCTCTGGACTGCGCGTTGACAGCTCACTCATGCAGGACCTGGAAATTTCCGCAAACTACGATCCCATGCTTGCAAAGGTCATCGCGTGGGGAAGGGACAGAGTGCAAGCTCTGGAACGGCTGGATGAGGCCCTGCGCGATTACATGGTGCTGGGAGTACCCACCAATATTGAATATCTGCGCCTGCTCATCAATGATCCCGATGTTCAAGCCGGGCGCCTCGACACCACCTTGATTGAACGCAAACTCCCGGAGCTGTCCTTTAGAACTGTTGACGCCGGAGATTACGCAGCGGCAGCCTTGGTTGTGCGGGCAGTTGAGCAGTCAGGTGCGCTGGGGCGGGGCAAAGCCATGGGAGAAACTTCCTGGCACGGAACAGATGGCTGGCGGTTAGGTGATTCCGCGCCATGGCGGATGTCGTGGGCCGCTGGCGAACGCACGGCAGTGGTGAGAGTCAGCGGAAGCAGAGACGGTGGAAGCAGAGTCAGCGGAAGCAAAGATGGCGACGGCGGGAAAGGTCCCGGCGTCGTGCAGGTCATGGGGCCGGAAATATCCGATTCCGAACCCGCACAACTGATTATGCAGGCTAACGCCCAGGGGCGAACAGGACACGCCGTGACTATGCGGTGGTCGGATCAGGAACGCGAATACCAGATCGCGGTGGCTGGCAAGAGAGTTTTTCTGGGCAATGCCGGCTGGAGTGCGCAGCTGCAACGTCTGGACCGTGAGGAGGCAACCGCGCGAATGCTTGCGGGCCTTGAGCGTGAACATGCCAGCGCCGATCCGCAGGTACGCAGCCCCATGCCGGGCACCGTCACCATGCTCAATGCGGCCACGGGAGATCAGGTTGTGCCAGGGACGGTACTACTCGCGGTGGAGGCCATGAAGATGGAACACCAGCTGGTAGCTGCGATCGCCGGCACAGTGCACATCAGCGTCGCTGTTGGGGCGCTGGTTAAAGCAGAGCAAGTGCTGGCCCATGTGGTCCCCGATCAAACAATTGAAAACCCACCAGCAACTCCAAACCCTGAAGGGGAATAATATGCCAAATTTTGAGCTCAATGACGAGTACCAGGCCCTCAGCGACATGGTGCGGGACTTTGCCGACAACGTGGTGGCACCGGTCGCGGCAAAGCACGACCAGGAGCACAGTTTTCCCTACGAGATCGTCTCTCAGATGGGCGAACTTGGCCTGTTTGGGCTGCCTTTCCCGGAGGAGTTTGGCGGCATGGACGGGGACTACTTTGCCCTCTCCCTAGCGCTGGAACAGCTGGGCCGGGTGGATCAGTCGGTGGCCATCACCTTGGAGGCGGGAGTGTCCCTGGGGGCCATGCCTGTGCACCGCTTCGGCACACAAGCCCAAAAGGAGCAGTGGCTGCCCTCCCTGACCTCCGGAGCAGCGTTGGCAGGCTTTGGTCTGACCGAGCCCGACGCCGGATCCGACGCCGGTGGGACCGCCACCAAGGCGCGCCTTGAGAACGGGGAATGGGTGATCGATGGCAGCAAGCAGTTCATCACGAACTCAGGCACGGACATCACCAAGTTTGTCACCGCCACTGCCGTAACCGGGACCTCCGAACGCAAGGATGGGTCGGTGAAAAAGGAAATCTCCACCATCATTGTGCCCAACGGAACGCCCGGATTCACGGTTGAGAAGGCCTACAACAAAGTTGGCTGGAACGCCTCGGACACCCACCCGCTGAGTTTCGCCAATGTTCATGTTCCCGAAGAAAACCTGTTGGGCGAACGTGGCCGTGGCTATGCCAACTTCCTGTCCATCCTGGATGAGGGCCGGATTGCCATTGCGGCCCTTGCCACAGGTGCGGCGCAAGGTTGCGTGGATGAGTCGGTCCGCTACGCGAAGGAACGCAGCGCATTTGGTCACAACATTGGCCACTATCAGGGCATTTCCTTCAAAATCGCGCGCATGCAGACCCGTGCGCACCTAGCCCGACTGGCCTATTACGATGCCGCCGCGCGCATGCTGGCAGGCAAGCCTTTCAAGACTGAAGCGGCCATCGCTAAGATGGTCGCAAGCGAGGCGGCCATGGACAACGCACGGGACGCCACGCAGGTCTTTGGCGGCTACGGCTTCATCAATGAGTTCTCCGTAGCTAGGCATTACCGGGATTCAAAGATTTTGGAGATCGGCGAGGGCACCACCGAGGTCCAGCTGATGCTCATCGCCCGCGATCTGGGCCTCTAAACCGACTGGGCCTCTAAACCGACTGGGCCTCTAAACCGACTGGGCCTCTAAACCGACTGAAAGGTACCGCCATGATCAACAAAGTAGTTGCCTCCCCGGCTGCGGCAATCCATGACATTACTGACGGTGCATCCCTGGCCGTAGGCGGCTTCGGCCTGTGCGGGATACCCGTGGCATTGATTCAAGCTGTCCATGACGCTGAGGTTTCCCAGCTGGAAACTATCTCTAACAACTGCGGAGTTGATGATTGGGGCCTTGGCATCCTGCTTCGAGATGGACGGATCCGGCGCACCATTTCCTCCTACGTGGGGGAGAACAAGGAATTTGCCCGTCAGTTCCTTGCCGGTGAGCTTGAAGTTGAGCTCACACCGCAGGGCACGCTGGCCGAGAAGCTGCGTGCAGGTGGTGCTGGTATACCGGCTTTCTACACCGCCGCAGGGGTGGGCACACAGGTCAGTGAGGGTGGCCTGCCTCGGATGTACGACGGCGCTGGCGGGGTTGGCGTAGCCTCCCCACCCAAGGACGTGCGTACTTTTGGTGAGGCAGAGTTTGTGTTGGAGGAGTCTCTGACTCCCGACTTCGCCCTGGTCCATGCCTGGAAGGGGGATAAGCACGGGAACCTGATCTTCCACGCCACCGCCATGAACTTCAATCCACTGTGCGCCATGGCCGGACGCATCACTATTGCAGAGGTGGAAGAGCTTGTGGAACCCGGAGAGCTGGATCCCGAGCACGTCCATGTTCCCGGGATTTTTGTTCAGCGGGTGGTTCATGTTCCAGCTGGTACCCCGGGGAGTGAGAAGCGTATTGAAAAGCGCACGGTATCTGTTCCGGCAGATGCGGTTGCTCAGACCTCCGAACCAGCCCCGGCGGTAGGTAACACGGCAGTAAGCAAAGCCGTGCCGCTGACCCGCAATGAGCTGGCCGCACGGGTGGCACGCGAGTTGCACAACGGCCAATACGTCAACCTCGGTATTGGTATGCCCACGTTGATCCCCAACTACATCCCTGAGGGTGTGGAGGTGGTGTTGCATTCAGAAAACGGGCTCCTTGGCATTGGACCCTACCCGCTGGAAGCTGATGTGGATTCAGATCTGATCAATGCCGGTAAGGAAACCGTCACCGCCAATAAAGGGGCCGCGTTCTTTGATTCGGCTACCTCGTTTGGCATGGTGCGTGGCGGGCACATTGATGTTGCCGTCTTGGGGGCCATGCAGGTTGCCGCTAACGGTGATCTGGCGAACTGGATGATTCCTGGCAAAATGGTCAAGGGTATGGGTGGGGCCATGGACCTGGTATTCGGTGCCAAGAAACTCATTGTCATGATGGAACATGTGGACAAGTACGGGGCACCAAAGATTGTCCCCGCGTGTACTTTGCCACTGACTGGAAAAGGCTGTGTTGATCTGATCATCACTGACCTAGCCGTTATTGAGGTCACCCCCGACGGACTGGTGCTGAAGGAATTGGCCCCCGGAGTCAGCGTGGAGCAGATAGTTGGTGCAACCGGAGCGCCGCTGAACGTGGCGATGCATGATCTGGACAACGTATGAGTGAGCTGCGGGCCACGCCAGAGCCCACTGACGTTGATCCCCTGACCACGCCTGCCGTGGTGAGGCAAAGAGGGTTGTTCTTTGAAGAACTCCAGGTTGGTGTGCTGTATCAGCACCGTCCTGGGCGAACACTGACCGAGACGGACAACGTTTTGTTCACCACCATGACCATGAACACTCAGGCGCTGCATCTTGATGCCGCATTCAGTGAGGGGCAGCCGTTTGGCCAGCGCCTCATGAACTCCATGTTCACTCTGGCCACCATGGTGGGCCAATCCGTGGCCCAGCTGACGCAGGGGACCATTGTGGCGCAACTGGGAATGAGCGATATTTCCTTCCCGCATCCGCTGTTCCATGGCGATACCCTGTACACCGAAACGGTAGTCACGGACAAGCGGCTTTCCGCCTCCCGGCCCGGTCAGGGGATTGTGACTATGGAACACACCGGACGCAACCAGTCCGGCGTCGTGGTTGGAAAAGCCAGCAGGACTGCACTTTTCTGGCTTAAGCCAACCAACTAGAACGCCAACTATAAGGAGCACGCTATTTCTCGCTACAGCGAATTCACCATGGGACCGGCACTCTTGTTCGCACCTGCTGACAGGCCTGAGCGGTTCGCCAAGGCCGCCGAGCGCTCGGATGCTGTGATTGTGGATCTAGAGGATGCCGTGGCGCCAGCGGCCAAAGCCCAGGCCCGCGAAAATATGCTCAATTCCACCCTGGATCCGGCAAAAACAATGATCCGGATCAACGCCCTGGACACGGCTGAGTCCGCATTGGATCTAGCCGCCGTGCGTGCGAGTAAATTCACCACCATCATGGTGGCCAAAGCTTCTCACGTCGATGCCATCGCAGCGCTGAGCGATTTTAGTGTGGTGGCGCTGTGTGAAAGTGCGGCAGGGGTCCTGGCGGCTGCCAAACTGGCCGAACTACCCAACGTTGTTGCGCTCATGTGGGGTGCTGAGGATCTGGTGGCCTCCCTTGGCGGTACCTCCAGCCGCTTTGTCCGCGGCCCACAGGCGGGTGGATACCGTGCCGTGGCAACCCACGCGCGCTCGCAGCTACTGCTGGCCGCTGGGGCGGCGGGCAAAGTTGCTATTGATTCCATCTACGCCGATTTCGCGGACCTTGCTGGGCTGGCTGAAGAGGCGGAAGATGCTGTGGCCAGCGGCTTCGGCGCCAAGGCCAGCATTCATCCCTCCCAGGTTGCCGTGATCCGCGACGCTTACCGTCCCACTGCTGCGGAGGTGAGCGCGGCTGGCGAATTATTGGCGGCGGCCGATGCCGCAGGGACCGGCGTATTCGCCTACAAGGGGCAGATGGTGGATGGCCCAATTTTGCTCCACGCCAGGCAAACCCTGCGCCGCTCCGCCACCTAACCCCTGACGCTCGCTCACTCCACGTTGTGTTTTCCTTGACGCTCGCTCACTCCACGTCATGTTTTCCCTGACGCTCGCTCACCTAAGGTTCTGTTCAGGAACGGGATTGAGCATGCCGGAGTCCCCACGGGATGTTGCGTTGAAACGGAGAGCTTTTTCCGCGGCTTGAGCCATGGTGAGTACCTGGCCTGGCCACTAGTGCGGAATACTGGTGTTATGGCGAATCGTAAAATAATCATCCTCGGCTCAACTGGTTCTGTCGGCACACAGGCGATGGATGTTGTGGAACATGCCAAGCTGGCCGATGGGAGCCCGCGCTTTACCGTCACAGCGCTAAGCGCTGGCGGAAACAACCTTGATTTGCTGGCCCGGCAGGCTGTTGAACTGCGGGTTTTGGCGGTGGGTACGGCGTCGGACGACGCCGGTCGCTTGCGTTCGCTGATTGACTCACATGCCGCTGCGGCTGGCCTGAAAGGCTTTGCACCAGAGATCTTGGCCGGAGCGGATGCTTCGACACGTATTGCCGCGTGGGGAGCGGGGACAGCCTCTGCCGCTGATGTGGTGCTTAATGGCATCACCGGATCCATTGGGTTGGCGCCCACGTTGGCGGCGTTGGGGACAACCGCCATTTTGGCGCTGGCCAACAAAGAGTCATTGATTGTTGGCGGAGCTTTGGTTAAAGACGCCGCTTCGCCGGGTCAATTGGTCCCTGTGGACTCAGAACATTCAGCCCTGGCCCAAGCCCTGCGTTCAGGCTCTGCGGATGAAGTAGACAAGCTGATAGTGACAGCGTCCGGCGGACCTTTCCGCGGCCGCAGCCGGGAAGAGTTGGCGCATGTCACACCGGAACAGGCACTCAACCACCCCACATGGGATATGGGCCCCATGGTCACCACAAATTCAGCGACATTGGTCAACAAGGGGCTGGAAGTCATTGAAGCCCATCTGCTTTTCGATGTGCCGCTAGATCGAATTCAAGCTGTAGTCCATCCGCAATCGGTGGTCCATTCAATGGTGCAGTTCACGGACGGTTCCACGCTGGCCCAGGCTTCCCCGCCGGATATGCGGCTGCCCATCGCCATGGGATTGGGATGGCCGGATCGAGTACCCGGGGCAGTTCCGCCCTGTGACTGGACAAAGGCTGCCACCTGGACATTTGAGCCACTGGATAACGTGGCGTTTCCCGCCGTCGAACTTGCCAAGGACGCTGCGCGTCGGGGGAGTACCTGCCCTGCCGTATATAACGCTGCCAACGAAGAAGCAGTCCATGCTTTTCACGCCGGGCGGATAAGCTTTCTGGATATTGTGGACACGATTGCGCAGGTTCTCAGCGAACACACACCCGGTTCGCAGCTGACGCTCGAAACCGTATTGGAAGCTGAAGTCTGGGCACGGGCGCGAGCCAACGAGTTATTGGATGCCAAGGTTTAGAACAATTGAGCAAAGAAAGTAAATTGTGACTGTACTGCTTTTCATCGGTGGAGTGGCCTTCGTAGCCATTGGTATTGCCGTGTCCATCGCCTTGCATGAAGTGGGCCACCTGCTGCCCGCCAAACTGTTCAACGTTCGCGTAACGCGGTACATGATTGGTTTTGGACCCACAATGTTCTCCCGCAAAAAGGGTGAAACTGAATACGGTATCAAGGCCATTCCCGCCGGTGGCTATGTGGCGATGGTGGGGATGTACCCACCGAACCGTTCCGATGGCAGTGTGCGCCCCTCCAGCACCGGCATGTTTCAAACCTTGGCCAGCGAAGCGCGCAGTGCTGCCCACGAAGAAGTTGGCCCGGAGGATTCCAACAGGGTGTTCTATAAACTGCCCGTCTGGAAAAAGATCATCATCATGCTGGGCGGGCCCTTCATGAATCTACTGATCGGCGTTGTGCTCATGGCAGTGCTGTTGATGGGGTTTGGCTCTGCGCAAGCCACCACAACGCTTTCTGAAGTCAATGCGTGTCAGGTGGCCTATGGCCAACCTGTGCCCACCGACCTAAATAACTGCACCAAAACTCCAGCCGCCGCGGCCGGACTGCTTCCAGGGGATTCCATCACGTCCTTTGATGGTCAGGCCGTCACGGATTGGACTGCTTTTACAGAGCGAGTTCGAGCCTCTGCAGGCAAGAACGTAGCCCTCGTGTACGAACGTGGCGGGAAGAGCATCTCCACCACCATTACCCCGGTTTTGACTGCGCGTCCCGTCATTGACGCCAATGGATTGGCGCAAGTGGATGACGCTGGCAAAGCGGTTACCGTGCAAGCGGGTTTCCTTGGAGTTGGCCCCACCTCAGCCATGGTGCCGCAGCCGGCCTCGGCCGTGCTGCCGGCGGTGGCCCACAACGTCACTCAAATTGGCGGTGTGGTCTTCCAACTGCCACAGAAACTTGTTGGTGTGGCCAAAGCAGCATTTAGTTCCGAACCGCGAGATCCCAACGGTCCCATCTCTGTGGTTGGTGTTGGGCGTGTAGCCGGTGAAGTTGCAGCCATGGAGGAGGTGCCGCTCAGTGCCCGGGCCGCAACACTCATCGGTTTGCTGGCCGGAGTGAACCTGGCATTGTTTGTCTTCAACCTCATTCCGTTGCTCCCGCTCGACGGCGGTCACGTCCTAGGTGCGCTATATGAAGGTGCGCGGCGCACTGTTGCCAAGGTATTCAAGCGACGGGACCCAGGTCCCTTCGACATCGCCAAGCTATTGCCGGTCACCTATGTGGCAGCCATAGTCCTGATAGGCATGGGTGCGCTGTTGATTTATGCTGACATTGTGAAGCCTGTCAATCTCTTCGGATAGGGAGAGTTGCTTCGGGGTCTTGTTGGTTTTTTTACAGGCGCACAGTCCGCAAATTCTTCCCCAGACAAACATAAACGGTTGATTACTAGGAAACAATCAATTATGGTTTAGTCATGTTTGTTTTGACGATCGATCAGCGTGGTAGCCGCGTTCATGGCGATAAAGTTCCGCGGCTTTTGGCCGCGCTTGCCGACATTGACGCTCTTCGCGGCTTCGAGCGCTCTGTTGGTGATGAAGTGCAAGGAGTTATTGCGGACCCTGACGCGGTGGTTGAAGTGGTGGCGAGGGTTTTACGTGTTCATGATTGGTACATCGGGATAGGGGTCGGAGATGTGGGTCTACCCTTGCCTCCCAGCTCGCGCGAAGGAGCGGGCAATGCCTTTGTTGCCGCCCGCGAAGCTGTTGATGCTGCCAAAAAAACGGGCGAACGTGTCCCACTCAGTGTCAGAACTGTAGCCGGCTCGGAATGGGCGGATGCAGCAGAAGCTGTCCTGGTCTTGTTTGGTGATCTGATCCGGCGGCGGTCCCAAGCTGAATGGCGGGTTTTGGATGCGCTTAAGGCCTCTCCCAACTCGACGCAAAAACAGGTTGCAGCTCACTTGGGGATCAGCCCTCAAGCCGTCAGTAAGGCGATTCTCCGATCAGGTCACCACGAAGAGCTCAACGGACGTAAGGCAGCCAGGCTGCTCCTAAACCACGTAGAACCTGTCTCACACGGCTGAACTTTTCAGGCCCCGGCCCCTCTGGAATGTCAGTGCAGGGCGCTAGTGTGAAAGTCCTGAACTATTTCTCGCGACGATGCCAGCAGCTGCTCCGCAGTGGGCTGGCTTAAGGAGGCACCATGGAAGCGATCTGGATTGCTGTGGCCTTGATCGTGGCTGTGGCTTGTGGGTGGCCAGTCACAGCCGGCATTTTAGTGTTGGCGAAGTCCAAGCCAGTGCTGGCAATCGATGCCGCAGAGTCCATGGAGAGCCCGGCGCCAACGCCAATCAGTGAATTACCTCCTGCTGCTGGCACGGAAATGACATCTGAAGTGCAGATGAGCACGGTCGAGGAAACTCCGGGCAGAACTGGAACTACTCCCGAAGAAGGCAGCGGGTCCGGGCCCCCAGCTACAGGTGAGGTTTTGCGCGGAGGCCTGCTTATTGGGTTTCTTGAACGTGCGGCTGTCACCGTGGCCATCCTCTCCGGTCAGCCGGTGGCGATTGCCTATGTGGTGGCTATCAAGGGTTTGGGTAGGTATCCGGAATTGAAAAATACGCCAGGAGCCAGTGAGCGCTTTATTATTGGCACGCTAGCCTCGATGTTGTGGGCGGCCAGTGTTGCGGTCCTCGTGAAAACCCTGCTGCATATAGGCTGAAACTATGTTTATTTTCGCTGTTGAGTACATTTATGGTCCGGAAGCTGAAGCAGCCCGTGTGGAGCACCGCCCCAAGCACAGGGAATGGCTTGCCGCCCAGGCAGAGGCTGAAGTGGTGTTGGCTTCCGGTCCTTACGCTGACGGGGCCGGGGCGCTGCTGATTTTCCGCGCAGAAAATGAAGCTGCTGTGCAACAGATTGTTTCTCAGGATCCAATGACGATTGGTGGCGGCGTGACCGGTTTGAAGATTTCCGGCTGGAATCCTGTGATCGGTCAACTCAGTCAATACGTGTGATAGCCCTCATTGGTCCTCACACAGGTGGGATCGAGCTTACAATCAAAGATAGATATTGCGGGACTCTTTAGTGGTACCACAAACCGGTACAGCTGCCGCAGTGTTAGATAAATGAACTCCAAGGAGCATATTTTGACCTCCGTCAGTCTCGGCATGCCGCCGCTGCCACCGCCAGTGCTTGCGCCGCGCCGCAAAACCCGGCAAATCAAGGTCGGCTCGGTTGGTGTGGGGTCGGATTCGCCCATCAGCGTGCAGTCGATGACAACCACAAAAACCACTGATATAAACGCCACCCTTCAGCAGATCGCTGAACTAACAGCGTCCGGTTGCGACATTGTGCGTGTAGCCTGTCCGTCGCAGGATGATGCCGATGCGTTGCCTATTATTGCCCGGAAGTCTCAGATCCCTGTTATTGCTGACATCCACTTCCAGCCGAAGTATGTCTTTGCAGCGATCGAAGCTGGCTGTGCCGCTGTCCGCGTGAACCCTGGCAATATTCGCAAATTTGATGACCAGATTAAAGAAATTGCTAAGGCTGCCAAGGATCATGGCACGTCCATCCGCATTGGTGTGAATGCCGGTTCGCTGGAACCGGGAATTATGAAGAAGTACGGCAAGGCAACCCCTGAGGCCCTGGTTGAGTCGGCCGTGTGGGAAGCGTCCTTGTTCGAAGAGCATGGCTTTCATGATTTCAAAATCTCCGTGAAACACAACGATCCTGTCATCATGGTTGCCGCCTATGAGTTGCTTGCCGAGCAGGGTGACTGGCCCCTGCACCTTGGTGTTACTGAGGCCGGGCCTGCGTTCCAGGGCACCATCAAATCAGCTACGGCGTTTGGCGCGCTGCTCGCCAAGGGCATTGGCGATACCATTCGCGTGTCACTTTCCGCCCCGCCAGTGGAGGAAATCAAGGTTGGCAACCAGATTCTGCAATCGCTGAATCTTCGTCCTCGCAAACTGGAAATAGTCTCTTGCCCCTCCTGTGGACGCGCCCAGGTTGATGTCTACAAATTGGCCGAAGAAGTTACTGCCGGCCTTGAAGGCATGGAAGTACCTTTGCGCGTTGCCGTGATGGGTTGTGTGGTCAATGGACCTGGCGAGGCTCGCGAAGCTGACCTTGGTGTTGCCTCTGGTAACGGCAAGGGACAGATATTTGTGAAGGGAGAAGTCATCAAGACTGTCCCTGAAGACCAAATTGTTGAGACACTCATTGAAGAAGCCATGAGGCTTGCCGAAGAGATGGAGTCCGATGCGGATGACACGACTCTCGCGGGTGGCCCCGTGGTTAGCGTCTCCTAAGCTAAAACGCCACGAACCGGTGCGTGTCCTGGTCCATGCGGACACGGATGCGCTCCGGGTGCTGGTTGCGCGCGACCGCGTTGCCAACGTGTTTGTTGACTCGCTTATCAATCAAAACAACAGCGCCGTTCCACCCCATGCCGGAGCCGTCATGCTGGGTTATTTTATGGACGACGGCGTGAGCTTGGCTGCCGCTTGTTGGGTGGGCTCAAACGTGGTCCCAGTTCAGGCAACGGCGGAACACGCTGTTGTTTTTGCGCGGTGGATTGTTGAGCACTGGCAACCACATGCCTCCATTTTTGGCCCGGCTGAGCCCACGCTTGCGCTAATGGAGGTACTGCATGAGGCGGGCATCCGGGCCCAAGAAATTCGGGCTAACCAGCCCCTACTGACATTGTCAGGTCCTCCGCTGATTGCACCGAACCACGCACTGGTGGTGGGCAACAGTAGGCAGTTTAATCAGCTGCTCATCGCTGCTGCAGCCATGTTTGAGGAGGAAGTGGGCTATTCGCCTTTCCTGGGTGGAGATGGCAGCTACCGCCGTAGGGTGGCGTGGCTGATCAGTCACGGCTATTCCTTTCTTCATGATGAAACCGGCGGGGAAATCATTTTCAAGGCGGATCTAGGCGCTGTAACGAAATTCGCCACCCAGGTGCAGGGCGTCTGGATGAACCCCCGGTATCGCGGACAGGGACGTAGCGCCAGCTACATGGCAGCTGCGGTGTTGTTGGCCCAAGTGCATGCCCCTATCACCAGTCTTTACGTCAATGACTACAACACTCGTGCCCGGGCCGTGTATGAACAGGTGGGGTTTGCGCAGGTGGGAACGTTCGCCACCGTGTTGTTTTAGCCCCGAGGGTGTGTCCCGCACCTCATTGTGCGCTACGATTATGCAACTTGTTGCGCAAAGGAGTGCATGAATGAATGCTGGTCAGTTCCCTCACCTGTTCGCCCCGCTGGATCTTGGATTCACCACGCTGCCCAACCGGGTGCTGATGGGTTCAATGCATGTGGGTTTGGAAGAGCTCCCAGGCGGCTTTGACCGTATGGCTGCGTTCTATGGCGAGCGTGCCCGTGGGGGAGTGGCTTTGATGGTCACAGGAGGCATATCGCCGAACGAGGCCGGCCGGCCCATGAAGGGTGGCGCCAAACTCAGCACCCGCGAAGAAGCTGAGCAACACAAGGTGGTTACAGCCGCAGTGCATGCCGAAGGCAGTAAGATCGCGTTGCAGTTGCTGCACTTTGGCCGGTATGCCTCCCACCGTAATCTGGTTGGACCCAGCGCTGTGGCAGCCCCGATCAGTCCCCTCACCCCACACCCGCTCAGTGCCGGTGAAGTGGAGGAAACTATTGAGGACTTTGCCCACGCCGCAGAGCTGGCACAATCGGCCGGATATGACGGTGTTGAGATCATGGGCTCCGAAGGCTACCTCATCAATGAATTTTTGGTTCGAAGAACCAACCACAGAACAGATGAATGGGGCGGTTCCTATGAAAACCGGATGCGGTTCCCGGTGGAAATCATCCGCCGCACCCGTGAACGCGTGGGCGAGAACTTCATTATTATTTTCAGGCTCTCAATGCTTGACCTTGTCGAGGACGGCTCAACCCTTGATGAGGTCATTACTCTGGCACAGGCGGTGGAGAAAGCTGGCGCCACCATCATCAACACAGGAATCGGTTGGCACGAGGCACGCATCCCCACCATCGTCACCTCAGTCCCGAGAGCGGGATACGCCTGGGTCACCAAAAAAGTGATGGGCTCGGTGGGCATCCCGCTGATCACCACCAACCGCATCAACACCCCTGATGTGGCGGAAAAACTACTGGCCGATGGCGCCGCAGACATGGTCTCCATGGCCCGGCCGTTCCTTGCCGATGCGTTCTTCATGCGTAAGGCCAGTGAGGGTCGAAGCGATGAGATTAATAGTTGCATCGCGTGCAACCAAGCGTGCCTGGATCACACTTTCATGGGCAAAACCTCCTCCTGCCTGGTGAATCCCCGTGCCTGCCACGAAACTGAAATAGTCATTGAAAAAGTAGCGCAGCCTAAGAGAATCGCGGTGGTCGGGGCCGGACCGGCCGGACTGGCCTTCGCTGTAACAGCGGCCGAACGTGGACACTTGGTAACAATCATTGAGTCAGCCGATGAGGTAGGCGGTCAATTCAACATTGCCAAACAGATTCCAGGCAAAGAGGAATTCAACGAGACCATTCGCTACTTCTCGCGCCAAATCCAACTGCGAGGAATCGAGTTGCGGCTCGGAACCAGGGCCACGGCGGCACAGCTGCTGGCGGAGAACTTTGATGAGGTAGTGCTAGCCACCGGCGTCCTACCCCGCAAGCCGGAGCTCGAGGGCGTGGGCCACGCCAGTGTACTGAACTACCTCGACGTGCTGCGCGATAAGAAGGAAGTTGGTACCAACGTGGCGATCCTAGGCGCCGGAGGGATTGGTTTTGACGTTGCCGAATACATCACGGCACACGGTACCAGCGCAACTTTGGTCCCAGAAAAGTTCTACAAGGAGTGGGGGATCGACACCGCTTATTCCGGTCCTGGCGGCATCACCACTGCAGCTCCACCCCGCGCGGACCGCCGTGTTGGGCTGTTCCAGCGCAAAGAAACCAAGGTTGGCGCCGGTCTGGGAAAGACAACCGGTTGGATACATCGCACAGCGTTGCGGTCTAAGGGAGTGCAAATGGTCCCTGGTGTGGAGTACCAAAAGATCGACGACGCCGGACTTCACTTGCGTGTCAACGGCACCGACACCGTCCTCGCCGTTGACACCGTCATCTTGTGCACCGGCCAAGAACCCCAGCGTGAACTGGCTCCAGAGCTGGAAGCTGGCGGCGCCGTCGTACATCTGATCGGGGGCGCGGATGTGGCGGCCGAGCTCGATGCAAAGCGGGCCATTGATCAAGGCACTCGTTTGGCAGCACGAATCTAATGTCGCTCACTCATGCCATTTTGACTTCACTGCTTGAAAGGCCGTGCACCGGGGCTGAATTGGCGCGGAGGTTCGATAAATCGCTGGGACATTTTTGGCAGGCTACGCACCAACAAATTTATAAAGAGTTGGGCAAAATGGAGCACAGTGGGCTGCTTGAGGCCCGCGGGTTAGCTACCGTGCGGGGGCAACAAAGGCATTTTGAGGTGCTGGAGCCTGGTCGTAGTGCTCTGCAAACGTGGTGCGCCGGCCCGGGTAAACCCCGCCCCATCAGGGACGAGCTTTTAGTGCGTTTGCGGGCGGCAGCAGTGTTGGGAAATGTGGATATCACAGGTGAGCTGCGGCGGCATGAAAAGTTACACGGGCAGAGCCTAGAAGGATTCGAGAGCATTGAACGGCGTGACTTTGACGCGGACGGTGTCCTTTCCGTGGCGGATGAATTGCAGCTGGCTGTTCTGCGAGCTGGGATTGCGTATGAGCGGTCGTGGCTAGCGTGGTGTGAACAGACGCTCAGTACCCTGGACAGAAGCTGACGGCGCTGGGCACTTGTTCCGGCACAGTCGCAAACCGAGCCTAGCTACTGGCAGATTCCTGCTCTGATGCCTGCAGCAAGAGGGTATGCGCTGTGTCCTCGAGCATCTGCGCCGCTCGTCCAATCACCGGAGCATAAGAAGATTGCCATGCATGCCTGAAAAAGAAGGCGTCGGGCCCTTCCCACCGCAACTTGGAGCTGATGCGTGTGCTCAACTCGCTTTTTACTGCCAGCAGAATATTCGTTGCCTGTTCAAGCTCCCGAGCGAATTGACGCAGCTCCTCTGGGTCGCTGCCATAAAGGCCAGTGCTCATTGCTTCTCCCGCATTTTCCTTCTCATGGAACATCACCAGTTGTTAGATTTCAAAAGTTGATGAACCTCAACATTAGACTCAGATGTGCTTTATGCGCGATGGGCAGAGGTACCCATCAACGCCAGTTTCCCAATGACCCAGAAGCCACGCAGTCAGGCGGTTCTGCGCCGCAGTGTCAGAGCTGCCAACAGCAGGAATAGCAGAACAAATGCGCCAAGCAGCCACAAATCAAAAGCCAAAGTTGAGCTTGGATCGCCGTGCAAGGCAACTTCCGCCAGCCCGTCAACGGCGTAACTGAGCGGCATGATGTTTGAGATTATCTCCAAAACACTGTTCATCTGATCCCGGGCAACAAAGAGCCCGCACAGGAGGATCTGCGGGATGACCACCACAGGCATAAACTGGACGGCTTGGAATTCGGTCGTGGCGAACGCCGAACACAGGAGGCCCAGCGCCACCCCGAGAACTGCCGTCAACACCGAAATCAGTACCACCCAGCCAGCATTGCCTGCAATCTTCATCCCAAAGAGCCAGTAGGCGGTGGCTGTGGCTACGAATGCCTGCAGAGTCGCCATGATCGAGAACGCAAGGGCATAGCCAAAAAGCAGGTCGCCCTTGTGGATGGGTGTTGTCAGGAGGCGTTCCAACGTCCCTGATGTTCGCTCCCGCAACATGGTGATTGAAGTGACTAGGAACATCACCACAAACGGGAAGACACCCAACATCATCAGCCCCACCCGGTCGAATGTCCGGGGCATGCCGGGGGCAAGTTTTTCGTTTTGGTACAGCCAGTAAACCAGTGCCAACAGCACTGCCGGCACTAGCAGAATCATGCCCAGACTGCGCGGATCACCCCTGAGCTGGCGAAGCACGCGGGTGCAGGTGGCCCACATCATCGAGATATTCATGCTTGTGCACTGTGGTGGGCGCCGTTGTGGTGGGCGCCGTCGGGGTGGGCGCCGCGCATCTCTGGGTGTGAGCCCACCGAATCTTCAATGATGTGCAAAAAGGCCAGCTCCAGTTCTTCGCTTCGCCCCTTTACCCGTAATTGGGCCGGTGTCAGCTGTGCAAGTAATAGCCCCTCACGCAGCAGCAGCAAGGAATCACAGTGTCCAGCCTCCTCCATGACGTGGCTTGAAATGATCAAGGTGGTGCCGGCGGCAGCCATAGCGGCAAACCGCGCCCACAAATCCGCCCGAAGTATCGGATCTAGACCCACCGTCGGTTCATCTAAAACAAGTAACCGCGGCCTCCCTACCAGGGCACACGCCAAGGACACTCTGCTTAACTGCCCGCCGGAGAGTTGACCAGCCCTACGCCTGCCAAGTGCAGACATCCCCACGGCGGCTAAGGCGGCGTGAGTCTGCTCCCGAGAGGCGCCCTGCAAAGCAGCAAAATATCGAACATTGTCAATGACACTCAGGTCCCTGTAGACGCTGGCGGACTGGGTGAGGTATCCGACGTCGTGCCTGTTTTGGGGGTCCCCTGCCAGGCGGCCAAGAACTGTCACTGTGCCTGCGCTGATTTTCTGCAAACCCACAATGGTGCGCATCAAAGTAGTTTTGCCACTGCCGGAGGGACCCAATAGCCCTGTGATGTGCCCCTCGGGAATACTGGCGGTAATGTTGGCCAACACTGTGGATTTTCCCCGGTGAACGCGCAAGCCCTCAATGCTGATACTCACCGGGCCATGTGCCCCTGAAGGATCAGCTGGAACGGGGACAAACGCAGCTCCTCGGGCGGGCATGGCTGCTCTATGGGACATCCGGCCCTCCGAAGCTGTTAATTTATGCAGATATCACTTCAAACTAGACCCGGGACACGGCACTGTCCAGTGTCACCCAAGCAGCATCGCACTCTCAGCGGTTGGGTGTGCCACAGAGCGCCTCCGACCCGGTAGATTAGTACATGTCCGTCTCTCTTCATGGCGGCACGCCCAACTTCAAGAAATGGATGACCCCGCGTGGCACTTCGCCTTTCCACCCTCTTTTTACGCACCTTGCGTGAGAACCCTGTTGACGCCGAAGTCGACAGCCACAAACTACTGCTGCGAGCCGGCTACATTCGCCGTGCTGCCCCGGGTATTTACACGTGGTTGCCGCTGGGTCTGCGCGTACTGCGCAAGGTAGAAGGCATTGTGCGTGAGGAGATGGATGCGATCGGTGCCCAGGAGGTGCACTTCCCTGCACTGCTACCCAAGGAACCCTACGAAATCACCAACCGGTGGTTGGAGTACGGCGATGGCATCTTCCGCCTGCAGGATCGAAAAGGTGCCGACTACCTGCTGGCTCCTACCCATGAGGAAATGTTCACACTGCTAGTGAAAGACTTGTATTCCTCATACAAGGACTTGCCGCTGTCGATCTACCAGATTCAAAACAAGTACCGCGATGAGGCGCGACCCCGTGCAGGGCTATTGCGTGGTCGGGAATTCATCATGAAGGATTCCTACTCCTTTGATATTGACGACGCCGGACTGGAAGTCAGCTACATGGCTCACCGCGGTGCGTACCTGCGTATCTTTGAGCGCCTCGGCCTTGAAGTCATTCCTGTCGCGGCCACAGCTGGTGCCATGGGCGGGTCCAAGAGCGAAGAGTTCCTGCACCCGATGGCCATTGGCGAGGACACCTTTGTGCGTTCCGCCGGAGGGTACGCTGCCAATGTTGAAGCAGTCACCACTGTGGTGCCGGAGACGATCGATTTCACCACGGCACCAGCCGCCAACGTCAGAGACACCCCGGAAACTCCCACCATTGAATTATTGGTGGCAGCTGCGAACGAGCTCGCCCCGCGTGCCGAAGGTGCATGGAGTGCTAGAGATACGTTAAAGAACGTTGTTCTTGCCGTCTCCTTGCCTACCGGTGAGCGTCAAATCGTTGTGGTGGGCCTGCCCGGTGACCGCGACGTTGACCTCAAACGGATCGAAGCCACCATTGGCGTCCATCTGTCAACCGGTGGTGAAGTTGGCGTTGAACCGGCCGGTGAGGCTGACCTGAAGAAGCACCCCGGACTTATCAAGGGCTATATTGGCCCGGGGCTTTCTCTGGACTCAGCAGTCTTGGGCACCGAGGGCACCACCAAGATTCTTTACTTGGTAGATCCTCGCGTTGTCTCCGGCACCAGCTGGATCACCGGCGCCAACGAAGAAGGCAAACACGTGTTCGGCTTAGTGGCCGGCCGCGATTTCAGCTGGGATGGCACCATTGAAGCTGCCCAAGTACGCGCAGGCGATCCCGCTCCTGATGGCTCAGGGCCCCTTGAAGCCGCCCGTGGCATTGAAATGGGACATATTTTCGCCTTGGGACGTAAGTACGCTCAGGCACTAGACCTTAAGGTTTTGGATCATAACGGCAAGCTTGCTGTCGTCACCATGGGTTCATACGGTATCGGGATCACCCGCGCAGTGGCAGCACTGGCCGAATCCAACCATGATGACAAGGGATTAATCTGGCCTGCCAATGTGGCGCCGGCACATGTTCATGTGGTGGCCGTAGGCCGTGGGTCTGAGATCTTTGATGCAGCGGAACAGCTCACCATTGAACTGGAAGCCGCCGGACTAGAGGTCATTTATGATGACCGGGCCAAGGTTTCACCGGGCGTGAAGTTTGGCGATGCTGAACTTATTGGTGTCCCCACCATAGTTGCCGTTGGCCGTGGCCTGGTTGAAGGCCTTGTGGAGATCAAGAATCGTGGCACCGGCGTGGCTGAGAACGTCCTCGTTGGCGAAGCCGTGCAGTACATTCTCGACAACCAGTAGGCACGCAACTGGCATAACGAGGAGCACGAATGATCTCAGGCTTTGAGAACATCACCATGGCCACCATTTTGTTGATAATCGTGGCCGGCTTCGCAGCCGGCTGGATTGATGCGGTGGTGGGTGGTGGTGGTCTATTGCAACTTCCGGTGATGCTAATGATCCCCGGAATTACACCCATACAGGCCTTGGCGACCAATAAAATGGGCTCGATTTTCGGAACTGCCACCAGTTCGGTCACCTACTATCGACGTGTGAAACCGGATCTGCGTACAGCTTTGCCGATGGCTGGTGTGGCGCTTGTTGGCAGCCTGGGTGGGGCGGTGGTGGCCGCCAGCCTGCCTGGCTCAGTTTTTAAACCGATCATTGTGGTGGCATTGGTGGCAGTGTTGCTTTTTACAGCCTTCAAACCGGGGCTTGGCGAGCTCACTGCCCTGCGCTATTCAGGGCAAAAGCATCACATTGTGGCTGGCTGCATTGGTGCGTTGATCGGTTTTTATGATGGTCTCATTGGCCCTGGGACTGGTTCGTTTCTTATTATCGCCATGGTCAGCCTCATGGGGTATGCGTTCCTTGAAGCCAGTGCCAAGGCAAAGATCGTCAACCTCGCAACAAACGCAGGGGCTTTAATGTTCTTCTTGCCCCATGGATCTTTGCTATGGGGCGTTGGACTCATTTTGGGCGGAGCCAATATGGCCGGAGGATATGTTGGCGCCCGCACCGCAGTTAAGCAGGGCAGCAAATTTATCAGGATCGTGTTCCTAGTGGTTGTCACGGCGTTGATCATGAAATTGGGGTTCGATGTTTGGAATGAGAACATCCGCCAGAGTTAGGAAATTGGCTTGAGCGCGTGTGCTCTTGGCAACCAGGGGAGTGTTTTCCCGGCCATGGTGCTTGCCACCCATAATGACCTTTGGGCATCTGCGCTGTTGGCCGTCTCCTCAAAATAGTGCAACGCATTTTCCACTTCACGCACCACTGTCCACTGCATGGCGAGGAGTTCATCGAATCCGGCAGCTTGTGAAAGTTGGGAAGCCCGACGGCGGAGACCTGCCTCTGCGTTGCGCTCAGGTAGATCTTGGAGTCGGTTCCATAAACAAGGCGCTAGAGCGAATTCGGCGTGCCCCAGAGTGACTTGCGGGTCTATTGCCCAATATTCCTGCGTACCCGGCCTGCCTAAGACGTTCTCGTAGTGCAGATCGGTGTGGACCAACACATCAGAACTGCTGCGCCTGCCAACGGCGCCCCACGTTTGGCAGACTTCCAAAGCTGCCTCGAGTAGCCAGCGTGGGAACGGTTCGGCCGTTTCTGACCAGCGCTGGGGTAATTCGTCGCAGTACCTTTCGGCAGTGGCTGCTAACTGGGGGATTTGCTGCCACTGACTCCGGTTATCGGGCCCCACGCTCAAGCTTTTAACGAGGGCGCCCCACACAGGGACAGCATCGTCGACGGGGAGCCTTGCCAGCGAACGGCTGTCATCGAGCCGTTCCAAGAGTAGCGCTGAGAGTGTTTTATCGTGGGCTAACAATCGGACAGCCCCATGGCCGTCCCAGAGGGAAAGAGCGACAGGCTCCAGATGGGCTTCGTCGTGAGGGAACGCTAGCTTCAATGCCGCAGCAGATCCGTCCTCAGCCAGCACCGGAATCACAACCCCGGTGTACCCGTATGACGGTGATCCGCTAGCAGGCAGATCTACTGTTAACTGCCACTGCTGAAGAGCTTGGCTGATGAAGTCCGGCAATTGAGCCAACCAGTTCCGGCTCTCAGCAGTTTGGCGATGACGTAACCGCAGAGGTTCCGGGATTTCGACTCTAAAGGACACACCTTAGACCTTACCGCTGGCGGCCATAAGTGCCCGCAGTGTCTTTTTTGCGGAAGTCATGAACTGAAGGTCAGCGCTGAATTCGGTTGGGCGATTAAAGATGCTATGGGACAGCTGAAGTTGGCGTCGTTTGTTCCTGCTGGATTCCAGCCAGGGCTCCGGTAGATCCACCCCAGAACACGTGTGTCTGCGCAGAGTCCAGCAGCCACGTCACAGCAATCTCACGCAGAGTCGTCGTATTCGACGGTGGCTTCGTGGCGGTGGTTGTTGACGATGGATCTGCAGCGGCCACTGAATCCGCACTGAGGGCGGTGCTCAGGGCGGTAAGGTCCGCGTAAGCACCGCTCAGCTCTGTTTCCAGCTGAGCCAGCGCCTTCTTGGGTGTCGTTGTGAATGTCGGGGCAAGATTAAATCCCGCAACAGGGGTTACTACAGGCAAACACCTCACGTGAAGTTCTGCATTAAGCACCTCCAGCTTTGCCTGATGCCGTGACAACAGATCCATGGATTGACTGAACTGTGGTTCAGCAAAGCGTGTGGTGGCCACTTGATACGCATAGATGGCCTTTTGCTCGCCGAGTGCGGCAGCGCCAAGTGCCGAATCGAGGGTTACTCCCGCGCGCGGCTCTAAAGTTGTTTTGCATTCTGGACCCTGCGGGCCAGGGAAATCGATCCGTGCTGGTAGGAAGGCCGACGCAGGAGGGTGGCTCCCATCGATAGCGCTGAGTCTTTGACCTTGAAGAAGTTGGCTTGTTCCCACTGCGGCAAAGACCCTTCCCATGGCTTGATCGGCGGTCAACGAATTGCTCAACAATTGATCCCCATTAGTGCTGAATGAGAGTGCGAGCTCGGCGATAGACAACGTGGCCGCGGTGGTCACTGGAGATGCGGGAACAGCATTATCCGAGGGCCGGCCGTCGCCCAGCGCTGCAGCTTGAGTTTTGAGCTCCTTGGCAGCCTGGTTGAGCGTTTCCTGGACCTTCGAGTCAGGGGTTGTCTGACTTAGGACTGTCGTCTGGGCTAGCAGCGCAGAGGTTTTATCCCATGCCATTTGCCGGTTTTCTTCAGTTTGTGATGGGCCAACAGCGGCATCCTCGCTACTTGAAAGCACAGTTCCAATACCAAGCACCAACGCAGAAATGACCAGGAGGAAGAACAGCCCGCGCAGGAAAGCAACGAAGCTATTGCGTTTCTTGACTGGCTTGATCTTTTTGGCCAGACCTTCTTCTGGTTCGGAGCCGATCCCCAGAGTTGGCTCCTTGCCAGCAACTGAGTCTGGCGACTCTTCTAAGTAAGCGGAGCGTTTACTGGGTGTGAGCCCGGATTCGAGCTTTTGCTCGGCCAGCCGTCTTTCACGCCGGGACAAAGGGAGTGTGTCGGCTGTTGCCGCACTGACTGTGGCTTCTGTTGCCTCAACCTCCTCTGTTGCTTCAACCTCCTCGGGCGCGTTAATCGCTTCAGGCGCATCAATCGCCTCAGGATGGGCATCCTTGGTGGAGTCTGCATCAGGCTCCGCGGCGGTTGTGTGCTCGGGCGTGTGTTCGGCGTCAGCGATAACATCCGTGGTATCAGTATCAGTATCAGTATCAGCCGCAGTATGAGTATCAGAATCTGGTGCGGGCCAGTTGCCTGCTTCGTTCGGATCAGTCGGCAGAGCCGGTTTGGCAATTTCTGCCGTGGCAGACAGGGCCTCGGAGGCAAATTCCGGTGCGGTTGAGGTGTCATTATCTCCAACCTCAACGTTTACTTCCGGTGCGGTTGAGGTGTCATTATCTCCAACCTCAACAGGGGGAGTGGTTGAGGTGACCTGGCCATCTGCATTCACTATCAGAAGCGCGTGCTCTGCGGCGCTTGATGCTGGAGCACCCGCTGGAGCGCTCGCTCGGCGAGGGGTCTTGCGCTTGCTGCTGCCCGCTTGCGTGCCAGCCGTCGGCGGCGGCGCGGAAATCATAGGCGCTTCTGGTCCCACGTGGGAATCTGGATTGGTCACAACTGTTGATCATCTCATGTCTACCCATAATGCCGTGCACGTGAGCCGTTTCTGCGCACTGCCTGATCCAAATCCAAACCAACATGCGTTCATACTCACACTCGATCGGTTCAGCAGCGGGGCTGGAAACTCGGTAGTCTGTATAACTACAACATCATCAATAGGGAGGCGTGCGTCGAATGACCAAGCCAGACAGGCCGAAAATGGCCGCACGCTCAGGGAACGTTCCCTCAGCTTTGGATTCCGGCGCTGAGGCACAAAGGCTTCATATACTCCTTGCCCCCACGGTGGCAGCCGCCAGCCTGTTCTTAGAAGAAGTGAAGGTTCACTTCGCAGGAAGCCACCGTACTGTCTCAGTTGTTGTTGACTTACCCGAGGACGAGTCCGGTGGGGTAGGCCTCGATGCTATTTCTGCCATTTCGCGTCAGCTTTCCGAAGTGATGGATACAGACCCCCATGATGACGGCAGAGCGTACGACCTGGAGATTTCCTCGCCCGGGGCAACCCGGCCCATGACTGAACCCCGGCACTGGCGCAGGGCCGTAGGGCGTATGGCCAAGGTTAATCCAAGCGATCGAGAAAACTTCATGGGCAGAATTCTGTCCGTGGATGACAGCGGGGTGCTGTTCAAACCTGAACTGCCCGTGAAAAAAGGAATGAAGCCTAAACAAGGCGAGCCGGAAAAAATCTTGTTCACGGCTATCCGCCGTGGAGTTGTAGAACTTGAATTTGCTCGCCTGGATGAGGCTGAGCTTGATTTGGAATTTGAGCCGACCAGCGGCAACGCGGTTGATGGAGAGGGAAGCTGACCATGGATATAGATATGAGCGCACTGAGGGAGTTGGAGCGTCAGCGGGAAATTCCCCTGGACTTGTTGATCCCCACCATTGAGCAGGCACTACTCATGGCGTACCACAAGTCCCCGGGCTGCCATGAGGTGGCGCGTGCAGAACTTGATCGCAAGAGCGGACGTGTCACTATTTGGGCCGCAGAGCTCGACGATGACGACCTCCCCATTGGCGAGTTCGATGACACGCCCAAAGGGTTTGGTCGTATTGCGGCAAGCACAGCACGTCAGGTAATTTTGCAGCGTCTTCGCGATGTTGAGGACGACAACGTCCTGGGCGAGTTCCGCGGCAAAGAGGGCGAGCTTGTCTCAGGCCAGATCCAGCAGGGCAACAACCCCAATATGATCCAGGTTAACTTAGGTGCCGTAGAGGGTGTTCTACCTCCCAACGAGCAGGTCCCTGGCGAGGAGTACCGTCATGGCAGCCGTATTCGCACCTTTGTTGTAGACGTTCACCGCGGCTTGAAGGGCCCCTCGATTACCCTTTCGCGCTCTCATCCAGGACTTGTGCGCAAGCTCTTTGAAATGGAAGTTCCTGAAATTGCTGACGGCACGGTTGAGATCGTGGCCTTGGCACGCGAAGCCGGCCACCGCACCAAAATTGCCGTTCAGGCCAACAAGGCCGGCGTCAACGCCAAGGGCTCCTGCATTGGTGAAATGGGTTCACGCGTTCGCGCGGTAATGACCGAACTTCACGACGAGAAAATTGACATTGTTGATTTCAATGAAGATCCGGCCATCTTTATCGCCAACTCACTCTCGCCTTCCAAGGTGATATCGGTCACCATCGTGGACGAGGCTATTCGCTCCGCCCGCGTTGTAGTTCCTGATTATCAGCTCTCCTTGGCCATTGGCAAGGAAGGTCAGAATGCCCGGTTGGCTGCCAAGCTCACTGGATGGCGCATTGACATCGTTTCCGATACCGCGGCTGTTTAGGTCACAGGTGTAGCAACGCGGTAGAATAGGAGAAGCCGGGCCCGAAACTGCCCTGACATCGAAAATATACGTGAAGGCACAGTAGAATTGGCAAAGAAAGCAGTTGAAGCGCAAGCGGTAAAAGCGCGCGATGAGACTGTTGTTGCTTACAAAAATGTGCGGACATGTATTGGATGCAGGAAAGCTGGGGTACGGCATCAGCTTGTACGCATTGTCCGGTCAATGAATGATTCTGGTGAAACAGAAGCGTTGGTTGACCTACGACGACGTATGCCTGGCAGGGGAGCATGGCTGCACCCCTGCGAGGAATGCTGGAAGCTGGCGATCAAACGACGCGCCTTTGGCAGAGCCCTTCCGGGAGTTGCCAATGTCAGCGACGTTGCAGCGTTTGCACAAAACGATTTGCCACTTTTGGCAAGTCAAGTAATACGAACCTAATTGTCCCTTTGTGAAAGCGGGTCAGAAAACCGATGGAAACCCGATGAGTACCCAGCGATGAGTGCCCAAAAATGAGCAATTTCATGTGCTCTCACGCCGCCCATTCCGACATGGAATGGCGCAGTAAGAATTAAGCGGTTCGTACCTGTCCGGTGCGGGCCGAGACAGGAGAAATGTGGCCAAGGCCCGCGTCCACGAGCTTGCAAAAGAGCTCGGTATCACCTCAAAAGAAGCAGTTAGCAAACTGCAAGAGTTGGGCGAATTCGTTCGTTCAGCATCCTCAACCATTGAGGCGCCCGTCGTGAAGAAGCTTCGCGACGCGTTCCCTCAAGCAGCAAAGGCTGCCGATCCCGCACCCGCCGCAGCTACGCCTGCCGCAGACGCGGTATCAGCACCCAAGGCGAGCACGCCCAAGGCTGCTGCAACCCCAGCTGCCGCAACCCCAAAGGCAGCCTCGCCGGCTGTCCCCGGCGCTGCTGTTCCCGGCCCCAAGCCTGCAGGAGCCAAGCCTGCAGGAGCTAAACCTGGTGCGAAGAGCACCACGGCAGCTGCCGAAACAACCTCCGTACCAGCCCCGGCAACACCGTCCGCACCAGCGCCAGCGGCGCCTTCACCGGCTCCGGCAACGCCAGCTGCTCCTGCCCCTGCTGCGGCAACACCCGCTGCCAAGGCTGGGACCCCCGGTGCGCCACGCCCCGGGAACAACCCTTTTGCTACGTCGCAGGGCATGCCTCGTTCAGGCAGTCGTCCGGACCGTGGCGAGAACCGCCCCGACAGTCGTAGCGAAAACCGCACCGAGAACCGCAGTGACAGCCGTGGCGAAGGCCGCAGCGAAAACCGCAGTGACAGCCGGGCTCCGCGCCCAGCCGGTGGAGGGGCGCCTCGCCCCGGAAACAATCCTTTCGCTCCTTCGCAGGGTATGCCCCGTGCGGGAGCACCCCGCAGTGCTGAAGCTGGAACAGGTGGACCCCGTCCAGGCGGACCGCGTCCCAGCTCAGGCGCTGCCCGTCCGGGCGCACCTCGCCCGGCCGGCGCACCCGGTGCCGGTGGTCCTGGTGCTGGCGGTCCCCGTCCTGGCGCTCCCCGTCCCGGAGGTGCTGCGCGTCCCACGCCCGGTATGATGCCTAACCGTACCGAGCGCCCTGCTGCGCCCGGTCGCGGCAATGACCGTCCCGGTGCTCCGGGTCGCGGGCGTCCAGGAGCCCCCGGTGCAACTCCGGGTGGCGCACCAGGTGGAGCTCCCGCCGGCGGTGGCTTTGGCAAGGGTGGCCGCGGTCGCGGTGGAACCCAGGGTGCTTTCGGTAAGGGCGGCGCAGGCCGTGGCAAGCAGCGCAAGTCCAAGCGGGCCAAGCGCCAAGAGCTGGAGCAGATGAGCGCTCCTTCACTGGGTGGCGTGAGCGTTCCTCGCGGTGACGGCAAGTCGATTATCCGGTTGCGCCGCGGCGCTTCCATTTCCGATTTCGCCGACAAGATCGAGGCAAACCCCGCAGCACTGGTGACTGTACTGTTCCACCTCGGTGAAATGGCTACTGCAACACAGTCACTGGATGAAGACACCTTCGCATTGTTGGGTACTGAGCTGGGCTACAAGGTCCAGGTTGTGTCCCCAGAGGATGAAGAGCGCGAACTGCTGAGCAGCTTCGACATCGACTTTGAAGCAGAGCTTGAAGCTGAAGGCGACGAAGACCTTGAAATGCGTCCCCCAGTTGTTACTGTCATGGGTCACGTTGATCATGGTAAGACTCGCCTGTTGGATGCGATCCGCAAGTCAGATGTTGTAGCTGATGAGCACGGTGGTATTACCCAGCACATTGGTGCATACCAGATTGTCCACGAGCATGAAGGTACCGATCGCAAAATCACCTTCATTGACACTCCCGGTCACGAGGCGTTCACCGCCATGCGTGCCCGTGGTGCCAAGGTCACCGACATCGCCGTTTTGGTTGTTGCCGCTGATGATGGTGTCATGCCGCAGACCATTGAAGCGCTCAACCACGCCCAGGCCGCTAACGTGCCGATCGTTGTTGCAGTGAACAAGATCGATAAAGATGCAGCGAACCCGGAGAAGATCCGTGGCCAGCTGACCGAATATGGTTTGGTTCCTGAAGAGTACGGTGGAGACACCATGTTCGTAGATGTCTCAGCCCGTAACGGCGTGAACATCGAGGAACTGCTTGAAGCTGTGCTGTTGACAGCTGATGCTGCTCTGGACATGCGTGCCAACCCGAACAAGGACGCCCGAGGCATCGCTATTGAAGCGAACTTGGACAAGGGCCGCGGTTCCGTGGCAACTGTGCTTGTGCAGTCAGGTACCTTGCACGTAGGTGACATCATTGTTGCCGGTACTGCTCACGGCCGTGTGCGTGCCATGTTTGATGAGAACGGTGACGTTATCTCTGAAGCTGGTCCTTCGCGTCCAGTTCAGGTATTGGGACTTTCAAACGTTCCTCGTGCAGGTGACACGTTCTTTGTGACAGGGGACGAGCGTACGGCTCGACAGATCGCTGAAAAGCGTGAAGCCGCTGACCGCAACGCTGCGCTGGCTAAGCGCCGCAAGCGCATCAGCCTGGAAGACTTCGACCAGGCCGTTGCTGACGGCAAGGTTGACACCCTTAACCTCATCCTCAAGGGTGACGTTTCCGGTGCCGTTGAGGCCCTGGAAGATTCGTTGCTCAAGATCGATGTTGGCGAAGGCGTGGCGCTGCGCGTCATCCACCGCGGTGTGGGTGCCATCACGCAGAACGACGTCAACTTGGCAACAGTAGATAACGCGATCATCATCGGCTTCAACGTCAAGCCTGCTGAGCGTGTTGCAGAACTTGCGGACCGTGAAGGCGTTGACATGCGCTTCTACTCCGTCATCTATGGTGCCATCGATGACATTGAACTAGCTCTCAAGGGCATGCTCAAGCCGGAATACGAAGAAGCTGAATTGGGTACTGCGGAGATCCGCGAAGTATTCCGTTCCTCCAAGCATGGCAACATTGCTGGTTCCATCGTTCGTTCCGGCACCATCCGCCGTAACACGAAGGCTCGTGTACTGCGTGCCGGCAAGATCATTGGTGACAACCTCACGGTTGACTCACTGAAGCGCTTCAAGGATGACGCAACCGAAGTCCGTACGGACTTCGAGTGTGGAATTGGTTTGGGATCCTTCAACGATCTCCAGGCCGAGGACATCATCCAGACGTTCGAGATGCGCGAAAAGCCGCGCGTCTAACGTTGCATAGCCGGCTGGGCGTCCACACGGACGCCCAGCCGGTTTTGTTTTCCCTAAGATGGTTTTAGAACCATAAGTAGTCCTCACATCATTAAGGAGTTCATCATGGCTGATTCAGCCCGCGCGTCCAAACTGGCACAGCGCATCAAGGTTGTGGTGGCCGAAGGCCTTCGCTCAAGGGTGAAGGATCCGCGCGTTGAAGGCATCACAGTCACCGATGCCCGTGTCACGAACGACCTTCAGCACGCCACCATCTACTACACGGTCTTGGGTGACGAGACAGCAAGTGCCGACGCTAAGATCGGTTTGGAGCGGGCCAAGGGCGTGCTCCGCGCCGAAGTTGGTAAGAACATCACTGTTCGGTTGACGCCGACACTTGAGTTCATTGCCGATGTGATCCCGGAGAATGCTTCGAACTTGGAGGCTCTCCTGCGTGTGGCCAAGGAGCGCGACGCCGCGTTGGCGCAGCTTTCCGCCAACGCCGAGTTTGCCGGCGAGGCTGACCCGTACAAGTCGGCCGAGGAAGACGCCGAAGAGGCGTAAGCCAGATACGACGGCGGGAGGTCACCTTTTGAAGAAAAGGTGACCTCCCGCTTTGCGTTCTGCAGACGAGAAATCAGAATCTGAAGAGGATTCACTGATGCACTGGCGGCTTAGCGCGGAAAGTCACCGGTGGCGGCAATGCTTGCCGCAGCATCCGGCGTGTAATACCTATCGTCCAACTGAATTGAGTAGATCCAGGTCAGGCTGCCTGTTGTATGGTTGGCGATTGCCTCGACTGAAAACACAGTCCCTGTACTGTTGCCTAATCCGGGCACCCACGTTTCCTTTCCGGACCCGTCCTTGAAATCCGTGCCAATAGGTGCGAAGTCGTCAAGAAAACGGAAACCAAGCTCTTGGGCGGCACGAGCAATTTCAGGGTTTGCATCGCTGGCGTTAGGGAAGTTATAGAAGATGTCAACATGATCGAGGATTTCCGGGGGTACACCTGGTCGGACACGGATAGTGTCAGTGGTCATTTCCACGATGCCATTGGGGGTTTTGATGCTGAGCTGAATTTTCTTGTCCGGGTCGGTAGCTATGAGTGTTCCATCGGAACCAGCAGGGAAGCCGAGCGCAGACATGGACACCGGGCGTTCACTGACGTCAAGGCTGGCCTTTTGGGTCTTCTTCATGTCCTTGATGTCCTCGGGCGTGAACCGCGTATTGCCGTTAACCACTGTGGTGGGCTCCTTGCTGGAATTGGGGGAGGGGATCATGGAGCAGCCCGCTAGCAGAAGAACTGAAAGCGAAACTGCAATCAACGTTCGTTTCATGGTGCACCCACAAGATTTCGTAGGGTCTTATCCACCATGCGGTATTCTTCAACACGTTCGGGCATAGGCTTCATCATTTCACCATAGGGGTCCGCTTGCGAATGTAACCAGTCCTCGTAGGCTCCCAGAGTGTCCTGGTCGATCAAGTTCCAGCGGTCCTCACGCACGGAAATGTTGCCATGGTGAACATCGGCTCCCAGCGGGGGGATCCTGCCAAAATCAAGGTACGGATCAACCACAGGGAACTTCTGGTAATAGGATTCTGCACCCTCGATGCTGGGTTTGCCCAGTACTGTCATAGCTTCGGTAAATACAGTTCCAGAGGGCCGGTCTCGGATGGTGTCGTAGTCGTCTGCAATGACGAAGTTCTGCTCCCGGTCGGCGATATTGTAGGACGCTTGGTGGAGGAGCTGCTGGTCAGTGGCCGATAGGTTGTGATAGTCCTGCGGATTCGAATACGCAGGTACTGAATCAATATTCAGCCATGCCTGTTCCATGTTCGGGGTGACCAAACCCGCCGCGCGCATACGCTCAATTTCTGCTATTGAACCATTTTGAAAGGCAAAGTGCTGCGACCCTATGTCAGTAAAAATCTGTTTCTGCATAGACAGGAAAGTGGTCTCGTAGAAAGCTAGATCGGATTCGCCCAAGCTCATCAGCGATTTAAGTGCGGTGTATCTCACTGGATCCATACGACTCAAATAATCGGTGGCGTCTTGGCCAGCTGTCGCCATTGTATGAAGTACGGCCAAGTCCTCAAATCCTGCAATGAATGTAGGCCCCACTTGATTAGCCATGCCAATCCATTCCATGCGCGGATCATTCTTATAAAGCTCGGCATAGAAGGCGTAGACCTTGTAGATATCCTCGCGATTGTGGCTGACACCCTGAGCCGGGTCCCAATGGTTGGGGTCAATTCCGGCGTCCCGCATGGCGGACTCCGCCCAGTACTGCTGTAGGAATGCGCCATACCCGTTAGACAGCTTATTGGGACCTAGTTTATCAAGGCCACCGGAGTCAGCGAGTGTGTCAAGAATGGACTTAGCCGCATCTGCGTTAACCTGGCTCTCGCGAACCCATGTCCTAAATTCTTCGGATTGGAGATACGCATCTACCTCATCCGGGGTCATGCCGGAAAGTTTGTCGTTCAAAAAGTTCTTGGATTCCTGGTCAGCGTTTACCTCCGTAGGTACATTGGCCCAGTCCATGCCGGTGGCCGCACTTGCCTTGTCCTGTTCATCGGCGTTCAAGCGCAGAATTTTGGCCACCAAGTCAAGCTCGGCCGCAACGCTCCTGATACTGCGCAAGTGGGAGCCGCTCCAGTCTTTGCGGAAGCGGTCGCTGTCTGCTCCGTGCCAACCGATGGCACCCAAGGCGCCGTTTAGGGAAAGCCCAATGCTGTTCAGCCGCTTCGAAGCACCAACAAGTTCTTTGGCAAAGTCGCGCAGTTGTGCAACGTCTGCTCCCTGAAAAGTTCCGGGCACTATTCCTCCTGTGTGAGTTGGAACTAACCGTACAGAGGGTGTCAAGGCCAGAATCCCTTTGACACCCCCTCTTTGCCGACAACTGGTTCGACAACTAGTTAGGACGAACAGCTATGCTCCGGCTGGGGAGGTGAACTATTTGCTCCACACGATGGGATTGTCACGGTATTTGTTGTCTTTGTAGTTCTCGTAGCTGAAGTTCGAATCATCGTAGCTTGCCGTGGTGATCTCATCACCCGTGGGAGCTAAGAAAACGCCGCACATTGACTTGTGCGAGCCCACTACATAACTGAAAGTGTCGCCATCGCCCTGCGTTTCAAAGCTCGTCGTCTCACAGTCGGCCATCTTTCCGAACACTATGAGTTTCTGGGCGTCGGAACCGTCCTTCAGCTGGGCGGTGATACGGGGATCGCTCAGGCCTGCAGCCGGCTTTGACAGTGATGTCAGCACCACGTCCGCGTGAACGTAATAGGGGGTCTGTCCGGCAAACTTGGCTGCGTCCTTGAAATCAGCCAGATCTGCTTCACTACCTGCCACGATTTTGGTGACCTTGGTCTCGTAGGTAGCTACCCGATAATCTTCTGAATCCTTCTTGCCACTGTTTCCGTGGGTGTAGGCAACCTCACCAAACTTCAAGGTGGCGCCCGGAGCTGTTAGTTCATTTTTGCCTGCCGGAGCATCGTCAGAGGGTGCCTTAGCCGACTCCTTGCTTGCGCTTTTTCTGGCGGTGGGGCTTGCATCATCGCTGCCACGGTCCGCCGCCGGTGACTGTTCCTGCGACGCTGCAGTGTTCTCGGCAGGCTTGGCCGAACCGCCGCCTGGGAAGCAGCCGGTGAGGGCCAATGCCAGCACGGCGCCGGCGCTCAGCGCAGCGATGGAGCGATGATAACTAATACGTGGTTGGTTGTTCATGGTTCTCCGTAGTAAATGTAGCGAGTAGTTAATCCTTTCCTTAGCGTAACTCTCCGGCGCGCAGGCCGCGATGGGGACAACTCACCATCAGAGCCGCTGGCTGAGGATATACTTCAAAGCGTGCTTTCTGGACTGGTAATTGTAGACAAACCGCAAGGATGGACTAGCCACGATGTGGTTGCCCGGATGCGAAGGCTGGCAGGGACCCGAAAAGTTGGGCATGCCGGCACTCTTGACCCCATGGCGACAGGAGTTCTTGTGGTGGGCATCAACAAGGCCACGCGCCTGTTGACGTACATCGTGGGGACTTCCAAGACCTATGAGGGGACTATTCGACTTGGAGCCACTACGCTCACCGACGATGCCGAGGGGGCGCTTACGAGCTCCACGGACACCGCCGGTGTTACGGATGATGCCGTTGAGGCTGGCATTGCGGCGTTGCGGGGTCCCATTTCTCAGGTCCCCAGCAGTGTCAGCGCCATCAAAGTCAACGGTGAGCGTGCCTATGCGCGGGTCCGGTCCGGGGAGGACGTGGTACTTGCCGCGCGACCCGTAACTATCCACGCTTTTGAGGTACACGCCATTCGTCGCGGAACACTGGAACGTGGCCCCTTGGTGAATGAAACTAGTGAGGCCGCTGGCCAGGCCTCTATAGCCGAGCTGGATCCCCAGATAGACTGCGCAATTGCTTACATTGACATTGACGTCACAGTGCGTTGTTCCTCAGGAACTTATATCCGCGCGTTAGCCCGCGATCTGGGTGCCGGTCTCGGTGTTGGCGGCCACCTCACAGTCCTGCGCCGCAGCGCAGTGGGACCCTACAACCTTGACGGCGCCCGCACCCTTGAAGAATTGGCGGATAACCTTCAAATTGTGGATATCGCCGATGCGGCTCGCGCCTTGATGCCCGTGCGTGAACTCAGCGCAGCTGAAGCCAATGAGCTCTCCTTCGGCCGCCGTATCCCTGCCAGCGCTGAAGGCCTGCACACAGTTTCCGAGCCAGCAGCGGCATTCGCCCCCGATGGCACGCTCGTGGCATTGTTGGCCGATGCAGGAAAATCAGCCAAGCCGGTTCTTGTCTTCCCGCCTGATCCCACACCAACAACTGCCAAGCCGGAAACGAGCGCCACATGATTGTTGATGCCTG
The DNA here is from genome assembly GCF_039529835.1 of Arthrobacter sp. TMP15. Classification (NCBI taxonomy): domain Bacteria; kingdom Bacillati; phylum Actinomycetota; class Actinomycetes; order Micrococcales; family Micrococcaceae; genus Arthrobacter; species Arthrobacter sp. TMP15. Next base: position 1,248,682 of record NZ_CP154262.1, read on the forward strand.
GCTCATTATTGGTGGCATTCTCGGATTAGCCTCAACTATGGTGTGCTTCGTTGCAGCCGTGCTGAAGAAGAAACCCAACGACATCACCTTGCTGGCCCTGATCGCCGTCGAACTTTTCATTGTGGCTTACACCATTGGTTCAATTGTCAGGCTGGCCAACGGTGAAACAATGGCTGGTGAGGCATGGGAATTTTGGGGCTATATGTTCACGGCCGCCATGCTTCCCGTAGCTGGTTTCTACTGGGCCATGATGGAACGAACCTTTTGGTCAAATTATGTGATGGGAGCGGTGGGTGTCACCGTGGTAGTCATGGCGGCTCGGATGGCGCAGATTTGGTATGGTCCCGCCGCAGCCGTTCAGGCATCGCACGCACTGCAACTAGGAATTGGATTATGAAGACTTCAGACACCGCCACGCAAGAGGTTCCGAGCGGACGAACTACCGGGGCAGGCCGTCTGCTGATCACGGTTTACGCAGTGTTTGCCATCTCGGCAACCGCCCGTGCTGGCTACCAGATCGCCACCCACTTTGCCGACGCCCCCGTAGCGTACCTCTTATCCGCCTTCGCGGCTGTGGTCTACATAGTGGCGACAGTAGCCCTGGCGAAACCGGGTGCGAAATGGGCCCTGACGGCCACGATCGCCATCTGCGTGGAGCTGCTGGGCGTACTTGTTATTGGTGCGCTGAGCGTGTTCGATCCGGCCGCTTTCCCGCACTCAACCGTGTGGAGCATGTTTGGAAAAGGGTACGGGTACATACCGCTGCTACTGCCCATTATTGGGCTGATCTGGCTCTACCGTCACAGGGAAGTGAAGTGAGTACACTGACGCGGCCTCCTGCGTACCCCGTCTTGAGCGATGGCCGCACCACTTTGCGCCGGTTAAGAACCGAGGATGCGCAGGTCTTTGCCGAGATTCATCAAGACCCGTTGAACGTGAAGTTCTCCGGTTCCGTTGCGGATATGGACGCGGACCAGGCCAGCGAATTCATAACAGGATCCATTGCCGCCGGATGGGCTGCAGGAACGAATCTACGCTTCGCGATCCTTGAGCGCATGCCGAAAGGCGAGCAAGTAGTTGGCACGTTGAGCTTGCAGGAAGTCTATGCAACCACTGACGGGGGTTCGGCAAGCGTGGGAATCAAGATGCTGCCCGCAGGACGGGGGACTGGCAGTGCCCAACGCGCCATAGGACTGCTGTGCGGGTACGCCTTTGGCAATTTGGGCTTGGGCATTCTGCACTGGTTGTGCACTGACGGCAACCAGCCCAGCATTGCCCTGGCACAACGCTGTGGTTTTTCACTCGCTGCACAAATACCTGGCTACGGTAAAGCCAACGATCAAGTCAGTGATGCCAGTATTTTCAGTCAGACCGCTGCGCAGTTCGCTGCTGCTGGCCAGGCCGCTGATGCTAGCCAAGCCACTGTTGCTGGCCAGACCGCTGGCGGGACTCTGGCGCCTTCCCCCGCCCTGTTGGTGAACACCCCTGTTATCCCAACGCTGCGTAACGCCACCGTGGTGCTGCGTGAATTGACCATGGCCGATGCCCCTCAGCTGGTTGAGAATTGTCGCAATGCAGAGGCCGTGCGGTGGACCACTGTGCCCCTCGATTACTCAATGGAGCATGCAGAGTACTTCATCAAGACGCTGACGCAGCAGGGCTGGTCCAATCGGGACATACTGACTTTTGCCGTGGCCCATCCCGTTACCGATACGCTTCTTGGCACAGTAGATCTGCAGTGTAAAAACCCTGGGACAGCAGCCATTGGCATTAACTTTGGTGCCCATGCCCGCGGCACAGGAGCCGCAGAGGCGGCCATTCGGCTGCTCCTTGATTTTGCTTTCAACCAGCTAAACCTCAGCTATGTGCATTGGAATGCTCTGGTGCCTAACTGGGGCAGCCGGAAATTGGCGTGGAAGCTTGGTTTCAAATTTGAAGGCATGATCCGAGGAGACTACAACGATCGGGGCACTGCCTCTGATCGCTGGATCCTTTCGCTGGCTGCCGGGGATGAACGCACGCCCATGGAACCCTGGACCGGACCGGGGCCTGTCAGCAGGTAATCTTGGACAGGTAATCGTGGGCAGACACTGAAACGACCAGGCGCACAACAGCGGCGCGAGCAACGAATTGGATGAGGAAAAGTAGTGCAGATTTGGAACTCATTGGATGAAGTTCCCCAAGACTTTGGCCCCAGCGTGGTCACCTTGGGCAACTTTGATGGGCTGCACCGGGGGCATCAGGAAGTCTTGGCGCAGGTGCGTGCTGAGGCGAAGGCCCGCGGTGCCTTATCAGTGGCACTGACCTTTGATCCGCATCCGGCACTTGTTCACCGGCCGGAGTCAGCCCCGGAGCAAATTATGGGACTGGTAGATAAACTCTCAGCCATGAGCAACCTTGGCCTTGATGGTGTGCTTGTACTTCCATACACGCTTGAATTTGCTCAGCAAACTCCGGAGGAATTCGTTCGCAGTGTCTTTGTTAACACCTTGGGAGCTCGTGCTGTTGTCATTGGTAACGATGTCAGGTTTGGCAAGTCCAACTCGGGTGATCTGAGCACAATGGTGGAGCTGGGCACGGATCTGGGGTTCGACGTCGTGGTTGTCAATGATGAAGGCCACGATAGGCGCTGGTCCTCAACCTGGGTGCGCGAGGCGCTGCATAAGGGTGACGTCCACATGGCCGCCCAAGTGCTGGGCCGTTCGCACACTATGAGTGGAGAAGTGGTGCACGGGGCTGCACGCGGACGCGAACTAGGCTTTCCCACGGCGAACCTGTCCCCGGATGCATGCGGGATCATCCCGGCCGACGGGGTTTACGCCGGTTGGCTTACTGACACGCACGGGCACCGTTGGCCAGCAGCCATCTCGGTGGGATCGAACCCTACTTTTGTTGGGGTGAGCAGGCAGGTTGAGGCGTATGTGATCAACCGGCCGCAGGAGCCGGTGGAGGCATTCAACTTATATGGTCAGCATGTAGTCGTGGAATTTGTTCAACGACTTCGTGGGATGGTGGCTTACACAGGGGCCGAAGCGCTCATCGAACAAATGCACCACGACGTCACCGAAAGCCGGGACATTCTGAGTTGAGAAGCCTGGGGTATGGTTTCCTCGCGCGGTGAGTGCTTCCTCACCCACTTCGACATCGACGCTCATTTTGGACTAAACTCAAAAGTGGAATCCGGCTGCAGTCCGTGGTGGCTGGCTTCGCTTCATTCTCAGCAAGAAATTGCTGAGTTGAAGTTCATCATGTTCACGGCACATTCAAGGAGTTACTTGTGGCATTAGACGCCGCTGTAAAGCAAGAAATCATGCAGGCTTTCGCAACCAGCGAAGGCGACACCGGTTCGCCCGAGGTTCAGGTAGCGATGCTCACACGACGCATCTCAGACCTGACCGAGCACCTGAAGATGCACAAGCACGATCACCACACCCGCCGTGGGCTCATGCTCCTGGTTGGTCGCCGTCGTCGCCTGCTTGGGTACCTCAAGGACACCGACATCGCCCGCTACCGTACGCTCATCGAGCGCCTCGGTCTGCGCCGCTAGTCTGTGACTAAGGCGGCCTTCCTACTGCCGGGATGTAATGTCCTTAGGTGTTGGAAGGCCGCCTTTCCCAGTGTAAGAAACAGATAAAGCACAAAAAAATTGTGCAGGCCGCCTAGTGCAGCCAGCACGTACCCCTGCATTACAAGGGCGCAACCGACGCATTCACGCACTCGTGGTCCTCGGTAGTGGCCTCCGGGAAGAAGCGATTCACGCTTCACGCCCGTGGGCCTCGATCGAAGACCGGGTGTTGTACAGAAAGCCACAGCATGATCCGGTGGCACGCCTGGGAAGAATGCGCGGTGCCGCTCCTTGGCGGGGGTTCATTATGAACATCTACCAAGAAATGGAGGTGACTCTCTTATGGAGGGTCCCGAGATTCAGTATTCAGAGGCTGTCATTGACAATGGCCGCTACGGCAAGCGAGTTATCCGCTTTGAGACCGGACGTCTTGCTCAGCAAGCCGCCGGCGCAGCCATGGTCTACATTGACGAAGACACCGTCCTGCTTTCAGCCACAACGGCTGGCAAGCACCCGCGTGAGGGCTTTGACTTCTTCCCGCTGACAGTTGATGTGGAAGAGCGTATGTACGCCGCCGGCCGCATCCCGGGCAGCTTCTTCCGCCGCGAAGGCCGTCCCTCAACCGAGGCCATTCTGGCCTGCCGCTTGATGGACCGCCCGTTGCGTCCGGCATTCGTCAAGGGCCTGCGCAATGAAGTTCAGGTCGTTGTCACAGTGCTGGCAATCAACCCCGACGTTTTGTACGACGTGGTAGCTATCAACGCTTCTTCCATGTCAACTCAGCTTTCCGGATTGCCGTTTGCCGGCCCGATCGGTGGCGTACGCGTTGCCTTGGTTGACGATGGACAGGGGCCACAGTGGGTAGCTTTCCCGAAGCACTCCGAGCTGGAAAACGCCGTGTTCAACATGGTTGTGGCCGGTAAGGTTGCCGGCGATGACGTCGCCATCATGATGGTGGAAGCTGAAGCAACCGAGAACTCCTGGAACCTCATCAAGGAACAGGGCCACCAGGCCCCCACCGAAGAGATCGTTTCCCAGGGTCTTGAAGCTGCCAAGCCGTTCATCAAGGCGCTTTGTGAAGCTCAGGCAGATCTGGCCGCACGCGCAGCCAAGCCCACCGTTGAGTTCCCGGTGTTCCTGGACTTCCAGGATGATGTTTACAACGCCGTTGAAAAGGCATCCGCAAGCAAGCTGGCCACCGTGTTCACCATCGCTGACAAGCAGGAGCGCGAAAACGCCTCTGACGCTTTGAAGGATGAAACCGTTGCCGCATTGGCTACCGAGTTTGCCGGCCGTGAGAAGGAGCTTTCAGCTGCTTTCCGTGCCGTGACCAAGCACGTCATTCGCCAGCGTATCCTCACCGAGCAGGTTCGCATCGACGGCCGCGGGCTGACGGACATCCGCCAGCTCACCGCTGAAGTTGAGGTTCTGCCCCGTGTTCACGGTTCAGCAATCTTCGAACGCGGCGAGACCCAGATCCTGGGTGTCACCACACTGAACATGTTGAAGATGGAACAGCAGATTGACTCGCTGTCCCCGGTAACGCGCAAGCGCTACATGCACAACTACAACTTCCCGCCGTACTCAACCGGTGAAACCGGCCGCGTGGGCTCGCCCAAGCGCCGCGAGATCGGACACGGCGCCTTGGCCGAGCGGGCCATCATGCCTGTTCTGCCCTCGCGTGAAGAATTCCCGTACGCCATCCGCCAGGTCTCAGAAGCACTGAGCTCCAACGGTTCCACGTCCATGGGCTCGGTGTGTGCATCAACGCTCTCACTGTTGAACGCGGGCGTGCCGTTGAAGGCTGCTGTTGCAGGTATTGCCATGGGCTTGGTTTCCGACCAGGTTGACGGTCAGACCCGCTACGCGGCACTGACCGATATTCTTGGTGCCGAAGACGCATTCGGCGACATGGACTTCAAGGTTGCAGGTACTTCCGAGTTTGTTACGGCTATCCAGCTGGACACCAAGCTCGACGGTATCCCGGCCTCAGTCTTGGCCGCCGCACTAAAGCAGGCTCGCGAAGCTCGTTTGCACATCCTCAGCGTCCTCACCAGTGCCATTGACGTACCGGATGAGCTCTCCGAGTTCGCGCCCCGCGTCATCGCGGTTAAGATCCCCGTTGATAAGATCGGCGAGGTCATTGGGCCGAAGGGCAAGATGATCAACCAGATCCAGGAAGACACCGGCGCAGACATCTCCATTGAAGACGACGGCACGGTTTACATCGGTGCAACGAACGGACCGTCAGCTGACGCCGCTCGTTCAGCGATTAACGCCATCGCCAATCCTCAGATTCCTGAGATCGGCGAGCGTTACCTGGGCACAGTTGTTAAGACCACTACGTTTGGTGCGTTCATTTCGCTCACACCGGGCAAAGATGGTCTGCTGCACATCTCCGAACTACGTAAGCTGGCCAATGGCAAGCGCGTGGATAACGTTGATGACGTAGTTTCCGTGGGCCAGAAGATCCAGGTTGAAATCACCAAGATCGATGACCGTGGCAAGCTCTCACTCTCACCGGTAGTTGCCGAAGATGAGAACGCAGCCGATGAAGCAGTAGCCGAAAGCGCTGCGCAGTAATTCATGGCGATTACCCTTTTGCCGCTAGTAAGCGCTGCCGAGACACTCACGAGTGAGAGTTCCACAGTCATCTCCGGCGAGGCCGGTGGTGCAGTAGTGCGCCGCTCGGTTTTGCCCGGGGGAGTGCGGGTCCTTACGGAGTTTATGCCCGGACAGCGCAGTGCGACAATCGGGTTTTGGGTTGGTGTTGGCTCTCGGGATGAATCCGAGGGCCAACACGGCTCAACCCATTTCCTTGAACACTTGTTGTTCAAGGGAACTAAACGCCGCACGGCGTTGGAAATTGCTTCCGCCTTTGACGAGGTGGGAGGGGAATCCAACGCAGCTACGGCCAAAGAAAGCACATGCTACTTCGCACGTGTGCTTGACACTGACCTGCCCATGGCCATTGACGTGATTGCGGATATGGTCACCTCAGCCGTGATTGATCCGGCCGAGCTGGAGCAGGAACGCGACGTCATTTTGGAGGAAATCGCTATGGATAGCGATGACCCCACAGACGTTGCGCACGAAAATTTTGTTGCAGCCGTGCTTGGTGAACACGCGTTGGGACGTCCCATTGGCGGCACGCCCGAAGCCATTATGGCTGTTGGCCGGGAGTCAGTATGGGCGCACTACCAAAAGCATTACAGGCCGGAAACGCTTGTTATCACCGCTGCCGGCGGACTTGACCATGAGGCGGTGTGTGAGCAGGTGTTGCAGGCTCTGCGCACGGCTGGTTGGTCACTGGATGACGGGGTTGCTCCCGCTGACAGACGCTCCAGCGAGCCTGCCGATGTTAGCGGAATGACCGGTTTGCACGTGATTAAACGCCAGGTTGAACAGGCCAACATCATTCTTGGCTGCCCGTCACTGCGTGCCACGGATCCCAGACGCTATGTCATGAGCGTGCTGAACTCCATCCTTGGTGGTGGCATGTCCTCACGTTTATTCCAGGAGATCCGCGAAAAGCGCGGACTGGTTTATTCCACCTATTCCTTTGCTTCTGCCTATGCGGATACCGGGTACTTCGGCATGTATGCAGGTTGTGCGCCAAGCAAAGTTGGTCAAGTTATAGGTTTGCTTGAAACCGAATTGGAGAAATTGGCCGAACACGGAGTCAGCGAGTCAGAGCTGGCGAAGGCGCTGGGGCAACTTGCCGGCGGAATCGTGCTGGGTCTTGAGGACAGCGGCTCTCGCATGTCACGACTTGGCCGGGCTGAGCTGGTCACCGGGAAGTTCCTTGACATTGATGAGTCTCTAGATCGGATCCGCAAGGTCACGGCTGTCCAGATTCAGGAGCTGGCTCAAGAACTAGCCGCCTCCCCACGCACTATCACTGTGGTTGGCCCGTTTGAAGAAACTGAGACGTTCGGGGTGTGCGCGCGGTAAGTCAGAAATGCTGCGCCACCATGCCGGTGGCGCAGCATTTCTGACTTACCGTGCGCAGGAGTAGAGGCGGGCGCTAGCCTCCGGCGAAGGGTGGCAGCACGTCAACCACGTCTCCAGGTGAGAGCACCCTTGTCAGGTCCCTGGTAGAGACCTCGTTGAGCAGGAAGCTACAGCGGGTCAGAACCTCCGCCAACGGGGGAGCGTGACTTGAGGCTGACACCGGAAAAGTGTTCACGAGCAGCTGCGATAAGTCAGCTAAGGTAAACGGTGGCCTCGCGGCCAAGGCTTGCAGGTCCACGCGTTGTTCTTCAACACCCGTCGCGGCTGCAGCGGCGGCAAAAAAGCGTACTCGCATACTCATCCTCCAATGGCGCTCATGCTGCGGTCAGGCTGCACGAAGTCGGCATCACCCAAACCGGGATGGCCCATTCCGTGCGCCCGAGGTTTGGCCCACATGGCGTCCTGCCAGCGGGAGATCACGGCGTCGTCGTCGGCCGTTGTTGTTCCTGCACGCAGCAGGTCAAGGAGGTCTACCTCGGTCCGGGAGAACAAACAACTCATGACTTTTCCTTCGGCCGTGATGCGGGTTCGCCGGCAGTCTGTGCAGAACGGTTCGGTCACCGAGGCGATGATGCCCACTGTGCCCAATAGCTGTGAGGAGCCGGTATGACGAACCTCAAAGCGTTCAGCGGGGGCGCCGTCGCGTGCCCGAGGATCCGGGGTCAGCTCAAAGTCACTGCTCAATAGTGCACGCATCTCGGCGGCAGTGATCATACCCTCACGGGTCCAGCCGTGGTCGGCATCCAACGGCATTTGTTCAATGAAGCGCAGCTCATATCCCCGGTCCAAGCTCCACTGGAGCAACTCGGCGGCATGAGCATCATTAATGTCACGCAATAAAACCGCGTTGATCTTAATGGGTGCTAGACCAGCGGCATCCGCGGCTTCGATCCCGGCAAGCACCTGGTCTAGGAAAGGCCTACGTGTCAGCTGGAGAAATGCGTCGTGGTGCAAAGTGTCCATGGAAACGTTCAGGCGCGTCAGCCCGGCGTCGGCCAGGGCCTGTGCTTTCTTCGCCAAGCCCACACCATTGGTTGTCAGTGAGATGGGCAGTTCCGGGTGATTGATGCGAATCCCAGCAATGATTTCAACCAAGTCGCCACGCACAAGCGGCTCCCCGCCTGTGAGCCGTAATTCGCGCACACCCAGATTGTTGACGCCCAAGCCCACCAGCCGCACTATCTCGGCCGCGGTCAGCAACTTATCCTTCTTCAACCATTCCAAACCGCCCTCAGGCATGCAGTAATGGCACCGTAAATTGCACTTGTCGGTCAGTGACAAACGCATATCGCTTGCAACCCGACCGAACTGGTCCACCAGAGATGTTTCCGTCCCGCCGGGGCGTGGGGCACCCGACTCCGGCGATCCAGGGGGCATCTCCGGCATGCCCAGCCCTACACGTTTGGTCTCCATGCCTCAACGCTACGCCATTATCAGGTTCCCGGCGTGCCGCTGGAGGAATCGGCTGGAGGAATCCGCTGGTGGAATCCGCTGGAGGCAGACAGCGCAACTAGCCTAAAGCGTTTTGGACGAATGCCTTTGAAACCTCTATATTGCGCAGCAAACGTTTCTTGCGGCGTCCCTCCGGCAGAGCTGTCGCGGCCGCTAGTTCACTGGCAGTCCAGGGCAAAATATCACGACTCCCACCGGCTGCCCGCCACCACCTGTACCATCGGGGTCCCAGAAATGGCGGCCACCACACGATCGAGAGCATCAGCACCGCCATAGGGAACCAAAACAGGACACTCCAAACGAACTGCCGTGCCCCTTCCCAGCCCAACGCCTCGAACACCAGGGAAGGCATCACTGTGACGATTGTGATGCCTGCGAGCAACAGCGAGATCGGGAAGTAGGTGGTAGGCCTGCGCCATTTACGAGTGGTGATCGGTGGAGCCACGCAGCAGGACCGCCAGTCGCCGCGGAGGGCTAAATATGCGGGGATTATGAGTGCGGCAACCACTGCTGCCATCAGTGGGATGCCCACCAGAATTGCTCTGTCAAACAGCCAGCTCATGGACGGTGGAATAACGATCGTTCCTTTCGTTAATCCGCTAATTTGTACCGTAACAAAAGAAGCAGCGGTGCCGCCTGCTGAGGGATGGTTCGCCTACGCTTAGTGAAGTGCGCGCCGCCCGGTGCCCATTGGAAGGAAGCCATGCGCAGAGCAGTTCTTGAACATCTTGAGGCAGTTGAACAGCTATTGCGGCGAAGCTGGGCTGGGGGCATTGTCGCTGAAGCTGGTGTTGCTGCCGGCGTTACCTTGACAATGGGCGACGGCGGTACGCCCGTCCCACTGCAGAGTGCCTTGGGCCGGGTGCTGGCCAACGATCTGGTGGCGCCGCTGGACCTGCCTCCCTTTGCAAACTCACAGATGGACGGGTATGCAATTTATCTAGAAGCAGAACAACCTGAAAACATTGATTCGGATAAATCAACCGTTTACGGTGTAGCTGAAACCATTGCTGCAGGAGCCGTCCCGCAGCGACTGGCAGCTGGCCAGGCAGCTCCCATCATGACCGGTGCCATGATGCCCCTTGGTGCCAACGCCGTAGTTCCCATTGAGCTTGCCCTGCCCGCACACTTTGGTGCGCCCGGGGAGAATGTTGAGCTGCCTGCAACCACAGTTGGAAAATTTGTTCGTGCTCAAGGAAGCGACGTGCAACGGGGCTCTGTGGTGATTGCTGGAGGAACGCTTCTCAACGCAGCCCACGTGGGTCTTGCGGCTGCTCTTGGATGCACTGAGCTGGCAGTGCGGGCTAAACCTCGTGTGCTGCTACTAACAACAGGTGATGAGGTCCTGGCCCCCGGAGATTCCATGGCAGGCGCGGGCCTGCCACCGGGGATGATCTTTGACGCTAACGAGTCATTGCTCAGAGCCAGCCTGACTCAAGCCGGCGTAGAAGTGGTCCGTTCGCACGTGGTGAGGGATGACCCGGAGGCGCTGTTGAGACTGTTGGATAGCTATGTCGGTGAAGACCAGCTGCTCAACGGTGCTTCCGGCCCCTGCTGTGATTTGATCATCTCGGTCGGTGGCATCAGCGCAGGTGCCTTTGAAGTTATCCGGCAGGCGCTGGGTGAGCCTAGCTCCGAGGCTGCCGTAGACTTTGTCTCCGTCGCATTGCAGCCCGGAGGACCACAAGCGCTGGGAACCTATAGGGGCATCCCGTTCATCGGTTTTCCAGGTAACCCCGTGAGCGCCTTTGTATCCTTTGAAATGTTCCTGCGCCCCGCTCTTGGTCTGTTGCTTGGTGCTCCAGCACCGCGTCAACGAGTGGTAGCTACCCTGGAACACCCAATCATCTCGCCTGTGGGTAAACAGCAGGTCCGCCGTGGTATTTACTCCGGTCCAGAATTTGAATCGGCGCCCTCAGTGCGAGAAATAGGTGGGGAATCTTCTCACCTATTGGGAGCCTTGGCGCAGGCGAACGCGCTGATCAGCATCCCAGCGGGTGTCACGGAATTGCAGGCTGGTGCAAAGGTGGAAGTATGGCTGTTGTGACTATCCCCGAGACTCCCGCATTAACCCATCTGCGCCGCGACGGAACTGCCGCCATGGTGGACGTTTCTGCGAAGGCAACTACCACCCGAGAAGCGACCGCTACGGGAATGGTGTCCACCACCGCCGAAGTGATGCGGTTACTGGGTGAGGGAGGGCTGCCCAAGGGCGACGCCCTGGCTGTAGCCCGTGTTGCCGGCATCATGGGGGCTAAAAAAACCTCCGAGCTCATACCGTTATGCCACCCCCTACCAATCTCAAAGGTCACAGTTGACTTTGATCTTGGCCAAAGCGCTGTCACAGTGTTAGCCACTGTAAAAACCCGCGGTGTGACAGGCGTTGAGATGGAAGCACTGACAGCTGTCTCGGTGGCTGCACTGAGCGTGTACGACATGATCAAGGCAGTCGATAAACACGCAGTGATCTCAGGGATCAAGGTGCTGGCAAAAAGTGGGGGCAAGAGCGGGGACTGGGTCAGTGAATCGTCCACCCACCCAGCAGAAACTGACGTAGTCCTGGATTCGCAAACCTCGCGTACCACGGACGGCACAGCATGAGTGCCTGTGAACCCGGAACCTCATTGGGTAGCGCCGGGGTCATCATTGCCTCCACGCGGGCAGCTCTGGGCGTATATGAGGATACAACAGGACCCATCATCATCAACTGGCTTCGCGAACACGGATTCGACGCCATGGAATCCTTGGTTGTTCCTGATGGAGCGCCCGTGGGTTCGGCCCTGCGCGCAGTTCTGCTGAAACAACCCGCCGTCGTCATCACCAGTGGCGGGACCGGATTAAGTCCCGATGACCAAACTCCGGAGATGACGCTGCCATTGATTGACAGGGAAATCCCGGGGCTGATGGAAGCGATGCGGGCAGCCGGTTTGGCAAAAACACCTATGGCTGCGCTGAGCCGCGGGCATGCGGGTCTAGCCGGAAACACCCTGATAGTGAATTTGCCCGGTTCTCCCTCTGGAGTCATGGACGGTCTGGCGGTTTTGGATCCCGTCATCAAGCATCTTTGCGATCAAGTGGCGGGTCACCATGGCCACTAACATCGAAGTCATTTATGCACGTTTGAGTGCAGAGCCCATCTCTGTTGACGCCGCGATCGCGGCAGTGGAATCCGAAACTGCCGGTGCCGTCGTCACATTCAGTGGGGTAGTGCGCAACCACGACGGCGGAAAACAAGTTGCGCGTTTGGCCTACAGTGCGCACCCACTAGCCACGGGGGTACTCAACGGTGTTGTGGACTCGCTGCGCGATAGTTCACAGGACCCGGATGGGCACCCTGTGCGGATCTGGGTTGCGCACCGGGTGGGGCCGCTGGAAATTGGTGAACCGGCCCTTGTCTGTGCCGTCGCATCCTCCCACCGGGCAGAGGCGTTTGAGTTGTGTTCGGAGCTGGTGGAACGGATCAAGGCAGAAGTACCCATTTGGAAGGAGCAATTCTTCACTGATGGCAGCGTTGAATGGGTGGGCTCCGGAAAGCCAGTAGGCTTAAACCCATGAGTGAAATGCTGAAGGTTGCCGTGCTCGGTGCCAAGGGACGAATGGGAACTGCCGCCGTTGCGGCAATCAAGGCGGCACCGGACATGGAGCTGGTGGCATCGCTGGGGCGACATGACTCATTGGAGCTGCTCGTTGACAATGGTGCCGACGTTGTTGTTGACCTCAGCGTTCCCGACTCAACCGAGGCGAACGTTCACTTTGCTCTCCAACACGGCATCCATGCGGTGGTTGGCGCCACCGGTTGGGATGCTGCGCGGCTAAAAACCCTTGAAAAAATGCTCTCTGGGCACCCGCAGACTGGCGTGCTGATTGCCCCGAACTTTGCTTTTGGATCGGTTTTGGCAACGCGCTTCGCCGCCCAAGCTGCACGGTACTTTGACTCCGTTGAAATTATTGAACTCCACCACCCCCGCAAAGTTGATGCCCCCTCTGGTACGGCGTTGCGCACGGCTGGGCTTGTTGCAGCAGCCCGTAAAGCGGCAGGAATTCCCGAAGCCCCAGATGCCACTCAAACGGAAATGGACGGTGCCCGCGGTGCCAGTGTTGAGGGTATCCCCGTGCACAGCATCAGACTCGCAGGTTTGGTGGCCCATCAGGAAGTTCTCTTTGGCAGCCAGGGCGAGGCACTGACCATTCGCCATGACTCCTTCAACCACGAATCGTTTATGCCGGGCGTTCTGCTCGGAGTTCGAACGGTGAGCAGCCGGCCCGGCCTAACCGTGGGTCTTGACGGCTACATGGATCTGGAAGGTTAGGATCATGGCAAATACTGCTGTGTCGAAGATGAAAATTACTAAGACCAAAATCTGGGTAGCGCTCATCTGCCTTTTGCTGGTTTTTTACATGGTCGTCATGATGCAACGAGCCGTCCTGCTCATTGGTGACTCGGACTGGATCGCCAAACTGTTGGGAGTGTCCTACTTTGTCATCCCGCTAGTTGCGGGGTGGGCGCTGATCAGCGAAGTCAGGTTTGGGGCAAAAACCGAACAGATGGCGAAAATTCTTGAGGCTGAAGGTGGCCTGCCCGAGGACAATTTGCCACGAACTCCGGGCGGCCGGATAGTGCGCGGTGCGGCAGATGAAGAGTTTGAAAAATACAAACTCGAGGCGGAAGCTGAGCCCGAAGACTGGCGTTCCTGGTTCAGGCTTTCCTGCGCTTACGACGCGGCGGGGGACCGCAAACGCGCCCGCAAAGCCATGCGTGACGCGATTGCACTGTTTCGCCCAAAGCGCTAAACCCCATACAGCAAACCCCGAACTGTGGAGACGCACAGCTGCCGAAGCGATCTCTAGTCGCCACCAGCACAGTCAAGATCAGCACAGTCGCCACCAGCACAGTCACCACCAGTACAGTCAAGACCAGCACAGGAGAGGGGCAGGCAGAGATGGCAGTCACACAGAACCCGCACGACGGCGTCGAACTTTCCTATGACGAGGTTGGGCAGGGCGAGCCGCTCCTGCTGGTCCATGGCAGCGCCCTGAGCAGGGCCATTTGGCGTGGATTTGGCTACACCAAGGAGTTTCAAAAACAATTCCGGGTCATCACCATGGACCTGCGAGGGCACGGCCGTAGCGGCAAGCCGGACTCTGCGGGTGACTACACCATGGACACTTTGGTGGCCGATGTGCTGGCCGTCCTTGACGCTGTCCAGGCCCCGCAAGCCCATTTTGGCGGTTATTCAGTGGGGGGACGCATGGGGCTCTCGCTGGCAGTCCAGGCCCCGGAAAGGCTGCTTTCGCTAACTACTCTTGGCGGCACGTACCGCATCCAGCCGGGGAACATTGGCGATCTTTTCTTCCCCGGGTACGACGACGCCCTCGGCTCAGGCGGTATGCCCGCCTTTGTGCAGGGTTGGGAGGAACATCTGGGACGCGCCTTAGACGCCGCGACCCGGGCTGCTTTCCTTGCTAACGACGCAGCGGCGATGCGCGCCTACTTTGCCCACACGGAGAGGGATTTGCCCATCCCGGAGAGTCGGTTGGCCGGCATTGCCACACCCACGCTCTTGATGGCTGGCAGTGCTGACACAGGCCGTTTAAAAGACTCAAAGCGTGCCTGCGAGCTTATGGCCAATGCCCGGTTCGTGGAGCTTCCCAGGCGCAACCACGGCACAACGCTGGGTCCTGCCGGTCCCGTACTTGAACAGTGGTTGCCGTTCCTGGATTCACTCTGAGGGTGCCAAACTGAACAAAGGAGACAAAATCACCCGCCCACAACCAGAGTTGTGGGCTGCGTTGCGCTAAATCGTGAACTTACAGGTAACGTTTTAGGTATGTCTGTCTCTGAGCGCTCCCTCCGTCCCTTCGGTACCTTGTTGCCCGCCATGGTTACCCCTTTTACTGCCGATGGAGCAGTGGACTACCAAGTGGCCGGAGAGTTGGCGAGCAAACTTGTTGACGACGGCTGTGATGGCATAGTGGTCACGGGCACTACCGGTGAAACCTCCACCCTCACTGATGAAGAAAACCTGGGTATGTTTCAGGCTGTCATCGATGCAGTGGGTAGCCGTGCCCGGGTCATCGCCGGCACCGGAACTAATGACACCCGCCACTCGATCGAACTCTCACGCCGTGCTGCCAAGCTGGACATCGATGGGTTGCTGCTTGTGACCCCGTATTACAACAAGCCCAGCCAAGCCGGCCTTCAGGCTCACTTTGAAGCCATCGCTGATTCCACCGAGCTTCCAGTCATGATTTATGACATCCCTGGACGTTCCGGGGTGCCTATCACCACCGAGACGATCATCCGGCTGGCCGCGCACCCTCGCATCACTGCGCTGAAGGACGCCAAGGCAGATTTCACCGCGACAAGCCGGGTCCTGGCGAACACCGATCTCGATGTTTACTCGGGCGACGACGGACTGACGCTGCCGCTGATGGCTGCCGGCGCCGTCGGACTTGTCAGTGTCAGCGCCCATGTTGCTCCGCGCAAGTTCCGTGCCTTGATTGACGCCGCCACGGCTGGAGACTTTGCCACGGCCCGCCGTATTCACTTTGAACTTGATGCAGTTATTAGGGCAACCATGGGCCACGTGCAAGGGGCTGTCGCCGTCAAACAAATTCTCAAATGGCAAGGACTCCTGCCCAACTCCATTGTCCGGCTGCCCCTGGTGGAGCCGGACGAAGCGGAGATCGCCTTGATCAAGGTTGACCTTGCCGAAGCTGGAATGGAAGTCTAGGCATGAGTCAAATGACCGAGCCCGGGCTGCGAACACCACCCACACTGGACAAGGGAACTTTGCGCATAGTTCCGTTGGGCGGCATTGGTGAGATTGGCCGCAACATGACAGTCTTTGAAATGGACGGCAAGCTGCTCATAGTTGATTGCGGCGTGCTGTTCCCTGAAGAGGACCAGCCCGGTGTGGACGTGATCTTACCCGACTTTTCCTACATCAAGGACCGTTTAGAGGACATTGTTGGAGTAGTCCTTACGCATGGTCACGAGGACCACATCGGCGCGGTCCCGTACCTTTTGCGTCTGCGTCAAGACATCCCCCTGATCGGCTCGCAACTGACACTGGCATTCATCGAAGCCAAGCTAATTGAGCATCGCATCAAGCCGTGGACGTTGACTGTCAAAGAGGAGCAAGTCGAACAGCTGGGCCCATTCGCGTGTGAGTTCATTGCCGTAAATCACTCGATCCCTGACGCGCTAGCTGTGTTCATTCGTACTGACGGTGGCACTGTGCTGCACACGGGCGACTTCAAGATGGACCAGCTGCCCCTTGATGGGCGCATTACTGACCTGCGCCACTTCGCCCGGCTGGGGGAGGAGGGGGTTGATTTGTTCCTCGTTGACTCAACCAACGCCGATGTGCCCGGTTTCACCACCAGTGAGGCAGAGATTGGGCCCACGCTCGAGGGACTGTTCGGCAAAGCCGACAAACGCATCATTGTCGCTAGCTTCTCTTCCCATGTCCATCGCGTGCAGCAAGTGCTCAACGCTGCAGTATTGCACGATCGCAAAGTTGCCTTCGTGGGGCGTTCAATGGTCAGGAACATGGCCATTGCCGCGAAGCTGGGCTATTTGCACGTGCCGGCAGATGTTCTTGTTGACCTGAAAAACGTAGATAAGCTTCCAGATAATAAAGTTGTTTTGATGTCAACAGGTTCACAGGGTGAGCCCATGGCCGCACTGTCACGCATGGCCAACGGAGATCATAAGATCATAGTGGGCAAGGGCGATACAGTCATTTTGGCCTCGTCACTGATCCCAGGCAATGAAAACGCTGTGTTCCGGATTATTAACGGTCTGCTCAAGCTTGGCGCCGACGTCATCCACAAGGGCACTGCCAAGGTTCATGTGTCAGGTCATGCCGCTGCGGGGGAGCTATTGTATTGCTACAACATCCTGACGCCCAAGAACGTCATGCCAGTGCATGGGGAAACCAGGCACCTCATCGCCAACGCCAATATCGCTATCTCATCCGGTGTCCCGGCAGAAAACGTGCTGCTCACCGACGACGGCTCTGTTATCGATCTAAAAGACGGCGTGGCCAAGATTGTGGGCCAGGTGGAATGTGGTTTTGTTTACGTTGACGGTCACAGCGTTGGCGAGATCACCGATGCCGATCTCAAAGACAGGCGCGTACTTGGTGATGAGGGATTTATTTCCATCATCACTGTGGTTAATCGGGCCACCGGGAAGATCGTCTCTGGTCCAGATATTCATGCTCGCGGTGTTGCCGAAGATGAATCCGTTTTTGATGAGATCAAACCCAAAATTGCGGCAGCTCTTGAAGAAGCTGTTATGGCTTCAACCGATCACACAACCCACCAGCTCCAGCAGGTTGTACGCCGGGTGATTGGCACCTGGGTCAATCGTAAGCTGCGTCGACGCCCAATGATCATCCCGGTGGTGCTGGAGGCTTAGCCGCTCCGGATGGTGTGTGTGCTTGCCACCACGTGTTCTTCGCTGGCCAAATCCGCAGGATCCCGCGCTGCGGACGGTACCGTTGGACTATGGCGACTCGTTCTTCCCCCGCCCGTTCGTCCGTCGGTCAGCAGGGTGGCGCTTCACCGCGCACCGCAAAGACCACAAAGACGCCGGTAACACGCAGCAAACCTCCCGTTCCCGAGCCGGAGGTGCGTTTGGTGTGGCCAGTGCGCATGGTGGTGGGCTTGTGGCAGGGCACGGGCCACTTGATTGGAGGCGCCATCCGCCGCATGGGAACCGACAAAAGCGCCATGCCCGCCCACGAACGTCGTGACGGTTCGGGACTGCTGTTCATTTTACTTGCCATCATTATTGCCACTTTTGAGTGGTGGGGACTTTCCGGAAACGTTGCCGACGCAGTGCAGGGTGTTGTGCAGGGCAGCTTTGGCTGGTTCGCCGTGCTGCTGCCACCAATGTTCCTTATTTTTTCTGTCTTAGTTTTTAGGCAGCCAACCGACATGTCCACGAATAATCGGGTGGCGCTGGGCTTTTGTATCCTGACACTGGCTGGCTGCGCCTTGGCGCATGTTGCCGCGGGCAACCCCAACATTGCTGATGGTTTTGCTGGTGTCAGTGCGGCCGGCGGCATGGTGGGTGCACTCAGTGGAGGCCTCGTGGCCAAATTGGGTTCCGTTACCGCAGTAGTGTTCTTCTCCGTTGTTGCCTTCGCCAGTGTGCTGGTATTAACCAACACACCGGTGCGCCACATTCCGGCACGTTTGCGCGGTGCCTACGAGAAACTCATGGGTAGCGCACCGGAGTCGGATTATGACGTGGACGGGACTGGCCACGATCAAAGTTACTTGTACCAGGACAACCACGACGGCGCCAACCCGCCGAAGAAGCCGCGAGGACTGCGGGCCCGACAGAAGGCTGCCCGTGAGGCGGAGAATGATGATGTTCTGGGTATTGAAGCATTCGATACCCCTCTCATAGACGCGGACGAGGATGAAAACCAGGCCCCGGCGTCGGCCAATGCCTCACTGCGGCCAGGGGTGCGCCGGCCAACCAGAGATGAGTTGGCAGCGGATAAGATCAAGGCCAGGCAGGGACTTCCCACCACCAGCGAAGTTTTTGACGGCCAGCAGAACACGGAGCCCGTAACCGAAGCGATCGGTATTGTTGCCGCAAACGCGGCCAGGGATGCTGCAGGCAACCCTGCAGCTAACGCAGACGGCGTTGGCTCAGTGGTAGATCGCACCATTGCGGCCCCGCCACGAACGGCCCCAAGTCCCATCCCGGCCCGCTCGGAACAACTCCAACTTTCCGGAGACGTCACCTACACGCTGCCGGGTTCTGAACTTTTGCCGGCAGGGCCCCCAGGGAAGGACGCCACCGCAGCCAATGACACAGTGGTGGCGGCACTGACAGATACAATGCAACAATTCAACGTTGATGCCAAGGTCACAGGATTTAGCCGCGGGCCCACAGTTACCCGGTATGAAATTGAATTATCTCCGGGCACAAAAGTTGAGCGTGTCACTGCGTTGAGCAAGAACATTTCCTATGCCGTGGCGTCATCGGATGTACGAATCCTGAGCCCCATCCCGGGAAAGAGCGCCATTGGCATCGAGATCCCTAACGCCGACAAGGAAATTGTGGTGCTAGGGGACGTGCTTCGATCGGCTAACGCCAGGCGGACCGAACATCCAATGGTTATGGGGGTGGGCAAGGACGTTGAAGGCGGCTTTGTCGTGGCAAACCTAGCCAAGATGCCGCACCTTCTTGTTGCCGGTGCAACCGGTGCTGGTAAGTCATCGTTTGTGAACTCCATGATTGTTTCCATCCTGATGCGGGCCACCCCAGATGAGGTGCGGATGGTGATGGTTGACCCCAAGCGTGTTGAATTGACGGCCTATGAAGGCGTCCCGCACCTGATCACCCCCATCATTACCAACCCTAAAAAAGCCGCCGAAGCCTTGCAGTGGGTAGTACGTGAGATGGATACCCGCTACGACGACCTGGCGAATTTTGGTTTCAAGCACATTGACGAGTTCAACAAGGCAGTGAAAGCCGGCAGCGTTCATCCGCCGGTTGATTCAAAACGCGTTATTAAGCCATACCCGTACCTCTTGGTGATAGTCGATGAGCTCGCGGATTTGATGATGGTTTCTCCGCGCGATGTGGAAGATTCCATTGTGCGCATCACCCAGCTTGCACGTGCCGCCGGTATCCACTTGGTTCTTGCCACACAGCGTCCCTCAGTGGACGTTGTGACAGGTTTGATCAAAGCCAACGTACCTTCGCGGATGGCATTTGCCACCTCATCCGTCACTGACTCTCGAGTTGTCCTTGATCAGCCCGGTGCAGAGAAACTTCTAGGCCAAGGTGACGCCCTGTTCCTTCCTATGGGCAAATCCAAGCCTGTCCGTGTGCAGGGTGCATGGGTCACAGAAGCTGAAATCAAGAGCGTCGTTGACCATGTCAAGGGTCAGCTGAAAGCCACTTATCGCGATGATGTTGCTACCGAGGCGCCCAAGAAAATCATCGAAGATGACATCGGTGATGACATGGACGTGCTGCTGCAGGCAACTGAACTGGTGGTGACTACACAGTTCGGCTCAACATCGATGCTGCAGCGAAAGCTGCGTGTTGGGTTCGCCAAGGCCGGCCGGCTCATGGACTTGTTGGAGTCCCGCGGGGTAGTGGGTCCCTCTGAGGGATCCAAGGCACGCGATGTACTCGTCAAGCCGGATGATCTTGCCGAAACCCTCGCCGCCATTCGCGGTGACGGAGCCACCCCGGCAGTCTCAGGCAGCGATCCTTCGTCCGAAGGATCAGGCGCCCCTGGCGTTGACCCCAAGATTGCCGCACTTGCCGATAACGCCAATGCCAACCATGGTTGGGGAGGCGATCTTGTTGCGGATGACCTAGCCAACCGGACCCAAGTGGTTGACTACAACGATGGCGCAGATGTAACAGGTGACGATGAAGAGGGTGGCGAGGACGCATGGTCATTGACAGGACATTAGCGCTTGTCAGGACATTAAAGTTGGCCAGACGATGCAAAAATCGTCCTGCCGTCCTATTTGCCGATAGCCTTGCACAGTGAGTGAAACGGTGGCGCCACGCCCTTCGAACTGGAACCTACCCAACGCGTTGACGCTTTTGCGCATCGTGTTGGTGCCATTTTTCATCTGGGCCTTCGTGGCGGACGGGGGTGCCTACGGGCAACTGCGGTGGTTGGCGGCAGCGTTGTTTGTGGTTGCTATTTACACAGACAAGCTCGACGGCGATATCGCCCGGGCGCGTGGACTTGTCACAAACTTCGGGAAGATTGCGGATCCTATTGCCGACAAACTTCTCATTGGTTCCGCGCTTGTCATGCTTTCAGTTGTAGGGGAGCTGTGGTGGTGGGTCACCATTGTGATGCTTGTTCGCGAGCTGGGCATTACCCTACTGCGCTTCGTGGTGATCCGTTACGGGGTGATGGCGGCGTCAAAGGGCGGCAAGCTCAAAACCGTCATGCAAACTTTGGCGATCTTCGTTTACCTCCTGCCTGTGACTCCGGCACATTCTTGGCTCTCAATTCTTGCTTTGGTTCTCATGCTGGCGGCCCTTGCCGTCACAGTGGTCACAGGAGTGGATTACGTGTTGAAAGCGTGGCAGCTGCGTAGGTCTGGTCGCATTGGTGCCGGGCTTGAGAGTGCAGGGCCTGACAGTGCGGAGCGCGCAAGCACCGATGACTACAAAGAGCAGGGGTAGCGGATGTTGACTGAGACGGGTTTGGCTGCGCTGATCGCTTCAGCTGTGGCGGCAGATATCACTGTTGCTACCGCGGAGTCGCTTACTGGGGGGATGGTGGCGGCAACTCTCATTCAGGTTCCGGGTGCTTCAGGGATGTTTCAAGGCGGTGTCATTGCTTACCAGAACGTGCTCAAGGAACGTTTGCTGGGAGTTTCCTGCGAATTATTGGAAAGCCGGGGGGCAGTGGACGCCGAGGTTGCCTGCGCCATGGCGTTGGGAGCCTGTGCAGCAGCTAGTTCCCGAGTGGGCATCTCAACCACTGGTGTTGCCGGTCCGGAACCGCATCAGGGCAAGGAAGTTGGCCATGTTTATATAGGTGTCGCCCTCGACGGCGAGGCACAATCCTATGAGTATCATTTTGGTGGTGACAGGGAAATGATCCGTTTACAAGCCACCCAGGAAGCCATTTCACTGCTTGAACAAGTCATTAAAGCTGCCGGGGAACAAAAGTTGTGACTAGATAGTTAGTCATAGTGAACGCAAAATGGTTCCTTCCCCTTTAGGATAGGAACACGAAGCGTCTCTAAGTACCGTCCGGTAACTTTCGGAAGGTGCTATTCAATGAAGTGTGTTAACTGATCTAGGAGTAAGGCGATACCGATGGTGAAACAACCCGTATCCGTAAACGGCGTAGTGCGCTGGCGGGATGTGGGTTTGACAGACGAAAAACCGCATCAGCAGAAGGAGCGCAAAATGGTGGTATTACGCCACGAGATTGGTGATGTTCTTCGAGATGTGCGTCAACGTCAAGGCCGCACCCTCCGCGAAGTTTCGCACAATGCACGTGTCTCACTGGGTTATCTAAGTGAAGTGGAGCGCGGACAAAAAGAAGCCTCCTCAGAACTGTTGGCCTCAATTTGTTCCGCACTTGAAGTGCCTCTCTCGCTTATGCTTCGCGAAGTAAGCGATCGTTTGGCCATCGCCGAAGGCGTGGCTGTCCCGGACACTGTTCCCCAAGATTTCGCTGCCCGCTATGGCAGGGACTTGAATGAGGAACTCTCCGATGAACTAAGCAAGGGCTTAATGTCCAACGCTTTCTGATCCCGGCTGGCCTGTGACCAAGGACAACCCCCAAAACTAGACTGGACCTTATCCTTCGGGAGAGGTCCAGTTTTTTCGTCTATGAGGTTTGTGCTGAGGCTGTTCCTCTGTCCGTCCGGGTCAAGGAATCATGGCCACTATCAGGGACGGCTGCCAGTACGGACCCAGCGACATCGATGCAGCACCTCGAGAAACCCGATGTGGCGTGCCGCTTATCTATAACTGTGCAGGTTTTGTGAACGTCGGGAGGATAAAAGCGGCGTCTGTTTTCTCGCTCAAAACCGCAACAGCACTGAGCTCAATGAGTTGGGCACCTCCATCCTCCGCGTCCATTGAGCATAATTTCTTCCAATGCTGCAAGGTGTCCCACGATCTCAGCTGCCTGCGGAAGGGTGCCAGGAGATATCGGGGGGACATTCGAGGTCTCGAAAACAACTGACTATGGATTTTATCAACGCGATTATCAAGACGACGGGCATGCGAGAATGGTGGAGTGCGAGTAAGTGAATTTTGGCGATTGATGGATGACGAATTTAGCCCCTCCTATTCCCGGGTACTGGCCCGAGACCTGGTGCTCAGTGGTGTGGGCGGGAATACCGCAAGTGAGGCCCTTCGTGCTGGCTTTGAGCCTAAAGAGATATGGCTTGAGGTCTGCAAAACTCAGGATGTCCCGCAAGAGCGGTGGTTGGGCCGGGACATTGCCCCCAAGAACTAAGGGGAGCAAGGGTCAGACTGTGCAGCGTGCAGCATGCAGTTCCGACACGCCGTGCAGATAGACTGAAATGTTCGAATATCTATTCGATCGAAAGTACAATTTACAGTGTGCTGTGCTGTGTGAACCATAAAGTTCTCCACAATTTCGCAGTTGAGGTTCGGTAGCCACAGACAATGTCAGACCCTTGAACTAGCGTTTTAGGTAGAAGTAGAAATTGCAGGCCCGTGTAGTTAGCGGGAGCCGGAAAATCGGTGAAGAACATTAGCGTGCATCAGCAATGCATCAAACCACTAACCGTGCGTTGCGTCACTAGCGCAGCGGCACAGGGCCGGAAACGGCGCAAAAGAAAGACCGAGGTGAATCATGGCCGCTCCCGCAGACCGTGAAAAAGCGCTGGCAGCAGCACTGGCTCAGATTGACAAGCAATATGGCAAAGGCTCAATCATGCGCTTGGGTGACGATATCCGCGCGCCCATTGAGGTGATCCCTACCGGGTCGATCGCTTTGGATGTGGCGCTGGGGATTGGCGGACTGCCACGTGGGCGTGTTGTAGAAATCTACGGACCAGAGTCCTCTGGTAAAACCACGCTGGCTCTGCACGCAGTGGCTAGTGCACAGAAGCTTGGAGGCATTGCTGCCTTCATTGATGCCGAACACGCGCTCGATCCCGACTACGCCGGAAAGCTGGGCGTGGATGTTGATGCATTGCTGGTTTCTCAGCCTGACACCGGTGAGCAGGCGCTGGAGATCATGGACATGCTGATCGGGTCAGGCTCGCTGGATGTCATTGTCATTGACTCCGTTGCGGCTCTGGTGCCCCGTGCCGAAATCGAAGGCGACATGGGCGATAGCCATGTGGGTCTCCAAGCCCGACTGATGAGCCAGGCGTTACGTAAGATCACCGGACGTCTGAGCCAAACCAAAACCACTGCGATCTTCATTAACCAGCTGCGTGAAAAAATTGGTGTCTTCTTTGGTAGCCCAGAAACCACAACAGGTGGAAAAGCGCTGAAGTTCTATGCGTCAATCCGCATCGACGTTCGCCGGATCCAAACTTTGAAGGAAGGTGCGGATGCCGTCGGTAACCGCACCAAAGCCAAAGTTGTCAAAAACAAGATGGCTCCACCGTTCAAGATCGCCGAGTTCGACATCATCTATGGTGTGGGCATCTCGCGTGAAGGCGGAATCATTGACATGGGTGTTGAGCACGGAATTATCCGCAAATCCGGTTCCTGGTACACCTACGACGGTGACCAGTTGGGGCAGGGCATGGAAAACTCCAGGCGTTTCTTGAAGGATAATCCCGAGCTTGCAGATGAGCTTGAACGGCTCATCAAGGCAAAATTGGGTGTAGGTGTCCTGACCGAAAGTGAACCCGAAGCTGAACCGAAACTCAAAACAGTCGAGGGCTTCTAGGCGCGTCCATGAGCAACGCACGACCGGAACGCAAACTGGACCCGGGTGCCAACCCGGCATCCGCGGCCAGAGCCATAGTTCTGCGCCAATTAACTCATTCGGCCAAGAGCAGGTTCCAGCTCAGCCAAAAACTCGCCGAACGGGATATCCCGGAGGATGTGGCCGAGGCCGTGCTTGATCGATTTGTGGCTGTAAAACTGATCGACGACAGTGAATTTGCCCAGATGTGGGTACGCAGCAGATCTATGCACAAGTCGTTGGCTCGGGGTGCCTTGCAACGAGAACTGGCGGAGAAGGGCATTGACCCTGAACTGGCGTTGGAGGCGCTGGAGCAGATTGATGATGACACAGAGCGGGGCCAGGGCAAAGAACTTATCCGTCGTAAAGTCCGTGGCTCAATGGCACTGGCCGACCGGGAAGAACGCGATAAGTACACCCGCCGCTGGGTGGCCATGTTGGCAAGGAAGGGTTACAACCCTTCCTTGGCTTTCCAACTAGTCGGCGAAGTCATTGACGAGCACCTGGAGGAGAGCTAACGGTGGCCAGAGAATGCAATGTCAACGGCCGCTTCCTGGAAGCGGCTATGCTAACCACATATGAGTAACCGCCTGCCTAAACTTCATCGATTGTTTGCCGTCCCCATTGCGGTCGGTTTTTTTCTCGTCGGCACTATGACAGCAGTCCCAGCCCAGGCTGAGGATGCACCCCCTGCGGGCTTCCCCAGTTGGGCTGATGTACAGCAGGCGAAAGGCGACGCCGCAGCAACAGCCAATGAAGTTTCTAAAGTATCTTTAATACTTGACTCTCTGGACCAAAAGTCCGGGGAGTTGGGCGATGCAGCTGTCCAAGCCGGGGCGGATTTTGCTCTCACCCAAGGCAAGCTCGATGCGGCCACGGCTGAGGTGTCTCTACTGAACGCGCAGACTGCTCGTGCAGCCGAACAAGCCTCTAAGTTCAAAAAAGAAGCTGTTGCTGTTGCAGTGCAAAGCTACAAAAGCGGTGGGGCCGGCCTGGGCTTGTTTGCCACAATCTCAGTTTTGGAGTCCCCTGACAGCCTCAACGGTGCCGACATGCTCCATCAAGTAGGTGAACGCGCAGCCATCAAACAAGCGCGGGCCAATGCAGCCCTGGCAACCGCCGCCTCTTTAGAGAAGACTCGCAAAAGCGCAGAGTTGGCACAACAACGACTCACCTCCGCGGCTTTAGGCGCTAGGGACTCCGCCGTTGCTGCACAGAAAGCAGTAACCGAACAACTCGAGAGTAAAAAAGCCCAGAGCGGCACGCTTGTGGCGCAATTGGCCTCGCTAAACAACACCTCCGTGGCCAAGGAGCAAGAATTCCGGCAGGGGCAAGTGGCTCTGGCAGCCTACAATCAGGCGCAAGCTGCCAAACGCCAGGCTGCCGCAGAGGAAGCCGCCCGCCGTGCCGAGACTCAAAAGCAGCACCCCCCACCCCGCAACCCGGCACCCCACAATCCTGCCCCAAATCCACTTCCAGGAAATCCGGTACCCAACCCCGGCCCGGTTGCACCACCACCGCCCGCCGATCCAAATCCAAACGGCGGCTTCATCCCGGTTGAGGTGCTGCTTCCGAACATCCCTGGCGGGGCAGTTAACAACCCTGCCGGTGCGCAAGCGTATGCCGCTGCCCAGCTGGGTGGATATGGGTGGGCGCAGGATCAGTTCCAGTGCTTAGCCCAATTGTGGGAACGCGAATCTAATTGGCGAACCAATGCAACCAATCCATATAGCGGGGCTTATGGCATCGCCCAAGCTTTGCCACCGGGGAAATACGGCACAGCAGGTGCCGACTGGCTGACGAACTACCGCACCCAGGTCAACTGGGGCTTGGGCTATATCAAAAACCGCTATGGGTCACCCTGTGGTGCTTGGGGTCATTCGCAGTCCGTGGGCTGGTACTGACTCACTGGAGCCGCGGGTCTGTTAGACACGCCCTGTTAGACACGCCCAGTTAGACACGCCCAGGCGCTGGCTCAAGCGCAGTCGGTAGCTCCAATCCGCTCCCGGTTTAGCGGATACGTCCCCGAAGGTCTTAAGCTTGGGTGGTGAGCCTGATCCAAGACAGCGTTGATACGTCCGCAAGCCCAACCAGAACCAGCAACACAGCCATCCTGCAAACAAACCCCCGCACGTACCAAGTGCGGACCTATGGTTGCCAGATGAACGTCCATGACTCCGAAAGGATGGCCGGATTGCTGGAGACAGCGGGCATGGTGGCCGTTGAGGAAGCCGGCCCCGCCCGCGTTCTTGATGCTAACGGTGACGCCGTTCCTGACGTGGTGGTCTTCAACACGTGCGCTGTGCGTGAGAATGCGGACAACAAGCTCTATGGCAACCTGGGCATGCTGGCCCACATCAAGGAACTCAACCCCGGTATGCAGATTGCCGTTGGTGGTTGCTTGGCACAAAAGGACCGCGACACGATCCAAAAGCGTGCACCATGGGTTGACGTTGTCTTTGGAACTCACAACGTCGGTGCACTGCCTGTGCTGCTGGAGCGTGCCAGGCACAACGCCGACGCGCAAATGGAGATTCTCGAGTCATTGGAAGTGTTCCCATCGACACTTCCCACCCGCCGCGACGCTGTGTACTCAGGATGGGTCAGTATCTCAGTGGGTTGCAACAACACGTGTACGTTCTGCATTGTGCCCTCACTGCGAGGTAAAGAAAGGGACAGGCGTCCCGGCGAAATCCTTGCCGAAATCCAGGCTTTGGTGGACGACGGCGCCATCGAGGTGACGCTGTTGGGTCAGAACGTGAACTCCTATGGTGTCGAGTTTGGTGACCGGCTTGCTTTTGGTAAATTGTTGCGAGCCTGCGGCGGGATCAAGGGCCTTGAACGCGTCCGCTTCACAAGCCCACACCCCGCAGCTTTTACTGACGATGTCATTGCCGCCATGGCAGAGACACCCAACGTCATGCCCCAGCTACACATGCCACTGCAATCGGGCTCGGATAAGGTGCTCAAGGACATGCGTCGGTCCTACCGGTCAAGTAAATTCTTGGGAATACTTGACAAAGTTCGTGAGCAAATACCACATGCCGCTATCTCAACTGACATCATCGTGGGATTTCCTGGCGAAAGTGAAGAAGATTTTCAGGCCACTCTTGACGTTGTTGAAAAGGCACGTTTTGCTACTGCCTTCACCTACCAGTACTCCAAACGTCCTGGGACGCCGGCCGCGGATTTACCCGACCAACTGCCCAAAGAAGTAGTGCAGGAACGATTCTTGCGCCTGACAGCCCTGCAGGACAGAATTTCCATGGAGGAAAACGCCAAGCAGGTGGGCCGCGAAGTTGAGGTTATGGTCACTGCAGGATCAGGGCGCAAGGCCGCACAGACAAATAGACTCTCCGGCCGAACCCACGATCAACGGCTGGTGCATTTCAGTGTCCCCGACGGTGGAGAAACTCCGCGCCCCGGTGATCTTGTCACCGTCACGATCACATCCGCCGCTGCGTTCCACCTGGTAGCTGACCCAGCGAATGCAACCGCCTACGGATTGCGCCGCTCCCGAGCCGGTGACGCCTGGGATCTTGCGCAAGCGGATTCCTGCGGGGTACCCTCCGCGGCAGGCTCTGATGGGACGCGTCCCAAGGTCAGTTTGGGTATGCCGTCCCTGCCGCTGCGCACTGCGTGAATAGGAAAGTCATGGCAGGTTCGGCGAATGAATTGGCTGTTGTAGCAGTTGTTGGGCCCACTGGTTCTGGAAAATCAGAGCTTGCCCTGCAGCTGGCTGAGCGCTTTGACGGTGAGGCCATCAACGCTGACTCGATGCAGTTTTACCGCGGTATGGACATTGGCACAGCCAAGTTGGCAGAGATTGAACGCCGTGGCATCCCACATCATCTGATGGACTTTCTTTCTGTTCGTGAAGACACCACGGTGGCGCTCTATCAGCAGTTGGTCAGAACCGCTATTGCCGATATCCGCTCGCGAGGAAAAGTGCCCATCCTGGTGGGCGGCTCGGGACTGTACGTCAGGGCAGGCCTTGACGTACTTGAGTTCCCAGGTACCGATCCGGCGATTCGTGCAACACTCGAGAGCGAGTTGGAAAGTGCGGGGCTTGCCGTCCTGGCTGCCCGGCTCAAGAGTGTGGATCCCATATCAGCGGAAAGGATAAACGATGCCAAACGAGTGATCCGGGCACTTGAGGTGTTCGAACTAACGGCGCGACCCTTTAGCTCGTTTATGCCCACCCGCGAGTATGCCAATCCCACCATCCAAATTGGTCTTAACGGTGACCGCGCGGAACTCCATGATCGGTTGGCGTCCCGCGTCCACTCCATGGTCCGCTCAGGTCTGCAAGACGAAGTTCAAGCTCTGATTCCTGAAGGACTTAGGGACGGCCGGACAGCACAGAAGGCCTTGGGATATCAGCAGTTCCTACGTGTTATTGATGGTGAGTCCACACCCGCCCAGGCAGCCCAGGAAACCATTGTTGCCACACGGCAGTTTGCCCGCCGTCAACTCACCTGGTTCCGTGCGGATCCAAGGGTGCAGTGGTTTGACTGGTCCCAGCCGGACTTGGCGTCAGCGGCAGCCGCCCTGGTGAGTGCTAGGCAAGCTGACCAGAGCACATAATCGGCGTTCCGACGTCGCGCATTCAACGCCTTGGTCTGCGTGCCCTAGGCTTAATGCATGACTGAGTCCCCGACACAATTAACAGGCACGCGCTTTGCCAAAGGCCACGGCACCGGTAACGACTTTGTCCTGGTTGCCGATCCCGACGGCGTGCGCAGCCTCACTCCGGAGCAGATCGTCCTGCTGTGTGATCGAAACCGCGGCATTGGCGGGGACGGGCTGATCCGTGCTGTCCGCTCGCGGTACCTTCTTGAGGGTGTGGCCTTGCTGACTGAGCAGCCCGACGCCGAATGGTTCATGGACTATAGCAACGCAGATGGCTCACCCTCCGAAATGTGTGGCAACGGGGTCAGGGTATTCGTCCACTTCCTTGTGACCGAAGGACTTGTCACGCTGGCAAGTGGCGCAACGCTAAACATTGGCACCCGTGCAGGTATCAAAAGTGTGACACGCACCGACGGTGGATACCGGGTGGACATGGGCCCCTGGGATTTTATCCACCCTGTGCTTGCCGCGGAACGTGGCATGGATTCGCTGGTTGACGCCGCCGGACTGCCAGTGGAGCGCCCTGCCCTGTCGATCAGCATGGGCAACCCTCACACGGTCGTGGCACTTGCCGATCTGAGCGAACTGGCCGGCACAAAGCTCACCGCAGCACCGGCAATAAACCCAGTTCCACCGCATGGAAGCAACGTTGAGTTTGCTGTGCCTGCGGAGCCCTTGGTGGTTGGCGGGATCGGACACATTAGCATGCGCGTCCATGAACGCGGTGTGGGGGAGACGCTCTCCTGCGGAACCGGGGCCTGTGCGGCCGCTGCCGCACTGCGTTTCTGGGCTGGTGATGAGGCCCCGGACGATTGGGCCGTGGCGGTTCCCGGCGGTGTGGTGGGAGTGCGGTTCTTCACGAATCCAGACGGACGTGAGCATGTTGAACTCAGCGGTCCGGCCGTGATCGTTGCTGAAGGTGTGCTTTTAGATGAGTTGGGCTAAAACTGCCCGTAGTGAACAGCGACTCCGGCCGGAGCCCACGGCACCTAAGGTTTACTCCGCGTGACCTTCAGAATCCTGAAGGCCTTATTGGTGGAGTCGCGGGAAACTTTGAGCCCGGCCTCGGGGAAGCGTTCGGCAAGCTCTGCTATCAACCAGCGCTGGAGAGAATCTGAACCGAGGTTCTTTTGAACCACCAAATAGGCGTTGCCATTGTGGGCAAGGCGGGGCAGCCACATCAACAGGATTGAATGCAGCTCCGACTTGCCTACTCGGATCGGTGGATTAGACCAGATGGTGTTGAAACGGATATGCGGATCAACGGCGTCAGGTGTTGATGCACGAACATTCTCAAGCCCCAGCGCTTTGGCGTTATCCGTGGTCAGCTCAATGGAGCGTTCGTTAACGTCCACGGCATACACCGTTGCTTCGGGGGAGCGCAGTGCCAAACTGAGAGCAATGGGCCCCCAACCACAGCCTATATCCAGGAGATTCCCAGCCGACGACGGCGGCGGCGCTTCTGAGAGCAGGATAGTAGTGCCCTTATCGACACCGTCAGGACTAAAGATGCCCCCTGCCGTCTGAAGCGCACGTACCTCACCAACCAAAACCACGCTCAGTGGACGGCGCTTCATCGGAGTTGACGGTTGTGAACTGAAATAGTGCTCTGCACCCTGAGTACCCATAGTCATGCCAGATTAGTGCGAAAAACGCAGATTGTGTATCTAGGCCCACCTAAGCGCACCGTGAGCACGGCACGTTATCCACACAAAAAATATCCTCAAGGTGTGAGTGTGGGCGGACCGGACTAAGATCGTAGATAAGCCCCTATAAGGAGAACATGTCCAACTCATCTGCACACAATGGTTTCGAAGACAGCAAACTGCCCGAGTCTGACAGGAGTGCGTCAACGGCGGGCTCCGATCAGCCCGATAAGGACTTGTCCGTGACCGAGATCGAGGCCGTCATTGACCGGATCCTCGCAAAGGATGCGGCCGCTGGCCGTGCTGTGCGTGCCGACGAAGAGTCTGAGGCTCAAGACCCCTATGAGGGTTCCCCTTCTGCCCGCCCCTTATCAAAGCGGGCACAAGCCGTATCGTCGCTGGATTTCCAGCACAGTAATTTTGACGGCGACCAGTCCGAACTAGCCGAACGCAATGCGTTGCGCCGCCGGGCAAGTTTGTCCACGGAACTAGAAGATGTCTCCGAAGTTGAATACCGCCAACTCCGGCTAGAACGGGTCGTGCTGGCAGGACTATGGTCCCAAGGGACCATGGCAGATGCCGAAAACTCTCTGCGGGAACTGGCTGCACTTGCTGAAACGGCCGGCTCAGAAGTCCTCGATGGGCTTGTTCAGCGCCGTGCCAAGCCGGACCCCGCAACATTCCTGGGCCAGGGAAAGGCGCAGGAGCTCAAGGAGATTGTTTACGCAACGGGAGCTGACACAGTCATCATTGACGGTGACTTGGCACCGTCTCAGCGACGCACCTTGGAGGAAGTCGTCAAGGTTAAGGTCATTGACCGGACGGCGCTGATCCTGGATATTTTTGCCCAACACGCGCAGTCCCGCGAAGGGCGGGCGCAAGTGGAGCTGGCACAAATGGAATACCTGCTGCCACGACTCCGCGGTTGGGGTGAGTCGATGTCCCGCCAGGCCGGCGGCCGGGTGGGTGCTGCAGGCGGTGGAATTGGATCCCGTGGCCCCGGTGAGACCAAGATGGAACTGGACCGACGCAAAATCCGTACGAGGATGGCCAAACTGCGTCGTGAGATCGCGGCAATGCGTCCAGCACGGGAGACCAAACGAGCCAATCGTAAACGCAACAGTGTCCCGTCGGTTGCGATTGCCGGGTACACCAACGCGGGTAAGTCATCTCTGCTGAACCGGCTGACCAATGCCGGGGTGTTGGTGGAGAACGCGTTGTTCGCCACGCTGGACCCCACTGTGCGTAAAACCGAGACCTCAGATGGTCTGGGTTACACGTTGGTTGACACCGTTGGATTTGTCCGATCGCTACCAACCCAATTGGTTGAAGCATTTAGATCCACACTTGAAGAAGTAGCGGACGCAGATCTGATACTCCATATTGTGGATGCTTCTCACCCTGACCCTGAGGGGCAAATCTCAGCAGTTCGGGCAGTCTTCGCTGAGGTTGGGGCACTGCAAATCCCTGAAATTATCATCCTGAACAAGGCTGATATTGCTGATCCGTTTGTTGTTGAACGACTTCGCCAGCATGAGCCGCGGACAGTAGTGATCTCCGCGCGGACCGGCCAGGGCATTGAGGAATTACTTGAGGCTATTAGCGAAGCGATTCCGCACCCAAGCGTGACGCTGACATTGTTGATCCCCTATGAACGCGGGGATGTTCTGAACAAGCTCCATCGCAGTGATGCTGAAATCATCAGTTTAGAACATGGTGAGCTCGGCACGCTGGCCAACGTGAGGGTTCGCGAAGACTTGGCTGCCGAGGTTGAACCTTTTGTCCAGCATGCCTGAAAGCAAATTGTCACAGCAGGCCCTGGAACTATTGGACAGAGCAGTTGAATCCATGGGTGGTCAACGCCGCGACGGGCAGCACGAAATGGTCCGGAGGGTGGTTAGCGCCATTGAAAGCGGTGATCACTTGTTGGTGCAGGCGGGCACTGGCACGGGTAAGTCTCTCGCCTATCTAATACCGCTCATCGTCAATGCCTTCAGCAGTGACAAGCCGGCAGTTGTGGCCACGGCAACGCTGGCGTTACAGTCTCAGATTGTGGGCCGCGATGTACCACGGCTCTTGGCTGCCTTGGCCCCGGTGTTGCCGAGGCCCGTGGATGTGGCTCTGGTAAAGGGGCGCAGTAATTATGTCTGCAAACATAAACTAGGCGGCGGATTCCCCACTGAAGACACAGGTGAAGGGGCGCTGTTCAGCCTGGGTGAGGACACCAGTGTTGCTCACCTTCCAGGGGCGAGCTCGGGGCCCACCTCGCAACTGGGTAAAGAAGTGGTGAGGTTGCGTGAATGGGCAGAGGACACCGAAACGGGAGACCGGGATGAACTTGTTCCGGGTGTGACTGACAGGGCTTGGCGGCAGGTCTCGGTCACCTCTATGGAATGTTTGGGCGCGCAGAAGTGTCCGCTCGCCACAGAGTGCTTTTCTGAACTGGCTCGTGCGCGCGGCGCGGAAGCCGACATAGTAGTGACCAACCACGCCATGCTTGCCATCAGCGCTTTTGAGGGTATAGCTGTGCTGCCTGATTACGATCTCGTGGTGGTAGATGAGGCACATGAACTCCACGATCGAGTGACCGGCGCTGTGACCGGTCAACTCTCTGTGCAGATGGTGCAGGCCGCGGCCTCGAGCACCCGCAAGCACACCGGCGTTTCGGTTGAAGCCCTTCATGCCAGCGCAACGGCTTTGGACATGGTTTTTGCAGGCGCAGCTGAAGGGCTCCTGCCCAACGGGCTCAATGATGAGCAAAGCCAAGTGATTGAGCAAGTGCGTGATGCCGTACGAGCGGCGTTGTCGGATTCAAAGCCTGAAGGTAATTCGGCAGCGGACGGTGGACGCTCCATTGCCCGGTCACGTTTGAACTTGATCTTTGACCTGTGTGAACGCCTGCTTTCGGCCAATGAGGCTCGAGAAGTGGTGTGGACCTCCCGACCTGGCACGTTCGTACCCGGAAAGGGCTACCAAAAAGCGGACGCAGGCGAGCCAGCAGTCATCAATATTGCACCGTTGAGCGTTGCCATGAAGCTACGTGAGGGCCTATTCGCAGATAGAACAGTGGTGCTGACCTCCGCCACCCTGGCGATAGGTGAATCATTTCAGGCCACCGCTGGAGGTCTGGGGCTTCTGGGTCCCAGCGCCCCCAGCTGGACTGGTGCAGACGTTGGCTCTCCGTTTGACTACCAGAAACAAGGCATGTTGTATGTTGCAGCTCACCTGCAAAAACCAGGATTTGGAATGTCTGGCGAACAGCTTGATGAACTGGAGGCCCTCATCACTGCTGCAGGCGGCGGAACACTTGCACTATTCTCCTCGCGACGCGCGGCAGAAGATGCGGCTGAGAAGTTACGAAAGAAGCTCAAAGTAAAGATCCTTTGCCAGGGTGATTCCTCGATGTCAGGACTTATTAGAGAATTTGCCGAGGAATCAGACACCTGCCTTTTCGGGACGATGTCGCTTTGGCAGGGAGTAGATGTTCAGGGTGCCTCCTGCAGACTTGTTGTCATAGACAGGATTCCCTTCCCCCGTCCCGATGATCCACTGGTTACTGCCAGGGCAAGAGCGGTGGCCCAAAGTGGTGGAGACGGCTTTATCGCCATCTCGGCCACTCATGCGGCTGTCCGCTTAGCGCAGGGTGTGGGGCGTTTGATTCGTTCAAGTGAAGACAGGGGTGTTGTGGCAGTCCTGGACTCCCGCCTAGCCAACGCTAGCTATGGAGGATTCTTGCGGGCAGCCCTGCCACCGTTCTGGGCGACAAAGGACAGGGCCGTGGCACTTTCAGCGTTGCAACGGCTCTCAGGGAAGTAGTAAGCAACCGGTAGCCGCCGGGCGCCAGTAATTGGCGAACAACCTCCAGTGAGTGCTAGGCAGCCGTGGCGGGCAGCCACCAACAAAAACCCACAAGGCGGGGCCGGGCATTGTGTCCGGCGCATATTCCTTGGCTACACTCTTTCGGCCCCACTCTTTCGGCACCGGTCTTTCGGCACCGGAACTGATGGTGGCTTTATCAAGGCCACCATCGGCTCAGGTTAGGAGATTCAGGCGCCAAGGCCTGCAGGCGCGTGGTTATGAGGACCGTTTCCCCTTGAGGCTCACTATCCGTTCGCTCACTGTCTGTCGGAGCGCTGTTCATTGGTGCGCTGTTTATTGGAGGGCTCTTTGTTGGTGCGTTCTCTAGTTGGTGAGCCCTGGCTTTGCCGAGTCTCGAAGCGCCTGGCTCGAGACCGTGCGGCACTAGAGACTGTGCGGCGCTAGAGACTGCGAAGGACAGAAACCACTTTGCCCATAATGGTCGCGTGATCTCCCAGGATGGGTTCGTAGCGGGTGTTCTGGGGTAATAACCAGGTATGGCCATCGCGTTGCCGGAATGTCTTCACGGTGGCCTCATCCTCCAGTAGCGCAGCCACAATGTCCCCATTGTTGGCTGTTTTTTGCTGGCGTATAACAACCCAATCGCCGTCACAGATGGCGGCGTCGATCATGGAATCACCCTGGACTCTGAGCATGAAGAGTTCCCCGCTGCCCACGATCTGCCGAGGCAGAGGCATGATGTCATCCACGGATTGATCGGCCAGGATGGGTCCACCAGCTGCGATGCGTCCCACAAGTGGCACAAATGCCGTGTCAGAGGAACTGCTGAGTTCGGAAAAGTTCAGCCCGTTTGAACTGCGTAACTTGGACGGAGAGCTAACCCCCTCGATTTCTACCTCCCCAATGTCCAGTACCAGCGGTATGAGGACTTCCATTGCGCGTGGGCGCTTGGGGTCGCGACGTAAATAGCCGTGGCGTTCAAGCTGGGTCAACTGGTGTGTGACGCTGGACAGGCTCGCCAGCCCCACGGAGTCGCCGATCTCACGCATGGAGGGTGGGTAGCCCTTGTCTGCTATGGAGCGCTGTATGCACTCCAGGATCTTCTTCTGCCGGACTGTCAGTCCCTTCATACCGGCGCGACTAGGTGCCTGAGGGATGCGGTGCGGAGGTTCTGGAAGCGCCATGGTTCCGGGGTCCTTTCGTGGCTGCCCTGAACAATGTCAGTGCCTGCTGGTGGACTGCATGTAGCGGCCAATCCTTGTCTAACAAGTTTAAGCCACAAACCAAGCAATTTCAAACATTTGTTCTAGCAGCCCTTGGCAAGTGTCGTCTATAGATGCTAAAACTGTACTAGTAGCTAATTAGAACATACGTTCTATCGAAGATTTAGAGCATGGAAATTTGATCCGATGGATGTTGGTGGCCAGGGATCTTGATCCACGGCGAAAGGACCAGAAATCATGAATGCAATGGTTATCACCGCAACAACAAGCAGTAACAAGTACACAAGCTTCTTCCCCGTGGGCGGTTTTGTCCCCAGCCGGCTCAAGGGGCGAGCGAGCAGCGCTCCACAGGTAAGAGACGTGCAGAGCGGAGACGTGCAGAGCGGAGCCTTGCAGGGCGGAGTCGTGAAGGACGGGCTCGTGCAGAGTCAAGGCGCGCAGATGCGAGTGCAGTTGACTCGTCGTGGCAGGTTTGTACTCTTTGGTATCCCAGCTATAGCAGTCGCTGCGGTGATGGTTTTTGTATCCTTGGCCATCATCCTTGGCTCGATAGCGACTCCGGCACAGGCCTCCGCCAAGTATCCAGCCGTTGACATGGCTGATTACGCCGTGTCCGTGACAGTTCTGCAGGGAGATAGCCTGTGGAGTATCGCCCGCGCATCGAATCCAAACGGCGACGTCCGTGATGTAGTTCGAGAGATCGTAGCCCTGAACGAGTTAGGCAGCGCAGTTCTGCAGGCCGGACAGCACCTGTACGTACCAATTTCCAGATAAGAAGCAATTCACAGCACTTGTGGCTCCACAGCAGGACCAAGGCTCGAGTCTTGGAGTCTTGGAGGCCTGGCTGCTTAGCAGGTGCGGCCGCCTCGGCAACCGTTCGAGTGACGTCGCTGATTTCATTCGTTCATTGTTCGAATAAGGCTGCGGGTTGCATTCGTACGTTGCTTGACTAGCCTCCCGTTTGCAGGAGGGCGCTTGCGGGAGGCAATCTGAATGCGAGAGCCTGGATGAGGATAGCTGAGCCTGGATGAGGACAGATGCCAGCATGAGGCTGATATAGCGTCCGCATGGCGTCACCGTTTCGAACTTTCCAGCTCTCAGCAAATAAGCTTGGTCCATGGATCAGTTTGAACGCCTAAGCCAACTGCCGCTCCGTGACGATCTGCGTGGACAGCATCCCTATGGTGCACCCCAGCTTGATGTACCAATACTTTTGAATGTCAATGAGAATACTTTCGGTGTTCCTGCGGACGCCAGAGAAGCCATTCTTAGTGCGGTGGCAAGCGAGCTGGAAGGCCTTAATCGCTACCCTGACAGAGAATTCACTACTTTGCGTCAAGAACTGGCAGCATACCTAGGCCATGGGCTGGTCGAAGAGAACTTGTGGGCGGCCAATGGATCCAACGAAGTGCTGCAGCAGGTGCTGCAGGCTTTTGGTGGTCCTGGCCGCAGTGTTATGGGATTTCCTCCGACGTACTCGATGTACCCACTTTTGGCCAGCGGAACCGGCACAGCCTATTTGGCTGGGAACCGAGCCACTGACTATGCTTTGAGCGCGGAATCAGCTGCCGCACAGGTGCGCCACCATGGCCCCAACATAGTTTTCTTGTGCTCACCCAATAACCCAACGGGTACCGCCTTGGGCTTAGATGTTGTCAAAGCCGTTTATGACGCGGGCGAGGCAACGCAAACCATGGTCGTCGTCGATGAGGCCTATGCAGAGTTTGCACATGACGGGACGCCCAGCGCCCTCAGCCTCTTGCCTGGTCGTCCACGCCTACTGGTTTCGCGCACTATGAGCAAGGCATTCGCATTAGCCGGTGCCCGGTTGGGTTACATGGCCGCAGCTGCGGAAGTCACTGACGCACTGCGTTTAGTCCGGCTGCCCTACCACCTCTCGGCCATCACGCAGGCTACAGCGGTTGCCGCCCTACGGAATGCAACGTCATTGCTGGCCAACGTGGAGCGGATCAAGATCCAGCGGGATCGGATCGTTGAAGGACTAACACTGTTGGGACTCTCCCCAGCACCGTCGGATTCAAACTTTGTCTTCTTTGGCGGACTTGAAAAACCTCATGAGGTTTGGGAAGCCCTCCTGGCTCAGGGTGTTTTGATACGTGACGTTGGGATCCCCGGACACCTCCGCGTTACAGCGGGCACGGAAGCCGAGACAACTGCGTTCCTTGACGGGCTCCGCGGCATTCTTGCCGACTAATACGGGGCAATTTCACGCCGCCGTAAGTGTGGAACGGCACTGGTTGGGCTTTCCCACGTCTTGTCTTCTAAACTGGTATGAATCACTGAGGATCGTTCGAGCCCCATGCTGCCTGCAAACAGCGGGGGAACGAGCGCACAAATCAAAGGACTGCTGCAATGACTGAGACCACGCCCAGCCAGGGACGTACGGCCCGTTTGGAGCGAGCCACGAGTGAGTCCAGCGTCATGGTTGAGATCAACCTGGACGGTACAGGGGTGTCAACCATCGACACGTCCGTCCCGTTTTATGACCACATGCTGACGGCGCTTTCGAAGCACTCGCTGATCGACATGAACATCAAGGCTACGGGCGATACTCACATCGATGCGCACCACACGGTCGAAGATGTTGCCATCTCCTTGGGTGAAGTCTTGAAAGAAGCACTGGGCAACAAGGCAGGGATTCGCCGCTTTGGCGAGGCAACTGTGCCGTTGGATGAAGCGCTTGCCAACGCCGTTGTTGACCTTTCGGGGCGCCCCTACCTGGTCCACGGAGGGGAACCGGCCGGGCAGGAATATCACTTGATTGGTGGTCACTTCACAGGTTCCCTGACCCGTCACGTCTTTGAAGCCATTACCTTGCACGCGCAAATATGCCTGCACATGACTCTCATCGCAGGGAGGGATCCCCACCACATCGTCGAAGCGCAGTTCAAGGCCTTCGCCCGCGCGTTGCGTGCAGCTGTTGAACCTGATCCCCGGGTGACAGGGATTCCATCCACGAAGGGTCTTTTGTGAGCTCTGGAACAACAGGCATAGCAGCTGCGCACCAGCCAACAGTAACGGTTCTGGACTACGGTTCCGGCAATGTGCGCTCAGCAGTAAGGGCTCTAGAACGTGCAGGCGCTACTGTGACGCTCAGTGCCAAGCCTGATGATGTGCTTAACGCAGACGGACTTCTGGTGCCAGGCGTAGGCGCTTTTGGGTCAGTCATGACCGAGCTGAAAAACGTTGATGCGTTGAGAATGATTGGCCGTCGAGTTGCTGGAGGCCGTGCTGTTCTGGGTGTTTGCGTAGGTATGCAGGTCCTTTTTGACGCCGGTGTTGAACACGGACTTCATGCGGAAGGGATGGGGGAGTGGCCAGGAACGGTTGAGTTACTTCCCGCCGAAGTAGTTCCGCACATGGGCTGGAATACGGTCAAGGCCGCTGAAGGCTCAATGTTGTTTGACGGTGTTGAAAGCGAACGCTTCTACTTTGTGCATTCCTATGGTGTTCAGCAGTGGGACTTCGAGGTTTTGCAACCAAAGATGCGTCCACCGCTGGTGACCTGGTCCGAGCATGGCGCACCATTTATTGCTGCCATTGAAAATGGCCCTTTGTGTGCAACTCAGTTCCATCCGGAAAAATCGGGTGACGCCGGTGCGCGCCTCCTGCGCAATTGGGTGCTCTCGCTGACCAAGGTGGCCAAATAATGTGGTCGCTGCTGCTGATGGGCTTGGCTGGCTTGCTGATAGGCGGCGCTTACACGTTCTATCAGCAGAAAACGCCTCGGTGGATACCAATCAGTTTCGCTTTGCTCGCTGTCATGTCGCTGGTGGCAGCTTATATGTTCACGCTCTAAGTTTGCGGGGTAAGTTCTCCGCAGGCAGCTTTGTCGCTGTCACTTCACATATACAGATCAAATGACGTTGAGGAATCCATGACTACTCCCATTTTGGAATTGTTGCCCGCAGTAGACGTGGCGGACGGTCAGGCGGTGCGCCTGGTGCAGGGCGAGGCTGGCTCGGAAACCGGTTACGGTTCGCCCCTGGAAGCGGCGCTGAACTGGCAGAACGACGGCGCAGAATGGGTTCACCTTGTTGACCTCGACGCCGCATTCGGACGCGGCTCCAACGTTCAATTGTTGCGGGAAATGGTGGGTGCTCTGACTGTTAAGGTGGAGCTGTCTGGTGGCATCCGGGATGATGCTTCTTTGGAAGGTGCACTTGAATTGGGTGTTGGCCGGGTCAACTTGGGTACTGCTGCACTGGAGAACCCCGAATGGACTGCCAAGGTTATTGAACGCTTTGGGGACAAGATTGCTGTGGGACTAGATGTGCGTGGTACCACTTTGGCAGGTCGTGGCTGGACGAAAGAAGGCGGCGATATCTGGGAAGTTCTAGCACGCCTGGAGGATGCCGGCTGTGCCCGCTATGTTGTTACCGACGTTACTAAAGATGGCACGTTACGCGGACCTAATGTGGAACTGTTGCGTGAAATGTGCGCCCGTACGTCAAAGCCCGTTGTAGCATCGGGTGGAATTTCCAGCTTGGAGGACCTGCGTGTGTTGCGCGAACTAGTTGGCGCCGGTGTTGAAGGAGCCATCATTGGCAAGGCGCTGTATTCCGGAGCGTTCACGCTGCCGCAGGCACTTGATGTTGCAGGCCGCCGGTAGGTCATGACCGCGATGCCGAAGAAGGTTCTCCCGGGGCATATTGCCGCGGCTTTGGCTGGTGCCGGTGGTAGCCGGGATTCGGCCGGCCAGCCTTGGCAGGGCCGTGAGTTGGCAGGGGAACAGAAGTACCACAATTTTGACAACGACGACGGCGCTATAGACCCCAGCTATGCCGCCGCCCTTGAAGCACTGGCAACAGGCCATGGCAGCGAAGCCGAAGTTGTGGCTTCGCTGTCCACAATGCGTGTGTTTATTCCAATAGTGGCCAAGCTGGCGGAGCAAACGGTTGGCGCGAACGGCCTGGTCTCAGACAAAGAGTCTGACATGGCGCTGGTAACTGTGCAGGGTCCGGATGGCCGCTTAGCACTTCCAGTGTTCTCACACGCGGCGGCTTTGACGCGCTGGCATTGCGATGCGCGGCCCGTTGCCGTCTACGCAGCCCGTGCTGCCTTGTCTGCTGTTGCTGAAGAGGCTCAATTGTTGGTGCTGGATCCTGGTTCACAGCGGCCCTTTGTTATCAGGCGGCCGGCGGTGTGGGCGCTAGCCCAACAAAAAGACTGGCTGCCCAGTTACGCCGACCCTGTTGTTGATAAGGTGCTTCAAGCCTCCGTTGATGCGCTGGGACATCCCTTCGTGGTAAGCATTTCAGCAACCGCCGGTGAGGGCATAGGATCCCAGTGGGACACTTTGACTAAACCGGTTGGACAGTTGGTTTTAGGTGGAGGTACCGGCCCGGAGCTGAGTGTGACCTTAACACTGCGACCGGGACTTGATCGCTCAGAAGTAGACGATGTGTTGGCCAACCTGCAAGGATTTTGGGCAGCAAATGAAGACTTTGCCTTAGCCGTTGATTCGGTACAAATTCGGTTACTCAGCTCCAACCCGCAAAACTAATACATCGCTACGAAGCGCAGCTGCTTTTTTGTGATGGTGCACAAGAAAGAGTTGCTTCGCCGTGAATTTTATTGCTTACCGAAAAGTTCTCGCCATCGGGCAAGTGCGCAGGCTGCTGATAGTTGCCATGATCGCACGCATTCCACATGCCGCAGCCGGAGTCTTGTTGACCCTGCATGTGGTTGAAACCATGAAACTTAGTTATGCCTCCGCCGGTTTGGTGGCAGCGGCCATCACCATAGGTATGGCGTTCGGGGCTCCTTGGCGAGGGCGGCTTGTGGACATTTACGGTTTGCGTCGAGCCCTCATGCCTTCAGTCATTGCTGAAATTACTGTGTGGAGCGTTGCACCCTTCTTGAATTTCCAACTGCTCATCATTGCCGCAGTGATAGGCGGGCTTTTCGCTGTGCCCATCTTCTCGGTGGTGCGCCAAGCCCTGGGTGTTATGGTTCCTGCTGAACAGCGCAGAACCGCGTATGCGTTGGACTCGATGGGTGGGGAAATCACTTTCATGATCGGTCCAGCAGCTGGTGTCATGCTGGCAACCACTACTCACACTGTTGTTGGGCTTGTCATCATTGGCGTGAGTGCCTCCCTTGCAGGGGTTTTCCTGATGTGGTTCAATCCGCCCACCCGCACCGGTCAAAGTGGAGCCTACGTGGCCCTGGACGGTGCTCACGGCCAGCCAGTTCAAGACCGGGCAGAACCAAGCGCGCCGGAGCTGGATGGAAAGCATTTCCTGAAACGGTTGTGGCTCAGGTCCAGACACAGTCTGGGCTGGCTTAATATTGCGGTACTCGCCATCCTCGGGACGTCACTGGGAGCAGGGCTGGTCCTGGCCGGGACAAACGTGGGAATGGTAGCCACTATGCGGTACAACGATCGGGTGGGTGACCTTGGGATTGTCTTCTTCTTCTGGTGTGGTTCATCCATCATTGGTGCCATTATTTACGGGGCTTTGAAGCGATCCATCAATCCGTTGTGGCTGTTGATGGCGATGGCTATTTTGATTATTCCGATGGGATTTGCCACTACCGCGTGGACACTGGGTCTGCTCTGCATCCTGCCAGGATTGCTCTGCGCACCTGTCCTGACATCAAGTGCTGAGCACATTGCCGATCTGGTGTCCGAAAAACGCCGTGGCGAGGCTATGGGGTGGTATGGCTCATCCATGACCCTTGGCAGCGCCATGGGTGCACCTTTTGCCGGCGCCGTGATCGATAAGATCGCACCGTGGGCAGGCTTTGTGATCGTTGGGCTGATCTGCGGGGTACTAGCCATAATAGGCCTGGTTGCCATGGCACTTTGGCGGCGCCGCACAAAGAGCGTAAGCGGGGCAACACCAGCAGTGTTGAGCGCAGCAACATTGCAAGGCCACCCGAGCCCTGACGTTCTTGCGGATATGCGTGCACCCGGTGAATTGCCCGGTCTGGTAGAGATCAGCAGCATTGGCGCGGTAACTACCCTTGCTGGCCCTGGAAGTATGGCCAATGCACAAGACCACAATATTCCTCAGGACGCTCTTGAAGGCCATAAGAACCATGAAAGTCTAGAGCGTGAAAGCGAACCCGTGTGAGTGACAAACAGACCCCAAGAAAACATATGCCGCCGTTTCGTTTGCACGCCACCGCTACAACGGCGGAATGTGCAACCGCAACGGCGGCAAGTGGGGGACTACTAAGCGGAATTAGTTGACTGCGCCTGTGAACTTCTCGCCCGGGCCCTTGCCGGGGGCGTCTGGGAATTCCGAGGCCTCGCGGAATGCGAGCTGGAGTGAGCGTAAACCATCGCGCAATGGTCCGGCGTGCTGGCTGCCAATTTCAGGCGATGCGGCGGTCACGAAGCCGGCCAGAGCTGTGATGAGCTTGCGGGCTTCATCCAAATCCTTTAGCTCTTCTGCGCCAGGACCTGCAGCCAGTCCGCACTTAACTGCAGCGGCGCTCATGAGGTGAACGGCCGCCGTCGTAATGACTTCAATGGCCGGAACTTCAGCGATATCACGCACCACCGAAGCTGCCTCTGTGTCCGTCAGGGCCTCTTCGGGAGCGCTCTGAAACGTGTTGCGGGTGTCCGAATTATTATCTGGGGTACTCATGCTGCTAAGCTTGTCATA
Source organism: Arthrobacter sp. TMP15 (assembly GCF_039529835.1). Taxonomy (NCBI): domain Bacteria; kingdom Bacillati; phylum Actinomycetota; class Actinomycetes; order Micrococcales; family Micrococcaceae; genus Arthrobacter; species Arthrobacter sp. TMP15. The sequence goes on from NZ_CP154262.1 coordinate 1,292,101, forward strand.
GACCGACTCGATGCTGTTATTTATCGTGTGTTCAAAAGATGAAAGTCATTTGGGCCATAACCTCTGCAGCAGAGAGTTTGCAAGTGGAGTCCTCTCCCACCTTTCGACCCAATATTGGCGTTGTCTGGTTCAGGTTGGCGCCTTTCCTTTGTGAAAGGCAGGTAATCCCTTTGACGGGGGTTCCGCGCCGATCATTCGAGGCCTCCATTGCATCAGCAAATTGGAGGCCTTCTTCGTTGCTGGTGGTACTCACCCTTTCTTATGCAACAGGAGCTACACATTAGCGAGCCACGCATCAATGATCGAATCCGCGTCCCCGAGGTGCGGTTGGTTGGGCCGGCAGGCGAACAAGTGGGAGTTGTCCGCATTGAGGACGCCCTCCGTTTAGCAGCCGAGTCCGACTTGGATCTGGTTGAGGTAGCGCCGACGGCAAAGCCGCCGGTGTGCAAACTGATGGACTTCGGCAAGTACAAGTACGAAGCCGCCGTCAAGGCTCGTGAAGCCCGCAAGAACCAGACCAACACCGTTTTGAAGGAAATTCGTTTCCGCCTCAAAATCGACAAACACGATTACGAGACCAAGCGCGGTCATGCTCTTCGCTTCCTCGGCGCCGGTGACAAGGTCAAGGCCATGATTCAGTTCCGTGGCCGTGAGCAGCAGCGCCCTGAAATGGGCATTCGTCTCCTGCAGAAGTTCGCTGCAGAGGTGGCCGAGGTTGGCGTTATCGAATCAAGCCCCCGTATTGACGGCCGCAACATGGTCATGGTTATCGGCCCGTTGAAGAACAAGGCTGAGGCCAAGGCTGAGGCGCGGCGCAACCAGCAGCGTGCGGATGCAAAGGCTCACAACGAGGCAGTTGCCAATGGCACCGCTCGTGTCGATGTGGACAGGGACAATAAAACGTCCATGACCCAGTCTTTGGCGGAACTACTTCCCGAAGGTTTGCACCTGAATGAGGACGTCCCGGCACTGGCCAGCAGCGATGCACAAAAAGAGTCGGCTCCTCTAACGCAGGAAGCCACGACTGTTGCATCGACAGCTACAAAGACAACTGCTACCGAAGCTCCTACTACGGATGCTTCCGCAACTGTTGCGGCACCTGCGGCAAGTGCTCCGGCAGAAAAGGCCGCTCCCGCCGTCGCACCTGCCAAGGCTCCCACGAAGGCGCCGGCAGCGAAAGCTGCGCCTCCCAAGGCTGCTACTGCGGCAAAGGCGCCCACCGCTAAGGCTCCCGTGGCGAAAGCTGCAGCAGCCAAGCCGGCCGTAGCTCCCAAGCCTGTTCCCGCGCCAAAGCCTGTTACCGCAAAGCCCATCCCCATGCCGAAGCCCATGGCAAAGCCTGCAGCTGCAAAGCCTGCAAGCAAGCCTGCAGCCAAAGCAGCAGCAAAACCGGCTGCCAAGCCCGCCTCTGAAAAGAGTGCACCGGCGGCCGAAACCCCCAACTCGGCTGAATAAGGTCTTCACCTTTTCAGCAGTGAATACACCCACACAGTGACCCAACCGGTCGCTGCAAGAGAACCACAGGCAGCGCCGGTGGATACGTAAGGAGACAGGTCCTCATGCCTAAAATGAAGACACATAGTGGTGCGAAGAAGCGATTCAAGCTGACCGGTTCCGGTAAGCTGCGTCGCCAGCAGGCCAACCGCCGCCACTACCTGGAGCACAAGCCTTCCAGCTTGAAGCGTCGCCTGAAGGGTGACCTGTTGGTCGCCAAGGCTGATGTGCGCAACATCAAAAAGATGCTCGGCATCTAATTTCGCAAGTCAATCGGTGTCCTTCCCAGTTCCGGGACTGACACCAATCCAAACAAAGCCTTCCCCGGCATGATTGGCTTGGGATCTTTAAAATTGAAGGAGTACGCACGTGGCACGTGTGAAGAGGGCCGTAAACGCCCACAAAAAGCGTCGGGTTGTTCTTGAGCGCGCAAAGGGTTACCGCGGACAGCGTTCACGCCTTTACCGTAAGGCCAAAGAGCAGCTGCTGCACTCGTTTGTGTACAGCTATGGCGACCGCCGCAAGCGCAAGGGTGACTTCCGTCGCCTCTGGATCCAGCGTATCAACGCTGCATCACGCGCCAACGGCCTGACCTACAACCGTTTGATCCAGGGCCTGAAGGCTGCGCAGATCGAGGTTGACCGTCGCATGCTGGCCGATCTGGCTGTGAACGACGCCGGTGCTTTCGCCGCTTTGGTGAACATCGCAAAGGCTGCACTGCCTGCTGACACGTCAGCACCTGCAGCGAAGTAATTCCAGTTTTGTCCTAGGAACTTAGCGGTTCCAAGTTCTTGCCGTGTGACTGCTAAAGTCCTAAGCATGAATGCACCCGGGCGCCCACCAGCAGAAGCAATGACCAATCCTCGAGCAGATCGAGTGAGGGATGTTGCCAAGCTGGTTGGGCGCTCGAGCCGTTTAAAGCGACGACAGTTTTTAGCTGAGGGCCCGCAAGCCGTGCGGGAGGCTCTGCGTGCCCACCGCGAATGTCTTGCAGCAGGAGGCACCGCAGTGGTTGAGGCACTTTACGCAACTGTGGAGAGCTTGCGGAAATACCCCGAACTGCTTGAGGCGGCCTCCGCTCCCATCGCACGTTTGCAGGTGCGGATCGCCAGCGAGCTTGTGCTGGCGGCCATGACAGACACTCTCACTCCGCAAGGTATGGTGGCCGTGTGCAACTTCGTGGATGTCCCTTTGGCGCAGGTGATGGCCTCCAAACCCAAGCTGATCGCCATGTTGTGCCGTGTGCAGGATCCAGGCAATGCCGGAACTGTCCTGCGGGCAGCCGATGCTGCCGGCGCTGACGCCGTCATTTTCTCCCAGTCAAGTGTAGATATTTACAATCCGAAGGCAGTCCGTGCAACTGCCGGCTCGTTGTTTCATCTGCCGGTTGTGCTGGGTGCAGACCTCACCGAGGTCGTGGCCGCTGCGAAGGCGGCCGGTGTGGGCGTCCTGGCCGCTGATGGCTATGGCCAATTGAATTTGGACTTGCTGCAGGACGAAAGTGCCGCTCGGTCCTTTGACCAGCAAATCCCCGACTCCACTTACGATCTGGAAGATCCCACAGTGTGGCTCTTTGGCAATGAAGCCCAAGGATTGGCGGGGGAGGAGAAGGCGTTGGCTGACCACCGAGTGGCAGTGCCCGTATACGGTGCGGCAGAGTCCTTGAACCTCGGCACAGCCGCTACCGTGTGCCTCTACGCCAGTGCGAGGGCCCAGCGCCGCGGTGCCTAGATTCTTTTTCTGATCGCCTTTTTGTGGACCTGGTGAGAGCTCAACTCTTTTACCGCGTACGACGGCGGGAGCTGCGCCAGGCAGTGAGGCCCACCAGCGCTGAAGTACTGGTGCAGCCACCGTTACGAATGGGTGCTTGAGTGCCGGGGCGACTGTAAACTCTTTTTTGTGGACAGCGCGTCCAGGCAGGTCGGTTTCGACTCTGCTAAGAGTTGAGGGGAAGTACCTGTGTCTCACGAAGGTGGAAGCAAGGCGATAGTTGCCGCGCTAATTGCGAATCTGTCCATTGCCGTGATGAAGTTCCTAGCGTATTTTTTGACGCTTTCTTCATCGATGCTGGCGGAGGGCATTCACTCCGTAGCCGACTCGGGAAACCAGCTGTTATTGCTGATTGGCGGCAAAAAGTCCAAACGCCAAGCGAGTGCTGAACATCCCTTTGGCTACGGCCGCGAACGCTACATCTACGCTTTCATTGTCTCCATTGTGTTGTTCAGTGTTGGTGGACTGTTCGCCCTCTATGAGGCATTCCAGAAATGGCAGCATCCCCACGGTATGGAACCGCAGTGGGCGTGGGTACCCGTTGTGGTGTTGCTGGGGGCGATCGCGTTGGAGGGCCGCTCATTCTATGTCGCTGTCAAAGAATCCAACGTAACGCGAGGCAAGCGCAGCTGGGCGCAATTCATTAAAACGGCAAAGGCCCCGGAACTTCCTGTGGTGCTGCTGGAGGATTCGGCGGCACTTGTGGGTTTGGTCTTCGCACTCTTTGGCGTATCCATGACTATAGCCACCGGCAACGGTTTGTGGGATGCAGCAGGTACAGCATTAATTGGTGTGCTTCTGGTGTGTGTGGCTGTCATTCTGGCCTTGGAGACGAAGTCGTTGCTCTTGGGAGAGTCTGCAAACGCTGGTGACATACAGGCTGTTGAAGCCGCCCTCGTTGGCGAGGGAGTGAGCAGGATTATCCACCTAAAAACCCTGCACCTTGGTCCTGAGGAACTGCTGGTGGCAGCCAAGATCGCTGTTGATGCCTGCGAAACTGGATTGCAGATTGCCGAAGCCATTAACGCTGCCGAGAAACGTGTTCGGGCAGCTGTTCCGATTGCCAAGGTCATCTACCTAGAGCCAGATATTTACACTGCCACTCATGAGCCTGAAGCTCTGCCCTAACCGACGTTAAGTGAGCGAGCGTTGAGCAGAAACCGACGTTAAGTGAGCGAGCGTTGAGCAGAAACCGACGTTAAGTGAGCGAGCGTCAGCTGGTGGGGGATGGGCTCAGCTGGGCTTTTTTCTGGCCACGTTTGTCCAGGAACCCACTGAACAAGGCAATGCCAAGTCCCAATACGGCTAGAACCGCACCCACCAAGGCTGGAGCCGTGTAGCCCCATCCCCAGGTGATGACCAGCCCACCGAGAAAGGCGCCAAGCGCATTAGCCAGGTTTAGTGCAGAGTGGTTTAACGAGGACGCCAACGTTGGCGCCCCCGGGGAAACATCCAGCAGTCTTGTTTGCAGCGAGGGAATGAGCATGGCGCCTGAGGCGCCAATGACAAAGATCATGAGCAGGGCCATCCATTGAATGTGAACTGAGAGCGCATAAATGACAAGCATCGCTGCAATAAAGCCCATGACAAGGTAGATGCTGCCCATGACGGACCAGTCGGCAATCCGCCCGCCCACATAGTTTCCAACCACCATGCCCACCCCGTACAGACCAACAATGATCGGCAGGAAGTCGGAGGCGAAGCCGGCAACATCGGTCATGGTGTTGGCAACGTAAGTGTAGACGGCAAAGAAGCCGCCAAAACCGACTACCCCGATCAGGAGCGTCAGCCACATCTGCCCGCGGCGAAGGGCGCTCAGCTCGTTGCGCAGGCTAGCGTCCGGGTGTGCTTTCTGTGCGGGAACGAAGATGGACATGCACACCATGGTGATCACACCAATGAGGGCGACCAAAACGAACAGCCAGCGCCACCCGAACTGCTGACCTACAAAGGTCGCCAGTGGTACACCAAGGACATTGGCTACGGACAAGCCCATCATGACCATGGAAATTGCCCTGCCGCGCTTTGTTGGCGCAACCATCGATGCAGCCAGCACTGCAGCAACACCAAAGAATGCACCGTGGGGCAGCCCGGCAATGAAACGAGTGATCAAAAGCGTTGTGTAGTCATTGGCGAAAACCGAGAGCAGGTTGCCTACAGTAAAAAGGGCCATCAAACTTAGCGCCAATGCCTTGCGTGGCATTTTGGCGCTGACGGCGATCAACAGTGGCGCACCAATGACAACACCCAGCGCGTAGGCAGAGATCACGTGTCCGGCCGTTGGGACGCTGACGCCCACACCTTCAGCGACGTTGGGCAGAAGACCCATCATGGCAAATTCGGTGGTGCCGATCCCAAACCCGCCGATGGCCAGAGACAAGATTGCCCAGGCCACAACCTTTGGTGATGCGGGCGTGGTGTCGCGCAGGTTTTTAACCAGGGTCATGAATAATACTTTCGCAGGGTGGATTTCCTCCGCATCCGCTCTGTGCTGGGCGGGCGGTGCCGGCGCCGATTTGTCGGGGCCATGCGGTGCAAGACATCTAGATGCCAGCTCCAGTCTAGTTCGCCATAGACTAAAGCTGTGACTACGCAGAAACAGATAGTGGGCGCGGCCCTCGTGGATTCTTTGGAAAAACCTTCGATGCTTTTAGCTGCAAGACGCAGTGCCCCACCTGAGTTGGCCGGGTTGTGGGAGTTTCCAGGAGGGAAAATTGAGCCCGGTGAAGCCCCGCAGGAAGCCCTACACAGGGAGTTGTTGGAGGAGCTGGGGGTCAAGTCTGTTTTGGGTGCTGAACTGTGCTGCCCAACCGCCGAGGGCTGGCCGTTGAATGCTCATGCCTCCATGCGCGTGTGGCTGGCCACCGTGATCGACGGCACACCAGAACCGTTGGAGGATCACGACATGTTGCAATGGGTTGAGCTGGCGGGACAACAGATCTTTGACTTGGACTGGATTCCGGCAGATCGCCCTATTGTGCACGCGTTGGTGAGTTTCACCTCCCGAGCGCAAACGACGCACTGATAGTTTTCTTCCGGCTGTTTGGCAGGCGTCGTTGAACGGCCAGCGTATGGCCGCAGGGAGCCGCAGCGAGTTGTTGGCAAGTGCTTGCCAGGGGGTGCACGTGGAGAATAAATGGCTGCACAGGTGTTGAATATTGCGTGCCCTGTGCCAGACTAAGTGCAGAAGACCCCAAGGAGGTTGTGCCATGACGAGTGAAAACCACGACGAACAAGCCCCCAACGGTGCCAGTGAGGAAACCAAAGAAAAGTTTCGACAGGCGCTGGAAAACAAGAAGAACAAGCAGCATGGCAGTGTTGGCGCCGCTAGCGATGCAAAAATCAACGCATCACACGGTGCAGCCAGTCACAAACGTGAGTTCCGCCGCAAGAGCGGATAACCCGCGGTTGCACCCCACAGGGGCTGACCACAACTGAGTTTCTGCAGCAGCGAGCCTAGATGTGTGTTTAGAACAATGTGGGGGCAAGACTGATTGAGGCGGGACTCTCCACGGAGGGTCCCGCTTTTTTGCTACCGGTACTGGACTGCTCCCTTAAAGTTGTGCTGGCAGGTGCGGTGGCCTGGGAGCTCATTTCAGGCAGGCTGCCTGGGGGATATTGTGCCTCTTCCTGCCGTGGGTCATGAACAAATCCCTGAGATATGAAGCCATGCCTGAGCTTGGCTTTTTTCACACGAAGGGCAAGCCACTGGCGGTATTCCTTAGAGGCATACGCGCCTGATCCGTAGAGATGCTGATAACGTCCCACCAATGCGGGATGTTCCCGAGCCAACCATTGCATGAACCACTCTCTGGTCCCTGCCCGCAAATAGAGGGCGCCAGCGCTTACTCCCGTGGCTCCGGCAGCAGCTAACGCCGCCAGCAGCGAATCCAGAGCCTGCTCAGAATCGGTCAACCACGGCAGAATAGGCATCGCCATGACACCGCAGGGAAGCCCGGCGTCTCGCAATCTGGTGATCAGGCCCAGCCGAGCCTTGGGTGTGGGAGTGCCAGGCTCCAGCGTATGAGCCAACTCCTGGTCCACAAGCGCCAGCGAGATACCCATGCCAATGCTGACCTGTTCTCCGGCCTGACGGAGCAAGGGGATATCTCTGGCCAGTAAGGTGCCTTTCGTCAAGATGGAGAATGGTGTCCCTGAGTCAGCGAGGGCGCTGATGATTCCAGGCATGAGCTTATAGCGGCCTTCAGCGCGTTGGTAGGGATCCGTGTTGGTTCCCAACGCCACATGCTCGTGCTTCCATGAGGCCTTGAATAGTTCTTTGCGCAACACTTCTGCCACGTTAGCTTTGACAACAACCTGGGAATCAAAATCAACTCCAGGGTCAAAATCTAAATATGTGTGGCTTTTGCGGGCGAAGCAGTAGACGCACGCATGGGAGCAGCCGCGGTATGGGTTTACTGTCCAAGTAAAAGGCATGGCCGAACTGGGCGGCACCTTGTTCAGGGCCGACTTTGAAAGCACTTCATGAAAAGTAATTCCGGCAAACTCTGGTGTCTGCACGCTTTTGAGAAGTCCGGCCAACGGCAGCAGCGGCTGTGCCCCGGGTAAGCCCATTGCAGCAACGTCCACGGCACTGCTGGTTTGCTCGGGGAAGAGTGGCTGATTGAGTTCCTGGTTTGTCCACCGCATAATTTATTAGAACATATATTCTATTCCACATCAAGAACCGGAATATAAATGTTTGCTACTCGCCAGTAGCACCGTGCGCTGAATCACGCTTATTGGCATTATGGTGGAGGCATAGGGACATTGAAGTCCCCACTGCCGGTGTGGTCCCTGATCAGAAGTGATCGTTTCCCCGCCGCCGGAGAACCCTCAGCACAAAGGAGCAATCATGACGAACTTGGCCACTATCGTCCCCGCATCGGCGGCACGAAATCCCGGCGGGATTGCCATCAAGCTGGATGACATTGAGCTCTCCTTTGGTGCGCTGGAGGTGCTTAGCTCCAAGGTGGCGGCACTGTTGGCGCAGCGCGGTGTTGAGCCAGGAGACAGGGTGGCCTTAATTTCACCGAACCTGCCTCAAATGCCGCCCATCTACTATGGAATCCTGCGTTATGGTGCCATCGTCGTGCCGTTAAACCCGTTGCTAAAGTCTCGCGAAGTTGCCTACCACCTCAAGGATTCAGGAGCCAAGCTGGCTTTCGCTTGGGAAGGCGTCATTGGGGAAGTTGAAGCTGGAGCTGCAGATACAGGTACCTCGATCATTTCCATCGACGCTGCGTTCATGACGTTGTTGGCGCCGCTTGAGCCGTTAGCCGGGGTTGCTGAGGCTGAAAAGAATGACACTGCAGTCATTCTTTACACTTCAGGAACCACGGGCAAGCCTAAGGGCGCCGAACTTACCCATGAGAACTTGCGCAGCAACGCTGAAGTCTCGGTTAAGCTCTTCGGCAGCAGCGACGGAGACGTGATATTCGGTGGACTACCCTTCTTCCACATCTTTGGCCAGACCTGCGCACTGAACTCATCCGTGATGGCCGGAGCAACAGTGACGCTGCTGCCCAGATTTGATCCGGTCAAAGCCTTGGAGATCATTCAGCGCGATAAGGTCACCATCTTTGAAGGCGTTCCGAGCATGTATGTGGCTTTGCTGCGTGCCCCCGGGCGGGAAAACTACGACCTGAGCAGTTTGCGCTTGGCGGCCTCAGGCGGCTCAGCGCTGCCGGTAGAAATTCTGCGTGAATTTGAATCAACGTTCCAGGCCACGCTGTTGGAGGGCTACGGACTCTCAGAAACCTCGCCTGTGATCACCTTCAACCAGACCGACGGAATCCGCAAGGCCGGCTCTATTGGCACTATGGTGACTGGCGCACAGCTGCGGATTGTTGATGAAGCTGGTGCCGACGTTGAACCTGGTGCTGTGGGCGAGATCGCTGTGGCTGGGCCCTTTGTGATGAAGGGGTACTGGAACAATCCAGAAGCAACTGCTGCTGCGATCCCCGATGGTTGGTTCCGCACAGGAGACTTGGGTCGTAAGGATGAAGATGGTGTGTACTTCATCGTGGACAGGAAGAAGGACATGATCCTGCGTGGCGGTTACAACATTTACCCGCGCGAGATTGAGGAAGTCCTGTATGAGCACCCTGCCGTTGCTGAGGCTGCCGTGTTGGGCAGGCCCGACGCCGCCCACGGCGAAGAGATCTGCGCTGCGGTTGCGTTGAAGGAAGGTGCTGCGGGTTCCGAGGATCTGGAAGCGCTCGCCGCCGACATCAAGGAGTTCGTCAAGGCCCGCGTTGCCGCCTACAAATATCCACGCAAGATCATGATCATGGATGCCCTCCCCAAGGGACCTACCGGAAAGATTCTCAAGCGCGAGATCGACGCTTCCTAGGCGCAGTAGTTTGGGCTGTGAGTAGTCCACTCAGAGCACAGAGTACAGGGCATAGATGGCGCCTGCGCGGCCCGGTGAATAAATCACCCGGGCCGCGCAGGCGCCATCCCAATAACTCCTATTGCATACTCCTCTTGAATGTGGGTTGGCACCAATGGATCGAAACTAGATCAGCAACCAGGTGACCTGGACGGCCATAGAGACGCTGCTTTGCCCAGGTTCTATGGTCATTGAACTATCTGAAGATAAAGCAGTGCGCACCATCGTTGACCGCTGTGGCACCTCAGGAACGGTGCCCTCACAAATATTGCTCACGGCACCCAACGAACGTCCGGCCAATTGCGCATATAGTTCGGCTGCCCGCGTAGCATCGGCCCAGGCTTGAGTTCGGGCGCCGTCATATGCAGCGGTGAGGTCCGAGACTATGGCGCTCATCCCATTCAAACGAACGTTGTTATTTCCCGTGTCTACAACGGCGGCAATGATGTCTTCGCCGCCTTGGTCGTAGCGCAGGGCCACCGTCAGCGTGCTGGAGACCGTATAACCAGTCACCACCGACCCTGTGCCTTCCTGCCACCTGGTATCTGCCCGCACGTCCAGTGACGACGAGCCAAGCGCATCCCGTGACACCTCACGAGCAAGCAGTGCGGCATTGACTGCATTCAGGGCTTCGCTGGCGTTTGCGTACGCCTCGCGCACAGTTGGCGCGGCAGCCTCGATGCCAATGTTGATATTGAAATAGTCGGGGGTCGTCTGCACAGTGCCTTGACCCGTGACGGTAACGGTGTTGGTCAGTGCAGAAGATGTCAGTGCAGAAGTGTTGAGTGCAGTCATGACGGCGTCCCTTTCCATGGTGCTCTGGGGTGAGTTGTTTTCAAAGAGGTGAAGCGGCAAAAATAGTTCCGCAGCGCCGGCAACCGAGCGATCGTGGGTAGCTCACGGTAACCGCCCAAGGCCAAACCGGCATTTTGTTCAAAGAAGTTTCGGCTTCCGGGATCACCCGTACGCCACAAGGAGTACACCGCACACGCCGCGTACAAAGGCAAGAATGGCAGGCCCAGGCACCAGGCATACTGTGTTGCGTGGCCGGCTTCGTGCTCCAACAGATCCGGACGGGAGTCAATGAACCTCCGGTCAGCTCGATAGAAAATCACGTTGCCTACAGTAAACGCTCCCGCCAACGGAAGCTTGGGCCGGTAATTCGTCCCAAAGATCAATCCCTGCGGACCCTTTTCAACCCTTGTCCGGGTTAACACGGCCAGGAGCAGTCCCGCACCGGTAGAAAAGTTAAGGGTGTTGGCAATGCAACGGATGTGGAGGGAGGTTTTCACGAACTAATCTCCTGTGGCTCCAGGGTATGGCTGTCGGCAATGGCCAGTGCCGCGAGTGCGTTCGCGGTTGCCGGTTTGGACTTCCCGCAGTTATCCAGCGGCCACTGAATATGGACTGCATCGGCTGTTCCGTTCACCAGCCAGAGCTCCGGCAAGCGCTCCCCATAGTCCAGACAGTTGGCAACACCGCCCTTGTCACTGGGTTCGGCAAGGGCTGCCAACAAGGCGCTATAGTCGCCAGTGAGATGCTCTTGGAGCACTGTGCTCTTTGCCGGAGCCGGTGACGTTGTTGAATCAGCAGAAGGAAACTGGCGCTCAAAGGTGCAGCGCACCACATCTACTGGGAGAAATTGCTCAGGAACTCGCCCCATCAGTTTCGTTGAGGGATCCGTGGAATCAGTGCCCGTCCCTGTAGGCAGGGAACAATCCACTGTGCTCTGGATGGCTGCTGGTTCCGGCAAGTAGTGTTCCAGCAGGTAGGGGGACGATGAACTGCATCCGGCCAGCAGCAGCGCTGTGGCAGCCAATGCCGCTGTGACGGAGCCAGTTGCCCCGCTCTTGATGACCCTCACTGTGTGAAGTCTTTCACTGTGATGGGCCTCGAAGGAAAGAGAGGCTGGTGCTTGAAGTGAGAGCCAGTCCAGCCAAGGCGGCTAACAAGGCAGGGAAGTCCCCGTCCAGGTGCTCCTCCACCACGGTGTAAACGGACTCTGGAGCAACCTTTGAAGACGGATCCGTGAGAGGCGGATCTGTTGACGGTGGTCCCGTTGACAGATACAGGTCAAGACTGCCCAGCACCACGCGCGAGGTCGCGAAGCCCTCGGGAACACTCACTCTAGCGAGCGACGCCGGATCCTTCTGTTGTGCTTCTGGCATACGGGGTACCGCCACCTGGCAGTCAAAGCCGTCAAGGACAACCGCCGGTTCAGGAACGTAGTGGCTGACACCGCGTTGAATCAGCGAGCACCCTGCCAGCGAACCGACCACTAGAGAACCCTGCACTAGAGATCCCTGCACTAGAGATCCCTGCACTAGAGAACCCTGCACTAGAGATCCATGCACTACAGATCCCAGCGCCAGAGAACCGACGCGTGCAGAACCCAGCCTCCGCCCGGCCAACCGGGACAATGAGGCAAGGTGCGTGGAGCGCGCACGGTGAGTGACCGGCGTCGTACCTCCACGGTGGGAGGCGGCAGAGGTGGTCATGAACCACAGCGTAGCAAGGCAAAGGCACGCCTGAGACGTGACGCTGATAAAGAGTAGGCCGCAGTTTGCCTCAGGGAGCGGCCCAGGATTGAAAACACGCAGGCACAGTCAACTAGACTGGTTGCGGCGGGAGGAGCTACCCCGCCGCTTACTCGCACACGAGCTTAGGTAAAAACTGTAGATGTCAGAGATGCCCCACCAGACGGCAGAGATGCCCGAATCAACCACCGAAACCGCAGTAATCCCGGATCCGCTTGACGAAGGCGCCATTGGCACCGCCGTTGCGAACGCGCTCGCAGCCATCGCTGCTGCGGCTACGCTCGATGGGCTTAAGACCGCGCGGCTGGCACACACCGGCGAAAAATCCCCGCTGAGCCTGGCCAACCGTGAGATCGGTGGACTCGCCAAAGAGTTCAAGGCCGCCGCAGGCAAAATCATGGGCGCCTCACGCGGCCGTGTTGCCAAAGCGCTCGCAGCCCGCACAGTAGTGCTGGAAGCAGAGGATGCGGCCCGTATCCTCCTCGAGGAAACAGTGGATGTCACCGCAGCACCGCGGCGCCGCCGGGCCGGCGCCCGCCATCCGTTGTCCACCTTGCAAGATCGTGTCAGCGATATCTTCGTGGGCATGGGTTGGGAAATCGCCGAGGGTCCCGAGCTGGAATCGGAGTGGTTTAACTTTGACGCACTGAACTTCGCCCCAGACCACCCAGCACGGGAAATGCAGGACACTTTCTTCGTGGAACCTCCCGAAGCTCATTTGGTGATGCGAACTCACACCTCTCCGGTGCAGGTCCGTGCGCTGTTGGAACGTGAGCTGCCTGTGTATGTGCTGTGTCCGGGCAAGGTGTTCCGCACCGATGAGCTGGACGCCACGCACACTCCTGTCTTCCACCAGTTCGAAGGTCTGGCGATCGATAAGGACTTGTCCATGGCGGATCTTGTTGGCACGTTGGAGCACTTCACCCGGCAGATGTTTGGCGAAGAAGCCCGTGTTCGGATTCGACCGAACTTCTTCCCCTTCACTGAGCCCTCCGCCGAGCTGGATATTTGGCACCCGGGAGCAAAGGGCGGTGCGCGTTGGATCGAGTGGGGTGGCTGCGGCATGGTCAACCCTAATGTTCTGCGCGCTGCCGGCATTGACCCGGATATCTACTCAGGATTTGCTTTTGGCATGGGCATCGAGCGGGCTTTGATGTTCCGCAACGAAGTGGCCGACATGCACGACATGATCGAAGGCGATGTACGTTTCAGCGAACACTTTGGGATGGAGATTTAGTCCGTGCGTATTCCACTGACTTGGCTGCGCGAGTATGCGCAGGTACCGGCAGGAGCAACTGCCGAAGACGTTATGACCGATCTTGTTAAGGTTGGTTTTGAAGAAGAAGCTGTTCACCGTCCCATGGATGAGCTCAGCGGCCCCATTGTGGTGGGCCAGGTGTTGTCCAAGGAGCCAGAAGCGCAGTCCAACGGCAAAACCATCAACTGGTGCTCCGTTCGTGTGGTGCCCGAAGGCACGCAGCAGACCCTGGACATAGAGGGCATTGACCCTTCCGGCATACAGGGCATTGTGTGCGGTGCGCACAACTTTGAGGTGGGGGACAAGGTTGTTGTCACCCTGCCCGGATCCGTGCTGCCAGGAGACTTCCGCATCACCCCGCGTAAGACCTATGGTCATGTCTCCGCCGGCATGATCGCCTCCGTCCGTGAGCTTGGCATTGGCGAGGATCATGATGGCATCCTGGTGCTTTCAACCCTGGGCCTTGACCCGGAAGTGGGCTCCGACGCGCTAGCGTTGCTGGGCCTGGATGATGAAGCTGCGGAAATCAACGTCACCCCGGACCGCGGCTACGTGTTCAGCATCCGTGGCGCAGCCCGCGAATACGCGCACGCCACCGACAGTGTCTTCACCGATCCGGCATCGCTGGTTTCGCTCACGGAAACTACCGGACCCGGATATGGGGTGCGGCTAGCTGACGATGCCCCCATTTACGGGAAGGAGGGCTGCGATCGTTTTGTAGCCCGGACAGTCAGTGGGGTCAATGCTGGCGCGCCGACTCCCACCTGGATGTCCTCGCGCTTGCGTTTAGCGGGCATTCGCTCGATTTCGCTGCTTGTGGACATCTCCAACTACGTCATGTTGGAACTGGGACAGCCGCTGCACTTCTACGACGCCGACAAGTTGGCCGGAGAGATTGTGGTCCGCCGGGCAGTGGCCGGAGAAACGCTAAAAACCCTTGACGGCAAGGTCCGCAAGCTCAATCCAGAAGACCTGCTGATCACCGATGACAATGGAGCCCTTGGCGTTGCCGGTGTTATGGGGGGCGCTTCCACCGAGGTCACTGCCGGGACAATAAACGTCCTTATTGAAGCAGCGCGCTTTGAAGAAGTTTCCATTTCCCGTTCGCGTCGCCGTCACAAGTTGCCCTCCGAGGCGTCTAAGCGGTTTGAACGTGGCGTGGATCCTGCTGTGGCCCAGGTGGGCGCTCAGCGTGCCGTGAACCTGCTGGTTGAACTCGCCGGCGGTACCGAGGAAACCACTGTCACAGATGTTGGTACGCCCGCCGTCGCAGGTCCCGTGTTCCTGCCTCTGGGCTTCACTTCGTCACGGATCGGGATCGACTTCTCACAGGAGCAGATCATCGGTTCGCTGACGGATCTAGGTGCCGCAGTGGAAAAGGTCGACGGCGGATATTCCGTCACAGCCCCGAGCTGGCGATACGACCTTGTCACCAAGGAAGACCTGACGGAGGAAGTAGTCCGCCTGGTGGGCTACGAGCAGATCCCTTCCACACTGCCCACTGCACCTCCGGGTCGGGGTTACTCCCGCACCCAGCAGCAGCGCCGCGGCACTGTGCAAGCATTAGCCCACTCAGGCCTGACAGAAGTTCTGGCTTACCCGTTCGTATCAAAGGCCTCCAATGAGACCTTTGGTGTGGCGAAGGCAGGGGAAGCACGCGCAGCGGTGAAGCTTGCCAACCCGTTGAGTGAGGAATTTGGGTACTTGCGGACCTCGGTACTGCCTGGGCTGATTGAGATTGCAAAGCGTAATCACTCGCGCGGATTCCATGATCTTGCGTTATTTGAATCAGGTCTTGTATTTTTGCCCTCGGGTGTGATGGGTTCACCTTCGATCCCACCTCTGGGTGTCAAGCCAACAGATGAGGTTCTGGATGCCTTGGATGAGGGCATTCCGTACCAGCCATTGACCATGGGCGCGCTCTTCACAGGTAAAGATTCACCCGCGGCTGTCGCCCATACCCCACGCGCCTGGGACTGGGCGGATGCCATTGACGCTGCCGTGCTGGTGGCCGATGTAGTGGGTGTTGAACTGGTGATCTCACAAGGAGAGCACCAGGCATTCCATCCGGGCCGCACTGCACAGCTTGCGCTACGCGGCGGAGAGGTTGTTGGCTACGCTGGCGAGCTTCACCCTAAGCTGCTTGCGGACCTGCACATGCCTGCCCGCTCGGTGGCCATGGAAATCAATGCCGAGAAGGTCTTTGCTGCGGCACCAGATGTCATTGTTGCTAAGCCGATCTCAACCTTCCCGGTTGCTACTCAGGATGTTGCCCTTGTGGTTCCGGTAGAAATTCCGGCACAGCGTGTGTTGGAAACCCTGCGCGAGGGCGCCGGTGTGCTCCTTGAAGATGTTGCCTTGTTTGATGATTATCAGGGCACGGGCATTCCCGAGGGACGCAAGTCGCTGGCATTTGGGCTGCGTTTCCGTGCTGCTGACCGCACATTGACAGCCGATGAAGCCTCAGGCGCCCGCGCCGCAGCGGTGGAACTGGCTGTTGAGAGGTTCGGCGCCACCCAGCGCTGATGACTGCGCCACGCAGTGCTAACAACTGATCCACCCGTGGTAACTGGGATGGAAACATAAGTGCTAGAAATACGTGCGCCAGGAACAACAGAAGAGGCGGCTTCCCTTGCCAAGGGGGCCGCCTTTTCGGCACTTTCACTGGCTGATCAAAACTGTCACTGGCTGATCAAATAGCGGTCTAAATCCGCACCGGTGCGTTTGTTCACCAAGACGGGGGTCCAAGGCTCATTGGCGTCACGGAATTGGCAGGACAAATAATGGCAGAAGCGCGCAAGTTGGGGATGTCTCAGCAGGAAATTGTGCGACTAATTGGGGGATTTAAAAACGAATGACACGGAAAAGACAATACTTCTGACGTGGTCCAACGGCTTTTGGCCGCACTAACGGTGCTGCTGCCGGTGCTGGCCGTGGTGGTTTCGTGGCCAGCTCGGCCCGGGCGCATTGCCGGCCGAGCTGGCCTCACACTGGTCAGGCAATGGACCAGCAGATGAATCCATGAAAACGGGCACACTGCGGGCACTCTCGCTTGCCCTGACGGGAGTTCCGGCCGTCGCCGCTCTTGTGGTTGTCTTCCGGTGTGGGATGGGTGCCGCGGTACGTGGCTGGTGGGCGATCGTCCTAATGGTGTCCTTGGTGGAGGCGGGCGCCTGGTCCAAGACCGTCACTTCGAAAGTTCTGCAGCTGCTCCCGCTCAGGATCCTGCTTTTGGGTGTTTTTATCTACGTGCCAGAAGAAGCGAGGGGGAACGGAGGTGCATCGGTTTTGGGGATTGCAGGCATAGTGCTTGCTGGACATTGCGGACGTGGAGGCTACCGAGCTGAAGCCGACGGATTGGGGTGGCTGGGGCTACCGCGTTACGGCATGGGGGAGCGCGCAACGGGGTAGACGAGTCCCATCATAGGGTTGGAGGATCTAAAATTGGTTGATGACGTATCAGCGCACAGATTTTCAAAGCGGTTGGGTTGCCGTTCCCAACGCAGAGATTTATTGGGAAGCAACAGGCAATCCGGAGGGTGTTCCCGTCTTGTATCTTCACGGTGGCCCTGGGAGTTCGCTTGGCGCGGGCGGCTACCGTAAAAGACACGATCCAGAGGAATTTTGGACTGTTGGTATTGACCAGCGTGGCTGCGGTAAAAGCACACCGGCGGTCCAAGATGATTTAGAGAACCTCTCTAAAAACAACACCCAACAATTACTTGCCGACATTGAGGTGGTTCGTGAACATTTAGAGATCCAGAAATGGATCGTCACGGGTATTTCTTGGGGCAGTACTCTCGTGCTGGCCTACGCATTGGCGCACCCGGAACGAGTTATGGGAATTGCGCTGATGGCAGTGACAACAACAAGCCGCGAAGAAGTCAACTGGATCACCGAAGGTGTGGGACGCATCTTTCCGGAAGCCTGGCATGAGTTTGCTGCGGCGTCAGGGCAAATGCCGGGGGAACGAATAGTTGAAGCGTACGCCCGGAGATTGGCTGGCCCGGATCGAAGCGATGCGCTCTTGGCTTCTGCGGCTTGGGACCGGTGGGAAGCCTGGCACATATCCTTTGGTGCCCCGCGGCAGCCCGGTCCCATGATCGCTGATGAGCGCCAGCGCCTAACATTTACCACGCTTGTGACACACTATTTCTCTCACGACGGCTTCCTTGGCGGTGAAACGGAAATTCTCCGGCGGGTACATGAACTTGCCGGTATTGCCGGTCACCTCATTCATGGCCGCCTAGATGTCAGCGGGCCCCTCATTACGCCGTGGAGATTGCATCAGCAGTGGGAGGGGAGCACATTGCGCATCATTGAGGACGAAGGGCACGGGGGCACTGCCTCTATTGCTGCACTCACGGCAGCCGTGGAGGAGATCAAGGCCGGGCTTTGAAATTGTGACGGTAAGAGTGCCGCACCCATGGAGGCGATCCTGAAATCATGCCTGAACCTTTCGGTGTGGCTCTGTACTCTCCTTGCTGCCACCAGTTTGGGTAGTGGGTAGCAAGTCTGCCCAGACGCGCAATAATGTACCCATAACACGGTTCAAGGCAGGCAGTACCGGCTGATTCTGCTCTGACGGGGTTGGCTCAACTATGGACCCAACGTGGGCGCAGCGTCCGGGCCCAACCCGTGCAATAAACTAAAACTCTTCACCCTCGCCCACCACTGCGGAGGCGGGGCCAACGATCAGTGGATCAGGTATCCCTACCAGCGCATGGTCCTTACCTGTGTAGTCAAACAGGTTGAGCACATGCCGCATCGCTTCCAACCGGGCCCGCTTCTTGTCATTGGACTTCACCACGGTCCACGGTGCATGTCGTGTGTCAGTTTTTTTAAACATGCGTTCCTTGGCAGAGGTGTAAGCATCCCACTTATCCAGCGAGGCCACATCCATGGGGGAGAGCTTCCACTGCCGTACGGGGTCCACCTGGCGAATGATGAAACGGGTGCGTTGCTCGGCTTGGGTGACGGAAAACCAGAACTTCACCACAGTCATTCCGTCATTGACAAGCATGCGCTCAAACGCTGGGGCCTGGCGGATGAATTCCTCATACTGCTCCTTGGTGCAAAAACCCATGACCCGTTCAACGCCCGTGCGGTTATACCAAGACCTATCGAATAACACCATTTCACCAGAGCTTGGCAGGTGTGCCACATAACGCTGGAAATGCCATTGAGTAGACTCACGCTTACTGGGCTTTTCCAGTGCAACCACGCGTGTGCCGCGAGGATTCAAATGCTCGGTGAAGCGTTTGATGGTACCGCCCTTACCTGCGGCATCACGGCCCTCAAATAAGATTATTACGCGCCGCCCGGTAGCCTTGATCCATTGCTGAAGCTTTAAAAGTTCAATTTGCAGCAACCGCTTTTCAACGTCGTAAACCTCCCTCTCCAGACGGGCGTCATACGGGTAGCCGTGGCGCCACGTGTCAACTTGGGAGCCGTCCGGCGCCAACAGGATGGGATCGTCGTCGTCGCTGTCAATAACACTAAAACCGGTGAATTCCGGGTGTGGTTCAGTCATGGCCTGAGCGTAGTGGCAAAGAAAAAACTCTGTATGAACGGAAGGTGGAGCGGGGATGAACGGAATAGGGTTTGACGTACTTGCGCGCGAGCACGTTGCCGTGGAGGCCTTTGACTTGGCACAGGTGGATAAAAATTTGGCCACACTCTTGGACCCTGCTGAACATTTCCGCGCCGCTTCCATTGTCAATGCTGCAACGCGTCATGACTTCATTGCCGGACGCGTGGTGCAACGCCTAATGGCTGCGCAATTGCTTCAGGTTGACCCGCGTGCACTCGTGGCAGACTATAACTGCCCCGATTGTTCTGCGAGTCCGCTCTCTTCCCATGGCCGCCCCGGCTACCAGCTCGGGGGCGTACCTGCGCCCGTGTCAATTAGTTTCTCCCGCAGTCACGGTTGGGCACTGGCAGCCATGATCCCTACAGCCATGATTCCTATAGCCTTGATTCCTAGAGCCATGATTCCTAGAGCCGGGATCGGCCTCGGCATCGATGTTCAGCACATCCCCGCGGTGGTCTTTGCCGGGTACGACGACGTGGCGCTGAGCGCCGCCGAAAAGTTCTCTCTCGCTCAGCTGGAGCCAGCGACGCAGGATCAGTGGCGGGCCAGAACGTGGGCCCGGAAAGAAGCGTTGGCTAAAGTCACGGGTTTGGGTCTGCGCACCGATCCGCGTGACATCATGGCCTACCCAGAATTAGAAGAGGCAGTAACAGGCACAGATGCTAAAACCGATGTGTGGGATCTTGCTCCGGGGGAGTGCG
The DNA here is from genome assembly GCF_039529835.1 of Arthrobacter sp. TMP15. Lineage (NCBI taxonomy): Bacteria > Bacillati > Actinomycetota > Actinomycetes > Micrococcales > Micrococcaceae > Arthrobacter > Arthrobacter sp. TMP15. The sequence goes on from NZ_CP154262.1 coordinate 1,311,848, forward strand.
GCCTACCCAAGGACTTTGCCGGAGCTGTCGCTTTGCGCGTCAGCGGTAAAATTTAGCTGGGGCGTTTAGTGGTGTGACAATGGTGGCAGTGGCTGTTGGTATAGCCACGGTGCTAAAACGTCAGCGGCCGAGAATCCCTGCACAGTGGCACATACTCGGTCAGCTAGCGCTATGAATCCCGCCGTCGTGACCGATCCGTGGCGGTTTTCCGCCACCCAACGCTGCAGTAGAGCGAAGAAATGGGTGTCGCCGACGGTAGTGCGGAGGGCTTCCAGGGCCAAGGCTCCGCGCTTGTAAACGACGTCATCGAACATGTCCCTCGGACCAGGATCGCCGATTGCCAGGTTGTTGCGCTCTGATTGTAGTTTTTCATGCGCAGCGGTTGCACGTTCGGCAACACTCATTGACCCGCTGTCCTCGGACCACAGCCATTCGGCGTAGCAGGCAAAACCTTCGTGCAGCCAGATGTCACACCACGATGTCAGGGTTAATGAGTTGCCAAACCACTGATGTGAGAGTTCGTGGGCAATCAGCCGCTGGGACTCCCAGCCGGTGTCCAGGTGGTTGCTGCCGATAATGGATAGGGACTGCGCCTCCAAGGGAATCTCCAGTTCGTCCTCGGTCACCACCACCGTATACGTCTCAAACGGGTACGGCCCAAAGTTCGCTGCGAAAACATCCACCATCTCTCGCTGCCTGGCCAAAGCAACCGCAGCCTGAGCTTGCAATTTTTTGGGCACAGCCACTGTAATGGGTAGCTTTGTTCCGTTTTTACTCTCAGGCAGCCTCAATAGTTTGTAGCGGCCGATCTGCAGCGTGGCCAAGTAGGGGGCCATGGGTGCCAGCTGTTCGTACACCCATGTTTCCCGACTGGATTTCCTTGTGTGGGACACAAGCGTCCCATTACACACAGCCGTGTAGTCGGCGTCGGTGGTGATGGTAAAGCGGTACGAAGCCTTGTTATCGGCTCTATCGTTGCAAGGGAACCACGTGGGCGCCCCTGTAGGCTGGCCGGCGACCAACACGCCGTCGTCCAGTTCTTCCCAACCAACATCGCCCCATTGATCGTTATCAGGTGATGGGATCCCGCTATAGCGGATGTCCATAGTGAATTCCGCCCCCGCCTGCACAGGAACAGGCAGGAGTAACTGCAGTTTCCCGTTGCGGTGGGAATGTTTAACGACCCGGGCTCCGTCCACAGTTGCTTTGTCCATGCCCAAGCCTGTGAGATCAAGTTCAACGTGTGTCAAAGCCACGAGTGCTCGTGCAGTCATAATGGCACGGCCCGTGAGCTGGTTGCCGGCAAGCCGGGCTTCCAAATCAAGCTCGTAATGCACCATCGAGTAGCTGGTGTTCCCGTGCAGCGGAATATAAGGATCCGGACGTGCTGGAACCACCGTGGCCTGTAAATCAGTGACTTCAGCGGACTCAGTGACCTCAGCCGACTCAGGGGCTGAGGCTGAGACGTTGGGCCCCGAGGTGCTGGCCGCCAAGGCGGAGTGCCGGGTGCGGTGAAGAAAATTCATGCTTGGGATGGTATCCAAATCAGTCTGGGATTCTAAGCGCGGTCGGCAAACTCGGGACCCTTCCAGGGGCTGATTGGGTTTCCCATCCAATAGCTGCTGGCAGGTACTGTTTCTCCGCGCATGACAAGGGAGGCCGGGCCCACAGTGCCGCTGCGAGCAATCCGTGCCGCGGGCAGGATCACACCATGCGGACCCATGGTGGCACCCTCTTCAAGCGTAACCGAATCAATGGCCATGACCCTGTCATGGAAGAGGTGCGTTTGGATTACGCACCCTCGGTTGACAGTGGAACTTTCACCCAGCGTGACAAGGTCGGCTTCGGGGAGCCAATAGCTTTCACACCAGGCTCCGTGCCCGATTTTCGCTCCGAGAGCACGCAACCACCAGACCATGGCCGGGGTGCCCACAGCCGCGCGGGCAAACCAAGGGGCACTGACCATTTCAATAAATGTATCGACCACTTCGTTACGCCAAATGAACGAGCTCCACAGCGGATGCTCCCCGGGTTTGATGCGGCCCACCAGGACCCACTTGGCGGCCACTGAGCTGCCAGCGCCAAACGCACCGGCGGCCATCATGACGATGCCGCTGAAGAGTGCAGCCAACCAGTAATTGCCGGCAAGTGCGACGCCGTCAAAGGTAACCAGCACTGCTGCGGCCACGGCCACAGAAAGAACCGTTGGTACCAGCCGGCAGCTTTCCCAGAGGGCTCGAGCCAGCTTGAGCCGCAAGGGTGGGGCGAAAGTGAGTGACTCATCGGTGTTGAGATTGGTGCGGCGCAAGCGCACAGGCGGGCTGCCTAGCCACGACGTACCAGCCTTTGCCTTGGCAGGGGCTGCCGAGAGGACCGCCACCAAAGAATTCCGTGGCATTGTGCGCCCTGCCGCTGCCATGCCGGAGTTGCCAAGGAATGAACGCTTACCCACTTTTGCGGGTGCGATGTGGATGTATCCGCCACCCAGCTCATAGGAGGCGATCATGGTGTCATCGGCCAAGAAAGCGCCGGAACCGATAGTTGTCATTTTGGGCAGCAGCAACACCGTTGAAGCCTCCACGTTCTTGCCGACCTTGGCCCCCAAAAGACGCAACCAGATGGGTGTGAACAGGCTGGAATAGATCGGGAACAAGAGATCCCGAGCCATATCCAGCACGCGTTCGGTGGCCCAAACCTGCCATCCAATCCGGCTACGCACCGGGTAGTGCCCCTCGCGGAGGCCTATGCCCAGCAACCGAACCGTGAGCAGGATCAGCCCAACCAAGGTGAGGAACCATGCCAGTGCTGCCACGGGAACAGACCACAACAGGGTAGGAATTGAGGCAGATAATGAACTCTGTCCATTGATGCTCAGCAACACTGCGCCAACGGCCACAGCCGCCGCCATGAAAGGCAGCAGGGATAGCAATGCGGCTGCGCTTGCAAAGGGTAGTTCATGCCACCCGTTGGTGGGCGTACGCAGATCCGGCCAGGAGTGTTTAGCCTTCCCAGTCCTTTCTGCCGGGGAGCCGGAAACCGTCACCCCGGGTTTGACCTTGCCGCGCACCGCGGAACCTGGTGCCACATGAGCACCGGCGCCAACGCGTGCTCCCGGCATCAGAGTGCTGCGGGCTCCTACGACAGCGCCGCTACCAATGGATATCTCGCCTATGTGCACCCAGTCTCCGTCGATCCACCAGCCGGAGAGATCCACCTCGGGTTCGATCGAGCAACCTTCGGCCAAGCGAAGCAATCCAGTCACAGGCGGCACTGAGTGGAGATCCACATTGCGGCCCATCTTTACGCCCAAAGCTCGGGCGTAATACGGTACCCAGGGGGCACTGGCCAGGCTGACAGCGCTGGCCATGTCCGCAATTTGTTCTGCTAGCCACAACCGCAGGTGCACTTTACCGGAGCGGGGATAACTGCCCGGCTGAACGCCGTGGAGGAGCAGACGCGCGCACACTACCGAGATCGCCATGCGACCCCACGGTGAGACAAAAACAAGCCAGGAGGCCCCTACCCACCACCAGGAAATGGTGGGGGCGCCGGGCAGGATGCCCTGCCACGCTGCCACATTGTTCAAGGCCATAAGGTATGTGAGCCAGCGCATTCCCACAAGGAGGTGCAGTGGCACACCCATGAGCGTTTGGAACACCTGGGATTTTCGCCGCGTGCGCCCCACTGTGCGATCGACTATTTTCAGAGGATCGCCGGCAGGATTGGAGCCCACGGCCAATTCCAGCAGGGCTCCGATCCTGGGGTGGGAATAGACCTCTGCAACCGTTATTCGCGGGTAGCGCTGTCGTAGCGCAGAAACCAGCTGAGCTGCGGCCAGACTGCCGCCGCCGCTGGCGAAGAAATCTGTGTCGAGCGAAGCGGGGGTACCACCCAAAACGCTATGCCATTGTTCCAGCACCCACTCGGCATCCGGGCCCAGTGTGCCCGCGAGCGAGACGCCCTCGTCCATGTCCTGATCCAACGGCCAGGGCAGAGCGGTGCGATCCACTTTGCCGCTTGTTTTGGTGGGCAGTGAATCCGTGAAAGTCAGAAGCGGAATCATGGGTGCTGGAAGCGACTCGGCCAGTAGTTCCCGCAGCGCGCCGGGATCCGGGCTGGTGCCCGGAGCCGGTACCAGGTAGCCGACAAGGAGCTGGTTGCCACCAGCCGTTTCCTGCACTGCAGCAGCGGCACCAGAGATGTCCGGCAGGCCCTGCAAAGCCGCGTCGATTTCGCCGAGTTCAATGCGCCGCCCGCCCAGTTTTATCTGATCATCCGCCCGGCCCATGAACACAAGGCCTACGCTCTCAAGACGCACAAGATCGCCACTGCGGTAGGCACGCTCCCAACCGAATTCAGGCAGGGGAGCGTATTTCTCGGCATCCTTGGTCGGGTCAAGATAGCGTGCCAAGCCCACACCGGCAATGATTAACTCGCCCACTTCGCCCTCAGTTACGGGCCTTCCAGCCCCATCAACAACTGCCAGGTCCCAACCGTTTAGCGGCAGCCCGATACGCACAGGGCCTGGCCCGCCCAACGGCGCAGCACATGCCACTACGGTTGCCTCTGTGGGGCCATAGGTGTTCCAGACTTCCCTACCGGGAACTGCCAATCGAGTGGCGAGTTCTGGCGGGCAGGCCTCTCCACCAAAGATCAGCAGGCGCACCGATTCCAGTGCCTCGGCGGGCCACAGCGCCGCCAGCGTTGGCACGGTTGAGACCACCGTTATACCGTGCGAGATCAGCCACGGGCCCAAATCCATGCCGGATCGGACTAATGAGCGGGGTGCTGGAACCAAAGCGGCTCCGTAGCGCCAGGCCAGCCACATTTCCTCGCAGGAAGCATCGAAAGCTACAGACAATCCGGCCAGAACTCTATCCTCCGGGCCGAGCGGATCTGACTGCAAAAAAATGCGGGCCTCAGCATCAACAAAGGCAGCAGCGGAACGGTTGCTGACAGCCACACCTTTCGGGGTACCGGTTGAGCCGGAGGTGAAAATAATCCAGGCATCGTCGCTGGGAAGCGGTGCCCTGGGCTCAGGGAAGGGACCTGGGCATGCCCTGTCAAGTGTTAGCGTTATCGCCTCTCCTGTTAGTTCATCTCCAAGGACGGCAGCCACGCCGGCTTCAGTAAAGACCAGCGAAGCACGTTCGGCGGGATCGTCAGCGTCCACTGGCACGTAGGCGGCCCCAATGGAGAGGATTGCCAGAATGGCAAGGTAAAGCCCGGACGTGCCTGAGGGTATCCGCACACCTATTCTGTCGCCAGCGCCTAGACCGGCTTGAGTCAATTCCTGAGCCTTGCCGTGCACTGCTTTCAAGAGGTCTTCGTAGCTAAGCGCTTTCACGCCATCGTCCAGTGCTGTGGCGTCAGGGTGCAGCTCGGCCGTGGCTTGCAGTACCTCCCACAGGGTTCGGGGATCTGGCGCAAGCTCGCTGCCAGGCATTTGTGCGGCGAATTTGGCTGCTGCCGGTTTTGCTGCTGCCGGTTCGGCTGACACGGCAGCCTGGGGCAAGGGGTCACTCAAAGGGGCGGGGTTCACCTGCCCACCTTGCACGGTCAAGGTGAACAGCAGTTGAATAGCAGGCAACAAGTAAGTTCATACACAGCCAAGTTCAGGCTTGCCCCGCTCACGCACAACCCAGGTGGGGAACCCCGGATGGCCGGCTGCGCCCCTGACTACCGCACACCCTAGTGCGGCTTGGCCTGGGGTCTCCAGCGAAAAATTCACCCTCCGGCAACCTGTCCGCCGAAATCACCTGCCTACCAGGTGGCCTATCCTTCCATTTCCCGTATTGGAGCCGCCGTCTAGGGCTCCAAAATAACTTTGCCAGTGGTGTTTCTGCCTTGCAGCGCAGTGTGCGCCGCGCCGGCCTCGGAGAGCGGGAAGCGGGCACCAAGCCGAGCGATTAGCCGGCCGGAGGCTGCTGCGTCGAACACTTCGGTTGAGCGCCACAAGCGTTCCTTGCCGTTACGAAGATAGTCTCCGAGCTTGGGTCTGACTACTGTTAGCGAGCCGCCAGCATTGAGCCTCTGCAAATCAAAGGGAGGCACTTGCCCGGAGGCGCCCCCAAAGAGTACAAGGGTCCCTCGGGTGCGCAGCGACGCAAGCGAACCATCGAAAGTGTCCTTACCAACGCCGTCGAACACCACATCCACACCTTCGCCATCCGTGAGCTCACGGGCCTGCTCGGCAAAGTCCTCGTAACGCAACACCTCATCGGCACCGGCAACTCGGGAGAGCTCTTCCTTTTCTTCCGTTGACACTGTTGTGAAGACTCGGGCCCCGCGTTCCTTGAGCATCTGGGTCAGCAGCAGGCCCACACCACCAGCGCCGGCGTGTAGCAGGATTGTCTGCCCGGGCTCAACATGGTAGGTGGAATTCATCAGGTAGTGCGCCGTCATGCCCTGAAGCGGGAGAGCTGCCGCCACGTCCAGCGGCACACTGGAAGGGACGGGCAGTGCCTTATCGGCAGGGAAAATAGCGTACTCGGCATAGCAGGCCACGCCCTCGGCCGTGGCCACGCGATCTCCTACGGCATAGGAGCTCACTCCGGAGCCCACAGCAACAACTTTTCCGGCCGCCTCCGCACCGGGAATGAACGGGAAATCCACAGGATAAATACCCTCACGCTGGTAGCTCTCAATGAAGTTCACACCCACGGCGGCGATTTTGACAAGCAATTCACCGGGCCCAGGGACCGGCATAGGAACCTGGGTGAGCTTCAAAACCTCCGGGCCGCCCGGGGCCTGGGCGAGGATGGCGTTGGCGTACTCGGTCATGATGGACTCCAAATCGGTGGTGGTCGGCTGCGGTCGGAGCGGACTCCTGATGTTAATCATAGGACCCCAAAGCAACATTAAACCGAGCAATATGGATAAATATCGGTGAGGATGAATAGTTCTGCTGTATAGTCGACTTATGACAATTTCAGTAGCTGTCTCCGGAGCCAGCGGATATGCCGGGGGAGAAGTGCTGCGTCTGCTGGCCAGCCATCCCAACGTAAGCATCGGTGCCATCACGGCCCACAGCAACGCCGGAGCTCGATTAGGCTCCCTCGTGCCGAATCTGCACGCGCTGGCAGACCGGGTCCTGGTCGAGACCACAGTTGATAACCTTTCCGGGCACGACGTCGTCTTTCTGGCCTTGCCGCATGGGGCCTCTGCTGCCATTGCCGCGCTGTTGCCAGCTGACACGCTCGTAATCGACGCCGGTGCCGATCACCGTCTGGAAGATGCAGCGGCTTGGGAAAAATTCTACGGTTCTGAGCACGCAGGCACCTGGCCCTATGGCCTGCCCGAACTGCCCGGCCACCGCGAAAAAATTCGTGGCGCCAAACGAATCGCCGTTCCCGGCTGCTACCCAACAAGCTCCCTGCTGGCCCTCCTGCCGGGTTTCGCAGCTAACGCACTGCTGCCCGATGACGTAGTCATCGTCGCAGCGTCCGGGACCTCCGGGGCTGGCAAAGCCGCCAAAATCAACCTGATAGGTTCCGAAGTTATTGGCTCAATGAGCCCCTACGGCGTGGGAGGCGGGCACCGCCACACCCCGGAGATTGAACAGGGGCTCTCCAACGCTTCCGGCAAGGAAGTAACTGTTTCATTCACACCTACTTTGGCCCCTATGAGCCGCGGTATCCTCACAACTGCCACGGCCAAGGTCTCGGCTGAGTTCGCGGCATTGGCTGATCCCGCAGCGGCTTTACGTGAAATCTGGGTGGATGCCTATGACGAGGAACCTTTTGTGCATGTGCTTGAGGAGGGCCAGTGGCCTGCAACAAAGTCTGTGCAAGGGTCCAACTATGCAGCTATCCAAATTGCCTATGACGCCCACGTTAACCGAGTGATTGTTTGCTGTGCCATTGATAATCTCACCAAGGGCACTGCCGGCGGGGCAGTGCAGTCAATGAATATTGCCCTCGGCCTGCCTGAAACAACAGGTCTGACCTTCCAAGGAGTAGCACCATGAGCGTGACCTCAGCACTGGGCTTTCGGGCCTCCGGCGTAACAGCTGGATTGAAAACCTCAGGTAGCCCTGACATGGCCCTCGTTGTTAACGAGGGGCCACATCGCAGCGCCGCCGCAGTCTTTACTTCCAACCGCGTGGCGGCGGCACCCATCCATTGGTCGCGGCAGGTGCTCGGCGACGGAAGGGTTGACGCCGTCGTGCTGAATTCTGGCGGGGCCAATGCCTGCACCGGTCCCGAAGGTTTCCAAAACACCCACGCCACTGCCGAAAAAGTTGCCGAACTTTTGGGCCTTTCAGCAACGGATATTGCCGTATGCTCCACTGGCCTCATTGGTGAACAGCTGCCGATGGATAAGATCCTGGCCGGCGTGGAAGCTGCTGCCACCGCCTTGACGGACGACGGCGGAGCTGCGGCCGCCACCGCCATCATGACCACCGATAGCGTCTCCAAAGAGGCGCTCTGGACTTCACCGGCCAATGCCGACGGCGTCACGTACACCATCGGTGGCATGGCTAAGGGTGCAGGTATGTTGGCACCCGGTCTGGCCACCATGTTGGTGGTCATCACCACGGATGCAGGAGTTGAAACCGAAGGCCTGGACGTTGCCCTGCGCGACGCCGTTCGCCTCACCTTTAACCGTGCCGACTCCGACGGCTGCATGTCCACCAATGACACAGTGCTCCTCATGGCCTCGGGCTCCTCAACTGCTTTCCCTGACATGGAGGAATTCACGGCCGGACTAACCCATGTTTGCGCAGCCCTGGCCAGAGCACTGATTGCCGATGCCGAAGGTGCCAACCACGACATAGCCATCACCACCAGGCACGCGGACAGCGAGCGCGACGCCGAAACCGTTTCCCGTTCCGTGGCCCGATCCAACCTGTTTAAGGCCGCGATCTTTGGCAACGACCCCAACTGGGGTCGCGTGCTTGCCGCCGTTGGCACCACTGACGCCGTTTTTGATCCCGATAAGATCAACGTCAGCATCAATGGTGTTCAGATCGCCCGCAACGGTTGCATCGGGGACTCCCGGGACCTGGTTGATCTGGCTCCGCGCGAAGTCAGCGTTGAAATCGATCTCAACGCCGGCATCGCCGAAGCCACCATCTGGACCAACGACTTAACGCACGCCTACGTCGAAGAAAACAGCGCCTACTCCTCGTAACGCCGCCGGTTGATTGTGGTTGGCTTTGGTGGCTGTCCAACTCCAGGACGGGGCCCGCCTTGATGTATACGAACACAGAAGAAGGACTTTCATGATGACTTCGGTGGAAACCGCGCAGGATAAGGCTGGCACGCTGATTGAGGCGCTGCCTTGGATTCAGCAATTTGCCGGCACCGTGGTGGTGGTCAAGTACGGTGGCAACGCCATGGTCAATGATGAACTGCGCCGTGCGTTTGCGCAGGATATTGTCTTTATGCACCACGTCGGCATCAAGGCGGTAGTTGTGCATGGCGGTGGGCCGCAAATCAATGCCATGCTCAAGCGCTTGGACATCCAAAGCGAATTCAAGGGAGGCCTGCGCGTCACCACACCCGAGGCAATGGATGTTGTCAGGATGGTCCTTACCGGTCAGGTTGGCCGCGAGCTGGTGGGCCTGATCAACGAGCACGGACCCTATGCCGTCGGACTTTCTGGTGAGGATGGCGCCCTACTGCAGGCCGAACGCACGGGGACCATTGTTGATGGCCTTGCCGTAGATCTGGGGCTTGTTGGCGAGGTGGTGGGTGTGAATCCCGGGGCCATTCTTGACCTCTTGGAGGCCGGCCGGATCCCGGTGATCTCCACCGTGGCTCCCGAAGTTGGGAATGCCTCAACGGTGTTGAATGTCAATGCTGATACCGCAGCCGCAGCGTTGGCGGTGGCTCTGCAGGCCTCGCGGTTGGTGATCCTGACCGACGTCGAGGGCCTCTATTCGAATTGGCCCGATAAGTCCTCACTGCTTAGCGAGATTGGGTCGGAGGCATTGCGTGCAATGTTGCCGTCACTGGAATCTGGCATGATCCCCAAGATGGGGGCGGCTTTGGCCGCGGTCGACGGCGGTGTGGCCCGTGCCGCTGTTGTCGACGGGCGCAGCGCCCATTCAATGTTGTTGGAATTGATGACTTTTGAGGGCAACGGAACGCAAATTTTCCCGGACAAGGACGGCCACTGATGACTGAAGAAAACACCCCAGAAAAAGAGGGCGCTGTGACTGGGCTGGGCGCTGTGACTGGGCTGGGTAGCGCAAACGCCGCAGCCGTCTCTGGTACCGGCACCAGCGCCCAATGGCTGGCCCGTTACCAGGATTCCCTCATGGGAGTCTTTGGCAGTCCGCAACGTGTGCTGGTTCGGGGTGCCGGCGCTGTTGTGTGGGACGCAGACGGGAAAGAGTATCTTGACCTGCTTGGCGGTATTGCGGTCAACGCCCTAGGCCACGCGCACCCCTTCGTCTCCTCAGTGGTGGCCAGCCAGCTCTCAACGTTGGGGCATGTTTCGAACTTCTTTAGCAGTCCCACACAGATCGCTTTGGCGGAGAGACTACTTGACTTGAGCCACGCGCCAGAGGGCTCCAAGGTCTTCTTCGCCAACTCAGGCACGGAAGCTAATGAAGCGGCTTTCAAGCTGGCCCGCGCCCATGGTGGGATGCAACGGCCCACTATCCTCGCCCTCGAAGGCGGCTTCCACGGACGCACCATGGGTGCTTTGGCCATGACAGCCAAGGCGGCCTACCGCGAACCGTTTGAGCCCATGCCCGCGGGTGTACGGCACATTCCCTTCAATGACATTGCCGCTCTCCGGGAAGCCGTGGACAACACAGTTGCAGCGCTCGTCATTGAACCCATTCAGGGTGAGGCTGGGGTGCGCCCACTTTCGGTTGAGTACCTGCAGGCTGCCAGAGAGCTGACCCGCGAACACGGCGTCCTGCTGATCCTGGATGAGGTTCAGACAGGCGTTGGCCGAACAGGGTGCTGGTTTGTTGGTTTGAACGCGGGGATCACCCCGGACGCCATGACCTTAGCCAAGGGCTTAGGTGGCGGTTTTCCGATCGGAGCCATTGTCACTTTTGGTCCGGGCCCATCAGAACTTCTCAGTGCCGGTCAACACGGCACCACCTTTGGCGGGAATCCCGTTGCCACGGCGGCAGCCCTTGCCACTTTGCACGTGCTGGAATCCCAGAACATCCTCGCCAACGTACGGGCGGTCAGTGAAGTGTTTCGCCAAGGTCTGACAAATATCAAGGAAGTAACCGAGGTACGTGCCTATGGCCTGTTGATTGGTTTTGATCTGGCGGAACCGGTGGCGGCAGGGGTGGTCCAGGCGGGACTTGAGGCAGGCTTCATCGTCAACGCCCCCGGCCCCAACACTGTCCGCCTGGCCCCACCGCTGAACCTGACGCCCGAGCAGGCTGGTTCCTTTATTTCTGCATTGCCCGCATTGATCGCCACCGCTGTGGCTGCCCACAAGTTGGAAAAGAGCTCTTGATGACACGCCACTTTCTCGTAGACACAGATCTTAGTCCTGCTGAACAAGCCGAGGTGCTGGAGCTTGCCGCAGCACTAAAGGCAAAGCCCTACTCGATGCAGACCTTCGCAGGTCAAGGCTCCGGTGCTCAAACTGTGGCAGTGATCTTTGATAAGACTTCAACGCGTACACGTGTTTCCTTTGCTACCGGGATTGCGGCCTTGGGTGGAAACCCGCTGATCATCAATCCGGGTGAGGCCCAGATCGGCCACAAGGAATCCGTTGCCGACACCGCCAGGGTCCTCGAGCGGATGGTCTCCACCATCGTGTGGCGCACCTACGCTCAAGCAGGCCTGGAAGAAATGGCCACCCATTCCAAAGTTCCTGTCATTAACGCGCTTTCAGACGATTACCACCCCTGCCAGCTGCTTGCAGACCTGCTCACCATCAAGGAGCACAAGGGTGAGCTGTCCGGGCTAACAATGACCTACATGGGGGATTCCGCCAACAATATGGCTAATTCCTATCTGTTGGCCGGAGTCACAGCCGGCATGCACGTCCGCATTACCGGACCGGCAGGGCATCTCCCGCCAGACGCCGTCGTACTTGCAGCCAAAGAACGAGCTGCACAAACGGGCGGATCGGTGCTGATAACCACTGACGTTTGTGAAGCCGTGGCCGGAGCTGACGTCCTAGTGACAGACACATGGGTTTCCATGGGGCAGGAGGAAGAGAAGGCGCAGCGCCTGGAGCTCTTCACGGAATACGCGCTGGACGACGCGGCTCTGGCCCAGGCTGCGCCAGATGCAATAGTGCTGCACTGCCTCCCGGCCTACCGCGGCTATGAGATTTCCGCTTCCGTGATTGATGGCCCGCAGTCGGTGGTGTGGGATGAGGCAGAAAACCGTTTGCACGCCCAGAAGGCCCTCATGGTGTGGCTTGTTGAAAAAACTGCCTCTGATGCTGCGCTGGCTCGCAACACCCCGGCGGTTGGGTGATGACAGTGACCAAACTCGGTACTGCCAGCGGTGTCGGGGGCGCAATGCCGGCAACTAAAACTGCCCGGCAGGCACGCGTCTCCGCGCTGCTCACCAGCCGTGCTGTTAGATCTCAGGCTGAGCTGGCCACGTTATTGGCCGACGACGGGTTAGTGGTTGGTCAGGCGACGTTATCGCGAGATCTGGTGGAACTGCGAGCGGTGCGGGTGCGGGGCAAGGACGGTGGGTTAATCTATGCGTTACCGCGTGAAGGAGGGGACCGCAGCGTGCATTCCGTTTCCTCCCAAGAGCTTCTTGACACGCGTTTGGTCCGCCTGTGCGGTGAGTTGCTGGTGACGGCCGAGGCCTCGGCAAACATTGCAGTTTTGCGAACGCCTCCGGGTGCTGCAAACTTTCTGGCCTTGGCTATTGACCACTCGGTGATGCCATCCATTCTGGGCACGCTTGCCGGAGATGACACTGTCATGGTTATCACTCGGAACCCATTAGGAGGTGCGGATGTTGCCGAGCGGTTCCTGCAATTTGCGGCCGAATCAAGCGCTGGAGCCTAGCCGGGGAAGCATTGCACCTGACCTCCTAAACTATATTGAATATATTTTAGTAAGAATGCATAACCATGCATTATGCTTGTTAGTAACGCGAAGGACGCTCGGAGTCGTTTTTGTTAAAACCTCAACGAGTAGCAACAAATTCTCAAGAACTTTTTAATGAATTAGGGAGAGCGAACGTGACTGAACGCATTGTATTGGCTTACTCCGGTGGCCTGGACACCTCGGTTGCCATTGGCTGGATCGGTGAAGCTACCGGTGCCGAAGTTATCGCAGTGGCTGTTGATGTAGGGCAGGGTGGGGAATCACTTGAAGACATCCGCCAGCGCGCCCTTGGCTGTGGGGCGGTGGAGGCTTACGTTGCGGATGCACGTGACGAGTTCGCTAACGAGTACGCCATGCCCACGCTGCAGGCCAATGCGCTGTACCAGGGCCACTACCCGCTGGTTTCGGCCATCTCGCGGCCCGTGATCGTCAAGCACTTGGTCAAAGCTGCCAGGGAATTTGGGGCTACCACTGTTGCCCACGGATGCACAGGAAAAGGTAACGACCAGGTTCGTTTTGAAGTTGGCATCCAGACCCTCGGCCCGGACCTGAAGTGCATTGCACCAGTTCGCGACTTGGCCCTGACCCGCGATAAAGCGATTATTTACGCCGAGTCCCACAACCTGCCCATCGAGACAACGAAGAAAAACCCGTACTCGATTGACCAGAACGTCTGGGGTCGCGCTGTTGAAACCGGCTACCTCGAAGACATCTGGAATGCACCTACAAAGGACATTTACGACTACACGGCCACCCCGGAATTCCCTCCGGCACCTGATGAAGTTATTATTTCCTTCAGCCGCGGCATCCCTGTCGCCATTGACGGGGTGAAAGTCTCACCCCTGCAAGCGATCCAGGAATTGAATCGCCGTGCGGGCGCTCAAGGAGTGGGCCGTATCGACGTTGTTGAGGATCGACTTGTTGGCATCAAGAGCCGTGAGATCTATGAAGCACCCGGCGCCATGGCCCTGATGACTGCCCACAAGCACCTTGAAGACATCACGATTGAGCGCGAGCAGGCTCGCTTCAAGGCCACTGTTAGCCAGCGCTGGGCAGAGCTTGTCTATGATGGCCAGTGGTTCTCCCCGCTGAAGCGCTCCTTGGACGCCTTCATCCAAGACACTCAGCAGCACGTCAACGGTGATATCCGCATGACCATGCACGGCGGCCAGGCAATCGTCAACGGTCGTCGTTCAGAAACCTCCCTCTACGACTTTGACCTTGCCACTTACGACACCGGAGATACCTTCGATCAGTCGCAGGCGAAGGGCTTCATCGAGCTCTGGGGGATGTCCTCGAAGGTTGCCTCGACTCGTGACCAGCGCGCTCTGGGTCTGTAAACCATGGCAGATGTGGTTCACGGAACCAACGAAGGTGCACTGTGGGGTGGCCGTTTTCAGGGCGGCCCCGCAGATGCTCTCGCGGCACTGAGCAAATCAACTCACTTTGACTGGCGGCTGGCACTCTATGACATTGCCGGTTCTAAGGCGCATGCCCGCGTTTTGAACACGGCGGGCCTCCTTGATTCAGCCGAGCTCGAAGGCATGTTAAAGGCTTTGGACCAGTTGGAAGCCGATGTAAAGTCCGGGGCTTACGCCCCATCCGAGTCGGATGAAGATGTGCATGGTTCTCTTGAGCGTGGGCTCATTGAGCGAGCTGGCACGGCGTTGGGCGGAAAGCTTCGTGCTGGCCGTTCGCGCAATGACCAGGTCGCCACGTTGGGGCGGATGTATTTGCGCGATCACGCAAAGATCATTGCCGCAGGGGTTCTCTCGGTTGTTGACGCTTTGGTGGCGCAGTCTAAGGCGCATCATGGTGTTGCCATGCCGGGACGTACCCACTTGCAGCATGCCCAGCCTGTCCTCCTCAGCCATCACCTTCTGGCCCACGCGTGGGCACTGTTGCGTGATGTTCAGCGTTTGGTGGACTGGGACAAACGTGCGGCTGTTTCGCCCTATGGCTCGGGAGCTTTAGCTGGCTCGTCCTTGGGCTTGGATCCCAATGCTGTTGCGGCGGAGCTCGGGTTTAATTCAGCTGTGTGGAATTCGATCGACGGCACGGCCTCGCGTGATGTTTTCGCAGAGTTCGCCTGGGTTGGTGCCATGATCGGCGTTGATCTCTCCAGGATCTCCGAGGAAGTCATCCTGTGGGCCACCAAAGAGTTCTCCTTTGTGAAGCTGCATGACTCTTACTCCACTGGGTCCTCGATCATGCCACAGAAGAAAAACCCCGATGTGGCTGAGCTTGCTCGTGGAAAAGCGGGCCGCCTTATTGGTGATTTGACAGGCCTGCTGGCAACGCTTAAAGGCCTACCGTTGGCTTACAACAGGGATCTGCAGGAGGACAAGGAGCCGGTGTTCGACGCCGCTGACACCCTTGAGCTGCTGCTGCCAGCCGTTTCCGGGATGATGGCCACACTGGTTTTCAACACCGAACGTATGGAAGCCCTCGCCCCGCAAGGATTTGCGTTGGCAACCGATATTGCCGAATGGCTTGTCCGCCAGGGGGTACCCTTCCGCGACGCCCACGAACTATCCGGTGCTGCCGTAAAAATTGCCGAGGCTCGCGGAGTAGAACTGTGGGATCTCACGGACGAGGAGTACGCCGGAATTTCGGCTCATCTGACTCCCGAAGTCCGGACTGTTTTAAGCACGGATGGCTCGCTTGAGAGTCGCAACGCTCAGGGTGGCACGGCACCGTCGGCGGTGTTGGCACAGCTCGAGGCCCTTGAGCGGGCGCTCGGGGAGGTTCGCGCCTTCCTGGCCTGACCGGCGTCGCACTTCCCCAGTAACAAAGCGAAATGCCCGTATCCATAGTGGATGCGGGCATTTCCTGCTCCAGCGCCTAGCGGCCTCCCACCACTGGCAGGCTCGCGCCGGGCCCCTCGGCCGTCTAGCGCCTAGCGGCCTCCCACCACTGGCAGGCTCGCGCCGGGCCCCTCGGCCGTCTAGGCTGGGGTTCATGACTGATATTTCTAACGCGCAGCTGATGGAGCGGCTCAAGGCCGCAACAGAGAATGTGAGCGCAAAGTTGGGGGGCCTCAGCGACGCCGATGTCTTGGCCCCCACAGAGCTGGAGGGCTGGACACGCGGGCATGTTTTGGCACATATTGCGCATGTTTCCCATGCAGTTGCCCGCCAGGTTGAATATGCTGTGCGCGGGGAGCTCATTGAGTTCTATGACGGCGGTCAGGGCGGCCGAACGCAAGCGATTGAGATGAATGCCGGCCACACGGCGCAGGAGCACAAGGAGTATATTTCTGCTGGATTTACTCGTGTGTTGACGGCTCTGGACGGCCTTGACGACGAGCAATGGAATCTACCTATCAGTTACCGCAATGGTGTGGTTCGCGATGGTGCGCTGGCATACTGGCGCGAGATGGTCATCCACTTGGCAGACCTGCAGTTGGGGCGCGGCCCGGAAACCTGGTCTAAAGAGTTCGCCCTCTATGTGATCGAGTTCCTGACCTCTCGGGTGCCGGCGGATATTCAGCTGAAGTTACTGCCGCTGGGGCTGCCTCCCATGACAGTCGGAGCCGGCGAGAATACTGTGTCGATTCAAGGAATGATCACCGATATTGCGGCATGGCTGGCGGGCCGCACACCCTCTATGGGCAGCCTGCGTGCCGAAGCTGCCGCGGATTCGGTCCAATTGCCAACACTGTTGCCTTGGCCTTCGGCTTTCAACGCTAAATAGCTCCCATGGCCGGCGCCGTCGTTGTCCCCTTTTTTGGGGGACGACGGCGGTTCTTGCGTTGTGGGGGTGGGTACGGATTTAGTTGTGGTCGGCCCCGCAAATACTTGGTACCGGGAAAGTCACAGAGGATTCTCGCTGGATTGCCTTGCTGTTTGCTTTCTATTTTGCCAAATATTCCGTAAGTCGTTGCTGGGAGTGTGCGGGAATGAACCCCGTGGCCTTGATGCGCGATAAGTCTAGAACGCTGTTCATTGGACGAGGTGCCGCCGGTTTCCCTTCGAAGTAGACCTGTGTGCTGACACCCGTCACGTGGTCACGGCTGGCGCCGGAAAGTTCGTAAATGTCAGCGGCAATGTCGGCCCACGACTGTGGCTCTCCGGTGTTGGTCAAGTTGTAGACGCCAAAGTCTGCCCCGGTTTGGAGTAGATGCAGAATCCCGGCAGCGATGTCTTGGGCAAAACTCAATCGACCAATTTGATCGTTGACCACGGTTGGAGCGATTCCTTGGCGGGCCAGTGAAGCCATGGTGCGCACAAAGTTCTTGCCCTCGCCTATGACCCAACTAGTGCGCACAATGTAGTGCCGGGGAATGACAGCGACTACTGCCTCTCCCGCTGCCTTAGTTTGTCCGTAGACTCCGAGGGGTGTGAGCTCTTCATCCTCGGCATGCCATTCCTGACTTCCATCAAAAACGTAGTCGCTGGAGACGTGAACCAAGGTGATGCCATGGTGAGCGCACACTGCCGCCAAGCGGGCGACTGCTGTCACATTGATGGCCCAAGCCGTTTTGCGACCTTCAGCAGTCTCAGCAGCATCCACGGCCGTAAAAGCGGCAGCGTTGATAACGGTGGAGTAATTCTTCCACTTCCGACGTGTGTACGACGCCTGTGCGCCAAGATCGAAGTCCGAACGGGTAGCAAATTCCACGCTGGTGTTGTCATGGTAGGCCTCCCGCAAAGCCTTCCCGAGCTGTCCATCTGCGCCCAGAACTAATATCTTCTTGGGCATCATGGGCTTGACCTTGGATAAGCGTGGATGCGACTCGTCTTTCAGAGACAATTCAGCCTGATCCAGAGGGATGGGCCAGTCAATAGCGGCTTTCTCATCCGCAAGATTTAGGAAAGTATATTGGTCCTGTGCATCTGCTGACCAGTGATCATTTACCAAGTAGGTGTATGCGGTGGAATCCTCCAAAGTTTGAAACGCGTTGCCAACACCACGGGGTATAAAGATGGCATGGGAGGGATCCATGACTGTGGTGAATACGGCGCCGAACGAATCGCCTTCACGTAGATCCACCCACGCGCCAAAAATTCTGCCCGAAGCCACGGAAATGAATTTGTCCCACGGTTCAGCATGAATACCGCGAGTGGTTCCAGCCTTGGCATTGAAGGAAATATTATTCTGCACTGGCAAAAAATCGGGTAGGCCCAGAGCCATCATTTTCTCGCGCTGCCAATTTTCCTTAAACCATCCTCTGTTGTCGCCGTGGACGGGCAGCTGATAGAGGACCACTCCAGGAATTGGAGTTGTAGTTGTGGTCAATGATTTGGAGAACTCAATTGACATTCCTATTGACCCTGTTCCAGATATTTTGTTTCAGTGGTCGCCTTCTGTGGACGCCACCATGACTCATTGTCCCGATACCACTGGATAGTGTTTTCTAGACCAGCGTCGAAATTTTCGAACGATGGGCGCCAGCCGAGTTCGTTGCGTAACTTCGCAGAATCGATGGCGTAGCGCAGGTCATGGCCGGGACGGTCAGTGACATGGTCATAGGCGTCCGCGGGCAGGTTCATGTGGGTAAGAATCAGTTCAATGACGTTCTTATTGTTCTTCTCTCCGTCAGCACCGATTAGGTACGTCTCGCCAATGCGGCCATGTTTCAAGATGGTCAGCACAGCCGATGAGTGGTCGTTCGCGTGGATCCAGTCGCGGACGTTTTCGCCGTTGCCATAGAGTTTTGGACGGATTCCGTCGATCACATTAGTGATTTGACGTGGGATAAATTTCTCCACATGCTGGTATGGGCCATAGTTATTGGAGCAGTTGCTAATGGTGGCCTGCAGTCCGAAGGACCTTACCCAAGCACGCACCAGCATGTCCGATCCGGCCTTCGTCGAGGAATAGGGACTGGAAGGTGCATACGGGGTGCCTTCAGTGAACCGCTGTGGTTCATCCAGAGCAAGGTCACCGTAGACTTCATCCGTGGAGATATGGTGGAAACGTTTGTTGTGCTTACGGGCAGCCTCAATTAACGTATACGTGCCGATAATGTTTGTTTCCAAGAACGGCCGGGGATCATGTAATGAGTTGTCATTATGTGATTCGGCTGCATAGTGAACAACTGCGTCGGTTGCTGACACCAGTCCGTCAACAATTTCTGCGTCACAGATATCACCCTTAACAAAAGTGAAGCGCTCCGTAGGCAGTCCTGCTAAAGAGGCCAAATTTCCTGCGTAGGTCAGCTTATCAAGCACCGTTACGTGCATGTCCGTGTTCTCAAGGACGTAGTGAACAAAGTTAGAGCCAATGAACCCGGCGCCGCCTGAAATAAGTAATTTCTGCATTCGCTCACTCTACCGGTTTGGACACTCAGCCAAGACACGGGATCATAGGCACTATGCGCGGAATAATCCTTGCCGGCGGTACCGGCTCACGACTGCACCCGATCACTTTAGGGATCAGCAAGCAACTCGTCCCTGTTTTCGACAAACCGATGATCTATTACCCACTGTCGACGCTAATTCTGGCGGGTATTCGCGACATTCTTATTATTACAACACCACACGACGCGGACCAGTTTCAGCGCCTTTTGGGTGATGGTTCACAATTCGGCATATCCCTGACCTACGTGCAGCAACCATCGCCCGATGGCCTCGCACAGGCCTTTGTTCTGGGACGCGAACACATAGGTGACGGACCCGTCGCGTTGGTCCTCGGGGATAACATCTTTTATGGTCAGGGCATGGGCACCCAGCTCAGCCGCCACGCCAATGTGGATGGCGCTACTATTTTCGGTTACCAGGTTGTTAATCCCAAGTCCTATGGCGTGGTTGAATTTGATGCTGCCGGGAATGCCATTTCACTCGAGGAGAAGCCGGACTCTCCTAAGAGTAACTACGCTGTCCCTGGGCTCTATTTTTACGACAATAACGTCGTGGAAATTGCCCGGAATCTGAAGCCCTCTGCACGAGGTGAACTTGAGATCACTGATGTGAACCGTATTTATCTAAAGCAACGCAAACTCAAGGTCGAAATCCTGCCACGAGGGACTGCATGGCTTGACACGGGAACCTTCTCAGATCTAAATGATGCTTCCAATTTTGTTCGTACGATTGAGAATCGACAAGGACTGAAAATCGGAGCACCGGAAGAGATTGCTTGGAGGCAGGGATTCCTCAATGACGACGAACTCCGTGCGCGGGGCGAGCTTCTGTCAAAGAGTGGCTACGGACAGTATTTGCTAAATCTAATTGACCAAAAGATTTAAACCTGGAGTAATTGTGGCCACTGACCAATCTTGAACGGTCAGTTACGCGGGAAACTCTGGCAGAAAGAACCTCACTTTAGATCTGAAATCCTTTGCTGCATGAGCGCCCTTTTGGTGCGCCCGTAGTCTCATCAGGGGAGTGTAATTTCCCCCCTTCACTAAGGGGAAGGGGAATGGGCAACGGCCAGGCTTTAGTGTGAGACATTTTATCTTGCTGGTTGAGCTTGAAATCTCCCTAAATACCTGAGTATCTGATTTCGGGCGGGATTCAATGGTTACGGGCGTGGTTGCGGACCCCGCTGAGTGTTAGGAACAACCTGACACATCGGATTCCCAAGCAGCAAAAATTCGGATCTAGTCCGCATCCAGCCGGCCTCCGATTTTTCAGGCTCGTGACAGCTATGAAGGGTGGCCAAATGATGTTGTATAGAATGTTTCTTCTAGGAACTATAGCGTTTCGGTCACGACGGGCGTAGACTTGTGGTATGAGTATTCCGGTGATGGCCCCCGGGGAACGGGGCGAGGAAGCCACACAGGATGTGGCCGCACTCCTTGGTGCGATAGCCGCTCTTCCTTCTATTGAACCCTTCGGCACTGACAATCCATCGTTGGCAGGATTACCGCCACTGATTGGCTTTCCCCCGCCACAGCCGGAGCCGCCCTCTCAGTTAGGTGTGGTGCGTGGTGTTCATGATGGTGCTATCGCCGCTTTGGCGGTAGTGAAGCGTTTAGAAGACGCTACCGCGGCGTGTAAAGCGGCCCTGTTGGGACGATTAATGGGTGCGGTAGAAGTAGAACGAGTTTTAGTTGATCTAGACCGGAACCAATCATCACTAGCGCAAAGTAGTGCCGTGTTGGAAGCAGCTTTGGTCTTAGGGATCCCTGAACGAACAGCTGCCGCACTCACGCATCACTGCGTGGAGGTTCTAAAACACCCAGTCACTTTCAAGGCTTTACAAGCAGGGGTTTTATCTTGGCGGCACGCATGCACGATCGCTGATGAGATCACCACTGTCAAAGAGAGCAGTGGCATCAGTGCCCCTGAAGTCGCCGCTTTCCAGACCCGATTGCTGGTGCTAGCACCCGGGGCTACCGCATCAGTGTTTGCCTCCAAAGCCCGCCGGGCCCGTGAGTCAACATTCCCAGATACCCTCACCACCGCCACCAAGGAAGCCTTCACACGGCGTAAAATGTTCTGCGAAGAAGGCCGCGACGGGATGTCCTGGCTAAGCTTGCATCTACCCACCCTGGCCGCAGCAGGAATCATGACGCACTGCACCCGCACAGCACGAGCCATCAAAAACCACACCAACACCCACCCCACACCACACCCTAACCCCGGCCCCGACCCCAGCTCCGGTCATGGTTCCGGTGCTGGGAATGGGGTTGGGGGAGATCGTGGGGAATACAGAACTCTGGATCAACTTCGTGTTGACGTTGCTGCACTACTACTGATGGGCCAAGAACTACCCACCAACAACTACACCAAGACCGGCAGTAACAACGCCAGCACCAGCAAGACCAGCACCAGCGCTCCAGAGCACAACGACGATCGCAGCAACGCTCCTGAGAGTAGTTTCGGGGGATCTAGCTCGGGCTTTGGGGTGAGGTTGGTTGATCCGGAGCCTATCTGGACACACACAGACCCTGACCCCAAAGACCGTGATGCCACAGGCGGTGGTGCCATAGGTGGTGACGTGCGTGAATCCTGCCCTGGACGTGAGGCTGACTCCCTGCATAATCCAGGTAACCCGATTCAGGGGTACCTCCCTGTTCAAGAGCGCCCCGCGGCTGAGAAGGGGGCTGGGAAGGGATTAGGTGGTGAGGGCAGTGCGGTGGATGATGCGCACCCTACCCTTGCCCAGGACGTCGCTGGCGATAGTGGTGTAGCTGCTGGAGTAGATGTTGGGGTGGATGTTCTGGTGGTGGGGGAGTTAGTGGGGGATGGTTCAGGTTTCGTCAATGGGGTCATTGACGGGATCGTGGAAGATCAGCAACAAGAATACTTAGACCAGCTTCACGCACTGGCTCAGGGGAAAGTCATTACGGATCCGCCGCTACCAAAGGCATTGATTCTCCTGAAGGTTCCTTTCCTGGGCTTGTTAGGGATAACTGATGAGCCCGCGGAGCTTGTGGGTATCGGCACCGGTCCGGTACCAGAAGAAATCGCAAGGAAACTCATGGCAGCCTCACACACGTTCCTGCGCGTGCTCACCGATCCGATCAGTGGGGAAGCGTTAGCGTTGAACCCTGACCGGTACACACTTAGCAACGCTGAAAAAGCTGTGCTGCAAGCCCTGACTGGGGGTTGTTACATCCCTAATTGTCCTTATCCAGTAATGGACACTGAGCTGGATCACCTGAACGCGTGGGAACACGGGGGGACCACGGCCATGACTAATCTTCGCCCTGCCTGCGCACGTCACCACCGCCTCAAGCACTTCAAGGACGATAAAGACCGCCACGGTAACTACCGCCGCTATCAAGAACCACACCGGCAAAACATTCGTCTTCGTGGCTGGACCCCTCAACCCACCCCCGACGGACGCATCGGCTGGATCACCCCATCAGGGAACTACCAAAAACCCCAACATCAAGAACCCCAACGCACCCAATACCCCACCTGGCTCAAAAAACACATCAACCACACCCTCAACCCACCAAAAGAAAACACCACCAAACACCCCAAAAAACGCCACAATCCATAGCTGCTCCAGCTACTCCAGTTGCTCCGGCTACTCCAGCTACTCCAGTTGCTCCGGCTACTCCCGTTACAGCAGTTACTGCCGTAAGGAATGTCGTCAGAGCGGGTCCCGCCGAACCTCCAACCCAGAACGGCCACTCCAGAAAATGAGCGCTCCGGAAAGCGTAGCCTCGGCGTCGACTGCTAACGTTTCCGGTAGGTGCTATGACTCGTCTGGTTTGTTGAATAGTTTTTAGGAACTGAAACTATTTTTCCCCCGACACCCGCCACAGGTGCAGTGTCAGGTAGGAGCGCCATGGTTGGAACGGTTCGGCCATGCGACCCAGCTCTGTGGCCTTGATAGTGCGAGCTTGGGCGAGCGAATCTCCTCGAAGGAGGCCATAGCCGTTTCGCACCGCTGCGTCGCTGGGCAGGAAGATGTCGCTGCTGCCGAGTATTCGCATGGCTAAGTACCCGACAGTCCAGGGGCCTATGCCTGGGATAGGGAGTAGCTTCTGGACGAGCGTTTCCTGGGTGTCATCTGGCTCGAGCCTCAAGGACCCCTCGGACAGCATTCCAGCGACAGCCACAATGGAGTCAATCCGGCGTTGGGGGCCCCGAAGAATCTGACGGCCATTGACGGCAATCTCCTGTGAACTTGGAAAAAAATGACTCATGGTCCCGTGAGGAAGGCGACTGGGCGTGCTTGTCGCCACCAGTTGGTTAAGTGCCGTTCTGGCAGCAGCTACCGTTATTTGCTGGCCAACCATGGCCCTGATCAGTATTTCTGCTTTATTCACGCAGCCTGGCAGCCTGATTCCAGGAATCAAATTCACACGCTCAGCTAGCAATGGCAATGTTCTCAACTTATCGTCGGCTAGTGCGGGATGTGATCCAGATTAAAGAGATGGCGGACTTTGCCCAATAGTTGGGCAGCGTCGGCTGGGTCCTCCAAATCTTGCTCCAACCATAACGCTTGCCCGTCCCAGCTAACGCGGAGCCATCCATGCCCGCCATCGAGCAACACCGTCCGGGCATAACATAGCGAATCAGCCTCCTCGACCCCGGTCACTGCACGGGCAGCGAGGAAGTCAAAGATTCCCGGATCAAACGGGGGAGTGAAATCGAGTTTAATGCTCATAGTTGATCTTCCCATCCCAACTGGTCAAGCAGTACAGCAGTAAACAGCAACACATTATCCGGCTCAGGCTCTCGAACAGCCCATGTCCTGTGTGAGCCGGGCATGTTTTAGTCAGCAAGTGATAGTTCTAGCGAAATTGCCAACCCGACAGGAATCCTCCTCGGGGTATTGGGACATCCGTATTAAAAAGTGGCTCCGATCACTGCGTAGCCGCAGACCTGGGCATGGTACCCGTGTGGTTCAGCTCGTGCAGAGCGTGCTTGGTAACCCCTGCTAAATTGAGAATATGGGCGAACAAGTTAACATCCTTGAACTTCTTCAGAGGCCTGCCATCGAGGTGGCACCATACCTGCTGGGTGCACTGGTGCGCCATGAAAGTCCGGAAGGTCCGGTGGCCGTCCGCCTGACCGAGGTGGAAGCATACCTAGGACCAGCCGATTCTGATGCTCCGGATCCCGGCGCGCACAGCTATCGAGGCAAGACTAACCGTAACGCTGTAATGTTCGGTCCGCCCGGTCACCTCTATGTGTACTTCACCTATGGTCTGCACTTCTGTGCCAACCTCGTGTGCAGGCCGGAAGGGACCTCGTCAGGTTGTCTGATGAGAGCCGGAGAAGTCGTAGAAGGTCTAGAGTTAGCGCGCTTGCGCCGTCCAACTTCCAAGCGTGACTCTGAACTTGCGCAGGGGCCGGCGAGACTTACTAAGGCGATGGGAATTTCTGGGGAACACAATGGAATCCCCGCCCTTGCCGGTGAAGTGACAGTGACACTTCCGGAAACACCAGTGAGTGGGGTTATGACGGGACCGCGAGTCGGTATCAGTGGGTCTGGTGGCACAGCCGAGTACCCTTGGCGATTTTGGATCGGTGGGGATCCAACAGTCTCGAGATTCAAACCCGGAGTGATTCGTGCACCACGTCGGGGCGTAAAAGCAGGTCCAGGACTTAGGTAAGTACTGATCGTTAGATGTGGGCTAGCAAATGGCATTACGCACCAATATTTTTTGGGCGCCGTGCCGGTGTCGAGAGGTACGGAGCACCTTTCAAGTGGAGGGGAGTGCCAGCACTGTTCAGGCTGTACGGTTGAAGAGTGAACGAGAGATTAGACGCCCCCGGAACACAATTTTCAGTCACTACACCCGTGGAGCAATGTCCCCAAGTGTCCACCGTCATTGAGAATTTATGCGCCACCGTTCAGGACTACCCCTCGCCCGGGATCGTGTTTAAAGATCTCACCCCTGTTTTTGCCGACGGGCCGGCTCTGAAACTGGTGGTGGATTCCATCACTGCGGCCTTCAGTGGAGAGTTTGATGCCGTGGCCGGAGTGGAGGCTCGTGGTTTTCTCCTAGCGGCTGCCGCCGCCTACGCCACTGGAACCGGTGTAATCACTATCCGCAAGGCCGGAAAACTGCCGCGCGAAGTTTATGCCCAGAGCTATGAGCTTGAGTATGGTCATGCAACCCTGGAACTGCATCAGGAAGATGTCCCTGCTGGCACGCGTGTATTAATACTCGATGACGTCCTGGCCACGGGTGGAACGCTCAGTGCCGCTGCTGCACTGCTTGAACTTACAGGCGCCGTCGTGGCAGGCATCGGGGTGGTGCTGGAAATTGACACACTCTCGGGACGCGAGACTCTTAACAGCCATGACGTGGTTTCCCTGCTTCACGTGTAGCTGTTCCTGCTTGGGAAGCCACAGTGCCTCTCACCTGCCCAACCCGTGACACAGGCACTTTCGGATTGAAGCGACGTAGGCGGTGATCAGCTGAGAAGCAAAGAAGTGTGCAGGATGTGGGGCCTCCCGATGGCACGTGCTTAGCGGCCTTCATGTCTCGGCAATCACAAGTGAAAGCACCCACGCACATAGAGGGATAGAATAGACGGTCTGCCTTTTGGGGGTATGCCTTACGTATCAGGAGCCTTGCATGTATGACGACGAGTTGGCCCAAGAACGCAGCTATGTTGACGGTCTTTATTCACGCTTAGATGAACTTCGCGCTGAAAAGGTCGAGCAACTCGGTGATGTGCGCCGGACTAAATCCATGGGCACACATCAGAACCGTTCCGAACGAGACGCTTTTGCAACGTTATACGAGAACCGTCTGGCACAGCTGAATGCAGTTGATGACAAACTCGTGTTTGGCCGGCTGGACCTAGATGATGGGCAAGCCAGATATATTGGCCGCATAGGCCTTTCCACCAAGGATTTGCGTCAGCTGATGGTTGACTGGCGCGCCCCCGAAGCCGGTACTTTCTATCAGGCCACCGCCTTTGAGCGGTTGGGGGTGCGTCGCCGTCGTCATTTGTTGTTAAACGGGCGCAATGTCAAAGCCATAGAGGATGACGTTCTTGACCACACAATGCTTGTTGACGGTGAACACTTACAGGGCGAAGGTGCGCTGCTGGCTGCACTAAATTCCAAGCGCACGGGCCGCATGAATGACATCGTCGGTACCATTCAGGCGGAGCAGGACAGGATCATTCGCTCACCTTTGAGTGGCGCATTAGTGGTCCAAGGCGGGCCCGGCACAGGAAAAACTGCCGTGGCGCTCCACCGGGCAGCATATCTGCTCTATACCCACCGCGAGCGACTTCAGGCTGCCGGTGTACTGCTGGTAGGACCTTCAAATGCGTTTATGAAATACATTGAGCGGGTTTTGCCTTCGCTGGGTGAGACAGGTGTAGTCATGGCAAGCGTCGGCAATCTTTTCCCCGGCGTCCAAGCAACTGCAGCCGAATCCCCTGAAATGGCAGAACTGAAGGGCCGCATCGGTATGGCCCAGATTGTGGCAAACGCCGTCGCGAACCGTCAGCGAACCCCTTGTGAAGATGTCAGGCTCGACGTCGAAGGCACACGTTTGATTCTTACCGTTCGTCAAGTACGCCGTGCCAGAGACAAGGCTCGGGCCACAGGTCTGCCGCACAACGAAGCGCGCGTAACTTTCGTGAAAACTCTGCTGCGCGAACTTACCGAGCAACTGCGTGAACACATTGAATCTGCGGGTGCTGGCAACAACGCAGATAGGTCATATCTGGGCGAGGATGTCCGCTCTGCACGCGACGTTCGCGTGATACTCAACCTGTGTTGGATGCCCATGAGCGCTCAGCAGCTTATCAATGACATGTTCAGCAAACCCGAGATCCTTGCTGCAGTCACACCGGAATTTAGCCAAGCAGAACGGGATTTACTGCTGCGCAGTCCGGGCTCGCCCTGGAGCGAGTCTGATATACCCCTGCTCGATGAGGCAGCCGAACTTCTCGGTGACATGGATGCCAGCGGCGGGCGCGCTCAAGCAAGTGCGCAGTCACAGAGGAAGCGCGACCTAGCTAACGCCGAAAAGGCTATCTCCAACATGAACCAACAGTTGGAAGACTCCGGCGTGGACGGCATCCTTACGGCTGAGCAGCTGGCTGATTACAACCTTGTTGAAGCCGAATCGCAGACCAGTGCCGAGCGTGCCCTGACTGACAGGTCTTGGGCGTACGGCCATGTGGTGGTTGATGAGGCCCAGGAACTTTCGCCCATGCAGTGGCGTCTGTTGGTGCGCCGCTGTCCCGTGAAGTCATTCACAATTGTTGGTGATATTGCTCAAACAAGTTCCGCGGCTGGAGCCATGTCATGGGATCGGGCGTTGACTCCCTTGTTGGGGGACCGATGGAACATTGAGGAGTTGACTGTCAATTACCGCACGCCCACGCAAATCGCGGAGGCAGCAGTGCGCATGGCTAATGCTGCCGGCCAAGTGGTCTCTGCACCGAAGGCGGTGCGCGACGGTGAGTGGGAGCCCATCGTTGACTTCGTAGACGCTTCGGAAGTTATCAACCAGGTAGTTGCCGTGGTGCCGGCGGAAACGGCCGCCGTGGGTGGTGGGTTATTGGCAGTAATTACCCCCGCCTCCATGGTGCGCGCCACTGCCGCGGCCTTGCGGAGCGTCTATGGGAATCGTATTGGTCATGGGGCTGGCTCGCTGGAGCAAAATATCGTGGTGATCGATCCTCACGAGGCAAAGGGACTGGAGTTCGACGGCGTCATCATCGTTGAGCCGGCCGCTCTACTTGCAGGTGCAAGCGGTCGGGTCGGGGATCTCTACGTTTCAATGACCCGTCCAACCCGTCGCCTGCGGTTGATCACATCGGAACCTCTCCCCGCCGGTATCCAAAAGTAATTCGCAGGTCAGGCTGCACACTGCATTGGCGGCTTCAGCGCAACACTGCGGCGGGCAGGAATGTCGTGGAAACGCCGTCGTGCTGGTAATTTTGAACCGTGTCTTTGCAAACTAACCTTCGCGTCCCCGAGAATGATCCCAGTTTCGCCAATGTGTGGCAGGAGCTCAAGTGGAGAGGCCTCGTTCAGGTCTCCACTGACGAGGCAGCCCTTGAGGGGCTACTCGCCGGTGCGCCGATCACGTACTATTGCGGTTTTGACCCCACCGCGCCTAGCCTGCACCTAGGCAATCTAGTGCAGCTCCTCACCATGCGGCGTATGCAGCTAGCTGGTCACAAACCGTTGGGGCTGGTGGGCGGATCAACTGGTTTGGTGGGGGACCCGCGTCCAACAGCGGAACGCACCATGAACACCAAGGAAACCGTTACCGAGTGGGTAGGGTTCCTCCAAGGACAGGTGCAGCGCTTCTTGTCCTTCGAAGGTGAGAACGCTGCGCGGATGGTCAACAATCTCGACTGGACCGAGCCCATGTCAGTGCTGGACTTCCTGCGCGACGTCGGTAAGTACTTCCGTGTGGGCACGATGATCAAAAAAGACATTGTTGCTTCGCGGCTGAATTCCGACGACGGCATTAGCTACGCTGAATTCAGTTACCAAATCCTCCAGGGTATGGATTACCTTGAGCTTTTCCGCCAATACGGATGTGTTCTGCAGCAAGGTGGCTCCGACCAGTGGGGGAACCTGACCAGCGGCACGGACTTGATTCGCAAAGTTGAGGGAGCCACCGTTCATGCGCTGGGTACACCGCTGATCACCAACTCAGACGGCACCAAATTTGGCAAGAGCGAAGGCAACGCCATCTGGCTCGACGCCGGCATGTGCAGCCCCTTTGACATGTATCAGTTCTGGCTAAACACTGCCGATGACGATGTGGTTGATCGCCTGAAGGTCTTCACGTTTCTATCGCGTAAACAGATCGTTGAGATTTCGGAGTCAGTGACATCAAAGCCGCAGGCTCGTGAAGGCCAGCGCACTCTAGCATTCCAAGTGACTGCTCTTGTTCATGGAGTGGATACCACCTTGAAGGTCATCGCAGCCTCTGCCGCGCTTTTTGGCCAAGGAGATCTAGCCAAACTTGATGAGGGGACCCTGGCCTCGGCGACCAGTGAATTGCCACGTACAAGCGCCCCGTACGACGGATTGAACATTATTGAACTCCTAGTTGCTTCGGGGCTATCCAACAGCAACTCTGCCGCTCGCCGGACGGTGAGCGAAGGCGGAGCCTACGTAAACAACGTCAAGATCAGTGATCCGGACACTATTTTGGGTGCTGCCGATGCATTGCATGGGAAGTACCTGCTGGTCCGTCGAGGAAAACGCACCCTGTCCATGGTGGAGCTGGCCAACTAGTTTTAGAACAGGCCTTGTATTGCGGTTTTGATGATGCCCGTCCCCGATTTGCATCGGGGACGGGCATCGGTGTATTGTTCTATCTGTTGCTTGCGCAACGCTGACCCACTCCGCTTGCGGAGCAGAGATCACCACCTCGCAAGAAACCACAAACCTTACAAACTACCGAATATCAACGTCTCTTCGATTCGAAAATATTCAGGTAAGAATGGGTTTATGGAAAACACCAAGTGACGAGCCACACATGCTGTGGATTGGACAAAGTGAATTCCAATGAAATAAAGTATGAATATCGCAACGACGAAAACTAATTATTTAGTATTGATTAGTAACTACTCGAATGTAATTGTTGTTTGAGAACTCAATAGTGTGCCAAGTTTTATTGATACCAATTTATTTATATTGAATTGGTTATTTGACTGTTTGTTGCCGCCCCTGTGGTGATGAATGGTTGTTTAGCTGGTTTCGAATTTAGTGCATGCATTCATGACCTTTTTCCGGTGTGTTTGTGTGTGTCTGTTTAGTTATTAACGGAGAGTTTGATCCTGGCTCAGGATGAACGCTGGCGGCGTGCTTAACACATGCAAGTCGAACGATGAACCTCACTTGTGGGGGGATTAGTGGCGAACGGGTGAGTAACACGTGAGTAACCTGCCCTTAACTCTGGGATAAGCCTTGGAAACGGGGTCTAATACTGGATATTGACTTTACCTCGCATGGGGTTTGGTTGAAAGATTTATTGGTTTTGGATGGACTCGCGGCCTATCAGCTTGTTGGTGAGGTAATGGCTCACCAAGGCGACGACGGGTAGCCGGCCTGAGAGGGTGACCGGCCACACTGGGACTGAGACACGGCCCAGACTCCTACGGGAGGCAGCAGTGGGGAATATTGCACAATGGGCGAAAGCCTGATGCAGCGACGCCGCGTGAGGGATGACGGCCTTCGGGTTGTAAACCTCTTTCAGTAGGGAACAAGGCCAGTGTTTAGCTGGTTGAGGGTACTTGCAGAAGAAGCGCCGGCTAACTACGTGCCAGCAGCCGCGGTAATACGTAGGGCGCAAGCGTTATCCGGAATTATTGGGCGTAAAGAGCTCGTAGGCGGTTTGTCGCGTCTGCCGTGAAAGTCCGGGGCTCAACCCCGGATCTGCGGTGGGTACGGGCAGACTAGAGTGATGTAGGGGAGACTGGAATTCCTGGTGTAGCGGTGAAATGCGCAGATATCAGGAGGAACACCGATGGCGAAGGCAGGTCTCTGGGCATTAACTGACGCTGAGGAGCGAAAGCATGGGGAGCGAACAGGATTAGATACCCTGGTAGTCCATGCCGTAAACGTTGGGCACTAGGTGTGGGGGACATTCCACGTTTTCCGCGCCGTAGCTAACGCATTAAGTGCCCCGCCTGGGGAGTACGGCCGCAAGGCTAAAACTCAAAGGAATTGACGGGGGCCCGCACAAGCGGCGGAGCATGCGGATTAATTCGATGCAACGCGAAGAACCTTACCAAGGCTTGACATGAACTGGAAACACTTGGAAACAAGTGCCCCGCTTGCGGTCGGTTTACAGGTGGTGCATGGTTGTCGTCAGCTCGTGTCGTGAGATGTTGGGTTAAGTCCCGCAACGAGCGCAACCCTCGTTCTATGTTGCCAGCACGTAGTGGTGGGGACTCATAGGAGACTGCCGGGGTCAACTCGGAGGAAGGTGAGGACGACGTCAAATCATCATGCCCCTTATGTCTTGGGCTTCACGCATGCTACAATGGCCGGTACAATGGGTTGCGATACTGTGAGGTGGAGCTAATCCCAAAAAGCCGGTCTCAGTTCGGATTGGGGTCTGCAACTCGACCCCATGAAGTCGGAGTCGCTAGTAATCGCAGATCAGCAACGCTGCGGTGAATACGTTCCCGGGCCTTGTACACACCGCCCGTCAAGTCACGAAAGTTGGTAACACCCGAAGCCGGTGGCCTAACCCCCTTGTGGGGAGGGAGCTGTCGAAGGTGGGACTGGCGATTGGGACTAAGTCGTAACAAGGTAGCCGTACCGGAAGGTGCGGCTGGATCACCTCCTTTCTAAGGAGCACCGAGTATCACGGTATGGCCCGCATGGGTTGTGTTGGTGGTAGGAGGAGTAAAGACTCATTGCCAGGACGTCTGTTTCTGGGTGAGTTGCTCAAGGGTGGAATATCAATAAGATAGCTGATGATGAGTATCGCGGCCTTGGTTTGAGTACCGCATCCTTTGGTGGGTGTGAGGAAAGAGCTGTTAGGGGTTGTTGGTAGTTGTTGTTGTGTTTGGCACACTGTTGGGTCCTGGAATAACAAGGACCGCTGATTATCGTGTTTCCTGTGGGTGAGTGCCTGTTTGTTGGGTGTTTACCTGTTGGGGGGTGTGGTGTTGGTGGTTGTGTTGTGCCTGGTTTCCCGCACATGACTTCTCTGGCCTGTTCGGTGACACACTTTTGTGTGTTGCTGTGGTTGGTGGGGTGTGTGGTGGGGTTGTTGTTTGAGAACTACATAGTGAACGCGAGCATCTTTATAAAGAAGCAATTTCTTTGAGATAATTGAACCTGGATCTGATGTCACGACCCTTTTGGGGTGGTGGTGTTGGTTTTCATGGTTCTCTCGATAAGTAAGAGTGACCAGAGTGTGTGGTCAAGTTTTTAAGGGCGCACGGTGGATGCCTTGGCATTAGGAGCCGAAGAAGGACGTAGGAATCTGCGATAAGCCTCGGGGAGTTGATAACCAAACTTTGATCCGAGGGTGTCCGAATGGGGGAACCCCGCTACCCGTTGCAAGACGAGGTAGTGACCTGCATCTGAATATATAGGATGTGTGGAGGGAACGTGGGGAAGTGAAACATCTCAGTACCCACAGGAAGAGAAAACAAAAGTGATTCCGTTAGTAGTGGCGAGCGAAAGCGGAACAGGCTAAACCGTGTCATGTGTGATAGCCGGCGGGCGTTGCATGGTGCGGGGTTGTGGGACTTACCGATCTGGATCTGCCGGTTCAGGAAGGGGAATGGTGCATGTATAGGTGAACGGTTTTGAATGGCCGACCGTAGAGGGTGAGAGTCCCGTAACTGAAATGCAGTGCACTCCCTTGGGTGAGTATCCCAAGTAGCACGGGGCCCGAGAAATCCCGTGTGAATCTGTCAGGACCACCTGATAAGCCTAAATACTACCTAATGACCGATAGCGGACAAGTACCGTGAGGGAAAGGTGAAAAGTACCCCGGGAGGGGAGTGAAATAGTACCTGAAACCGTGTGCTTACAATCCGTCAGAGCAAGCGTGCCCCTTGTGGGTAGTTGTTCTTGTGATGGCGTGCCTTTTGAAGAATGAGCCTGCGAGTTAGTGTTACGTCGCGAGGTTAACCCGTGTGGGGAAGCCGTAGCGAAAGCGAGTCTGAATAGGGCGAGTTTAGTGGCGTGATCTAGACCCGAAGCGAAGTGATCTACCCATGGCCAGGTTGAAGCGCGTGTAAGAGCGCGTGGAGGACCGAACCCACTTCAGTTGAAAATGGAGGGGATGAGCTGTGGGTAGGGGTGAAAGGCCAATCAAACTTCGTGATAGCTGGTTCTCCCCGAAATGCATTTAGGTGCAGCGTTGCGTGTTTCTTACTGGAGGTAGAGCTACTGGATGGCTAATGGGCCCTACAAGGTTACTGACGTCAGCCAAACTCCGAATGCCGGTAAGTCAGAGCGCAGCAGTGAGACTGTGGGGGATAAGCTTCATAGTCGAGAGGGAAACAGCCCAGACCACCAACTAAGGCCCCTAAGCGTGTGCTAAGTGGGAAAGGATGTGGGATTGCTTAGACAACCAGGAGGTTGGCTTAGAAGCAGCCATCCTTAAAAGAGTGCGTAATAGCTCACTGGTCAAGTGATCCCGCGCCGACAATGTAGCGGGGCTCAAGTACACCGCCGAAGTTGTGGATTTCAAACATGACCCTAAAAATGTTCCTCGTGAGTGTTTTTCAGGGGTTTGGAGTGGTAGGGGAGCGTCGTGTGGGCATTGAAGTCGCAGTGTGAACTAGCGGTGGAGCCTACACGAGTGAGAATGCAGGCATGAGTAGCGAAAGACGGGTGAGAAACCCGTCCGCCGAATGATCAAGGGTTCCAGGGTCAAGCTAATCTGCCCTGGGTAAGTCGGGACCTAAGGCGAGGCCGACAGGCGTAGTCGATGGACAACGGGTTGATATTCCCGTACCGGTGAAGAACCGCCAATATTGAACCGGTGATACTAACCACCCAAACCATCATTGAGTGTCCTTCGGGACCAGGATGTGTGGGGAGCGTGGGAACTGAACCGGGGAGGTAAACGTATTAACAGGTGTGACGCAGGAAGGTAGCCGAGCCGGGCGATGGTAGTCCCGGTCTAAGGACGTAGGAAACACGATAGGCAAATCCGTTGTGTTGTCTTCAATGACGATTCTGAGATCTGATGGGACCCCCGTAGGGGGGAATTCGGTGATCCTATGCTGCCTAGAAAAGCATCGACGTGAGGTTCTAACTGCCCGTACCCCAAACCGACACAGGTGATCAGGTAGAGAATACTAAGGCGATCGAGAGAATTATGGTTAAGGAACTCGGCAAAATGCCCCCGTAACTTCGGGAGAAGGGGGGCCTGCCACGTGAAGGACACTAGCTGTCCGTGAGCGTGTGTGGGCCGCAGAGACCAGGGGGAAGCGACTGTTTACTAAAAACACAGGTCCGTGCGAAGTCGCAAGACGATGTATACGGACTGACTCCTGCCCGGTGCTGGAAGGTTAAGAGGACCGGTTAGCACACTTGTGTGCGAAGCTGAGAATTTAAGCCCCAGTAAACGGCGGTGGTAACTATAACCATCCTAAGGTAGCGAAATTCCTTGTCGGGTAAGTTCCGACCTGCACGAATGGAGTAACGACTTCCCCGCTGTCTCAACCATAAACTCGGCGAAATTGCAGTACGAGTAAAGATGCTCGTTACGCGCAGCAGGACGGAAAGACCCCGAGACCTTTACTATAGTTTGGTATTGGTGTTCGGAGTGGCTTGTGTAGGATAGGTGGGAGACTGTGAAGTAGCAACGCTAGTTGTTATGGAGTCATCGTTGAAATACCACTCTGGTCACTTTGGACATCTAACTTCGGCCCGTAATCCGGGTCAGGGACAGTGCCTGATGGGTAGTTTAACTGGGGCGGTTGCCTCCTAAAGAGTAACGGAGGCGCCCAAAGGTTCCCTCAGCCTGGTTGGCAATCAGGTTTCGAGTGTAAGTGCACAAGGGAGCTTGACTGTGAGAGGGACACCTCGAGCAGGGACGAAAGTCGGGACTAGTGATCCGGCGGCACATTGTGGAATGGCCGTCGCTCAACGGATAAAAGGTACCTCGGGGATAACAGGCTGATCTTGCCCAAGAGTCCATATCGACGGCATGGTTTGGCACCTCGATGTCGGCTCGTCGCATCCTGGGGCTGGAGTAGGTCCCAAGGGTTGGGCTGTTCGCCCATTAAAGCGGTACGCGAGCTGGGTTTAGAACGTCGTGAGACAGTTCGGTCCCTATCCGCTGCGCGCGCAGGAAATTTGAGAAGGGCTGTCCTTAGTACGAGAGGACCGGGACGGACGAACCTCTGGTGTGTCAGTTGTACTGCCAAGTGCATCGCTGATTAGCTACGTTCGGATGGGATAACCGCTGAAAGCATCTAAGCGGGAAGCCCGCTTCAAGATGAGATTTCCCTACACGTAAAAGTGTGAGAGGCCCCCAGCTAGACTACTGGGTTGATAGGCCGGACGTGGAAGCGAGGACTAAAGACTCGTGAAGCTGACCGGTACTAATAGGCCGATAACTTACACCACACACACTTTATAAAAACAAGTATGCTCGCGTTCACTATGTGGTTCCCAACCAACAAACCCACCCGTTTGTTCGGACAGGAAACAAAAAAAACATGACACCACCAAAACCTATAAACCCCTAAACAAAGGTTTATAGAAATGGTAATTACATGTATAATAAAATAGAAATAGAAGTTGTTCATCACAAGAACACCCAACAAACCACCCACACCAACACAGTCGTGCTGGCCCGTGGGGAATGAGTTACGGTGGTCATAGCGTGGGGGAAACGCCCGGTCCCATTCCGAACCCGGAAGCTAAGACCCACAGCGCCGATGGTACTGCATTCGTGAGGATGTGGGAGAGTAGGACACCGCCGGACAACACATAAAAAGGTCGAGGCCCCACACCACACGGTGCGGGGCCTCCCTCAATTTAACACACCACCCAAGCCCACCACCCCAAGATGCGCACGGCGCAACGAGCCGGGAACTACGACCTGGGCCCAGGACCTTAGCTGCACCACCAACGCACAAAGAGTGTCAGGAGCCTCAGCCTCAACGCAGCGGGTATGTATTTGGGCCTGAGTGGGACATCCTTGAGGATTCCTGTCCACCACGATTCCTACGGGACCGTGTTTTCTCTAGCCTGTGACTCTGCGGAAGAGAGCCGAGTAAACTGGACTGATGTCCAACTTGTTTTCTCATGCCCCAAACGCCGTTCCCGGAAATGATTCGATACCTGCCGCACGAGTGAGCGCTGTAACCGTGCCTGTGCCAGTAAGGGAAGCTTTTGACGGGTTTACTGATGGCATCCATCTTTGGTGGCCCGTGGAAGGTCACAGTATTTTTGGCGCCGAATCTCACATAGGTTTCGAGACAGGCCTCCTACTGGAGGATTCATTTACAGGGTCTCAGTCCGTGTGGGGTGAGATAAGAACGTGGGCGGAACCGACGTCGTTGGCTATTAATTGGCACCGGGGGAGTAATCCCTTGAACCCGACGATCGTTAGCGTGAACTTCAGCGTTCTTGACGATGAGTCAACAACAGTCGTATTGACACACGATGGGTGGGCTCCCGGTGACCTCGGACACGAACAATTTGAGATCCACTGTGATTGGCCCCTCATCTTGTCCAGATACGTCAGATTCATGGGTGGATCCTCCAAGCTGGACTAGACTGTAGTCTGGACAATTGGGTTCATGGTTTTTTCAATAGAAGATCACAAGTGAAGAGCGGCTGTTACTGTGCCAGTTAGTGCGCTCATAGTTTTAGGAGTCGGCATGGCTGAGCAGTACGAAGGACAGCGCGACAATAACTCTCGCGGACAAGACGCTAACGGAAAGTCCTACACAGAGCGTCCGGCAACGAACGATCGTCAGCCCGCGCGTCCATATAGTGAGCGTAGCGGGCAGGGTGCGCGTCCCGCAGGTGGACGCCCGGTAAGAAACAATGAGCGTCCATCTTTTGGTGGCCGTGATGATCGTGGTGGCCGCGATGATCGTCCGGCGCGTAGCAACGACCGTCCCTCCTATGGTGATCGCGATAACCGTGGCGGCCAGGGTGGACGCCCGGCACAGGACCGCGATTCACGCCCCAGCTACGGCAACCGCGAAGACCGCCCCGCACGCAGTGCTGACCGGCCAATGGTTAACGGCCGCCGCGAAGACCGCAAGCCTTTCGGTGATCGCGATAACCGTGGCGGCCAAGGTGGACGCCCGGCACAGGACCGCGATTCACGCCCCAGCTACGGCAACCGCGAAGACCGCCCCGCACGCAGTGCTGACCGGCCAATGGTTAACGGCCGCCGCGAAGACCGCAAGCCTTATGGTGATCGCGATAACCGTGGTGGCCAGGGTGGACGCCCGGCACCGGACCGCGATTCACGCCCCAGCTACGGCAACCGCGAAGACCGCCCCGCACGTCCCGCTTTCGGTGGCCGCGAAGATCGCCCCGCACGCAGCAACGACCGTCCCTATGGTGATCGCGATAACCGTGGTGGCCAGGGTGGACGCCCGGCACCGGACCGCGATTCACGCCCCAGCTACGGCAACCGCGAAGACCGCCCCGCACGTCCCGCTTTCGGTGGCCGCGAAGATCGCCCCGCACGCAGCAACGACCGCCCCTACGGTGATCGCGATAACCGTGGTGGCCAGGGTGGACGCCCGGCACCGGACCGCGATTCACGCCCCAGCTACGGCAACCGTGAAGACCGCCCCGCACGCCCCGCTTTCGGTGGCCGCGAAGATCGCCCCGCACGCAGCAACGACCGCCCCTACGGTGATCGCGATAACCGTGGTGGCCAGGGTGGACGCCCGGCACAGGACCGCGATTCACGCCCCAGCTACGGCAACCGTGAAGACCGCCCCGCACGCCCCGCTTTCGGTGGCCGCGAAGATCGCCCCGCACGCAGCAACGACCGCCCCTACGGTGATCGCGATAACCGTGGTGGCCAGGGTGGACGCCCGGCACCGGACCGCGATTCACGCCCCAGCTACGGCAACCGTGAAGACCGCCCCGCACGCCCCGCTTTCGGTGGCCGCGATGATCGCCCCGCACGCAGCAACGACCGCCCCAGCCATGGCAGTGCCCGTGACGATCGTGGACCCCGCACCACAGGTCCCCGCACCACAGGTCCCCGCACACCCCCGGAACGGAACGCTGGCGATCTTCGCAGCTCCAACCGCCCTGACCGTGAACGTTCACCAGAGATCGATCCCGATGTCACAGGGGAGGAGCTTGATAAGGTAACCCGCGCGCAGCTTCGTATTTTGGACGCCAAAAACAACGAGTGGGTTTCCAAACACCTTGTCATGGCCGGACGCTTAATCGACTTCGTCCCTGAGGTCGCCTTTGAGCACGCTTTGGCCGCTAGCCGTCGTGGCGGTCGCTTGGCCTGTGTCCGTGAAGCTGTTGCCATGACTGCCTACGCCGCCGGCAAATACGGTGAGGCGTTACGTGAACTTCGCACCTTCCGCCGCATCAGTGGTTCCAACGCTCACTTGCCTCTCATGGCAGATTGTGAACGCGGTTTGGGCCGCCCGGACCGTGCACTTGATCTGATCAAGTCAGAAGACGCTGAAGGTCTGGATCTGGCCGGCAAGGTTGAGTTGGCCATCGTTGAATCCGGGGCTCGCGGGGATCTTGGTGAGATGGAGGCGGCATTATCTGCCCTCGAGATCCCGCAGCTGGATATCAACCGTGCGTTCTCCTTCAGCCCGCGTCTGTTCCGTGCTTACGGCATGATTTTGCGTGCGGCCGGTCGCAAGGATGAGGCTAAAACATGGGAGCGTCAGGCTCTTGTTGCCGAGGAAGCTCTGGGCATCGATGAGGGAACCGATCAGATCATCATCGACCTCGGTGACGATGAAGAGATCCCCTTGGAGTCCCCGCGCGTTCGCGTGTCAGATGTCATGGCTGCACCTGTTGCGCCTGTGATGAACGACGCCGACATCCAGGCCGCTGCGGAACTGCCCTCAGGCGATGCTGAAGTTGCGCAGCACGACGAGCTCAATGTGGATGATGCGCAGTCATCCTACTTTGATTCCGATGACGCCGAGTCAGATGCCGACAGTGCTGACAC
The DNA here is from genome assembly GCF_039529835.1 of Arthrobacter sp. TMP15. NCBI lineage: Bacteria > Bacillati > Actinomycetota > Actinomycetes > Micrococcales > Micrococcaceae > Arthrobacter > Arthrobacter sp. TMP15. The sequence goes on from NZ_CP154262.1 coordinate 1,350,820, forward strand.
AGACAGTCATGATGCCGACAGTGCTGACACAGACAGTCATGACGCTGAGAGCCTCGAGCAGGTCCACGAAGAAACTGTTGTAGAAGATGCCGCTGAAGGCGAGGACGTCCAGGAGCCCGGCCACAGTGACAGCTAACGCGTTGCTTAGTGGTTTTGATGCCGTACTGGCGGATTTGGATGGCGTTGTATACGCCGGTCCAAGGGCCATCGATGGAGCAATCGAAGCCCTGATCGGACTCGCTGATATCGGTGTTTCGCTGGTGTATGTGACGAACAATGCGTCCCGTACACCAGCGCAGGTCGCGGCACATTTGCGTGAGCTTGGGGCACCAGCAAATGAGGATCAGGTAGTTAGTTCTGCTCAAGCCGGTGCTGCTTTACTGGCGCAGAAGTTCCCTAAAGGCGCCAAAGTGCTTGTCACAGGCAGCGTCGCTTTGTCGCAAGAAGTTGCGGCGTTGGGTATGGAGGTTGTAACCAGTGCCACGGATTCCCCCGACGTTGTGATCCAAGGGTTTGACCCCTCACTTGGCTGGGCCGATCTTGCCGAGGCTAGCTATGCTATCAACGCTGGCGCGCTCTGGATTGCTACGAATACCGACATGACGATCCCTCGGGATCGCGGAATCGCCCCGGGTAACGGAACCTTGGTTGCTGCGGTCCGAGCCGCCGTCGAACATGATCCGTTGGTGGCTGGAAAACCTGAGGCGCCGCTGTTTCGCACGGCCGCCAACCGTTTGAAGTCCAAGGCCCCGCTGGTCGTGGGGGACAGGCTGGATACTGACATTTTGGGCGGCAACAACGCTGGGATGGCTACTGCTCTGGTGCTGACGGGTGTGGACACATGCGAAACTGCGCTGCGGGCACGCACTGCGGAAAGGCCACGGTTCATCGTAGATACTCTGGCGCAGCTGTATACGGCGTACCCCGAAGTGAAGTTCGACGGCGCGAGAGTCACTTGTGGCGTTGCTGCCGCGACTGTAATGACGTCCGAATCGGGGGATGCAGCCCTGCACATTGCCGGCCGTGCTGATGACACCGATTCATGGCGGGCCGCATGCGCTGCCTGGTGGGCAGCAGTTCCGAGCGCCGCAGAGCCAACGGACCCCACTATTACCTGGGCTAAAACCGGCGCTGGACCGGCAGAGTAATCATGAGAATAGAAGAATCTCCAGAGGAGTCTTTAGAAAAAAAGTCTCTCTCTCAACCCACGGGAGATCCTGCTGTGGACGCTCTAATCGAGCTTGCCAAGGAGACGCTTCAGAGCCCGGTCAGCCAGCATAAGGAACGCTACACACAGATGCTAGAAGGCCTAGAGCGTGAGCTTGATGCCGATCCAGCTGTCGCTATGAGCGGTAAAGAAGCATGACTCGACTCGACCAGGAGTTAGTAAATCGTGGTTTGGCGCGATCGCGAACTGTGGCAGCTACTCTCATCAAGGCCGGCCGCGTCACCGTTGCCGGAGCTCCAGTGATCAAGGCGGCCTACGCCGTTGACACGGAGTCGCTGGTGGTCATTCTCCCAGGCAACGAAGAAGACTATGTGTCCCGGGCAGGCCACAAACTTGCCGGGGCTTTGGCACATTTTCCGCAGGTGCGCGTAATCGGAAAGCGCTGCTTTGATGCGGGAGCTTCCACGGGGGGATTCACCGACGTGCTGTTGCGACGGGGAGCTTCTGCGGTGGCGGCCGTGGATGTTGGGCACGGCCAGCTGGTCGACTCGCTACGTAATGATCCTCGCGTTGAAGTCTACGAGGGCATGAATATCCGCTACATGTCAGCCGATGATATTGGTGGACCCGCCGATCTCACCGTTTGCGACCTCTCTTTCATCTCACTGACGCTTGTCATGGCACCACTTGTCCTTGCCACCAAAATTGGCGGTGACCTGCTCCTGATGGTAAAGCCACAGTTTGAGGTGGGCAAGGATCGTCTTGCCCGTACTGGTGTGGTCAGCAGCGAGAATGAACGACGGCGCGCAGTCGCCCTGGTTGCCTCAGCGGCGGTTGCCAACGGACTTGTTCTGCAGGGTATTGGAGTGAGCGCATTGCACGGTCAAGATGGAAATGTTGAGTATTTTCTACTCGCCACGCGTGTTGTGTCCGGGGCTGCGCATAAGATCGAAGAACAGGAACGTTCTGTGAGGACGTTGCTAGCTACACTATGGCCCGGATCCATGTGAAGACCAGCCATTAGGGCCCAACTTGTTTGAGTTTGAGCATTGTGGGCTTGTGTACGCAGTCCTGACATTAGTGGTTCCGCAACTATGCGGTCCCGCGGAAAGCGATGAGGAAACAACACATGACACGGCGCGTCTTGATTCTGGCCCACACTGGCCGTGAAGAGTCGATGCTTGCCGCCCTCGAGGCGTGCGTTGAGCTTCATGCAAACAACATTGTCCCGGTTATGTATGCCGATGAACTCTCCGACATGACAGGTTACCTGGGCGTATCCGGAGTAAATATGGAGATTCTTGACAAAGATGTCACTCTGGCAGAGATAGAGCTGGTGATGGTTTTGGGCGGGGATGGCACCATATTGCGTGCAGCCGAGATCGTCCGGGAGTACGATGTTCCCCTGCTTGGGGTGAACTTAGGTCACGTCGGTTTCCTTGCAGAAAGCGAACGTGAGGAACTCATTCAAACCGTCGCAGCCGTTGTCCAGCGCAGATACTCGGTGGAAGAGCGTATGTGTCTTGACGTGATAGTCAGGGTGGCTGGAAAGATGGTCGCACACACTTGGGCGCTGAATGAGGTTGCACTTGAAAAAGGCAATCGTGAACGGATGATCGAGGTGGTTACCGAGGTGGACGGGCGCCCGCTGACATCCTTCGGTTGTGACGGTGTTGTCATGGCAACACCAACAGGTTCAACAGCGTATGCATTTTCTGCCGGCGGCCCCGTTGTATGGCCCGGTGTGGAAGCGCTTTTGATGGTTCCCATCAGCGCCCACGCGCTCTTTGCTAAACCGTTGGTCGTTGCTCCAACCTCCACGCTTGCCGTTGAGGTGTTGAGCCGCAACGGCGCCTACGGAGTTATTTGGTGCGATGGACGGAGAACAGTTGACCTTTTGCCTGGCGCGCGGATTGAAGTGACGCGTTCCCCTAAACCTGTGAAACTGGCACGGACCCAGCAATCAACGTTCTCCGAACGACTTGTGCGCAAGTTTGAGCTGCCAGTTCAAGGCTGGCGTGGCCCCTCGGCCGAAAATCCGCTGCCCCCAACTACACAGCTGCCGATCATCAAGTCACCAAGGCCCAAATCGGCGCTTGAGGGTACGCGCAGCGGTGTGATCCGGCCCGTCCCTGACCTTACCGTTCCGCCGCAGCAAAGTTCATATTCCGGTACAACCTCTGTTTATGGGGAGGATGAGAGATGATCGAGGAAATTCGCATCCGTGACCTGGGCGTCATCTCAGAATCAACGCTGCCACTGGGGCCCGGCTTAAGTGTTGTCAGTGGTGAAACTGGTGCGGGAAAGACCATGGTGGTGACCGCCGTCGGACTCTTATTGGGTAACAGGGCTGATGCTGGAGCTGTACGTAATGGAGCCAAGTCGGCCTCTGCCGAGGCCACACTAACCCTGCCTTCAGGCCACCCAGCGCTTGTGCGCGCGTTGGAAGCTGGTGCCGACATTGACGAACACAACGGCAGCGCTCAACTGATTCTGGCCCGCTCCGTCAATGCCGATGGCCGTAGCCGAGCCCACGTAGGCGGACGTAGCGCACCCATTGGTGTACTTAACGAGTTGGGTGAGACACTCGTGGCTGTGCATGGTCAATCAGACCAGATTCGGCTTAAAAACCCTTCCGCACAGCGGGCGGCACTAGATAAATTTGCGGCCGAGGCCCACAAAGGCTTTGCCGCCAAAATGCATAGCTACCGCAGTGTCTTTGAACGGTGGAGAATTACGCAGTCCCAACTGCATGAATTGCACACGGCCAGCCGAGAACGGTTGCGAGAAGCGGATGCGCTAACCACAGCCTTAGCCGAGATCGACGCTGTCGAACCACTTGGCGCCGAAGATGAACTCCTCAAAGCCGAGGCGGTCAGGCTGGGCAATGTTGAAGTGCTCCGAAAAGCCGCCTTGGGAGCTCACGAGGCGCTGAGTGCTGCCGACTATGGCGATGGAATCGATGCCGCCACACTTGTGGACAGTGCCCGGCGACTTGTGGAAACCGTCGCCGAGACTGATGAGGAACTGGGGCAGACAACCAAACGACTCGCCGAAGTTGGCTACCTTCTCGCTGACATCGCCCGTGATCTGGTCAGCTACGCCACATCTCTAGACTCCGAGGGGCCTGGTCGACTTGCCGAGGTTGAAGACAGGCGCGGAGAATTGGCCGTATTGGTGCGCAAATATGCCCCTAGTATCGATGAAGTTATCAAGTGGGCTGACACCGCAAGGATCCGGTTGACCGAACTCAGCGATGATTCAGGGCGGATAGAGACGCTGGAAGCCCAGGAAACTGCGGCAGTTCACGAACTCGGCGTGCTGGCCATGGAACTTACCTCACTGCGCAGGAAAGCCGCAGAGAAGCTTGCCAAGGCTGTTAGCGCCGAGTTGAAGGCACTAGCTATGCCAGATGCCAGCCTTGTCATTGAAATCAGTGCAGCCGAGCGCAGCATTCACGGCCAGGATGAGATTGCCTTCCTCCTTGCACCCCATGCCGGTGCGCTCCCGCGTCCATTGGGCAAGGGAGCCTCCGGTGGTGAACTCTCACGGGTCATGTTGGCGCTGGAAGTGGTCCTTGCCGCCGTGGACCCTGTGCCCACGTTTGTCTTTGACGAAGTGGACTCCGGGGTGGGTGGTAAAGCCGCAGTGGAAATTGGCCGCAGACTGGCCATGCTCGCTGAACACGTGCAAGTGTTGGTTGTCACGCACCTGCCCCAAGTGGCTGCTTTTGCTGACCAGCATATCTTGGTGACCAAGAGCTCTGTGAGCAAAAACTCAACCGGAATCACTACCAGCAACGTGCGACTTTTGAATGATGAAGAACGGGTCGTGGAACTGGCGCGCATGCTCGCAGGGCAGGAGGATTCAGCAACAGCGCAGGCACACGCCAAGGAATTATTGCTGCAAGCTGCCCGACCCGTTAAGTAACTCGTGGAGATGGACGGCAGAAAAGCAAAAAACAATGTTGCCGTTCTCAAACTTTTATTGGCTCATTAGATGATAGGCTCGAACTCCGTGGTGCAACGATCAAATTCCCGGTTCAGTGGTCAGTCCAAGACGACCAAACATATCTTCGTCACCGGTGGGGTCGCGTCCTCGCTTGGTAAGGGGCTGACGGCTTCTAGCCTCGGTCACCTACTGCGTGCGCGCGGACTCTCTGTGACAATGCAAAAGCTCGATCCCTATCTCAATGTGGATCCAGGGACAATGAATCCCTTCCAACACGGTGAAGTCTTCGTTACCGATGACGGCGCCGAAACGGATTTGGATATTGGCCACTACGAGCGCTTCCTCGATGAAAATTTGGAAGGCTCCGCTAACGTCACAACAGGACAGGTGTACTCAACTGTCATCGCCAAGGAACGCCGAGGCGAGTACCTGGGGGACACCGTGCAGGTCATCCCGCACATCACCGATGAGATCAAACGTCGCATGCGTCTGCCCGCCGAGGGCCCCAACGCACCCGACGTGATCATCACGGAAATTGGCGGCACAGTAGGAGACATCGAGTCCCAGCCGTTCCTAGAGTCGGCACGGCAAGTGCGCCAGGACGTTGGCCGGAACAATGTGTTCTTCGCCCATGTTTCCCTTGTCCCCTACATTGGTCCCTCCCAGGAACTGAAAACCAAGCCCACCCAGCACTCTGTTGCTGCGCTGCGCTCATTGGGTATTCAGCCGGATGCCATCATCTTGCGCTCGGACCGGGTCTTGCCTGAGGCCATGCACACCAAGATCGGCCGCGCCTGCGACGTCGACGTTGAAGCCGTCATTGGCTGCCCGGATGCCTCAAGCATCTATGACATCCCCAAGATCCTGCACTCTCAGGGACTTGACTCCTACATTGTGCGCGCACTTGATCTGCCTTTCAAAGACGTTGACTGGACCAAGTGGGACAAGCTGCTGGACGTGGTGCACAATCCGGCGCATCACATTGAGATTGCGCTTGTGGGCAAATACATTGATCTACCTGACGCCTACTTGTCAGTGACCGAGGCGTTGCGTGCAGGCGGCTTCGCCAATGCCACCAAGGTTAAAATCCGTTGGGTCCCTTCAGATGACTGCGCCACGGAAGCCGGAGCCATCAAGGCTCTTGGCGATGTTGACGCCATCTGTGTCCCTGGTGGATTCGGCATCCGCGGGCTAGAAGGCAAGCTGGGTGCGTTGCGGTTTGCTCGCGAAAACAAGATCCCCACACTGGGACTCTGCCTAGGTCTGCAATCAATGGTTATTGAATACGCACGCAACGTTGTTGGGCTTGATGGGGCTTCCTCCTCAGAGTTTGATGAGAACCCCACTTACCCCGTTATTGCCACCATGGAAGAGCAGCAAGACATTGTTGCTGGCAAGGGGGATCTTGGCGGAACCATGCGCCTTGGCCTATACCCCGCGGTACTGGCTGAGGGATCCGTCGTTGCGCAAACATATGGCAGAACGGATGTCTCTGAACGTCACCGCCACCGCTACGAAGTTAATAATCTGTACCGCGATCAGATTGCTGCGGCAGGACTCGTCTTCTCCGGCACCTCACCGGATGGCAAATTGGTTGAATACGTTGAGCTTCCCCGCGACGTTCACCCGTATTATGTGTCCACGCAGGCACACCCGGAATTGAGCTCGCGACCCACCCGGCCGCATCCGCTCTTCGCCGGGTTGGTTGCTGCAGCGCTGGAACGCCAGAGCGCCACACGGTTGTTGGAGGTATAGAGACGATGCGCCTGGGTACACCGGAGAACCGGGAGCATCCTGTTGCGGCAGAACTGTCAGCTGTTGTGGCTGATGAAGAAAGCTGTAGGCCACTGCATGCGCGGTCCACGGTGTACCAAGGGCGTATCTGGAACGTCGTCTCAGACACGTTTTCACTGTCTGCTGACTCTGCACCTTTAACCCGGGACTATATTGATCACCCGGGAGCAGTAGCCGTTGTTGTCCTCAACGAGCAGAACCAAGTGTTGTTGCTGCGTCAATACAGGCACCCTGTCCATATGAACCTGTGGGAGATTCCTGCCGGATTATTGGACATTGAAGGTGAAGACTTTGTTGTTGGTGCGGCCCGTGAACTCGCTGAAGAAGCCGATCTGGTGGCAGGACAATGGCATGTGCTCACCGACTTCTTCAATTCGCCCGGCTCCTCCAGCGAGGCCATAAGAATTTATCTGGCCCGCCAAATTACGGAGGTACCAGAAGACCTGCGGCACGTGCGGACCGAAGAGGAAGCTGAAATTAAGTTTGCCTGGGTTGACCTGGAAGAAGCGGCCGCCGGCGTCCTGGAGGGCCGCATACATAACCCATCCGCCGTCGTCGGTATCTTAGCTGCCGCACAGGCGGTTCGAACAGGGTTCTCCACGCTGCGCCCCGGCAATGCGCCCTGGCCCGAGCACCCGTCCCAGCGGTGACGGCTTCCGGCGCTGCCAGCTCAACGGCATCCAGTGCCGGTGCACCAGATTCCGGGATCATTAGGGGTGCTACCTCGCCGTCACCTTCGTCAAGAGTGAGCCCGCTGCCCTCAAGCTCGCTTCCTCCCACGAAGCTGTCTCGCGCCATCGCAGATTATCTACTCCATGTGGGTGTTGAACGTGGTCTGGCCCCCAACACTTTGGCGGCTTATAGGCGAGACCTTAGACGGTACGAAGATTTTTTGGTGTCTGCACACGTCAGTGAGCCCGCCCGTGTTACGAGACATCACGTCAGCGAATTTGCACAAGGACTCTCCGACGGTGCCGACGGCGGGTCCACCCTCGGATTAAGGTCTGCGGCCAGAACCATCGTGGCGGTCCGTGGTTTGCACAAATTCTGGGCACTAGAAGGTCTCAGTGACGCAGATCCGGCGGCGGACGTTCATCCGCCACAGCCGGGTAGGCGGCTGCCCAAGGCCATCAGCGTTCATGACGTCACGCGTATTCTTGAGGTGGCCGTCACGGATACCCCCTCCGGGCTCCGCGATGGAGCGATGCTTGAATTTTTGTATTCTACCGGTGCCCGTATCAGCGAAGCCGTTGGCCTCGATATCGATGACCTGGTGTTGCCTGATTCTGTGGAAGACGGGCCCTCACTTGTCCGGCTCTTTGGTAAGGGCTCCAAGGAACGTATTGTGCCGATTGGTTCCTATGCTCTGCGGGCACTGGAAGCGTATTTGGTGCGTGGCCGGCCCGTTCTGGTGGCCAAAGGCCGCGGTACGCCGGCGTTGTTCCTCAATGCACGGGGTGGGCGGATAAGCCGGCAGAGTGTTTGGACAATATTAAAAGTTGCTGCCGAGAAGGCGAACGTCACTGTGGATGTCTCACCCCACACACTTCGGCATTCATTTGCTACGCACCTGCTTGAAGGTGGTGCAGATGTACGGGTGGTGCAGGAATTGCTGGGACACGCTTCAGTGACCACCACTCAGGTTTATACACTTGTCACCGCGGAAACCCTGCGTGAAGTGTATGCCGCCGCACACCCGCGGGCTTTGGGCTAGCTTTTTGCATTCGATTCTCGGCCACCCATCCTCAGCCGACCTCTTCACGATGATCCAGCCATCAAACTAGCTGATTCTCCGGTGATCAGCTGAACGCTGTACGGAATATTGAGCGCACAAGGACGTATGCTCAATGGATGAGTGCACCCGTAACCCTGTGTTTTTTGCTCCGCAACCACAACGCCGAGCAGCAGGTGCTGCTCGGCGTGAAAAAGACCGGCATGGGTGTTGGCAAGGTGGTTGGTATTGGCGGTCATGTGGAAGCCGGGGAAAGTGTTGTCCAAGCCATCTGCCGCGAAGTGGACGAGGAAACCAGCATCGGTATTGCAGCCATGGACCTGATTCCCGCCGGCACAGTTGAGTTTATTTTTCCGGCCAAGCCGGTATGGGACATGTTCACTACTATTTTCTTATGCAGAAAATATACTGGCAGTGCTATCGAGAGTGATGAAATCAAGCCGCACTGGTACAGCGTGCACAACCTGCCACATGCTCAGATGTGGGCTGACGCCAGCCATTGGTTGCCAGCCTTTTTGGCAGGGGAGGGAGGTCACTGGCGAGTGGTGCTTAATGACGACAATGAGACCGTCTCCGAGAGTACTCACATGCTCTCCCCAGCCGATGCCGACGAATCTTTGCGAGGCAGCTAACCGGGGCAGGTATCCGAGAAAAAGTTAGGGTTTAGCCACTGTCAGCAGAAAAGCTGAGTCCTCAACGGCATCAACACTGTGGCGTGCCTGCGGGACCACCAGGTGATCTCCTGGGGAGCCTTCCCACTGAACGTCGCCGGCGTTGAGTCGAATCCTGCCGACAAGCACCTGAACGGTGGCTTCACCGGGGTTGTCGTGCTCATCCAGTGATGCTCCTGCGCTGAGGGCCACAAGTGTCTGGCGGAGAACCCGCTCATGGCCGCCATACACCGTTCTGGCACTGCGGCCGCTGCTCTTAGTTTTGGCGGAAGCCATGAGTTCGCGGGCTAGTGCTGTCAGCGATGACTTTTCCATGATGCTCCTTGAAAACTGCGTGGTGGTCTGGGTGTTCTCTTCACAGTACCTTTGAATGGCGTTAAACACGGTTGAGGTTGGAGATCGTGACGCCTATTCGTCCCTCATAGGCGTCACGATCTCCAACCTCAACGTACAAGGTGCAGCTAACTTACGTGTCGCTCAGCCACACCGTTGTAAGCGCTCAACGGACGAATCAACGCATTGGCAGCGCGCTGCTCCATGATGTGTGCCGTCCACCCCGTGATGCGGGCTGCGATGAAAATAGGCGTGAACATCTCGGTGTCAAAGCCCATCAGGTGATACGTGGGACCGGCAGGGTAATCGAGGTTGGGCTTGATGGCCTTTGCCTCTTCCATTGCCTGCTCTAGGCCGTCATACAAACCCATCATTTCCGGGCGGTTGTAGTGAGCCACCATCCGCTCCAACGCACCCTTCATGGTGGGAACGCGTGAGTCACCGTTTTTATAGACACGGTGGCCAAAGCCCATGACCTTCTTCTTCTGCGCCAGGGCATCTTCCATCCACGCCTTGGCACGTGCGGCGGCCTCTTCGCGAGACTCATCGGCATTGATCCCGATCTCGTTAAAGGTGTGCATGACAGCCTCATTGGCGCCGCCGTGAAGGGCACCCTTAAGAGCGCCAATGGCGCCTGTCACGGCCGAATGCAGATCAGAGAGCGTGGAAGTGATGACTCGGGCCGTGAACGTTGAAGCATTGAAGGAATGCTCCGCGTACAGCACCATGGAGACACGGAAAGCATCCACAACCTCCGGGGCCGCTTCCTCTCCAAAGGTCATCCACAAGAAGTTTGCCGAGTAGTCCAAGTCGCTGCGCGGTTCCACTACCCCTAAACCACGACGGCGGCGCTGGTCATAGGCCACCACCGAAGGGAACTGCGCAAAGAGTGCTTGAGCCTTCTCCAACTCCGCTTCCGGGGATGAGTCCTCGGCGCGAGGATGACGAGCACCCAGAACAGAGACAGCAGTCCGGCCCACATCCATCGGGTGGCAGTGCAGCGGCAACAGATCGATCGCGGCTTTGAGGTTTTCATCTAAGGCACGATTACTCCGTTCGAACGTCTCAAAAACGTTCAGTTCCTGTGCAGAGGGTAATTCGCCGGTCCACAGTAGCAGGGCTACCTCTTCAAAGGACTTGCTAGCGGCCAGTTCCTGTACCGGATAGCCGCGATAGAGCAGCGAATTGGAGTCGGGGTTGACCTTGGAGACAGCGGTGTAGTCCGCAACCACCCCAGCTAGACCTTTGCGTACTTCTTCTTCACTCACAGTGTGCACTCCTTCTTCTAAACGACATTGTTGACCTAGAGGGTTGCGTTGTTGGTGGCAATATCCAGGCTGGGGACCTGGAAGTTGAAAATACCCGCATCAAATTGGTTATACGCCTCATAGTCAACCAGATCATAAAGGCGCGCGCGTGTGAGCATCTGGTCCACCGCCGCTTCCTGGGTCCCATCCGCGCTGATAGCGTCCAAAACCCGCTCGGCTGCCCCCATCGCACTGCGTAACAAAGTGACGGGGTAGATGATCATAGCCACCCCGGCGGCAGCCAGAGCATCCTTTGTGAACAGTTCACTTTTGCCAAACTCCGTCATATTGGCAAGGACAGGTACATCAACTGCCTTGACGACAGCTTCGAATTCGGCCACGCTCTTCATGGCTTCGGGGAAGATGGCGTCAGCGCCTGCATCGACGAGTGCCTTAGCCCGATCGATTGCAGCATCCAGACCTTCCACGGCACGAATGTCCGTGCGGGCCATGATCAAAAAATTTGGATCGCGACGGGCATCAGCTGCGGCGGCAATGCGTTTGACAGCTGTCTCGAGGTCAACCATATTTTTACCATCAAGGTGACCGCAACGCTTGGGGTTGAACTGGTCCTCAATATGGCAACCAGCCAACCCGGCGTTTTCCAACTCTGCGATGGTGCGGGCCACATTCATGGGCTCGCCAAAGCCCGTGTCAGCGTCAATCAGGCAGGGCAGGTCAGTCATTCGGGCAATCTGTCCGCCGCGGGTTGCCACCTCGGTCAGCGTGGTCATGCCAATGTCCGGCAAGCCCAGTTCGTTGGCCAGGACGGCGCCTGAGATGTAGACGCCGTCGAACTTTTTCTCCTCAATGAGGCGGGCCGAGAGCGGGTTGAAGGCACCAGGGAACTGACGGGCCGAGCCCGGGACCAGCATGGCACGCAGGTCCTGGCGCTTCTCTTCAGCGGTTTTCTTGGAGTACAGCATCTTAGAAGAGCCCCTTGGGTGCGGCTGCCAGATCCACGACGCCAGGAGCTGCCAGGATGTTCAACTGTCCCAGTTCCCCGTTCGTTAGGTTGGGCAAATTCTCTGCTGCCGTGATGAAGCGGCTGATCTCAGCTTCCTCCACCAGACCAGCGGCCAGGGTGCGGAATTTGTTGATGTACTGCTCACGGGCGAAGGGCCGGGCGCCCAGTGGGTGGGCGTCGGCCACTGCGATGGAATCCGTAATGACGTTTCCGTCATTGAGGGTGATTTCCACTGTTCCGCCAAAGGCCTTCTCGGCGATATCGAGGGAGTGGTACCGGCGCGTCCACTCGGCGTCCTCCTCCGTGGTTACCTTGTGCCACAGCTCTACGGTGTCGGGGCGGCCGGCACGCTCGGGGGAGTAGGAGTCTACGTGGTGCCAAGCACCATCTTGGAGGGCCACGGTGAAGATGTACGGGATGGAGTGATCGAGAGTTTCCCGTGATGCCGTGGGGTCGTACTTCTGCGGATCGTTGGCGCCTGAACCAATCACAAAGTGGGTGTGGTGGCTGGTCTTGATCAGCACGGAGGCCACGTTTGCCGGATCGGTGGCCTCAGGGTGCGTTCCATGGAGTTTGCGGGCAAGGTCAATCCAAGCCTGAGCCTGGTACTCGGCAGAGTGTTCCTTGGTGTAAGTGTCCATGATGGCGCGCTTGGCTTCGCCCTCGGCCGGCAACGGCACCGTGTACTGGGCGTCGGGGCCATCCAACATCCAAGCGATGACACCGTCTTCGCCTTCGTAGATCGGTACGGGGGAGGTCTGTCCACGCATGGCACGGTCAGCAGCCTCAACGGCCATCTTGCCGGCAAATGCGGGGGCGTGCGCCTTCCACGTGGAGATCTCGCCCTTGCGCGACTGTCGGGTAGCTGTGGTGGTGTGCAAGCCCTGACCCACAGCTTGGAAAATAGTTTCAACTTCAAGGTTCAGCAGTGTGCCAATACCTGCCGCGGCGGAGGGGCCGAGGTGGGCAACATGGTCAATCTTGTGTTTATGCAGGCAGATTGATTTGACCAAATCGACCTGGATCTCATAACCGGTGGCAAGCCCACGAAGCAAGTCAGCACCGGAGGCTCCGGTGTGCTGGGCGACGGCGAGGATCGGCGGGATATTATCGCCTGGGTGTGAGTACTCGGCTGCGAGGAAGGTGTCATGATAATCCAGCTCGCGGACGGCCACGCCGTTGGCCCAGGCCGCCCACTCGGGAGAAACCAGCTCTGCAATGCCGAAAACGTTGGCGCCGGAGCCGCCGGTGGAAGGAGCGTGTGCAAGTGCCTGAGCACGGGCGGCAACGATCGGGCCACGGTTCAAGGAGGCAATCGCCACGGAGGCGTTGTCTATGACGCGGTTAATGATCATGTCTGTGACCTCGGCGGTCACGGGGACGGGATCGGCGGCGACCTTGGCGATCTTGTGTGCAAGCTGGTCCTCGCGGGCCAGGTTCTCATCGCTCTTGTAAACGCGGACAGTGTGATCAATTGTCATGGTGTTCCTTTCGCAGGGTGTGTCAGAAATGTGGAAGCTCTAGGGGTTTGTGCTCAGTAGGTGACGCAGACTGTTATCCAGATGCATAGTGGTGGCAGCGCTGGCAACAGTGGGGTTGCCATTGGCAATTGCCAAGGCGATCGCGGCGTGCTCACGAGCCGCATCGCGCAGTCGTGCTGGGTTGTCTTTACCTAAACGCCGTACACGTACCAAGTGCACTCGTAGGTTCTTTAGCGCTAGATTCAGGTAGTGATTGCCAACCGCAGCGTCCACTGCAGCATCTAAGTCACCCGCCAGCTGGTAGTAATCAGTGCGGGTGGGGTCATCGGAGGTGATGAGCTCACCGGCGTTGGCAAGTTGTTGATGCAGGGTCCTGAAAATGTCAGGGTCACAGCGCTGAGCAGCCAGTTCAGCTGCACGGCACTCAAGAGCGGAGCGGAGCTCGAAAAGTTCACCCAGATGGTCAAGTGAAATCTCACTAACAACCATCCCACGCCCACTTTGTGGCTCAGTCAACCCCTCAGCGGTGAGTTTTGCCAATGCTTCACGGATGGGAGTACGGGAGACGCCCAAGCGTTCGGAGAGTTCAACCTCTCCCAACACTGTGCCAGGAGTCAGGTGCCAGTTGATGATGTCGGTGCGCAACGTGACATAGGCCCGTTCACTAGCTCTCATGACCCCTCCTTTAGCTCTTCCTGACGTGCAATACAGCAACAATACCCCCTTATTGTATACAATGAACTGGGCGTTTGGGCAATATCCACGTAAAGTTAGCTAAAATAACGCCTAAAAAAGGTTTTGTGTATACATTAGGGCTTGATATGGGTCAACCTACGCATGTAGCATGGCTCACATCACATCAACGTGGATGGAGACCCACCATGGCATTGCAGGCCGTTAGCTACCGAGATGAATACCAGCGCAGCATGACCGAGCCAGAGAAGTTCTGGCTCGAAGCGGCACAAGCCGTGGATTGGGTGGTGCCGCCACAGCAGGGCCACAATAAGGCAGATTCTCCCGATGGCCGGTGGTTCGCTGACGCTGAACTGAACACCTGCTACAACGCTCTGGATAGGCATGTTGCCGCCGGGCGCGGTGCACAGAGCGCTCTCATCCACGATTCAGCGATGACTGGTCGCCAGCACAGCTATAGCTACGCAGAGCTGACGGAACAAGTAGCACTTTTTGCCGGGGTGCTCAGAGCTCAGGGGGTAGGCAAGGGGGACAGGGTACTGATTTATCTGCCCATGATTGCCGAAGCAGCCATTGCCATGCTTGCCACCGCCCGATTAGGGGCCATTCACTCGGTGGTTTTTGGCGGCTTTGCCGCCAGCGAACTGGCTGTGCGTATCCGGGACGCTGCTCCGAAAGTTATTGTCACCACCTCCGGCGGGCTAGAACCGAACCGTCACGTTGAATATCTGCCCACCGTTCATGAAGCGTTGGCTAAGGCAGGTGTCACCGAACTCCCCGTAATCCTCAAACACCGTGATGGCTTCGCCACTGACCCCAAAAGCCTGAATCTAAAGATCGTGGACTGGGATACTGCGCTCGCAGCCGCTGAACCCGCGGAACCGGTTCCGGTCAAGGCGACGGACCCTCTCTACATTCTCTACACTTCAGGAACTACGGGTGCGCCCAAAGGGGTGGTCCGCGACAATGGCGGGCACGCCGTCGCACTTTTATGGACCATAGCCAACCATTACAACATCGGCCCTGGTGATGTTTGGTGGACGGCGTCGGACGTTGGCTGGGTAGTGGGGCATTCCTACATTGTGTATGGGCCGCTGTTGGCCGGGGCCACCACGCTGATGTATGAAGGCAAGCCCGTGGGAACCCCGGACGCCGGCGCTTTTTGGCGTGTCATTGAGCAGCACAAAGTGAAGGCGTTGTTCACGGCGCCCACCGCTTTGCGTGCCATCCGCAAGATGGACCCGGACGCTGCCTTGTTGGAGAATTACAACATCGGCAGCCTCCAAACGCTGTTTACCGCCGGTGAGCGGCTGGATACTGACACTTATCATTGGGCGGGCAAAGTTCTCGGAGTGCCGGTGGTGGATCATTGGTGGCAGACAGAGACAGGCTGGGCGATCGTGGGTAATCCGCGTGGATTGGAGCCGCTTCCCTTGAAAGCAGGCTCACCCACCCTTCCAATGCCCGGCTTTGACCTACGCATTGTTGATGGCATGGGTGTGGAGGTGGCTTCCGGAGAAGAAGGAAACATTGTGTTGGGTCTGCCGTTGCCCCCGGGCACATTGACCACCCTCTGGAACAACGACCAGCGTTTTTTAGATTCCTATTTGAATACGTTTGAGGGTTTTTATCTCACCGGCGATTCCGGATACCAGGATGACGATGGTTATGTGTTTGTCATGGGCCGCACCGACGATGTTATTAACGTTGCTGGGCATCGGCTTTCCACCGGCGCCATCGAGCAGGTCATCGGTACCCACCCGGCAGTGGCAGAATGTGCTGTCATTGGTGTTGCCGACGCGCTTAAAGGGCAAAAGGCTATGGGTTTCGTGGTTTTGAAGTCTGGGGTGGTCATCACAGCGGATGATCTGCAGAAAGAACTCGTGGCGTTGGTGCGTAGAGAAATCGGGCCTGTGGCGGATTTCAAATTCACCACAGTGGTTGAGGCCCTGCCCAAGACCCGCTCCGGGAAGATTCTGCGTAAAACCATGCGTCAAATTGCTGATGGTGACGATTACACAGTGCCCTCAACTATTGAGGATCCTGCCGTGATTGAGGCGTTGATCCCTGTCCTTTCCGGCGATCGCCCTCCTCGTTGACATTGGAGATAATGACGCCTCCCCTTGCGTTGACATTGGAGATAATGACGCTCAGCGGGTGTCGCGGCGACCCGTCCACCCTTGGGCACGTAGTGCCGCCTTAACAAGTGCGACGACGGCCTTGTCGCCTTCTTGATCCAACATGGCTTTGGTGATTCTCACCTGCCGCCACCCCAAACTCTTCAGCAACCGATCCCGGGCCGCATCAATCTTGCGCTGTCGCTCTGTGAGGTGATGCTCGCCGTCGTACTCAATGGAAACCTTCCACGCAGGGATGCAGAGATCCGGCCATGATGAGTCATTTCCCTCTTCGTCTAAAACAACGAAGTTCAGGGTCAGCGTTGGTATCCCAGCTCGCTCGAGGGCAAGACGGATTCTGGTTTCCGGTGGAGAGTCGACGCCCACCTTGATGAGGTCTGCGGCCTCGCGAGCCCTCACTATGCCGCGCCTGCGGGATTCATGCTTGACGGCCTCTTGGAGGGCGGTGAGGGCTACCAGGGCAACCCGTTTAGGCCCGAAAATGCGATCGTGCTCACAGACCAGAAAGTCACCAGCTGCCACCAAATCATCGAGTTCGAGCATGGCGGCCAGGTCAAGCCACGTGCGCAGTGGGGAAGTCACTGCCATTCCTCGGAGATGCACCACCTGACCTGGCTTGAAACAGGTGTGGTGCCCTGCAACGCCAATTCTCCAGGGCGGGCTCGTTGTGGCATCACGAGAAATATGGACATCAAAGTTACCTGCAAGCCACGGAGGCAAAGGAATTCCCCACAAAAGGGCTGCAGTGCAGTGGCTTGCGATTCCACCTGGCGTCACCGAGAGGATAGGCCGAATACGACTGTCGATGTCTTGATCAACTCCCCAGGGAACCCTGATGCCACGGCTGGGAGTATGAAGATCCGGTCCGGCAGTCCGCCGTCGATTGATTCCGCACTCATCGGATTCGTTGACGGTGAAAGATCTGCCTTGTATCCATTCGGGTAAAAGCTGGGCACAAGTCATGAGTTAATTTTGACTCAATTGTGACTATATTTCAGAAGTTATCCACAGGCCCGTTGGAATCGATCTGGGCGGAGGTCAGACACCGGTCACGGGGTGTGGTTATCTCCAATGTCAACGGGGGCGGGACCAGCTGTACTCCAGTTCCGGTCGACCAGGTGAGCCGTGTCGAGGTGCTTTGGTTGCGGAGCCTGTCTCCACCAGGTGGTCAAGATATCGACGTGCGGTGACTCTGGACATGACAAGTGAAGCAGCAGCCTCGGTGGCTGAGGAGGGAGCTTGCTGCGTTCGCAACCAGTCAGCCACAGCGCTGAGTGTCTCGGGCAGCATCCCTTTGGGGAGCAGGAGCTTCCCCGTTGGACGCAACTGTGACAGGGCTCTGTCAATGGCGTCCTGCGAGGTGTGGGTCCTATCCGTGAGCACGTCGTGATAATTGCGGTAGTTGTCCAGCTTTTCTCGAAACGCCGCAAAAGTGAACGGTTTGATCAAATACGCTGTGATGCCAAGTGCAATGGCCGAACGCACCACTTGAACGTCCCTCACGGCCGTGATTGCCACTACATTTGGCATCAGACCCAGCCCATGGATACGCCGCAACAAATCCAGTCCATGTCCGTCTGTCAGATTCATGTCCAAAAGAATGAGCTGAATGGATGCGATATTGGGATCGTTCAGCACAGCCAGGGCAGCCCCCATTCCGTGGGCCTCAGCCACCACCTCAAAGCCTTCTAGTCGACGGACATATTCTGCGTGGGCCGCCAATGCAATGGGTTCGTCATCCACGACGAGCACCCGGATGGGCTCGGGAGCGCTCATGATGGATTCCTAACTTCTGGAGTTGGACCTAGGGGGAGGGTGCCGGCGGGGCGTGAACCTTGCGGGTGTGGTCCCAGCGGCAGTCCCGCTAGGGGCACGACGGCGGTCATGACAGCGCCGCCGTCGTTCTCGCCAGTGATGGTGCCGCCTAGCGCTGCGGTGGCTCGGCGGATCAAGGCAATGCCATAGCCGCGGCCACCAGGTGCCACGGAGGTTTTGCCGGTGGTGCCAATCCGGCCCAGCACATCCAGATCAGTGGTGGGCAAGCCCTGACCGTTGTCCGCCACGGTGAGTGTCAAGGCTCCGTCGGCAACGAGGAGGTCCACCCAGACGGTGGGCTGTGGCGATTCGTTGGTAGGGGATTCTATGCCGGTGGATTCCTTGCCGGGGGATTCTATGTGCAGGGACGCTGACGCAGCGGCTTCAATGGCGTTGTCCACTAAATTGCCCAACAAAGTTACAAGTTCGCGAGTATCTAAAGTATTTGTTGGAAGTGTGCCGGATGCTGTGAGTTCTAGGATGACCCCACGTTCATCGGCTTGGGCACGTTTGCCCAGCAGAAGGGCGGCTAGGAACGGTTCAGTCACGCTGCTGACAAACTCGCCACCGAGCAGCACACTCTCGGAATGTTCTGCCGTAGCGAAGTCAAGGGCTTCCCGCGTGCGGTCAAGTTCGATCAAGGAAATGATGGCATGTAAACGGTTGGCGTGCTCGTGTGTTTGAGAGCGCAACGCCTCAACCAACGTTTGGGTGCTGCTGAGACTGCCTGCCAAGGCTGTCAGCTCCGTGTGGTCGCGCAAGGTGGCAACCGTGCCGGCCGGAGCCGGATTTCCCGGTGTCTGTGCAGGACGTTGGCTCACAACCAGCAAGCGGTCCGCGGCGAGGTGAACCTCGTCCGTGGCGATGCGCCCGCTTTGTAGTAATTCCCGCAGTGAAGCGGGCAGACCCAGCGAAGCGAGGTCGGGGCGTGGCGGGGGAGAAACACGCGCACGGCTAAGGGGGCTCTCCGACGTCGCCCGTCTTGGGGTGCGCGTGGAAGCAGACGCCAACGTGGGACCGGGCGGATCGATGCCCAACAGCAGCGCGGCGTGATCGTTGTACAAAACCATGGATCCGCGCGTATCCACAAGGATCAGGCCCTCACGGACGGAATGCAGCACCGATTCGTAGTAGGCAAACAACTGTCCTAGTTCCTCCGGGCCCCAGCCCAGAGTCACACGTTTGAGGTACCTGCCCAGGGCCCAAGCCGCCAATGACCCGGCCAGTAGCAGGGCTGCGGCAAGCCCCAACACTGCCGGGAGCCTAGCGGCTACGAGTACCTGCACATTGCTAACAGTCACCCCGGCGGCCACCATGCCCGTCACGTCTCCGGAGGCGTCCTTGATGGGAACAATAACCCGCACTGACGGGCCAAGGGTGCCTGTTGTGGTCTCGGAATAAGTAGCTCCTGACTGCGCTTGAGTCATGGAACCTACATATGGTTTGTTGATCTGGCCCGGGTCGGGGTGGGTCCACCGGATACCATCCGGGTCCATGATGGTGATGAAGTCAACCCCTGCATCGCGCATGACTGCTTTGGCATACGGCTGGAGTACGGATGTCGGATCGGGCTCCGAAGCTGCCGCAATAACCAGCGGTGAATCGGCAATAGTCGTGGCGACCGAAAGCATGCGTTGGCTGGTCTGCTCATAGGTTCGGGAGCCGGCGTCGGACACCCAAAGGGCGGCTAAGCAGCCCGTCAGGAGCACGACAAACAGCAGATTGGCTGCGAACAATCTGCGGGCAATGCTCCATCCTCGCCAGAACCGGACCAACATGGGCACCTTTCGTACGACCAATATGAACACAACAGTGAGATAAGTCACTCTGACGGGCAATCTTATGTGAGAGGGATCGCACGCGACACCCACCAATGCTAATCACCAGAACCACAAGGAGTCACCATGAGCTCTCAAAGAAGAGGGACCGCCGCTACGGTCAAAACGAAACGACGCAGGATGGATAAGACCCATTGGCTGTACATCGCAGTCATTGCAGCGGTGGTAGTGGGCACGGCGATCGGATTGATGGCCCCTGAACTTGGGAAAGCGCTCAAACCGCTCGGCACAATGTTTATCGCCTTGATCAAGATGGTTATTGCCCCCATTATTTTCTGCACCTTGGTGATAGGCGTTGGCTCCATCGCCAAGGCAACCACAGTAGGCAAAGTAGGTGGCCTGGCGCTGCTGTACTTCATGATCATGTCCACAGTTGCTTTGGCAATCGGTCTGCTGGTGGGCAACATCATCCACCCTGGCGCCGGTCTAAAGCTGCAACCGTACAGTGCCGCTGCGGGAGCTCAAGAAAACTCCACAGTGAAGTTCCTCATGGAAATGATTCCTGGCGATATCCCGGTGCTGCCTACTCTGGTGCTTGCTTTGATGGTTGGGTTCGCACTGCAGTCCATGGGCAAATCAGGGGAGCCCGTTCTCAACGCCGTGAAGCAACTACAAAAAGTTGTCTTTAAACTGATGATGATGATTATGTGGCTGGCCCCGGTAGGCGCTTTTGGCGCCATTGCCGCCGTTGTGGGCGCCACAGGATGGGCTGCTATCGGCTCCATGGCCATCCTGATGGGTGCGTTCTACCTAACCTGCGCGCTTTTCATTGTGGTTATCCTGGGCTCTATTCTGCGTCTTGTCACGGGCCTGAACATCTTTGCTTTGATGCGCTACCTGGCTCGCGAATACCTCTTGATTTTTGCCACATCCTCCTCCGAATCTGCCCTGCCGCGCCTGATGGCAAAGATGGAGCACGCAGGAGTTTCCAAGCCGGTTGTGGGCATCACCGTCCCCACCGGTTACTCCTTCAACCTCGACGGCACAGCCATTTACCTGACAATGAGCGCCCTGTTCATCTCCACCGCCATGGACATGCCCATGAATCTTGGCGAACAGATCGGTTTGCTGGTGTTCATGGTCATCGCTTCAAAGGGTGCTGCCGGTGTCACTGGTGCCGGGCTGGCCACTCTTGCCGCCGGTTTGGCCGCACACAAGCCGATCCTGCTCGACGGCATGGGCGTGATTGTGGGCATTGATAAGTTCATGTCCGAATGCCGTGCCCTCACCAACTTCACCGGTAACGCCGTAGCCACCTTGCTCATTGGCAAATGGACGCATGAGTTGGACATGGATAAGGCCCGGGCGGTACTCGCCGGCCGTGACCCCTTTGATGAGCTGTCAATGGACGACGACGAACATGACTCCCAGCCCTCGGCCGGCATTGACGGGAACGACTCCGGCAACGACGTTCCTGCCCGGCCAACAGATGCGAAGAAGCCGGTCCCGGCATACGTCTAGATCGCATACGTCTAGATCGCATACGTCTAGATCGAGTACGTCTAGATCGAGTACGTCTAGAACTCGAAAATAAAGCAGGTGGCCACCGTTGTGGGGTGGCCACCTGCTTTATCCATTGACGTGGTTGCGGTGGCGGCTCCGGAATACGGGCAGAGCCGGTGGGGCTACTTGGGGACGGGGACAGCTGGCATGCCGAAGAGGCCGCCGTCTTTTGCCGATTTTGGTTTGCGGATGTGAGTGCCCCACAAGAACGCCAGCCAGGTCAGTGTCAACTGAGCGGGGAATGCTACAAGTGGCACCCCGCCAGAGATCAGACAGATCAGCACCGGCAGGAGCACAATCAAGGTTAAGTCCGGTCCAATCAAAAATGATTTAATGGCTCCGGTGGGAATGGGCCCCATGGGAGCCGCCACAGGAGGCATATTCCAATCGGGCGCCGGCCTGAACCCTGCACGTAAGGTGGCTGCACCCAGACCAGGGCCGGCAAACACTGCCAACGCCAACAGTGCCGGTGAACCCACGCCCAATGCCAGCAACAGTGAGAAAGCGACTGGCGCCCACAGAGTCATTACGGCTGCTGGAAGAACATAGTGCACCAGGCGCACGGTCTTGGCAGGCAGCGGCATCAGCATGTCCACGGCCGGGTTCCCTGCCGAGAAGCGTGCCGTTGACCCTAGCGCCATAGCGGAAAAATGCGCGCACAAATAAAGTGCCACAGCAATCAATACTGCATTGCCCAGGAACTCTACCGATGCCAGGGAAGCAGGAATTGCAGCCAGTACCAGGACCCGTAGAAGAACCGTGGGGGATCGAAGAGCCATGGTGGCGTGGGTGCTGATCAGTGTTTTCACACTTCGTGAAGTGAGCGTGCCACCCTTGAAAATCAGTTTCAGCCGCACTTTGCTTTTACCTGTAGACGGTCCGGCGCTCAACGATCTGGATAACTCCGTTGCATCCATGGACAACAAAGAGCTGGCCGCGTAAGCCCCGGCCGCGGCGCTGGCCTTGAGCTGGCCTGTGGTGATGCGTTCAAGATTGAGGTAGACAATTGTTAGCAGCCCCAATGCCAGGACCAGCACCACCAACAATGGCCAGCGTGCACCGTCGGCCACCAATAAGGGCCAACTGGTGGGAAGGTACTTCATCCATGCCGTTTGGGCCCCGGTAATGGCTCCCGTTCCGGCAACATTGTTGTAAAGCGCCGTGGCAACAAGTGTCAGGGGGGCAATGACAGTGATAGCGCCCATGATGTTTTTTAGCCATGCCCCCGAATTGGTGATCTGGCACCAAGAGGCCAGACCATAGAGCAGCCAGGCCAGCCCAGCCCCACAGAGCGAGGCCAAGGCAATCGAGCCAGGAGTGGGGTTCTTGGACATGCCGAGAGCCAACGGCAAAACTATGATCAGAGCGGCCACGCTTGGCAAGATCATCGATTTCAAAAAGCCTGGCTGGATGAAGCCTCGCCGGCGCACCGGCAGCCCCAGCCACCACGCAGTTTGGGGCAGTGCCATGGCGATCGGGCCCATCGTCATTTCAAGGGCCAACAGTCCTGCCGCCAATGTCAGTAAGACTGTGGCGCTGGCTTGGAGCAGCGTTACCGAGTGGAAGCCTGGGGCCACTGCTGAGGCCAGCAGCGCCGATTCATCCCCCACGCCCAAGCTATGACGCAGGGCCACAATAATTGCCCCAGCCATTGTTAGCAGGGTTAAGCCGCCGAGAATGGAAGTGTAGACCTCCGAAATGAGTTCCATGAGCCCGCCTTCAGTGCGGCTCAGGCCAGCACGGAAGGTGTATTGGCGAATATCTTTGGCGCTAAAACGCTCGCGTGTTTGCAAGGCCATGGCGTTAGTCCGTGTGGGGGTTCTCGGAGGCAATGGCCACCGCGGCTTGGGCTGGGGTCATCGTGTGAAT
The DNA here is from genome assembly GCF_039529835.1 of Arthrobacter sp. TMP15. Lineage (NCBI taxonomy): Bacteria > Bacillati > Actinomycetota > Actinomycetes > Micrococcales > Micrococcaceae > Arthrobacter > Arthrobacter sp. TMP15. Next base: position 1,374,080 of record NZ_CP154262.1, read on the forward strand.
CGTATCTGCAATGAACAAAGCCTTAGTGGCCACGGTGGATAGAAAGGCGGGGTCGTGGGTGACAACGAGCAGAGCCAGTCCGGCGTCTACTTCTGCTCGCAGGCGGGTGGCCAGCCTGTGCCGCATTGACGTGTCCAGACGTTGTTCGGGTTCATCAAGGACCAGCAAGGAGCGTGGGCGCACAAACGCGGACGCGAGGAGCATTCTCCGGCGCTGTCCGGAGGATAAATTGTAGGGTCTTGACTTCGCTTGGGCGGCTAATCCAAAGAATTCAAGCTCGGTGGCAATGACCTCTTCGACGTCTTCGACCCCATGCCCGGCCGCAACGATCGCCAGGTGCTCCTCAACTGTCAACGCGGGGAAGAAAGCATCGTCGTCAAAAACCACGGCAACTTCGCGGCGGAAGTCCAGGGTCCTGTCATCCACTGCGGCACCGTTGATCATGGTTGTTCCAGAGACAGCCGGAAGCTGACCAACCACTGTTTTCACAACAGTTGATTTACCGGCCCCGTTGGGACCAACCAAGGCAAGAGCTTGGGCCGAATGCACACTGAAGCTGACAACCCCACAGACAGCCTTACCGCTGTAACCGGCCTGCAACTTCTCGGCGCGGACAATATCTTTGCGACCCTTGCCGTTGGGACCCTTGGGGTCTGTAGGACTCTTGGGATCCGTAGAATCTTTGGGCTGTGGGGGATTACGGTGGGAAGGGCTGGTAGCTTTGGTCATCACTTGGAAGTATAGGCGCGCGAGCGCACCAAACAGCAGTTGATCACGGTGAACGGCACTGACTTCCTTGGCATGTCAAGGGAGAATATAGGGTTCGGGATGGAAAGATTTTGGCTCTCTGATGGGCTTCTTGGGGCCCTGAGCGAAACATTCATCCTCAACCTGAGGGTCAAGGCTCAAAAGCTATCAAGGGTAAATGTCCTAAACATGCCCGCAGAAACCGGTAACGTAGTCACTGGCAGTGGTGGATTAATTAGCGGCGAAAGTGTGGACTGACAGGTGAGCAACGAGCAGGGTGCAACGGCACTTGCCGGCGAAGATGTAATGGGCCCTACGGGTCGGCCCCTAACGGAATTCCCAGAGCCGCCAGTACTGTCTTCCCATGGCCCGGCACGCGTTATTGCCATGGTCAATCAAAAGGGCGGGGTCGGCAAAACTACTTCGACCATTAATTTAGGTGCTGCCTTGGCCGAAGCCGGGCGCAAAGTACTATTGGTGGACTTCGATCCCCAGGGCGCGTTGTCCGCCGGTTTGGGAACAAACCCTCACGAACTCGACATCACCGTATATAACGTGCTGATGGACCGAAAAGTTGATATTCGTGACGCTATTCTCCATACGGAGATCGAGAACATTGACATTCTTCCCGCCAATATTGACCTCTCAGCGGCTGAAGTTCAACTTGTCAATGAGGTTGCGCGCGAGCAGGTCCTAGCCAGCGCGTTGCGCAAGGTTGAAGATGACTATGACGTTGTCCTCATTGATTGCCAGCCCTCCTTGGGGTTGCTCACCGTCAATGCGCTGACGGCTGCCCACGGCGTGATCATCCCGCTCATCTGCGAATTTTTTGCCCTGCGTGCTGTGGCTCTTCTGGTGGAGACCATTGACAAAGTCCAGGACCGTCTCAACCCCGGTCTACAGGTGGACGGCGTGTTGGCTACTATGTATGACTCCCGCACATTGCATGGGCGGGAAGTGCTGGCACGTCTTGTAGAGGCGTTTGGCGATAAAGTCTTTGAAACCGTGATTAAACGGACCATTAAGTTCGCGGATGCATCCGTTGCCGCCGAACCAATAACTACTTTTGCAGCGAACCACCAAGGTGCCGAGTCCTATAGGCGGCTTGCCAAAGAACTGATAGCACGAGGCGGCTCGCCCTAATTTGATGTCACCAACACAAACCGCGGGGATCGCGGTAGAGGCAGCACCGATGAATGAACAGCGTGCCAGCACACAGCTGGCCAAGGAGCAGTCGGCTGCAGTGCAGACTGGCAGCAAGGGTTTTGAAGTTCGATTAGAGAACTTCACCGGGCCTTTTGACCTGCTCTTGGGGCTCATTTCCAAGCACGAAATGGATATCACAGATGTTGCTATTGCCACTGTCACCGATGAGTTCATCAGTTACTTGAAGTCGCTGGCGGAATTGGGGCAGGAATGGGCTCTGGATGAGGCCAGCGAGTTCCTGGTCTTAGCCGCAACACTTTTGGACCTCAAGGCTGCCCGGCTGTTGCCTGCCGGCGAGGTGGAGAATGACGAAGACTTGGCCCTTTTGGAGGCCCGCGACCTGTTGTTCGCCCGTCTTTTGCAGTACAAGGCCTTCAAGGAAGTTGCCATCCTCATGGGTGCGGAGCTCCAACGAGAAGCACAACGCTTTCCCCGCCAAGTGGGCCTTGAACCGCAATTTGCCGCCCTCCTGCCCGAATTGGTGTGGCGCCACACTCCTGAGCAATTCGCCGAACTTGCCGCCAAAGCGTTGGAAGCCAGAGCTGCACCACGCACGGACGTGGAACTTTCACATCTGCATGTCCAGGCCGTCAGTGTTAGGGAACAAGCCGCCATCATCACGGCCAAGCTCACAGCAGGACGGCCCAAGGGCATGATTGCCAGCGTCCCGGTCTGGACCGGAACGCCGCTGTCCTTTGCCACCCTCAGTGCTGACGCAGAATCATCCATGGTTGTTGTTGCCCGATTCCTGGCCCTGCTAGAACTGTTCAGGGACCAAATGGTGGCCTTCGATCAGCCCCGCCCTCTAGGCGAACTATTGGTGCAATGGTGTGCGGGAACAGCCATCGTGGACAGTACGGCAAGCGACTTCGATCAGGAGAGCAGGGATGTGGATGACGGAGGAAAATGACCAGCAGTTCCCTGGCTTGACTATGCCGGAACTGCTGGAATCTCCAGACGGTGTCAAAGCTGCCCTTGAGGCTGTTTTGATGGTTGTTGATGAGCCTGTCTCCGAAGAAGCGTTAGCAGCCGTAGTGGGTTTACCCACAGCAACGGTACGTGATCTATTACACGAACTGGCAAGGGAATACGACGGTTATACTAGAAAGGGTGGCACCTTACCGGTCCGCGGCTTTGAACTCCGGCAACTAGCCGGGGGATGGCGTGTTTATTCACGGGCTGCTTACGCCGAGATCGTGTCGAAGTTTGTTGTGGACGGCCAGACGGCCCGGCTCACGCAAGCGGCCTTGGAAACCTTGGCGGTGATTGCCTACCGTCAGCCGGTCTCACGAGCTCGTGTTTCCGCTATTCGCGGAGTCAACGTGGATTCGGTGGTGAGGACGCTTGCGCAGCGCGGACTGATTGAGGAAGTGGGCACCGATCCGGTGTCTGGCGCATTCCTGTACCGCACCACAGCGTACTTTTTAGAACGGCTGGGGATGGGCAGCGTTGATGAGTTGCCGCAAATTGCACCTCACCTGCCCGGTCTGGAAAACCTCCAAGATTTTGATGATTCACATTTTTAGCACGACCACAACATTTAGTATTTTAAGGACACACCAATGACACCGACACCTCGCTCCGGAAGTTCTTCCGGGCAGAACCAGCCGCGTGGCGGCAAACCCCGTTCTGGCGCACCCAAGTCCGGTGGTTTTAAAGCCGGCGGTAGCAAGTTTGGTGCACCCAGATCTGGTGGCAGCAAATTTGGCGCACCCAAGACCGGGAGCAACCGGTCGGAGTCCAACGATGGCTACATCAAGCCGGGCGCGGCTAGGGCAGCCGGTTACAAAACCGGTGGGCCCAAGGACAGCTCCGCCAAGTCTCGTGGACCGAAGCCGGCCGCACGCAAGCCCACCCAGAGCGGTGCCCGTCCGTTTAAGAATGAGCAGTACGGCCGCACCGTCAGCCCGTCCAAGAACCGGCCCACTGAGCAGAACCGCCGCCCAACACGCACCACTGACGACATTGACATGCACAATGCCGAAGGCATTCGCCTGCAAAAGGTGATGGCCATGGCTGGCGTAGCATCCCGCCGTTTGTGCGAGGACATGATCCTTGAAGGACGCGTTCAGGTTGACGGCGTCACCGTTACACAGCTTGGTTTGCGCGTGGATCCGGAAACAACTGACATAGCAGTTGATGGCATGACCATTCAGACCAACGAACAAATGGTCTACATGGTGTTCAACAAGCCCAAGGGTGTTGTTTCCACCATGGATGATCCTGAAGGGCGTCCGTGCATTACGGACTTCTTGAAGAAGCGCCAGACTCGGGAGCGTCTTTTCCACGTGGGTCGTTTGGACACTAGCACTGAGGGCTTGCTGATCTTAACGAACGACGGCGAGCTTTCCAACCGCTTGAGCCACCCCAAATACGAAATTCCTAAAACCTATTTGGTGCAGGTTCGCGGTCCGATGGCACATGGAATTGGTGCCCAGCTCAAGGATGGCGTTGAGCTTGAGGACGGCTGGCAGCGGGTTGACTCCTTCCGCTTGGTGGACTCGACTCCGGGGCACGTGCTGGCAGAAGTTGTTTTGCACTCAGGAAAGAACCGTATTGTGCGCCGCATGTTTGATGCTGTGGGCTACCCGGTTGAGCGTCTTGTCCGCGTAAAGTTTGGACCCATCGCTCTGGGCGATCAGCGCCAGGGCAGTGTTCGCGTCCTGGGCCGTCACGAGGTTGGTTACCTGCTGGCAGACGTAGGGATGTAAGCAGCGAATGAATCCGTCGCACTTGAGAGGTCCAGTGCTGATTCTTGGCAGCGGGCTGCTGGGAGCCAGCATTGGTCTGGGGCTGCGGGCCCGTGGTATCGAGGTTGTTCTTTACGATCCCTCCCCCTCGGCCCAGGCAGTGGCTGTGGACATTGGTGCCGGCTGCGCCTTTGACGCCGCAGCTGAACTGAACCCTGAGCTAGTAGTGGTCGCTGCACCGCCGGATGTTACGGCTTCGGTGGTGGCTGCCGCGCTCACCACCTACCCCCGCGCCGTCGTGGTGGATATAGCAAGTGTCAAGGGTTCGGTCCTGGCGCAACTTCAGTGTCTTGAAACACTGGAGAGCAAGTCTTTGGAGCGTTATGTGGGCACCCACCCTATGGCAGGACGGGAACGCTCAGGCCCCGTTGCTGCGCGCGCGGAACTGTTCAATTCGATGCCTTGGGTGCTATGCCCCGCAGAGTCGAGCAGCGCGCATGCCGTGAAGGTGGCGCATTCATTGGCGCTGGAACTTGACGCTGTCGTGTTCGCGTTTACTCCGGATGAGCACGATGGGGCTGTGGCACTTGTTTCGCATTTGCCTCAGATCATGTCCTCCCTGGTAGCAAGCAGACTCCAGGAAACGCCGTCGCACGCTTTGTCACTTTCTGGCAACGGCTTGCGCGACGTGACCCGGATTGCTGCCAGCGATCCCTCCTTGTGGGTGCAGATTCTAGGCGCCAACGCTCCGAAGCTGCTTGAAATCATGGAAGGGGTCCGGACGGACCTGGACCGTTTGATCAAAACGCTCAGTGCGCCCACGGCTCCCGGGGCACGGTTGGACCTGGCACAGCTCATGGCTGAAGGGAACGCCGGGCAAAGCCGGATTCCCGGTAAACACGGTGGTCCTGCTTTGCAGTACTCGTGGTTGACAGTGCTTGTTGACGACAAGCCCGGGCAGATCGCAAAGTTGCTGACCGAGATCGGTGAGATTGGCGTCAACGTCGAGGACCTGCGCCTTGACCACTCGGCAGGGCATCAGGTTGGCATGGTTGAACTTTCAGTGCTGCCCTCACGGCGGGTACTGCTGGTTGATGAATTGACTGTACGCGGTTGGAAGGTAATGCAATGAACAAGTTTGAAGAGGCTGCACAGGGTGCAGAGCCGGTGGATGCTCAGTTGCGCCAAGGCAAATCCTTCGTGGTTGCCGTGGACGGACCCTCCGGATCAGGGAAGTCAAGTGTGAGCAAGGCCGTTGCCAAGCGGCTTGGTCTGGCATTTTTGGACACCGGGGCCATGTACCGCGGTTTGACCTGGCACTGCCTCAACGCCGGTTTTGACCTGAATAACGCGGCCATGGTTGAGGCCGCGGCGCGGACCATCAAGCTTGAACAGAGCATGGAACCAGAGTCTGAATTTGTCAGGGTCAACGGCGTGAATGTCACAACGGCCATCCGTGAGCCGGAAATTTCCGCCTCCGTCAGCACAGTGGCAACTAATCTAGGTGCACGCGCCGAGCTGGTGCGTCGCCAGCAGGCCATCATTGCCGAGTACAACCACCGCATTGTGGTTGAAGGACGGGACATCACCACTGTTGTTGCCCCCGGAGCCGAGGCACGCCTGATCCTGACAGCCAGCGAGGAAGCCCGTCTGCGTCGACGAGGCCTGCAACTGGGTGGGACGCAGACTGCCGAACAGCTTGCCGAGCAGGTGCTTGCCCGCGATGCCAAGGACTCGAGCGTCGTAGACTTCCAGCGTGCTGCCGACGGAGTTTATACAGTTGACTCTTCGGAACTGGATTTTGTGCAAACTGTGGAGGCCGTCATTGCCGTGATCCGCCAAGCAATCAATGCAGATCCGCCTGCATGAACACAAAAGAAAAACCGTTGGCGATGATTACTGTTCCACCTCCGCGGTGGAAAACGCGCTGGAGCCGGCCTCTGGGGCGTGTGATTGACCACGCCGTGTACAGGACAACAGTCTTGGGGCGGGCTAACATTCCTTGCGAGGGCGCTGTCGTGTTTGCTGCAAATCACCTCAGCTACCTTGATGGCCCTGTGCTGGTTGGCGCTAGCAGCAGGTACATGCATGTTTTGGTTCGCCATAACATGTTTAAAGGACTTCTCGGTTGGATTTTGCACGCCTCCGGACAGATCCCAGTCAACCGGGGTGGAGACCGTACAGCCCTACAATGCGCTAAAGCGGTCCTGGACCGCGGAGACTGCGTTGGAATCCTGCCAGAAGGTACCAGGGGCAGCGGAGATGCCTCTGCCATGAGCGGTGGGGTAGCGTGGCTGGCACTTAACTCAAGTGCCTTCGTCGTCCCGGTAGCTATTCTGGGAACCCGGTATACGGGGGAACATCTCGATAAAATTCCAGCACCGCGGCGTAGGCTCTATGTGGTGTTTGGGGAACCATTGTCAATCACGGGTGAGCCGGGAGTTTCCGGCCGTGTTTCAATGGACAGAGCAACCGAACAAATCCGCCTGCGGCTGGCGACACACATAGCCGCCGCACAAGCCGTAACGGGGCAGGATTTGCCTGCGGACGATCACCTATCTTCAAAGCATAAAGGACAGTAACCATGAGCGACTCCAAGTCAACCACACCCGCCGGTGACGGCGAGGTTGGTCACCAGGACTACGTACCCACGGGTACTGACCAGATAGCTGAGAGGCTGGCGGCGATCTCTGACGAGGACGCCGATGCCCGCGCGGCAGGGCTCCTTGCAGGCCTTGCCAACTACGAGCTCGACGACGAAGATGCGGCACTGCTTTCGGGTGGGTTCGACGAAGGCGACGACTTTGATGCGCTACGTCAGGATCCGATACTTGCCATTGTTGGCCGTCCCAACGTGGGCAAGTCAACACTTGTCAACCGTATCCTGGGCCGCCGTGAAGCGGTTGTCGAGGACACCCCCGGAGTAACCCGCGACCGGGTCCAGTACACAGCCGACTGGCTTGGACGCAATTTCACCGTGGTTGATACCGGTGGCTGGGAGCGCGATGCGCGTGGACTGGATTTGCGTGTTGCTGAGCAGGCCGAACTGGCTGTGGAGATGGCTGATGCAGTACTCCTGGTAGTGGATGCGATAGTAGGAATTACTGCCTCCGATGAGGCTATTGTGCGCATGCTGCGCAAGTCCAAGAAGCCTGTCATCCTTGTAGGTAATAAAATTGATGACCTCGTCCAGGAAGCCGATGCCGCAACTCTGTGGGGGTTGGGGCTGGGGGAACCGCACCCCGTTTCCGCCGTCCATGGCCGTGGTGTGGCGGACATGCTTGATCGGGTCATGGAGGTTCTGCCGGAGTTTTCCGCAGTTGACGGCATCGAACGCACGGGAGGGCCCCGCCGCATCGCTTTGCTGGGACGGCCCAACGTGGGAAAGTCTTCACTGCTGAACAAGCTCGCAGGCACGGAGCGCGTGGTAGTTGATAACGTTGCAGGCACCACCCGCGATCCGGTAGATGAGCTGATTGAGCTTGGCGATCGCACCTGGCGCTTCGTGGACACAGCAGGAATACGTCGCCGCGTGCACATGGCCCAGGGTGCCGACTTCTACGCGTCGCTACGTACCCAGACTGCCTTGGAAAAGGCGGAAGTTGCTGTAGTGCTGATGGCGGTGGATGAGGTACTCAGTGAGCAGGATGTGCGCATCCTGCAGTTGGTTATTGAGTCAGGGCGTGCACTGGTGTTGGCGTTCAATAAGTGGGACTTGATGGACGATGAACGCCGCAAGTACCTAGAACGTGAAATCGATCAGGATCTTGCCCACGTCGAATGGGCACCGCGGGTGAACATTTCAGCTAAAACTGGTTGGCACAAGGACAAATTGGTTCCCGCCCTGGACATAGCACTGGAGAACTGGGATCGGCGCATCCCCACAGGTCGCCTCAATGCTTTCCTGGGGGAATTGGTTTCGGAACACCCGCACCCCGTGCGGGGCGGCAAGCAGCCACGTATTTTGTTCGGCACTCAGGCATCGAGCCGACCGCCGAAGTTCGTCCTGTTCACCACAGGCTTCCTTGACCCCGGATACCGCCGCTTCATTACTCGCCGCCTGCGTGAAACCTTCGGCTTCGAAGGAACACCCATCGAAGTGGCCATGCGAGTACGTGAAAAACGGAGCCGGAAGAAGTAAGCTGACTCACAGTTCAACCTGTTTTGGTCCTGTCTCGGGTAAATATGAGGTAAGCTTCTTCAGGTGGTTCAGCCACGGGAGATACCTTCTGGATGCTGAACTTTCGGGCTGTAGCGCAGCTTGGTAGCGCACTTGACTGGGGGTCAAGGGGTCGCAAGTTCAAATCTTGTCAGCCCGACCACAACAAACCCGCTGTTCTCTGGTTTCAAACTAGAGGACAGCGGGTTTTTTGGTGCCGCAAACCGACTGGCTGGTAGCACCTAACAATGCCCGGCTCCCGATCCACGATGGGGATGGGAGCCGGGCACTTTTGCCGCACTTGTAAATGCTGGCTTTTCTACTTTCGAGCTGAGCCCGAGAGTTGACGTGCATCCAGTGCGAACAAGTCTGCAGAACCGGCGGTGGCAGCACCCAGTAAGCTACCGCATTGGGGGAGTAGCTGTTCCGCATGGAAACGGGCCAGTACCAGCTGGCTCTGTGCCAGGGCCGTGTCACCTGTTCCTGCGGCGGCCACGGCAGCTCGGGCCAGCATCCATGCGGAGGTGCAGAGCCCCCACATGCGCAGGTACGGAGTTGAGCCCGAAAGTACCGCGTTGGGATCGCTCTGGCCTGTCTTTAGCATCCAGTGAGTAGCTTTTTCAAGCGCATCGAACTGTTTGGCAAGTTCCGCACGAATCGTAGAGAAGTCGGTTCCGGCCCCCGCAAGATCCATGTCGATCTCCCGCATTGTGGACAGGAACTCCAGGATCGAGGCGCCGCCACGGATTGCAAGCTTGCGACCCACAAGGTCTGCAGCCTGTATCCCGTTGGTACCTTCGTAAATCGCAGCAATACGTACGTCGCGTACGTGCTGAGCTGCTCCTGTCTCCTCTATGAACCCCATACCGCCCTGAATCTGGAGCGCCAAAGACGTGAGTTCATTGCCAAGGTCCGTTCCGAAAGACTTGCAAATCGGAGTAAGGAGGCCAACAATTTCATCGGCACGAGCCCTGACAGCCGGGTCTGGATCGTTGGTGCTGCGGTCAACGTAGGTGGCGTCGAGCAAGGTGAGGTAGCGCAAGCCGGCAATGGAGGCACGCTGTGTCATCAGCATGCGGCGCACGTCCGGAAACTCGATGATGGGTGAGCTGCCCGTGGTAACACCGATGGCCTGGCCCTGCTGCCTATCTTGGGCGTAGGTGAGCGACTGCTGGTACGCGCGTTCGGCCACGGCCAGTCCCTGCACACCAACACCGAGCCGTGCGCTGTTCATCATGACGAACATGATCCGCATACCCTTGTTTTCCTCACCGATCAGGTAACCGGTGGCATTCTCATAGGAGAGTACGCAGGTGGGAGAGGCGTGGATACCCATTTTGTGTTCAAGGGAGAGTGTTTCTACAGTGTTGCGTTCCCCTAGGGAGCCATCCTCATTAACAAGGAACTTCGGCACTATAAAGCAGGAGATTCCGCGGGTGCCAGCCGGGGCATCCGGGGTTCGTGCCAGAACCAGATGAACAATTTGTTCAGCCATGTCGTGATCGCCATAAGTAATGAAAATTTTCTGACCCGTTATGGCGTAGCTGCCGTCCGCATTCCTCACCGCACGGGTGGTCAGTGCACCCACATCCGAGCCTGCCTGCGGCTCGGTGAGGTTCATGGTTCCCGTCCATTCACCGCTTACCATTTTGGGAAGGTAGCGCTGCTTAAGTTCATCGTCGCCATAGTGTAGGAGCGCCTCAATGGCCCCCTGTGTCAGCAATGGGCAGAGAGAAAAGCCCATGTTGGCGCTTGTCATGAGTTCCTGGATGACCAGCCCTACAGTGCGAGGGAAGCCACCACCGCCAAACTCCTCCGGTAGGGGCACGGACCCCCAACCAGCATCCACGTACTGCTGGTACAACTCTTTGAAACCGTCAGGGGTGGCCACAGTGCCATCTGATTGGAGTGTGGAGCCCTGGATGTCACCCGTGCGATTCGTCGGGGCCACAGCCTCCGACATAAACTCACCGCACTGTTCAAGGAGCTCTGTCACCGTTTCGAGGTCTGCGTGTTCGAAACCTGGCAACTTGGCGATGTCTTGGTATCCCACAACATGCTCAAGTGCGAAGGAAATGTCTGCGATTGGGGGTTGGTATTGGCTCATAATCGCCAGCGTACCTTGGTAACCACCTTTGTGGCGAGATTTTGTTACTAACCAGTAATGTTGCACGGGTCACATTGTGCGCACAGGGGCAACTTCGGCTTCAAGCGCCCGTGTGGAACAATCGGGCAGGGTCGTGGAGGGAGAACGCCAGCAGTGAAGGTACACACCGAATCCAGTTACTTGATTTGGATTTCGTGAACGCGAGTATGGCATTGGCCCTGGTGTTGGCGATATTCACCGGTGCCACGATGCAGCGACTAACAGGTATGGGGTTCGCACTAGTCTGCGCGCCTTTCGTGGTGTTGATCATGGGGCCTGTGACAGGGATAGTGCTCGTTAATGTCTGCGGAGCCGTCGCCTCAGCCCTGGTCATCTTTAGAGTCTATAAATATATTGACTTTAAAAAAATATCTCATCCTTGCTTTCGCGGCGCTTGCCGGAGTTATTCCGGGGGCAATTATCCTCAAGTACATTCCGGGTGCCTGGCTGCAGGTCGGAGTGGGGGTGGTTGTGCTCATCAGTTTGACCATGTCGTTGCGAATGAAATCGCCTAGCAAGGAATCACGACTGAGCCCAATGATCCTCGCGGGCACAATGAGCGGTGCTATGAACACCACAGCAGGCGTGGGTGGACCGGCTATGAGCGTGTACGCCGTTGCATCAAAGTGGGACCAGCGCTCATTTGCTGCAACCATGCAACCATATTTTCTAACCATCGGAGTTGCATCTATTCTCGCCAAATACCTTGCGACTCCCGGGTCTATGCCTCAGATGGAGATATGGACATGGGCAGCCGTTGGGGTAGCGATCGTGGCTGGTTTGATTGCGGGCGAGATATTGGCCCACTGGATTGCACCCCACCGTGCGCGATCCCTTGTGGTCATCCTTGCCTACGCAGGGGCCACGGCTGCAACTGTCGGTGGCATTGTGGAGCTTGCTTAGCCAACACTCGCTTTTCTTTTACTTGGGGGCTCTGATGGTTAGGGAGGAGCATGAGCCACAAAGAATGTCACACCGTAAGAACTCTGCACCATGAAATCAGGCACTGTGTAATCACGCAGTGTGAAATACGGCTCATCGGGGCTTTTCAATACAACTGTTCAGCTAATGGACAGGTAGTGTTCTTGTTAGCCAATGCGCTCTTCTCAGAGTTAGCTGCGGTTAGGCCCGTACGAGTATCTCGCCGATGCTCTGCGGGTCGTCTTATTTTAATCGCCTTGGCTGCTCAGGGTTAGCGGCCAGACCGGCCAGGACAGCTAAACGTGCCGTGGCCGATCTTTGGTGGCCCCGGAACGCACTAAAAGAGCGAACCAAGCCAAAAGCCAAAAGCTGCGGCTGCCACAGTGGAAATTAGAGATCCCAAAGCGTTGGCCAATGAAGCAAAGTACCGTTCTTCACCCATCAAGCGCACAGTTTCATAACTGGCGGTACTGAAAGTGGTGTAGCCACCCAAAAAACCGGCGCCCAAGAATAGCGCCCATTCCTGGGAAAATAAATGCCCGGCCGCCAACGAGGTCAATAGGCCCAGCGCCAACGACCCTGAAACGTTGATGATGAACGTGGCCAGCGGAAAAATTGTTCGCAAACGGCTTCCAACCGCTCCATCGACAGCAAACCGGGCAGCGGCACCGATCCCGCCGGCAACCGCCAGAGCAGCAAAGACCAAAGGTGTCATGGCTGGCTTTCTCGCTGAATTCTGGGTTTCTCAGGAGTGTCGTGACCGACTCTTTCGGAAAAGGTACCGACTCTTTCGGAACAGGTACCGAGTGCTATCCCAGCCCAGGTAGCCAAGACACCTGTGAACACCGTGCCCAGTCCATAGGCAGCAGCCCAGGCCCAGGCCGATCCACCTGAACTGGAGCCTCCAGCGATGAGTACGACGCCAACGGCCAGTGCACTGTAGGTTGTGAAGCCGCCACAAAACCCGGTTCCCAACAGCAATCGCAGTCGTCGGTTGCGCTCCAGTGCATTTCTGGAAGAATTCGACGGCGGATAGCCTTCCGCGTCGTTGCTTGAGTGCGGGCGGTTATTAAGCGCATCTTGGCGGTTGAGAATGGCGTAAAGGAGCCCCAAGAGAAAAGCGCCAACGATGTTTGCAACGATGATGGACACGGGCAGAGGACCGGCATCAGGCACGGCCAAAACAAGAGCCTGTCGAGCTCCGGCCCCCAGCGTGCCACCCACGGCGACAACGGATAAGGTTCGGACGTCTAGATACGGTATTTTCACTTGCTGGCCTGCCCCGGCAACCCCAGCTTGGTGGTGATCACCAAAACCGGAATGTGGTCAGTGCAGGCACGTTTCACCGCCACGCAACGGTGGCATTTTTTATGCAGCGAAGTCCGGCTGTCTCCGTGCGTGCCTCCCAGAGTCGTGTTTGACTTGAGCGTCTGCACGCCCCGGGGGATAGCCGGCGCGGGCGAGCCGGGCCACCGGAGCGGCCACTGCAAATCCAGGGCTCCGGTTTTTTGTTCCAATGAGTAGGCGAGTTGTGCCGGGAGATCGGCCGCTAGGCGTGCTCCTTCAGCCACGATGGTGGACGACTGCCCTGGCTGGACGCCAACTAGTGTGCAGGGCTGAATCTGTTCCATAGCCGAGCTCTAGTTCGGAGGCGTGTCGGTGTGCGGGGCTGGGGGCAGCGCTTCTGATGCTGGGGTAGATTCGATGGTGTCGGGCCCAGCATCTTGCTGGGCCGGGGCCGTGCGACGTTCCAAACGGGCGGTTGCCTTGGTTGCTTTTTCGGCTGCTCGGGCATCGGCTTTAGCCTGCTTGTCAGCCACCTTGGCGGCATCCCTGCCCGCGAGCTTCTGGGCCAGTTTGTCCTTATAAACTAATTTCTCGGCGGTTTTAATCTCCCTGATCCGTTTCCCGCGGCGGCGCCACATGCGTCCCAACACAACCAACGCCACTGCGCACACCACCCCGACAACCATGAACAACTGACTCCATGTACCAAACCAGTTGGCGCTATTGGCCCAGATGGACCGTGCATCGGCGGCAGTTTTTGTGTTCCCGAACAGGACGGCGAGTGTCAGTAGGTTGGGGATGGTTAGGAGCACAGCGAGTGCGAGCAAGGAAACCCGTACCCACTTATTGAGCCGACGCCTGTGAGCTTGCCAGGCGATGACGACAGGGAAGAACGAGAAGACAAATCCGTAAAACATGCCAAGCGGAATGCTGTTGCCCAGTTGACCGCCGATCTGGTCCCTGATCGAGTTGGCCCACATCAGCGGCACAGTCACAGAGGCCACAAAATAAACAATGACCAGCACAGCAGCGGCGCCCATGCCAAGAATGGTGCGAAAAAGCCAGCTGGGCATTTTCGTTTCATTGCTGGTTCCTGGTGCCGTCGGCAAATGTGTGGGCGTGCTGCCCCGGGTGTCTGGGGCTTGCCCGTCACCGGAGTAAGTAGGAGTAACTGAATCGGTCATAGGTAAATCATCCCAGATTCGTTGCAGGACGGGGTAGATTTGCCACTAGAGGCCTTAGAAAGTACCTTCGACTTGTAAAGAGCGGCCCCACACTAAAGACTGGTTGTGGTTTGTGGGTAAAATCAGCCATGACCCTAGTTTTGATTTTCTTTAATGTAAACTCCAGTTTCTCTTCGCGCGGCCGCGAGTGAACCCTGAAAGGCGCCCATAATGAGCAGCATTCCCGCAGACCTGTCCTATACAGCAGAGCATGAATGGGTTATGGCACCCACAGCTGATGGCGTGGTGCGAGTTGGCATCACCGATTTCGCTCAAGATGCCCTTGGTGACGTTGTGTACGTCCAGGTTCCTGAACTTGGCACCGAAGTCACGGCAGACACGGTGGTGGGTGAAGTTGAATCAACGAAGAGTGTCAGCGATATTTACGCACCGCTGACGGGGAAAGTGACTGCCCGCAATGAAGCTCTTGATACCGATCCGGCGCTCATCAACTCAGCTCCTTACGGTGCCGGCTGGCTCATGGAAATCACTCTTTCTGAGACGTCCACTTTCGACTCGTTGCTCAGTGCGGAGGACTACCAGAAAAAGGTAGGCTAGTACTTAGTTCTATAGAGTTTTATTTGGGGCCCAACAGGGTTTCCTACTACTTTGCGGCAAGGAGGAGTACCAATGGTTGACAAGGGCAACGACGCCGGGGTGAATGATCAGGCCAACGCCCAAGATCACTCCGGTGCAACAGATACCACCTCAATTCATCTGCCTCCCGTCCAAGCTGGGTCCTTGACGGTCCCTGTTTTGGCATCGGATGAGGAAAATGCAGTGAGCTCGCTTCCCACGGGTTCGGCGCTGCTGATCGCCCACGTGGGGCCAAACGCAGGTGCAAGGTTCTTGCTTGACAGCAAGGTCACCACAGCTGGTCGTCACCCTGACGCTGACATCTTCTTAGATGACGTCACGGTTTCGCGTAGGCACGTGAATTTTTTGAAGTACGACGGCGGGTTTGAAGTCATTGACGCTGGAAGCCTCAACGGCACCTATGTCAATGGGGACCGGGTCGATGCTGTGCGCTTGCGTTCAGGTAATGAGGTTCAAATTGGTAAGTTCCGGCTCACCTACTACTTCAGCGCAGCAGACACAGCGCCCGCAGACACAGCGGTGGGCGATGCAGTGTCTGACGGTTCCGTATCCGGCGGTTCAGTGTCAGGCGATACGGCTGCGGACTCTTAGGGCGTTGTGGGAAGTCTGAGCACTGGAGCCCGGAGCCGATTGGTGGACGTCCAAACTAACCGGCATCTAGGTGCCGGAGGTGTCTTGAATATTGGCGAGGTTTTGGCCCTGCTGTGCACGGATTTCCCAACTGTCACGGCATCCAAGATCCGCTTTTATGAAGAAAAGGGATTGATCACCCCTCAGCGGACGCCCGCCGGTTACCGTCAGTTCCATGACTCCGACGTTGAACGGCTGCGCTTTGTTTTGGCTCTCCAGCGAGATCATTACCTGCCATTGAAAGTCATCCGCGAATACTTGGATGCTATTGACTCCGGTCTCACCCCGGTGAACCTACCTCCGGGTGTTTCGATTACGCCGCGGATGGTCTCCGAGGACCTTGCTAAGGAACTTAAGAGTCGATCACGACGGCTGACACCCGAGCAACTGTGCGCTGAATCCGGGGCCAGTGCTGAGCTGTACGAAGCTATGCTCAGCTATGGCTTGATAGGGCTCCAGGATGGCACATTTGATGATCACGGCCTGAAAGTTGCGCAAGCGTGCACCGCCTTGGCTGCACACGGACTTGAACCGCGGCACTTGCGGCCCTTTCAGGCTGCTGCCGAAAGAGAATTTGGTTTGGTTGAGCGAGCCGTTGGGCCCGTGTCCTCGCGTAAGGGCAGCACCTCAACTATGCGGGCGGCTGAGGCGGCCCGGGAAATAGCCGAGTTATGTTTGGGATTGCATAGTGCTCTGGTGCAGGCCCGGATAGCCGAAATGGAAACGCCGTGATTGAAGTAAAAATTGTCGGTGTTCGAATAGAGATGCCCTCAAATCAGCCGCTGGTCCTACTGCGTGAATTGATGGGTGAGCGTCATATCCCCATCTGGATAGGTGCCTCTGAGGCCACCGCCATAGCTTTGGCAGAGCAGGGCGTTGTGCCGCCAAGGCCTCTGACTCATGACCTGCTCTGCGGAGTTGTACTGGCTCTAGGCCACAGTATTTCTCAAGTGAACCTGACAAAAGTTGAAGACAGCGTCTTCTACGCCGAACTGGTTTTTGATAACGGAACCATCATTGGTTCGCGAGCCTCAGACGCCATCGCCATCGCTCAGCGAGCACAATGCCCCATTTGGGCTGCGGAGTCTCTCGTGGATGAAGCCGGGGTTGTCATTGGCGATCACGACCAGGATGGCAATGAGCAAGCTGTCGCTGACGATGAGGCGAAAGAACGTGAAGTACGTCAATTTAGGGAATTCCTCAATGAGGTCGAACCGGAAGACTTTGACAAGTAATTTCGCCGGATTTCACGTTTTTTGGACAATGTCTAAGGTTAAACTTGAAGCTGAAACTTTCGACACGGTTAAATTGTTGTGCAGACGTCTTTGACCTTGGTCCCGCACCCCTCTAACGTCGGAGTATCGAGTTCCCCATTGCAAGCTTCGGCTGGCACGGGCACACTTGAGGTACGAGCCCGTAAAGCTCGCCCTCGACGTGTCTGGCCTTGGCCGTGTGTCAGCAAACCAACCGTCCAGGGGGCTGTGAACAGGAGGATCCACGTGAGTGCTAAGAGTGACGCCGGCGAGCTAACGGCAGCCGTTGTCCCCAGCACTGCCATGAAGGCAGGTTCGCAGGGTTTGCTTTTCACTGAAGATCTGCCCGTACTGGATGAAAACGCAGGCTACCGAGGGCCAACAGCCTGCAAGGCCGCCGGTATCACCTACCGCCAACTGGATTACTGGGCCCGGACGGGACTGGTGGAACCTGCCGTGCGCGGAGCAGCCGGTTCCGGTTCGCAACGGCTCTATGGTTTCCGGGACATTCTCGTTTTGAAGGTTGTCAAGCGGTTGTTGGACACAGGTGTTTCGCTGCAGCAGATTCGCGCGGCCGTTGAACACCTGCGCGAACGTGGCGTTGAAGATCTGGCCCAAATCACTTTGATGAGTGATGGCGCATCAGTCTATGAATGCACCTCAGCGGATGAGGTCATTGACCTTGTCCAGGGTGGCCAAGGTGTCTTTGGGATCGCCGTGGGACGTGTCTGGCGAGAAGTTGAAGGTAGTTTGGCGTCGTTGCCCAGTGAGCATGCAGCTGTGCAGAGCTTCCCCGATGATGAGCTGGGTAAGCGCCGGGAAACCCGCAAGATTTCCTAGAACCAACTCTCCTAGAACCAACTACAGCTAGAAGTGGAACCGGGAAGAATTAGCAACAGGTTCTGGTTTTTGAGTCAGTCATGCTCAAATACATTTCCCCCTCAATGTGTATTTCAACTAGCCCGTAGTAATGGTTGAGACTCTCCACCACTGGAGAGCTAGTAACGGCTACTGTTAATGTGGTTTCATTTATTGGCCGGGCAAGAGCATCATGCTGGCGGCTCTTGGCGAAGTAGGCTTGCTCAGCCGCGGTAGAGGCGGCTGCGGGTGGCGCTTTGGTTCAGCACTGAATCCAACAAACTGTCAAAGAGAGCTGAGGCGTTCTTTGCCGAGTCTCCGGGCCACTGGTGCACAGGGTGCGCCGCACCCTGTATCTGCTGCCAGTTTGCCTGCTCAGGGATCGTGGGTGAGAGAAGCAGTTCGCCAAACATAGTCTTCATTTCAGACAATCTGTAGGCATGCTCATTGGAACCTGTGCGCACCCTGTTGGCAACGATGCCGGCAGGAACTAACGCTGGAGCGAATTCGGTGCGGAAAAGTTCAATAGCCCGAAGCGTGCGCTGTGTGCCGGCAACAGAGAACAGCCCAGGCTCGGCAACCAACAGCACCCGGCTACTTGCTGTCCACGCCATGCGGGTGAGCCCGTTTAGTGAGGGAGGGCAATCGATAAGCACTAGTTGGTATGGCGCTGTGCCGTCACGGTCTGCATTGGCTAAGATTGTGGCAAGGCGGCGAAGGTCTCGTTTGCCAAGATCTGGCCTATCGTAGATCCCGCTGAAGGCAGAGCCCATGGCGACGTCGAGCGTTGGTGTGCTTTCGTTCTCGCTCTGGTGCGCTGCAAGCCAACCACTGGGCACAACGTTGGCTGCTAAGTCAGCTTTACGAGAATTCTTGATCAGTTGACCGATGTCCAATTGCCCACGCGCGGCTACACCGAGCCCAGTGGTGGCGTCGGCATGGGGATCAAGATCGATCACCAAGGTTGGGATGCCGGCGGCCAAGGCTGCTGAGGCCAAGCCAAGCGTGACTGACGTTTTGCCGACGCCGCCTTTGAGGCTGCTGATACTCACTACTTGCACGGATGAACCATTACCCTTTGCGTTGCTTACCTAAATCTTGTGCTGCTGCGAATAGCTCTGACACATACAATAGCTGTGGAACGTTCGCGACTTGGAGAACCCATTGACAAACACCCCTGAGAATTTACCCGGGCGCCAAGACACAAACAACCTTGTGTCGGCCGTTTTTAGTGATCGACACATTGGGGTTACTGCGCAACCCCACGTTCATCATATGTTGAGCACCCTAGGATTCGCTTCTTTGGAGGAGCTTTCAACAGCCGCGCTGCCCAAATCCATCTACACCACAGCCCCCCTGGCCTTGCCGGCAGCCGCTTCGGAGGAAGCCATGCTTGCCGAGTTAAAGTCGTTGGCAGCGAAGAACACGCTGAACAAGTCATTTATCGGTCAAGGCTACTACGGCACGCACACCCCTGGGGTCATCCAACGCAACGTGCTGGAGTCTCCCGCGTGGTACACGGCATATACGCCGTACCAGCCGGAAATCTCCCAGGGCCGGCTCGAGGCGCTGCTGAATTTTCAAACAGTGGTGGCAGACCTGACCGGGATGGTGACAGCCAACGCTTCCATGCTTGATGAAGGAACGGCGGCAGCTGAGGCGGTGGCACTGATGCGCCGCAGTAATCGCACAGCAGCGCAGGATGCCGTCCTGTTGGTTGATGCTGATGCGTTCCCGCAGACTCTCGCTGTAGTGCATACGCGCGCCAAGGCCATGGGCATCCCGGTGCTAGCGCATAACTTTGATGAAAAGCTCCCTGATGTTGCGTTCTTTGGTGTGCTTCTGCAGTACCCGGGGGATTCCGGGCTCATCCGGGACATTGCCCCGATCATTGCCGCAGCCAAAGAACGGAAAGCCGTAGTAGCTGTGGCCGCTGACCTGCTGGCCCTGACCCTGCTGGAATCTCCGGGTGAGTTGGGTGCGGACCTTGCGGTGGGGACATCTCAACGTTTCGGCGTGCCTATGGGCTTTGGCGGCCCACACGCAGGGTACATGGCGGTTCGTCAGGGCCTTGAGCGCGCACTGCCTGGCCGCTTGGTGGGTGTCTCCAAGGATGCAGCGGGTAATCCGGGATACCGGTTGGCATTGCAGACCCGCGAGCAGCACATCCGCCGGGAGAAGGCCACCTCTAACATCTGCACCGCCCAAGTACTCTTGGCCGTCATGGCAGGCATGTACGCTCTCTACCACGGACCTGACGGGCTGCGCAGGATCGCTACCGCAGTACATACCCGCGCCAAGGCCGTAGCAACGGCGGCCACGGACTCCGGGCATGCCGTGGTGCACACAAACTACTTCGACACACTCAAAATTCGGGTCGCTGCTGGTAGCGGACATGCGGCAGCTGAACTAGTTGCAGCAGCCCACCGCGCAGGGATCCTCCTACGCCACGTTGACCACGACCATGTACAAATTGCGGTTGATGAAACTACTACGGATGCCGATGTAGCTGAAATTTCAAGGCTCTTAGCCGGTCAGGTGCCCGTTCAGAACGGTGGCACCGGGCCGGCGCGTGAGGCGAGGGAGGCCCGCGCCGTAGAATTGCCCACCCCCGCCCGCTCTACCGGATACATGAGCAACGCGGTGTTTCATGCGCACAACTCTGAAACGCAGATGCTGCGCTACCTGCGCAAACTTTCCGACGCGGACTACGCCCTTGACCGTGGCATGATTCCGTTGGGCTCGTGCACCATGAAATTGAATGCCACAGCCGAAATGGCGGCAGTGACCTGGCCGGAATTCTCCCAGTTACATCCCTTCGCACCGGCTACGGACACGGTAGGGATCGTAGAGCTGGCAACACAGTTGGAAGCGTGGTTGGCGGAGATCACCGGCTACGACGCTGTTTCTGTGCAACCCAATGCCGGCTCACAGGGGGAGTTTGCCGGGCTGATGGCTATCCGGGCTTTTCATGTGGAGAACGGCAACCCGGATCGCGATATCGTCTTGATCCCCACCTCTGCGCACGGTACTAATGCGGCCTCGGCTGTCATGGCAGGATTGAAAGTTGTTTCGGTTGCCACTGACGGATTTGGCAATATCGACATAGATGATCTGAAATGGCGGATCAACCTCCACGAAGAAAACTTGGCGGCCATCATGGTCACCTATCCTTCGACGCATGGTGTGTTTGAGACCTCGATCAGCAGCATTTGCGCCATGATTCACGACGCCGGTGGTCAGGTTTACGTTGATGGCGCCAACCTGAACGCTTTGGTTGGGTTGGCACAGCCGGGTAAGTTCGGTGCCGATGTTTCGCACCTGAATTTGCATAAGACTTTCTGCATTCCGCACGGCGGCGGGGGTCCTGGTGTTGGCCCGGTAGCCGTTGGTGCACATTTGGCCAAGCACTTGCCTGCCCGTGAGCTCGGAGCTAAGTCTTCGGTGGGGCTGGTCTCCAGTGCACCGTACGGTTCGGCGTCGATCCTGCCCATTTCGTGGGCCTACATTCGCATGATGGGCCCCGACGGACTCCGGCTGGCAACCCAGACAGCGATCCTGTCGGCAAACTACATCGCCCGCCGCTTGGGTGAGCACTACCCGGTCCTCTACACGGGCGCCCATGACCTGGTCGCGCATGAGTGCATCCTGGATCTGCGCGGTATTACCGCAGACTCCGGAGTGAGTGTTGACGATGTAGCTAAACGTCTGATCGACTACGGTTTCCATGCACCAACCATGTCTTTCCCAGTAGCCGGAACCTTGATGATCGAGCCCACTGAGTCTGAGGACTTGGGTGAGATCGAGCGGTTCATCGATGCCATGATTGCTATCCGCAAGGAAATCGCGGCGGTGCAGGACGGTCTCTGGCCAACTGATGACAATCCACTGGGCAACGCCCCACACACGGCGCAAAGTATTGCCCAGGTATGGGGACACCCGTACAGCAGGGAGGAAGCGGTTTTCCCTGCAGGGGTGGATCCGCGGGCCAAGTACTGGCCGGTGGTGCGCCGCATTGATCAGGCTTTTGGGGATCGAAATCTTGTGTGCTCGTGCCCGTCTATGGAGGAGCTGGCTGGAGTCTTTTGACCCAGTCCTGAGCAACAGGCGTGGCCATATTTATGGAACTGTGTCAACACTTTTGTTCCCGGGTTTTTTATTACGGACATGGAAGTGATTTGTGTCACAAGATTTGGTTGCTGTTAGTGTGCGAGAGAAACTAACACAACTTTGTGTCACGGCACAGAAGTGGAATCATCGCCTAAAGGGCACTGATGTGATTCGCCGAACAATAGATTTATTACAGCCTCTACCAAGAGACAGGCGCCGCGCGTAACCACGTGCGGTAGCTGTCTTGGCTAGTGGGACATAGCTTGGCAGCCTTGAGCCAAGGGCCAAAGCTTGTTCCGCTTGACAATCGTTTAAACAGGAGTGGGATGTTTTCGAAAATTCTGGTTGCCAACCGCGGAGAAATCGCGATCCGGGCCTTCCGTGCCAGCTACGAGCTTGGTGCCAAGACGGTTGCGGTATACCCCTACGAAGACCGGACCTCTATTCACCGCCAAAAGGCAGATGAAGCCTACCTGATTGGTGAAGAGGGCCACCCTGTCCGGGCGTACCTGGATGTGGCAGAAGTGATTCGGGTGGCTAAGGAATCCGGAGCAGATGCCATCTACCCCGGGTACGGATTCCTCTCTGAAAATCCGGACTTGGCAGCGGCTGCCAGAGAAGCTGGCATAACTTTCGTGGGGCCACCGGCTGAGGTGCTTGAACTCACCGGAAACAAGGTTCACGCGCTGGAAGCTGCGCGCAAGGCAGGGATCCCTGTTCTGAAGTCAAGCGCGCCCAGCGATGACTTGGAGTTCCTCCTTGGTGCTGCCGCAGAGATCGGTTACCCCATTTTTGCCAAGGCTGTGGCAGGCGGCGGCGGGCGCGGTATGCGTCGTGTTGAAAAGGCTGAGGACTTGGAGGAGGCGCTCAAGGCTGCCATGCGTGAAGCGGATGCCGCCTTTGGTGACGCCACCATGTTCCTCGAGCAAGCAGTACTACGCCCGCGCCACATTGAGGTTCAAATCCTCGCCGACGGCGAAGGTAACGTGATTCACCTTTTTGAACGCGACTGTTCCTTGCAGCGCCGCCACCAAAAAGTGGTTGAGATCGCCCCAGCCCCCAATTTGGACGAGAACATCCGCAAGGCGTTGCACAGCGACGCTGTGAAGTTTGCCAAAGCCATGGGCTATGTCAATGCCGGCACCGTTGAGTTCCTGGTAGACACTGTTGGTGAACGTGCCGGTCAGCACGTCTTCATTGAGATGAACCCGCGTATTCAGGTTGAACACACCGTCACGGAAGAAATCACAGATGTTGATCTGGTCCAGGCTCAGCTGCGAATCGCTGCCGGAGAGACCCTGGCGGATCTTGGTCTGAGCCAGGACTCTGTGCATGTCAAGGGTGCTGCACTGCAGTGCAGAATCACCACTGAAGATCCGTCCAACGGGTTCCGCCCAGACGTCGGAGAGATTACTACCTACCGTTCAGCCGGTGGGGCGGGTGTCAGGCTCGACGGCGGAACCATCTATGCAGGGGCCGAGATCAGCCCGCACTTTGATTCCATGCTGGTGAAGCTCACATGCCGCGGACGCGACTACGGTGCAGCCGTTTCCCGTGCCCGCCGTGCGCTGGCTGAATTCCGCATCCGCGGCGTCTCAACAAATATCGCCTTCCTGCAGGCAGTTCTTGCTGACCCCGCATTCAACGCCGGAGACGTGGCCACCTCATTTATTGATGAGCGCCCGGAATTATTGAACTCCCACGTGTCTTCGGATCGCGGTACAAAGCTGCTGACCTGGTTGGCGGATACAACTGTCAACAAGCCTCACGGTGAGCTAACGGCGCTAGAAGACCCGGCCCGTAAACTCCCTGAAGTTGATCTGGACTCGGCTCCGGCCGGAACCCGGCAACAATTAGCAGAGCTGGGCCCGGAAGGCTTCGCTGCAGCTTTGCGTGCACAAACCGCTGTAGCTGTGACGGATACCACGTTCAGAGACGCCCACCAGTCATTGCTGGCCACCAGGGTGCGTACCAGGGACCTGCTTGCGCCGGGCCCAGCCGTATCTGTGCTGACTCCGGCGCTGCTCTCGGTTGAGGCTTGGGGCGGGGCCACCTATGACGTTTCGCTGCGGTTCCTCGGTGAAGACCCGTGGCAGCGACTGGAGCAGCTCCGTGTTGCGCTGCCGAACGTCTGCCTGCAAATGCTCCTGCGCGGACGAAACACGGTGGGCTATACGCCGTACCCTAGCGAAGTCACCGATGCATTTGTTCAGGAGGCTGCCTCCAGCGGAATTGATATCTTCCGGATTTTCGACGCCCTCAACGACGTGGACCAGATGGAGCCGGCCATTAGGGCCGTGCGGGCCACCGGAACTGCAGTGGCTGAAGTGGCGCTTTGCTACACAGGCGATCTATTGGATCCTGCCGAAAAAATCTACACTCTCGATTACTACGTGGAGCTGGCCCAGCGGATCGTAGACGCCGGTGCCCATATCCTGGCGATCAAGGATATGGCGGGGGTCCTGCGCCCCGCTGCGGCAGCCAAACTGGTGACGGCCCTGCGCGAGCGCTTCGAACTGCCGGTGCACCTGCACACTCATGACACCGCAGGTGGCCAGCTGGCTACGCTGATGGCGGCCATTAATGCAGGGGTCGACGCCGTTGACGTTGCCTCCGCCGCACTGGCAGGGACAACAAGCCAGCCCTCAGCCTCTGCCCTCGTTGCCGCATTGGCTCACACCGAGCGCGACACTGGCATTGACCTAGCCGCCATCAGCTCCCTTGAACCGTATTGGGAAGCCGTGCGACGCCTGTACTCACCGTTTGAATCAGGACTTACAGCACCCACCGGCAGGGTTTACCAGCATGAAATTCCCGGTGGGCAACTTTCCAATTTGCGTCAGCAGGCCATTGCGCTGGGGCTGGGGGAGCGATTTGAAGAAATCGAGGACATGTACACGGCTGCGGACAAAATTCTTGGCCACCTTGTAAAGGTCACCCCCTCCTCTAAAGTTGTGGGCGATCTTGCCCTGCATTTGGTGGGTATCAAGGCCGACCCTGCCGACTTTCAGGAGAATCCAGAAAATTATGACATCCCGGACTCTGTGGTGGGCTTCCTGGGTGGAGAATTGGGTACCCCGCCGGGCGGCTGGCCTGAGCCATTCCGCACCAAAGCGCTGCAGGGCCGCACTCTGACTGATCGGATGGGCGTTCTCAGCCCAGCTGACAGCGCCGAGCTCGCCGGTGACAGTGCTACCCGCAGGGCGGCGTTGAACCGCTTACTCTTCGCTGGACCCACCAAAGCATTTGAAGCTGTTCGTGAGGCGTACGGTGATGTTTCAGTCCTCGACACACGTGACTACTTGTTTGGTTTACGCCGTGGGGTTGAGCACGCTCTGGATCTGGATAAGGGCGTACGCCTGATCGCGGCACTTGAGACGATCTCTGAGCCGGATGAGAAGGGAATGCGCACAGTTGTGTGCAAGCTCAACGGCCAAAGCCGTCCCATCACTGTGCGTGATCGCAGCATCGAAAGCACCGTCAAGGCTGCTGAACAGGCTGACGAGAGCGTGCCAGGACAAATCGCTGCACCCTTCGCCGGAGCCGTGAGCGTCATGCTCGTTGTTGGCGATGTGGTTGAGGCTGGCGCGACGGTTGCCACCATCGAAGCCATGAAAATGGAGGCTTCGATTACTACCCCGGTGGGTGGCACAGTCTCCCGCCTGGCAGTCTCCGGCGTAGCTCAGGTGCAGGGTGGGGACCTGCTGGTGGTGATCTCCTAACAGCACATGGCGGCTCCGGCTCCATTAACTAAAGAGGGCGGCGCCGGCTCCCTCGCGGACGCTAAGATTTCCTCGGCCGCTGGGCGACCTTGAAAATCCATCCCCGCTCCGGGAGCCGGCGCCGCCTTTTGGCTGCGCGGCTGCCTGGCTTTAGGCGGGTTTCTTGCTCAGGTAGATCTCTTCTACCACTGCATCGAAGTCCTTCATAACCTGGGCTCTCTTTACCTTCAACGATGGGGTTAGGTGGCCCGAAGTTTCGGTAAAGTCCGAATCGACAATCCTGAACTGCTTGATAGCCTCAGCGGAAGACACCGAAGCGTTAGCCCTGTTGACGGCCGCCTGCACTGCCGCAATGACTGTAGAGTGCTTGGCTGCCTCGGCTACCGTAATTCCTGTGGGCAGTCCGTGTGCCTTGCCCCACTGAGCCAGCGCGTCCTCATCGATGGTCACAATGGCTGCGATGAACGGACGCTGATCGCCAATGACAACGCACTGCGAGACGATGGCGTCTGCACGGATCTGATCTTCCAGCAGGGCCGGAACAACATTCTTGCCACCGGAGGTGACAATGATTTCCTTCTTGCGACCAGTGATCTTAAGGAAGCCCTGATCGTCGAGCTCTCCGACGTCGCCTGTTCGGAACCAGCCGTCGATGAAGTTCTCAGCCGTCAGGTCCTCGCGACCAAAGTAGCCTTTCATCACGCAAACACCTTTGGCGAGAATTTCGCCGTCGTCCGCGATTTTTATCGCATTCCCTGGCAGGGGAGCGCCCACAGTACCGATTCTGATACGCTCGGGCCGATTAACTGTGATGGGGGCTGTTGTTTCGGTCAGACCATACCCTTCGAGGATCTGCAAACCAATACCTTGGAAGAAGTGGCCCAGGCGTTCGCCCAGGGGACCACCGCCGGAAACAGCGTGCCGGACGTTCCCGCCCATAGCATTGCGGAGTTTGACGTAGACGAGCTTGTCAAACACGAAGTGCTTGGCCTTCAGGCCCAGGGACACTTTGCCGTCTTGGGTAGCGCGCGAGTATTCGATTGCTGTTTTGGCGGCTGCTGCAAAGATTTTGCCCTTGCCTTCGCCTTCAGCCTTGAGCGCTGCTGAGTTATAAACCTTTTCAAACACGCGAGGCACGGCAAGAATAAACGTTGGCTTGTAGCTTTGGAGGTCCTCGAGCAGGTGCTTAATGTCTGGGGTATGTCCAACCTTGGCGCCGCCAGCAACAGCCAAAACGGATATGTAGCGTGCAAAGACATGGGCTAGGGGCAGGAACATGATTGTTTGCGAGCCCGGCACAACCACGCTGTGACCTAGCACAGAGAGAGCGTTCTCACTGAGTTCCACAAAGTTGTGGTGTGTGAGCATGCACCCTTTGGGTCGGCCTGTGGTGCCGGAAGTGTAGATAATCGTGGCTACATCATCCAAGCCGTTCGCCGTGCGGGCAGCCTCGAGGGTGTCCGCACCGACATCCTTACCAGCTTCCCTCAACACGTCCAAGCCATCGCCTTCGAGCTGCCAGACCTGGGTGAGGGTGGTGAGGCTCTCATTGTGCACTGCTTGAGAGATGATTTTCTCGTGGGATCCGGTTTCAGCAAAAACGGCTACTGCCTCGGAGTCGCCTAGGTTCCAGGCCACCTGCGACGGGGAGGATGTTTCATAGATCGGCACGGAGACAGCTCCCGCAAACCAAATGGCGAAGTCAACCAGTGTCCACTCATAGCGGGTACGCGCCATGATCCCTACTCGATCTCCCACTTTGATACCGGAAGCAATCATGCCTTTGGCAATGGCGCTGACGTCGGCTTGGAATTCTTTGGCTGACACGTCAACCCAAACATTGTCAGCATTGCGTTTGGAAAAAAGTGCGGGGTTGGTAGCCAACTTTGCTTGCCGGAGCACAAAATCGGTGGTGTTCATGGTCCGTGGACTAACTACCTTGGCCGGAACGGAAATCTCTTGCACAATAGCTCCTTTGATAAGTGGGCCTGCGATCTAGTTGCTTTACTCTATCCGCCAAGTACGTGATTCGCCCCGAACGCGATGTTACCCGTTGGTAACTTTATGTTGTTCAGCTCACACTTTCAATGTGGCGTGGACGGCGTATATAGCTGACTAGAATTATGGGATGTTCCCGCCACCGCCTAACAATGGACCCGATTCATCCGGCTGCATCAACCAGCCTCCAAAGACACGAACCCCGTTAGCGCTCGGGATCGACATTGGTGGCACAAAAGTGGCTGCCGGTGTGGTTGACAGCAACGGCGTCATCCTTGAAGAACTCAGGCGCTGCACTCCCGGCCGTGACGCACGGGCAGTGGAGGCTGTGATTGTGGAATTAGTCCATGAGCTAGGTGCAAGGTACGAGTTTGCATCGGTTGGCATCGGAGCCGCGGGGTGGATGGACTTGGCAGGAACCAAGGTTGTCTTCAGCCCCCACCTTGCCTGGCGTGATGAGCCATTGCGGGACACCCTGGAGACCTTGCTTCAGCGCCCGGTTGTCCTAACGAACGACGCAGATGCTGCTGCTTGGGCGGAATGGCGGTTTGGTGCCGGACGCGGCCACGACAGGCTGCTTATGTTGACGCTGGGGACAGGAATTGGTGGGGCGTTGATGATCAACGGCCGGGTTGAACGCGGCAGTTTTGGTATGGCTGGTGAGTTTGGGCATCAAATCATCATGCCCGGTGGGCACCGTTGCGAATGTGGCAACCGAGGATGTTGGGAGCAGTATGCTTCAGGTAATGCACTGGGGCGAGAAGGCCGCGAACTGGCTAGAAAGCACTCGCCCATGGCGGCGGGTCTGCTTGCGGCAACCCACGGCCGCCCCAAGGAGATCACAGGCAATGTTGTCACCGAACTAGCCTTGGCTGGCGAAGCCACTGCCCAAGAACTGGTGGCAGAAGTGGGTGACTGGCTGGGTTTGGGAATAGCGAATCTGGCGGCTGCCCTTGACCCAGCAATTTTTATCATCGGTGGCGGTCTCAGCGCCGCCGGTGACCTCCTGCTTGAGCCCGCGCGTCGGGCTTTTTCACGGAATCTAACAGGACGAGGCTACCGCCAAGAAGCGCTGATCACGGTGGGCCAGTTGGGCCCATCAGCGGGCTTGATCGGCGCCGCGGACCTGGCACGGGTTCGGGGTCATGAAAACACTAGGTAGTGATAACCCGGGGTCTGGAAAACCTATACGACGGCGCCGTCGCCGCTGTCATGGTCCCGGTGATCGGGCAGACGGAACAATAGGTAGCCCGTGCCCGCCAGAAATGCCACGATGACGCCAAAGATAAATGTCATGGGTATTGATCGCCAAAAAATTGCCGAGAAGACAAGGAACAGTGGGCCACCTGCCGCACCAATCCAGGCAAGCATAAGGGCTGGTTCGGTATTGCGCAGGCTGGGTAGTTCTTCCGGCACAAACTCTTCTTCGCCGTCGTCACTAAGGTAATCTCGGGGGCCAAAAGTGGTGACGTCATTGGCAGTTCCAGAGTGTTCAGCAAGTTCCTCGGGGCTGGCTTCGTGAGGTGCAGGCTCCGATTCGCGCTGCCAAACACCCAATGGGTCAAAGTCAACGACCCCCTTAGATTCTGATTCTTGATCGTCCGCTGGGTCCTGGTCTGTGGCTAATTCCTGGCTCAGGGAATGGGGCGCGTCCATGAACGCGTCATTGCCTGATTCGAGGCGGGAGACAAGATCCAGCCACACTTCCTCGTCATTACCGCCGGTGTGCGGGGTATCCGCGCCAGGGTCAGATTGCATGAAGATTCCTTCGGAAGAAGTCTGCAGACTGGGAAAAGATCAGGGGGGCATCGTTGTCCATTGTGGCTACATGGTAACTGTTTTCCAGCGGAATAACCTTTACGTCAGTGCTGGAGACCTTTTGCTTCAGGAGCTCAAGGCTGGAATCTGGAACAACGTTATCCACTGTTGAGCGGAACACCAGGGTTGGTGCTGTGACGCGGGGGAGAAGTTCGATGGTGTTCTGGAAAAGTTGCGAGAGCTGATGGACAGCCGCCACCGGCGTACGGGTGTATGCCCCCTCGCTGACGCCCTGTAGTTTCATGTCATCGCCAATGGCTGGCACACTCTTGAGCACATATTTCAGCAAACCGGAGTATTTCGCTCTGTTGTCATTAAACGTCAGACCTGGATTCACTACTACCACTCCTGCCA
Source organism: Arthrobacter sp. TMP15 (assembly GCF_039529835.1). NCBI lineage: Bacteria > Bacillati > Actinomycetota > Actinomycetes > Micrococcales > Micrococcaceae > Arthrobacter > Arthrobacter sp. TMP15. The sequence goes on from NZ_CP154262.1 coordinate 1,403,799, forward strand.
CAGGATGCAGTGCAGCCACACGCAGCGCTAGAGCCCCGCCCATAGACAGGCCCGCCACGAAAACGGTGTCACAGCGAGCAGCAAGTTCCAGATAGGCAGCCTCAAAATCGCGGTACCAATGCTGCCACGGGGTTTTGGCCAATTCCTGCCATGACGTGCCGTGGCCTGCCAGCAGCGGCATGTTCACGGCGAATCCTGTGTCTGCCAGGTACTCGCTCCAGCCCCGCATGCTGATAGGTGAGCCGGTGAAACCGTGGCATACCGCCACGCCAATTTTTGAATAATCCCCATGACCTGGAGATCGGAACGACTGTGCCATTGAGGCTGACTCCTTTCCTTCCCGGTAACTGAGGCCGGGGAACGCTTTTTATGGTGACGCGGCCGTGCTGAGGCGATTTTGTGCCGCTTTCACTAGACTACTGTTGATACGTCCGTTGTGGGGTAGCGCAATGGACCCGGGTCGCTTGTAACCGGCAGAGCCAGAGCGTAACCGGCAGAGTCAGAGGAGGAACACCACCGTGATCTATTGGGTACTAAAGAAAATATTCCTCGGCCCCGTTTTGAAGGTGCTGTTCCGGCCCTGGACGAAGGGTCTGGATAACTTGCCTCTTGAGGGGCCCGCAGTGCTGGCCAGTAACCATCTTTCGTTTTCAGATTCCATCTTTATGCCGCTGATGGTGCCACGGCCGGTGGTGTTTCTGGCAAAGAGTGACTACTTTACTGGTCGTGGCATCAAAGGACGCCTAACAGCAGCCTTTTTTAAACTCACAAATCAGCTGCCTATGGACCGTTCAGGTGGGGCGGCATCGGCGGATTCCTTGCAAACTGGTGTTGATGTGCTCAACGGTGGCGGCTTGCTGGGGATATATCCCGAAGGTACCCGTAGCCACGATGGCCGCCTTTACCGGGGAAAAGTGGGAGTAGCTAAGTTGATACTGACTGCCAACGTGCCCGTGATCCCCGTTGCCATGATTGGCACTGACAAGGTTCAGCCCATTGGGCGCCGGATTCCCACGATTCGACGCCTTGGCGTGATTTTTGGGGAGCCTATGGATTTCAGCAGGTACCAGGGAATGTCGGATGACAGATTTGTGCAACGTTCTGTCACCGATGAGATCATGTACGAACTCATGAGGCTTTCCGGACAGGAATATGTTGATTCCTATGCCACGACTGTCAAGGATAAACTTGCTACCGAGAAGGCAATCAAGGCCGTACCTGCCAAAGTAGCCCAAGCCGCAAAAAATGCTGGTGACGCAGTGAGACTGGGAGCAGCTTCTGCTGTGTTGCCGGGGACGGTAACAGTGATCGGCACTAAAAAAGCCAAGCCCACCCCGGAGCCTGCAACCGTTGAAGAAACTACCGACCCCGATGCGGATCCTACCGAAAAATGAGGCGTCCAAGGCCCGCTCAATAGCGCTGGTAAAAGCGTCGGCATCTCATGAAGCGGACTGGTTGGTGGCGTGCGCTCGGGCGGGATAGGCTTAAGCGGTGAACGATCTAACATACACTGCCTCGCAAGACCCCATTGCTACAACGCCCGTCCCTGGGGCGGCTGTTTATCCGGGGCTTGACAGCTGGCGTGAGCTGCCCATCGCGCAGCAGCCTACATGGGCAAAGGACCCCCACTTCGCGGCTACCGTGAAGGAACTTTCCTCCGTGCCGCCGCTGGTGTTTGCTGGCGAAGTTGATGTCCTGCGTTCACGTCTGGCCAAGGCCGCTCAAGGTGAGGCGTTCCTTCTCCAAGGTGGAGACTGTGCTGAAACCTTCGAGGCTGCAACGGCCGATAAGATCAGTGCACGGGTAAAGACAATTTTGCAGATGGCCGTGGTACTTACCTATGGGGCACAGCTTCCCGTCATCAAGATGGGGCGTATGGCGGGTCAATTCGCCAAACCGCGTTCCTCCAACGATGAAACGCGTGACGGGGTGACGTTGCCTGCTTACCGCGGCGACATCGTCAACGGTTTCGAATTCACCCCTGAGTCCCGGCGGCATGACCCAGCACGCATGCTCAAGGCGTACCATACCTCGGCCTCAACGCTGAACCTCATCCGGGCGTTCACGCAGGGTGGATTCGCGGATCTGCGCAGCGTGCACGAATGGAACCGCGGTTTCACCTCCAACCCGGCGCACAGCCGTTATGAGCGCTTGGCCAAGGATATCGACAGCGCCATTAAGTTCATGACCTCCTGCGGTGCGGACTTTGAAGCACTCAAGACAGTGGAGTTCTTCGCCAGTCACGAGGCACTGCTACTTGACTATGAGCGGGCGTTGACACGCATTGACTCACGCACAGGGCTGCCTTACGACACATCCGCCCACTTCTTGTGGATCGGCGAGCGTACCCGGGATCTGGATTCGGCCCACGTCGATTTTCTTTCTCGAGTCCGCAACCCCATTGGTGTCAAACTTGGCCCCACCACAACTTCAGATGATGCGCTGCGCCTCATCGAGAAGCTGGATCCCAACCGCGAACCTGGACGCCTGACATTCATCACTCGGATGGGTGCTACAAATATCCGTGAGAAGCTACCGAACCTGGTTGAAAAGGTGACAGCTTCCGGAGCTCAAGTCCTCTGGGTCACCGATCCGATGCACGGCAACACTGTCACCTCGCCCAACGGGTACAAAACCCGCAACTTTGACGACGTCATTGATGAAGTACGCGGTTTCTTTGAAGTTCATGAGGCCCAGGGCACCTTCCCCGGTGGTCTGCATGTGGAGATGACAGGGGATGACGTAGCGGAGTGCCTTGGTGGCGCGGATCCCATTGACCAGGAAGCTTTCCTCACCGGCTATGAGTCGGTGTGTGATCCACGCTTGAACCATAAGCAATCACTTGAAATGGCGTTCCTAGTCTCCGAGGCTCTACGCAAGTCCAAGTAATTTATTGCAAAAAATCAATACATGACAAAAATGCCGGCCTCACCTTGTAAAAAAGGTGGGGGCCGGCAGTTTTCTCTTGCGGAGAGTTACACAACACCCAACGTGATGGTTGTGCCTTCAGGGTGCTGCCCGGATCTTGGATTTTGGGTGGCCACGGTACCGAAGATTATGCCGAACGCGCCTTCTTTGATCTCGACCTTAAAGCCCAATTCTTCCAAGGCGGGGCGGGCCACGTTCAGCTGTTTTCCAACAAAACTCGGTACTTCGATCAAGCGTGGCCCTTTAGAGAGGGTAAGGGTGACTGAGTCCCCGGCCTTGAGCTCTCCGGAATCGGGGGAAGCGGAGATAACAGACCCAGCGGGAATGGAAGCGCTGTTGGCTTGCTCCGGGGCAATGGCGGCGACGAGTCCAACAGCCTTCAACGCGGCCACTGCCTGATCCTGTGGCTGTCCCGTCACGGACGGCACGGGAATGGGTTTGGGGCCCTTAGAGACAGAAATATTTACTTTTGTGTTCCCACGGAATTCCTTACCTGCAGCAATCTCCTGGGCCACTACGACGCCGGTAGCGACCTTTTCATCAAAGGCTTCGGTGACGTTGCCAACAGCCAGATGCGCATCAGAGAGAGCTTGTTTCGCATCACCGAGCTGTAGCCCAACAAGTGTGGGCACTGCGTAGAGGAGCGGACCGCGGGAGACTGCCAGGGTGACACCGTTGAATTTTCGGATTGATTCCCCAGCTGTGGGGTCGGTGGAAACGACGAAGCCGGCCGCCACCTTTTCATCAAACACATCCGTAGTGGGAGTCAGCCCGAATCCTGCCGTGCGGAGTATGTCCTGCGCTTGCGGCACAGTCTTATTGTGTACATCAGGCACCGTCGCCAAGGCGCCTGGACCCAATGCCAAGAACCAGCCTGCAGTGGCAGCAATGACACCAAGAACAACCACCAACATGATCCACAGCAGAGCCCGACGACGAGGATTCTTTGAACCCAACGTCTTTTGCGGAGTTGCTGCAGCCTTGGCGCGCGATTTTGCGGCTGCTGCACGTTGGCGCTTCGATAGTGAGAGAGTATTTTCCTTCTCACCTATCCCGAGGTAGGCACCTGCGCCGATGGCCGCGGTGAGGTTCGGACCGGCGTCGTACTTCTCCTGCGACACGCCGTAAGCGCCGGAACTTCCCGCATTGCCCGCACCCTGATGGCTCTGGCGGGGATCATCGGCATACAACCTTGACGGCTGAGGTAAGACAGAAGTGGGGAAGTTGGGGGATGCCACGATGCCCGTGGGTTCAGAGGCCGGGGTAGCTGTTGTGATGATTTCTGTGGGACTGCCTGTGGGACTGCCGCTGTTGCCGGTAGCGCTGTTGCCGCTGGCGCCAGCGTCCAGTTCGGTTGGTGTCAGGGTCTGGCGAATATGACGAAGATCCTCCAGTAGCGCTGCGCCATTGGCAGGGCGGTTTTCGGGATCCTTTTCGGTCATGTAGCGAACAAGTTCGTCCATGACAGGTGGCAGGGTGGGAACCGCCAAGGAGGGGGCTGGGACATCGTCCTGAATGTGGGCCATGACCACAGCCACAGGCATGGTGCCCCGGAAAGGCTGCACACCCGTGAGAAGCTCGTAGAGCATAATGCCTGCGGAATAAATATCGCTACGCGCATCCCCGCCGTGACCGCTTGCAAGCTCCGGGGCAATGTACCCGACAGTACCCAGAAGAGTGGCCGTGTTAGTGGAGGTGCTGATGGCGCGGGAGAGCCCAAAGTCGCCAATCTTTACCCACCCTTGACGAGAAATCAGAACATTTTCAGGCTTCACGTCCCGGTGCACTAACCCGGCGTTGTGTGCTGCGGCCAAACCTTCCACGATCGGGTCCAAAAGATCCAAAGCCTGGCGCGGGCTCAGCGCACCGTTCTCATTAATAACATCGCGCAAAGTATTGCCATCGATGAATTCAAAAACTAGGTAGGCGTGCTGCGGTCCCACCCCGTGGTCATGGATCTGCACCACGTGCGGGTGTGAGAGGCTGGCAGCGCTCTGCGCCTCACGACCCAGCCGTTCGATGAAGGCACTGTCCGTGGCTAAATGCGGATGTAGGATCTTTAATGCGATGTTCCGCCCCAGCCGGAGGTCAGTTGCTAGGTACACAGTGGACATGCCGCCGTGCGCCACCTTTGAGAGAACTAGGTAGCGCCCATCGATCGTGGACCCTATCAGGGGGTCAGGGGAGACTTCTTGCACTCTTCCAGCTTAGGAGTTGAAAGCAAAGGGGACCTCCCGCAACACCGTGCGGGGGTCCCCTTTTCGTTGAGAGCGTACTTTTTGCTCCCTGCAGTCACTGGCTGGCAGTTGTTAGCGGAAAAGCTCGCGGTTAGCTTTAATGCCGGCTACGTAATTCACAGTGTCGTTGAACATGCCATGGACGCTGACGGAGTACTGGCCCTGGTAATAGCCTGCAATGGCCTGATCTTCATTCGGTGCACCGGAATGCAACGCCCGGATGATGGCGACCCCTGCCGTGACGTTGTCCTGCGGATCAAGCAGGTTCAGTGTGCGGCCCACTAGACCCGATGCCCACTCGCCAGCATCAGGAATGACCTGCATGGTGCCGATGGCGTTGGCTGGGGAGACTGATTGGTGGTTGAATCCGGACTCCTGTTGGGCAAACGCCATGGCAAGTGCCGGATCGACGCCCATTGCTGCCGCAGTTCTGGCCACCATTTCCTTCATCTGTGCCCTGGAAGGTGCCGGGGCTGCCAGGAGCGCAGACTTGTTGACGTTTGCATCACTAACTACTGCCTCAGGGTAGGTGTAGTGCAGAAAAGTGCTGGGGACCTGCTGCTCTGGAGTCAGTTCCGCCGTGGATGCAGCCGTGCCAGACTCAGCTGGCGTGATGGGAACGATATCGCTTGAGGCCGCAGTCAAACCCGGGATTGACAAGGTCTTTCCGGGGTAGATCGCTGATTTAGCATCCCCACCATTTGCAGCGACGAGGGACGCGAGGCTCACATCGTTCTTGGCCGCAATAGCGGAAAGTGTGTCACCAGCCTTGATCACGTACTGATTGCCACTGGCAGGAACCGCCACGTTTTCGGTGACTTGGGGTGCTTCTGCAGTTTCTCCGGAGACCTTAATTTCTTGCCCCGGCTGAATGATCGAACTGCCAGTGAGGCTGTTCAACGCGTAAACACTTTCCAGGCTTACGCCGTACTGGGCAGAAATCCCGCTGAGGGTTTCACCTGCACGAACAGTGTGGCTCTGAGTGGACGACGCCGGGCTTGAAGATTCACCCGCCGGAGCGCCGGATCCGGAGATGGTCAGGACCTTGCCGGGATGGATGATCGTGGATGCTGAGATCTTATTTAAAGCAAGAACAGACTCAACGGATACACCGAAGGTGGCTGCGATGCCGGAGACCGTGTCACCAGCAGCGACTGTATGAGTCGAGGAAGCCGACGCCTGTGCCCTAACAGCCTGTGCCTTAACAACTGGTGTGCTAGCAGCACGTGCGCTAACAGCCTGTGTGCTAACTGTACGGGGCACTGAACTAGCCACCACAGCGGCCGGAATGTGACTTGAAGCAGTACGCGCCTTTACGGCCGCAAGGACCTTCTGTGCGTCAAGGGTGCCATGACTGCCGTGGGGCTTGATCTGCGTCGGAGCCGCTGTCGCGGGACTGGCCAAAGCCAAGGAGGAAAGCATGACCACGGGAATGGCTGCTGTGGCCACTGCGACCAACTGTTTGGCGCTAGTGGGCGATGGGCGTGGGGGAGTCATCGGGGCGTACCTCAAATTTCCGTTACGGATGATGCCATTGGTGTTTATGTTACTCATGTGACTAGAAGTGAATTTACACTAAAGTCCGTGCGAATGGGACTTCGATGGTAATTTCAATGTGGATTGAGCACAAAATGAACACAAGAACGTGGGAATTGTTGGGATTATCGGTTGAGCGCCCATGTGTTTGCATGCTTGAGAGCAATATGTGGGAACATTTATCTGTGAGTAATGTTGAAAAAGTAGTTAGCGAATGGTTGCCCCTACCCGATGTTGCCGAGATGCTTGACGTCTCGGTCACTAAAGTTCATGCCTTGGTTAAAGATGGTTCCCTTCTGGCCTCCCGCGTGGGTGAGCGCTCAATCAGGGCAGTTCCCGCTGAGTTCATTGCAGGAGACCACATCCTGGAAAGCCTGCGTGGCACCATCTCCGTGCTTCACGATGCCGGCTTCGAGGACAATCAAGCAATCGAATGGCTCTACACCGCGGATGATTCACTGCCAGGGCGGCCAATAGATGCCCTGCGCGAGGGCCGCAAAACTGAAATCCGCCGCCGTGCGGCAGCCCTGGGCTGGTAGATTTTTCGATAGCTTTGCGGGTTGACAGCCAGAGGTTGCTAACCCGCAAAGACACCGGCCTTTACTACTAGTTAAGAATCAGTAGTTAAGCACCATCAGTCGAGGCTCAGGACGTTCTAGCGACGGCGCCTCGGCCCACAGTCGCAAGTGCAGCAGTCACGGTCTCCTCAATGGGCAGCTGAGCAAGGGCAGCAAATGCAGTATCGCTTCTCTGGGCAATCAGCTCTTCGGCGCTTTCAAGGGCACCGCACTGGACCATGATGGAACGGACTCTCTCCACGTCGTCCTCGCTTAGCTCAGGGTTCCCCAAGTTCCTATCAACAAATTCTCGTTCGGCCCCAACGCTTGCATCTATAGTCAAGCCCACCAACACCGTCCGCTTGCCTTCACGCAGGTCATCGCCAGCAGGCTTGCCGGTTTGAACCGGATCACCAAAGACTCCCAAGACGTCATCGCGCAACTGGAAAGCCTCTCCCAGTGGCAGGGCAAACGAGCTGTAGCCTGCCAGTAAACTATCTTCACCACCGGCCAAGGCCCCTCCCAGCACCAGCGGATGCTCGGAGGAGTACTTTGCGCTCTTAAAACGGATAATGGCCAAAGCTCGAGCCACCGCAGTGCTATGCGGTTGGGACGGGCCAGCAACCTCCTCCAAAATATCCAGGTACTGCCCTGCCATGACTTCCGTGCGCATGAGATTAAAAATTTCCCGAGCGCGGTTGTCGCCTTCGGAGCTGATCCGTGCAAACATCTCTTCACTGAGAGACAAACACAAGTCACCAGTAAGGATCGCGGCTGCCTGGCCAAACCGTTCATCATCTAAAGCCCACTGGCTCTCGCTATGCAGAGTGCTGAACTGCCGGTGCACGCTTGGACTTCCGCGGCGGGTATCAGAGCGGTCAATGATGTCATCGTGGATCAATGCCGCAGCCTGAAACAGTTCAAGCGCCGCCCCCGCCTGAATGATGGCCTTTGCCTCAGGAGCGCCCCCTGCACCACGCCATCCCCAATAGCACAGTAGCGCCCGCATCCGTTTCCCGCCGGTGACGAGCTTCGAGATCGAATCCACCAAAACCAATGTTGCTGGGGATATTTGCGTCAGTAGCTGGTGCTTTTCGGCTAGGAACTCAGTCAATTGCTGCGCTACAGCCGTAATAAATGCGTCGTGTTCCCCACGCATGGGTTCTCCGGTTTGGACGGAAGTAGTGTTCATGCTTTCAAGATTCCTTCCTGTGGGATCAAAAATGCTGGAGTTCTGACTTTGTGCCAGTGTCTGGACAGCGTCAGTGAGTATTTACATCGAGTAGTCACTTGAGTCGATGGTTTACCTAAACGAGGCAGGCAGGAGTGTTGCGCCGATAGTGAAGGTCGCGGTGGACGCGCTCTGGACTATAGAGACTGTGGCAATTTCCTGACCCTGAGCCCGAACGAATGTCTTCAACGGAACGCCGTCCACTGCGTCGCCAGGCTGCGCTTCAAAGCCTTGGCTGGTCAACGACTTGGTGTAGTAAGCCAATACATCTGCTGAACTGGCCGTGACACTTGCTGTCATTGAAGCCATCGAAACGTCAGTGTTGTGCTCAAGGCTTGAAGCTTGAATTGTGGCGTCCGGCATGAGCGGCAAAACTGTTGTAGGGAAACCCGCAACCAGTTTCTTCACCGCAGACTGTGCTGACGGGGTGGCCGAACTTTCCGCGGCGGCGCTAATGGGCGCCGATGGTGATGTTGCGGCAGCGGAGGCCGAAGCGGACGAAGCAGACGAAGCGGCCGAGGCGGACGAAACAGGAGTGCTCTGGCTGGTGCAAGCCGTCAGAAGGACAATGGTAGAAACTGCGCCAGCTGCCCAGAGACATCTGCGAGATAACGGCACGATGCGCGATAACGGCACTATGCGCGAGGAGCGGGGGATGAATTTGGTCATGACTGTTTCCTTAGCTGCCGGAGCTGGTGCGATGGCATCGGCTCCAGTTTACCCAAGAAGAGGCCCAGGCATACTGGAGGTGTTGTGCCCGTCACTGTGATGAGCTCCAAGCACGCTAGTGAGTTCAAGAGAAGTTCACTCACTAGACTTGAGAGGTGAATGAGCAACCGCAGCAGCGCCGAGGGTCCCAGCAAGAGGGTTGCACAATCATGCATGTGGACATGGACGCCTTTTATGTAACTGTTGAACTGCGGGATAGCCCGGATCTACGAGGCAAAATGGTGATCGTTGGCCAGCCTGAGGGACGTTCGGTGGTACTTTCAGCTTCCTATGAAGCGCGCAGCGTGGGGGTTCGTTCCGCTATGCCCATGGTGACGGCCCTGCGATTGTGCCCAACCGCCGTCGTAATCCCACCTCGACACCAGCTTTACCAGCAGGTCTCAGGAGAGATCATGACGGTCTTCCGCTCCATTACAGACAAAGTTGAGCAATTGAGCGTGGATGAAGCCTTTCTTGATATCAGTGGCTCATTGCGACGGTTGGGAACACCTCTAGAAATTGGTGCGTTGATTCGGTCGCGCATTTCCGCAGAGGTGGGCATCACGGCGTCGGTGGGTATTGCAGCCAGTAAATTTGTGGCTAAAGTCGCCTCAACGCGTTGCAAACCCAACGGAATGCTCCTGATCGAAAAAGAGCAAACCGTGGAGTACCTCCACAGCCTGCCTGTTGAGGCCCTGTGGGGTGTAGGAGTAAAGACGCGCCAGGTCCTTGCTCGATTGGGGATCTTTACTGTGGCAGATGTGGCTGCAACACCCCTGCCCTCCCTGCAGAAGGCGCTAGGTAGCACGGGGGCTGCACTGCATTCGCTTTCCTGGGGGATAGATCCGAGGCCGGTGACCGGTGAACGCCAGGAGAAGAGCATCGGTTCTGAGGAAACGTTCGCCGTGGATACCTTCGACGACGAAGTCCTCACCAGGGAACTGTTGAGACTTTCCCACCGTGTGGCAGGGCGTCTTCGAGAAGCAGGGTTGAGCGGGCACACGCTTTCTTTGAAAATCAAGTATTCCGACTTCTCATCCATCACGCGGTCCAAGACGCTCAGCGCAGGAACTGACAGTGCGACACAAATTTATGCCGGCGCGGTGACCCTTCTGCGCGCGCTAGGAGTCCGGTCCCAAAGTGTGCGATTGATTGGGGTGCGCATGGAAAAGCTGGATGCTCTTGCGGGCGCACCGCTGCAGTTCACCTTGGACCCTCGGGATGACAACTCACGCAATGCCGAAGTGGTTGGTGATGCTATTGCGGCAAGGTTCGGTAGCGCCAAAATTGTTCCCGCACGCCTCATTAAGCCTCGCGACAGAGCGTAAAGAGCTCCCTAGCGACGCCAATAAAAGCGCATGGCTCTCATCTCAACGCGGGTAAAAAGTGCCCAAATCCAAGGGTTCCCTACGTGATCCGTACGTGATCAAAAAATGTTCCCAGCACCCCGATCGCTGACGCACCTGATATGGGTTTCCGTTCCAGAGAATCAAGCCTATTGTTAGTGGTAGGAGTTAATTCATAGATGACTTCGTCGCTTGTTCATACCCGGGCGCTCGGGACCCAGATTGCACCTAGTGCATTGCGGATTCGGTTCAGTGGGAATCAATAGGCAAGTATGTTCGTTAACGTTTTAACACGCCCATGGCCCTGACCTGAAGGAGGTCGTCATGCCCCTCTCTGAGCACGAGCAGAGACTGCTGGACCAATTAGAACAGCAGCTGCATGCGGAAGATCCCAAGTTTGCCCACGCCCTGTCAACGGCCCCAACGAAGTCATTGTCAACACGCAACATCGTCATTGGTGTGTTGATCATGATCACAGGTTTGTTGGTGCTATTAGCCGGTGTGGCGTTGCATTTGATCCCGCTTGGAATCGTTGGCTTCCTAGTCATGGGTGGAGGTGTCTACGTGGCTGTCTCAAAGCCGAGATTTGGCTCGCAGCACCAGACTGAGCACAAGCCAGGGGATAAGACCCGGGCCAAGCAAAAAAGCGGATTTATGAACGGTCTTGAAGAAAAATGGGAAGAGCGTCGCCGCCAGCCGTAGACCTTTCATGCAGTACGCACCTGCAGTAGGCACCTTCAGTAGGTTTCTTCCAGTACGCACTGCACAGTGCTGTTGTGCTGGTGTTCCCATTACGGACTTCACAAACTGGCCAGCGCTGCATTGTGCCCATTCACTGAGAACACGCTCGCTCCCTCCAGTGCCCAGAGGTGTGGGCCATCATCAGCGTCTCCGTAGCAACTCCCGCCAGCCTGCAGTAGAACACCTGCAGTAGAACACCTGCAGTGGAACACCTGCGGTGGGACAGATGGCCAATTCGGACCAGATGCTCACAAAATGCACTCAAAAATGTTCGCTTCCAGCGCTGAGTGACCTACGTTGATGCGTGCGAAACCACTATGGGTTCCCTAGATTTTTTAGAAAAATCAAATCTTTCCCTCCGCTTTCCTGCGTCCCTGGCGCCCCGCACTCCAATGGCTCTTATGGGTCGTAGTTTCTGCTGCGGCACATTTTTTCCAGGATTCCGAGTGCTGCGATGACCGGGGTACTTAAAACAGCGGGGTACTTGAAACGAAGTCAACCCTTGTCGCGGGCAGAAGAGATAGCCGGCCGCGTGACGGGGTGAGCCTGCGTGCCCATCGTTGCTTTTGCGACCGGGGACAATCTGGAGATCTGGAGAAGTGAGCGGCTGAGTTTCCTGCGGAATCCGTGAACCGGCTCTAGCTGAGAACTTGCACGGGCCAGAACATCCTCCACTTTGCCCCACCAGAGGGCATTTGCCGCTGAAACTCTTCATAAAAGTGGCTTCCAAGGCACCCCGGACACGCAGCAACGTCCACATCTGAATTTTTTCCTCCACCCCCGACCCACCGAGAAAATTGCCGCTACAACAAGGAACTGATGCACGACACGTAGCAAAGATGGGTATGTCTTGAGTTGACGGTGGAGGATTGTGGAGTAATGTGGAGCAGGTAAGAGGGGAATGGGTTGGAGTAGTTTCCAGACTCGACAAATGAAGGTGGTGGGGGATTGTTTCTTGGAACACACTCACCGCGCCTTGATGAGAAGGGTCGGATCATTCTTCCCGCCAAGTTCCGGGAGGAACTAGCCAGCGGACTTGTCCTTACTAAGGGGCAGGAAAACTGCATTTACGTCTTCAGTGCACGAGAGTTTGAAAAAGTACTAGCCCAGATGCAGGATGCTCCACTGTCCAACATGGCGGCACGGGATTACATTCGTATCTTTCTTTCTGGTGCGTCTGATGAAGTGCCAGACAAGCAAGGACGGGTGACAATCCCTGGAACCCTTCGTTCCTACGCCGGTCTCGAGAAGGAACTGGTGGTCATTGGCGCCGGCAGCCGGGCAGAGATCTGGGATGCAACTTCGTGGCATGCATATTTGGAAGCCAAGGAGAGCGGATTCTCGGCTACTGACGAAACAGCAATACCCGGCGTTAACTGAGGAAAGCCTCCTACGGGAAGTTTGCACAACATGAAGTACCCGCAGTTGGAATAATTTGAAAAATCTCGTCTCGACGTAGCAGTTCCTTCGGCTTAGCAGGTGCTCTTGAATGAGATCTCCAGCCGCCCAGCAACACCAATCCTGGCTCACCTTCCCCGGTGCCAGGCGTGGTAAGGCTCGGCGCGGAGGGGGATCTGGTTTAAGGACACGTATTCCAATCCTGCGGTTGCGTGAAGTGAACCAGCAAGGCCAGCTGACTAACGGAGGACAACTGTCCAATGTAAGGCTAGAAAAATTGCAGGATTAGATTTTCTTTTACCAGATTTAGATTTCCGCGAGGGTCCACAACCCCCTGCGATTTTGACCCAAGAGAAACGGAGTCGTGATGACGTCGGAACTGCCCACGCCACCTACGTCTGAACGCCACACTCCGGTTCTGAAAGATCGATGCGTAAACCTGTTGGCCCCAGCCTTTGAATTGGCCCGATCCGCCGGCCGCACTCCTGTGGTTATTGACGCCACCTTGGGGATGGGTGGGCACAGCGAAGCCATGCTGCAACGCTACCCGGACCTGCACCTGATCGGCATTGACAGGGACACAGAAGCGCTGGGGTTGGCAGGGGAGCGGTTGGCGCCCTTCCAGGACCGCACTGATCTAGTGCATGCGGTCTACGACGAGATCACCGAGGTGCTGGCTGATCTTGGTATTCCCAGTATTGACGGAATCCTCATGGATCTAGGTGTTTCATCACTTCAACTGGATGAGCGCGACCGCGGGTTTGCTTATTCCTTTGATGCGCCCCTTGACATGCGCATGGATACCAGTCGTGGCCAAACCGCAGCCGACATCCTTAACAGCTACTCGGAAGAAGACCTGGTGCGGATTATCCGCAAATGGGGCGAGGAAAAATTTGCCGGTCGCATCGCAAACCACATTGTGGCGGCCCGCGACAAGGCACCCCTGATGCGCACCGGTGAATTGGTGGAAATCATTCGCAATGTGGTGCCCTCAGGGGCCGCGCGGACAGGTGGACACCCAGCAAAACGAACCTTCCAAGCGTTACGCATTGAGGTTAACGAGGAGCTGAGTGCTCTCGATACAGCCATCCCGGCAGCGGTTGATGCCCTGGTTCTGCACGGGCGTGCAGTTGTTATGTCATACCACTCTTTGGAAGACAAGATCGTCAAAGCTGTCTTCGCCGCAGGTTCACGTTCATCTGCTCCGGCAGGATTTCCCGTGGAGTTGGACGAGCACAAAGCGACACTTAAACGCCTCACCAAGGGCACCGAGATTCCCACGAGTGAAGAAATTGCAGAAAACCCCAGGGCCGCATCAGCGCGCCTTCGGGCAGTTGAAAAAATCAGGGTCGGGAGCGCCAAATGAGCCAGCTTGCACCACGCACCACAGCGGTGACCGTAGGTAACAATGCCCGGGCCCTGAACATGCCAGTGGCTACCCCGGACGTTGGAGTAACAGCACCGAAACCGACGTCGTGGAAAGCCCGCGCCCCGCTGTCTCTGGTGGCCTCCGTTCCCAAGCGGAGCCGTTCCTCACTGGTGGTGATCTTGTTCTTGGTTGTCGTCGCCGCGCTGACTGTTGTCCTTGTGATGAGCATCTCCGTCACAAAAGGCCAATATGAATTGGTGGGTTTGAAGAACCAGCAGTCTGACTTACTCAAGGCTAATCAAACGATGGAGCAGGAAATTGCTGCGAAGCAGGCGCCTCAGGAGCTTGTCTCCCGTGCTGCCGCGTTAGGCATGGTCCCTGCTGGTTCGACAGGGCAGATTGATGTACGGACCAAAAAAGTTAGTGGGTCTCCTCAGCCTGCCTCACCTGACACCAAAGGCCTGGTGAGTATCCCACCTGCATTGATTGACAAGCCTGTGCCAGCGGCGGATACCCCACCAGCAGTTGTTCCACTGAGCCCGGGCGCAATTACCCAGAAGGAGCAGGCTGCCCAGAAGGCTGCCGCCAAATCTGAGCCCGCGCCCGTACCAGCTACAGCGACTCCGGACCTTAACGGTGGAACCATACCGGCACCCAGCCAAAAGGACAGCTAAAGTTTAACCACTGTCATAACCGCGACGGGAAGTAGTGATCTTCCCAATGTCAAAACGCAAGGAAAACAGTAGTGGCAAACAAATCCATCAAGTCAGCACGTGGTGCTAAGCCACTACAACTGAATAAGGTTGGCCGCGGGCGGATGCGCGTCGGTTTTGTCTTTATGATGGCCCTACTGCTTGTCATTGCTGGCCGGTTGGTCATGGTTCAAGGTCTAGACACTGCAAATATGGCCCAAGCTGCTGAAAATCAGCGCACGGTAGTACAAAAGTTACCCGCTGTTAGAGGCAAGATTATTGATGCCAAGGGTAAGGTTTTAGCCGAGAGTATTATTCGCTATAACATCACCGTCTCCCAGGTGAACATGGCAGAGTACCCAACCTATAAGCACAGGACCGTTGATAAAAAAACGGGTAAGTCCAGCATTGAAAAGATCACCAAAGACGAAGGACTGCAGAAGTTAGCAGACCTACTGGGGCTGAAGTTCGAGGACGTAAAAAAGAACGCCACAGGAGATAAAAACTTCAATTACATTACCCAGGACGTCAGCCCGTTGCTTGAAAAGGACGTTGCTGAACTGGGGATCCCCGGCATCTATTCCGAGGCAGTGACAAAACGCGTCTATCCCATGGGAGCCGTAGGTGGCCCCATCGTTGGTTTCGTCGATGCTGAGGGCACGCCGTTGGCTGGCATTGAACAAACCATGAATGACAAACTCACCGGGATCGACGGAACCCGGACTTACCAAGCAGGTAAGAACGGCATCATCATTCCCACCGCTCCCGTGCGGACCGAACCAGCGGTTGACGGTCAGACAGTGAAACTGACAATAGACCAAGACATTCAGTACTACGCACAGCAAGCTGCCCAGCAGCAAAAAGAACAGTACAATGCCAGTTGGGCCAGCATCAGTGTTATTGAAGTGAAGACCGGAAAAGTCATTGCGCTGGCCGACAGCGACTCCTATGACCCAAATAACGTTGGGGCCGCCGACAAAGCCAACGTCGGCTCACGCACGGTGAGTTCAGTGGTTGAGCCGGGGTCAACCAGTAAAATCATGACAGCCGCAGCTTTGGTTCAAGAGGGTCTGGCCACTCCTATGAGCCAATATCTTGTGCCACCTACGTTAAACATTGATGGACAGAACTTCTCCGATTCCTTTGTACATGGAACTGAGCAGCGCACACTGGCGGGCATCATTGCCGATTCAATGAACACGGGAACTGTGATGGCGGGCTCCAAGCTGAGTCTTAAGCAACGCTATGACTACATGCGAAAATTTGGTGTGGGCGAAAAAACCGGAATAGCTCTTCCCGGCGAAAGCCCCGGTATTTTGGCCGACTGGCAGAACTGGGATGGTCGCCAACGCTATACGGTGTTGTTCGGGCAGGGCGTAGCGCAGACACCTTTGCAAACAACCATGATCTTCCAGACGGTTGCCAACAACGGTGTGCGGCTTAAGCCGGCGATCATTGACTCATTCACCGCAGCTGACGGTGCAGTGCAGAGCGTCCCGCAGGCCCCGGGAGTGGAAGTCATCAGCCCGGCAACAGCGCAATCAGCCAGGGACATGCTTGAAGGTGTTGTCACCATGAGCGATTACAAGGTTGTCAACATCCCCGGTTACCGCACAGGCGGCAAAACAGGAACCGCTGAGGCCCCGGCAGATAATGGTGTGGGTTTTGACGGCTACACCTCCTCATTTATCGGGATGGCTCCCATGGAGGATCCCAAGTATGTGGTTGGTATTACTGTCCAACGCCCGCAAGGAAGCATCTATGGAGTCACCCAGGGGTATACCTTTAATCAGGTCATGGGGCAGGTGTTGCGCAGCTACGATGTTCCGCCGTCAACCACACCGCCGGTAAAGCTCCCAAAGTTCTACAAATGATGTTCCCGCTGATGGGTTCCGCACTGGTAGCCCAAAGAAACGTCAATGCACTCTATGCAAGCAAAGGATTCTAAAGAAGTGCCTGTAAATAATTCGTCTGCCCCCCTGCGTCCCAGTCACCGCGGGTCAGTAACGCTGGCGCAGCTGGCCGAGGTCGTGGGTGCTGAACGCGAGGGAGGTATTGAGCCCGTGACAGTGAATGGTGTCAGCTTGGACTCGCGCACTATATGTGCCGGTGATCTCTATGTTGCCTTGCCAGGAACACGGGCTCATGGCGCGCAATTCGCCGCGCAGGCCGTAGCCGGAGGCGCTATCGCGATTTTAACGGACCATGCAGGCGCGGAAGTTCTAGGGAAGGCTTGCGCGGTGCCTGTTCTGACAGTGGCGGACCCTCGTGCAGTCACTGGAGTACTTGCCGCCACTATCTATGGCACCTGTGCCGGGACTGCAGGGGAGTCCGGGGGCGGCGCTTTGGAAAACGCTTTGGAAAACATGGACTTGTTTGGGGTGACAGGCACCAACGGAAAAACAACCACAACTTACTTCCTGAACTCTCTTTTGAAAGCACAGGGAAAAACGACCGGGCTAATTGGCACCATCGAGATCTTAGCTGGCAGTGAATCCATCCCCAGCAAGCTCACAACACCGGAGTCCACGGATGTGCACGCTCTTTTAGCCGTGATGGCTGAAAGAGGCCTCGGTGCCGCATCAATGGAGGTCTCCTCCCATGCACTAGCCTTTGGCCGGGTCGACTCAGTGGTGTTTGACGTGGCTGGATTCACCAACCTCACCCAGGATCATCTTGACCTCCACGGAGGCATGGAAGAGTATTTTGCCACCAAGGCGGCCCTTTTCACCCCCGCGCATGCAGGGGCGGCTGTCATAACAATTGATGACGCCTGGGGTCAGCGGATGGCGCGCACCAGCACGGTGCCTACAGTGACTCTTTCAACTCTCAAGCATGCGGCTACAGAAGGTAGCGCCGACTGGCAGGTTCAGGACATCCGCCGGGACGGGATAGGATCCCGCTTTAACCTCTGCGGTCCGGATGGCGCAACTCTCACGGTCCGCACTGGGCTGCCGGGAGAGTTCAATGTCTCCAACGCAGCCCTTGCGTTACTCATGGTTCTCACCCGCCTGCTGGCCGTTGCCACGGAAGAAGATTCCGGCGTCGTCCGCTATGGAAGCAAGAGTGCCAAAGACGTTGTGACAGAGCTACAATCAGTGCTTGACGCCCATGACCCGTTTACGATCGAGGTCCCCGGACGCATGCAGCTCATCGGCACAGCACCGGTTGCCGTGGTTGATTTTGCGCATAATCCGGATGCACTGAAGCGGGCGCTGGCGGCAGTGCGCCCGGACTCCCCGGCTGCCAAGGTGATAGTTGTCTTTGGCGCTACCGGAGAGCGTGATGTCACCAAGCGTCCGCTGATGGGTGCCGTCGTTGCCAGGGGTGCAGACGTGGTTATTATTACCGACGATGACCCGCATGACGAAGATCCGGCGGCAATTCGTGCCGACGTGCTGGCCGGAGCCCGTGAAACTAACGAACAAGAGTGCTTGGGACGAGTTGTGGAGGAACATGGTTCACGGGCAGCCGCGATCGAACGCGCCGTGGAACTTGCTAGGGCCGAGGACGTGATTCTGGTGGCTGGACGCGGCCACGAAATCTATCAAGAGGTCAAAGGAGTCAATATTTCTCTCGATGACAGGGTGGAGTTGCGGGCAGCCCTGACTTCCCACGGATTCCCGCTCAGTGGAGCAAGCAAGATAGAATCCTCAACTAATGATTGAAATTTCCGCGGCACAGATTGCCGAACTGACCCAAGGCACACTTTCCTTCGGCACTGATCCGGCCATGCTGTTGGACGTGGCAAAGATTGCAACCGACTCTCGAGATGTGACTCCGGGCAGTATGTACGTGGCTAAAGCTGGGGAAAATACTGATGGACACGGCTTTATTGCCGCTGCCTTTGAAGCCGGTGCTGTGCTGGCACTGGCCGAACGCACGCCGCCCGCGGACGACGCCGGAGGTGTGTTTCCAGCTGTTGTCGTCACCGACGCTGTGCTTGCAATGGGGACGCTGGCGGCCGAGGTTGTCCGCAGGATTCGGGCGCACTCGCCACTGAGCGTCATCGGCATCACCGGGTCAGCCGGCAAGACCACCACGAAGGACTTGTTGTCTGGAATACTAGCCACCGAGGGCCCTACCGTAGCGCCGGTGGGTTCCTATAACGGTGAAGTCGGTGTCCCCATGACAGTGTTTCGGGCCGTTGAGGGTACGCGGTATCTGATCATTGAAATGGGCGCCACAAAGATGGGCCAGATTTCATATCTTAGTAAGATCGTGAACCCTGATCTCGGTGTTGTCCTGTGTGTGGGAAGTGCGCACGCGGGGGAGTTTGGCTCCATAGAGAACATTGCGGTTGCTAAGGGGGAGCTGGTTGCAGCGCTAACCCCGCGGGGCCGGGCCGTGCTGAACTACGATGACGGTAGAGTCCGGAGCATGGCTGCCCGTTCAGGGGCGCCCGTGACGTTCTTCAGCAGCGCTGATGCACCAGAAACTGACGTGCCCGGTGGCGCCGAATTCTTGCAGGCACGTAACGTGCACACGGATGCGGATGGTCAGCCAGTTTTTGATCTAGCCTTTCCAGACCGGATAGAAACGCTAAAAGTGCAGAGCAAACTACTCGGCTTGCACCATGTCACAAATTTATTGGCTGCAGCTTCAGCCGCACATGTCCTCGGCGTTTCCCCTGAGCGTATTGCCTTCTCACTTAGTGAGCAGCGTGCGGTAAGTAGGTACAGGATGGAACGCACGGACCGTAGTGACGGCGTGAGCATTGTTAATGACGCTTATAACGCCAACCCGGAGTCCATGCGTGCAGCACTGCGTACTCTGGCCGAGCTCGGCGGAAGCGGAGCGCGCCGTACCTGGGCAGTGCTGGGTGAAATGCTTGAGCTGGGCGAGAGCTCAGTGCTGGATCATGACGCGGTTGGCCGGGTGGCCGTTCGGCTGAATATCTCTCGGCTGATTGTTGTTGGGGCCGGAGCCCGTGCCATGCACGTGGGCGCCGTCATGGAAGGCTCATGGGGAAACGAATCCATGTTTGTTCCCGACGCGGAAGCCGCTTACGCCCTACTTTCCGCCGAGCTGGCACCGGGAGACATTGTTTTAGTTAAGTCTTCGAATGGCGCCGGACTGCGGTTCCTAGGTGATCGGATAGCATTACCCACGGGGAACAACCCCGCAAATACTAGTGACCCTACCCCAGGCGAAAGGACCTCCAAGCCATGATTGCATTGCTCATCGGTGCCGGCTTGGCCTTGGCCTTTGCCATGGTCGGCACTCCCATATTCATTCGATTCCTTGTTAAACAAGGTTACGGACAGATCATCCGAGAAGATGGTCCCACCACGCACCAGATCAAACGAGGTACCCCCACCATGGGTGGCACGATCGTTGTTGGCGCCGTGGTTGCTGCCTATTTCATCACGCATTTAATCGTCTGGCTGATTAACCCTGGCACTTCTGGACCAACTGCGTCCGGTCTGCTCATGATCTACCTGATGGTGGGTATGGGATTGGTTGGGTTCTTGGATGACTTCCTGAAGATCACCAAACAACACAACACCGGGCTGAATCCCAAAGGCAAGCTTATTGGCCAGGCTGTTGTAGGCATCTCCTTCGCTATTATGGCGTTGGGGTTCCCGAACAGTTCTGGGCGCACCCCGGCCAGTACGTTCATCTCCTTTGCGCGGGACATCCCCTCGTTGAACCTGGCATTTGCCGGGGCAGGCTTAGGCGTGGTGTTGTTTGTGATTTGGTCAAACCTGATCATTACTGCAGCCACGAACGGTGTGAACCTCACTGACGGGCTTGACGGTCTGGCCACAGGGGCTTCGATCCTCGTTTTTGGCGCCTACACACTCATCGGTCTCTGGCAGAGTAGCCAGGCCTGCGGATCCCGCAAAGTACCTTCCGAAACCGTTTGCTATGAAGTTCGGGATCCGTTGGATTTGTCCCTACTTGCCGTGATCATGTTTGCCGCACTGATCGGCTTCCTGTGGTGGAATACCTCTCCCGCCAAGATTTTCATGGGCGACACCGGATCGCTGGCCATTGGCGGCGCCATGGCGGGGTTTGCCATTCTCTCCCGCACCGAAATTCTGCTGGCAATCATTGGCGGACTCTTCGTCCTCATTGCCCTCTCCGTCATCATCCAGGTTGGTTTCTTCAAGCTTTCCAAAGGTAAACGAGTCTTCTTGATGGCACCTCTGCAACACCACTTCGAGCTCAAGGGCTGGAAGGAAGTCACTGTTGTTGTCAGGTTCTGGATTCTGGCAGGACTGATGGTGGCTGTGGGCCTCGGTGCCTTCTACGCTGAATGGATTGTCCGACTGTGAGTGCCTGCGAGAATCGTTTGGGTGCACTGACGAGTTGGGACGCTGATTGGGCCGGATTGCGTGTGGTTGTCACCGGTATCTCCAAAACAGGGTTCTCGGTTGCCGATACCTTGGCGGAGTTGGGTGCGCACGTGGTTGTCATCGCAGCATCGGATGACGACGAATCCCGGGCGCATGCCGATACACTCAAGATTGTAGGGGTCAAGGAAGTCATCCTTGGGGCTGATTCCTCCACTGCCCTGCCACTGGTTGATGGGCAGCAGGCACAGCTTGTTATCACCAGCCCGGGGTTCAAACCCAGCCACCCACTGCTCATCGCAGCAGCCTCTGCCGGTATCCCCATTTGGGGAGATGTAGAGCTGGCTTGGCGTGTGCGGGTCAAAGAGGGGCGAAAAACGGCGCAGTGGATTGCCATCACTGGGACCAACGGCAAGACCACCACAACCACCATGGTTGAAGCGATGCTCCAGGGTGCTGGCCTGCGTGCAATCGCGGCAGGTAATATTGGCACGCCCATTCTTGACGCTGTTCGTGACCCGGAGGGTTATGACGTGCTGGCAGTTGAGCTCTCTTCGTTCCAGCTGCATTGGAGCGAGTCCTTGGAGCCCATCTCAAGTGTGTGCCTGAACCTCGCTGAGGATCATGTCGATTGGCATGGAAGTTTTGCCGCTTACGCCACGGATAAGGCCAAGATCTACGCGAACACCCAAGTGGCTTGTGTATACAACGCCGAGCAGATTGAAACCGAACGCATGGTCCAGGAAGCCGACGTGAAAGAAGGCTGCAGGGCAGTTGGTTTCACCACAGGCATTCCAGCCATCAGCATGGTCGGGGTTGTTGAAGGTCTCCTGGTTGACAGGGCATTTATTGCAGAACGCAAAGATAGCGCCGCCGAACTCGCCAAAATCAGCGACATTGGAGACCTGGTGCCGCGTCACCTGGTGGCCAATGCAGCTGCCGCGGCGGCTCTGGTGCTTGCCTATGGGCTCACACCAGCAGATGTTGCCAAGGGACTGCGAGAATATGACAACGGGGAGCACCGAATTCAACCGGTGGCCAGCTCTGAGGGCGTTCTGTGGATCAACGATTCAAAGGCGACCAACCCCCACGCGGCGTCAGCCTCACTATCAGCGTTCGACCCTGTTATTTGGATCGCCGGTGGCTTGTCCAAGGGAGTTGACTATGACGAACTGGTTCGGGAGCAAGCACCGCGTCTCAAAGCAGTTGTTCTGATCGGTGCAAACAGCACCGACCTGGCCAGTTCGCTGGCGCGTCATGCCAGCGGGGTTCCGGTGATTCTGACAAGAGCTCAGGGCGGCAGGCACACAGACTCAGCTCTCCTGCGTGGCGAGGCGGTAATGGCCGAGGCTGTCGCAGCGGCGGCGTCATTGGCCAGTGACGGGGACACGGTGCTCATGGCCCCGGCGTCGGCCTCGATGGATCAGTTCACCTCCTATGCTCACCGTGGCCAGGCCTTCATTGATGCCGTGCGGGAGCTGCTGGAAACTCGGGCAAGCGCTAATAAGGAGTCATAGTGGCCAAGACCCCCGCACAGCCGGGCTCATCGCTTGCACGCGCACGCGCACTGCGGACCAGGGCTGGCGCGCACCCGGATGCCGGCACGACCCAAGCGATCAGTGCAAAGCCTGCAAAACCAACGAAGAAGAAAACAGCCACCACTGTGCCGCCAGCTGTGGACGGACATTGGACGCGTCTGCGCGGCAGGTTATATGCATTCTCTGGCCGGCCAAGCGCTGCCTATTACTGGATCATTGCCACTACCGTGGCCCTCACCTGTGTGGGCTTGATGGCTGTGCTTTCTGCCTCCGCGGCTGAATCGATATCCGCTGGCGTAGACCCATATTCCTTGTTTTTAAAGGCTGCCATGTTTGCCGGCTTTGGGCTGGTGCTGATGATGGCTTTGTCCTTCGCCACTCCGGCGTTGCTAAAGAAGTTCGCCTGGCCGGCGTTGGGCCTGTCATTTTTTCTGTTGGTTGCCGTGCTGACCCCACTGGGGTCGGAAATTAACGGAAACCGAAACTGGATCAAACTCGGAGAATCCTTCAGCTTTCAGCCATCGGAAGCAGCCAAACTGGCCTTGGCGTTGTGGATGGGTATGGTGCTATCGCGTAAAGGACGCTTGGTTGGCGACTGGCGGCACACGCTACTGCCAGTGGTACCCGTCGGGGTGATCCTGGTGGGGTTGATCCTGTGGGGACATGACTTGGGTACCGCTGTCATTGTCATGGGCGTTGTGGGGGTCGGGCTGTTCTTCGGTGGAGGCAGCAAGCGTGTGCTGTTGGGGGCCGTTGGTATAGGACTCGCTGCCGCTGTAGTTATGGCGGCTGTCAGTGGAAACCGGACCGCCAGGCTCTCTGGCTGGTTGGGCAATTGCGACGACGGGCAGGGGCTGTGTGACCAGGCCCAAAATGGTTTGTACGCTTTGGCCTCTGGTGGCTGGTTTGGAGTAGGCCTGGGCCAGAGCAGGCAAAAATGGAGCTGGATCCCCGAGGCTCACAACGACTTCATCTTTGCGATCCTTGGAGAGGAACTGGGTCTGCTTGGCAGCCTGGTGATCATTGCCCTCTATGGTGCTCTGGCATTCGCCGTTTTCCGTGTCATCATGAAGCGCAATGACTCCTTTGCTCGCGTGGTCTGTGGTTCTATCCTGACCTGGATCATTGGCCAGGCTTTTGTCAACATCGCCATGGTCACTGGACTGTTGCCCGTGATCGGGGTTCCCTTACCCTTAATTTCCTATGGCGGCAGCGCATTGGTGATGGTGCTCGCGGCGATTGGGGTAGTCCTGTCCTTTGCCCGAACCGACCCTGCCGCCGACGCTGAACAAGAAAGTGCCTCGAGTCCTTCATGAACAACACCACCAACACCAACAACACAACACCGGGTGAAGCCGCGGGCCATTCCAACTCCTCACAGCCAGCCCTGTCCGTTGTCTTTGCCGGGGGTGGCTCCGCCGGGCACGTCAGTCCACTGCTAGCCATGGCTGCGGCCCTTCGGCGGTGCGATCCTAACACCGGCATTGTGGCTGTAGGTACTAAGGGCGGACTGGAAGAAACCCTTGTTCCGGCGGCCGGCTATGAGCTGGCGTTCATTGAGCGCATCCCGTTACCGCGTAAGCCATCCCTTGACGTAATTAAACTCCCACTACGGATGATCAGGGCTGTTTTTGCGGCTAAAACGATCCTGCGCAATGCCCACGCGGATGTTCTTGTTGGTGTAGGCGGGTACGTCTGTACCCCCATGTACCTTGCCGCCAAGTCTCTGGGCGTACCAATCGTGATCCATGAAGCCAACACCAGGGCCGGGCTGGCCAACAAAGTCGGTGCCAGATACACAACTTATGTGGGGACGGCGTTTGCTGAGACAAAGATTCGTCACGCCCACTGGGTGGGAATGCCCATGCGTGCCAGCATTGCAACGTTGGATCGACTAGCTGTGCAGCGCAGTGCTCGTGAACGCCTGGGCTTACTTGCAGACAAACCAACTCTCATTGTCACAGGCGGTTCTCTGGGTGCCCTTCGGCTTAATCAGGCTGTGGCCGGGTGTGTTGATGCTTTGGCCGCAGCGGGCATCCAAACTTTGCACATCACGGGCAAGGGTAAGGCTGTGATTGATAAGAGCGAAGAGCCGCTTCGCGCAGAGCTGTACCGACAGGTTGAGTACATTGATGGTATGGAGGACGCATACGCGGCAGCGGACCTCTTATTATGCCGTTCCGGGGCAGGCACCGTCTCAGAGGTGGCAGCCGTTGGGGTTCCTGCCGTCTTTGTTCCCCTACCCATTGGCAACGGTGAACAGGCCCGTAATGCTGCCGGACTAGTGGAAGCGGGTGCTGCCTTGCTTGTCCTAGATGAAACGCTGGATGCTAAATGGATCCAAGCCGAGCTGATACCGCTGTGTCTGGACACTCCGCGCCTGGCCCGCATGGGGGCAACGGCTATAGAACTGGGAATTCGAGATGCGGCCGAGCGCATGGCGGACATGATATTTGCGGCTGGCAGAAAGTGAACCACATGATGAACAACAGCCACGCCGTTGCGTACAGTCCACCCACATTGGCCGAACTCGGTCGCGTCCATTTTATCGGTATGGGCGGTGCCGGTATGTCGGCAATCGCCAGAATCATGCTCAGTCAGGGAGTGCCTGTGAGCGGTTCAGACGCGAAGGACTCGGCCGGACTCCTTGAGCTTGGCACCCTCGGTGCAACTGTTCACATCGGCCAGAGCGCAGCCAACGTTGAAGATGTTGACACCGTGGTGATTTCCACAGCCATCCGAGAGAGTAATCCTGAGTTGGCGGCTGCCCGTCTCTTGGGACTGCGCATCCTGCACCGTTCTCAGGCGCTGGCAGCCACCATGGCCAATGACACGGTAGTGGCCGTGGCCGGAACACACGGCAAAACAACCACCACATCGATGATCACTGTCATGTTGAGAGGCACGGGAGTTGACGCCTCCTTTGCCGTGGGTGGGACTGTGCAGGGCATAGGTGTCAATGCTGCCCACGGCGCAGCAGGGGTTTTTATAGCCGAAGCGGATGAATCAGATGCATCTTTCCTGAACTACTGCCCCGACATTGCAGTAGTAACCAACCTTGAAGCAGACCATCTTGACCATTACGGCACCGCTGAGGCAGTTTTCGCAGCGTTTGAGCAGTTCATCACTTTGCTGCCTGCGGAGGGTACTTTGGTGGCGTGCGCCGACGACGCCGGGTCAGCAGCCTTGGCAGCCCACGCACGCGCGTCCGGGCAGCGCTGCCTGACCTACGGTTTTGCACCAACTGCCGATATCCGGCTCCTTCCTGGCACGCAGGCCGGACTGCACACCACGGCCGCTGTGGTGTTCAAAGAAGGTGTTATTGCTGCAGGGCAAACAGCTCAACTGACGTTAACTTTGCAAGTTCCGGGTAAGCACAATCTAAGCAATGCCGCGGCAGCGGTGGCAGTGGCCGTTGTGCTGGGAGTCGATGTTGGCCGTGCCGTGGAAGCGCTGGCTGCTTTCAGCGGTGCGGCCAGAAGGTTTGAAGCCAAGGGGGAGGGGCGGGGGGTCGCGGTTTTTGATGACTATGCCCACCATCCAACCGAGGTGACAGCTGCGCTGCTGGCAGCAAGAACTGTGGCCGGAGACAAACGGGTTCATGTCCTTTTCCAGCCGCACCTTTTCTCACGGACTGCCGAGTTTGCCACGGAATTTGCTCGCGCCTTGGAT
Organism: Arthrobacter sp. TMP15; assembly: GCF_039529835.1. Lineage (NCBI taxonomy): Bacteria > Bacillati > Actinomycetota > Actinomycetes > Micrococcales > Micrococcaceae > Arthrobacter > Arthrobacter sp. TMP15. The sequence goes on from NZ_CP154262.1 coordinate 1,430,051, forward strand.
CTCGCGGATACCGTGGCGGTCCTGGATATTTATCCTGCACGTGAAGAGCCCATCCCGGGGGTCACCAGTGAATTGATCACTGCGGCTTTGCATAAGCCATTTGGCTATGCTCCTGATAGTGCTGCCGCGGTGCAGCGTCTGGCCGGGTTGGCAGTGGCAGGGGACATTATTTTGACCATTGGTGCCGGTGATGTCACTGAGTTTGGTCCTGCTTTGGTAGCCGAGCTGAACAGCGGCAAACTCTCGGATGCAGGCACGGCCAACGGAAATACCCATGGTTGAGCCCCGTAAACCGAGAGTTATAAGAACCCGCCCAACAGATTTGCCCCCGGCGGCAGCCGAGACGCCAGGAACCAGTGGCTCAGTAGACGATGTGGGGACCGCCGACGCGGGGACCGCTGATGTGGGGACCGCCGAGGCGTCAGGGGCCAATATGGCAGCAGCGCCGCCTGCAGGGTCAGTGCGCAGCACCAGCGCCAAAGTTTCTGTGGAGCGGGTGCCCAGCACTGAATCGGAAGACGCCGGCGCTGCTCAGATTATGAGCCCCAAGACACCCAAGTGGAAGTCACTCCTGGCTAGGGTTGGCGCCGGAGAAAGTACCAAGGTTCAGCCGGCCGCAACTGAGTCTGGCGAGGCGAAGTCTGGCAACCAGGCTGGCCCAGTTAAGCCGGGCCCAGCCAAGTCGGGCCCAGGTAAGACGGGCACTGCGAAGCCCGGTACTGGTACTTCCAAAGCCGTGATGCCACGAGAGCCAACGAACACGGCATACGGCGATTCAGGCTCGGGCCGTGATGCCACGGTGCTTGCTTTTCCTGTCCCTGAATATAAGCGGCGTCGCCGAAACCTTGTGTTTACAGCAGCCGGGGTGCTCGCCGTGTTGGTCCTGGTGATGGTGATCGCGTTGTTTTCGCCAGTGTTGGCGGTGAAGACAGTCGTGTTTGACGGCAGCAAGTTAGTTAGCGACCAAGTCCTCCAAGATGCGGTTGCACCTATTCTTGCTAAACCCCTCCCGCAGGTCACAGACGTGCAGGTGCAAGATTTACTCAGTGACGTTATTCAGGTCAAAAGTTCCCGTATAGAAGCAAGACCACCTTCTACCTTGCTGATCCATATTGTGGAGCGGGTGCCGGTTGCCTTGCTAAAAAACGATGATGATTACCTGTTGGTTGACCAGGACGGCGTACAGCTGGGCTCCACCAAGGACCCTGGATCCGTGGCTCTGCCGCTGATCGACGGTGGCAAAGCGGCCATTGGACAAGATACGTTTCAAGCTATGACAGCCGTTCTGGCCAATTTGCCCCAGTCGATTCTTGGACAGCTTGCCAATGCAACGGCGAAGTCCCCGGATGCGGTAGAGCTAAAACTCGCAGACGGCAGGTCCATCATCTGGGGCAATGCGAATGACATGGAGCTCAAGGCCCAGGTGTTGGAAGCGCTGCTGAGTGCGCCGCCACCCACGGCTGCGGAGGGGAAGCCTGAACCGGCACCTGTGAAGGTTTTTGATGTCAGTGCACCGCGGCACCCTGTGACACGATGATGGGGTGACAAAGTTCGGCGAATGACTGCTTTAACTTCGAGAGCGACAGTTTTCTGTGTTTTTTGATGGGATTAGGGCGACACGCGGCGATGGTAATTGCATGCAGCACGGATGCACCATAGCGTCGTGACAAGAACTAGTTGACATAACTATAACCTTCAAGTTGAGGGTTAAGCTACGCAAAGTTTCAAGCAGCGCTTCAAGGTTACCCCGGGAACCGCAGCCGGCGCCTTGAAAAGGGGTAAATTCTGTGTCAGAAGCAGCAAATATTGATCTTTCAGCAACATACGAACAAGGGACACCTAACGTGGCAGCACCCCAGAACTACTTGGCAGTCATCAAAGTCGTCGGTATCGGCGGTGGCGGCGTAAATGCAGTGAACCGCATGATTGACGTGGGTCTGCGCGGCGTGGAGTTCATCGCCATTAACACAGATGCGCAGGCACTACTGATGAGTGATGCCGACGTTAAGCTTGACGTCGGCCGTGAGCTGACCCGTGGATTGGGGGCCGGAGCCAATCCGGACGTCGGGCGCCAGGCGGCGGAAGACCACGCAGAGGAAATCGAAGAAGTGCTTCGCGGCGCCGACATGGTGTTCGTGACAGCAGGCGAGGGTGGTGGCACCGGAACGGGTGGCGCGCCCGTAGTGGCCCGGATCGCCCGTGGCTTGGGTGCCTTGACAATCGGTGTGGTCACGCGTCCATTCACTTTCGAGGGTCGCCGTCGTGCTACTAGCGCCGACAGCGGTATCGAGGCTCTGCGCGATGAAGTGGATACGTTGATTGTTATCCCCAACGATCGTCTGCTCTCCATCAGCGACCGCAACGTCTCAGTCATTGAAGCGTTCCGTACGGCAGATCAGGTGCTGTTGTCCGGTGTTCAGGGCATCACGGACCTCATCACAACGCCCGGCTTGATCAACCTTGACTTTGCTGACGTGAAATCCGTGATGCAAGGTGCAGGTTCTGCTTTGATGGGCATCGGTTCCGCCCGTGGCGAGGATCGCGCGGTCAAGGCTGCGGAGCTGGCCATCGCGTCCCCGCTGCTTGAGGCATCCATTGATGGCGCACATGGTGTGTTGCTGTCCATCCAGGGTGGCTCCGATCTGGGCTTGTTCGAGATCAACGAGGCTGCTCGACTGGTTCAAGAAGTTGCACACCCGGAGGCGAACATCATCTTCGGTGCCGTCATTGATGACGCGCTCGGTGACGAAGTGCGCGTGACGGTTATCGCGGCCGGCTTCGATGCCCCTGATCAGGCTACCGAGACACATGAACCAGCTGCCCAAACGGCACCACCCGTCCCGGTAGCTGTACCTGCTAGTGCCTCAGTGACAAACCTCAACCAGTGGGGACAGCAGTCAGGTACTCAGGTTCCCGCTGACGGAGGTTTTGATGTTGAACTCCCTGCCATCGTGGAACCGGATCTCACCGGGCATCGTTCCGATGACTTGGATGTCCCTGACTTCCTGAAGTAAACCCAAGTTATCTCAGTACATCTGTCTCTCGTTGCCGGTGTGAACTGGTGGCACCCTTGAATGGTCAGGTTGTTGGTATGTGGTCTTCAATGCAGGTTCGCCCCGGAATATGGGTGGGCTTCACCGATACCTCTGCTGGCAACCTGGCTTTTCATGTTAATGACGACCCGGATGGTGTGAAGCTCCGCAGGGCGTCCCTGGCCTCGAACGTGTGTCAGGACCTGGCTCAAGAGCTGCCAGCAAACCACAGTCCGGGTTTGGGTGGCAGCGCGCACCTGACCTATATGAACCAGGTGCATGGCAGTCATGTAGAGGTTATTGACGCAGCGGTTATTGACGCAGGGGGACCCCGCAGTGAGGCCCCCATGGCTGATGCTATGGTGCTGTGCTGTGCGGCTCCGAACAGTGCGGCTCCGAAGAATGCTGGCCCGCTTGGTGAAGAATCGGGCGGTGGTGAATTCATTGCAACCGGCCTCTCAGTCATGGTTGCTGACTGCGTCCCCGTGGTGTGCCTTGGCATGACCGCCACCGGTATTGCCGTCCTTGCCGTTGCTCACGCTGGACGGCCGGGGGTGGAGCAGGGTGTTATTGCCAACGTTGTAGCGCAGATGCGCGCTTCGGGAGCTGTTAACATCGAGGCCTGGCTTGGCCCCAGCATATGCGGGCGTTGCTATGAGGTCCCTGAAGCAATGCGCGCAACAGTCTCGCAGAAGGTTTTGGAAGCCTTTGCAAGCACATCCTGGGGAACGCCCGCACTAGACCTTCCCGCGGCGGTTCTGGCACAGTTGAGGAATGCCGGTGTGACGGGGCACCCATCTGGTATCTGCACCCTTGAAGATCAAAGGTACTTCTCGCATAGGCGTTCACAGCGGGACGGGGAGCCCGAAGGCCGGTTCATCGGCTTTATCGCCGCGGCTTCCGGGCTGTTTCACAACGCAGGCGAATAACACCCCCCCGAATCTATTTAGCAAGCACTGTGTGACCGGATGGAAAGAGCAACAGAGAATGACCTCGGAAGAAACCCGCACAGCGGAACTGGCCAGCAGTCTCACCGCCGTGAAGGAGCGGATCAATGCCGCCGCTGGGAATGAGCTCAAGCCCACGCTCATTGTTGTGACGAAGTTCCATCCAGCCTCTGACGTCCTAAGACTGCGGAGCTTGGGGGTTAGAGACGTTGGTGAAAATCGGGATCAAGAGGCTGCGGCAAAGGCTGGGCAGGTCAATGACCCTGACATGCGCTGGCATTTCATTGGACAAATGCAGACAAACAAGGCAAAGTCAGTGGCCGCCTACGCCCACGCCGTCCACTCTGTTGATAGGCCTTCGTTAGTGACATCTCTTGGCCGAGCCATGGCTGTGAGGCAGCAGGAAAACGGCAGGACGGATCTGCAGTGCTTTATTCAAGTGGACCTCTCGCAGGCCTACCCGGATCCAATCACCAGCGGCGCCGTTGGCCACGGCGGCAGGGGAGGGGTCGCGCCGTCGGGCATTGAGGAACTGGCAGAGCTGATTGCGAACACAAGCGGGCTCGCACTGGCAGGTCTCATGGCGGTTGCGCCACGAGGAGTCGCTCCGGAGCCGGCCTTTGAGTTGTTGGCCTCTGCCTCCGCGGCTTTGAAAGCCATACATCCGCGAGCTGGCGGGATCTCAGCTGGCATGAGTCACGATCTTGAAGCAGCGCTGGCCGTCGGGGCGACACACCTGCGTGTCGGTTCGGATATACTCGGCCCTCGTCCTGAGGTGCTGTAGCGTTTTGTATGTTGGCAACAACTTGTTTTACCGCACACGTACCGGAGAGAGTGCTTGTGCTTTGCAGACTAATGAGGAGCTACCATGGCTGGCGCTATGCGCAAGACAATGATCTTTCTTGGGCTCGCCGACGGTGACGAGCACTACGACGCGGAGCATGCTCCGTCCTTCTCCAGGGATGAAGAGAACGCGGAGACATATGAGCGTGATTCTGCGCCAGCTGTTGCCGCTGAAGCGACAACACCCAAAGCCGGCGACGAAGAGTATCGTGCGCCCGTGACCCCTATCAAGCGCGCCGCATCGAATCGGGAAGAGGCAGTCAGTTTGCGTCAAATCACCACCGTACATCCCCGATCCTATAATGATGCCAAAATCATTGGCGAGAGCTTCAGGGATGGCATACCTGTCATCATGAACGTCACGGACATGGGCGAAGCGGATGCCAAGCGACTGGTTGATTTCTCGGCTGGGCTGGTCTTTGGACTGCGTGGCTCTATTGAGCGCGTGACCAACAAGGTGTTTTTGCTATCCCCGTCATATATTGAAGTCCTTGGTGACGACAAGAAGATCTCGGACACCCAGGCGAGTTTCTTCAACCAAAGCTAAATCGTAGTCCCACACGTTTTAGAACTGCCCGGGCACTTTGTGCCCGGGCAGTTCGTTGTATGAGTTGCCAGCCGAATCATGGATGCGTGAGTTTGCTCCACCATGACGACTTGGCTGGTGCTGGGCTATTCTTAAAAACGACGTTTCAGATTTCATCCACTTAGGGATTGTGTGCACTCACGTGACAATTGTTTTTGCTCTTCTCTACCTGTTGCTGCTGCTCTACTTCCTCACGCTGCTATTGCGTATGGTGTTCGATTGGATACAGGTTTTTTCCCGTGATTGGCGGCCAAAGGGTGCCGCGCTCGTAGGCGCCTCGGTGGTGTATCGGATGACCGACCCGCCGCTTCGAAAGCTGCGGGCGATGATTCCTCCATTGCGTATCGGCTCAGTTGCCCTTGATATTGGCTTCATTTTATTGCTCGTTGCGGTGGGTATTGGGATGAGTGTCACAAAAAGTTTTGTCAGTTAGCGCCGCGTCGTTAGTTTTCGCCGACGAAAAGCTATATTGTAAAAAGCGATAGACCCCAAGTGCAGATCTCCAGATATGTATTCGGTACCGCAGTCGGAACGGTTTCGACCGGTTTCAGACTCACTAAGACCAATGAGGTGACCAGATGGCGCTTACGCCAGAAGACGTTGTCAACAAACGGTTCCAGCCGACCAAGTTTCGCGAAGGCTATGACCAGGACGAAGTCGACGATTTTCTTGACGAGATCGTCGTAGAGCTTCGCCGATTGCATCAAGAGAATGAGGACCTGCGCAAACAACTTGCACAGTCTTCATCCGACACTGGTGCAGTTCCCGCACAAGCGGCCCCGCTGCTTGCCAAGGAAGAAGTCGTAACGGAAGCGCCAGCCAAGGCTGAGCCTGAAGTTATTGAGCCTGTCAAGGCTGAGCCGGAGCCTGTTGTTGAGGAAGCGCCAGTAGTTGTAGCACCTGCCCCGGCAGTTGCTACAAACAACTCCGCTGAATCCGCTACCGGCGTTATCGCCCTAGCCCAGCGCCTCCATGACGAATACGTCAATGCAGGTGTTGAGCAGCGCGACAAGATCATTGCTGAAGCACAGATCGAAGCCAGCACGCTTGTCAACGACGCCCAGGAGAAGAGCCGTAAAACGCTCGGTGCCCTGGAACAGCAGCGTTCGGTGCTTGAGCGCAAGGTTGAGCAGTTGCGCGGATTTGAGCGCGACTACCGTTCACGCCTGAAGACCTACATTGAAGGTCAACTGCGTGATTTGGATGCTCGTGGTTCGGTGGCAGCACCGGACTTCGCCGAGGGCAACTCGGCATCCTAAGGAAAAACTAAAGACCGGTGGTGCAAGGAAACTTGTGCCACCGGTCTTTTTGTTTATTAACCTCAATAAAGTCTTTATGCTGCAATGGTTGTGGTTGGACGCGGTGGCTGGACCGAACGTGACCTGCGCGTCACGTTCTTGAAACGGCCACCTATAATTGAGAAGAACGTTTTGCCCAAGAACTAATGAAAGCACCATGAGCGAAAACTCTTTGCAGGACCGCACTACCGCACCGAAGTTCCTCCGGCGTTTCTGGTGGCTTTGGTTGGGATTTGCCGCCTTTGCCTATACTTGTGACCAAATGACTAAGTGGTGGGTTACCTCCACCATGATTGAGGGACAGAGAACTCCGGTGATCCCGGGCGTTCTGCAATGGTTCTTCATTCGCAACTCGGGTGCGGCTTTCTCGATCGGTGAAGATTTCACCTGGTTCTTCACCTTGATCATGGCAGCTGTGTCCATCACCATCATCATTTTGGCCCGTCGGATCGGCTCGGCTTGGTGGGCCATCGGCCTCGGTTTAGTCCTGGGCGGGGCATTAGGGAACCTGACCGACAGACTGTTCCGTCCGCCGTCGTTCGGCATGGGACACGTGGTTGACTTCATTTCCTTCCCCAACTTCGCCATCTTCAATATGGCAGATATGGGGGTTGTGGGCGGGGTCATAGCCATCTGTATTCTCACCCTCCTGGGAATTCCTTTGAGCGGGGTTAAGCCGGTGGACAGCGCGATAAAAGAAGAAGTCGCAGAAGAAAAAGTCGTGCGCTCAGAAGCAGACACGGAACTGGTTGTTGAGAACAATCCGGCCATTGCCGATACCGAAAGTGGAAAAAGGAACAATGACTGAAACGTTCACCGTTCCCGAGGACGTTGCAGGACGGCGGGCCGACGCCTCTCTGGCGGCCTTGCTGGGCATCTCACGATCCGCTGCGGCCCTGTTGTGCAACGAAGGGAATGTTCGCCAGAACGGCACTGCAGTTGGCAAGAGCGAGAAGTTCGTAGCCGGAGCCAGTGTAGAGGTTACTATTCCACAGCGCCGCGACCCACTCGAGGTTGTCGTTGAGGCTGTTGATGGTCTGAACATCTTGTTGGATGACGATGACTTCGTTGTGGTCGATAAGCCCGTTGGTGTTGCTGCGCACCCGTCGCCGGGATGGGTTGGCCCCACCGTTGTGGGTGGATTGGCAGCCGCCGGATACAACATTTCAACCTCCGGTGCCCAAGAGCGTGTCGGTATTGTGCATCGTTTGGATGTTGGTACATCCGGTGCCATGGTGGTGGCAAAAACCGAACACGCTTATACGGTCCTAAAGCAGGCTTTCCGGGAGCGGACTGTTGAGAAGATTTACCACGCCATGGTGCAGGGACTGCCCGATCCCTTAAAGGGCACTATCGACGCCCCCATTGGCCGGCACCCGGGCTATGACTGGCGTTTCGCCGTCATTGAAGACGGTCGCCCATCAATAACTCACTATGAGGTACTTGAAGCTTTTGGCAAGGCCTCTCTGGTGGAAGTGCATTTGGAGACGGGGCGGACCCATCAGATTCGTGTTCACTTCTCGGCGTTGCGCCACCCTTGTGCTGGTGACCTGACCTATGGGGCGGACCCGGCACTAGCGGCCGAGTTGGGCTTGACCCGGCAGTGGCTGCACGCCCACAAGCTAGGTTTCACGCACCCGTCATCGGGGGAGTGGGTTAGTGTCAGCAGCCCCTATCCGCTTGACCTGAGCTACGCTTTGGATCATCTGCGCGGGGATCACTAGCTCACTACCCCATCGCTCGCTCACTTCACGTTGTGTTTTGGCGTACGCTCGCTCACTAAGTGAGCGAGCGATGTGGGTTTAACGACGTGAAGTGAGCGAGCGATGGCCCAGGTGGGTGGGGCCGATCGGGTGTCGGGATTGCGGTGCGAAAATGCGTCGTAGAATAGTCCAGTGGCTAGCTCATCGACTGACAGTTTTGTCCATCTTCACAATCACACCGAATACTCCATGCTTGACGGCGCCGCGCGCCTGACCGAGTTATTCGATGAGGCCAAACGGTTAGAAATGCCTGCGTTGGCAACCACCGACCACGGTTACTTATTTGGTGCCTTCGACTTCTGGCAGAAAGCAACCAACGCCGGAATCAAGCCCATCATCGGTGTTGAAGCGTATGTAACCCCGGGAACGGCCCGCACCGATAAGACAAGGGTGAAGTGGCGCACCGACGAGTCCCAGCGCAGAGATGATATCTCCGGCGGTGGCTCCTATACGCACATGACGCTGCTCAGCTATAACAACCAGGGCATGCGGAACCTGTTCAGGGCCTCCTCCTTAGGATCCCTTGATTCCCCCATGGGCAAGTATCCCCGTCTTGACCGGGAGCTACTGAACGAATACCACCCGGGTCTGATAGCAACAACAGGTTGTCCCTCGGGCGAAGTACAAACTCGGTTGCGTCTTGGCCAATACAACGAGGCCAGGGCAGCAGCCTCTGAGTTTCAGGATATTTTCGGTGCAGAGAACTATTTCTGTGAACTCATGGATCATGGGTTGGAGATAGAACGGCGGGTAACAAAGGACCTGCTGCGACTCGCCAAGGAGCTGAAAATTCCCCTTGTCGCCACCAACGACCTGCACTACACCCACGAACACGACGCCAAGGCACACGAGGCACTTCTCGCGTTGCAATCGGGTTCCACCCTGACTGAGCCGACCTATGACGAGGGCGGCAAGCGTTTCGCATTCAGCGGCAGCGGCTACTACCTCAAGTCGGCAGCAGAAATGCGCTCCCTATTCTCGGAACTCCCGGAAGCTTGCGATAACACATTGCTGATTGCTGAGAGATGTGATGTCTCCTTCAACACTGAAGCAAACTACATGCCCAGGTTCCCCTGCCCGCCAGGAGAAGACGAAACATCCTGGATGGTCAAGGAAGTTGATGAGGGCCTGAAATACCGGTACCCGGCCGGAATCCCGGACGATGTCCGCAAGCAAGCCGATTATGAGCTGGATGTCATCATTCGCATGGGCTTCCCCGGCTATTTCCTGGTGGTTGCCGACTTCATCAACTGGTCAAAGAGCCAAGGTATTCGTGTTGGACCAGGGCGTGGTTCAGGTGCCGGCTCCATGGTTGCCTACGCCATGCGGATCACTGATCTTGACCCTCTGCGCCATGGCCTAATTTTTGAGCGGTTCCTGAACCCGGAACGTGTCTCCATGCCTGACTTTGACGTCGATTTTGATGATCGGCGCCGGCATGAGGTCATCAAGTACGTCACGGAAAAGTATGGTGATGAACGTGTTGCCATGATCGTCACCTACGGCAGCATTAAAACCAAGCAGGCTCTGAAGGACGCCTCACGCGTGCTTGGGCACCCTTTCAGCATGGGTGAAATGTTGACCAAAGCGCTGCCGCCGGCCGTGATGGCCAAAGACATCCTGCTCAACGACATTGAAAACCCCGAAGCTAAGCGTTATTCGGAGGCTGCGGATTTCCGCAACCTCATGAACTCCGATCCAGAGGCTGCGAAAGTCTTTGAGCTCTCAAAGGGTCTGGAAGGCCTCAAACGTCAGTGGGGTGTCCATGCCGCTGGTGTGATCATGAGTTCTGACCCCATCATTGACGTCATTCCCATCATGCGCCGTATCCAAGACGGTCAGGTCATCACCCAGTTCGACTACCCTACAAGTGAAGGCCTCGGCCTGATCAAAATGGACTTTTTGGGGTTGCGCAACCTCACGATCATCACCGATGCGCTGGAGAACATCAAAGCGAACAAAGGTATTGATCTTGATCTTGAGCGGCTGGAACTTGATGATGCGCCCTCTTATGAGCTTATGGCGCGCGGGGACACACTGGGCGTTTTCCAGCTTGACGGCGGACCCATGCGCGGGCTGCTTAAACTCATGCGCCCGGATAACTTTGAAGATATTTCCGCCGTCCTGGCGCTATATCGCCCCGGGCCAATGGGCGCCGATTCACACACGAATTATGCTCTGCGCAAGAACGGTCTGCAGCCCATCACGCCCATTCACCCGGAGTTGGAGGAGCCTCTCGCTGAAATCTTGGGTGGGACCTATGGCCTGATCGTGTACCAGGAACAGGTCATGTCCATTGCCCAGAAACTGGCCGGTTATTCGTTGGGGCGGGCAGACATCCTCCGCCGCGCTATGGGTAAGAAGAAAAAGTCTGAACTGGATAAACAGTATGAAGGCTTCCATCAAGGCATGCTCGACAACGGTTATTCGGACGCTGCCGTTGCCACGTTGTGGGCCATCTTGCTGCCTTTTTCCGACTATGCCTTCAACAAGGCCCACTCAGCCGCCTACGGGGTTATCAGCTACTGGACCGCGTATCTCAAAGCACACCACCCGGGCGAGTACATGGCTGCACTGCTGACAAGCGTTGGCGATGACAAGGATAAGTTGGCGCTGTACCTCAATGAATGCCGCCGCATGGGAATTACCGTCCTTGCCCCAGATGTCAATGAATCATCGCTAAACTTCACCCCCGTTGGGACGGACATCCGTTTCGGAATGGGTGCCATACGTAATGTTGGAGCCAACGTTGTCAATGGGTTGGTGGGTTCGCGGGTAGAGCGTGGAGACTTCGAGAATTTTTCTGACTTCCTCATGAAAGTTCCGGTGGTGGTATGCAACAAGCGCACCATTGAATCGTTGATTAAAGCCGGTGCTTTTGATTCGTTGGGTCATGCCCGACGAGCGTTGGCCATGATCCATGAAGAAGCAGTGGATTCGGTCATCATGATCAAGCGCAACGAGGCTGTTGGGCAATTCGACCTGTTTGCCGGTCTTGGCGGCGATGCCGAGCCGGAGTCTGCCCTTGTCACAGAGATCCCAGACCTGCCCGAATGGGAAAAGAAGGACAAGCTCGCGTTTGAACGGGACATGCTGGGTCTCTACGTCTCAGATCACCCGCTGCGCGGTCTTGAAGGAATACTAAGCCAAAACGCTGACATGTCCATCACCCAAGTCTTGGGCGACGACGGACCCCACGATGGACACATCATCACCATCTCCGGGATGATCACCAACTTGCAGCGCCGCATTGCCAAGAGCAGCGGGAACCCATACGCCCGCTGTGAGGTTGAGGATCTTGGGGGTTCCCTGGAGGTCATGTTCTTTGGCCAGGTATATGGTCCAATCGCCAACGTCCTTGCCGAGGATTTGATTGTGGTTGTCAAAGGAAGATTGCAAAAGCGTGACGACGGCGCGATTACTCTCAACGCGATGGAGCTTTCAGTCCCGGATCTTAGTGAGGGAATGTCCGGTCCGTTGGTGATTTCCATGCCCGAGCACAAAGCAAATGAGCAGGTACTCCTTGCCCTGAAACAGGTTTTAGGAGACCACCGCGGTAACACTGAAGTCAAAATGCATTTAGCTGGCAGCCGGGCTGTGAAAGTCATGAAGCTGCCACTGCATCACAGAGTCAATCCAACTCCGGCGCTTTTCGGTGACCTGAAGGTATTGTTGGGGTCCACATGTCTGGAAAGCTGATGCTGGCGGCAACGGGCGTTACGGTTAAGCGATGAGTGAGCATTCTTTACCAATAGCTAAAACGCAGCCAACTGCCAGTACGCTCGGCGGCGACGGCCCAGAGCCAGAGGTGGCTGCGCCGTTGCCTGCGCTCTCCTCGCACGCCCTCAGCAGCCGCAGCGCTCAACGGGTAGAGAATCACAAGCGCGCCTCCCAGCGTCTGCGCAGGTACAGGCGCAGCACCCAACGGCAGGCTCCGACTACGACAACCGGGGGTGTGTGGCGAGAGTGGCTTGGCTTCTCGGCCGTCACCGGTGTTGGAGCCGGTGTCCTTTGGTGGCTGTTGGCCCCGGGCGGAGCTTTTTATGGTGAGGGTAAGGACTTTGAGATATGGTTCCCGCGGGATGCAACCTTGAGTGGCTTGCTGCTGTTGGCGGGGATTCTTGCCGCAGTACTAGTTCACCGGGGACGCATGCGCTCATCCCGGCCAGCGGATTCTCCGGCTTCTTCATCGCAGGGAATACTGCTGTTGGCCGTAGCCGTGGGGGGCCTTGTTGGATCCGTCATTGCCTGGCGGGTAGGTGTTTTTGCCGGAGATTTGTTCCACACGCCGCCCAATAATATGACCAGCCCCAGCATGGTGTTTTCGCTGCGTTCAGCATCGGTGCTGATTTTGTGGCCAATGGCAAGTTTGTTGATTATTTTCATTTCCAATCTTCTCTCTTACGCGTTTGGTCCCGTTTCGGGGAATCCACGGGCTAGCATCGCCACCGATGCCCCCAACCTGCGGGGGACCGTTGGGCGGGGTCGCCGAAACAATGCAGGGTCTGAGCGGAAATAGCGGGTAAACTTAGATCTTGTGAGCAATCTTGAACCTTCAGTGTCCAGCACGGTAAGCACCAACCTGGCCGAGGCAACCGGCACGGCATATACTTCGCAGCTTGGATTGCACCGCATCGACCTGCGGGGCCGCACTCTAACCTTGGCCGAACTAAAAAGTGCTGTTCCGCGGACAGACCAATCCACTGTGTCCACGGCGGAGTCAACTGTCCGGGGGATCATTGCGCAGGTGCGCGAACACGGGCATGCGGCATTGGCTGCGCTTGCCAAGAAGTTCGACGGCGTGACCCAGGAACACCCCCGGGTCCCCACCGCAGCCCTTGCCCACGCTCTTGAAACGCTGGACCCAAAGGTCCGCGCCGCGCTGGAAGAATCCATTGCCAGGGCAAAGGCTTTTGCACAAGCACAAAAGCCGGCAGACATTCATTATCCGGTGGCCAGCGGCGCCGTAATATCTCAGCGCTGGGTTCCTGTCTCACGTGTAGGTATGTACGTCCCCGGTGGTCTGGCACCGCTGGCATCGTCTGTGATCATGAACGCTGTGCCCGCCCAAAGTGCCGGAGTTAGTTCGGTAGCTTTGGCCTCACCGCCACAGAAGGAAAACGGGGGACTGCCGGATAAGACCATTCTGGCAGCTGCCGCCCTGCTCGGCATTGAAGAGGTCTACGCAATGGGTGGGGCGCAGGCAATCGCTGCGTTTGCCTATGGTGTTGCGCAAGGAAGCAGCGCGAATGGCGGTGGGGAGTCTGTAGACCCTGTTGACGTTGTGACGGGTCCGGGCAATATTTTTGTGGCCACTGCCAAACGTCTCGTCAAGGGAGTGGTTGGCATTGATTCCGAAGCGGGCGCCACAGAGATCGCCGTCTTAGCCGATGAGAGTGCCAATCCGGCTTTCGTTGCCGCCGATTTGATCAGCCAAGCAGAGCACGATCCGAACGCTGCCTCAGTGTTGGTTACACCATCAGTGGAGTTCGCGGACGCCGTGGAACACGAATTGCTGCGACAAGTTGGCCTAACCCGGCACCGCGAGCGTGTAGAAACCGCCCTGGGCGGCCCGCAGTCCGGCATCGTCTTGGTTGATGACCTAGAGCAGGGCGTTGCCGTCTGCAACGCCTACGCGGCCGAGCACCTCGAAGTCGTCACTGAAAATGCAGTAGAAGTGGCGGCGCGAATCACCAGCGCAGGGGCAATCTTTGTGGGTGACTACAGTCCCGTGAGTTTAGGGGACTATTGTGCGGGGTCCAACCATGTGCTGCCAACAAGTGGAACTGCCGCGTTCTCCTCAGGATTGAACGTCACTACGTTCCTGCGTGCCATACAGGTCATTAACTACAACAAGGAAGCTCTCGCACAAGTAGCGGAGCATGTCATCACCTTGTCCAATACCGAAGGACTGCCGGCACACGGGGACGCTGTGGCGGTGCGTTTTCACAGCTAGCACCGTCCCTGTAGTGTCGGTAACAGCAACAGTGCGCCAACATGAGCGCGAAACGCTCAAAAGTGTGCGTCAGGTAATTATTATTTGTACTTTGCTCCTCTTAGACTGGGGGCACCAAGAGACGAAGGGATCCGCATGTACTGCCCGTTCTGCCGTAATCCCGACTCGCGGGTGGTTGATTCCCGCCTCTCCGATGACGGCTCATCCATCCGCCGTCGCCGGCAATGCACCGAATGCGGGCGTCGTTTCAGCACAGTAGAAACGGCCAGCCTCTCAGTGTCCAAACGGTCAGGAGTCGCTGAGCCATTTAGCCGCAGCAAGATCATCAGTGGGGTGCGCAAAGCATGCCAGGGCCGACCCGTTACTGATGACGATCTGGCTGTGCTGGCCCAAGAAGTAGAAGAGTCAATCAGGGCCAGTGGCGCGGCCGAAATCGAGGCCAATGATGTGGGCCTCGCCATTTTGGCTCCGTTGAGGCGCCTTGACTTGGTGGCATATCTTCGATTCGCAAGCGTCTACCAGGCCTTTGAGTCGCTGGAAGACTTTGAAGGTTCAATTGCCACGCTGCGCAGCGAGAATGCAGCAGCAACGGCTGCTGCAGCTGGTGCGGTACAAAGCCAAACTCTCCACGACGGAAGCCAAAGCTAAAGCCGTAGCGTCAGCTGGAGCCCACTGACACTACGGCTTTAGTTGCATCGTGTCCACAATTGCGTTGCGGGCGGTTATTTAGTGAGTTTGAAATGTACGGCTGCCTGCAGCGCCCCGCCAACAATTCCGGCATTATTTTTCAACTCGGCCGTGATGATCTTGGTGCGTAACTTCAGTTTTGGCAAGTAGTCTTCACTGCGT
Organism: Arthrobacter sp. TMP15; assembly: GCF_039529835.1. NCBI lineage: Bacteria > Bacillati > Actinomycetota > Actinomycetes > Micrococcales > Micrococcaceae > Arthrobacter > Arthrobacter sp. TMP15. Next base: position 1,445,325 of record NZ_CP154262.1, read on the forward strand.
TTTGAAATGCCGCCGCCAATAATGAACAGCTCAGGGGAGAACAGAAACTCTACGTGTGAGAAGTAGCGTTGGAGTCGGAGCGCGTATTCATCCCAGCTCAGGTCATCTCGTTGCCGTGCGCTGGCCGACGCTTGGGTCTCAGCGTCGAAGCCATCCAACTCCAAATGACCAAGTTCAACGTTGGGGACAAGCTTGCCATTGAAAATGAACGCCGAGCCTATGCCTGTGCCTAGAGTGATGACAAGAACTGTACCCTTGATGCCCTGACCCGCTCCGTAGCGGGCTTCGGCCAGACCTGCAGCGTCGGCGTCATTCATGACCTGAACGTCGCGGCCAAGTTCCTTGGTGAAGATCTCATCGACATTGGCGTCGATCCAGGACTTGTCCACGTTGGCTGCCGAACGAGCTACGCCGTGGGAGATGATCGCTGGAAAAGTGATGCCAACAGGTGCATCGTCTTTGGGTGCATCAGGGCGGGTTGAGAGTTCATCAACAACGGCCTTTACCACCTTGGCAACAGCTTGGGGAGTTGATGGCGTGGGGGTGTCGATCCTGAAACGGTCTCCTACTATGGTGCCGGTTTCTAAATCAACAATGCCGCCTTTGATACCGGTGCCGCCAATATCGATGCCAATGACAGTTGTTGGGTGTGAGTGCTTCTTAGACATTCGGGCTCCAGAGATAGAAGTTTTCGGTTCAAATTCGAGTCAGGTACTAAAGGTCTGGCAGGAAGGCGCTGCGCGTGTAATGGGCTGGGATAGTTGCTTGGGCTAGGGCAGCGTCAGGACTTCGGCGCCGGTGGCCGTGACAACCATGGTGTGTTCAAACTGGGCAGTGCGTTTACGGTCACGGGTAACAACCGTCCAGTCATCGCTCCACATGTCCCACTCGATACTGCCAAGGGTGAGCATCGGTTCGATGGTGAACACCATTCCCTCCTCGATGACAGTGCTGTAAGCGGGTGCAGCGTCATAATGCGGAATAATTAAACCCGTATGAAAGGCCTCGCCCACACCATGACCGGTGAAGTCACGCACCACACCATAGCCAAAGCGTTTGGCATATGCAGAGATGGCTCGCCCAATGACATTGATCTGACGTCCTGGCGCCACAGCGCGGATGGCACGGTTCAGTGATTCCTGCGTCCGTTCAACCAGCAGACGAGACTCCTCATCGACATTGCCAACGGTGAACGTGGCGTTGGTGTCGCCATGGACGCCGTTTTTAAACGCCGTGATATCTATGTTGATGATGTCCCCGTCTTCTACAACAGTGCTGTCAGGTATACCGTGACAGATCACCTCGTTGATGGATGAACACAGCGACTTGCGAAAACCCCTGTACCCAAGCGTTGACGGGTAAGCCATGTTATCAAGCAGGAACTCGTGCCCTATCCGATCCAAGGAATCGGTGGTCACCCCAGGGACAATATGTTTGCCAACCTCCACGATGGCTTGGGCAGCAATCTTGGAAGAGATGCGAATCTTTTCTAGAGTTTCCGCATCCTTCACCTCCGAACCCTTGAACGGTGCCGGGCCGGCTTTGCCCACGTATTCGGGGCGGGGGATGGACTGTGGTACGGCCAGCTCGGGGCTGATGATACCGGGAACGAGCTTGCCCAGTGGGGCCGTGGTTGCAGTGGAAGACATAAAGCCATCCTATAAGTTTTTGTCTACGGCGGCAGCCGTAGCCCCTGTAAGTGAACCTGCACGGCCTAAGATGGCAACTGTTGGATTGACCCCGCACAGAGTTGGAGAGCAACATGGCCAAATATTGGTACAACGTGGAAACTCATGAAGTTGAAAAGAATGCACAGTCAGGGTGGAAGTCCTTGATTGGACCCTATGAAACCCGCGAGGAAGCCCAGCAAGCCCTCGCTAAGGTCCAAGAACGCAATGAGATTGCTGATGCTCTTGAAGAAGAAGAAGACTAGTTACCGAACTTTCATCTTTTGCTCCGGTCGTGCCTCGTGCAAGAGTTCAGGTGCTAGAAGGTGTGTTCCGGGCCGGGGAACACACCTGTGCGCACCTCATCGGCAAACTCGCGAGCGGCGTCGGCCAGGACGGTGCGCATTTGCGCATACTGTTTCACGAATTTGGCCATCTTCCCTGTCCGTAGTCCCGCCATATCCTGCCATACCAGTACCTGCCCGGTTGTTGAATTCCCGGCACCGATACCCACAGTTGGCACAGTGAGAGCGGCGTCTACAGCGGCGGCCGTGACGGCCGGGACCATTTCCATCAGCACACAGAACGCGCCGGCGTCAGCTAGCGCCACCGCGTCCTCGATCAAGGCTTGAGCCATATCACCGCGACCCTGCACCCGGTACCCGCCAAGTACGTGCTCACTTTGCGGTGTGAAGCCAATGTGAGCCATCACGGGGATGCCAGCCTGGGTCAACGCACGCACAGTTGGTGCGTAATACGCCCCACCTTCCATTTTGACGGCATGGACCAGCCCCTCTTTCATCAGCCGCACCGAGGAGGCGATGGCTTGCTCGGGGGACTGTTCATAACTGCCAAAGGGGAGATCGGCAACCACCAGTGCCCGTTTAGACCCAGCCGTCACTGCACGGGAGAGAATAATCATTTCATCCAAGGTAATGGGCAGCGATGTTTCATTGCCAAGGACGTTATTTGACGCCGAATCCCCAATGAGCAGTACTTCGATACCGGCTTCATCGAAAATCTGTGCCGTGTACTGGTCGTAGGCGGTGAGCATGGCGAATTTCTCGCCAGCACGTTTGGCGGCCTGCAAATGGTGTGTGCGGATTTTGTGTGCTGTGGGCGGGATGCCAGCTGGTGACCCGGCTGGTCCAGCTGATGCAGTGGCGCCGGCACCATTGCCGTAGGGTGCTGCCAGTTCAGCTGTGTCGGACGCGCTGGAAATGGACGCAACGGAAATGGACGCAGCGGAATCAGACACAGAGGAATCAGACACAGCGGAATCAGGAATGTTCGTGGGTGACATGCTCCCAGCCTATTACGACTCGTGTGGTGAAGTCGGCACGTTGAGACGGAGGCAAGCATGAAAGCGCGGAAATTTCCTTGTTTGTGACATCGTGCGACGGTGTTTTGGAAAAAGTTGCAGCACTAGTTTTGAAAAAAACACAGGCACGAACACGTGGCGTTGCAGATAGCCGAACTGGCTGCTCTGGCTGGCAGGAGAACTTGCCCCGACGTAACGGCGGATGTCAAAGCTTGGGTACAACCGCCCCGCTAGTAGAGTGGGCATTGCAGGGAAAGCACCTGCCCGTAAACCCTTCCGTCGTCTGAGCAGAATCGTTGCCAGCGCCGGGGCGCCACAGGAAGAGGCCCGTACATGAACCGTCAGCAAGAATTTGTGTTGCGCACCATCGAAGAGCGTGACGTGCGGTTTGTTCGCCTCTGGTTCACCGACGTGGTGGGCAGCTTGAAATCGGTGGCACTGGCCCCCGCCGAGGTGGAAGGTGCTTTTGAAGAAGGCCTCGGTTTTGACGGTTCCGCGATCGAAGGCCTAGCCAGAGTTTTTGAGTCGGACATGCTGGCTCAACCTGACCCATCAACCTTTCAGATCCTGCCGTGGCGCGGGAATGGACATACGGAGCAGACCTCACGCATGTTTTGCGATATTCTGACCCCCGACGGCGAACCCTCCGCCGCTGATCCCCGCAACGTTCTCAAACGGACGTTGGAGAAGGCAGCGGATATGGGATTCACCTGTTACACCCACCCCGAGATCGAGTTCTATCTACTTAAATCCGATAAGCCGGGCCCGGATGGCATCCCCATCCCCGTAGACCATGCCGGCTACTTTGACCATGTCCCCGGAGGCGTGGCACAGGACTTCCGGCGCACTGCCGTAACAATGCTTGAAGACGTGGGCATCTCCGTTGAATTTAGCCACCATGAAGGTGGTCCCGGCCAAAATGAGATAGACCTGCGATACGCGGATGCCTTGGCAACAGCAGATAACATCATGACGTTTCGGACCGTGATCCGCGAGGTTGCTATTAAGCAGGGGACGTACGCCACGTTCATGCCCAAACCGTTCTCAGATCACCCGGGGTCGGGGATGCACACACATTTCTCCTTGTTTGAGGGCGATACGAACGCGTTCCATGAGCCGGGTGCCGAGTATCAAATGTCTAAAACAGCGCGCCAGTTCATGGCCGGCGTACTCAAGCACGCCCCCGAGTTCACCGCCGTCACGAATCAATTCGTCAACTCATACAAACGTTTGTGGGGAGGCGGGGAGGCCCCTAGCTATGTCTCCTGGGGTCACAACAACCGATCCGCTTTGGTTCGTGTGCCGTTGTACAAGCCGGGCAAGGGACAAGCCTCACGGTTGGAATACCGTGGTATTGATTCAGCCGCGAACCCATATCTGGCCTTTTCAGTGCTGCTAGGGGCAGGCTTGAAAGGGATCGAGGAAGATTACGAACTTCCACCTGCAGCTGTAGAGGACATCAGTGCCCTGACAAGTGGCGAACGCCGCGCCTTGGGGCACGATCCGCTGCCCTCAAGCCTCCACGATGCTGTGCGCCAAATGGAAGAGTCCGAACTTCTGCCGGAGATTCTTGGTGAGCAGGTCTTTGAGAACTTCCTGCGGAATAAGCGGGCAGAGTGGCAGGACTACCGGCTTCAAGTCACACCCTACGAACTCAGCCGCTACCTGGGAGTGCTTTAAAAACTGTCATGAGTTCGTTAACACGCACGCTTATCACCCGTGGTTTCACCGATCTGGAAACTTGTGAGAGGTTCCTAGGTTTTTCCGAACTGGCCGGGCTGGACCAGGGGGAGCTGCTGAACGCCTTGGCGGTGGCAGACAATCCCGATCTGGCCTTGCAGTCCTTGGTGCGTTTGCTTAGCGCCGTGCCTGAAAGCCGCGAGAAGTTGAACGTGGTGGATCCGGAATCCGGGGAGTTGGTCTCCAATGAGCCGCTGTTCAGACTTTTAGGTGCTTCGGAAGCGCTGGCAGATTTTCTCATGCGCCATCCCGAACACTTGGACGTCGTTGACGCTGTTGCCGTGCTTGAACCGGTTGCCGTAGATGCTGAGGTGCTGCGGGAGTCCCTGTTGCGTGCGGTAGGTGCGGACCCGGCCTCGGAGATGCCAACTGCGGAACTGGTAGGAACCGACGCGCGGATAGCCCTACGCAGTCAATACCGTAGACACCTGTGCGAACTCACGATGCGAGACTTAGGCGCAGCCTCGCCGCAATCCCTTATGCCGATGATTGGTGCGGAGTTGGCAGATCTGGCTGCGGCCGCCGTTGAAGCGGCTCTGGCCGTTGCCCGCACAGAAGTCGGGGTCGCCTTCGGCGCGCAGAAGGTGGCTGCGCTCCGGTTTGCCGTGATTGGTATGGGCAAGTGCGGGGCGCGGGAACTGAACTATATTTCAGACGTGGACGTCATGTATGTGGTGGCCACCAACGAGCCCGTCAGCAGCACTGCGGATGTCCCGGATGAGGCGAAAACGCAGGTGGTGGATGCCCCTGCCAGCATTGACGAGGCAGAGGCTGCACGCTTGGGTAATGCCTTAGCTGGTGCGCTAACTAGGACTATTTACTCGCCCGAACGTGAGCCAGGGCTGTGGGAGGTTGACGCAAACCTGCGCCCCGAAGGAGCTGACGGACAGTTGGTGCGTAGCCTGGATTCATATGTGGCGTATTACCACCGTTGGGCGGAAAGCTGGGAGTTCCAGGCGCTACTGAAGGCGCGGGCGATGGCCGGGGACAAAGAGCTGGGGAAAGCTTTCGAGGATGCCATTGAACCGATGATTTGGGCCTCTTCAGAGCGGGAAGGCTTTGTTGAGTCGGTTCAGGCGATGCGTCGGAGAGTCACGGCCAACATTCGTGATGATGAGGCAGAGCGCCAAATTAAGCTTGGTAACGGGGGCTTGCGCGATGTGGAGTTTACTGTTCAGCTTCTACAACTTGTGCATGGGCGAACCGATACCAGCATCAGGTCCCGGGCAACAACGACAGCGATCGATGAGCTGACTAAAGCTGGCTATATTGGCAGAACCGATGCTGCACTGCTGCTGAACCACTACACGTACCTGCGGGTATTGGAGCATCGAATACAGCTGGTGCAAATGCGCAGGACGCACACCATGCCGACCGCTCCTGACCAATTACGTGCATTGGCGCGGGCTCTGGCCGGGCCGCTGAGTACAAAGCGGCCAAGCGCCGAATCGTTATTGTCAGACTGGGCCAAGGTCAAACGCTCAGTCAACTCCTTGCATAAGAGGATTTTTTATCGTCCCATTCTGGCCACGGCCGCGCATCTCAGTGTTGAAGACGCGGCGTTGACAACGGGTGCGGCACGGGCCCGGCTGGCCGCGCTGGGCTATCGCGATACCGCCGGGGCCACCAGACACATTGAGGCGCTCACTGCCGGAGTGAGCCGCCGGGCGGCTTTGCAACGGCAGTTACTACCTGTGCTTCTTGGCTGGCTGGCCGACGGCGTTGACCCAGACGCCGGTTTGCTGGCGTTCCGGCGAGTCAGTGATGCATTAGGTACCTCGCATTGGTATTTGGGCATGCTGCGGGATCATCAAGCTGCAGCCGAACGCCTGTGCCACTTACTCTCAAGTTCACGCCTGGTCAGTGACCTTCTTGAAGTCTCTCCCGAAGCGACGGCATGGTTGGGCAGCTCCAAGGACTTAAAACCGGAGAGTTTTCAGGCTCAATGGACAGAAATCCAAGCAACCATCTCCCGCCATGGCGAAGCAACAGGAGCTATTCGCCTGATCAGGCTGATTAGGCAACGCGAAATTCTGCGGATTGCTATCGCAGATTCCTGCGGACTGCTCAGCCAGGACGAGGTTTCCGCGGCGTTGAGTGATGCTGACAAAGCAACAGTTTTAGGTGCCCTGCGCATTGCGGAGAAGGAGGTGTACGCAGACCAGGAAGTCCTGACGAAGGTGCTGGTTGTTGCCATGGGCCGTCAGGGAGGACGAGAAATTGGTTATGGCTCAGATGCGGATGTGTTGTTCGTACACAAGCCTGTTGGAGACCTCAGCGAAGAACAGCTCAGGGAAGCAAATAAACAGGCCATGGCGATTGGGCAGAAGCTGACAGCCCTGTTGACTGCCCCCGTGCGCCCGGCCATCAAGGCTGAGCGGGTACTGCGTATTGATGCCGATCTACGGCCCGAAGGACGTAATGGTCCACTTGTCCGTTCTTTGGAGGCATACCGGGGGTATTACGCGCGCTGGTCATCGGCATGGGAAGCCCAAGCCTTGCTGCGCGCGTTGCCCATGGCAGGCTGTGACGATTTGGCGCAGGAGTTTGTGTCCATGGTGGACCCCATCCGCTACCGACGCACGCTTTCAGAAACCGATACGCGAGAGATCAAGCGCTTGAAGGCTCGGATGGAATCTGAACGGTTGCCTCGCGGTGCCGATCCGGCCAGGCACGTAAAGTTGGGGCGGGGCGGGCTCAGCGACGTTGAGTGGCTGGTTCAGCTGTGGCAGCTCCAGCATGCCCATGCTCATCCTGAGCTGCGTACAACTCAAACCTTGCCAGCGCTGCATGCCGCGAAGGATCTTGGGTTTGTGGATGAGGGCGAAGCGGAGCTTTTGGAAGCGGCGTGGCGGTTGGCGGGAAAGATCCGCAATGCCAACGTCATGTGGACAGGCAACTCCTCGGACATGCTGCCATCTGCCAGGGGAGACTTGGAAGCCGTGGCCAGATGGTGCGGTTATGAACCGGGTAATGCCGCTACTTTTGAGGACGACTACCTAAGTCTCACCCGCCGTACCAGGGCAGTCTTTGAACGCCTGTATTACGGCTGAGTGGGGTCCTGCCCTGAATAATGTGGACTAGTTTCAGCGCACCTTTTCTGCCAGTGCCCGGGCGTGGGAGAGCATGGTGACAACGGCCGCCCCTGTCACCAACGCTCCGTCCTGCACGAATCTTTCCTCACGCCCTGTGAGAACCTCTATCAACCTGCCCTTCCACAAGGCCAGCAAATCGGCATGTTCGGCCAGGGGAGCGAGGTTGTGCATTTCCTCGGGATCATTACTGAGATCAAAGAGCTCCTCCGAGCCCCATTCTGAAGCCCACAGGTACTTCACCTTCCCATCGGTGACCCATTGCAGGGACTGGCCAAAGTAGACATGTTCGCCATGCAGCCATTGCCGCCACGGCTCCTCTTCCGGTATGGGGCAAGAGCCGCCGGGATCGGTACTATTGCGTACAAATCTGGCTAGTGAGCGCCCGTCACAGGATGCGGGGATCGGCACGTCGGCGAGTTCCAGCAACGTGGGCATGATGTCGCGCAGCTCAACTACTTCCTCAACAACGCCGCCACGTTTCGCAACAGGATCATTGGGGGCAGGAACCACAATGAGGGGCACCCGTGCGGAACCTTCATAGCCAACAGATTTGCGGTAAAAATCATGGTCTCCGAGCATCTCACCGTGATCTGACGTAAAAGCGATAACCGTGTCATCGGCAAGCCCAAACTCTCCTAATGCTTCAAAAACGCGCATCAGTTGCAGGTCAATGTGGGTCATTAGTCCGTAATATCCGGCCCTGGCCCTGTGGGTCACCGCCTCTGGTAGCGTGCCAAATGACAATTGGTGGTTACCGTTGGTGCGCAGGGACTCATAGTGGTGCTCCCAATCACCAACACGGCGCTTAAAGGCCGGCAAATCAAGGTACATGTCCAAGGCCCATGCGGGAGGATCGTAAGGCGGGTGGGGGCGGTGGAAGGAAAGGTAAAGGAAGAACGGGACTGTGGGATCTCGCCGGTAGAGCCACTCAACGGCCTGTGTGCACGTCCATGACGTAGGGTGCAAACGTTCTGCTTTGTCCCACGGCCGGGCTACGGTGGAATTGCATCCGGCACCATGGTCAAAGTATTCCTCATCTGGGCTCACACCGGGTTGGCGGCGCAACCATGGGACGTAGTCGTCGAAGAACTTAAAGTCGCGTTTGTGTTCCTTGCGGGCAAAGTGCAGGAATCCGTCGTGCAAGATGACATCCTCGAAGCCCACACGGCTGCGTTCCGGGTACACATGCAGTTTCCCAATGGCCTGAGTTTGATACCCGGCTTTCTTAAACTCTCCTTGCATGGTGATGGGGTGGAGATCAGTAAAATTCACACCTTCCTGGTATCCCACCCTGCCGTGGCGTTCCTGAGATTGGCCCGTGAACAATGCCACGCGAGCTGGTACACACGTGGGTGTGGCGGAATAGGCATGCCGGAACCGGGCACCTCGAGAAGCAAGTTCATCAAGGTGTGGAGTTTGGACATAGGGGTGAGCCTCCGCCCCCAAACAGTCCCCACGCCACTCGTCGACGCAAATCAGGATCACATTGGGCTTGTTCATGTTCTTCTTTCACGGGACGCTCACACGGGGAAAGTAATCGAAACCACATTCAGCATAGGTGAAAGGCCACCCCAAGGCTCGTTAGGTGCTGCCACACGGACCCGCCAAAGAGGGCCAGGTTATGTCCAAGAGTGCTGTAGTCTCGCGTGAACCCGCCAAAGGCTGTAACGTCTTTTGGGTACTTCATTCGGCCCAGGAGGGGCGAAACACTGTTGTGAGGGAAAATTTATGCTTAGGCTTCCACCCATACGGCGGCGCAGAGGTGGCATTTTTGCCACTCTGGCCGCCTTTTTTACTGTAGCAATCATGCTTTTCGGGATCGGCGGGGCCTCAGCGTTGAGCGCATCGGCCGCTCCTGCCACCCCGGCAAATGTTATTTCCGCACCCACAAAAGCGCTCCAAGGCGATGTTAAAGGCAAGACCTTTTCAATTGCTACTGACACCACTTTTGCCCCGTTTGAGTTCCGGGACGGGAGCGGTGAGCTGGTCGGTATCGACATGGACCTGCTGCGGGCCATTGCCGTAGACCAAGGCTTCGAAGTGGATATTAAATCACTGGGCTTTGACGCTGCATTGCAAGCGCTGCAGTCCAACCAGGTGGCGGGCGTTATTGCCGGCATGTCCATTACGGATGAGCGGAAGCAGATCTTTGACTTCTCCGCACCTTACTTTGACTCCGGCGTGCAAATGGCGGTCGCCACTAACAACGGCGAGATCACTTCCTATGCGGATCTGAAAGGCAAGACTGTCACAGCTAAGCGTGGCAGTGAAGGCGAGTCCTTTGCTAACTCGATTAAGGCTGAGTACAACTTTACGGTAAAGGCTTTGGCTGATTCGGCCACTATGTACGACGACGTTAAAGCAGGCAACTCTGTGGCAGTCTTCGATGACTACCCGGTGCTGGCCTACGGTGTCAGCCAGAATAATGGCCTGAAAATCGTTACGGACAAAGAACAGGGCAGCTCCTACGGATTTGCCGTTAACAAGGGCCAAAACCCGGAACTGCTAGCCGCCTTTGACGCTGGTCTGAGCAACTTGAAGGCCAATGGCGAGTACGACAAGATTCTCGACAAATACCTGGCTAAGTCCGAAGTTGCCGAACAGGTCAGCTTTTTGCAACTCGTCAAGGATAGTTTTCCAGCCCTGATGAAGGGGCTATGGCTGACAATGGTCGCCACGGTGCTCTCATTGGCCATTGCGCTGGTACTGGGTATCCTCTTTGGATTCTTCAAGGTGGCCGAGAGCAGGATTCTGCGCGGCATTGCCACGACGTACGTTTCTATCTTCCGTGGAACTCCGCTGCTAGTCCAAGCGTTCTTCTTCTACTTTGGTTTGCCGCAGATGACAGGGCAGCCAATCGATGTTCTCAGTGCCGGCGTTTTGACACTGAGTCTTAACGCTGGTGCCTATATGACAGAGATTGTCCGTGGCGGCATTCAATCCGTTGACCCTGGACAATTGGAAGCCAGCCGCAGCCTGGGCTTAGGGTACGTCACCTCCATGCGCCGTGTAGTGGTGCCGCAGGCTGTGAAGATTATGACGCCGTCGTTCATCAACCAGTTCGTCATCACGCTCAAGGACACCTCGTTGCTGGCCGTCATTGGCTTCGCGGAGCTGACGTATCAGGGCCAACAGATTTACGCGTCCAACTTCCGCACGGGTGAGACACTGCTGATTGTGGCGGCTCTGTACTTTATTGTGATCTCGATCTTGACCCAGCTTTCCAACGCTTTGGACAGGAAGTTCAACAAATGAGCGAAAAAAACGCGAAAATCAGTGTCCGTCAACTGAAGAAGTCGTTTGGCTCCAATGAAGTCCTCAAAGGCTTGGACGTTGATATTGCCGAAGGCGAGGTGGTATGCGTAATTGGGCCATCAGGTTCGGGTAAATCAACGTTCCTGCGCTGCCTGAACAAGCTTGAGGACATTACTGCCGGTACTGTCACGATCAGCGGTGTTGACCTGACCGATGCAGACGTTGATTTGAACACCGTCCGGGCAAACATTGGCATGGTCTTTCAGCACTTCAACCTGTTCCCGCACATGTCAGTGATCCAAAACATCATGCTGGCGCCGGTGGAACTCAAGAAATTGGACAAGGCCGGGGCAAGGGCTCAGGCGATGAAGCTGCTTGAACGGGTTGGGCTTGTCGAGAAAGCCGATGCTCGGCCGGCATCGCTTTCCGGCGGGCAGAAACAGCGTGTGGCCATTGCACGTGCCCTGGCTATGAACCCCGACATCATGCTCTTCGATGAGGCTACCAGCGCTTTGGACCCGGAAATGGTCGGGGAGGTGTTGGCGGTTATTCGCGATCTGGCCGCCGAGGGCATGACAATGGTGGTAGTCACGCATGAGATGGGCTTTGCTCGCGAAGTGGCTGACAGGGTTGTCTTCATGGACGAGGGGCTTATCTGCGAGGAAGGCACTCCGGAAGAAATGTTCTCAAACGCCCAGCAGCCGCGATTGCAGGATTTTCTGGCCAAGGTTCTCTAGCGGGAGCGCAAAGGTGGCCGGCCAGTGGGCTGGCCACCTTTTGCGTGTAGATTTATTGGTTGGGCGCACCACGCCGGCACAACAGTTTAGGAGCGTATGTGATGGACATGCAGGGCATCCTCGATGGCATCGTTGATCATGTTGCACCCCTGTGCGAACGAGGAGAAGTAGCGGCCTACATTCCCAGTTTAAGTAAAGTACCGCGGGATAAATTTGGCATCTGTGTGGCCATGTCCGATGGGACAGTGTATGGGGCAGGGGACTGGCAGGAGCCGTTTTCCATTCAAAGTATTTCCAAAGTTTTTTCATTGGCTCTAGTGATGTCCTATGACTACGATTCGATCTGGCGGCGAGTTTTCCGGGAGCCCTCAGGGACACCCTTTAACTCCATGGTTCAGCTAGAAGCCGATCGGGGTATACCGCGGAACCCTTTTATCAATGCTGGTGCTCTGGTTGTCACAGACAGGCTATTGACTCTCACAGGTGATGCTGCCGGTTCGGTACGCGGGCTTGTGCGCAGGGAATCAGGATCTGCTGACGTTGATGTGGATGCGGTGGTGGCGGCCTCAGAATCGGGACACGGTCACCGGAACGCTTCAATGGCGCATTTGCTGGCCAGCTACGGCAACCTTGAGAACCCGGTTGAGGACGTTCTGGCTAACTACTTCGACCAGTGCGCCCTTGAAATGAGCTGTGAGGACCTAGCCAAGGCATCACTGTTCCTAGCCCGTCATGGCGTCTCTTCGGGCGGTACACCGTTCCTGAGCCCCAATCAAAGCAAGCGTGTCAACGCTGTGATGCTCACTTGTGGCACCTATGACGCTGCGGGGGAGTTTGCCTACCGTGTGGGTGTGCCATGCAAAAGCGGTGTGGGCGGCGGTATCGTAGCCATTGTTCCTGGCCGCTGCTCGGTCACCGTATGGGGCCCTGCGCTGGGCCCCAACGGTAATTCAATGGCAGGCATTGCGGCGTTGGATGAGTTCACCGCCCGTACCGACTGGTCCATTTTTTAGGTTTTTTTACTCTGCATTTTCACTGTTTTCTGCGGTGAGAGAGGTGATCTCACTGCTCCACTGCACTCACAGGTAATTCACAGCTTGAATAAGTAGCGTGGAAATCGTCACCAGTTGGATTGATCTTTAAGGAGGGCCCCATGGGACTCGGAGATAAAATTAGCAACAAGGCAGAGGAAATGACCGGCAAGGTCAAGGAAACTACCGGAGATGCAACCAATAACGAGAAGCTTCAGGCAGAAGGCGTTGCAGATCAGGCTTCGGCGAAAACCAAGCAGGCCGGTGAGCACGTCAAGGATGCTGCTAAGGACGTTTTCGATAAGTAAGCACTAGATATTGCTTACGTCTTGACGTTTGATAGGCAAAGTCAGGGGCCGGAACATTACGTTCGGGCCCCTGACTTTTTTTATTTCCCAAGAACGCGCCGCAACGGTTAGGGCGGGCCCAGAACTGCTGCCTACCCTAACCGCTGCGGCGTGTTCTGGTTAGCAGCTGTAGTAGAGCTCAAACTCGTACGGGTTTGGGCGCAGTTGCAGCGGCTTGATCTCGTATTCGCGCTTGTAGTCGATCCACGTGTCAATCAAATCCTGCGTGAATACGCCACCGGCCTGCAAGAAGTCGTTGTCGTTTTCCAAGGCGATAAGCGCCTCTTCCAGAGACTCAGGTGCCTTGGGAATGTCCTTGGCTTCTTCCGGGGGGAGCTCGTACAGGTCCTTGTCAATGGGCGCCGGCGGTTCGATCCGGTTCTTGATGCCGTCAAGACCAGCCATCAGCTGGGCGGAGAAGGCCAGATACGGGTTCGATGAGGCGTCAGGTGCACGGAACTCCAAGCGCTTGGCTTTCGGGTTCGAGCCGGTGATCGGGATGCGGATACCCGCCGAGCGGTTACCCTGCGAGTACACCATGTTCACCGGGGCCTCAAAGCCCTTCACCAAACGGCGGTAGGAGTTCACTGTGGGGTTGGTGAAGGCCAGCACAGCATCGGCGTGCTTGAGCAGCCCGCCAATGTACCAGCGCGCCATGTCGGACAGGCCGGCGTAGCCCTTCTCGTCGTAGAATAATGGATCGCCATTGCTCCACAGTGACTGGTGGCAGTGCATGCCGGATCCGTTGTCACCAAAGACGGGCTTAGGCATGAACGTTACTGACTTGCCCCAGGCCCAGGCCGTGTTCTTAATGATGTATTTGAACTTCTGCAGATCGTCGGCAGAATGCACCAGCGTGTTGAACTTGTAATTGATTTCGGCCTGACCGGCCGCACCAACTTCGTGGTGGGAGCGCTCAACTTCAAGGCCGGCAGCATCCATTTCAAGGCACATGGCGTCACGCAGATCAGCCTGGTGGTCAATGGGGGCCACCGGGAAGTAGCCGCCCTTTTCTGGCGTCTTGTAGCCTAAGTTGCCGCCTTCTTCTACCCTGCCCGTGTTCCAGTAGGCCTCTTCGGAGTCGATCTTGTAGAAGGATCCTTTTGCGGAGGACTCGTACTGGACATTGTCAAAGACAAAGAATTCGGCCTCGGCACCAAAGAAGGCTGTGTCTGCAATGCCTGTTGAGGCCAGGTAGGCCTCTGCCTTCTCGGCAACACCACGAGGATCGCGGTGGTAAGGATCTCCGGTACGCGGGTTGACGATGGAGAAATTCAACGCCAGCGTCTTCTCCAAACGGAACGTGTCAATAAAAGCGGTCTTAGGGTCCGGGATCAGCTGCATGTCTGACTCTGCGATGCCCTGGAAGCCGCGGATGGAGGAACCATCGAACAGCTGACCGTTGACGAAAAAATCAAGGTCAACAGTTTTGGCAGGCACGTTGAAGTGCTGCTGGACACCGGGCAGATCTGTGAATCGGATATCGACGAACTTAACATCTTCGTCTTTGATGAACTGGAGGACTTCTTCCGCGTTCTTGAACATTTACGCTCCTTGGCGCTGGGGGATGTGGCCGGCTGGGTGCGGCTACGTTGCCTGTACGACTGAGATAAGCCTAGAACCAGAGCATTACCCCATCGTGTCAGAAATGTTTCCGGCACGTTACAAGCGCCCCGGGAAGTCCCGGTGCCCCTGCTTCGGGCCCACACCGGTAAGCTGTTGGTGTGGTAGATCGTAAAGACTTAGGTTCCTGGCTCAGCGGGCCGGACACTTCCAATATATCCAAATTCCCGGGCGCGCGTTTAGGGCTACCCGAAAGTGGGCCTAAATCGATGGCCCGTGCAGGCCGGCGCATCCTTGCCCTCTGTATTGATTGGGGTTTGTGCTATCTGATTGCGATAGCTTTTTTTGACGCCAACCCGAACGCTATCTTGGCTGTCTTCGCCGTTGAACAGATGGTTCTTGTTGGCACACTTGGCTACAGCGTGGGCCACAGGATCATGGGCATCCAGGTTACAAGGCTCGACGGCGGTCCTGCAGGCTTGCTGGCGGGCGTTGTTCGCGCTGTGCTGGTGTGTCTGGTGATCCCTGCCGTGATTATGGATGCGGACCACCGCGGCCTGCATGACAGGGCTATGAAAACGATTTTAGTGCGTCGCTAGAGTCCTGAGGTATCGATTCAGGTACAGGAACTGGTTACACCAGAAAACGTGGGCTTACTTCCCGGGCGCGTCGGATGGATCAAGTGTCCCAACAGCCATGGCCCAGGCCACGCCATCAGGAGCCATAATACGGACTTGAGTGAGACCGTGGGCGTTGAAATCCTGGTTCGTCATGCTGCTGATATGTCCCGCCACACATTCAATGTTGAAACTGGACATGTGGCCTTGCCCTGAATCCGAGTCAATCGAAACATCCACGGTGCCCCGGCCCTGGCAATTGATATTGAACTGCAATCCCGCACCGTTGGCTTCGAAGGAGCCGCCGGAATTTGTGGTGGCCTCAGGTGAGCCAAGAACGCGCTCACTGGCAAATGTGGCCAGAGTTTTCCCTGGCAGCTTTGGAAGAGAAATTTCTGAAGGCGAAGAAGCCACTGATGATTGTTCCGGTGCGGAGGGAAAAATCGACTGGACGGGCTCGCTAGTTGCTGGCGGTTCATGAGGTGTGCAGGAGCTAAGGGTAGGTGCCAATGCCGCCACCGTGAGCACTAACACTGCGCGTGTGTAAATCAATGATTGGCCTCCCCGAACGGTTTCAGTGCAAGGCTAGCACCGTCCGCGGCGGTTCTGAGGGTCGCCTAGCACGTGCCGGGCCTAGAGTTCCAGAGAACATATGGCCGGGAAAAATATTTGAGGCCCAACAGGATTACCTGCCGGGCCAAAAATAATGCTCACAATCAACGCTGCTATTAGCGCCCGCGGGATGCTTTACGATCGGGGCGAGCCTTGTACGGATCGATCCCCTTGGGAATAGGTAGCTTGTTGCCCATGGAGGTGATGCGCTTGTTAACCGCACTGACCTCAACTTTGGTGAGCTCGCCCTTGAGCTTGCCCATCTTCTTAGTGACCTTGGCGATCGGGACTTGGCCTTCGCCCTTGCCAGTTTCAATGATGGTGATGGTGACGTTGGGCAAAATACGGTTGAGCCGTCGTCGCTCAGCATCAACAAGCCCTTTGACCCTATTAGTGGGGCCCTCCGTGACAAGGACAATGCCAGGTTTGCCGATGGCGCGGAAAACTACGTCCTGCGTGCGCGGGTTAACCGAGGCAGGTTGTTCCTCAAAAATCCAGCCCTTCTTCAAGGAGCTCAGGGCAGCACCGGCGGCACCTGCCTTACCTTCAATTTGGGCGTAAGCAGCACGTTCGGCGCGGCGGGACATGAGCAGCAAAGCACCTAATAGTCCCAGCGGGATTCCGACCAGCAATCCCGTAATCCAATTGCCGGGGGACACCAGGAGAACCACAGCCATTGAGAGAACGATGAGGCCAAAGAACGCGCCAAGCATGATCCATGTCACCATAGGATCGTGGCGGCGGGTCATCTTGAAGATGTCCACCATTTGCTTGATGCGGCCCGGTTTTTTGTTCTTCTTGGGCTTATCTGCCTTCGGAGCACGGGAAAAAAGGGAACGCTTGGGTGTGTCAGCGTTGCTGTCTGCGGAGTCAGTGGTTTTGGCCATAGTAATTCAATTCTAACGTGTATTTGACGGGGAAGTACTCACACTTCAAGTGCTGTTGGGAACAGGCCTTGCCAGCGGAGCGCTCCTAGTGGGCGGCGATCAGGGAGGCGGCTTCTTGGCGGGTGTGTCCGGAGTCTTCGATGCCATCAGCGATGTGGGCTAGATGTTCGGGGATATCACGGCCCTTTTTACGCATCGCAGTGGCCCAGAGCCGTCCGGCACGGTAGGAAGAACGCACCAATGGCCCACTCATCACACCAAGGAAACCGATTTCTTCTGCTTCCTGATTTAGATCCATGAACTCCTGTGGCTTGACCCAACGATCCACCGGCAAATGCCGCTCGGAGGGGCGTAGATACTGGGTGATAGTGATCAAGTCAGTGCCGGCATCGTGCAGATCCTGAAGCGCCTGGCTAATCTCCGCCCGTGTTTCACCCATGCCCAGAATCAGGTTGGATTTAGTGACCATGCCCTGATCCCGGCCCTGAGTAATAACATCCAAGGAACGCTCATACCGGAACGCCGGACGGATACGCTTGAATATCCGTGGCACCGTTTCCACATTGTGGGCAAACACCTCAGGGGCAGAGTCACAGATCGCGCTAATGTGCTCAGGCTTGCCGGAGAAATCAGGAATCAATAATTCAACCCCGGTGTTCGGGTTCATTTCATGGATCTTACGAACCGTTTCGGCATAAAGCCACACACCCTCATCGGCCAGGTCATCACGAGCCACCCCTGTAACAGTGGCGTAGCGCAGGTTCATTTTCACCACTGAACGAGCCACCTTCGTGGGTTCAAACATATCAATCGGGGAAGGCTTACCCGTATCAATCTGGCAGAAATCACACCGCCTTGTGCACTCGGAGCCACCAATCAAGAACGTGGCCTCACGGTCTTCCCAGCACTCAAAAATATTTGGGCAGCCAGCCTCTTCACACACCGTGTGCAGACCCTCGCTCTTGACAAGGTTCTTCATCGCGATGAACTCCGGGCCCATCTCAACCTTGGCCTTCATCCACTCAGGCTTACGCTCAACCGGAACAGCAGCGTTGCGCTGCTCAATACGCAATAACTTGCGTCCTTCAGGTGCCAACGTCACGAAAATGCTCCTTCTGACCGGCCCGCTTCCACGGAACCGGCGGGTGGTGCCTGTTCAGGCTGAATATCAGTGATAAGTGGTGCCAATATCCGGGCCGTGGCTTCTTTGACCAGCGGGGCTAGATCTTGCGGAGAAATATCTTTTCCCGTCTCAACCGCCAGCGTGGTGGTGCCTGCATCAGCGATACCGCAGGCGATGATCTGGCTGTAAGGGGCCAAACTATTGTTAGCGTTGATAGCAATTCCATGCATTGTCACACCATCATGGACCCGGATACCAATGGCGGCGATCTTTCGGTCCCCGCCCTTGTCATCGGCAGTGAGCCAGATGCCTGCCCGGCCGTCTACGCGCAGGCCGGTGATGCCATAGTGTCCGAGGACTTCAATAATGATCTCTTCCAGAGCATGGACGTAAGCTCGGATGCTGTGTGGGTCGCTCAGCCGAACAATGGGATACATGACCAATTGGCCGGGACCGTGCCAGGTGAGTTTGCCACCCCTGTCAACGTTGATCACAGGTGTTCCGTCAAAGGGGCGCTCATTGTCTTCTGTACGTTTTCCTGCTGTGTACACGGCGGCGTGTTCCAGCAGTAGTGCTGTGTTGGGTGCTTGGCCGGCAACAACTTTTTCGTGGATCTGGCGTTGCTGTTCCCAAGCGCCAGCGTAGTCGATAAAGTTTGGGGCAAGTCCGACTTCGGAGAACTGAACACTCATAGGAGTCAGTTTAGGTGAAGTTGGATCGTCGCCTAAATCAGAAACCGCTCAAGAAGATGCTGCTTGTGGATAACTTCAAGCGAGAAATCTCAAACGGGTCTACTAATGATGTATGGACAATTCTAGTTCTCAGCTGTTGCCGGTGGCGCCGCCATCAATTCATGGCCATGACCCTGTGCGTTGTTTGGGAAGCGGGGCTCAGGGGCAGGTTTGGCTCTTGTCACCTTACGATGGTTCAGCAACCGTGGCGGGAAAGTTTTTCCGTGTTCCGTCGGTGACCCTTGATGACGACATGAACGGCACCACAGTTCGTCATAATGAAAGCCAGGTCACACATGAGTGGCGTGTGTTGACGCAATTTCAGCACGAGCACCTCATTCCCGTGCGTGGACTTGTAAGGGATTCAGCTGGATCGTTGGTGCTGCTGATGGAGTACGCCGAGGGCGGCTCTCTGGCACAGATAGTCGGCGCCAGAGGTCCGCTGACTGTTGGGGAAGCAGTCACAGTGCTAACACCCATTGGCCAAGTGTTGGCATTTTTGCACGACAGGGGAGCCGTTCATGGCGATGTGTCTCCGGGGAACGTTTTGCTCAGTGCCGTGGGTAAACCGTTTCTTTCAGATTTTGGTTTTGGCACGTTGGTTGGGCAAGGTGCGGGCAGTGTGGGCGGAACGCAGGGCTTTTATCACCCAGGAGAAACCGAACGCAATGAGAGCACTGATGTTTTTGCTTTGGCCGCTGTGGGCTGGTTCATTTTGACCGGACGGCCCCCGCCGCCAACCAGGGACAGGATGCCACTGTCCACTTTTGTCCAGAATGTCCCGAACGAGCTAGTGGCAGCTTTAGAAGCCGGCCTCAATGAAGAGTCCGGTCTGCGCCCAACCGCCGCCGCCTTTGCCCAGGCTGTCTTTCGCAGTGCCAGGCCGGAAGCGGTAGCGCTGGGCCATGCCGTCCATCCGAGTGTGCTGCCGAAACTACTGACACGCAGGGATCTGAAAGTCCGTAGAGGTAAAGGGACCAAACTAAGCCCACCACACCTGGACAATATGTTGTTGCACCTGCCCGGGCAGAGAAGGGTTCGCGCTCGGTGGTGGCACCGGCATGTGCTTCCTCGAACGGGAGCGGCACAGGCCTTAAGGAGTCGTCCTCGAGTGGCTTTCCCAGGGCATCGGGCACAGCGTCTAGGGGTTTTGTGGGGCAGTGATGTCAGCGCAGATAACTTGGACAAATCAGGTCCATCAGGAAGACAACGTGTCCTGGTGGCTGTTATAGCAATGGCGCTCGTGATGTCCTTGGCAAGTATTTTTTACTTCAGCGGCGGGCTGGCGGGATTTTTCGCGCAAGGGCTTGGCGGCGGAACTGGTGTCCCCTCAAGCGCCGCGGTGGCAATGGTAGATGAGGATATGGACCACGAAGCTTCGGTGACTTGGATGGCTGCTTTACCGCAGGAAATTCAGCAGGGGATCACTTCACAAGATCCTTTGAGAGCCCTATCTGCACTGGCATGGGTTCGTTCCTACGCGTTGTCCAGCGCCGATCAAGCATTGGTGGCGAAGATTAATGCACCAGGAACACCCTCGCTTGCAGCAGACAGCAAAATTGTAGCCAAGCTCAATGAGACGGGTCATACCCTGAGTGGTTTTGAAACCAGCATCTCCGAAGCAAACGTAGATTTCGGGGCTTCGCTGGGCAGCGCAGGCGGGGCAGCGTTTGCTAAAGAACAAGCGATCGTGCACGCACAAGTCGCTACCAGCGCCTTTGGTGAATTAGACGAAGGTGGGATGCTCGTCCATCAGCAAACAACAGAGCACAGCCAAGAGCTCGATATTGTTTTGGTGCGGATTGGTTCGCGGTGGAGAATTCAGAATATTCTCGAAAGCAGCTCACAGTAGCGGGATTGGGCCGGACGTAAAAACACCAGGTGGGCCCGCTTTGGCAGCCCCACCTGGTGTTTGGAACGGGAGGGACTAAGCCTCCAGTGTTGCCTCGAGCGTGATCTTGACGCCACCCAACGCTGCTGAGACCGGGCAACCGGACTTGGCTGCATTGGCAATCTTCTCGAACTCTTCCTGGCTAATGCCGGGGATCTTTGCAGCCAGAGTCAGATGGCTACCGGTAATGCCAGTGCCTGCTTGGAAAGAGACTGCCGCGCTGGTGTTCACATACTCGGCGGCATGACCGGCGGTGCTGAGTTCATTTGAAAACGCCATGGCAAAGCATGACGAATGGGCTGCAGCGATCAGTTCTTCCGGGCTGGTTTTGCCTTCGGAAGCCTCTGTGCGGGCCTTCCATGTGATATCAAAGGTGCCCAGTTCCGAGCTGTCCAAAGTGACCTGTCCGGCGCCGGTGGGAAGGTCGCCGACCCAGCCTGCGTGGGCGTTACGAGTTGTAGCCATGTTCACTCCTATGAATCGTAATGAAGGATAAATCCTGATGCACGGTAAAACTCACAAGTGCAACCTCAACCAGCCTATGCCTTAAAGAAGAAAAGACACTTTCATCTCCGGGAAAGAGGAAATAATTCACATCCCGGAAATGAAAGCGCCCTTAGTGCTGCTAGATCCTGCTAGCGCGGGTTGAAATAGTCTAAACCCAGAAAACAGCCACAGCGATGTTGATCAAGGCCATACCGCCAACTGCATGGGCAAGACCCTTGGGTACCCCTTGGTTGTTCTTGGCCTTCCGGCGCCCAATGAATGCGGCAATAACAACCACGAGTGCGATGATCAACTTCACACCGATCTTAAAATTGTTAATCCCGCCATCGCCCATTTCTGCAAGACCAACCAACAGTAGCCCCGTGATGAGCTGAGTCAGCGCACCAATCCACTGCCACTGCGTCACTGTGGGTGTTTTAAACGCGGCGAGCCAGCCGCCCACGATCGCGGCTGCGCCAAGGATATGTAGAAAAACAAGCACTAAACGTAAAAGGTCCATGGCACTAGCTTAAACAACTTGGTGACACAGTGTCTATTGAGGCTGGCCTTATACCAACTTTACGCTGGTGCACTCCCAGAGAGCTCCTCCTGACACAGCAACGGCGGCTGGAGACTGGCTCTGCCAAGTTTCCAGCCGCCGTCGAGCATTCACTGTAAAAGTGAGGCGCGGAGATTACATCCCCAAATCGGCCTCAAATGCGCCGGTTTCCAACCGAGCCTTCAACGTCTGCAGGAATCGGCCCGCATCGGCGCCGTCCACCAAACGGTGGTCGTACGTCAGACACAGGTACATCATGTGGCGGATAGCGATGGTGTCATCTCCATCCGCGTCCGCAACAACCATTGCCCGCTTCACGATCGCGCCTGTGCCCAAGATTGCAACGTTGGGCTGATTGATGATCGGAGTGTCAAACAGTGCGCCAACACTTCCGATATTCGTGATGGAGAATGTTCCGCCGGACAGCTCGTCCGGGCCGATCTTGCCGCTGCGGGTACGTGCAGCAACGTCAGCAATTTTTCCAGCCAGGCCGGCCAAATTCAGGTCTCCCGCATTGGAGATGACAGGAACTAGCAGTCCCTTGTCGGTGTCAACAGCAATCGCCAGGTGCTCGGCGTTGTGGTAAGTGATTTCCTGAGTTTGCTCGTTGTACTCACCGTTAACCTTGGGGTGAGACTTTAGCGCCTCGGTCACTGCCTTGGCTATGAACGGCAGGAACGTTAGCTTGGTGCCGTTGGTGGCCTGGAAGTCACCCTTGGCCTGGTTCCGCAGTTTGACGATGCGTGTCATATCAATTTCATGCACCTGCGTGAGCTGAGTGGAAGCCTCCAGCGATTCGCGCATGCGCCGAGCAATAACCTGGCGAATACGAGGTGCCTTGACAGTAGTGCCACGCAGTGACGACGGCACAACCGCGGGAGCAGCCTTGGCCGTAGAAGTTGCAGCAGGGCCGGCCGTGTCTGGCGCAGCGGCAGCCTTGGCGGCCTCTGCAGCGGCAACAACGTCCTGTTTGCGGATGCGTCCCCCTACTCCTGAGCCGGTGACGGTTGAGATGTCTACACCCTGCTGGTTTGCGAGCTTGCGAACCAGCGGAGTTACGTAGCTGGATTCAGTACCTGCCGCGGGAGCTGATGCCTGTTCAGCAGGTTCAGCTGGTTTGGCCGCCGGAGCGGGTTCAGTTGCCGCTTTCGGGGCAGGTTCCGGGGCAGGGGAGGCTGCGGGCACAGATGGCTCTGGTGCGGCTTCAGGTGTTGGTGCAGCTGCCGGAGCCGCCGCGGGGGCGGCTGTAGGTGCAGGAGCAGCTGCAGGCGCGCCTGCATCAGCGGAACCAATCAAGGCAAGTACCCCGCCAACTTCAGCGGTCTCATCTTCAGGCACGCGGATTTCAAGCAAAACACCAGCCACGGGGGAGGGGATCTCGGTGTCAACCTTGTCGGTGGAGACCTCCAGAAGAGGCTCATCAACTTCAATGGTGTCGCCAACAGCTTTCAACCAGCGAGTGACCGTACCCTCTGTCACTGACTCACCCAAAGCCGGCAGAATCAATTCGTGCGCATCGCCGGCCGGTGCCGCAGCGGGAGCCGAAGTTTCCTCAGCGGCAGGCGCTTCAGCCGGTGCCTCTGAGGCTGTCTCTGCGGGGGCCTCTGCGGGAGTTTCGGCTGTGGACTCGGCAGCTGCGGGAGCATCGGCTGAGGAGGACTCGCCGGAACCAATGCGGGCAAGAGCTGCACCCACTTCGGCTGTTTCGTCCTCTGGTACGAGGATTTCTTCTAGAATGCCGGCGAAGGGTGACGGGATCTCGGTGTCAACCTTGTCGGTGGAAACTTCCAGTAAAGGCTCGTCAACTTCAACGCGGTCCCCGACCTGCTTGAGCCAACGCGTGACGGTACCTTCGGTGACGCTTTCACCCAAGGCGGGCAAGTTCACGGATTCAGACATTTCGTCCCCGTTCTCCTTCTTATGCGGTGCATTTAATTGATGGTGCATACTGGTGCATCGCTGCGAAATTCTTGAATTATGTATTAATTACAGTTTAGTGCACCCAGCGCTGGCGCAGGGTGCACTAAACTTTTTTGTTACTAACCGTGGAGCGGGCGTCCGGCCAATGCCATTGCTGCTTCTCCGAGGGCTTCGTTCTGTGTGGGGTGGGCGTGGATGAGCCCCGCAATATCCTCGGGGTAGGCTTCCCAGTTCACGATCAATTGGGCCTCGCCAATCTGCTCACCAATGTGGCTGCCAACCATGTGGACGCCCACAACGGGACCGTCCTTTTCACGCACATACTTGATGATTCCGCCGGTACCTAGGATGGCGCTCTTGCCGTTGCCGGCCAGGTTGTATTCGGTGGTTTCAACGTTTGCATCGCCAAATTTCTCCTTGGCCTGCTTCTCGTTCAAGCCCACAGAAGCGATCTCCGGATCACAGTAAGTGACCTTGGGGATGTTGATGTCTTCAACAATCACGGGGTTCATACCCGCGATTTCTTCAGCAACAAAGATGCCCTGCTGGAAGCCGCGGTGTGCCAACTGAATGCCAGGCACGATGTCACCCACTGCGTAAATGTTCCCGACACCGGTGTGCAAGCGTTCGTTGGTGATCACGAAGCCGCGATCAATTGTGACGCCCGCTTCTTCAAAGCCCATGCCGGATGTGGACGGGCCACGACCAACAGCAACGAGCATAATGTCAGCTTCGAACGTTTTCCCATCCACCAGAGTCGCTTTCAGGCCGTCGTTGTTCTGTTCGACTCCCTGGAAGAAAGTACCGGTATTGAACTTGATCCCGCGTTTGCGGAATGTGCGTTCCAGTACTTTGATGATCGAAGCGTCTTCATTAGGAACCAATGACGCCATTCCTTCGATGATGGTGACATCCACACCAAAGGATTTCCACACTGAAGCGAATTCCACACCAATAACCCCGCCGCCAAGCACGATGGCGCTCTTAGGCAACTTCTCCATGGTGAGGGCCTCATCAGAAGTGATGACCTTGCCCCCGATTTCAAGCCCCGGAAGGCTGCGGGAGTAGGAACCCGTGGCTAGAACAATGTTCTTGCCGGTGTAGTTCACACCGTTAACGGTCACGGTATTGGCGGCCGTGAGCTTGCCCTCACCCTCGATAACGGTGATGCCCTTGCCCTTAATGAGACCCTGCAAGCCCTTGTATTTGCCGGCAATGATGCCGTCTTTGTACTTATTGACACCGACCAGGTCAATGTCGTTGAGCTGGCTGTTAACACCGATGGATGCACCCTCGCGGGCGAGGTCGGCTACCTCTGCTGCATGCAATAGGGCCTTTGTGGGGATACAGCCGTTGTGCAGGCAGGTGCCGCCCAACTTGCTTTTCTCCACAAGCCCAACGGTCATACCCAATTGGACTGCCCGCAGCGCAGTTGCGTAACCGCCGCTGCCACCGCCGAGAACCAAAATATCGAATTCTTGCCCAGCTGCCTGTTCGGCCACGTAGACGCTCCCTCGCGTTCGGGTGACGCGCTCATTGTAGGCGCGTCATCTCATCATTTATTGAGAGAAGCGGAGCATTCCTGACGGAATGCGCCACTCCTGTCGGTCAAAGACAAATACTTTCAGCATTTACCTTACGTTAGTTGTTCCATGCAACACCCTTAGCGCTGTCACAGTAAAGCGGAATGTGGTCATACTCACTGTGGTGCTGATCATGGATTACTAAACAAGCTCAAGACTTATTGAAGTCCTAGGCGCTTCGAGCTACAACGTCTTCAACATAAGCAACCAGGGTGCGCACAGCCATACCCGTGCCTTGCTTGGGGGTGTAACCATAAGGTGAGCCCTCGTTGAAGGCCGGACCGGCAATATCAAGGTGAGCCCACGGGATGGGTTCCCCATCCTTGCCCTTGCCAACGAATTCCTGCAGGAACACGGCGGCGGTCATCATGCCTCCCATGCGTTCGCCAATGTTTGCCATGTCGGCAACGGGTGACTCCAGTGTGGGGCGTAGCTCCTCCGGCAACGGCATCGGCCAGATGAGTTCTCCGGCCCTGTCGGCCGCAGCCTTCAGCGCTGCACTAACACCTTCATCGCCCATAACTCCGGCTGTACGGTGGCCAAGTGCAACCACTTGAGCACCGGTGAGCGTGGCAACATCGATAATCACGTCGGGGAATTCCGCAGATGCGGCAACGAGTCCATCGGCCATGACCAAGCGGCCTTCGGCATCTGTGTTCAACACCTCTACCGTCTTGCCACCAAACATTGTCAGCACGTCAGAAGGTCGAATGGCGGTGCCGGATGGCATGTTCTCGGCAATGCAGAGCCAGCCAGTGACGTTGACGGGCAGACCCAGGTCGGCAACAGCTAACACCGTGTTAAGAACAGCTGCGGCGCCTGCCATATCGCATTTCATGGTGACCATACCCGCGCCAGGCTTGATCGAAATTCCACCGCTGTCGAACGTGATGCCCTTGCCTACCAGCGCAAGGTCTGCAACTGCCCGGTCAGACTTGTATTCGAGCTTGACCATGCGTGGTGGACGCGAAGAGCCTTGTCCCACGCCCATGATGCCGCCGTAACCATCCTTGAGGAGACGCTTTTCATCTAAAATTGTTACCTTGACGGGCAAGCCCTTTGCCAAGTCCCTGGCAGCATCTGCAAATGTGGACGGGTACAACTTGCTGGGTGGCTCGTTGACCAGTGTCCGAGTTGCATTGACTGCCTTGGAGACCACGGAAGCGCGCTCAAGAGCTGCTGCCAGTTCCGGGTCCTTGGCAAGTGTGGAGTGAATCGTGACCTTGGTCACCGGCTCCTGCTTATCCTTGGTGCTTGAATGCAGGCTTGCGTATTGGTAGGCACCCAGTGCGGCACCCTCGGCAAGAGCGGCAACTTGGCTGACCGCCGTCGTCGGTACAGCAAAAAGTACATGTTTGATTCCGGCTAGCTGGCGAACTGTTGCACCTGCCATGCGGCGCAGTGCTTCATCGGTGACGGTGGAGTTCTTGACGGCGCCAATGCCGGCAAGCACGAGGATCTTTGCGCCAGTTTCATCTAAACCGGGTAGGCGCACAATCTGATCTACAGCCCCTGTGACACCCAACGCGGGCATGGATGCTTTGAGCGAGGTAATCGCTGCTGCGGAAAGGGGGGAGTCCAAAATTACGGGTCCGTCGGCGCCTTTGCTTACGGCTACAACAAGCGCGTCTGCGGAGACCTTTGCCAAGTCGCTGCTGACCACGCGGAAGCTGATGTTTTCTTTAACACTCACTGAAATACTGTCCTCACTTTGGGGTGTTGATGAACGGGTATCGTATGCTTCGATCGTAGCGCCAACCCGTCACGATTGCCCGCCAAGCCAGGATGGACCCGTGCGAGCAAGGCCGGAACTGGGCCACCCGCGAACTCATTCGCGCAGAACTACGCCCAAGTCATGCTGGCGGTGGAAGAAAAATAGTCGTCCGTCTGAGACTCTTTGAGGCTTCGCGCGCACTAAACAGTGCCTTGGCATGCTCAAGTGGAATGATCGGGACGTTTGTGGTGTTGTGATGGTCAGAGACACAAGCAGCTGAGGAAGATTATGAATATCAACGAGTACACACCGTTTCAAGACCCGGAGTCCCTGTATGTCCTCAATGAAGAGCTAATCGCCAACGATGACCTCAAGGGTGCAAACCTCCTGATGTCCTTCACTGGCTTCTCAGATGCCGGCCAGGTTGTTTCCCAAATCGCCAGCGAGCTTAAGGACCAGTTGAGCGGGGAAGCTCTGGCAATTTTCGATATTGACCAGCTCATTGATTACCGCTCACGTCGGCCAAGAATAACGTTTACCCAGGACCGTCTAAGTGACTACAAGGCACCGTCGCTGGCGCTTTACCGCATGGTGGATGCTTTAGGCACGCCATTCCTATATCTGTGCGGGAACGAACCTGACCTGCAGTGGGAACGGTTCAGCTTGGCTGTCCTGTCCCTTGTGGAGCGTTTTGACGTGAATCTTGTGGCCTGGGCGCATTCGGTGCCCATGCCTGTCCCGCACAGCAGGCCCATCGGGGCAACTGTGCACGGGAACCGTCCCGACTTGATCGAAGGGATCTCGGCGTGGAAAGCCACCCTGGAGATTCCGTCGGCGATCGGTCACGTGTTGGAATTTAAACTTGATGCCGTGGGGCGCAATGTTGTGGGGTACGCAGTTCACGTCCCGCACTACCTTTCCGACGCCGAGTACCCGCCCGCCGCAGTTGCGGGCCTGGAATATCTTGGGGCTGCGGCGTCGCTGATGCTGCCCAGCGAACGCCTGCGCGAGGCTGGGCGTGCAGTGGAACGGCAAATTACTGAACAGGTTGAAGGTTCCGCCGAGGTTGCCACAGTGGTAAAGAATCTTGAAACGCAGTACGACGAACATGCAGATGGAAATGCGCCCAGGTCGCTGCTTGCCGGTGACAATGACGAACTACCCGACGCTGATGAACTTGGTGCGGCCGTTGAGGCGTATCTAGCTAGCCGTGATTCCGGGTCTCTCGGGGGACCTGAAGGTGGCCTAAACTAAACGCGTGGATAGTAAACGTGCATGGTTGGTGTGGGGTGTTGGAGTTTTTGCCTACCTGATTGCCATCACCCATAGAACCTCATTTGGTGTTGCCGGACTTGTAGCCACGGAAAGATTTGGTGCCACGGCGTCGGCTCTATCTGCTTTCACAGTCATTCAACTTGTGGTGTATGCGGGGCTGCAGATTCCCGTCGGTGTGCTTGTGGACAGATTTGGTCCGCGGGTCATGATAGCGACGGGCGCAGGGTTGATGGTGCTCGGACAGCTGCAATTGGCCGGCGCAACATCCGTGCCGGCTGGAGTAGTGGGCAGGGTCTTTGTTGGGGCCGGTGACGCCATGACCTTTATTGCCGTCATTCGTCTGATCCCACTGTGGTTCCCTACGCGTAGGGTTCCCGTGCTGACCCAACTAACAGGCCAATTGGGCCAGTTTGGTCAGCTCATCAGCATTGCCCCTTTTGCGTTTGTGCTTCATCAGGCTGGGTGGAGTCAGGCGTTTGTGGGCTTGGCAGCTCTGGGAGTATTGGCTTGCGTTCTCGCTGCCACGCTATTGCGCAACACCCCTGCAGGTTTTACACCCCCCGTTTCCAGACCCGGTATGAAGGAAACAGCAGCTGACCTCGCTACAGCATGGCGGCAGCCCGGGACGCGGCTTGGGATGTGGAGCCACTTCGCAACCCAGTTCTCGGGTACGGTTTTTGTGTTGACGTGGGGTTATCCGTTCCTTGTTTCGGGTCAAGGCTTGGATACGGCAACGGCCAGCGTGTTGCTGAGCTTGTTCGTTGTGGTGGGGATAATCTGCGGGCCGTTCTTGGGCAGCTGGGTAGGCAGGCACCCGCTGCGTCGCTCAACCATGGTCCTTGCGGTGTCGTTGGCCATCGTTGCCGCATGGGCTGCAGTGCTATTGCAACCAGGACCTGCGCCGCTGTGGCTGCTTGTGGTGTTGGTGCTTGTTCTTGCTGTGGGCGGACCGGCGTCAATGATTGCCTTCGATTTTGCCCGAACGTTCAACCCTTCACACCGGATTGGGACGGCCACCGGCATTGTGAACGTGGGCGGCTTCTTTGCCGCACTGGTGACCATGTACATGATTGGGCTGATTCTGGACGTCCTTAACGGCGTTGGGTTCTCCCCTGACGGGCTGTACTCTCTGGATGCTTTCCGTGTGGCGTTCTCGTTCCAGTTCCTTGTTCTGGGCATCGGCATAGCCGCCGTCACTGCTACACGGCGCAAGGTGCGCAGCACCATGGCCGCACGTGGTGAGCGTGTGCCACCGCTGCGCGATGTTTTTGCCGACAACCGTCGCAGGCGCCATCAGTTCCGGCAGGAGCAGAGAGATGAACGTGCGGCTCGCAAAGACTGAGTCGTCCCGCGAGACCCCTCGATGAGTAGGCCCGCAAGAGCACTGCCTCTAGTCGCTAGCTTCTAGCTTCTAGGGGGATGGCTTTTATCTTTGAACTGCAACTCGGAGCGGAACTGATGGTCGCCGTCGCACATTGAGCCGTGATCTCACCGGAGGCGACATACCTGCTCTAAATGAAATTCCCTGTCTTCTACAGAGCCAGTCCCAACTTCTGCTGAACCAGTCCCAAACGGCCCCGGGTGATCAAAGCAACCGCCGCGGCGCCCAATACGATGCCCAGCCCCCACCAATTACTCACTTCAACGAAGGAGCCGGGGAATGCGATCGCCAAAACTCCCAGTGAACCATTGACGGAGGCATGCGCCACGATTGCGGCAAGAGTGCTTTGGCTGCCGTTGCGAATCCAGCTCATAACCACCGAAAGCGCTGCAACAACGAGCACGTAAAGAAACACCTGGAAAATACTGTTTCGAGGTGTATCCCAGATTTGAGTCAAAAACAGTGGGGCATGCCATCCGGCCCAGAGCACGCCAATCAGCAGCGCCGCCATCAGTGGAGAGTACTTCTCCTGGAGTTTGGGCTGGGCGAATCCGCGCCAGCCCATTTCCTCCAAACCACCGCCCAGCAAAATAATGCCAAGAAGCTGAAGAGGATAGGTCAATAGGACGCTGCTCAAACCATTGACTGTGAATGAACTCAATGTGCCCGGCAGGAGCGTTACTCCGGCCAGTAACAGGGCGGGGACACCCAAAAGAGCAACTCCCCACCAACGCAATCCAAAGCACAAACGCGATGAAGATGAAACTCTTCATGGGGTGCCGAGCGATCAAACCGGACGTATTCTGGGTTTGAAGGGCGGTATTTGCTGCAGGAGGCCTCGTGAGCTGAACGCTATCCCACCTGCAGACCATGGTCTGAACTGTGACGTCACTGGGGTTTCGGCTGGATGCAGTCAAGTATCTTTCTACGCTCTCGGGCAGTGGAGCCCAACGGTATTCCCGTGTCCCAGCATTCTCACTTTTGCTCTGGGTGCCTTGGTTCTCACGGACGCCCGTTCCCTTTCCAATCTTCACGGGAGCAGAGTGTGTGGGATGATCCAACGTCGGCTAGAGGCAACGACGCGCAGGTGCTCCGGATCGCTTCCACCGCCCGGACCCCACCGGCTATGCCAGATGAAACAGAATATTGCGTTTGCCTGGGGTGCCGCTAATTGTTCCATTCAACTGCGTAGCCAAATACGGAGTATTTTTTAAAGGACGTGCTGCGGACTGCGCCTGCGAAGCCGGTTGCATCGGCACGGGCGCTAACGCAAGCATTCTCCGTTGGTCTCAGAAGGCGAGACGATCGACCCAGTCACTTGTCTGGGTACTGGATTGCGACCCCAGCAAATAGTCCAAGACTGCAATGTGCCAATTTTTCTCACATATTTAGTCTGAAGAACAAGTTAGATAGGTAATCGTGGAAAATTTGTCGGACCAAACACGAATGTTCCTTTTCGCGACACGGCTCATTGCCCTGCTGCCTGTCCGAACTTGTCCAGCCGAAAACTCCTAGCGTTGCGTTTTTTAGAACGGATGGTTCCAATAGGAAGTTGAGAACGTTGGCAGGAGCCTGAAAACTCACCTGCCGAAGGTACGTGTTTTTCCGTGTGTCAGGGAGTAGAGCAAAGTTTTCCACAGATCTGACGTTTTGACTCTGTCACTCTATTTTTCGGTCCTTCTTGGCAGCAGCCTTGAGGAATGGGACAACAAATAGACAAGATCAGAGTCAGTGCTGGTGAGGATCTCCTAGCATTTATTCCCCATATGGTGGGGTATTGGCCGGAGCGCAGTGTGGTGTGCATCGGTATGAGCGGTAAACGGCTTCGCGCTACTCTGCGTCTGGATCTGCCGTCCGAACACGGTGCTAATATTGCGCACTTCGCCGCCGTGGCCGCGGCCCAGCTTGCTAGCGATACGGAAGCTGACGGATGTCTCTTGGCGATTTTTGGTGAGGAGGATTGGTCCGTGCCACAGGAATCGCCGCAGGGTGGGCTGTACGCGGAGCTCTGCGTTGCCTTTGCCGAATGTGGACTGCCGGTGCGCGATGCGTGGTTTGTTGGATTGAACCATTGGCGTAGTTTTGCATGCCAAGACCCCCAGTGTTGTCCGTGGCCTGGCAAAGACAATTCCTCCATCAGGGAGAGTTTTGTCAACGCGGAGTTCATTTTCCGAGGCAGCATGGTCAGAAATTGTCCAAAGGAACAAATCCAAGAGCTGACAGCGTTCGGGGACCCGGTTTTTGCGGATGCCGTGATGGCTGCAGGGGCAGATCTAAGGGAACCGTTGGTTAGATTTGGTCTGGCGAAACAGCAGCTGTCAGCGACTCTTGAGGCGTGGGAACTGAGTCTGACATGCTGGCCAATTCCGCCTGAACCGGATATGGTCGCCTACCTGCTGGGTAGTCTGGCAGAGGCTACAGTCCGGGACGCGGTGATGGTGGCTCTTGCCTCGACTGGGCAGAACTCGCTGGCCGGTGCCACAGCGCTTGATCTTGTGCAGAACCGGACCGGGGTGGTTAGAAGGCCTGCCAGCTGGCGTGCTGGAAAGCAGTACACCAACTGTGCAATCTCCCTGGAGGGCGTGAGTGAGAAGTCGATTCTGCAGGCAGGGCATGACTTTGGCCATATTCTGGTGGGTGAGGTGGTTGTTGATAGCTTCGGTGCACAGAGGCCCGGGCCCAACTGGGCGAGATTGGACATCGCTGAACACCTGCTCCAGTTCCTGGCCCGTTGCACAGAGTCTCCCGACAAAGCACCGGTTCTTTGCATCTTGGGCTGGATTCAGTGGTGCAAGGGCCGCGGAACATGGGCGGGAAACTACTTTCAGGCCTGTCAAGAACACCAACCAGGGTACCGATTGGCCAGCCTGTTAGATGAATTGCTGGCGGTGGGGTACATCGCCGAGTGTGCCAAGAATCAAGGAACCGCCTGGCATGGCTGCGCGGGAAATGATGACAGTGGCGGAGAGTCCTAATCGACTGTGCCTGCGTATCGGGCTGGCCTGGCATTGGAGCGGGGATTCCGGGCGGTAGAGTCTAGCGCTCGTGGTGCACCCCGTAATGCGAGCTGTGATCTTTATTCCAACAAGTCCGCCGCCACGAGGCCGATAAAGCGAAGACCAGCGAGTAAATCGTGAGACACTAGAAGTCGAGACCCGGTTGGGTCCGTGTTGATGCAGTAGTAATGATTGGGCAAAAGGACTGGAAGATAATTTCTTTCAGGGGTGCGGGAACAACGCAGCCAAACAAGGCGTTATACCTTGTGACCCTCCAAGCAGAGCTGTTGCGCCAAGCAACATGGACTTGACAGGGTCATAGTGGTGTTGCCCGAAGGTAACTCCACAGACCGCCGTAAGAAAGGTTTTCTGTGTCTGCTACTGCCAAGAGCAAAGTCTCCACAACGAAGGAGATCGAGGACTCCGCATCTTCAGCCACCGTGCCGCTGACACCAGCACAGAAGCGCGCTGCCACCATCGCTGCCAAGAAGGCTGCCGCAGCTGAGGGAGCTCCCGCTGATGCAGCGAAAGCTGCCCCCAAAAAAGCCGCCGCTCCTGCCCGTCGTGGCAAGGGAAAAATCAAGGACGAAGAAGAGCCTGCAACCGAGACTGTGGTTGAAGACGACGATGAGGACGCAGCTCCGACCCGGCCCCTCCCCACAGGAACGGGCTTTGTCTACTCCGACTCAGACGACGATGATGCACCCGTTCAGCAGGTCATGTCGGCAGGTGCAACCGCTGACCCTGTTAAGGATTACCTGAAGCAAATCGGTAAAGTGGCTTTGCTCAATGCCGAGCAGGAAGTTGACTTGGCCCTGCGCATCGAAGCGGGTCTGTTCGCGACTCAGAAGCTTTCCACCGGTGGAGACGCCATGGACGAGCAGCTCAAGCGCGATCTGGGGCGCATTGTGCATGATGGCAAACGCGCCAAGAATCACCTCCTTGAAGCGAACTTGCGTTTGGTTGTTTCATTGGCCAAGCGCTACACCGGCCGTGGGATGCTCTTTCTTGACCTGATTCAAGAAGGTAACCTCGGCTTGATCCGCGCCGTGGAAAAGTTTGATTACACCAAGGGCTTCAAGTTCTCAACCTACGCCACCTGGTGGATCCGTCAGGCCATCACTCGTGCCATGGCTGACCAGGCACGCACTATCCGTATCCCGGTGCACATGGTTGAAGTTATTAACAAGCTTGCCCGCGTTCAGCGTCAGATGCTTCAGGACCTTGGTCGCGAGCCTACGCCGGAAGAATTGGCCAAGGAATTGGACATGACACCGGAGAAGGTTGTTGAAGTCCAGAAGTATGGTCGCGAGCCTATTTCACTTCACACCCCGTTGGGTGAAGACGGTGACTCTGAGTTCGGTGACTTGATTGAAGACTCCGAAGCCGTTGTGCCTGCCGACGCAGTGTCCTTCACTTTGCTCCAGGAACAGCTCCACTCTGTTCTGGATACGCTTTCAGAACGCGAAGCCGGTGTAGTGGCGATGCGATTCGGGTTGACTGACGGTCAGCCCAAGACTCTGGATGAAATTGGCAAGGTTTATGGTGTGACGCGTGAGCGCATTCGCCAAATCGAATCTAAGACAATGTCCAAACTGCGCCACCCCTCACGTTCACAGGTACTTCGCGACTACTTGGACTAAGCGGCACTTACTACCGGGTGTTTCGCTAAGGCGATTAACCCGGAAGCGGACATGAAAAGGGCCCGGATAACCGGGCCCTTTTCATGTCATAATATTTTGCCGACCTAGGCTAGGTGGGCTAACCGTGGATTTAATCGACGGCGACGGCCGCTTTTTCATGAAGCCGGCTGGTTTCATCGTGCCAGTCAGATGACAATGGCTTCAAGGTTGCTTCTACTGCGCGGGCGTGGTGACCACAGAAGAGCAATGCTCCACCGGAGGATTCCAAAACTACGCGCACATAGGCCTGAGCGCCGCAACGGTCGCAGCGATCAAGGGTGGTCAGCTGGGGGCTGGTAACGGTCGTGGTGGTCATGATGGCCTCCTTCATAAGTTCTTGTACTTCATAGAACCACCAATTGCCGCACTTTCTTCCATGGCGCGGGGGACTTTCGCTAACCGCGTATCCGTGTTGGAAGTTGTGATCCGGACGATGTTACTGCGGCGTTGGCCAGCTTTTGCTGGGACAACCGTTAACCTTGGTAGTGATCGGCCAACTAAAAACCTCGAAGGAGTATGTCCACCGTGGCACGCCAGAGTTCCAATTACAGTGCACGTCACCTCTCTGTGCTGGAAGGATTGGAAGCTGTTCGAAAACGCCCTGGAATGTACATTGGCTCCACAGACTCCCGTGGATTGATGCACTGCCTGTGGGAGATCATCGACAACTCGGTTGATGAAGCCCTCGCCGGCTACGGACAGAATATTTCGGTTATCTTACACAAAGATAATTCCGTTGAGGTTCACGACGACGGCCGCGGCATACCCGTAGATGTAGAACCAAAAACAGGACTCAGTGGCGTCGAAGTGGTCCTGACTAAGCTGCATGCTGGTGGCAAGTTCGGTGGTAGTTCCTATGCTGCCTCCGGCGGCCTCCACGGCGTGGGGGCCAGTGTTGTCAATGCTCTATCCTCGCGCATGGACGCCCAGGTGGACCGTGGTGGCAAAACCTACCAAATGAGTTTTCGTCGCGGGGAGCCGGGGCACTTTAAAGACGTGGGCAAGTCGCTAAGCCCTGACGTACCGTTTGAGCCCTTCACCGAAAAGTCCAACTTGGACATAGTGGGCACCACCAAACGCGGTGTGACAGGTACCCGCATCCGGTATTGGGCTGACAAACAAATTTTCACGGCAGACGCCAAGTTCGCCTACGAGGAACTCGTAGCGAGAGCCCGACAAACCTCGTTCCTCGTCCCGGGACTGAAAATCAGGGTTGTTGACGAAAGGCGCGTGCCTGGGACCCCCGGCGAATTTGCAACCCACGAGGAAGTCTTCCACCACGATGGTGGTCTCGCGGAGTTTGTAGATTTTTTGTCCGTTGGCGGACCGATCACTGACGTTTGGCGCCTGCAGGGTCATGGCACGTTCACGGAAACGGTTCCTGTTCTCAATGCTGAAGGGCATCTTGAGAGTACGGCTGTTGAGAGGGATTGTGAGGTGGACATTGCGCTTCGGTGGGGTGTCGGTTACGACACCACCATGCGCAGCTTTGTGAACATCATCGCTACTCCCAAGGGAGGCCGCCACCAAGAAGGATTCGAACTTGCCCTCCTGAAGATTTTTCGGAAAGTTATTGAAGCCAACGCACGCAAACTCAAAGCAGGCAACGATAAAATTGAGAAGGACGATGTCATGGCCGGTCTCACAGCCGTCCTGACCGTCCGCCTGGCAGAGCCGCAGTTTGAGGGTCAAACCAAGGAGATTCTAGGCACCCCAGCTGTCAAGAACATAGTGGCGAAGGTTGTTGAGAAAGAGCTAAAAGCAAAGCTTGAATCTAGTGCTCGGGGGGAGAAGATTCAGGCGGCAACGCTTCTAGAAAAAGTTGTCTCCGAAATGAAATCACGCATCTCAGCACGTGTACACAAGGAGACACAGCGTCGTAAGAATGCCCTAGAAACGTCCTCGCTGCCCACCAAGTTGGCGGATTGTCGCAGCAACGATGTAGCCAGAAGTGAGTTGTTCATCGTTGAAGGTGACAGCGCGTTGGGCACAGCGAAACTGGCCCGGTCCTCTGACTTCCAGGCACTGCTGCCCATTCGCGGAAAAATACTCAACGTCCAAAAAGCATCGGTGGGGGATATGTTGGCCAACGCCGAATGTGCAGCTCTGATTCAAGTGGTGGGGGCAGGGTCCGGCCGTAGCTTTGACATTGACTCTGCACGGTATGGCAAGGTTATTTTGATGACGGACGCCGATGTGGATGGCGCGCATATCCGGACGTTGCTACTGACTCTTTTCTTCCGCTATATGCGGCCAATGATCGATGCTGGACATGTTTACGCCGCTGTTCCTCCTCTGCATCGGGTGGAAGTAATTAATGCTGGGTCCAAGGCCAACGAGATGATTTACACCTACTCGGAGAACGAACTACATACGCTCCTAGCCAAGTTGGCTAAAACTGGAAAGCGCTACAAGGAGCCGATCCAACGCTATAAGGGTTTGGGTGAAATGGACGCGGATCAGCTGGCAGAGACAACTATGGATCCACGGCACAGAATGCTGCGCCGGGTAACGAGCGCAGACGCTGACCGCGCCGAGCATACCTTTGAGCTATTGATGGGCTCAGATGTTGCCCCGCGTAAGGAGTTCATCGTGGCAGGAAGCGAGTATCTCGATCATGGTCGGATCGACGCCTAAGGCGGCAGGCCTAGCTTTTACTTCAGCGCGACGCGCGGGAACTACCCTTCCTATAAGGGGGGTCCGCGCGTCGTGGATATATATTGTCTGAAACGCTGTGATGGTTGGCCCACGCGTGAGCGAGCGTTCGCCAAAGGTCAACGTTAAGTGAGCGAGCGTTGGGGGTTAGGCGAGGAGGCCTGGCACTAGCAGCAGGGCCGTGGGGATAGCCAACAAAAGCAGGGCCCCGGCAATAACAAGTCCCTGGGGACCTGGGGCCAGGGCCGGGGACGGGGACAGCAGCCTGCCAAGCCGCGCCGAAGTTGTTGCGGGAGTGTCTATTTGTGGGGTATCGCTGGCCACGAGGGTGTCAGCAGGAAGCTGGGCCGAGCCGCTGGCAACCAGGGCTATGGCTGTGACGAGGGTGGACTTGCTCACCGAACGCAGCGCAACGTCGTCGGCCATAATCTCTATCAGCGATGAAACGGCCTGTTGAGCCAGTTTTGAGGTCGGCAACCAGGGCAGGGCCGAACGCCACGCGGCAAACGCCCACAGGAGCAGGTGATGGCGCTGGGTCAGATGAGTTTGTTCATGCAGCAGGACCGCATGGAGTTCCTCCGGTGAGAGCAACTCCAAAAGTCCTTCGGAAAGGACAGTGACCGACCGTGATCCCCCTGGCAGGCAATAAGCGACCGGGGCCTGATGGCTGATGACAAGCGTGTGGGGACGATCTTCCGAGGGCGAGCTGAGCAGATGCAGCAAGTCCCTGTGCCGACGGCGCTGACGTTGGATGCGAAAATAGGAAAGCCACAGCGTAAAGACAAGATGTGCAGAGAGGAGCGCGGCGGCGCTCAGCGCAAAAGCGTGGAGCAGACCCAGAGTGTCCAGGGATTGTTGGCCAATGACAATTTCAGTGAGTCCGTGAAGCCCGCTCGCCAGATCGGGGCCAAGGGGCACAAGGCCATAGCAAAGCATTGCCCCAATCATGGAAAGACCGCCGGCCAACGCGATTGCCTGCCACAACATCATGGCAGCAAAAGGTGCCCGCGCAGGCCATGCTGCACCGGCAAGCATGACGGGCACAGGCCACGCCAAAGCCACGGCCAAGGCGGCGAGCAACCATGAGGTCCAAAACATGTACTACAACTTACCGTGTGAAGGTACTTGCTGGCTTGGAGAAGACGGTGGTAGGTGCTGCTAGTGTCCCAGCAGCTTGCGCAGTGTTTCTGCTTCGCCGGAACTGACAGTTCCAATAAACCTGGCCAGCACTGCTTCGCGGTCAGGGGCTGAACCCAAAACCTCCAGCATCAGTTCTGCCGTGTGGTCTTCCCTGCTGGTCACAGAACGGTAGCGGTGCGGACGTGAAGAACGCTCACGCTCAACGAGTCCCTTTTTTTCCAGTCGTGAGAGCACTGTTAGAACAGTTGTAACGGCCAGTGGGCGGGACTCCGTTGCACCGTCTTCGCCCGAGGGGCGTTGGGAGAGCAGGTCACGCAATACATTTGCCGTGATGGCTTCCTGATGTTCCCAGAGCAGGTCCATGACCGCTCTCTCGAGATCTCCAAGCGTTGCCATGTTGATCCTTAGTTTTACTGCCAAATGGCAGAAATTTCGCGCATGAAAGATGCGCACATGTCTAAATGTACAGGTTTTGACAGTAATGTTCTACGCGGGGTAGAAATGGTACTTCTACGTTACGTAGAAACGAAGGCCAGGCTGGCATATTTTCGCTAACGAAGGGAATCACGTGGAGGCTCTGGACATAGCCAGGTGGCAGTTCGGAATAGTGACCGTTTATCACTTCTTGATGGTGCCACTGACGATCGGGCTAGGTACTTTGGTGGCGATCCTGCAGACCCGCTGGCACAAAACCGGCAATGAAGCATACCTTCGGATGACCAAATTTTGGGGAAAACTATTCCTGATCAACTTCATCATGGGCGTAGCCACAGGAATTGTCCAAGAGTTCCAGTTCGGCATGGCGTGGAGCGAGTACAGCAGGTTTGTCGGCGACGTTTTTGGTGCCCCACTGGCCATGGAGTCACTGCTGGCCTTCTTTGTTGAGTCAACTTTCCTGGGACTGTGGATTTTCGGCTGGAAAAAACTGCCAGCCAAAATACACCTCACCTGCTTGTGGATTGCCGTAGCTGGTTCCATCGTTTCGGCATATTTCATTTTGGTAGCGAACTCATGGATGCAGCACCCTGTTGGCGTTGAAATGATCAACGGACGCCCCCAAATGGTTGACGCCTGGGCCGTATTCACCAACAACACTGCCCTCGTAGCTTTCTTCCACACCATCACAGGTGCCTTGGCAGTTGCCGGCGGTTTCCTCCTGGGAATCGCCTGGTACCACCTGTGGCGCCGCCGCAAAGACGGCATCGACACAGTGGATGCTAAAGGCCAAGTGGTGGTTGGCGAATCTCTCACCATCCCTGGCCGTGATAGAAAAGATCACGCTGTCTGGATCACATCCCTGCGCATCGGCGCCGTTGTTGCCATGCTTGCCTTTGCTGGAACCGCCATTTCAGGAGATCTACAGGGCAAATTGATGTTTGAGCAGCAGCCCATGAAGATGGCCGCCGCAGAGGCTGCCTGCCATGACGGAACAGGCTTCTCCATTCTCTCCATTGGTGATGTGGGTAGCCGGGATTGCTCCGATGTGGTGGCCGTTATGGAAGTTCCCGGACTCCTGTCCTTCCTGGCCCACAACGACTTCACCACTGAAATCAAGGGCGTGAACACCTTGGTTCCTGAATACCAGGCCAAGTACGGTAAATATTTGCCGGACGATCCCATGTACGGGGACCGTGCCGGCCAAGAAATCAACTACGTCCCTATCATGCCCGTCACCTATTGGGGCTTCCGCATGATGATCGGCTTTGGCGGACTTGCCGCGATGGCGGCCGGAATAGCACTGCTTGTCACCCGTAAGGGAACAGTGCCACAGTCCAAGGGGCTTATGCGCCTTGCCTTGATCGGAATTCTGGCTCCTTTTGGCGCCAACGCAGCAGGCTGGATCTTCACCGAGATGGGCCGTCAACCGTTCGTTGTGGCGCCCAATCCGGCCATGTCAGGAGTGGATCAGGTCTTTATGTTTACGGCCGCGGCGGTGTCTCCGGGCGTATCTGCGGGGGAGATGGTCTTCTCTCTTGCGGCCCTAACGAGCGTGTATGCGGTCCTGCTGGTGGTGGAAGTTGCGCTCCTGACCAAGTACATCCGGGGCGGAGTGGTCTCGGCCATGCCCGAACTTGACCAAAGCCAACACGGTGATAGGCACGACGGCGGTACGGACCCAGATGGAGAAGCTGGCGAAGATGTCCTTGCGTTCGCGTACTAGTCACAGGACTGTTCACCTTATTCAGTTTGGTCATCCGGCTGTTTCTGCAAACTCGCCAGCCAAGACCCACCCCTTGTCTCCCGTCCAGTACGGGCTCTTGGAACTAAAGGATCAATGATGGATTTTCTGCCTACTTTATGGTTCATACTGATTGCTGTTCTGTGGATCGGTTACCTTTTCCTTGAAGGATTCGACCTGGGCGTTGGCATGCTCATGAAAACCTTCGCACGCGATGAGAAAGAACGCCGCCTGCTGCTGAACACCGTGGGGCCCGTGTGGGATGGCAACGAAGTGTGGCTGATCACGGCAGGGGGCGCCACTTTTGCCGCGTTCCCGTTCTGGTACGCCTCACTGTTCTCAGCCCTGTACATCCCCCTGGTGTTTGTGCTTCTTGGGCTGATCTTCCGCGCCGTGGCGTTTGAATATCGCGGTAAAGTTCACTCCGATTCCTGGCGGGCCGCATGGGACGCGGCTATTGCGCTGGGCTCCTTCGTTGCTGCTTTCGGGATTGGTGCCATGCTCGCGTTGACCACCACCGGCTTGCCGCTGAACGCCAATGGCGACCGTGTGGGCGGACCCTTCGCCTGGTTCACCTGGTACGCGGTTGTGGGTGGGATGGCGGTGGTTGGCTTTGCCTTGATCCATGCATCCGCCTTCCTCGCGCTCAAGACAGATGGCGAGATTCGTCACCGTGCCCGGAGGGTTGTGAGCCGCTGGCTACCACTGGGACTGGCACCACTGGCTATCTGGGTTATTGCGGTGGCCTGGCAAAACGGCAAGTGGTTTAGCTGGCCATTGATTGCGGTAGCCGTAGTGGCCGCTGTGGGCGCGTGGGCGGCCAACCGTGTGGGCCGCGAGGGATACAGCTTCCTGGCCATGGGCGTGTTCCTGCTGGCAGGCAGTGCTGCAATCTTCAGCGCTGTATATCCTGTGGTCCTGCCATCTACTCTGGACCCGACCTGGAACCTAACAGTAGAGAACGCGTCCTCCTCCAGCTATACATTGTCTTTGATGTCCATTGTGGCCGCCGTAGGGCTGCCGATGGTGCTGGCTTACCAGGCTTGGACGTACTGGATCTTCCGCAAACGCATCAGTGTGGCACACCTGCCTGCACCAATCGACTTTGCCCCCGCAATAGGGGGTTCAGCCGCTGGTACTGACGTGGTTGACAACGCCAACAAGACGGTTGCAACTGCTACGAAGGCTGGGCGAGATTAGCGTGAGTGTCCGTCCGGCGCTGCCCAAAGGCAAAGCAACTCAGGTGGCCCTAGCCGGGTTGGCCGGCCTTGCCGCCGTTAAGGCTGTTGCCTTGGTCCTGCTGATGGGTGCGCTGGCCCATGCTTTGGGGCAGTGGGCTGGCGGGGCAGCGATGGACGCGGTGAAATTGTTGGTGCAAGGAACTGTTGGTGCCTCTCTGATGGGTGCTGCTGTGTGGGGGCAGTCAATCATGGCTCGCCGTGCCGCTCTAGGTACCAAGGAGGAACTTCGTGGGCGGCTCATTGCGCATCGCTTGGGACACAGTTCCGGGACCCGAGGCGCGGTTGGGGCCGAGTCGATGTTGGCCAGTCGTGGGTTGGATGGTCTGGATAACTACTTCAGCACGTATCTGCCAGCGCTGGTGACATGCGCTGTGCTCCCGGTCATGGTGGGTCTGCAAATCCTCATCTCGGACTGGGTCAGTGCCCTCATTGTGGTCTTGACCGTGCCGCTGGTGCCCGTATTTATGATCCTGATAGGTTTTCACACCCAAGAGCGGGTTGCGCTGGCTGCTCGCGGACTGGATAAACTCTCCAACCATCTTTTGGAGCTCGCCCGCGGCTTGCCCGTCCTTGTGGGATTGCGGCGGGCACAAGCCCAACGCAAAGCCCTTTTTGACGTGTGTGAGGCATACCGTAAATCAACTATGGCAACCCTCCGGACGGCTTTTCTTTCCTCGATGGCGCTGGAACTGATTAGTACCATCTCCGTAGCGCTGGTGGCGGTATTTATCGGTGTACGGCTGGTTTACGGTGACTTAGCCTTGGAAGCTGGACTGCTTGCTTTGATGCTTGCCCCCGAATGTTTCAGACCGTTGCGCGACGTCGGTGCTGCCCACCACGGCAGTGAAGACGGTGTGGAGGCATTGGCCCGAGTCAATGAG
Organism: Arthrobacter sp. TMP15; assembly: GCF_039529835.1. Lineage (NCBI taxonomy): Bacteria > Bacillati > Actinomycetota > Actinomycetes > Micrococcales > Micrococcaceae > Arthrobacter > Arthrobacter sp. TMP15. The sequence goes on from NZ_CP154262.1 coordinate 1,487,634, forward strand.
ATTCTTGCCAGCGCACCCGTGGAGGCCGTAACTTCGGCACACGCCCACGATGAGAGCGGGGGAACCGAAACCACTGCCCCTGTCCTGCTCGCTGACCGGCTGAGCCTCACGTATCCCGGACGCAGTGTGCCCGCGGTAAAGAGTTTCAGTGCCAGGCTCGAAGCCGGTGCCGCCCTTGTGCTCGACACACCCAGTGGCAGCGGAAAGTCCACTATTCTTGCGGCTATTGCCGGCACGCTCCCGCTGGCGGCTGAAAGCGACAACGCCGCAAAGTTTCCCAAAGTTACCGGAGATCTCCAGCACTGCGCCCCCGACGCTTTGGTGTACGTTTCCCAGCACCCCGCCTTCACCGAGGAGAGCGTGCTTGCAGAAGTGGCCCTGTACTCTGCCGGTCCGCAGGGCCTTGAGACGAACACGGCCGTACTCATGAGCGCATTGGCCCAGGTCAATGCCGCACACTTGGCCCACCGAAGCGTGGTTGATTGCAGCCCCGGGGAGCTGCGCCGAGTCGCTGTTGCCCGTGCCTTGGGGCGCATAGCAACAGATCCTTCAGTGGAACTGGCACTCTTTGATGAACCCACCGCCCATCTTGATCCGGACTCTGCACATGCTGTACGCCAGGCGCTGAGCGGTCTCCACGGAACTGTGGCGCTCGTTGTAGCCAGCCACGATCCCGTGCTGGCCAAAACGATCGGTGCCAGGGCATCTTCAGCAGTACCGCCAGCCACAGAGTTACGCGGGGAAGAAACGGGGCCAGAGGCAGAGTTGGTGCCAGCTTCGGCAGGAGCGCAATCGGCAGCAGTTCTCAGTCCAGCGGCCAAGCTGTCCTGGCGCCATCTGAAGGCATTGCCACTCTTCTCACCACGATTTGCGGCCGGTGTTATTGTTTCTGCACTGGCCACGCTCAGCGCTGCGGCGCTGAGCGGAATTTCCGGCTGGCTCATTGTCTGGGCTGCCGATCAACCACCAATGCTGTATCTCATGACATTGATTGTGGGGGTGCGTACATTTGGGATCGCACGTTCGGTGCTGCGTTATTGCGAACGTCTTCTCACCCACGACGCCGTGTTCCGGTGGGCGAGTCAACTTCGCCTGAAACTGTGGGACTCCTTAGGTTCCTCCGTCCTGCACTGGGGAAAATTGACACGTTCAGGTGGAGCACTTGGAACACTTGTTGCTGATGTGGACGAATTACGGGATGCTGTGCCCCGTGCTGTGGTGCCCATCCCCGCCGCGATACTCTCCTACGCTGCCGTGCTGACAACTATTGTGATCCTTGTCCCCGAAGCTGCTGGAACGGTGATTGTTTTGGGTGTGCTTGCGCTGGTGGTATTACCGGTGGTGGTCCTTACCGCCCAACGCCGTGCCTCCGGTGCAGCTGCTGTGCACCGCGCCTGGCTCGCGGGACGGGTAACAACACTGTTTGCGGCAGCAGATCAGCTCGGTGCCAACGGTGTGGGCAGCCTGCAGGCTGCCCGTTTCAGCGCACAGGATGCCACAGTAGCCAAGCCCCTGCGGCGGTTGGCATGGTCTGACGGGTTAGGCCAAGGCGCGGTGTCGGTTTTGACGGCGCTAGCAGCAATTTCTGTCACGTACACAGCCATTGGTGCCGGCGTTGACCCGCGTGCCGCCGCTGTTGCGGCGTTGCTGATGCTGGCACTGTCTGAACCCTTAGGGCAATTTGTGGAGGCAGTCTCGGCACTGCCTGCGCTGACAGCCCTGATGCAGCGGACACTGCCGCTGCTGGATGCACCCACCACCGTGTTTCACGCACGGGGCCCAATTTCAACATCGGATCAGGCTGCAACAGAGGCAGTTGAAGTGATTGCACTTGATAGCGTCACCGCCAGGTATCCGGGCATGGCTGAGCCGGTTTTCAGCAACGTCAGCGGTGGTACGCGGCGTGGACAGTGGTGGAGCGTCAGCGGCCCCTCAGGGGCTGGGAAGTCAACCCTTTTGGCAGTGCTGCTGGGATTCTTGCCACCGGAACGTGGCTCCTACCTACTAAATAGCCAGCCGCCAACGGATCAAACGTTGAGTCGGATCTCGTGGTGCCCGCAGGACTCCTACCTGTTCAATTCCACGGTGCGCGCGAACCTTGCCATCGCTCAACCCGCACAAAACCCGCCCACGGAAACTGAGTTGGAGTTGGCGCTTACAACCGTGGGTCTTGGACCGTGGCTGGCCGAGTTGCCTATGGGCCTGGACACGCGAGTGGGGCCAGGCGGACACCACCTCTCCGGCGGGCAGCGAACCCGCATGTCGGTGGCTCGAACGCTGGTGGCCGGAGCCGACGTGGTACTTCTTGATGAGCCCACCGCCCACTTGGGCGTCGATGAGGCAGCCGGGCTTATTCACGATCTGCGGGGAGCACTTGCGCACGCAGCCGTGGTGCTTGTCACGCACGACGCCGAACTTGCCGCAGCAGGGGATACTTGCCTCCGCTTGGGGGAGACAAAAGTGGAAGCTGGTGCCACCGGGCTTTAGGGTGGAGAGATGATTCACAAGCACACTATAGAGTCCCCAGCTCCTAACGCTCCGGCAGCTGCTGGCTCCTTGGCCATCGCTGGCTCCTTGCCCATCGCCGACTCACTGCCCACGGCTGAGGGGTTGGTGTTCCGGCCCTTGTGCGTTGATGATGTTGACGCGTGGCTGGAATTGATAAAACGCATTGCGGCGTTTGAAAAAGCACCGTCGTATACGCAGCATTCTGTATTATTGGCAAGCTTTTCAGACACCGTGAACCCGGTGCGGGACAATTCCATAGTAGGTATCGATGGACACGGGGAACTACGCGCATTCGGGCGGGTGCTGAAGAACCGGGCCGGTGAAAAAGCGTACGTGTTGGGTGGAGTTGATCCTCTCTGGCAACGCCGTGGTGTGGGTACGGCTGTTTTGGCGTGGCAAGAGAGCGTTGTGGCTGCACGTTTCCTAGCCGACGGTCAGTTCCCTGTTAAAGCGCGGAACTACGTTGAAGAGGACAACCCGGCGCTGCAGGCCCTCTTGGCCGGGACGGGGTACTCTGTGGTGCGCTACTACTCGGAAATGTTACGTGCGCTGGAGCAACTCCCTGCTGTGCCGACCCCTGTGGGAATATCCATTGTCCCGCTGACACCGCAGCTCAGTGAGGCTGTCAGAGTTGCCCACAACGACGCCTTCGTTGACCATTGGGGATCCGAGCCGCGCAGCCCGGAGCAGTGGGAGATCTTCATGAGCCATGAACATTTGCGAACGGAGTTATCGGCTGTGGCAATCGATAGCTTGAACGGAGCGGTGGCTGGGTATCAGTTGGCCTCTGTTGATCCTGGGAAGCAGGCCCAAAACGGCCGCCGGGAAGGCTACACAGAACTGCTGGGTGTGCCCCGCAGGTGGCGGGGCCGTGGCATCGCCCCGGCGCTGCTCTCCGACGCCATGGCACGTTTTGCGGCAGCCGGACTAGATCACGCCAGCCTGGATGTGGACACCGAAAATCCCACTGGAGCCTCGCGGCTGTACAAAGACATGGGTTACTCTCCGCAGCGCCAAAGCATGGCCTGGGAGAAATTGCTCTAAGGGCCCGGAAGCAACCGGCGCTATGCGTCAACGTCGTGCAGGTGATGGACCACATCATGCATGAAATAGCCCGTGAGCGTCTTCACGGTGAAGGAAGATCCGTTGCTGCGTAGTCCTCGGCGCTCCCATTGCTCTAGACTCACAGCGCCGAAAGCGGCTGCCGCATCAAGACCGTTTTGTACCAATTCTTGGGCCACTTCCGCAGGATCCAGCTGTGAGTAGCCACCCTCCAGGGCAGCCTGATCCTGGTCCCAGTCAGCAAATGTGGGGTTGTCCTGGCTGAGCATCAGCTCCAAACGGGCCGCAAATACACCAAAGACGTCCCGAATATGTGCACCGTATTCAAGCACCGACCACGTGTCCGGGTTTGGGCGTTCGCCAACATCAGGGCGCCGCAAAGCATTTTGCCATCGCGGCAGTACCGCTGGCAACATGGTGGCCGCCGAACCGGGCGTGGCCTTGGCTGCGTTGAAACCGCACTCCGGGCACGTTTGCGCAAGAACCCAGGTCCAGTCTTTGTTATCGGCGGTGATAGGCATGGGGTTAGTCTATGCCGGTGCGGCTCCAACCAGGCAAGCGGTTGACAGGGTCGAAGAAGGCGGGGAATATCTACTCCAGCTCCAGCTCAAATGCTTCTTGTGTGGTGTCCGGGATGGGTGTTGACTCAGCGCCCGGTGCCACAGGTTTTTTGGCAGTTACGGCCGCGAACCTCTGCCCCTCGGTCGAGATTGGAGATGATGGACTCTGAGCATCCGCACCCTCACCGGAATCATCCCGGGAATCATCGCGGGAGAGACTTGGACCCACAAGGTCAATGGCGGCGCTGAGGGGCACCCCTGAACCATCACGGTTGCCATGCTCAACTGGCAGTGCCCGGGCCACCCCGGAGGAAGTTGAGGCCTTGGGCGGGCCATGACCGGCCCAGGACACGAATAATTTATCTTCACCCTTGAGGAAGCGGTGTGCCCGCACCCCTCCGGTGGCCCTACCCTTGTGCGGGTATTGCGAAAGTGCTGTGACCTTTGCAGAGCCCGACGGCGTTCCCGGCAGGGCTTCTTGTCCGCCTGAAACCGTCACGACAACAGCATCGGGGTCGGCCGGGGAGACAACGCTAAAGGAGAGCACCACATCTCCTGCCCCCAGTTTGATACCTGCCATACCGCCGGCCGTGCGGCCTTGCGGACGGACCATAGCGGCACTGTACCGAAGCAATTGGGCATCTTGGGTGATGAACACAAGATCGTCGTCGTCCGTGGCAACGCCCGCACCCACCACAAAATCCTTGGGCTTAAGGGAGATAAACTCCCAATCATCCCGGTTCAAGGGGTACTCGGGGATAACCCGCTTAACTACTCCGGCGGCTGTTCCCACAGCAAACACACTGCTCAGCGGCACAAACCCAACAAGAGTTTCGCCCTTGGTCAGCGTAATGAAGTCCTTGGCACCCACACCACCGGCCAGGTTCGGCAGGGCAGCAGTGGGCGGCAGGACGGGCATGTCCACCACTTGCAGGCGCAGCATCCGGCCCAGCGAGGTCAGCGCACCGACCTCGGCCCGGGCAGTGGTTTTCAGGACGGACGTGAAGACGTCATGTTTGCTGCGGCTGCCGGATTCCACGAGCGGCTCGGCGCTGGTGGTGCGGGCAATCTGACCGGTGGCGCTCAGCAGCACCCAGCAGGGGTCATCGGCGATTTCCAGGGCCAGCGGGACAAGCTTGCCGGCCTTGCCGCCAGGACCGCCCGCCAGGGCCTTCGCCACCGATGGCGACATGGCCTCGGACTCCAACAAGACGGTGCGGCGCGGGGTGGCGTACTTGGCTGCCACCTCGCCCATCTCGTCGGAGACGAGCTGGTGGAGCATTTCCTGCGAGCCGAGAATAGCTTCCAAGGCTGCAATCGCGCGGCGCAGCTCATCGCGTTCGGCTTCCAACTCCACCATGGAGAAACGGGTCAGTCGGCGCAGCTGCAGGTCAAGAATGTAGTTGGTCTGGATCTCGGAGAGGTCGTAGATGGCCATGAGCCGTTCCCGGGCGGCAGCCACCTCATCCGAGGTGCGGATGATCTGGATGACCTCGTCGATGTCCACGATGGCGATGAGCATGCCCTCAACCAGGTGCAGGCGATCCTGCTTCTTGCCCAGGCGGAACGCGGTGCGGCGCCGGACCACATCAATGCGGTGGTCCACAAAGACCTGCAGCAGTGGCAGCAGACCCAGCGTTTGAGGCTGCCCGTCCACGAGGCACACGTTGTTGATGCCGAACGACTCCTCCAGCGGTGTGTATCGGTAGAGCTGTTCCATGACGGCGGCCGGGTTGAAGCCGTTCTTGATTTCAATGACAAGGCGCAGACCGTGCTTGCGGTCGGAGAGGTCGATGAAGTCGGCAACACCGACCACCTTGTTGGCATTGCGGGCGTCCTTGAGCTTCTCCTTCACCTTCTCCGGCCCCACCAGGTACGGCAGCTCGGTTACCACCAGGCCCACCTTGCGCGGGGAGAGCTGTTCAACAGCCATCTTGGCCCGCGTCTTGAAGGAGCCGCGCCCGCCGGCATAGGCGTCGCGAATGCCCTGCAGGCCCACGATCCGCCCCCCGGAGGGCAGGTCCGGGCCCGGCACATACGCCATGATGTCCTCCAGTGTGGCGTCCGGGTTGGCAATCAGGTGCTGGGCGGCGGCAATGACTTCGCCCAGGTTGTGCGGGGCCATGTTGGTGGCCATACCGACGGCGATACCGCTGGCCCCGTTGACCAGCAGGTTCGGGTACGCGGCCGGCAACACAGAGGGCTGCATCATCTGGTTGTCATAGTTGGGCACAAAGTCCACAACATTTTCATCCAAGCTGCTGGTCAACTCCAGCGCCGCGGCGGCCAGCCGGGCCTCGGTATAACGGGGGGCGGCGGGTCCGTCGTCGAGCGAGCCAAAGTTGCCGTGCCCGTCAATGAGAGGCAGGCGCAGCGTCCAGTCCTGGGCCATGCGCACCATGGTGTCGTAAATGGCCGTATCGCCGTGCGGGTGCAGCTTGCCCATGACCTCGCCCACCACGCGGGCGCTTTTGACATGGCCGCGCTCCGGGCGCAGCCCCATCTCCGCCATCATGTACAGGATGCGCCGCTGCACTGGTTTGAGACCGTCCCTGGCATCAGGGAGTGCACGCGAATAAATCACCGAATAGGCGTATTCCAGGAATGAGCCTTCCATCTCGCTGGAAACATCAATATCAACGATGTTTTCGGTGAAGTCATCGGCTGCGGGAGGTTGGCGCTTGGCCATGGTGGCTGTGGTTCCTTTTCTGCAAGGGGGTGTTGCGGGCTGGCATGCACGCCAAAAGGCGCATCATGTCGGTACAGTGATTCTATGGTGAAGCCAGAGCTCGCGCCCGAATATCCGGCCTATTGGGAAGCCGATGTTGTTCTCCGTGACGGTGGGACAGGGCATTTACGCCCAATGACCGCCGCAGATGCTGAGGCTGTACAAGTTTTTCATATGGCCCAATCACAAAATTCCATCTATTTACGCTTCTTTACTTATAAATCCAAGCTCACGGCCAAGGAACTGCGTCGTTTCACCGAGCTTGACTACCGTAACCGTGTGGCGTTTGTCATAACCCACGGGGAGGAGATCATCGGGATTGGCCGTTATGACAGGCTGGATGACCCCACTGAGGCCGAGGTGGCCTTCAATGTATCCGATGCACACCAGGGCCGTGGTGTGGGGTCCATCCTCCTAGAACACCTCGCCGTAGCGGCCAGAGAGAACGGTATTGGGAGGTTCTCGGCAGAGGTTCTGCCGGAGAACCGGAAGATGATCCAAGTATTTTCCGATGCGGGCTATGAGGTCCATAGGCGTTTCGATGATGGTGTCATCTCATTGCACTTTGATATTGATCCCACGGAGAAGTCCAGGGCCGTCATGGAATCTCGGGAGCACCGTGCTGAGGCCCGCAGCGTTGCAGGACTTGTGGCCCCTGCCTCGATTGCCGTGATTGGTGCCAGCAGGGAGTGGGGCAGCGTTGGCCAGCAACTCTTGGAACACGTGATTGAAGGGAAGTTCACCGGCTCCGTGTATGCCGTGAACCGGGAGGCGCTGGAAGTCTCAGGCATGATGCCCTACGACAGCATTGGCCAAGTGCCGGCGCCGGTTGATCTGGCCATCATTGCCGTGCCGTACGACCGCGTGCCAGCAGTGGTGGAGCAGTGTGGGAAGGCTGGGGTGAAGGGGCTGGTCATTGCCACAGCAGGATTTGCCGACGACGGCGAACGTGGCCTGGTGCGGCAGCGCGCCTTAGTCCGTCAAGCCAGGGCCAATGGCATGCGGTTGGTGGGGCCGGCGTCGTTGGGATTGGCCAATACCGACCCGGAGGTTTCACTCAATGCCTCCATGGCCCCGGCGTTGCCAAAACAGGGTGGGTTGGGTATTTTCAGCCAGTCAGCAGCTTTGGGGGTTTCCCTTTTCGCTGCCATGAGCCGTCGCGAAATCGGCATGTCAACAGTGCTCTCAGCCGGAAACCGCGCAGACGTTTCAGGCAATGACATGATGCAGTTTTGGGAGGATGACCCCAACACCACTGCCTGTGGCCTGTACTTGGAATCGATTGGAAACCCGCGTAAATTTTCCCGTATTTCTCGCCGCCTTGCCCGTAGCAAACCTGTGATTGTGGCCAAGTCAGATTCCATGGGCTTGCGGCTTCCGCCAGGGCATACCGTGCGCACAACTGCGGCCCCGCCGGGGGCCTTGGATGCGATGCTGCGCCAATCCGGAGTCCTCCGTGTGAATACCATTGAAGAGCTTTCCGACGTAGCCCAAATTGTTGTGGGGCAACCACTGCCCAAGGGTCCGGGCCTGGCTATCATCGGCAACTCTGATGCCATGGGTTCCGTGGTGGCGGACGCCGCAGAACAGCATGGATTGAGAGTGGCGGCCATGGCCTCGAACCTGTTCCTAGACACAGGACAGTCCAAGGCGCTGCCGCTGCTCAAGCGCACTGTTCTGGCGGCACTGGGTGAAGTGGGGGTGGACTCTGCCATTGTGACGTTGCTGCCGGTGGTTGGGCTCACAGTTGAGAACATTGCCAAGACTTTGCAGGCGTGTTCCAAGGAGACCGGCAAGCCCGTCCTGGCAGTCTTTACCGGGATTGTTGAATTGAGCGTTCACGTGAATCGACAAATGTCCCACGACCTGCCGGCATTTTCAAGTGCGGGGGCTGCGATCGCGGCGTTGGCGGCAGTGACACGTTACGCGCACTGGCTCACACTTGAGTCCCCTGTCTTTGAGGCACCGACAGGGGTCAACCCGAAAGCGGTGGAAAAATTACTTGACACGTGGCTAGAAGATGTAGAGGGTGACTCTCTTGTCACCCTCACTCCGGCCCGGGCCCGGGAGGTGCTGGGACATTACGGCATCGAGGTTTTGGAGTCAGTGGCATTTGGCAGTGATGACGAAGCCGTGGCTGCGGGGCAACGTCTGGGTTGGCCGGTAGCCATTAAAACCATTGACCCAAGTTTGCGTCACCGCCTGGATCTAGGTGGTGTCCGTATCAATATAGAAAATGCGGACTCCCTGCGACGCAATATTATCCAAATGCGAAAGTTCCTCAAACCGTATGGTGACAAAGAACTAGAAGTGCAGTCCATGGCCGAGGTGGGCCCCTCATGCACCTTGCGGGCCATTGAAGATCCGCTCCTGGGACCGGTTGTCTCCTTCGGCCTCTCCGGTGATGCGGTGAACCTACTGGATGACTGGGCGCACCGGGTGCCACCGTTGTCCTTGGGTGACACCGCTGAATTGGTGCGCTCCCCGAGGGCCGCAGTGAAGCTCTTTGGCTATGAAGGCCTGCCGCCCGGCAACGTCAGTGCGCTTGAGGATTTGGTGGCCAGAGTCGCCATGCTCAAGGATGAACACCCTGAAGTGGCTTTCATTGAATTCAAACCAATTCTTGTGGGCCCCACAACCGTGACTGTGCTTGCCGTGGATCTGCGCATCGGTAACCCCGCTCAACGAACCGACAGCGCGCGGCGCGCCATGATCTCTTGATTGGCAACACTGCCGCCAAAGTGCGAAAATGGTGTCCATGAACAGCTTCGGAGCCGGTGCCTCGGCCAACACCAAGGGCCGTGATTTGGAATCTGCACTCCAGCGGTCAGGTTTTTATCCCCGTCTTGTTGCCGATGTGGTTAACGATGCCTTGGATGGCCAAGAGAGCCTGTCCCATCTTGTGCACCTCGAAACACACTTTGACCGCACTGAGGTCCAGCGGCACATCACTGTGCTTGTGCTGACCTCAGAGATGCTGGTGATCACCCATGTTGACGATCATCAGCTAGATGAGACGGGCGAGCAGATGGTGGCGCAGGTGTCCACAGAATCTGTTCCCGTCAGCCAGATCAAGTCAGTAGTGCTCAGCTATATGTTCTCCCAACCTCAGGATTACAAGCCTTCCGATCCGGCCCGTGAACTCACCTTGTCCATCGCCTGGTCTGGTGGGCAGCGCGTGGAGATGGGTCCGGCGTCGTGCGGGGACCCCAGCTGCGATGCCGACCACGGCTACTCCGGAACGATCGCCCAAGAAGACATTGCCTTGCGTATTAGCGCAGAGGCGGAAGGGTTGCAGGCAGTTGTTGATGCCAAGGCCTTCGCTCGTGCCCTGCGTGCGGCCAACACGGGAACAATTCCCGCCACTCACACCGAGTTGGGTGCCACGAAGTTTCCGGCCTTCGGTGCACGGTTGGGACGCTCCCATTACCGCCGATAACCTCACAGCCTCAAGCGAAGGGCGACGGGAGCCAGCCGCACTGGCACCTGCTTTGCCTGCGGCGCCGGCATACGGCAAGTCAAGCATTGGTGATGTATTTGGCAGTGCAGCCGCGGCGCTCGGGGCAACGGGTTTTTCCAACGTCCTGAACTTGCCGGCTGCACCACGGATTTGTATTGTCCTTGTTGATGGACTGGGCAAGGCGCTACTCAAGCAGCGGTCCGCTCACGCGCCGTTCTTACGTTCAGTGATGGCCAACGATTCGCAAGGGGACCATCCGCGCACACTTCACGCAGCCTTCCCCAGCACCACGGCAACCTCCCTCACCTCGTTGGGGACAGGTGCGGTACCCGGGCAACACGGCATGGTGGGTTATGACGTGCTAGATCCACGGCAGGACAAGGTGGTGAATCTGCTGGGGAATTGGGACGGCGGTGTCGACCCGCTGAAGTGGCAAACCTGTCCCACAGTGTTTGAACGGCTCGCGGACACGGTACCAACAACAACTGTGAGCCTGCCACAATTTGCCAACTCGGCGATGACCCGTGCTGCCCTTCGAGGCAGCGAGTTCAGGCCAGCGGTCTCTGTTCATGCGCGCGTGGAACAAGCGGTTGCCGCTTTGGGGGCCTCTCCCACATCGCTTGTCTACCTGTACTGGAGCGAACTGGACAAGGCCGGGCATAGCCATGGATCAGACTCCGCACAGTGGGAACGGCAGTTAGAGGAGCTCGACGCCGGCATGAAGCGGCTGGCTGCAACAGCACCATCGAACACCTTGATCCTGCTGACAGCAGACCACGGGATGGTGGATATTCCGCGTTCTGCCCGCATAGATTTCTCCGTTTTTCCGGAACTGATTGCAGGGGTCAGGCACACCGGTGGTGAACCGCGGATGGTCCACCTGTATTTGGAGCCCGATGCCAGTGCGAGCACTCGCGCGGACCTGATGTCTGCGTGGCTTGAGAGATTTGGTAAGAAGGCCTGGGTTCTGAGTCGTGAACAGGCTATTGCTGCTGGCTACTTTGGTGAAGTCAGCGAATCAGTGCGTCCCCGCATCGGTGACGTACTGATTCTGGCAAGGGAGTCGGTGGCATTCTACGACCTGCGCCGCGTGCGCGCACAAGCCATGGATGTGGTTGGCCAACACGGCTCCATCACTAAAGCTGAACGAGAAGTCCCACTATTGCGGATCCCCGTGACGGCGAAGAGCCCCAAAGCTAAACGGCGCTAAATCAAGCACTGGCTGCAACGCCGCTTCGCGACACTAAGTCCCACTTTATCTGGGTGAACCCCTGGAGACTGCGGCGAGTATTAGTCTCCTTTGGTGCCGAAGACTATTTCATCCCAGCTGGGCACGCTTGAGCGTTTGGGCTTGGCCGCTGCTTTCCGCTCCAGGCGCTCTGCTACTTCACTGTCGCTTGGACCGTTGTCATCGTGTGGATTGCTGCTGTCCGTATTGGGGTTGTTGGATCCGCTGGAGTCGCTGTCCGGCCCTGGAGCGTCCGGCCCTGGAGCTGGTTCTGTCACCGGCCTGGCCGTGCTGGGTGCGGCAGGAGTAGCAGTGAGTGGCTCCCCAGAGAGAACCACTTCCCGAGTTTCACTGGAAACTTCAGAAACACTGCCCACCGTATCCAAGTGGTGCTCGTCGTGATCGGCCAGACGGGGAGCCAATTTCAAAAAAGGGATGCCACGAAGCCGGTCCCTGGCTCCTGCTGACTTCTGCGGATCAGCGGGTTCCGCATCGCTGTGGTCTTCGTTAGCAGCGTTCTCTTCGGTCTCAGTTTCCTCAGACCCGGCGCCATACAGAGACTCATCACGGGGGTGGGCACCTGGTACGTGCGTGCCGAGCATTGCTGCTAGTTCGTCGTCACCATCTTCATCCAGGCCCAAACGTACGCCACGGCGTGAACGGAGCATGTCAAGAATGCCGCGGCCCGGGAACTGATCTTCTTCAGGTGCCTCGTGCGCGCTTGCCTGCTCACCATCACCGGAACGCTGCTCATCAGCTGCAGCTTCGTTCGGAATTTCACCAGCGGTGTCCGCTTCAACATCAAAAGGTTTGTCTATAACCGCGCTGAGCCGGCGTTCCGGAACGGGACTGTCAAGAGGCTCAAGTTCACTGAGTTGTTGTGCCCAACGGTTAGCGTTGTGCAGGTCTTTACGGCTTGCATGGAAACGCCATAAGGCCGGGGGAGCTTCACCAATACTGTTCGCAGCCCAATGAGTGCCGGGCTCAAAAGTGGCGCTGATGGTCCAGGCGCCTGCGTGTTCACGCCACGCGTCCCAACGCAGTGACTTAGTATCAATACCAAAAGCGGTCAAGCGGTGCCTGACCATCTCCTCCAGCGTTGCGGCACTGTTCCCGAAGGCTGACTTGTAGCCTTCGGTGTGGGGGCTCTCTGTTCCAACTTGTACTTTGCGAGCCTGGCTGGCGATGTATTCGCGCTCAGCAAGAACCGGTCCCTCGTACCTGCGAACCTGTTCCAGGCTCAGGCCTGATTGCTCAACAACTTCGGCAGCGTTGGAGCCGGCCCGAATCATGGATTGAATTTCCCGTGGTGACATCCGGGTTCCCGATGGTTGGGCAGTCCTGGTTGAACGATGCGGGGTTTTGCCCACAGCAGTACGCAGTGCCTCATCAAGGGGAAGCAGGTAGTTATTTCCATCGGGACCACTGAGAAGCAAGTGTCCGCCGTCGTCGTGGACACCCACCAGCCGCAGATCAGCCATGCCGTCCTCCCAAAAGGTCTTCTAGTTCACTTCGAAACTTTGCCACCGATACCCACGTTTTCCTACTACCCACGTAGGCGTGGCGTGAGATGGGTTGGAAAAAGTTGCTATTCTCACTCTGCTCCGGCAGGGAAGCACGGAACGGAGGTGTGGGCAGTAGCGAAGCGGGCACCATTGTGTTCCCCTAGCTTAAGCCTGTTGCGAACTTGACGCTCGCTATTCCGCAGCACAGTGGTTTGCGCTTTATGGTGTTGGCAGTATTACAACTCGCCCGTGTAAGGCAGCGATTTTAAGGATGTAACTAATGAGTTCCGGCTATCACCGCACCCGAACCGCACCCACGTCTTCGGGGGTTGCACTTGCCAGCAATGTTGTTGGCAAACAGGTGCCAGGAGTGTTCAAGGACGCGCTCATTGACTTGGCGGACACTGAGCGTGCCGAGGGCTATGAACTGCCGGGCGGGCAATTGCCCCTTGATGAGTTGGCCGTGGAAATTCTCAGCGAACAGGTTGATGAATTTACCTGCGGTTCATGCTTTCTTGTCCGCCACCGTTCCCAGCTGGTGCGGGAAACAAACTCGCTGGGTTACTGCAGCGATTGCGAGAACTAGCCGCAAGGAATCATAGTGGCGGTCAGAGATCCGGGTTTGCATCCTCAATCGTGGAAGCGTTCTTGTGCACCGCCCCGCCCAGGGCTGCGCTCAAATGCTCAGGATTGCGTGAGGACGTGAGCCAGTACGGGGTCCTGTCCGTTGAGTCGGTGATTTCAATCTTCACAACAGGTCCGATCCAGCCGCGAATACACAGGTAGGCAAGCCCATTGAGCTTGATGCCGCGCTGTTCGGTTGCCTGCTCGCCGTGGTAGTAGCTCACTGCGCCAATGTACTGGCGTTCAATCTGTGCCCGGCCCACTTGTAACGTTTCATCAGTCACCCGAATGGTGGGAGTGGAAGCAATCAGCAGTGCCGACTGGGCTATGAGCAGAACAAAAAAGGCGATGTAGCCGGCGGTGGGACTGATGGGAATAAAAATCAGGATCCCAGCTCCTGAGAGACCAAGCACAATCACCCATCCCCAAAAATTGGGCCAGAGCTTCTCGGTGTAGTTGGCCGTCGAGGGGGACGTTGCGCCCTGGGGCGATGGTGTTGACATGGGAACAGCTTTTCATCTTTTGTCCAGCATTTCACCTTGGGGCCTGCTGGTGAGTATGAAAGCTATGAAAGCACTGAACCAAGGTTCGCGATAGAGTGTGCTGTTGTGAGCCAACAGACTTTTCCCGCAGATCCGCTGAATCAACTTCCCGAGCATGGGCAAGTAACCCTGAGCGTGCAGCTGTGCATGCTCGACGCCGGGATTGAACCGCCCAGCTACGCCCACCCTGGCGATGCTGGAGCAGACCTGCGTACACGTATTGACCTTGTGTTGGCCCCGGGGGAGCGCGCACTTGTACCCACGGGGGTGAGCATCGCCTTGCCGTTTGGGTTCGTGGCGCTGATCCATCCGCGCTCCGGTCTGGCGACCAAGGCTGGCCTGACCATTGTCAATAGCCCCGGCACAGTTGACGCCGGATACCGCGGTGAGCTTTCCGTGACGCTACTGAACACCGACTCCCGCCATTCCATCTCTTTGTCCCGAGGCGATAGAATTGCGCAAATGGTGATTCAGCGCGTTGAATGCGCTGAGTTCGTTGTGGTGGATCAGTTACCTGACTCGGTGCGCGGAACGGGTGGCTTTGGTTCCACCGGCGGTTTTTCTTCGCCTACACCTGCGGGCGCCACACCAGGGCACGGCAAAGATTAAGTACTGCACGGACTAAACATGGCCTCCAACACCTACCGTTTCATCATCTATAAGGAGTTTTTAATCCCATGGCTTTTGGGTTCGGTAAGAAAAAGAAGAACGGCTCAGATGAGCCAGTTGCAAGTACAAGCGGCAGTGTTGATATTGACGACGCCGGCGCAGTGTCGCAAGGCTCAGCCTTGTTGAGCCTGCCACCAGATCCCGCAGATACCGTCTACGACCGCGCGCTCCATGGTCCTTTGGATGATTCTGAGATAGAAAACACCGATGGCTACGTTGACTTGGGTGCGCTTTTGATCACTCCACGCGAAGGATTGTCCTTGCGCCTGGAGGTTGAGGAAAGCACCTCACGCGTCATAGCTGTAACGCTTGACCTCAATGGCTCAAGCTTGCAGTTGCAGGCGTTTGCAGCGTCCCGCTCGGAACAGCTGTGGCGTGACATCCGTGAGCAGATCGGCCTGTCCGTGGGCTCTCAAGGCGGCGAGATCGAGATTGTTGACGGCACGTTCGGCAAGGAAGTTCTTGCCAAGGTTCCAGCCCAGGGTGCCGATGGCAGCAAGGGCTTCCGGGTTGCTAGGTTCATTGGCATTGACGGCCCGCGGTGGTTCTTGCGCGGTGTGTTGGGCGGTAACGCCGCTGTTGACGCGGAAGCTGCGGCTGAACTAGAGGATTTGTTCCGCGGTGTGGTGGTGCTTCGCGGCGAAACGCCGTTACCACCACGAGACTTGCTGCTGCTGCGCCTGCCCAAGGATGCGGTTACTGGCCCTGAAGGTGGAGTAGCTGCCGATCAAGGGGCGCCAGCCCAAGGTGGGGAACCGTTTAGTCGAGGCCCTGAAATTACCGCGATAGGTTAACCTTGGGAGCCATGCAGCAAGGCGATTGGCATGAGCCCGTGGCCATCAGCGAGTTGTCCCCGCGGGGCCGGGCAGTGTGCGCCGGGGCCATTGATGCCGTCACGATTTTACCGGCATCGGTGGCCCCGTCTTACACGGCTATTCTCACGGATAGGGAGTGGCACCGCGGCCCGCACAATGATGGCAACCATCGTTTGCGACTGGTCTGGATTGGACGACGGCGGGTGCCCGGCATCGTTGCCGGCACCCGCTTGCGCGTAGAAGGCATGGTCTCGCTCCGTGATGGACTACCTACCATGTACAACCCTCGTTACGAGATCATTGGAACCCAGGAGAGCTAATTGAGCCCCGAAGAAAACGTGCCTGCGGAAAAACCCAACGGAAATTTTTCTCAGATAGCCCACGAAATGGCTGCCAAGAATCCTCTTGTTCGCAAAGAAAATGGTCACATTGACCTGTTGGCCGCCGCCGGGGGAGTACGCGGCATTGCCGAGAGCATTCTGCCCGGGCTGGTCTTCTTAGTTGCGTTCACACTCACCCGAAACCTGAGCATCGCCCTGGTGGGTTCCGTTGTCATGGCTGCGGTTTTTTTGATTCTTCGGCTCATCCAGCGCACACCGTTGACCCAGGCGCTGGCCGGGATTGCCGGGGTCGCGCTGTCAGCGTTTCTGGCGATGCAAACAGGGAAAGCTGAGAACTTTTATCTCATCGGGTTCCTGACCAATGCCGCCTATATTTTGGCCATGGTTGTCTCGATCGCTGTGCGTTGGCCCGTCTTGGGATTACTGTTTGGATATGCCCGGAACGAAGGTGTGCGCTGGCGGGTCCAGCCTGAGCGGATGCGTGCTTACCGGGTTGCCACATGGATTCTGGTGGGTGTCATGGCTGCCCGGTTGCTGGTGCAGTTGCCGCTGTACCTGAGCGAGCAGGTTGATGCATTGGGCGCTATGCGCCTGATTATGGGTGTGCCGCTTTATGCTTTCGGGCTGTGGATTGCCTGGCTCGTTAGCCGTCCCGTACAGGACCTCCAGAGGGCTGAAGACCCCCAAAACTTGTAGTTGGGATACTCCGGCCAGCCGAGAGCGCACGGCTGGGAAGTTCCCCTAGACGGGGTTATCCGAAAGGGGTTTGTTGGGGCAGAGCAGACTGCGCAAATTATGCTCCGCGGCAATTGTTGTGATGAAGAAGAGCTCGTCACCGGCCTCAATGACGTCATCAGGACTGGGTGTGATAGGTGCCTCGTCACGCAAAATAGCAACGAGTGTTGCGTCTTGCGGCCAGCCGATAACGCCCACTGTTTGGCCAATGACATGCGCTTCTGAAGGCACCGTGAATCCCACCAAAGATGCCGCCCCAGCTTGTAGAGTCAGCAGGCGGATCAGATCACCGATCTCAACGGCCTCTTCAACCAGGGCCGTCATGAGTCGTGGTGTGTTGACAGCAACGTCCACGCCCCAGGAGTCATCAAACATCCAGTCATTCTTGGGATTGTTCACCCGGCCAACTGTGCGCCCTACACCAAACTCTGACTTCGCTAGCAGTGAGACCACCAGATTGACCTTGTCATCACCCGTGGCTGAGACAACCACATCGGCCTCTTCTAGTTTTGCTTCACGTAATGTACTGATCTCACAAGCATCACCCACCAGCCATCGGGCACCGCGCAGACCGCTCTTTCCGATAACTTCCGGATTGGGGTCGATCAGAAGCGTTTCGTGCCCGTTGGAGAGCAACTCCTTGGCAATTGAACAACCCACACTGCCTGCTCCGACAATGACTACCAGCATGCTAAATCTCCTTTACAGGTGCGGCAGCGAGAACTCGCGTCACTTCGCTTGACTGCGCACTGACAATCATGGCGTGCACAATATCGCCTTGTTGGTAGCTTGTATCTGCTCCCGGCAGCATGCCTTCACCAAAACGGGTCAAGTAAGCCACCCGCACGCGGGCAGCACGTTCAATATCCAAAATGTGATGCCCAATCCACCCCTGATGCAAAGTGAGCTCGCTTAAGAGCAGACGCCCCGACGGTTCCCGGAAGTCTCCCTTGATAGCTGTTTCGGGGAGGATGCGTCGCAGTACCTGATCGGCACTCCAACGCACTGCGGCCACTGTGGGGATACCTAAACGCTGGTAGATTTCTGCTCGGCCGGGATCGTAAATTCGTGCAACGACGTGCTCAACATGGAAAGTTTCGCGTGCCACCCTGGTGGCAAGAATATTGGAGTTGTCCCCACTGGAGACAGCAGCGAAAGCATACGCATGTTCAATGTCGGCCTGCTTCAACGTATCTTGATCGAAACCCACTCCGGTGATCTTCCGCCCACCAAAACCAGTACGCAGTCGCCTGAAGGCTCGCTCGTCCTGGTCAATAATTGCCACCGAGTGTCCGGAGTCCTCTAAGGTGTGAGCCAATGTTGCGCCAACACGGCCGCAGCCCATGATCACAAAATGTGCCACTGATGCTCCTCATCCTCCCGGCCCGGCGGCAAGAGCACCGGTGCCGCAACTGGTGCCGCATGCTTTGGCATGCGGTGCGGGTACTAATTTGACGTTGTCAAGGTGCCAAAGGTCAAGTCGTGACCGATTGCGGGCCCTGAAAGTGCTTGCCTCCAGTGTGCCACGCAGAAGAGGCGTCCCAGCAATGGCACGTGCGCTGCATTCCGGGCCAGCACACGCCAGCACACGCCAGCACACACTGCCGAACACAGTCCATGCCGCAGTTCAGAAAGCAGCACTCGAGAACGCACCTCAGAACCGTGCACCACACGTGTAGGACCCGGTGGTGCTAGCGTTACCCGCGTGCTGAATTTCTTCAACGCGTTTAAGCGCGTCCTAGTGGGGCGTCCGTTCCGTACCGACAAACTTGCCCATACGCTGCTGCCTAAACGTATCGCTTTGCCGGTCTTCGCCTCAGATGCCTTGTCGTCAGTGGCCTATGCTCCTGATGAGATCCTGCTGACGCTGGCCCTGGCAGGTGTTGCAGCTGTGTCGCTTTCGCCTTGGGTGGGTCTGGCCGTCATGGTTGTACTGCTCACAGTGGTGGCCTCCTACCGCCAGAACGTGCATGCGTACCCCTCAGGTGGTGGCGACTATGAGATTGCCACGGTGAACCTGGGCAAGAGTGCTGGGTTGACAGTGGCTTCAGCCCTGATGGTTGACTACGTTCTGACCGTGGCAGTGTCCATGTCTTCGGCAGCCAATTACCTGGCCACAGCCATTCCCGGTTGGCATGGCGCCCAAGCTGTGATCGCCGTCGTCGGTGTCATTATCTTGGCTCTTGTGAACCTGCGCGGCATCAAGGAAGCTGGCACGGTGTTTGCTGTGCCCACCTACATTTTCATGTTCGCGATCTTCGCTATGACAGCCGCCGGGATATTTCAGGCAGCTTCCGGGAACTTGGGACGGGCTCCGTCGGCAGACTTTGAGATTGTTCCCGAGGCGGCCTTTAATCAGGGTCTGGTGGGCTTGGCAGGGGCTTTCCTACTCCTGCGCGCGTTCTCCTCTGGAGCGGCCGCGCTGACAGGTGTTGAGGCCATCAGCAACGGAGTGCCGAACTTCCGCAAACCCAAGAGCAAGAATGCCGCCACAACCCTGCTGCTACTGGGCGCCATCGCCGCCGGCATGATGGCAAGCATCCTTTTCCTTGCCAACGCCACGGGTGTACACATTGTGGCTGACCCGCACACCGAATTCCTTGTCAACGGTGTTGCGCCACCTGCCGATTACGTACAAAATCCGTCGATTAGTCAGATAGCCTCAACAATTTTTGGTGCGGGTTCGATCCCGTTTTTCATCATTGTGGCCGCCACCGGAACCATCTTGGTGTTTGCCTCAAACACAGCCTTCAATGGCTTCCCAGTGCTGGCCTCCATCTTGGCTAAAGATGGCTATTTGCCACGCCAGCTGCGCACCCGCGGAGACCGGCTGGCTTTCAGTAACGGGGTCCTGTTGCTGGCGGCAGGAGCCTTGGTGCTGATCATTGCCTTCGACGCCGATGTCACCCGCCTGATCCAGCTCTACATTGTGGGAGTATTTATCTCCTTCACGGCAAGCCAGCTGGGGATGGTGCGGCACTGGAGCCGGGAACTGCTCAAGGTAAAGGACAAGCCCTTACGGTTCCGCATGATGCGTTCTCGGGTCATCAACACGGTGGGCTTCTGCATGACCCTGACGGTGCTACTGATTGTGCTGGTCACTAAATTTGAGCAGGGAGCCTGGATTGCGTTGCTCGCCATGGCAGTGCTTTTCGTCATCATGTGGGGAATCCGTTCCCACTATGACAACGTTGCAAAAGAACTGGCCGTGGAGACCGATTCGGCTGTCAAGGCTCTGCCTGCCCGCATCCACGCCGTGATCTTGGTCTCCCACGTGCGCAAGCCAGTTATGCGCGCCATCGCCTTTGCGCGGGCGTCCCGGCCGTCAACGCTGGAAGCAATCACAGTTGATCTGGACTCAGCAGAGACGCAGCAAACCCTTGCGGATTGGGAGAGGCTGAGCATCCCGGTACCGTTGACTGTGTTAGCGAGTCCGTACAGGGAAACGTTGACACCGCTGATCAACCACATCAAGGCTATGCGTAGGGACTCCCCACGTGACTTGATTGTGGTGTACATCCCGGAATACGTGGTGGGCAAATGGTGGGAGCAGCTGGTGCACAACCAGACGGCCCTGCGCATTAAGACGCGGCTGCATTTTGAACCCGGAGTAGTGGTTGCCAGTGTACCTTGGCAGCTAAAGTCCTCCACTGACGCGAAGAAATACCAGGAATAGAGCATATGAACGAGCCAATCAGCATCTCCCGTCCCGGCGCCACCCCCCGCCTCGTTGTGAGCGTGGGGCCTGTTGCACACGGCGGGCACTGCGTTGCCCGACATGACGGCCGCGTCATTTTTGTTCGCCATGCCATCCCTGGGGAAACAGTGGAAATTTCTCTCACGGAGCACGAGGACGACGCCAAGTTCTGGCGTGCCGATGTCACTGGCGTCGTGGAAGCATCCCCAGAGCGTGTGGAGCATTTCTGGGACGAAGCTGATTCGCTGAAGACGGCAACCCGCCACACAGCACCAGTGGGCGGCGCCGAATTTGGGCACATAACTCGCGCTGGCCAACTTAAAATGAAGACCGCGGTTGTCCGCGAGCAGCTTGAACGCTTAGGCGGGGTGCCCGCGCAGAGACTTGATGCCCTCTTTGGTGCCGGAGTTGAAGACGTTGATCAGAAGGGCACACAGTCAGAGCGGGCCGGACTTGATTGGCGCACCCGTGTTGGCTTTGCCGTGACGCCATCAGGAAAGCTGGGCATGCACGCCCACCGCTCGCACACCATCGTGCCCATCCAGGAAATGCCCCTCGCAGTGCCGGCTGTGAATGCGCTGCGCCTGTGGGAGATCGACTTCACGGGTATTGAGCGTGTGGAAGTTGCGGCTCCTGCAAACAACTCGGGTGTTTTGGTTCTCTTGGCACCCGTTTTTGGTCTGAGCGATAAAGCCTCCGGTGCCGCAGTTAAACGCGTGGCCCGTGTTCTGGCAGCGCTGGAAACACCGCCGTCGGTGGCGCGCTGGAATCCTGAAAACAGTGCCATAGAGGTGATCAACGGCCGCGGTTGGGTCAAAGAGACTACTGATGACCATGAATTCCGGGTTACCGGTGATGGCTTCTGGCAGATCCACCGCAACGCCCCAAAAGTTTTGACCGACGCAGTCCTGGGCGCACTTTTGCAAGGCGGTCATCTGAACGATGGCGCTGACGTGGCGGATCTCTACGCAGGGGCCGGGCTGTTCACAGCACCGCTGGCTGATGCTGTAGGCCCCGAAGGCAGTGTCCTGTCGGTGGAAGGTTCCATGGGAACCAGCCGTGACGCGCGCAAGAACCTGCATGCAAGCGAGCAGGTTGAAATCCTGCAAGGGCGGGTGGAAAAAATTCTTGGCACCGCCTCTCGCTCCTCTCAAACCGCAGCCGGACAGCGGCGCCGCTTTAACGCCGTCGTGCTTGATCCGCCCCGAGCGGGAGCAGGAAAAGCTGTAGTGCGGGCGCTGGTGGCCACATCGCCGTCGGCCATTGCTTACGTATCCTGCGACCCGGCAGCGTTCGCCAGAGACGTGAAGTACTTCGCCAACGCCGGCTGGCAGATTGAAAAATTGCGTGCCTTTGACCTGTACCCGCACACGCACCATGTGGAAACGGTAGCCATCCTCGTTCCGGGCACGCCAACACCCGCTGCGGAAGCATCCAGCACGGACTAGGAATGCCCTTGAATCAGAGTGCAGCACAGGTCCGCCCACCCAGACGTGATTTGACCCGCAACAAACCCAAAGGCACAGTGCTGGCCGAGCGGCGCGATGACCATCGCCGCTCGGCCATGGAATCCGCACGGGCCAAGCTGGCACCGGTGGATGAGGTGGCCCTGGAACGCTCGGGCCTAAGTGCAGCGCAGGTGCACGAGCGTCGCACAGCAGAACTGACCAATGCCTTGGCGCATGAAAGCAGTCGCAGCATTTGGGCCATTGTCCGGGCAAACGTATTCACGCTCTTCAACACTGTGCTGGGTACTTGTCTGGTGCTTGTGCTTGTGGTTGGTGACCCCCGGGATGCGTTGTTTGGTTTCATTGTGATCGCCAACTCCGCCATTGGTGTGATTCAGGAGTACCGGGCAAAACGAACTCTTGACAGGCTTGCGGTGCTCAATACGCCCAAAGCCCGGGTGCTCCGTGATGGACACGAGTGCGAAATTGCCGTTGCCGACGTTGTACAAGATGATGTCTTGCTGCTGCGCACCGGAGACCAAGTCCCGGCTGATGCCATGGTGTTGGCCTCCGATGCGTTGGAAGTTGATGAGTCCTTGCTGACGGGGGAGTCTGAGCCCGTGGTAAAAGTGCCAGCGGATCTGGCCTTGTCCGGGGCGGCCGTGGTGGCTGGCTATGGCACCGCGAGGGTGCACCGGGTGGGTGCTGAATCTTATGCTTCGGCGCTCACGGCGGAAGCCCGGCGTTTCTCTCTGGTGAATTCAGAGATCCGCAACTCAATTAACCGCATCATTTTGTACATTGCATGGGCGTTGATACCGATCATTGTGTTGGTGATCAATGGCCAGATGAGCGCTCATGGCGGCTGGGCGGCAGCCATCGCTTCGGGGCAGTGGCGCGTTGCAGTGGTTAGCGCCGTGGCCAGCATCGTCGCCATGATCCCCGAAGGCTTGGTACTGCTCACGAGCATCTCGTTTGGGATGGCGGCTGTCACCTTGGCCCGAGCTCAGGTGCTGGTACAGGAATTACCCGCAGTGGAGGGACTTGCCCGCGTTGACATGTTTTGCCTGGATAAGACCGGGACGCTTACCGAAGGCCGGATGGAACTGGCTGAGACAACAGTGTTTGATCCCGTTGCCGGCTGGGAGCAGGTCCTGGCCTGGCAAGGAGCCCACCCCAATGCCAACAGTACGGCCACAGCCCTGGCGGCTCACTACACCCAGAGACCCACAGAGGAACCAACAGGGCAAGTTCACTTCAGCAGTGCCCGCAAATTCAGTGCTGCCACGTTTGGCCCAGGCGCGCTCACCGGTGAATGGGTTCTGGGTGCCCCCGAAGTAGTTCTGGCGGCAGGAACCCACCCTGAGGCGTTGGAAGCCGCACATGAGGCGTCAGGGGGCGGCCTGCGAGCTGTGGTACTGGCACACAGGGCAACACAAAGTGATGGCGACTTTTCCCTTGCGGGCCTCAGCTCGGTGGCGCTTCTCGTGTTTCGAGAAAAGGTGCGCCCCGATGCGGGCGAGACGTTGGAGTTCTTCCGCGAGCAGGGTGTGGCACTGAAAATTATTTCTGGTGACAACCCGCGCACTGTGGCTGCGGTGGCTAGGGATGTGGGCTTCGATTTCAGCGGTGATGGATATGACGCACGCACTCTGCCTGACGATCCTGAGGCCATGGCCGAGGTTCTTGAGCGAGAAAGTGTGTTGGGCCGGGTTTCTCCAGAGCAAAAGAAAGCCATTGTCCTTGCCTTGCAAAGTCGTGGCCACGTTGTTGCCATGACAGGCGACGGCGTCAATGATGCTCTTGCCCTCAAGCATGCCGACATTGGCATCGCCATGGGCAGCGGCGCGGCGGCCACCAAGGCTGTCTCGCGACTTGTCCTACTTGATGGCCAGTTCTCGCACCTACCCTCGGTGGTAGCCGAGGGGCGCCGTGTTATTGCCAATGTTGAGCGCGTGGCAAATTTATTCCTCACTAAAACCACCTATGCGATTCTCATTTCCATCGCCATTGGGATCATCATGTGGCGCTACCCGTTCCTGCCTCGACAGCTCTCCATTGTGAGCTCCATGACAATCGGCATCCCCGCGTTTTTCTTGGCTTTGTTACCCAATGCCCGCCGCTATCAACCTGGATTCTTACGTAGAACTTTAATGTTCGCGATCCCCTCCGGTACCATCATTGCGGCCTGCATCATGGCGGTTTATTCCTATGCTATGGCCTTCCCGACAAACCCGTTGGGTGAAGAATTCGCAGTTCGTGAAGCACAAACCGCTGCGACTATGACAGTGCTGCTGGTGGCACTGTGGGTGCTTGGAGCTTTGGCTCGGCCCTTCGATAAATGGCGTGCGCTGCTGGTTGCCGCCATGGTCGCAGGTCTGTCATTAGTGATGGCGGTACCGTTCGCCCGCAAGTTCTTTGCGCTCGATATCCCAAGCGGAGGCCTGTTAGCGGTTACTATAGGCGTAACTGTCGCAGGGTGCTTGGCGATCGAGCTGCTTTACCGTTTTCTCAAAAAACGGGGCGCAGTATCCGAACGCGAGTAAGGCGTGCCTAACTGGAATCCGTGTCCCTGCGTGACCAAGATAAAAGCAGTGGCGAGAGGAGTCCATCGATGACTAATGTGGACAGTTTTGGTTCCAAGGGCGTACTTAATGTAGCCGGAACCGATTACGAGATTTTCCGACTGAACTCGGTAGAAGGCGCCAAGAGCCTTCCGTTCAGCCTCAAGGTATTGCTGGAGAACCTTCTGCGCACCGAAGATGGTGCAAATATTACAGCCGACCACGTGCGAGCGTTGGCACAATGGGATCCGACGTCGGAGCCCAACACTGAAATTCAGTTCACCCCGGCCCGTGTCATCATGCAGGACTTCACTGGAGTTCCCTGCATCGTTGACTTGGCCACCATGCGTGAGGCCGTCAAGGAACTCGGTGGGGATCCCACCCGCGTTAACCCCTTGGCTCCCGCCGAGATGGTCATTGACCACTCAGTGCAGATTGACGTCTTTGGCAACTCAGGGGCCATTGAGCGCAACATGGACATCGAATACCAGCGCAACCATGAGCGTTACCAGTTCCTGCGGTGGGGCCAGAGCGCTTTTGAGGACTTCAAAGTTGTCCCCCCGGGCATGGGAATTGTGCACCAGGTCAACATTGAGTACCTGGCACGCACCGTTATGACCCGTGAGGTCTCCGTTAACGGGGAAGCGCCGGTGCTGCGCGCCTACCCCGACACCCTTGTCGGCACCGACTCGCATACCACTATGGTCAATGGCCTGGGTGTGCTTGGCTGGGGCGTTGGCGGCATCGAGGCAGAAGCAGCCATGCTTGGCCAGCCCGTCTCCATGTTGATCCCACGCGTTGTGGGCTTCAAGCTGACAGGTACCATCCCGGCAGGGGCCACAGCAACAGACGTTGTTCTGACCATCACCGAGCAGTTGCGCAAGCACGGCGTTGTTGGCAAGTTCGTTGAGTTCTACGGCGAAGGTGTTGCCGGTGTGCCCCTGGCTAACCGTGCAACCATCGGTAACATGAGCCCGGAGTTCGGCTCCACGGCGGCCATGTTCCCGATCGATGACGTCACTATTGATTACTTGCGCTTGACAGGTCGCAGTGACGAGCAGGTTGCACTAGTTGAGGCTTATGCCAAGGAGCAGGGCCTCTGGCACGATCCGTCAGTTGAGATTCAGTTCTCCGAGTACCTCGAGCTGGACCTCTCCACAGTGGTTCCCTCGATCTCCGGTCCTAAGCGTCCGCAGGACCGCATTGAACTGACCAACGCCAAGTCACAGTTCCGCTCTGACCTGAAGAACTACGTTGCCGGTGATGTTGATGCGGCAGGTAACACGATTGACGAGTCGCTAGAAGAGACCTTCCCGGCCTCGGACGCCCCGTCCTTCACACACCCGGGTGGGCATCAGGAAGACACTGATCGCACGCTGGTATCCGCTGCTGCGGGCGCCAAGGGCCGTCACTCAAACCCAATTCACGTCAAAAATGAATCAGGGGTCAATTTTGAGCTTGACCACGGTGCAGTGTCGATCGCCTCGATCACTTCTTGCACCAACACCTCCAACCCTTCGGTGATGCTCGCTGCGGCCGTTTTGGCCCGCAACGCTGTCAACAAAGGCCTGATGTCCAAGCCGTGGGTAAAGACTTCTGTAGCTCCAGGATCGAAAGTTGTCACGGACTACTACGAAAAGTCCGGTCTGGTACCGTACCTTGAGAAGCTCGGTTTCTTCACCGTTGGATACGGTTGCGCCACCTGTATCGGCAACTCCGGTCCGTTGGACTCCGAAATCTCAGCGGCCATCGCCGAGAACGACCTTTCCGTTGCCGCTGTTCTTTCCGGAAACCGTAACTTTGAAGGCCGTATTAACCCGGACGTGAAGATGAACTACTTGGCGTCACCGCCATTGGTCATCGCCTACGCCCTGGCTGGCACCATGGACTTCGACTTCGAAGTAGACGCTCTGGGCCAGGACGATGCAGGCAATGACGTGTTCCTGAAGGACATCTGGCCCAACCCGGTTGAGGTCCAGGAAGTCATGGATGCCTCGATTGACCGTGAGATGTTCACGAACTCCTATGCAACCATCTTCGATGGCGACGATCGCTGGAAGGCACTGGAAACCCCTGAGGGCAACACCTTCGAATGGGATCCCAAATCCACCTACGTTCGCAAGCCCCCATACTTTGATGGTATGAAGGCTGCGGCTGATCCTGTGGAGAACATCGCCGGTGCGCGCGTACTGCTCAAACTCGGCGATTCCGTCACCACCGACCACATCAGCCCCGCTGGATCCTTTAAGTCGGACACCCCGGCCGGACAGTACCTTCTGGCCAACGGTGTGGAGCGTAAAGACTTCAACTCCTACGGTTCACGCCGTGGAAACCACGAGGTCATGATTCGCGGCACCTTCGCGAACATCCGTATCCGCAACCAGCTCCTGGACAACGTTGAAGGTGGATTCACCCGCGACTTCTCCCAGGAGGGCGGACCGCAGGCATTCGTCTACGACGCTTCCGTAAACTACGAGGCTGCCGGCACACCGCTCGTGGTCTTGGCAGGCAAAGAATATGGTTCAGGCTCCTCACGTGACTGGGCTGCCAAGGGCACCGCACTGCTGGGTGTTAAAGCTGTTGTTGCCGAGAGCTATGAGCGCATCCACCGCTCCAACCTCATCGGAATGGGCGTTCTTCCGCTGCAGTACCCAGCGGGTCAAAATGCGGAGACCTTGGGCTTAAAAGGCACCGAGACGTTCTCTGTTGACGGAGTCATCGAGCTGAACAACGGCACCACGCCCAAGACCCTCAAGGTCACGGCAGTTGCGCAAGACGGCACCACCGTGAGCTTCGATGCCGTTTTGCGCATCGATACCCCCGGTGAAGCAGACTACTACCGCAACGGTGGCATCCTGCAGTACGTGCTGCGCCAGATCTCAGCAGCCTCGTAATCCCCAAGCCCTCCCCAGTCCAAGCCGCTGGCGCGTCTTGAACTTGGGGCCCGCGGGCTTGTGGGCCCAGCTGTTCTAAGAGCGGCGTTGGGGGCCGTCAAGGTCCTCCCCAGTCCAAGCCGCTGGCGCGTCTTGAACTCGGGGCCCGCGGGCTTGTGGGCCGTCAAGCCCTCTCTTCGGGGCAGGGATTGGTGAGAAAGCCGTAAGGCGAGCACTCGAAAAACCGGGTGCTCGCCTTTCAGCTTTAATGTGCCTTCTGGCCCGGTTTGCGCTGTTTCGGACCACGTTCGGGACCTAAGAGCCGAAATAGCGTCAATAAAGTCCGGCAAAAATGCTCGGTCTGCGCGCGTCTGCACACTGGACGCGATATCCTTAGACGTTGAACGTGGACCCAAGGAGGTACCAGTTGGGACTTTTAGAAACCATTAAGCATCCGCGTGACCTGAGTAAGCTCAGTGAAACCCAGATGGAAACCCTTGCCCAGGAAGTCCGAGACTTCCTGATCGAGAACGTGTCCCAAACAGGGGGACATCTAGGACCAAATCTGGGTGTTGTGGAGCTCACGTTGGCGATCCATAGAGTTTTCGACTCGCCCCGTGACAGCATCGTTTTTGACACCGGCCATCAGTCCTATGTGCATAAACTTGTCACCGGCCGCCAAGATTTCTCCACTCTGCGCCAGCAAGGTGGCCTCTCCGGCTACCCAGATCGAGCTGAATCTGAGCATGACATTGTTGAAAGCTCGCACGCATCTTCCTCCCTTTCCTGGGCCGACGGCATAGCCCGGGCCCGTCAGCTTAACGGTGAAAACGACCGCTATGTAGTGGCTGTTATTGGTGACGGCGCTCTAACCGGTGGTATGACCTGGGAAGCAATCAACAACATAGCTGCCGATAAGAATCGCAAGCTGATTATTGTTGTCAACGACAACGGTCGCTCCTACGCACCCACTGTGGGCGGAGTAGCCGACTATTTGGCTTCGCTGCGTCCAGCGATCGATCATGTGCGGACCCACAAAAAATATGAAGCCTCCATGTCGTGGGGAAAAAAACGACTGCAGGACGGCAATGCCGCAGGCCGGTTAGTGTACAAGAGCTTGCATGCAGCCAAAGAAGGTGTCAAAGACTGGTGGGCCCCGCAGGGTCTTTTTGATGATCTGGGAATGAAATATGTTGGCCCTGTTGACGGTCACGATGAGAAGGCCATGGAAGCTGCTCTGACGGCTGCGAAGAACTATGGCGGTCCTGTGATTGTCCATGCTTTCACTGAGAAAGGACGGGGCTACGCGCCCGCCCGCGCGGACATCAATGACCAGTTTCATGCCGTGGGAGTTATTAATCCCGAGACCGGCGCATCTGTTGAAGCGCCTAGCGGTGAGTCCTGGACAGCAGTGTTTGGGGATGAGATCGCCAAAATTGCTCAGGAGAGATCTGACATCGTGGCAGTCACCGGTGCCATGCTTCTTCCCGTGGGGCTAGCCAAATTTGCTGAACAGTTTCCGGACCGTGTCATTGACGTAGGCATAGCCGAACAACATGCGCTGACGATGGCCGCAGGTATGGCCTTCGGTGGTCTGCATCCTGTAATCGCCATTTACGCGACCTTCCTCAACCGGGCCTTCGATCAGCTCTTGATGGATGTGGCCCTGCATAAAGCAGGGGTCACTATCGTTTTGGACCGGGCAGGTGTGACTGGTCCTGACGGTGCAAGCCACCACGGTATGTGGGATCTTTCAATGCTTCAAATTGTTCCCGGCCTGCACCTTGCAGCCCCACGCGATGCTGAGCGGCTACGCGAGGAACTGCGTGAAGCAGTCGTAATCTCTGATGCCCCAACGGTTGTGCGCTATTCCAAAGGCAAAGTGGGCCCGGAGGTTGTAGCTCTCGAACGGCTCCGCGACGGTGTAGACGTCCTGAAACGAACGCACCATGACATGCCAAGTGCAGGTACGGACCCGCAAATGGACGTGCTTATTGTCAGCGTGGGTGCCATGAGTGAGCTCTGCCTTGAAGTGGCTCAACGCATCGGCGATCAAGGCATCACCTCCACTGTTGTTGACCCTCGGTGGGTGTTGCCGGTACCGCATTCAATCGTGGCCTTGGCATCCCAGCACCGGATTGTCATTGTGGTTGAAGATGGCGTGCGTGTAGGTGGGGTTGGCTCACGTATCCGCCAAGAACTTCGTGCCGCTGGCATTGATACGGCGCTGAATGAGGTTGGACTGCCGGTGGAATTCCTGGACCATGGCTCTCGCGCCCAGGTACTGGAGCGGGTTGGTTTGACAGCTCAGCGTGTGGCTCAGGATGTAGTTGATCAGGTCCTGGGAACGAAGGTTCCCTTTGCCCGTTCGCTGCCAGGGCAGCCGGCTCCGCGCACGGGGCAGATGCCTGTTCTGTGATGTTTGTGAGTGAAACTCTCCCTGGGCTAGTGGCCCAATCACGAGATATGCCGGTCCCGGGAGACATTATTGTTGCCAGGAACCGGAAATACGACGGTTCCGCCCACTGGGTCGTGCCAGGGCATCATTTGGGCTCCGACGAGCACGGGCACTGGGTTTTTCAAGGAACTGGTGAGTTCATTTCCAGGCCAGGAGCGGCGCTTTATACCGAGTCGGATGCCATTTTACTGATACCGCACACTGGTGACTGGGTTGCCACCTTTTTTGATGATTCCCACCCTGCCGGAGTGGAACTCTACATAGATTTGGCAGTGGAAATGGGGTGGCATCGCATCCGGGACGGTGTTGTAGAATTCCACATGATCGATATGGATCTTGACGTCATCCGAACCAGGGACCGCGGACTTTATATTGACGATCAAGATGAATTTGCCGATCATCGCGTGACCCTGGCGTATCCAGAGGAGCTGTGTCTACGCGTAGAGACAGCTTGTTCTGCGTTACGCACGGCTGTAGCGGCTGGAAACGCACCATTCGACGGCCGCGCTGCGGCCTGGTTCGCCGTAGGAAGGACATCGCCATGAATGGCACAGAACAAAGCATGACAGAGCCAAGCATGACAGAGCAGGGCAATCAAACCGTATTGGCCGGGCTAGATCCGAACATTGTGCGCATGTACAAGAAGGACGACGCCGGTATACTTGTTTTCCGTGAAGCCTGGGTTGATGCCGGAGGAAACGATGACGGTGAGATTGCTAACGATGCAGCTGAAGTATCCGAAGTGTTTTTTGTGGTTAACCACGGCACTGTGGGGCACATCAGTACGTCCAAGGATGTTCTCGTGAAGTCGGTGGAGGAAGCCGAGGCGATGCTCGCCGCATTTGCTGCACAATGTGAAGAGGACGGCTACGCACTGCTTAGCCGTGAGGAACAAACGCTCGTGGTAGCCCAGTTCGCTTTGAAGAGCGATCGTGTCTCTGATCGCGATAAACATTTGGCTAAGCGAGTTAAGGACACCTTGACTCCGCACTTGGCCTGGCGTGGCAGTGGTGTGCTGGAAAAAATAGAATTTACTGCTGCAGGGCACGGGCTCGGTAAGCTAAATATCTACATAGCGGCCCCCGATGCTGCCCGAGCGGTTGCCAACATCAAAGTGTGCATCCGTGAGGAAAAGCTTGACTTCACGAAGTTAACGGTGGCAACAGGCCCTATTGATGATCCCAGCGCTCTGCGGGCCAAACACAGCGCCACGGGTGGGACAGCATTTAGCCTCTAGCCCCCGATCAACGCTCGCTCACTTCACGTCCCCTTTCTTCCGGCGCTCGCGCACTTCACGTCCCCTTTCTTCCGGCGCTCGCTCACTAAACGGTGAGCGAGCGTCATCGAGCTAAGGGAGGGCTGGTGGGGCAGAGCTGTGGCATTGGCTATTGTTGAAGTATGACGCAGAACCACATTGAATACCGCCAGTTGGGCCGTTCCGGATTAACAGTCTCCACCGTAGGCCTAGGCTGTAATAACTTGGGCCGGGCGGGGTCGGTGACGGAAACGCAGGAGGGCAGTGACGCCGTCGTCCATGCAGCGTTGGAGGAAGGGATCACATTATTTGATGTTGCTGATATTTACGGATCGCATCCCGGACAAAGCGAGAGCATCCTAGCCAAATCTTTGGGTAGTGAGCGGGAAAATATTGTGCTCGCCACCAAGTTTGGTCTGCCTGCCGGTAATGCCAACGGTGTGGATTGGGACCGTCGCGGCTCCAGAAAATATATTAAACAGGCGCTCGAGGCATCTTTGCGACGGTTGAATACCGACTACATTGACCTCTACTATTACCATTCCCCGGATACGTACACGCCCATCGATGAGACTCTGGCGGCCTTGGATGATCTGGTGCAGGCAGGCAAAGTCCTGTACCTGGGGCATTCAAATATGGCCGGATGGCAGATTGCAGAGGCAGAATTCACGGCCAGGATATCCGGTGGGAACCGTTTCACGGCCAGCCAAAACCACTACAACCTGATGGACCGCCGAGCCGAGCTGGAGGTTCTCCCCGCAGCTGACGCGTTCGGTCTGGGCGTGATCCCCTATTTTCCGTTGGCAAACGGGATGCTCACAGGTAAATACAGTTCGGGTCAAGCACCCCAGGGGAGTCGGCTCACCTACACCCGCCAACATATGCTCTCCGGCGCGGACCTCCAACAGCTGAAGGATTTTGGCACCTTTGCAGCTGAACGCGGATTGACTGAAGTACAAGTGGCTTTCAGCTGGCTAGCGGCACAGCCGGCGGTTTCCAGCGTGATTGCAGGCGCCACGAAAGCAGAGCAGGTGCGTGAGAACGCTAAGGCGGCGTCCTGGAAACCCAGTGCCGAAGATCTCGTCGAGTTGGATAAGATCTTTCCGAAAACCTCGAAAGTAGCACTCTTCTGAAGCCACGCTGCTAAAGAGAAACTGTGATCCACTCACCGTCTATGGCTGCTGCATAGCGCGGCAGTGGCTCTTTGGCTGGACCAGACTGTACCGTTCCGTCGCTGCCGTTGAACACTGTGCCGTGGCACGGACATTTGAAGTTTTCTCCATCAGGGGACACCTTGCAGCCTGCATGGGTACAGATGTCGGTGTACGCCAAGACGGTGGTTTCATCGGAACGAAATAGCATGACCTCAACGTCGTTGGCCGTGCCTGCTGCTGTGCCACCCACAGGGAGCTCGGAGAGCTTGCCAACTTGATATGGGGTTCCAGTGCTGGGTATTTCAGCTGGGCCTTTCCCCTTGTCGCGCAGATTGTTGGCGGACGGAGCACACCCTGCCAGAGCAAGTGCGCATGCTGTACCAGAGGCTGCCGTGCCCGCGAGAAGTGCTGCGCGGCGGGATAGTGAAGGATCTATGCTCATGAGAATATTATCTCAGCAGTGGCAGTAGGAAAGCGAAACGTGCACTGCAGCCTGGTGTTCCAAGGCTGCAGTGCACCAGTGCGCTTAGTGGAAGAGCTGACCGTTGACTCGCTGGGAGGCACCTACTCGGTCCAGATAGGGCGTGATGCCGCCTAGATGCATGGGCCAGCCTGCTCCGAGAATCATGCAGAGGTCAATGTCTTGGGCTCCGGCCACAACTTCTTCCTTGAGCATGAGGCCAATCTCTTGCGCCAGTGCGTCCTGAGTTCGGCGCAGCAGTTCCTCACCCGTGATGGGGGAGTTGCCAAAGCTCAGCAGAGCCATGGTGTCAGCAGGAATAGAGAGGCTGCCATCGGCCGCTTTCTCCCACAGCCCTTTTTTGCCAGCCTCGATGAGCTTCTGCTGGTTGGCTGAGAGGTGGTAACGGTCACCGAAAGCCGCGTGCAGGGACTGTGTGACATGCTGTGCCACGGGGATTCCCACCATTGCCAGGAGGGTGAACGGGGACATCGGCAGGCCCATGGGACGCAGTGCATTATCTGCCGTGTGCGCATCGGTACCCTCATCGAAGGCCTTGGACACCTCGGCCATGAGCCGAAGCAGAACGCGGTTCACCACAAAGGCGGGTGCATCCTTGACCAGCACAGCAGACTTACGCAGCGCCTTGGCCGTGGCAAATGCGGTGGCCAGTACGGCGTCGTCCGTCTTGGGTGCGCGGACAATCTCCAGCAATGGCATCACTGCCACGGGATTGAAAAAGTGGAAACCAACAAGCCGCTGCGGGTGTTTGAGGTCCTCAGCCATGGCTGTCACTGACAACGAGGACGTGTTGGTGGCAAGAATACATTCGGGAGAGACGATCGCCTCCACCTCAGCAAACACCTGTTTCTTAACGTTGAGTTCCTCAAACACCGCTTCGATAACAAAATCGGCGTCGGCGAACACTTCCTTGGACACTGAACCCGTCACCAGCGCCTTGGTACGGTTAGCTGCGTCGGGACTGATCCGGCCCTTGGCGAGGAGCTTGTCCACCTCACCGTGTACGTACCCCACACCCTTGTCCACGCGCGCCTGATCAATATCAGACATGACTACCGGAACCTTAAGCTGACGGGCGAACAGCAGCGCGAACTGACCGGCCATCAGTCCAGCACCAACAACACCCACCTTCGTGATGGCACGGGCCAGCTTGGGATCCGGAGCACCTGCCGGACGTTTGGCACGCTTTTGCACCAAGTCAAGGAAAGCGTAGACGGTGTCCTTGAACTGCGGGGTCCCCATAAGCTCCGCCAGCGCTTCATCCTCGGCAGCAAAAGACTGCGCCTTGGTGAAATGCTTACCCTTTTCCAGTAACTCAATGACCTTCGCCGGTGCCGGGGCAGCATTGGAGGTCTTGGCTTCCACAAAAGCTTTTGCATGTTCGACGGCGGCATCCCACGCTGCGCTGTTTTCCTCGCTCAGCGGTTCGCTCACCGCGTTGGGCCGGCTGACGTCTTCGGCGCCGGCTAGTACGCGGGCGGCCCAGTTGAGTGACTGTTCTAAGAAATCCGCGGGCTCAAACAAGGCATCTGCGATGCCGAGTTTGAAAGCAGCAGGACCGCTGAGGGTGCGGTTGTTACTCAAAGCGTTTTCAAGCATGACCTTCACGGCGTTGGCTGGTCCGATGAGCCGGGGGAGTAGGTAGACCCCGCCCCAGCCAGGTACCAAGCCAAGGAAAGCTTCCGGCAGTGCCAAGGCGCCAGCTCCGGTGGAGACTGTGCGGTAGTTGGCGTTGAGCCCAATTTCAAGCCCACCGCCCAGAGCTAGACCGTTGATGAACACAAAGCTGGGCACACCCAAGTTGTTCAACGTGGAGTACACGTCATGACCCAGCTGGGCCATCCATCGACCGGCTTCTTTATCCTTGAGTTCCTTGACAGCTGAGAGGTCGGCCCCTGCTGCGAGGAAGAATGGTTTGCCGGTTACACCAACTCCAGCAATTTCGCCTTTGGCCGCACGCTCACGCTGGACCTCCAATGTCACACCAAATTCAATAAGAGTGTTCGGCCCAAGTGTGCTGGGGCGGCGGTGATCGAGGCCGTTATCTAGGGTGATGAGGGCGAACGTTCCTGCGCTTGGCGCACCGTCCACGCACGGCAAGGCAATGTCTTGAACGTAGGAGTGGGTTACTACCTCGTCTGGGAACAGCACTGCAAGCTTGTTGAAGTCTCGGGCGCTCATGCTGCGCTCCCCTCGGTGTTTGTGACTGTTGCTGTGGTGAAGTGCGGGTTTTCCCAAATAACTGTGGCTCCCATGCCTAGCCCAACGCACATGGTGGTGAGCCCGTATTGCACAGAATGATCTTCCTGGAATTGCCGGGCCAGCTGATTCATCAGCCGGACTCCGGATGAGGCCAAGGGGTGCCCCACCGCTATGGCGCCGCCATAGCGGTTCACTCGTGGGTCATCGTCTGCGATCCCGTAGTGCTCAAGGAAGGACAGGACTTGAACGGCAAAAGCTTCGTTTATCTCAAAGAGGCCAATGTCCTCGATCGTCAATCCTGCAAGTTTCAGCGCTTTTTCCGTGGCGGGGACGGGACCGATTCCCATGACTTCAGGTGCTACACCAGCGAAAGCGTACGTGACAAGACGCATTTTAACGCTCAAACCCAGCTCTGCAGCGGCTTCTGAGGACGCCAAGATTGCGGCGGTTGCGCCGTCGTTCAGGCCTGCT
Organism: Arthrobacter sp. TMP15; assembly: GCF_039529835.1. Lineage (NCBI taxonomy): Bacteria > Bacillati > Actinomycetota > Actinomycetes > Micrococcales > Micrococcaceae > Arthrobacter > Arthrobacter sp. TMP15. The sequence continues at coordinate 1,523,014 of NZ_CP154262.1, forward strand.
GCGTTACCGGCGCTGACGCGGCCGTGGGCGCGGAAGGGCGTCCGCAGCTCTGCGAGATTCTCAAGAGTTGTGCCGGGGCGAGGAGGCTCATCAACTGTGTTGATGTTCCAGCCAGCTCCCGGTTTGAGGGTCGCGACGGGCACCAAATCTGGCTGGATCTGGCCCCGCTCATACGCGGCGGCCAGCTTGTTTTGGCTGGCGACGGCGTAGGCATCCGTGCGGTCTTTGGTGATGGACGGGAATCTGTCGTGGAGGTTCTCGGCTGTGTTGCCCATGTTTAGGGCTGCCGGGTCAACGATGCGTTCGGACATGAAGCGCGGGTTCGGGTCAGAGTCCTTGCCCATTGGGTGGTGGCCCATGTGCTCTACTCCTCCGGCGATCACTACCTCGTACGCGCCAAACCCGATGGCGGAGGCTGTTGTGGTGACAGCAGTCATGGCGCCAGCGCACATCCGATCGATGGCGAACCCTGGCACTGACTGGGGAAGTCCGGCCAGCAGCGCTGCAGTCCGGCCAATCGTCAGGCCCTGATCGCCCGTCTGTGTGGTGGCGGCGATGGCAACTTCGTCAATGCGTTCAGCCGGCAATCCAGGATTGCGGCGCATGAGGTCGCGGATACATTTGACCACCAGGTCATCGGCGCGGGTATTGGCGTAGATGCCTTTTTCCCCGGCCCGTCCAAACGGTGTGCGTACTCCGTCAACAAAGACGACGTCTCTAATTTGCCGATTTTGGCTCATATTTTGCTCCTCGGGTACAAACAACTGGTGCCATTCAACCCAAGCTATCAGGGAACGACTGTGTTATGCCTCATGTTACTAGTGGGTAACTTAGAGGTCAATAATGTCAGTCGTAGAGGCGTCATTATCTCCAACCTCAACCCCACCGGGGAGCAAGCTCAGGACTGCTCGGAGCTTGGCGTGCCCTCGTGTGCGCCAGTCTCACGCTGGTTCGTCGGTACCATCTGGCTCTTTGGTTCCTTCTGGCCCTTGGGTGTCTTCGGTTCCTTGGGCGGCAGAGGCTCAGGGTTCGCTAATGCGGCAGTGAGGATCTCCACTGATAAATCGATCTGCCACTGACGTGCCCCAAGCTCCGTTAACTGGGCAGAAACGCTGGCAACAGTAATCTGCGTTGGCGGGCGCCAGCACACGCGGCGCAGAAAGTCCGGGGTAAGGATGTTCTCAACGGGAATGTTAACAGCATCTGCAAGATCAGCCAGGCGTGGGCGCGCCGTGGCGTAACGGGCAGCTGCCGCAACATCACGCTCGGCCCACATGCGAGGCGGCGGCGGGGCATTACCGGAAACCTGCAACGGGGGCTGATCGGTGCTGTTTTTGGCCGTTTGGATGGCATGTAGCCATTTGGGGGCGTCCCGCTTGGCCGCGCGGCCATGAAAGCCTGAAAGTGCCAGCAACGCCGGAACAGTGGTGGGCATGCCCTTGGCTGCAGCGATGATAGCGGTGTCTGGAATGAGCCGGGTCGGGGCAATGTCGCGGTGTTCGGCCAACTTTTCACGTGTGTACCAAAGTTCGCGTACGGCCCCCAACTGAACCCGGTTGCGGATAGTGTGTGAGCCGGATGTGCGCCGCCAGGGATCTACGCGCGGTGCGGGAACGCCAGCGTCGATCAGGTGCTGGAATTCTTGAGCGGCATAATCAAGTTTGCCGTCATTTTCAAGCAAGGCAACGAGCTCATCTTCAAGATCCACCAGCACCTCTACATCCAATGCGGCGTACCGCAACCACGGCTCAGGCAGGGGCCGTTTGGACCAGTCAGCGGCGGAGTGTTCTTTGGCCAAATGGTAGCCGAGCAGGGATTCAACCACTGCCCCGAGCCCCACACGCGGCAACCCGGCGAGACGGGCTGCAAGTTCGGTGTCGAAGAGTTTATCCGGCCACATACCGACGCCGGCAAGACAGGGCAGATCCTGGCTGGCAGCATGCAGAATCCACTCAACACCGCGCAGTGCCTCGTCAATGATCTTCAGGTCATCAAAGGCCTCGGGATCGATGAGCCACGTACCGGCACCCTCGCGGCGGATCTGCACCAACATGGCACGTTGGCCGTAGCGGAATCCGGAAGCCCTCTCCGTATCAACGGCAGCCGGGCCAGTTCCTGCTGCCAAAGCCGCCGCGCACCTTTTTAGCGCCGGGTCAGTTTCTACCACGGAGGGGATGCCATCGCTGGGCATATCCAGTTCCACTAATTCGGGAAGATTGCCAAGTTCCATCCTTTGGCCGTCAATAACAACCGACGTCAGCGGGGCCTGGGCAGTTTCCGTAGCTGTGCCACGGGCATCAGGACCCTGATCACGGTTGCGGCCATTATTGGTGGGCGAGCTACAGCCTTCCTGAGCTGAAGAAAATGCTGTCGTTTCTTCTTCGGCGCGGCTCTGTGTGCTTGATTCTGGATTGGTCATGATGACCTTAGTCTAGCGAATGGTCAAGACTACCCTCGGTTGCGGGCCATTAATTGTTTTTTAGCGGCCGTTGACGTGGCTGGTGACGGGTCCGCTCGCTGGAGCGCCGGGGCAATAAAGTTACACCCTCGGGCACAGGTGGCAAACCTGCAAAGGTGCAGACAATGTTTGCCCATGCTTGCAGATGCGGAGTGATTGCGGTGCCTGTGGGAGTCCACGATGCTCTGAGCTCAATGTCAACCGAATCAGGGCGTGCGGCTAGCGTGCCGTAGCTTTCAGAAAGAATGCGGGTTGCCGTGCCGCCGGCGCTGGAATATTGGGCGTCCTGCTCCTCCAGCGCCTCGGTCAGCCAGGCCCACGCGACGTTTCCTAGAAGTGAGTCGTTTCCTATGTCAGCTTCCAACTGCGCACGGATATAGCTGACGATCCTGAAGGTGCCATCCCACAGGGCTTTGCCTTGCGGGTCGTGGAGCAGAATGAAGCGGCCGGTGGCGAGCTGTTCCCCATCAACAATAACCTCCGCGCCCACGGCTACTCCAAAGGGGGCGAGCCGGGCAGGAGCCGGAACTTCCGCCAGAGTCAGCTCGCTGCGGCTGAGAACTTCGCGTAGCGATGCCAAGGCAATCTGAAAGTCAGCTGGAAGCTGCGGCAAGAGGCTCACAATGGCAGATTATGACGGCACCGGCCCGAACCCGTGCAGGCGCGCCGCGAGGGGAGCTTGCTAGCTCTTTAAGCAGCACGTCGGGCACCGGCACTACGTTGCGTACCGCAGCGCAGCGTGGGGCAGGCTAGTGCTAACGCGCACCAGCCAGCCCCGTTGCGAAGGTCAGCTCCCCAGCTCGGCGCGCAGTGCGGACACGAAGGCGTCAACGTCAGCCTCGGAAGTGTCGAAAGAACACATCCAGCGCACTTCGCGCGCAGACTCGTCCCAGTCGTAGAAGCGGAACTTTTCCCGCAGACGCTCAGCAACGCCAGCAGGCAGGATGGCAAATACGCCATTGGACTGTGTTGCTTGGGTGCATTGCACTTCTGGAAGGTCCTCAACGGCGGCACGCAGTCGAGCGGCCATCGCGTTGGCGTGTCCGGCCGACGCCAACCATAGGTCATCGCTGAGCAGAGCTAGCAGTTGAGCTGAAATGAAGCGCATCTTGGAGGAGAGCTGCATGTTCATTTTGCGCAGGTAAATCAGGCCGTCGGTGGCTGCCGGATTGAGCGCCACAACGATTTCGCCGTACATCATCCCGTTCTTAGTGCCACCAAAAGAGAGCACGTCTACGCCGGCGTCGGAGGTGAATTCACGCACTGGTACACCGAGGAAGGCAGCCGCATTGGCCAATCGTGCACCATCCATGTGCACCTTCATACCCAAGGAATGGGCATGATCGCAGATGGCCCGCACTTCATCGGGGCTGTAACAGGTACCCAACTCTGTGGTCTGAGTGATGGAAACGGCAAGCGGCTGGGCCCGGTGTTCGTCGCCGAACCCCCAGGCTTCCTTATCGATCAGCTCGGGAGTCAACTTTCCGTCAAGGGTCGGTACGGCCAAGAGTTTCATCCCGCCCACACGCTCTGGCGCACCGTTTTCATCCATATTGATGTGAGCTGTAGAGGCGCACACAACAGCACCCCACCGCGGCAACAGGGACTGCAATGCCACTACGTTGGCACCAGTGCCGTTGAAAACGGGGAAGACATCAACGTCCTTGCCAAAGAGTGCCCCCATCTCGCGGCGCAACCGCGCGGTATAAACATCTTCCCCATAGGCCACCTGGTGTCCGCCATTGGCTGCTGCCAACGCCTCTAACACCTCTGGATGGACGCCGGAGTAGTTATCCGAGGCGAAACCAATCACTGATGTGTCGTGAAGTTGGATAGATTCGGTGCTGCCAATGCTCACAATGTACCTTCGATTGTCGATGCGTTGATTAGGGGCAAAATAATGCGCCTACAAAATAATGCGTGCGCCGTTGAGTTCTGCGGCGGATGTAGCAAAAAGCCCTGTTACATTCTCTGCCAGCACAGAGACGTGCGTGAAACCAGGGAATTTACGCTCAGGGGAGCGCGCCCGCATACCGTCGTCAACAAGGGCCTTCACCACAAGTACGACGGCGGCAGGGCCAGTTTCCGTTATTTCCGCACCGGCCGCCAGGCTGAAGCCCTGTGCCAACGCCCCAACCCACGTTTCTGCTGCTGACTTCACAGCTGCGTAGTTGGCGTTACCGAGAGTAGGTGCTGTGACTGATGTTGAGGAGACTATGGCTAAGCGACCTACCGGTGAAGCGGCAATATCGTCATAGAAGGCCCGGCTTGTGTTTCGCAGTGTAGTGAGTACCGAGGTGTGAAGGAAATCCCAGTCCATGTCGCTTTGTTCTGCTATGCCCTTGCCACCACGCCAGCCACCCACAAGATGAACGAGCCCGTCAATTAATCCAAAAGTGCTATGGACCTGGGCTGCTAGTGCGGTGACCGACTCTGGGTTCGTGAGATCGCACACCAGGGGGATGGCGCCACCGGCTGCTTCGGCGGCGGATGTGATGCGTTCAGCGTTGGAACCAACGGTGATTACACGGTTCCCTGCCGCCAGCAGCGCAGCCGCAACAGCGATACCCGCCTGGCTGCTGCCGCCTGCGATCACTACAAGTGGAGAAGTTCTCATGCCACTTACACTACCCACTCAGGCTTCCCCGGCGCCTGTGATGCCTGAAGTTGACTCAATAACACCACGCATTTTCTTGCCCAACGCTTCGTAGAACATGGAGAGCGGGAATTCATCATCCATGACCTGGTCCGTGATTTCACGCAAGGGCGAGGTCAACGGCAGCGCGTCCGGACCCTTGGCCCACGTGGATGCGGGATTGGGCGTTAGCGTGGCGGAAACAAGCTCGTAAGCTGCCAACCAGTGCGCCAGCTTGGGCCTGTCGATTGAGCGCCAGTACAGTTCCTCAATCTCGTGTCCGAGTGCTATCACAACAGCAGGAACATCGGCCCAGTCGATCGTGAGCTTGGTGTCCGTCCAGTGCAGTACGTGATGCTGATGCAGCCAGGCAAAGAGTAGCTGGCCGCCCACGCCGTCATAGTTGCGCACCCGTGTACCTGTAATCGCGAAACGGAAAATTCTGTCAAAGATTACTGTGTACTGGACAAGTTTGGCGTGCTTTCGCGCTTCCGGTGAAGCTTTCTCATCGTGCTCAACAGCCACTGACTCACGGTAGGCGGTCAAATCACAACGAAGTTCCTCTAGTGAGTACAGGAAAAACGGCATGCGTTGTTTGATCATGAACGGATCAAAGGGCAGATCCCCACGCATGTGGGTCCTGTCATGGATCAGATCCCACATAACGAAGGTTTCCTGCGTCAGTGCCTGATCATCCAAAAGTTCGACGGCGTCGGCTGGCAGTTCCAGTCGGGTTACCGCGGCGGCCTCCCGGACCACGCGCCGGAAACGTGCAGCTTCGCGGTCCTGGAAGATGGCACCCCAGGTGAAGGTTGGTGTTTCGCGCACTGAGACGCTTTCGGGGAACAGGACAGCGGAGTTGCTGTCATAGCCGGGAGTGAAATCAATGAAGCGCAGAGGGACAAACAGCTTGTTGGAGTAGCTGCCGGCTTCAAGCTCGTCTATGAACTCGGGCCAGATTACCTCCACAAGAACTGCTTCAACGTGGCGTGAAGTAGACCCGTTTTGCGTGTACATGGGGAATACCACAAGGTGGCGCAGCCCATTGATCCTGTGCTCCTGGGGGTTGAATGCCAGCAGTGAATCAAGAAAGTCTGGAATGCCCAAACCACTATCAACCCACGTGGTGAAGTCTTTCACCAAGAGCTCCAGGTACAGCGCATCGTGGGGGAAGTGGGGGGCAAGCTCCTGGATGGAGTTTTTAATGGTTTCAATCAAGGAGCGGGCAGCATCATGATCGGAGAGTTCCGGAACTGAGCCGTCCTTGATCTGCACTGCGGACAGCTCTGTAGCCGCCTGTTTAAGATCTAGCCATGCTGAGTGGTTTGCCAAATTGCCGTCATCAAAGGCGCTGACATTCTCGGGGCTTTCAAGAGTGATATTCATAGGTGCCGTCCTTGCTACGCGATGCGTGTGGAGCATTTTTTAAAGCGTAGCAATGGAACAGCAGAACTAATGTTGAATAGTCCCGAGCATAAGAGAGTCTCATGCTCGGGGCCTTTACGGCGCTTCGGGCGAAAGCTCTTGTGTACCTTCGCGTAGTTTTAGCGAAACGGAGTTGATACAGAAGCGCTCATCGGTGGGCGTGTCATATCCCTCTCCTTCAAAGAGGTGGCCCAAGTGCGATTCACAGGCGCTGCAGCGAACTTCCACTCGCTGCATGCCCATCGAATTATCGTGAATGTAGCGCACAGTTCCGTCGGCCAGTGGCGCAAAGAACGATGGCCAACCACAGTGGGAGGAGAACTTTTCCTTAGATGTGAAAAGTTCGGCGCCACAGGCGCGGCATTCATACACGCCTTCTTGGGTGGAGTCCCAGTATTCGCCCGTGTAGGGCCGTTCTGTTCCGGCTTGGCGCAGGACCTGATACTCGGCTGGACTAAGTTCATTGCGCCATTGAGCATCAGTTTTTACGACTGTGGGCGTGGCGGGGCTTTCGGAAGTTCTCATACTTGACTCAACGCTTAAGAGTCGCCAATAAATCCCGAACCGGAGTACAGATGCAAAACGGGAAGTCCCAATTTGCGCTGAGCCTGGTTGGCCCAGTCCTGCCGGAAGGTGTCGGCAACCGCATGTGGCCGGGTGACAACCACTGCTTGGCGTGCACCGAGTTCGGTGACTTTGGCAACCAAGGAGGCAACGGCGTCGCCCTCGTCAACACTGCCTGTTGCCTTGGCTCCGGCGGCGTGCAGAGCATGCATGGACATTGAAAGAATATCCTTGGCCTCGGTCATGACGGTTTCTGCATCTGGCTTCTCGCGGAACTCGCGCAGAGCGCCCGGAAGGTCAAGCATTGTCAGCTGGTCGATGACATCGACAAACAAATTACGCCGTGTGTCAGCAGGGACTATCAGCACCAGTTCAACGTCGTCCTCGGCGCTGTAAAGATCGGTGATGTTCGCTACGTCCACGGCAGTTAGTGGTTCTTCGGTCAGGATGATGATCGTCTCGGTCATTGCACCAGCTTAGGCTTCCGCACAGGATAAACAATGCAGGGCGCCCGCCGTGTGCCAAGAAAGTTGGGCTTGCTCACGGTGCGCCGCTCGACGCAGCCCCGCGGCCGTGGGCAGAATGGAGGCATGGCTACCTCAGAACAGCAGTCAAGTGCATGGCTTAAATGGGGTGCCTTGGGCGCCGCTGCAGCAGGGATCGGAGCGGTAACGGTTGTCACCGCTACATCTGGACTTGCCGCTTACTTTGCCCGGCGCATCATTACTCCCGAAAAACAACGAGTTGACGATGTCGCCATCTTGGCTGTGATTACTGACGGACCCACACTGCAGGTCGTGTTGGAAGCCCAGCCCGACACCATTGTTGAAGGCAACTATGGGCTTTTCTTTGACAAGGGCCGCGCCCACGCAATTATTGGCCCCATCATTTCTTATGTGCCACGCGAAGGCAGTGTCACCCGCGAAGTCATTGCTGTCCTTGGCGGGGAACTGCGCAGTGCCACGTCGGGCTGGTGGTCAGGAAGCCTGCACGCCCACCCGGAGGAGATGGGGTTGGAGTGCGAGGACGTTACCTTGGACCTTCCCGGCGGACCGGGACCGGCCTGGCTCCTTCCCGCACTTGATCCCGGTCCCACATGGGCCATCATGGTGCACGGACGTGGCGCCACCCGCAACGAGGGACTGCGTGCGGTCCCCACTGCGCACCGACTTGGCATGAACGCTTTGCTGATGTCTTACAGGAACGACGGCGACGCCCCCAAAGCTCCGGATGGCAGATATGGCCTGGGCGTCACGGAATGGGCGGATGTTGAGGTGGCCATTGATTTTGCCATCTCTCGGGGTGCCAAGGACGTTGTGTTGTTCGGCTACTCAATGGGAGGGGCCATTAGTTTGCAAACTGCAGATGTGGCCCGAAACCGGAAACACATACTAGCTTTGGTTTTGGATGCCCCTGTTATCAACTGGGTCAACGTGCTGGCGCATCAGGCTGCACTAAATAGAATCCCCAACTACATTGGCAACTATGCCGAACTCATGTTGACGCATCCGCTGGGCAGGCGCCTGACAGGGCTGGCGGCACCGGTGGACTTCAAGAGCATGGACTGGGTCAGTCGAGCCGTTGAGCTCAGAACACCGTCGTTGATCCTGCACAGTATTGACGATGACTTTGTGCCCTACGAGCCCACAGCGGAATTGGCGCGGCGGAATCCGGAGATGGTCACCTTTGAGCCATTCAGCAAGGCGTTGCACACCAAAGAATGGAATGTTGACCCTGCACGCTGGGAGAACGTTGTTGAAAGTTGGCTGCGTCCGCGTTTGGGCAAGCACGCCCTGCCTCGAGAGTTGTAACCCGTTCCTGACATGCCTGAAACTCCGGCACCGCTGACGGATGCGCCCAGGACTCCTACCGGCCAACAGCTTTCGTGGGTGCGCACGGAACATCCCCATGCCGATCGAGACGTGCCGTTCCTGCTCACCCAAGAGCTGTTCGTACTCAAGAGCTTTACAAATTTACACAGCGGTATTGGTCAGTGCCCCTGACTGCAACAAATCGGCGTACTGCGATAATCGCAACAGGCTTGGATTCCACTCGAATTATAGAATACGATTTCTCTTTACGCAGAGAAGCCGAGTGGTTATACATGATGCGGTTTTGCTCCGGTTTGCCATTGCACATCTGCAAATTGATTTACAGTGCAAATGGTGGCGAGATTGTTGTCCGCGGGCCCAATGTGAAAGACAACTGGACCGGGGGAATCGCATGCGACATCCATGTCCAATGCTGCGGCTGAGGTGGAACTTCAGGTTGGTTCCCGTTGCCGCCCCGATGCAGGCATATCTGCCGAGACCACCGAACCCATGACGAGGGCGCCGCTCGCCGCTGCAACGAATGTTGATGGACAGTATCCTCAAGAAACATATCAATTTCCGCCTAAGTGTGTGACAGGTGTTTGGACGCGGCCCGGCGTTGGTTGAGAAATGGGGAATATTATCAATCGGATGCGATTGGTCAATGCCAAATATCTTGGGACTGTTTCATTGAAAAGTTTCTTTCCACTGTGGGCAACCGTGCCTGTCCATACGATCGTAAAAAAACTTGCGGCCGTCCTGTCTGCTTTGATATCGCCGACCACGAATCGCACACGCGGGCTGGGGGCTGTTGGCTCAGACGGGGTGGCCGATCTTCGCTGTTATAGCTTGTGTCAGCGTGATGAGGCACGTGGGTGAGAGTTCAACGTCGAAACCTCTGCGCCCGCCGGAAACATAAATGGTTGCGTACTGCAGTGCTGATTCATCCACTATGGTGGGGCTATGGTGGCGCTGGCCCAAGGGTGAGATACCGCCTAGGACATAGCCGCTTCGACGTTGGGCCGTGGCTGGATCGGCCATAGCGGCCTTCTTGTGACCCAGCGCTTGGGCGAGGGCTTTCAGGTCCAAGCTGCCATTTACGGGTACAACCGCCACCACAAGGCTGTCACCAACCTCCGCCATGAGTGTCTTAAAAACGCGCTCTGGTGCAACACCCATTAAGGTCGCGGCTTCGAGTCCGAAATTTGTATTCTCCGGATCATGGGTGTAACTGTGTGCAGTAAAAGGCACACCGGCGGCCTTTAAGGCGACAGTCGCGAGGGTGCCAGCGCTGGTTGAGGAGGTTTTCTTGGCCATAGGCCAATTATGCCAGCCGTGTACTCAGCATCCCGGACAAGACGGTTGTGGGCGCAGATTTCCTGTGTTTGGTTCTCGGTGGTACGCGCCTAGAGGGCTGGTCGCACACCGTTGCGAATCTTGCGCTTGACTCGTCCCAACATGGCGGACATGCCGCGCATACGCAGCGGGGAGATGGCTCGGGTCAGACCAAGCTGTTCGGGCATGTCATCTGGAACAGCCAGGATCTCCTCGGCCGTCAACCCATCAAGGCCTTCGCACAGGACCGATGCAAAGCCACGAGTGGTGGGAGCTTCCGGGGGAGCTTGGAAGTACAAACGGATGACGTCGCCGTTGTCCGTTTTCTCCGATTCAACGGTAAGAAACAGTGGCGACTGGCATTCCACCACCTGTTCCAACAACTCGGGATGGTCGCGCAGGCGTTCCGGCAAAGCCGGAAGGGTTCGGGAGAATTCCAAAAGCAGCGTGAGGCGATCGCGTTCTTCCAATTCTTGGAAGTCTGTGACGATCTCGGCCAACGCTGGGGGAAGTGCTTGTGAAGTAGTCATCTACTAAAGCGTACGTTTCTTTTCTTGTGAGTGTGAAAAATCAATGACGATTCTCTGCCTTGGTACACCACGGTGTTGACCCGGTCACGAGCCAACACCATGGAACGCCACTGATTAGATCGCAGTTGGCAGTTCACCGCGCTCTTTACCGACGGCAATGGGAACGCGGACAGCATTGCCCCACTCGGTCCATGAACCGTCGTAGTTGCGCACGGTCTCAAAACCTAATAGGTACTTCAAAGCAAACCAAGTATGGCTAGAACGCTCGCCAATCCGGCAGTAGGCAACCACGTCATCCCCTGGCACAAGTCCTGCCTCACCTAGATAAAGGGCTTCGAGCTCCTCACGGCTTCGGTAGGTGCCATCCTCTGCGGCCGCACGTGACCACGGGATGGACGCTGCTGTAGGGATATGGCCACCTCGCAGTGTTCCTTCCTGGGGGTAGGCAGGCATGTGAGTGCGTTCCCCGGTGTATTCCTCGGTTGACCGAACATCTATCAAAGGCTTGCCCAGGTGCGCCAGAACGTCATCCTTGTAGGCGCGAATGGGAGCGTCGTTGCGCTCTACAACTGGGTAGCCTGCGGACGGGGTGACTGCCGTGGCGTCGGTAGTCAGTTCACGGCCCTCGGCAATCCACTTATCGCGACCGCCGTCGAGCAGGCGAACGTCTTCGTGGCCAAACAAGCTGAAAACCCAGAGAGCGTAAGCCGCCCACCAGTTGGAGTTATCGCCGTAGACAACAACTGTTGTGTCGCGGGAGATTCCCTTAGCAGCGGCGAGCACAGCGAAAGCCTTGCCATCGATGTAGTCGCGGGTAACGTCGTCGTTCAGGTCAGTGTGCCAGTCAATCTTGACGGCGCCGGGGATGTGCCCGGTCTCGTACAGGAGTACATCCTCGTCGGATTCAACCACAACAAGGCTGCCGTCCTGCGTGGCGGCACTGGCCATGGCATTGGCAAGCCACTCGGTAGATACTAGGCGTTCCGGGTGGGCATAGCTTGCGAACTTCTCGTTTGATTCAACTGCAACAGGCATGGTGCCCCTTCTTATAAACTGCTCACGCCGGCGCCGTCCCAGAAAATTCCGGAACCGTTCCGTGGCCATGAGGTACTAAATAGTGTGCCACTGCGAACATGCGTGCAGCAGCTATTGATCTTTCTAACCGTAACCAGTTAGCGCGCTGTTTACTTCCCCTGCGTTAACGAAACGCAATATGTGGTGGGTATTCTTGTAGGCATGAGCCGTGGCCCGTGCACAGCATGTCGGCTGAAATTTTTTTGATGATCGGAATCGTCCTTGGTACAAGTTGAACAACTTTCCACCCGCCGTCCAGCAGTTTCGGTGGAGGAACTGCTGAAGGGGTTCGTCCCGTCACCGAGATTTGGTGAGGTTTCCTTTGACACTTACCGCCCGGATCCAGCGCAACCTTCGCAAACACAAGCCGTGACTTTGTTGAAGGAGTTCGCCGCGGGTGCCGCAGTGAAGCCAGCCACGGGCCTTCGTAAACTATTTGGCGTCAAGCCCAAGGCCGCTGGCGCCAACGGGGCGGGAAAGCGCGCCGGTATTTACCTTGACGGAGGCTTTGGGGTCGGTAAGACGCACCTTTTGTCTTCGCTTTGGCATGAGGTTCAAGGTCCAAAGGCTATTGGCACCTTTGTGGAGTACACCAACCTTGTCGGAGCCCTTTCTTTCCGCAAAACAGTAGAGGCACTGAGTGAATACAAGCTTGTCTGTATTGACGAGTTTGAGCTTGATGATCCGGGGGACACCGTGTTGATGTCGCGGCTGATGCGTGAATTGGCCGACGCCGGTGTGAAGTTGGCGGCAACTTCCAACACCCTGCCGGGTTCTCTAGGCGACGGACGTTTTGCTGCCGTTGATTTCCAGCGCGAGATTCAGGTGCTGGCGGATCAGTTCGAAATATTGCATATTGATGGCGAGGACTTCCGCCACCGGGGACTGCCTACCCCACCGGAGCCCGTCCCGAACAGCGACCTGGACGCACACATGCGCCGTGACTTTGACGGTCAAAGTGTGGCTCTTGATGACTTTGGCACACTCATTGACCATCTAGCGGGGGTGCACCCGTCAAGGTATAGGCAAATGCTTGAAGGGATCGACGCCGTGGTGTGGCGCAACGTCCACACCATCACCGAGCAGTCGGTGGCCTTGCGTTTTGTGGTGCTCGCGGACCGGCTCTATGACAAGGATGTGCCAATCCTGGCCAGCGGGGCACGCTTGGATCAGCTGTTCACCCCCGAAATGATGACAGGCGGGTACCAGAAGAAGTATTTCCGCGCCGTTTCACGTTTGACGGCCTTGGCCCGGGAAGCACAGGAAGCCAGCGCCCCGCAGTCTGTTTCCTAGCATTACTGCCATCTCTGAGGTTGCCTGCTCCGTGCAGAGTAACTGTTCGCAAGCAACTGTCTCTTAAAATAAAAAGCGCCGGTCTCGTCTCTCGACGGAACCGGCGCCTTCCTTGACGCCACGTAAAGGGCGAAGAGCCTAGGTTATTTATCTGATCCGTCTACGTAGTCGGATGCAGCCCTCTGAGCCGTGTCCACGTGATCTTTGAACTTATCGCCGGTCTTACTGTCGACAAAGTCGCCAGATTTCTCAACGCCGTCCTTGATAGCATCCTCGTGGCCACTGATCAGACCATCAGCTTTGCCCTTCATATCGTCAAAAATAGACAATCGGCACCTCCTTCGCTCTAAGGGGCCATTGGCGCCCCAAGTCGTTCCATTTTAGTGTGCTACAACACTTTGTCAAAGCTTTATCCGCTGAGTGAGCTGTGATGCTAGCCAATGGCCGCGTGTTCAGATAGTGGTGCTCGCGCGGGAGTGTGTGTCAAAATAGGTTCGCCAGATGGCACCCGGACGAGGTGCGCCGTACCCGGCCAGCGACAAGACGGCGTCAAGGAGATGTTCCATGGCGTGGCTGATTTTAATCTTCTCTGGAGTATTGGAAGCGGTTTGGGCAACCGCCCTTGGGAAGAGCGAAGGCTTTTCCAAACTTGGCCCCAGCATTATTTTTATACTCTCGCTGGTCGCCAGCATGGCTGGTTTGGCATGGGCCATGCGGACTCTGCCGGTGGGCACCTCATATGCCGTGTGGGTAGGTGTTGGTGCAACCCTGACAGTGGCATATGCCATGTTCACTGGAGCTGAGGCGGTCTCAGTTATCAAGGTCCTGCTTCTGTTGGGGCTGGTGGGATGCATCGTGGGTTTGAAACTCGCGCACTAGTGTTCTTGCCCGTGTGGCACGTTGCGTATTTTGATTCCAGTTTTGTGGCACGAAAAAGCCCCTCAGACCAGAGTTTGTCCTGGTCAGAGGGGCTTTTCTTTTGGTGGGCGATACTGGGTTCGAACCAGTGACCTCTCCGGTGTGAACGGAACGCGCTACCACTGCGCCAATCGCCCAAAATCAACAGCCTGGTCCAACAGGTTCCAACATGTTCGAGCAAGTGGTTCCTTCGTTGTTCCTCGTGCGTTCAAAACAATAGCCCAATCTTTCTCGTGCTCATAATCTTGCTCACTGCCCTTCGTGGCAACACGTAACTAAGCCAGATTCAGTGCCAGCGAGTCTCAGCCTGGGGAGTTCTGTTGTTAATAGTGTGAGTAGCATCTCACTGGGTTTTCTGGATCCTGGAACGTAAATAGAGCGCAAAGTGGCGTGGAAAGGGCAAAGTTGTGCCATTGAATGACAGGCTTGTAATTCGAGTATCTTGTAAAAAACGCCGTTAATTCAAGGATCTGGATACTTGGGTAGTTGAATTGTGTTTGCCAGGGGGTTCCCGATTTGGTGTTTGGGAAAGGGCTCAGGTAATGTTTTCACCGCAGCAACACGGACTACCGAAGCGGAAACGCAAACGGTGCGAAAATGTTGGTTTTGCGGTTGTAGCTCAGCTGGTAGAGCACCACCTTGCCAAGGTGGATGTCGCGAGTTCGAATCTCGTCAACCGCTCGCATGACACCGTTCAGTTTTCACGGTGGGGTGGCCGAGAGGCGAGGCAACGGCCTGCAAAGCCGTGTACACGGGTTCGAATCCCGTTCCCACCTCCATTTTGGCTGAACCAAAAGTATTTTGCTGTATAGTTCAGCGGGATGCATTTGGGCGATTGGCGCAGCGGTAGCGCGCTTCCCTGACACGGAAGAGGTCACTGGTTCGATCCCAGTATCGCCCACGAATGAACATGTTCATTCACCCAGTGAAAATTGGGATGAAAGTAAGTGCGGTCGTAGCTCAGCTGGTAGAGCACCACCTTGCCAAGGTGGATGTCGCGAGTTCGAATCTCGTCGACCGCTCGGAATAAACACAAAACTGCCGGAACCCTTGGGTTCCGGCAGTTTTGTGTAATCTGGGTTGTTATCTGCGGACCCAGCGTGTGGGGCAGCGAACAAACTTGGGCGATTGGCGCAGCGGTAGCGCGCTTCCCTGACACGGAAGAGGTCACTGGTTCGATCCCAGTATCGCCCACCACAATTTAGAATTCCGCGGGCCTCCTCGATTTTCGCGGGTGGCACACCACCGGCGAAAATCGAGAACACCCTCCGAGCGTTGAGTTTCCCGGTGAGGTTTATCCACAGCATTGGCACGGGGTGCGGGACAGTGTGGGGTGCTCATGGAATAGTAGAAGCATGAGCTCACCAGCATTGGCACACAGCACAGAATTGGGGCGTATGTACGCCCGTTCCCTGCAGGACCCACCCAAGGTCCCCTCCATCACCACGGTTATTGGTCAGCAGTCCACCTCCCTTGACGGGTGGATCGGTTACATGGCTGCCACAGCGGTAGCGAAGCACCCGGATTTAGGCACAGCCGTAGGCAATCCCGGACAATTACGCACTGTGGTCCGTGACAGTTCAAATGCAGCTGAACAATTCCGCGATGCCGCCGCGGCCCGCGGAGATCGTGTGCACAACTATTGCGAGCAAGTGGCGTTGCGGGCCCTTGACCGCCCGCATCAGGTGGCTGAGGCGCTTGCAGCTCTGGGTGAAAATGGCGAAGAAAACTTTGCACTACGTTTTGATGCGTGGTGGGAGGACTACGAAGTTAAACCGTTGGCTCCTGAAATTACTGTGTGGAATGAAACCGTAGGCTACGCCGGCACTCTTGATCTGGTGGCCACAATTGGCGGGAAATTGTGCATCATTGACTACAAGACAAAAGGCACTGACCGCAATGGCCAGGTCAAGAGTCTCGATGCAAAGGTTGTTATGCAGCTGGTGGCAGGGATGAAAGCGGAGGAATCCATCATCGACGAGGCTGCCGGCACTTGGGAAGCATGGAAGTACTCTGCGGATCCCATCCTGTTGGGTGTTGCCATTGGCGAGACGGAGGTTCGCACACTCCGCGCCAACCCTGAGGTTCTGAAGGCACATTGGTTTAAGTTCGCCTCATTGCGACGCGTGTGGCAAACCTCATTGGATGCTGCGGCCGCCGGTGAGCCTTTGCTCGATATTGCGCCACCTGGGTGCTAACAGCCAACTAGACTGGAGAGACTAGCCGCTTTCCGGACCAGACTCGGTTCGTATCAATTCCAAAGTGAGGTGCCCTCCCATGGCCATCCTGAGCATTCGCATCATTGGCGATCCTGTCCTAAGGACAAGCACCGAAGAAGTGAGCACCTTCGGCCCTGAGCTGGAGAAACTCATCGAGGATATGCGCCAGACAATGATCGATGTTCGCGGGGCAGGCCTAGCGGCACCACAGATCGGTGTGAACAAGCGGATCTTCACCTACTCCGTGGACGGAGAAGAGGGCTACGTGATCAACCCCGTTCTTGTTGCCAGTGATGACATGGCACCGGCGGAACCCGAAGGCTGTTTGTCTGTGCCCGGTTTAGGCTTCACAGTTGCCCGACACCGCTGGGTAAGAGTGACCGGCGTTGATATGTATGGCCAACCGATCGACCTGGAAGCCACAGGTACCTTGGCTAAGTGCTTCCAGCATGAATGCGATCACCTTGACGGCAAACTTTATGTTGACAGGTTGGAAGGTGAGGACCGTAAAGAAGCCCTCCGCGCTATCCGTATGGCCAACTACCATGAGGTGACTGCGCAAACCATTGCCAGCCGTGCACGCACAGTGGGCTCATCGTTTGGTGCAGGCGCTGCCGAATGAGAGTACTTTTTGCAGGGACACCAGCCGTAGCGTTGCCCTCCCTTGAAGCGTTGCGCAGTGCTGGGCATGAGATCGTTGCCGTGTTGACCCGCCCGGATGCCCCGCTTGGCCGCAAACGGGTCATGACGCCGTCGGCCGTTGCCTCCCGAGCAGCAGAGCTGGGACTGCCCGTCATCAAGACGGACAAGATCGACGCCGAGGCTGCCGCCGCCATCGCAGCGACCGCACCCGAGGTGGCGGCGATTGTTGCCTACGGCGCACTGATTCCGGAACATGCGCTTGTTATCCCAGAGCACGGCTGGATCAATCTACACTTCTCCCTGCTCCCTGCCTGGCGCGGGGCGGCGCCCGTACAGCACTCTGTTATCAACGGCGATGAGGTGACCGGTGCCTCTACTTTCCTACTAGAAAAGGGTCTAGACACCGGGCCCGTTTATGGCACTATGACTGAAGCCATCAAACCCACAGATACCAGCGCCGCGCTGTTGGAGCGGCTCTCCCATAGCGGTGCCATGCTGCTGGCGCAGACCATGGACGGGATTGCGGCCGGAGTACTTGGCGGTGTGGAACAACAGGGCGAAATTTCGTTGGCGCCTAAACTGACGCTTGAAGATGGCCATGTGGTGTGGGGCGATCCTGCTTTAGCCATCAGCCGTCGAATCCGTGGTGTCACTACCGAGCCTGGTGCATGGACCATGATGTCCGGCCAGCGCTTCAAGGTGGGCCCGGTGCTGCTGCGTCCGGAGGTCACAGACTTGACTCCGGCACAGTTGCGGATTGAAGCCAAGTGTGTGCTTGTCGGCACCGGATCGCATGCTGTGGAGCTTGTGGATGTACAGCCTGCGGGGAAAAAACTTATGAAAGCAACCGACTGGGCCCGAGGCCTGGCCAACAAGGAAGATGTGGTGTTTGAATGACCAGCGAGCAAGGCGGACGTTCGAGCCACCGCAACAACAGTTCGGGGCAGGGCAGCCAATCAGGCTCCGGCGGTGTCAAACGTAGAGATGACGCTGGGCGAGAACGCAACCGCAGTACCACCCGCAACCGAACAGAAACGGCACCCGGTCAGCGCACACGCGTTGCCGATTCTGCCCGACTGGTGGCTTTTGAAGTGTTGCGCGCTGTCTCTGCGGACGATGCCTATGCGAACCTGGTACTGCCAACGCGTATCCGCCGCCACGGTCTTGATCGCCGGGATGCCGGTTTCGCCACCGAACTCACTTACGGCGCATTGCGAGCGCAGGGCACGTATGACGCCATCCTTGCGACGTGTGTTGACCGTCCGCTGAGTGAACTGGACCCGGCGATTTTGGATGCTCTGCGCATTGGCACCCACCAGCTGATGGCCATGCGGGTACCCACACACGCGGCTCTGGATGAGACCGTGGGCTTGGCGCGCGCCGCCATTGGCGCAGGCCCATCCGGTTTGGTTAATGCTGTCCTGCGCAAGGTTGCGGCCAAGGAGTTGCCCGAATGGTTGACCGAGCTCACCAAGGGCCTCAGCGATGATGTGAAGATCGCCTCGATTGAACATTCCCACCCCGAATGGATTGTCCGGGCCATGCGACAAGCGCTCGTGGCACACGGGCGCGACGTTTCTGAGATCACCGCCTTGCTGGAGGCTGATAATGCGGCCCCCGTTGTGAACCTCGTTGCGCTGCCAGGTCTGGGAGACCTGTCCGAGGCCTTTGACGCAGGTTTCACACCAGGGGAACTCGTAGTAGATTCCGCGCTGTCATCCGGCGGGGATCTCAGCCGTCTGGACAGCGTTCGGGATGGTTCTGTCCGCGTCCAAGACGCCGGCTCGCAGCTGGTGGCCCGGGCGCTGGCAGCTGTTCAGATCACTTCCGAGCTGGGCGGTGGCGAGGAACGGTGGCTTGACATGTGCGCCGGACCGGGCGGAAAAGCAGCTTTGTTAGCAGCCCTGGCTGGTCAGAAAGATGCCTGGATACTTGCCAATGAACCGTCTGTGCACCGGGCCAAACTGGTCTCCCAAGCACTCGAAGCAGTGCCGCAGGATAGCTGGACTGTGCGCACTGGTGATGGACGCGACATTGGGAAGGAACACCCGGAGGCATTCGATCGAATCCTCGTTGATGCGCCCTGCACAGGCTTGGGTGCGCTGCGTCGCCGACCCGAATCGCGCTGGCGTCGCAAGCTCTCCGATGTCACCGAGCTTGGTCCGCTCCAGCGCGAGCTGCTAAATTCCGCACTGGCGGCCGTCAAGCCTGGGGGAGTTGTCGCCTACGTGACCTGTTCCCCCCACATGGCTGAGACTATCGCCGTCGTTGAGGACGCCATGCGCAAACGCGATGATCTTGAACTTCTCGACGCCGGTGCCGCCCTTGACGCTGTCAGCTTGGGAGGCAACCTGGGCGCAGGGAATTCAAGCTCACCACTGCCGTCGCATCAAAAGATGGCCCAACTATGGCCACACATCCACCAAAGCGATGCCATGTTCCTGGCATTAATCCGTAAAAACTAATCCACCGGAAACAGCCTGATTGATGTCAGTGCTGCCAGCACCAGTGCCTACCCAGAAGATGAGGTTCTTTCGTGAGCAGCCGTTCGCTGAAATGTTGCATCAACCCCAGCATCCTGTCCGCCGACTTCGTTAACCTCCAAGCTGAATTGGCCAGGATCTCCAATGCGGACGCGGTTCATGTGGACGTCATGGACAATCATTTTGTCCCGAATCTAACCATCGGGCTGCCCGTGGTTGAGCGGATCCAGCAGATCAGCACTGTTCCTCTTGATGCGCATCTGATGATTTCCGAGGTTGACCGCTGGGCGCCGCTGTATGCGGATGCTGGTCTAGATTCAGTGACTTTTCACGTGGAAGCCTCAGCTGCACCCATTAAGCTGGCTCGCGAACTGCGGGCCAGGGGAGCTAAAGCTGGCATGGCGCTGCGCCCGGCAACTCCAGTTGAACCGTACCTGGACATGCTGAGCGAGCTGGACATGCTGCTGATCATGACAGTTGAGCCAGGATTTGGTGGGCAAGCCTTTTTGGAGCTGACATTGCCAAAGATCCGCCGCGCCCGGGCAGCTGTGGAAGGCAGCTCCATCAACGTAGCCATCCAAGTTGATGGGGGCATCACGGAAGAGACGATCACCCGTGCTGCTGAAGCTGGAGCGAACATTTTCGTGGCAGGTTCGGCAGTCTACGGGCAGCCCTCACCCGCTGAAGCCATCGACTCTCTGCGGGCCAAGGGACAACTCGCTTTTGGCTAGCTCTTGGAGCTAGCGCGGAGCCCATAGTTTTTGCGAACAGACGGGCACCGTCAACACTTATCACCAAGGCCTTGCACCTGTGGCAAGGAGGCACAGAAAAGTGCCATAATGGTTATAGATGTCCACACTTGTGGGTATTTAAAGAAAAATTACGTGCTCCGGGGTCGGTGTAATTCCGAACCGGCGGTTATAGTCCGCGACCCGTGCGCCGCAAGCTGGCAACAGTAAGCAGTGCACGGTTGATCTGGTGAAATTCCGGAACCGACAGTTAAAGTCTGGATGGGAGAAGCACGAACAGTTTTGGCCGTCAGGTCAGGGGTGTGTTGGTAGCTTTTTCAAAGCTGCCACAGTCCCTGTACCTGTGTGCCAAACTGCGCGTTACCCCCGGAGCCATCGCGGTCTCGAAAGGGCAAGGTAACGATGGACTTTCTGCGGTGGCTCTTTGACGCCAAACTTGAATTCGCCGGCGGCGGTTTCCTGCTGTGGCGTGAAGTCATAGGCAATCTTTTTGGGCTCGCCAGCGCCCTCGGCGGTATGCGCCGTAAAATCTGGGCATGGCCAGTGGGCATTGTCGGCAACGTCCTACTCTTCACTGTCTTCATGGGTTCAGTCTTTGGCTCCCCAGAACACGTGAATCTTTTGGGCCAGGCAGGCCGGCAAATCATGTTCATCGCCGTCTCCGTTTATGGCTGGCGCCGCTGGCAACAAAGCAAGGACATGAAGAATGACGCCGGAGCTCACGTTGGCGAAGCCGTCGAGCCCCGCTGGGCCGGAACGCGCGTGCGATGGATACTCGTTGGCACCATGATCGCAGGAACCGCAATCCTGACCCCCATCTTCAAAGCCATGGGCTCCTATGAGCCTGTTTGGGCGGACGCATGGATCTTTATGGGTTCGCTACTGGCCACTTACGGGATGGCCAAGGGCTGGGTAGAGTTTTGGCTCATCTGGGTGGTTGTGGACCTCGTGGGTGTGCCACTGCTTTTCAGTGCCGGCTACTACGCCTCAGCTTTCATGTACATCTTCTACGGTGCATTCACCCTGACCGGATTCTTCGTATGGTGGAGGGTGCGGCATAACAGTGATGCACAAGCTCGCAAAGTATCAGTTGACACCACCTTCCCCGACATCACTGTGGGCACCAGAGAGGCCAAACCATGAACTTCAGTAATTTGAACCGCGGTTCCTTCAGCCAGGATCCCCACATCACAGAGCCGGAGCACTTCACCGGTGCCGAAATTCTCGGCATGGAAACGGCTCTCTCGGCTGCACGGCAGGGCGTACGTGGCGCGAATCCGCTAGTGGGAGCGGTGATTATTGACGCTGATGGGACCTTCTTAGCGATTGGCCACCACCGTGGCGCGGGCACTGCGCACGCCGAAACAGATGTGATTAACCGGCTTCTGGGCACTGGCGTGAAACGGGACTTGTCAGCAGCTACGCTCATCGTTACGCTCGAACCCTGCAATCATGTTGGCCTCACCGGACCATGCTCCCAAGCAATCCTGGACGCCGGTATTGGCAATGTGGTTTTTGCTCTCCGAGACCCCCACCAGCCCGCATCCGGCGGCGCCGATGTGCTCCATAAGGAAGGCATCAACGTCCGAATGGGCCTGATGGCTGCGGAAGCCGAAGATCTCAACCGGCAATGGTTCGTGGCTGTGCGTCAAAACCGCCCCTTTATTACTGCCAGGTTGGCGCAGACGGTCGATGGGCGAATCGCTGCCATTGATGGCACCAGCCAGTGGATCACTTCACAGGAATCACGCCAAGATTCGCACGAGCTGCGGGCCAGGGTAGATGCCATCGTTGTGGGCACCGAAACGGTGATCGCAGATAACCCGCGGCTAACCGCCCGAGCAGCCGACGACACTGATGCGGCCAAACAGCCGCTGCGTGTTGTCATGGGAATGCGCGAGGTGCCGGAAGATGCCGCTGTCCGGGGCCGAGCAACAGCATCAGATGATTCCGCATCGCGGGTCAGCACTCGCCCGAAAACTAGTGCCGAGCTGAAAGCCGGAGACAATCTCAAAACCAGCCCCGACTTCTTGGGCCACGAAGGTTTCCTGGCCCTGCACACCCACGATCCTGCCGCCGTGGTCCGTGAACTACAGGAGCGCGGGGTTGGTCACCTCATGATCGAAGGCGGTGCCAAAATTAACGCGGCCTTCTTAGCTCGCGGACTCGTGGACGAGCTCATCGTGTACCTCGCTCCGACCCTGTTGGGCTCGGGCATACCCGCACTATCTGATCTGGGCATCGGCACCCTCGGGGAGGCCCAGCGCTGGGAATGGGATGCCACCACCACTGGTCCCGTCCAAGTGCTTGGCCCCGACTTGAAATTGACGCTGATGCCAGCCAAAGCGGCCGCCAGCGATGAAGGAATGTGAGATGTTTACAGGAATTATTGAAGGCCGCGGCATAGTTCTCACGCTGGAGCAACGACCAGAATCAGACAGCGCAGTGCTTGTTATTGAAGCAGGAGAGGCACTGGCTGGCTTGGATCTTGGCGGCTCGATCGCCATCAACGGGGTATGTCTAACAGCCGTGCAGCTTGGCCCTGGCACGGTTGAAGTTGATGTGATGGGGGAGACCCTGCTGCGCACCACAACGGGGCGGTTGCGAAGCGGCGAACGGGTGAATCTTGAGCGCTGCGTGATTGCCGGTGGGCGTCTGGATGGGCATGTTGTCCAGGGCCATGTTGATGGAGTAGGCGCGCTGCTAGAGCGGGAGAGTCTTGGCAAGTGGGATAGATTGCGCTTTTCGGTGCCGCGGGAGCTCTCCCAGTACATCGCAGAAAAAGGCTCCATTGCCATCGACGGTGTTTCGCTCACTGTGACCGCCGTCAGCCCCGCCAGCGTGTTCGAGCAATGGTTTGAGGTGGGCCTTATCCCCGTGACATTGGCTAACACCGGATTAGGAAAGAAAACGGTGGGCGGCACCGTTAATCTGGAAGTGGATGTGCTGGCTAAGTATGCCCAGCGCCTGCTTGAATTCAGCATGTTCAAGGGAGCAACATCATGAGTGAGGCAACAAATCCGGTAACTCTCTTGGACCCGGTGGCGTTGGCAATCGCGGCCATCGCGCGTGGCGAAGCTGTGCTGGTGGTTGATGACGAAGACCGTGAAAACGAAGGCGACATTATTTTTGCCGCTCAGCACAGCACACCCGCACTGATGGGCTGGACCATTCGGCACAGCTCTGGTGTCATCTGCGTGCCGATGGACACTGCCCACGCTGACCGTTTGGCCCTGCCGCCCATGGTGCGCAACAACCAGGACGCCAAGGGCACCGCATACACCGTCAGTTGTGACGCGGCCGCGGGGGTCTCCACGGGGATTAGCGCCACTGACAGGTCGCTGACCGCCACCGTGTTGGCCAATCCAACTGCCATGCACGACGCCGTCACCCGGCCCGGGCACATGTTCCCCCTTCGCGCCGTTGCTGGGGGAGTGCGCCAGCGGCCAGGACATACTGAAGCTGCTGTTGAGTTGTGCCGGCTGGCAGCCTGCGAAACGGTAGCCATCATTGCCGAGGTTGTTGATGACGGTGGAGAGATGGTCAGACTCACCGGACTGCGTGAATTTGCCAACCAGAATAACCTTATTTTGATCTCGATCGCCGATCTGGTGGTGTTCCTAGCGCTTGCTGGTGCCGCCGAACCCGGTGCGGATGCCGTGCAAGGAAGCCTGACGTGAGTAACGAGCAAGCGCCTGCGGCTCAGTCACTGGTGAGCGGTGGGCCGGTAGTGGCACTGCCCACCCGGTTTGGGACCTTCGCCGCGCAAGCATGGGTGGATGGGGAAACCGGTGCCGAACACCTGAGTCTTAGCGCACCGGGTGACTTAGCCATCGTGCCATTCGCCAGCATGCCATTCGACAGCGCACACTTGGCCAGCGCACCCTTGGCCAGCTCGCAAGGTGAGGTTTTGACGCAGAACTTAGGTGAGCGCGTCGTACCTCTTGTGCGGTTGCATTCGGAATGTCTCACAGGTGATGTTTTTGGTTCCTACCGTTGCGATTGTGGTGAACAACTGGACTACGCAATGGAGCTGATTCACCGGCGCGGCGGCACACTTGTGTACCTGCGTGGTCATGAGGGGCGGGGGATTGGGTTGGCGAACAAAATGCGCGCCTACAGTCTCCAGGAAGCAGGCGCGGACACGGTGGAAGCCAATGAACAGCTGGGACTGCCCGTCGATGGTCGTGATTACGGCGCCGCGGCAGGGATCTTGCATGCATTGGGGCTGGTACGTATTGACTTACTGAGCAATAACCCGCTCAAACACGAGGATCTAACTCGACGCGGCATTGAGGTGGTGCACGTGGTACCCACGCAAGTCCCTGCCCGTGCCGAGAACCTGCGCTACCTGCAAACCAAACGGGATCGCATGCATCATGCGCTCTCCATCAGCAACCCCACGACGGAAGGACTCGCCACATGAGCGGCCACGGAGCACCCAGCATTGCCTTTAACTCTGAGGAAAAAGCACACACAGGATCCCTGCGTTTGGCCATTGTAGCGGCCAGCTGGCACACCGAAATTATGGCTGGGTTGGTGGCCGGTGCCTTGCGTGGAGCATCGGATGCGGGCATAGCGAACCCAACGCTTGTGCGAGTGCCGGGAAGTTTTGAGCTTCCCGTAGCTGTTGCCCGGCTGGCAGCTAAGTTTGACGCCGTGGTGGCGTTGGGCGTTGTTATCCGCGGCGGCACACCGCATTTTGAGTACGTCTGCCAGGCGGCGACCATGGGCCTGAGCGAGGTGAGCGTTCGCACGGGCGTCCCTGTTGGCTTCGGCGTCCTCACCTGCGACACCGAAGAGCAGGGTCTTGCCCGCGCCGGATTACCCGGTTCGGTTGAGGATAAAGGACATGAGGCAGTAACAGCCGCCTTGGCCACAGCAGTGACACTGGCTCAACTCGGTGTCTAGCTCCCGTTGTGCGCTGAAGGTTTGCCGCAGAGTTTTTGCTCACATGCTGGACACACTCCGTCTGAGAAACTGCGAAGAGAGTTTGAACCAAGTAGGGTGTAAGCCGTGAAGACCTTCGAATCCCTTTTTGATGAGCTCAGTGCGAAAGCCGCAGCCCGGCCCGCTGGCTCCCGTACCGTAGCCGAACTTGAGTCTGGCATTCACGGTATCGGCAAGAAAGTGGTTGAGGAAGCTGCTGAGGTGTGGATGGCCGCCGAATACGAGTCGGATGAAGCCTGCGCCGAAGAGATTTCCCAGCTGTTCTACCACCTGCAGGTCATGATGATCGCCAAGGGTTTGAGTCTTCAGGACGTTTACAAGCATCTCTAGCCACCTGCCGTGGCTGCTCGCTCGTCCCTGAAATGGCATTGAGTCCAATGCTGAAAACCTGTTTTTGATCTGATCTGAAGGATATTTCCTATGCTGCGTGTTGCCGTCCCCAACAAGGGTGCCCTGTCTGAAGCCGCTTCAGCGATGTTGGCGGAGGCTGGTTACCGTCAGCGCCGTGACTCGCGTGAGCTGGTCATGGTTGACCCTGAGAACAACGTTGAATTCTTTTTCCTGCGTCCCCGTGACATTGCTGTTTACGTGGGCGCCGGCACCTTGGATGTGGGCATCACAGGCCGAGACCTTTTGATGGATGCCCAGGTTGATGCCGATGAACTCCTACCCCTTGGTTTTGCCATCTCAACCTTCCGCTTCGCCGGTCCGGTGGGCCACTTCAGCAGTGCCGCCGAGCTTGAGGGCAAGCGCCTAGCAACCAGTTACGATGTGTTGCTGCGCGAATATTTGGCTGAATTGGGCATTAACGCCCAAGTGGTGCGGCTCGATGGCGCCGTTGAATCCTCTGTCCGTTTAGGCGTTGCTGACGCTATTGCCGACGTCGTGGAAACCGGAAGCACGCTCAAAGCTGCTGGCATGGAAATTTTCGGTGAGCCTATTCTGAACTCGGAAGCACTGCTCATTGGTCGCCGCGGGGTCACCCCACCTCCCGGCGTCGAAGTATTGATTCGGCGTCTGCACAGCGTTTTGGTTGCACGCCAATACGTACTCCTTGATTACGATGTGCCCAAGACACTCATGGATGAGGCCACCGCCCTGACCCCGGGACTGGAATCACCCACAGTTTCCCCTCTGCGTGACACCGACTGGGTAGCTGTGCGCTCCATGGTTGCTGCCAAGGACACCAACCGCATCATGGATGAGCTCTATGAGCTCGGTGCCCGTGCAATCCTGGTCAGCAGCATCCACGCCTGCCGCATCTAATCCATGGCTGCCTTTCAAAACTAAAGACAAAGAAGGTATAGGCCATGAGTGTTGCCATTAGAGTAATTCCCTGCCTGGACGTTGACGCCGGCAGGGTGGTCAAAGGTGTGAAGTTCCAGAATCTGCGCGACGCCGGAGATCCCGTTGAGTTGGCTCAGCGTTACGACCGCGCCGGGGCAGATGAGCTGACGTTCCTGGACGTCACTGCTTCTTCCGGAAACCGGGAGACAACCTTTGATGTTGTTTCCCGGGCTGCCGAGCAGATTTTCATTCCACTGACAGTAGGTGGAGGAGTCCGCGAGGTATCTGATGTAGATAAGCTCTTGCGTTACGGTGCTGATAAGGCCTCCATTAATACTGCGGCCATAGCGCGCCCGGCGGTGATCGATGAGATCACCCGCCGGTTCGGTTCACAAGTTCTGGTGCTCAGCGTTGACGCACGCCGCACCCAGGGCGGAATCACGCCCTCCGGCTTTGAAGTGACCACCCATGGTGGCCGCAATGGCACCGGCATGGATGCCATTGAATGGGCCAGGGAGGCTGCGGATCGGGGCGTGGGCGAGATCTTGTTGAACTCCATCGATGCCGACGGCACCAAGGAAGGCTTCGACTTGGAACTCATTCGTCTTGTGCGTGCGGCTGTGCGTATCCCCATTATCGCTTCAGGTGGGGCGGGGAAGCCCGAACATTTCCCACCGGCAGTCGCGGCGGGAGCTAACGCGGTGCTGGCCGCATCTGTTTTCCACTTTGGGCCAGACAGCGCCATTGCGGACGTAAAGAAGGCCATCCGCGAAGCCGGCTATGAGGTCCGCTAACCCCCCGACACTCTCGAGGGGTTAGAGTCCCACTTCGGCGGTTTGCAGCAGAGCGACGGCGTCGGGCTGGCCCTCAAAAGAAACCAAGGCATGGCCTGTGCGGCCATTGGCGTGCATCAGCAGTTCGCCAGGGGCTCCAATGATGGCCACCGAGACGGGCGCGCGCTTGGCCACGTGGCGTGGGCCGTTGGGGTTGACGAGTACTATCCCCAAATCCACGCTGCGGTACATGATCGCTGCTCGTTTAATGAGATCGGCCCAGAGCGCTTCGGAGTAGCCTGCGTCCAGTGCCCTCGGAGCCCACCGGTCCGTAGCGCGCCTGACATCCTCGGTGTGCACGAAGAACTCGGTCAGGTTCGCATTTTTATCTACTGTCTTAAGCGCAAAGGGTGACATTTTGGGCGGTCCAGCGCGAAACTTCTCCACGAGGGCTGCGAAAGTTCCGGGGCTGCTTGATTCCTCCGCCAGCTTAGCGATGGCCTTGTCTGTGGCCTTTTTCCAAGGCTTGAGAACCATCCCCAGGCCTACGCCGGGATTATGTTCACGCAGGTAGAGGTGCGCAGCCAGTTCCTGGGTTCGCCATCCATCACAAAGCGTGTCAGCTCCCGGACCGGCTGCCAGCAGGGTCTCGGCGAGAAATTCACGGGAAGGTTCTACAAATTGCATCACTTGTGAAATTAGCATGTATTCCTGGCGGGCGTCACCAGGAACCGCCGCATGTCGACGCCTTATTGCATTAGATTGCATTAGATTGCCTTAGCTGCCCTCAGATTCCCTGCTTCAGGGAGCAGGAGACGTTAGTTCGGGTTACATGATGTCCCTGCCACTACACGTCCAGTGGCCCCCTAGATTTTTTTCTGGCACTAGAATTGGCTGTGATGCAGCAAAGCCCAGTACCCCAGTTCGCGCCAGTGCCTTCCCCAGGTGAGCCGTCTCTTGAGTTGCCGGCGGATATCGCCGCGAGACTTACTCATGATGGGGCCGGATTGGTCGCCGCCATCATCCAGCAGTTCGACTCCCAAGAAGTGCTGATGCTCGGATGGATGGACAATGAGGCCCTTCGCCGCACGCTCAGCTCAGGCAGGGTCACCTTTTACTCCCGCTCACGCCAAGAGTATTGGCGTAAGGGCGACACTTCAGGACATTTTCAGTATGTGAAGTCTGTGGCCCTGGACTGTGATGGGGACGCATTGTTAATAAATGTGGACCAGGTCGGTGCAGCCTGCCACACAGGGACGCACACATGTTTCGATGCCCGACAGCTCAGCGCAGTTGTGGGCAGCCGCGGAGAATAGGCCAGCACACGGTGTACTTTTTCTTCTCGCCTGACTCAAGAAAGCTATACATTATATGCAAGATTTAGGTGTCATCAGCCCCACTCTGGGGGAGTTTCGGGAACTTGCCCGGACTCGCAGGGTTGTTCCTGTCCATCTGAAGGTCCTCGCCGACGCGCAAACGCCGATTGGCCTATACCGGTCACTTGCCGCTGAGGCACCCGGTACGTTCTTGATGGAATCGGCCGCCGTGGGTGGTGTGTGGTCGCGCTACTCGTTCATTGGCGTGCGTTCAAGCGCCACTTTGACTACGGAGGACGGCGTGGCGTTCTGGCAAGGGGAGCCACCGGTGGGCGTTCCCCTGACAGGCAACCCTGTGGACGCCATGGAAGCAACTCTGAAACTACTTGCTACCGAGCGATTTGTTGGGCTCCCGCCCTTCACTTCAGGCCTGGTGGGGTTTGTTGGGTGGGAAGCTGTCCGACACTGGGAAAAGCTGC
The DNA here is from genome assembly GCF_039529835.1 of Arthrobacter sp. TMP15. Lineage (NCBI taxonomy): Bacteria > Bacillati > Actinomycetota > Actinomycetes > Micrococcales > Micrococcaceae > Arthrobacter > Arthrobacter sp. TMP15. Next base: position 1,551,955 of record NZ_CP154262.1, read on the forward strand.
CCAATCCGGCAGTTGATGACCTGCACCTGCCCGAGGTTGCCTTGAACCTTGTGGCCGACATGGCGGTCCATGACAATAACGAGGGCACGGTGCTATTGATTGCCAATGCCATCAACGCCAATGGCACTGATGACAACGTTGACGGCGCGTGGCATGACGCCGTGTCCCGTGTTCACGCCATGGTGGATCAGCTACGCAAACCGCTAGTTCAGCCCATTTCCGTGGTGGACGTCCCAGCAGCCAGTTTTGCTCAGAGTGTGCAGGAACAATGGGACCGCAACGACTATTTGAAGGCCCTTGACCTAGCCAAGGCAGCCATTGTTGAAGGTGAAGTTTTCCAGGTAGTTGTTTCGCGTCGTTTTGAGATGGCCTGCGAAGCGACAGCACTGGATGTTTATAGGGTTTTACGCAACACCAATCCCAGCCCCTACATGTATCTCTATAGTTTTGAGGACGCGAAGGGACAGCCGTACTCCATTGTGGGGTCCTCTCCCGAAGCACTTGTTAGCGTTCTGGGCAGTGAAGTGATCACCCACCCCATTGCAGGCTCAAGACCGCGCGGGAAAACCACTGAGGATGACAAGTGGCTTGCCAAAGATTTATTGGCCGATGAAAAGGAACGCTCGGAGCACTTGATGCTCGTTGACCTTTCCCGCAATGACCTCTCCAAGGTGTGTGTGCCAGGAACCGTTGATGTCACCCAATTCATGGAAGTGGAACGGTTTAGCCACATCATGCACCTGGTCTCCACAGTGGTGGGAACTTTGAGCCCGGAGAAGAACGCCTACGACGTGTTGGCGGCAACGTTCCCCGCTGGCACGCTCTCGGGAGCACCCAAACCCCGTGCACTGCGGCTTTTGGATGAACTCGAACCTGTGCGGCGTGGCATTTACGGTGGCGTTGTTGGCTACCTTGACTTCGCCGGTGACATGGACATGGCCATCGCCATACGTTCGGCCCTTCTGCGCGATGGTAAAGCCTATGTTCAGGCAGGTGGAGGCATCGTGGCTGATTCTGTTAATGAAACTGAGGCTGAAGAAACAGTGAATAAGGCAGCAGCACCACTACGAGCCGTCTACGCCGCAGCCTCATTGCGCGCCTTGGATGAGAACCCAGGAGATCACTGATGAGCACAGAACTTCCGCACACTTCGGCACGAACCGTGCCTTTTTGGCAGCGCAAGTCCACCTTGATTCTGCTGGCAGTTTTAGCCGCACTGGCCGTTTTTGGCACCACAACTCAGACGTGGATCCATGTGGCAATTGGTCAAGGCGAGGTAGCCCAAACGGACTTGGACATCCCGGGCAGCAAAGCGGCCGTGGCCGTATCGGCGCTGGCACTGGTGGCTCTGGCCGGCTCGCTAGCAACCAGCATTGCCGGGAAAATAGCTCGCTACATCACCACAGCGATCATGGCCCTCAGCGCTGTGGGGATTGCCGCCGTCGTACTGGGAGTTCTCACTAACCCGGTGGCCGCAGCCATGGCTGAAGTTGGCGCGGCAACAGGCATTGAAGGCCAGGGCGCCAACGCCACAACGACGATTTTTCCTGTTCTAGCGATGGTGGCCGCGGTGATCCTGGGGATAGCTGCGCTGCTGGTTCTTTGGTACGGACGTTCTTGGAGTGTGCGCACCAAATACGACGCCGCCAAGGAGACACAGGCGAACACGGATGATGAGCCGATTGACGAAATTGACAGATGGGACCAGCTCAGCCGTGGCGAGGATCCCACAGTATAAGCGCGGCGCACATCGTTGCAGTGCCCAGCTTTCGGTTTCCATAGGCAAGTAATGGCAGAATGTATTTCAGTATCCGCGTTAAATAGGGAGATTTACCATGAGCAACAAGTCGACTGCATCAGTAGCCGTACAAGAACCGATGGACCATAGCGTTGAACTGGGTCATGGCAACAGCCCGGCTGCATGGACAAGCGTTGCCGTCATGCTGGTTGGTGTGCTGGTCGGTTGCATCGCTTTCCTGATCGGGGAAAGCGCCATGTTGCTGTTCTGGATCGGGGTAGGAATCATCGCCGTCGGCGTCATCCTGGGCCCGGTTCTAAAAGCTGCAGGCTACGGTGTTGGTGGCAGCAAGCTGAAGAGCAACGGCCACTAGTAGTGAGTGTTTTGCTGGACATTATTGATGGTGTTCGCCAGGATATGGCCGCTCGTGCAGAAAAGGTGAGTCTCGCCGATCTGCAGGAGCGCATCAAAGATGTTCCCCCGGCGCTGGATGCCTGGGCTGCGTTGGGCGGCGATAGCGCTGTTCGGGCTGATCTGTTGGTCATAGCCGAGGTCAAGCGCCGCAGCCCCTCCAAAGGGGACTTGGCGGGGATCGCCGATCCTGCTGCTTTGGCGGGGCTGTATCGCGACGGTGGGGCCTCCGTGATCAGCGTGCTTACGGAAGCGCGCAGGTTTGGCGGCTCGTTGGCCGACCTTGACGCCGTGCGTGCGGCCGTGGACATCCCAGTTCTGCGCAAGGACTTCACCTGCGATGAGTACATGATCTACGAGGCCCGTGCCCACGGAGCTGATCTGGTACTGCTCATTGTTGCAGCGCTCAGCGATGAAGAGTTGGGCAGCTATTTAGCCCTAACTCACGAACTCGGCATGAACGCAATAGTCGAAACGCACACTGCCGAAGAGATCGCACGAGCGGTTGCGGTTGGCGCGAAGATCATTGGCATCAACGTTCGGAACTTAAAAACTCTGGAGGTGGATCGTGGGGTGTTTGCCTCACTGGCAGGTGGCATCCCCGCAGGACCGATCGTTGTTGCGGAGTCAGGCGTTCGCGATGTTAGCGACGTTGAGCATTACTGTGCACACGGGGCACACGCCATTTTGGTGGGTGAAGCTCTCGTGAAAGATGCAACTCCACGCGAGCGGATAGCAGAATTTAAGTCCGCCGGGGCGCTGGCAATCAGCACCCGTTAGCGAATGGCTTGCCCCGGTAAAGGTGCTTTGCGTGCCGAAACCGGGCAACGGGTTACCGTCGCCATAACCGCTCAAAGAAGCTACCGCCATAAGAAAATTTAGTGCACAATTATCCAGGAACAGGACGGTGAAACTGATGGCTCAAGTGCCAGCAGCTTCGTCACAGGATCCCGCTGACATGGTGGATCCAGCAACAGCATTCCTGCAGGGCGGCGTCCCTGCAGAATCAACCCCTGAGCATTCGCTTCGGCATGCGCCGGGGCCTTACTTTGGCAGCTACGGCGGTCGCTGGATGCCAGAATCGCTGATTGCCGCTCTGGACGAGCTTGAAGACACTTTTGAGAAAGCCAAAGTCGACCCTGAGTTCCTCGCTGAAGTTGCAGAACTAAACAAGAACTATTCGGGACGTCCCTCACTGCTTACTGAGGCTAAACGCTTCAGCGAACACGCCGGTGGGGCACGGATTTTTCTCAAGCGCGAAGACTTGAACCACACTGGTTCCCACAAAATCAACAATGTCATAGGCCAAGCGCTGCTAGCTAAGCGCATGGGTAAGACGCGCATTATTGCCGAAACCGGTGCCGGCCAGCACGGGGTTGCAAGCGCAACTGCAGCAGCTTTGTTGGGCATGGAATGCGTTGTTTACATGGGTGCAGAAGATTGCCGACGCCAAGCTCTCAACGTGGCTCGCATGCAACTTCTGGGAGCCACTGTTGTACCCGTGACAAACGGTTCACAGACACTCAAGGACGCCATCAATGACGCCCTTCGTGACTGGGTTGCCAACGTGGAGAACACACACTACCTATTGGGTACGGTCTCAGGTGCTCACCCATTCCCGGCCATGGTGCGCTTCTTCCACGAAGTAATTGGTGAAGAAGCACGTGGGCAGATCATTGAGCAGGTCGGGCGACTGCCTGACGCCGTATGTGCCTGCATTGGTGGCGGCTCCAATGCCATCGGTTTGTTCCATGGATTCCTGGATGACTCCTCGGTGAAGATGTTTGGTTTCGAGGCAGCCGGTGATGGCATTGATACGGCTCGCCACGCAGCGACCATCAGCTTGGGGCGCCCCGGTGTGCTGCACGGCGCGCTGACCTACCTGATGCAAGACGATGACGGACAGACAATTGATTCACACTCCATCTCTGCAGGTCTTGACTACCCGGGAGTGGGTCCGGAGCATTCCTACCTGCACGACATTGGTCGTGTCAGCTATGAACCCATCACCGATACCCAGGCCATGGACGCCTTCAATCTACTGAGCCGCACCGAAGGTATCATCCCGGCCATCGAGTCCGCGCACGCATTGGCTGGTGCATTGAGTGTTGGTAAACGCCTTGTTGCGCACGCAGAAAAGCCTGAAGACGTGGTGATCATCGTGAACCTTTCTGGCCGCGGTGACAAGGATGTGCAGACCGCTGCTGAGTGGTTTGGCATGATCGATGAAGATGGGAATGTCAAAGGCACCATGCTTTCCACCCGTGCTGCCAAGGGTGCAGCCCATGGAGCTGGTGCCGTCTCTAGCGATAGCCACAACAGCGACGGCGAGCAAAACCCAGCACAAGCTTCCCAGCCCAACTTAGATGCCAGCTTGGATATCAACTCAGAGGATGCCAGCTATGAGTGAGTTAAACAGCAACACCACCGGCGCCCCAGCAGCTGTCAGCAAGTCTGCTGCCGCCATCGATAAGGCCAAAGCTGCTGGGCGCAAGGCGTTAATCGCCTACTTGCCCGCAGGTTTTCCCGATAAGCAGGGATCGATTGATGCTGCAATTGCTGTGGCCCGCAACGGTGCCAACATCATTGAAATTGGCATCCCGTATTCAGATCCCGTCATGGATGGTGCCGTCATTCAGGCAGCAACCACACAGGCTCTGAATAACGGGTTTCGCGTGGAAGACGTTTTTGACATCGTTGCTGCCATCACGGCTGAAACTGATGCAGCCGTGATGGTCATGACTTACTGGAATCCAGTGATGCGCATGGGAGTTGATGAATTTTCGCGTCGCCTGTCCGAGGCAGGTGGTGCCGGGCTAATCACCCCAGACCTGATTCCGGACGAGGCCGCCCAGTGGTTTGCTGCCTCCGATAAATACGGACTTGACCGCGTCTTTCTCGTGGCGCCTTCGTCCACTCCAGAGCGCGTAGCTATGAGCGTTCAGGCGACCCGTGGTTTTGTCTATGCCGTCTCCATCATGGGCGTGACAGGAGCACGCAGCTCTGTCTCCAGCGCCGCTGAGGCAGTGGTAGCTGCTGCGCACGACGCCGGTGCCGAGCGGGTTTGTGTGGGCTTGGGCGTATCGGCGTCCAAGCATGTTCGTGAAATAGCAGCCTATGCGGACGGGGTCATTGTTGGCACCGCCTTGGTGGCTGCGTTGCGTGATGGCGGCGTCGGCGCCGTGGGCGCTTTGACTAAGGAGCTCAGCTCCGGCTTTGATGCCCCTGCCACTACGGAAACGGTCAGCCTGTGATTTTAACTCTTCTACCCCACGCACTTGCCAACTCCATCCCAGCTCCTGTGTGGTCCGGGTTTGACCTGGGCCCGCTCCGTGTCCATGCTTATGCGCTGTGCATCCTACTGGGCATTATTGCGGCGATTTGGCTGACGGATAGGCGCTGGAAGCGCCGGGGCGGCCCCGAAGGCTCCATTTGGGACATTGCCATCTGGGCGATTCCCTTTGGCATTATTGGGGGCCGGCTGTATCATGTGTTTTCCTCCCCTGAAGCCTATTTCGGGCCAGGGTTTGATGGCACCGGCGATTTGTCACTGATCCCACAGATTTGGCTTGGCGGGCTCGGTATCTGGGGTGCTGTGGTGCTTGGCGTTGTTGGTGCCTGGATTGGCTGCCGACGAGCGAACGTGAAGATCTCCGCCTTCATTGATGCTGCCGCCCCCGGCATACTTCTGGCCCAGGCGCTTGGCCGCTGGGGTAATTACTTTAACCAGGAGCTCTTTGGCGGGCCTACCACCCTGCCGTGGGGACTGAGCGTTTCAGCCGAATTTGTTCCTGCCGGGTTCAGCCCTGACACGCTATTCCACCCCACATTCTTGTATGAGTGCCTCTGGAACCTGGCCGGAGTCGTTGTGCTGTTGCTTCTGGACAGGAAGTTCCAACTGCGCAGCGGTCGCCTCTTCTTGCTTTACGCGATGATTTACACGGCAGGGCGGGTGTGGATTGAGATGTTGCGCATTGATACCGCTGAACAGATCACTTTCTTTGGCGTCACTGCGCGACTGAACGTTTGGACAAGCATCGTCGTCTTTGCGGTGGCCTTGGCGCTATTCATCGTGATCACATATGTGCGGCGCGGCAAACCCAACGACTCCGTTTATTTGACGGGGCATGAACCGTCTGTTGTTCCGGCCGGCACTGGTGTTGCACAGGAAAGTGAGACACCTGCCGGAACACAAGTGCGAGCCACCATGGCCGGTGAGCAGGAGAGCGAGTCCGAAAAGGATCTCTAAGCACTCGGTGCAGGACTGAATGCACCGAACGAACTGAACGAACTGAAGGTATTGAAAAAGGCGGCTCCGGATTCCCCGGGGCCGCCTTTTTAGTACCTTTGGGTATTCAAAAGGCTGAGAATATTACTTTACCTGCATATTATTCCATTATCTAAGATTCTCATATTACAGCGACCCATGCGGCTATATAGTAAAAATCGCTGCACCAGAAGCAGTGAACCAAGAAATCCTCTTCTCTTGTGCATATGCACTAGATTGCTGCCATTAGCAGGTTGCTGACGGTAAATCAGCACCAGCACTGCATAAGTCAGGATTAGCAGCACTGTTGAGTAAGATCCACTTTCTCAACGCACGGGCCAGCGTCGCCCCCACCGGCTCTCATATTTGGGGAAGGACTTACCCGCCGTGACACACCATCTTGTACGTGCCTCCAACAGCACCCAGGCAATCTCGCCGTTCATCCGTTTTGCTGCCATGCCGCAAAAGGTAGGCCTCTACCAGCCTGAAAACGAGAAGGATGCCTGCGGCTTGGCTGTCGTTGCCACCCTTAGGGGCACTCCTGGCCACGATATTGTGCAAAAGGCGTTAGTGGCACTTCGCAACCTCGAGCACCGTGGAGCGGTGGGTGCCGATGAAGGCACGGGGGACGGCGCCGGAATTCTCGCGCAGATCCCTGCCGAGTTCTTCCAGAGCGTCACAGAGTTCCGGCTGCCTGAACCAGGCCACTACGCAGTGGGGACAGCTTTTTTGCCCACCGAGAACCTAGACCGAGTTGCCGCTATTGCTGGCCTTGAAAGACTGGCAGAAACTGAGGGGTTGAAGGTCCTGGGCTGGCGGGAGGTTCCCGTTGCTGCCGAGCTCGTTGGTGCCAGTGCAAGGGCCTGCATGCCACATTTCAGCCAACTCTTTGTGGCTTTGGAGGGCGAGCCGAAACAGCCTTTGGATATTCTCGCAGCCAATGAACTGGACGGCAAAGTCTTCCGTGTACGGAAACGAGCTCAGCAAAAATTTGGAGTTTATTTTCCGTCATTGTCATCCAAGACCATTGTGTACAAGGGGATGGTGACAACGGCGCAGCTGGAACCGTTCTACCCTGACCTTTCTCATCCACTTTTTGCCACCAAGCTGGCAGTGGTCCATTCACGTTTCTCCACCAACACTTTCCCTTCCTGGCCCCTTGCCCAACCGTTTCGAAGCATTGCTCACAATGGGGAAATCAACACCGTCAAAGGCAACCGAAACTGGATGCGCGCCCGCCAATCAACCATGGCGCACAAACTTCTGGGGGAAACCCCAGAAGAGCTGTTCCCCATTTGTACACCGGGGGCTTCCGACTCGGCTTCCTTTGATGAGGTCGCTGAATTGTTGTGGCTTTCTGGACGTCCCATCACCGAAGCAGTCATGATGATGATCCCCGAGGCGTGGGAGAATCACGCCACGATGGATCCGGCCAAGAAAGCGTTTTACGAGTACCACTCACTCATGATGGAACCGTGGGATGGCCCTGCGGCGGTATCTTTCACCGACGGAACAGTGGTCGGTGCAACCCTTGACCGCAACGGTTTGCGCCCCGCGCGCTACTGGATCACCGATGACGGCCTTGTGGTCCTGGCCTCAGAAGTTGGGGTGCTTGAGATTGACCCTGGCAGCATCGTAGCGAAAGGCAGGGTGGCCCCGGGCACCATGTTTCTTGTGGACACTGCCAAGGGTGAGCTGATCAGTGATGCCGACATTAAAGCCCAGGCATCCGCAGCTAACCCTTACGAGGCGTGGGTCAAGGAAAACACCATCGCCTTGAAAGGCCTCCCCGAACGCGAACACGTCATCTACACAACAGCCTCCGTGCTCCACCGTCAGCGGACCTTCGGTTACACCACCGAGGAGCTGCGAATGCTGCTCGGACCCATGGGAGGAACAGGTACTGAACCCCTCGGCGCCATGGGCACTGATACGCCGGTTGCCGTGCTGTCCTCACGCCCGCGCCTGCTCTTTGATTACTTTGTCCAGCAATTCGCCCAAGTGACAAATCCTCCCTTGGATGCCATTCGGGAGGAACTTGTCACCTCGCTAAAGACCACCATCGGTCCGCAGGGAAACCTACTCTCACGCACTAAGGTACGGGCGCCGCAGCTGGCCTTAACCTTTCCCGTCATAGACAACGACGATCTGGCCAAGATCGCCAATATGGAAACTCCTGTAGCCGATGATGGGTCAGGTGGGGAGCGGATTTCCATGAAAGTGCGCGGACTCTACAAGGTTGATGGCGGTGAGGCCGCCCTGCGCACTCGGCTGGCCGAGGTCTGCGAACAGGTTTCCGGAGCCATCAACCGTGGTGTGCAATACGTTGTGCTTTCCGATAGGGATTCCACCGCGGCATGGGCTCCCATCCCGTCGCTGCTGCTCGTGAGCGCTGTGCATCATCATCTGTTGCGCAGCGCCAACCGCACCAAGGTTTCCCTGGTCGTTGAGGCCGGTGATGTGCGGGAGGTTCACCATGTAGCTGTTCTTGTCGGTTATGGAGCTGCCGCGATCAATCCGTACCTGGCCATGGAATCAGTGGAGGAGTTGATCCGCAATGGAGACGTGACAGGTGTGAGTGCCGAAGAGGGAGTCCGCCACCTGATCAAGGGACTGGGCAAGGGCGTTTTGAAAATTATGTCCAAGATGGGTATTTCAACAGTTTCCTCATACTGTGGTGCCCAGACTTTTGAGGCGCTGGGCTTGTCGCAAGAACTCATTAATGCGTATTTCACCGGCACCATTACTCAGCTGGGTGGGGTTGGCCTTGAGGTGATCGCTGCTGAGGTGAGCGCGCGGCACCTTCTTGCTTACCCCGTGGATGGGGTGGATGTCCCTCACCGGCCCCTGTTGTCGGGAGGCGAATATCAGTGGCGCCGCGACGGCGAGCCGCACCTTTTCAACCCTGACACTGTCTTCCGGCTACAGCACGCTACTCGCGAACGCCGCTACGACATTTTCAAGAAGTACACCGAGGGCGTGGATGAACAGGCTAACAGGCTCATGACTTTCCGTGGGCTGCTCACGTTCAAGGATGGAGAACGTCTGCCTGTTCCGCTGGAAGAGGTGGAATCGGTCAGCGAGATTGTTAAGCGTTTCTCAACCGGGGCCATGAGCTACGGCTCCATTTCTGCGGAGGCTCACCAGACACTGGCCATAGCCATGAACCGGTTGGGCGCCAAGTCCAACACTGGTGAGGGTGGCGAGGATGTTCAGAGACTTCTTGACCCTGAGCGGTCCAGCGCCATCAAGCAGGTTGCCTCGGGCCGTTTCGGGGTGACGAGTCTTTACCTCAGTCATGCCCAGGACATTCAAATTAAGATGGCACAGGGAGCGAAACCTGGCGAAGGTGGCCAGCTGATGGCGAAAAAGGTGTACCCGTGGATCGCCCAGACTCGTCATTCAACTCCGGGTGTGGGGCTGATTTCACCCCCACCACACCACGATATTTACTCGATTGAGGACCTGGCCCAGCTCATTTACGACTGCAAACGAGCCAATCCCACCGCGCGTGTGCACGTCAAACTCGTGTCCGAAATGGGGATCGGCACGGTGGCGGCTGGCGTGGCCAAGGCGAAGGCCGACGTGGTTCTTGTCTCCGGTCATGACGGAGGTACCGGGGCCAGCCCGCTGAACTCTCTCAAACATGCTGGCATGCCCTGGGAACTCGGCCTTGCCGAAACCCAGCAGACCTTGCGCCTCAATGGGCTGCGCGAACGGGTGGTGGTGCAGGTTGACGGGCAGCTAAAGACAGGACGTGACGTGGTCATTGCCGCGCTGCTTGGCGCCGAGGAATTTGGTTTTGCCACCGCGCCACTAGTCGTTTCCGGTTGTGTCATGATGCGGGTATGCCATCTGGACACCTGCCCGGTGGGCGTGGCTACACAAAACCCGGAATTGCGCCAGCGCTTCAGCGGCAAACCAGAATTTGTGGTGAATTTTTTCGAGTTCTTAGCCGAAGAGGTACGCGAGATTCTGGCGGGACTTGGGTTCCGCAGTCTACAAGAGGCGGTGGGACAGTCGGGCACGCTGGATCTTAAGGCGGCGCTACACCATTGGAAAGCGGAGGGGCTTGACCTGCGCCCCATCCTCTCCGACGCCGGGGTGCCGCTCACAGCTCCGAGGCGGCATCTGAGCAATCAGAATCACGAGCTGGAGAATCACTTTGACCAGCAGTTGATCACGATGGCCGCCGAATCATTGCGTGAGCGGGCTCCGGTTAAAATCAGTGTGCCAGTTCGGAACACGGACAGGTCTGTTGGTACCATGCTTGGCTACCACGTGACCAAAACGTTCGGTGTGGATGTGCTGGGCCCGGACACGATCGATGTCACGTTGACTGGCCAAGCCGGCCAATCGCTGGGCGCATTCCTGCCCGCCGGCATCACCTTGCGGCTGTTTGGGGATGCCAATGATTACGTGGGCAAGGGTCTCTCCGGAGGTCGTATAGCTGTCCGTCCTGATAGGGCCAACACCTTCAGCGCGGCAGATAACGTGATCGCCGGAAATGTGATTGGATATGGCGCCACCAGCGGTGAAATGTTTCTGCGCGGATTGGTGGGGGAGCGCTTCCTGGTGCGAAACTCAGGTGCCACCGCGGTTGTTGAAGGCATTGGGGACCATGGTTGTGAGTATATGACGGGTGGAAAAGCACTCATCATAGGACCCATGGGACGTAATTTTGGCGCTGGCATGTCAGGGGGTACGGCGTACGTTTTGGATCTGGAACCCAAGCGTGTGAACAAGGGCGCGTTGGCAAGTGGAGAGCTTTCGTTATTGATGCTCGACGGCGTTGATGCGGACATTGTGCAGTCACTTTTACGACGGCACCAAGAAGAAACCGGTTCGGACGTGGCAGAGGCATTGTTGGCCGATGTTCCGGGCACGCTAGCTCGCATCACGAAGGTGTTGGCGCGTGATTACGCGGCAGTTTTACAGACCCAATTGGCATCAGCCGAATTGGGCGAAGACCCCAACGGCGCAACGGCCTGGGCAAAAATATTGGAGGTCACAGGTGGCTGATCCACAAGGTTTCTTGAACAATCGCGAACGCATCACCCAGACGCGCCGCCCGGTCCCTGTGCGAATCATGGACTGGAAAGAAATCTACGAGGCACAAGAAAAAGGGGTACTAAAGTCCCAAGCGGGGCGTTGCATGGATTGCGGTGTGCCCTTCTGCCACCAGGGGTGCCCGTTGGGCAACCTCATCCCTGAATGGAATGACCTCACTTGGAGAGACAAGGGGCAGGAAGCTATTGAGCGTCTGCATTCAACAAACAACTTCCCTGAGTTCACCGGGCGGCTGTGTCCGGCCCCATGCGAAGCGGCATGTGTGCTGGGCATTAACCAGCCGGCCGTGACGATTAAACAGGTTGAAGTGTCAATCATTGATGAGGCCTTCAACCAGGATTGGGTACACCCGTTGCCGCCGGCCAGGCTCACAGGCAAGACCGTCGCCGTCGTTGGTTCCGGCCCTGCGGGGTTAGCGGCAGCCCAGCAGCTCACCCGGACTGGGCACACTGTTGCCGTCTACGAGCGAGACGAGAAGATCGGCGGGTTGCTGCGCTACGGCATCCCCGACTTCAAACTGGAGAAAGAAAGCGTTGACCGCCGGGTTGAGCAGATGGCGGCTGAAGGTACCCGCTTTCGCACAGGAGTTGAGGTGGGAAAGGACATGGGGTGGGAGGACCTGCGCAGGAGGTATGACGCCGTCGTGGTGTGCACTGGGTCAACTGTGCCGCGTGATCTACCCATTCCGGGCCGTGCCCTGAAGGGGGTGCATTTCGCCATGGAGTACCTTGTGCAAGCCAACAGGAGCGTTTCCGGCGAGAATTCCGTTGGCACAGGGGAATCCTTGGGTGGCGAGGCAGTGCAGATCCACACACGTGGCAAGCATGTTGTGATCCTGGGCGGCGGCGATACCGGTGCAGATTGTCTGGGGACCGCGCACCGTCAGCAGGCAGCCAGTGTGACAACGTTGGCCATTGGGGCGCAGCCTGGGGCAGCTCGCAGCGTGGCGCAACCGTGGCCCACTTCTCCGAACCTCTTTGAGGTCGCCAGTGCACATGAAGAAGGTGGTGTCCGCAGCTACTTGGCGTCCACGGTGGAGTTTGTTGGTGAAAACGGTGTGCTGACTGGATTAAAGATCGCAGAAACCGAATATCTGCACGGGCGTCGGGTGCCTAAGGTGGGCACAGAACGCGTTATTGCCGCCGATTTAGTGTTTCTTGCATTGGGCTTCACGGGCCCAGAATCAGCGCAGTTGACGCATCAGTTGCCCGTGACTTTGGACTCACGAGCAAATATTAACCGTGACAGTCACTACATGACGGAACGTGAAGGGGTCTTTGCAGCAGGGGACGCCGGGCGCGGCCAGTCGCTGATTGTTTGGGCCATTGCTGAAGGGCGCGCCTGCGCTGCGGCAGTAGATAGGTTCTTGATGGGGGAGACCTTCCTGCCTGCTCCCGTCTCACCTAGTGATTCGGCTATCCGCCTCTAGTGCCAAAAGCGTTAGGCTATATGACGGGACTAAAGATTTCTGCTGATAACCACACACAAGGTAGGTACATTGAGACGCGCAAAAATTGTTGCGACTTTCGGGCCGGCAATCGCCAGCTATGAAAACACACTTGCGGTACTGGAGGCGGGCGTTAACGTAGCCCGCATGAACATGAGCCACGGCGATTACACCGTGCATCAGAACACGTATGAGAACGTGCGCAAGGCCGCAGAGGCCTTGGGCAAGCCGGTTGCCATCATGGCTGACCTGCAGGGCCCGAAGATCCGTTTGGGTCGCTTCGCCAACGGCGAGGGATACGACCTGGCCGTGGGTGATGTTTTCACGATCACCACAGAAGATGTCCCCGGTACCAAGGACATTTGCTCCACCACTTTGAAGTCGCTTACTGAGGACGTCAAAGTTGGGGACATCATGCTGATCGATGACGGCAAGGTCTCCGTGCGGGCCACAGCCGTTGACGCCATCAAGGTAGTCACCGAAGTGACTGTGCCGGGCAAGGTTTCTAACAACAAGGGCATCAACTTACCCGGTGTTGCTGTGAACGTTCCGGCCTTGAGTGAAAAAGATGAAGACGATCTGCGCTGGGCCCTTGAATGTGGCGTTGACTTGGTTGCTTTGTCGTTTGTCCGTGATGCAGCTGATATCCAGCGTGTCCACGAGATCATGGATGAAGAAGGCCGTCGCGTTCCGGTGATCGCCAAGATCGAGAAGCCACAGGCAGTTGCCAACCTGGAAGCCATTGTTGACGCGTTTGACGCCATCATGGTTGCTCGTGGTGACTTGGGTGTGGAGCTTCCCTTGGAAGATGTCCCACTGGTACAGAAGAAGTGTGTTGAAATGGCACGCCGCTGGGCCAAGCCCGTCATCGTAGCAACCCAGGTACTTGAATCCATGATCGAAAGCCCGCGGCCCACCCGTGCGGAGGCTTCCGACTGTGCAAATGCTGTGCTCGACGGCGCGGACGCAGTCATGCTCTCCGGAGAGACAAGCGTTGGCAAGTTCCCGATCGAGACCGTCAAGGTCATGGCGCGCATCATTGAAGCAGCCGAAGAAGACGCAGGCATGAAGCTGATTCCGAGCCTGGGTTCGCAGCCGCGGACCCGCGGCGGTGTCATCACGGCAGCGGCTGTGCAGATCGCCAACCAGCTCGATGCCAAGTACATTGCAGCGTTCACGCAGTCAGGTGACTCGGCCTACCGTTTGTCCAGGCTCCGCCCGGCCAAGCAGGTCTTTGCGTTCACTCCGGATGAGCGTGTACGCAATCAGCTCGCGCTTGCATGGGGCATCGAGCCCGTGCTGGTTCCGATGGTAGCCCACACTGATGCCATGACCGAGCAGGTTGACGCTGTTCTCTTGCAGAAGGGTCTCGTGGAAGAAGGCGACATGGTTGTTATTGCAGCCGGTTCCCCTCCCGGACAGGCTGGTTCCACGAACCTTGTCAAGGCACACGTTGTTGGCGACCAGGCCGACACTGCCAAGACCGGCAGTGCCCGTGGGACCAAGGAAAAGATTGGTCCTTGGCCCACTGACTAACATCCACTAGTTTGTTCTAGCTGGAGAAGAACGACGACGGCGCCCACCACCTGGTGAGCGCCGTCGTCGTTGGTTAAGCAGTGAGCCGTGCCTACAAACTTCGCGAGTTGCCACAAGTGGTGCCCAAAGCACGCTTTTGGGCACCCCAAGTGGCAACTCGCGGGTGCTTTTGAGCAACAACTGTGTTGTTGCGGCTTAGTTAACCTGGTTGATAATCGTTTCGGCCACTTCACGCATGCTCAGCCGGCGGTCCATGGAGGTCTTCTGGATCCAACGGAATGCTTCGGGCTCGGTGAGGCCCATTTTGGTGGTCAGTAGACTCTTGGCGCGCTCCACAAGCTTGCGTGTGGCGAACTGCTCCTGCAGGTCAGTGACTTCCTCCTCCAGCGCCTTGATCTCCTCGTGGCGGGAGAGCGCAATCTCCAAGGCAGGGACAAGATCTGCGGGTGTGAAGGGTTTTACAACATAGGCCATGGCGCCGGCGTCGCGGGCACGCTCAACGAGTTCCTTCTGGCTGAACGCCGTCAGGAGGACCACGGGAGCGATCCGGGCTTTGACGATGATCTCAGCCGCCGTTATGCCGTCCATGACAGGCATTTTGACGTCCATGAGGACCAGATCAGGTTTGAGCTCTTTCGCAAGCTCTACGGCTTTCTGGCCGTTGTCAGCCTCGCCAACAACGTCGTACCCTTCTCCGCGAAGAATCTCCATGATGTCCAAACGGATCAAGGTTTCATCCTCGGCAACAATGACGCGGCGTGCGGGGGACGTGGGGTTCGAATCCGTTGATTCAGACACAAATAACTCCTTGGAAGCGATTAACTGAGACTTCGGACACAAAATCCGATTTTTTAGCGCTTAGGAGGCGCTGGTTCTACAAAACAGCCTATCTGCATGTAGAGTAGTTTCGCGCACTCGTTCGGAAGTGATTCCGGAAAGAGAGCGTGATCTTTGTAACGGCTTTCATTTGAGAGTCTTGCATAGGCCCGAGTGGCGGAATGGTAGACGCGCTGCACTCAAAATGCAGTATCGAAAGATGTGTGGGTTCGAGTCCCACCTCGGGTACATTTCAACGAAAACCTCCTGGTGACAGGAGGTTTTCGTGTTTAAGGGTTGACACTAACCCCGGGTTAGCGGCCAAAATGTGGGGTTAGCGGCCAAAATGTGTGTACAGCCCGGGCGTGTCAGTGGCTTCTTCCGCCCCATCCTTGTTGAATTCCATTGCCGTCTTCTGGGCTGAAGGCTGTGTCGTAGAGGGCAGGGCCGATGGGCTCGTGAACCATTTGTCGTTTCTTCTTTTTTGGTTGCCAGTGGTGGGCCTTCACTAGGTCCCAGGGATCTTTAGGGGCCTCGGTGTGGTGGTAGAGGTACCAGTCCACGGCTCGTTTGGCATGATCATCGCTAAGACCTCGATGGTCCCGAAGAAGGTGCTTCAAGCCAGCATTGATCCCACCCTCGAGCGGGCTCGTTGTCCTAGGGAGTTTCTGGTCTTCGGTGGCGTGGGTGAGCCAAGTAAACAGATGATCGTTCTGCAGGACTGTGGCTAGTGTTCCACGGGCTTGGCGCAGACGAAGATGCGTGAACCACCAGTTCTGGTTTGCCCGCACGTGTGAGGGCCTTTCACCGTTCTTCTTCGCGTAGGTGCGGTCCTTCAAGAACTTCTCCCAGCGTGCTTCCCAGGACGCGAACTCACCGACCCACACAGCGGCTTGATCCAGGGACTGGATCGGTGTTAAAGCCTTCGCTAGGGCCAGTAATTCCTTGCCAGCATCGAGTTTCGGACGCATCGTGAGGTGGGTACGGATGTTCTGTTGAATATGAAACAAACACCGCTGCACTCTTGTTTCTGGCCAGTGCTGACCCAACGCACTCTCGAGGCCTTTGTGCCCGTCGATGACGACCATGGCAGGGGCCGGGAGTTGCTTGAGTAACGCTGACCAGGAAGCATGTTTTTCCCGATCGCACCACTGCCAGCCAACAACGTGATCACCGGTGTAAGCAATGAGCACGCACCAGCCGTTGAAGTACGTTCCATCGAGGATGAGCACCGGGTGAATTTCCCCGGTCACAGGGGCTTGTGGGGCCACGTTCCAACACCAAGCACTCTGTCTCCGAAAGGTCCGTGATGAGCTGGCATGGGCGTCCTGACGGGTCTTGCCAGTGATCCATGACTGGAAAGCGGCGAACTCTGCTTTCTTGCTGATATCAACCCTGGATTGAGTACTGGAAGCACCACAGGATTTACACCGCCACCGGGTTTTACCTGCACTGGTCGAACCGTTCTTCACAAGCTTCTGAGCACATACACCACAACGGGGGTGGTTCTTGGGAACTGTCACCATACATGCTTTCAAAGCATGTACAAGGCCCTGCATCCCATATGATTACTGGTCAAAAGCCACTTTGCATACACACATTATGGCCGCTAACCCCGCTCCGCGCCAGCGTTGTTCGGCACGTGCGCCCCACCAAGTTGCAGCCAAGAGCACCGCCGCCCCCATATATCCAAGTGCACCAATTCTGTCCCCGGCCAGGAACACCCCAACAAGGAGTGCCCAGCCTGGCTCTGTACCCAAAAGCATCCCCGCACGCGACGCCGAGGTGTGCTTCGTTGCCCAGAGCTGCCCAAGAAATGCAAAGATTGTGCAGCCCAGACAAAGATAGGCCAAGGTGAACCAATTAGAGACACTAAAATTGGGAACATGCTCCAGCAATGAGTTCCCGCCCCAGGCCGCGAATATGACCGCACCAACAACGATCTCGAGCGTGGTCAAGCTCAGAACGTCAGCTTTCCTACCGACGGTGAATAGTGCCTCCGAAACACCGAGGAGGGCCCGCGTCGCCGCCGCCAAGAGCATGAGTCCATCACCTAGATTGATCCCGGAAAAGTCTTGCCCTCCCACCAGTAAGGAAATGCCTGTGAGGGCGAGCAGAATGCTTCCTATCAAGGGGAGGGGAAGTCGTCTCTTGGTGAGCGCGGATTCAAGTATAGGAGTGAGGAGAATGGATAGGGCGATGATGAGT
The DNA here is from genome assembly GCF_039529835.1 of Arthrobacter sp. TMP15. Lineage (NCBI taxonomy): Bacteria > Bacillati > Actinomycetota > Actinomycetes > Micrococcales > Micrococcaceae > Arthrobacter > Arthrobacter sp. TMP15. Next base: position 1,569,448 of record NZ_CP154262.1, read on the forward strand.
CCGGCGTTTGTGGCACTTGTGAGCGTTACGCCGATCGTCTCCATCGCGATGGTAGCCGTGCGAAGTGTTCCCAGCAGGATGCCGGGCAATGCTGAATCACGGAGACGGACTTTTCGGCGAGCGAGATTCACAGATATCAAGAGGATTGCTGCAGGGACGAAACGGGCGCACATAACCGCGGCCGCAGATGAAGCCGCAGCTAGCTCTTGAGTCGCCAGATAGCTGCCACCCCAGATTATCGCGACGATCAAGAGCACTAGATCCGGCAGTAGGCGCGAAATGGAGCTGGAAGGAAAGGACATTCTTTTACCGTAATTAACTCACTCCTTACAGAACAACGGCCACTATCTTCAATAACCTGTAAGCTTAGCTTCATGGAAGTGCATCATCTTCGAACTTTGCGTGAGCTCAGAGACCGTGGCTCGGTCACAGCAGTGGCACAAGCACTGCTACTTTCTCCATCTGCGGTCTCCCAACAAATCGCATCATTGCAGCGAAGCGTGCCAACCCCCCTCACGGAGCAAAGAGGCCGAGTCTTGGTGCTTACACCTGCCGGTGAACTGCTGGCCGATGCTGGTGGGGATGTGCTGGAGTCTCTTGCCCGTGCGGAAAATTCAGTCAACGAGTATCTTGTTGCACGTCAACAACCCGTTTCAGTCACTGCTTTTCACAGTGCCGGTCTGGCCTGGTTTCCGGCACTTATCGCGGGCAGCCTCAGGGACCCTGGCGGACCAAAGGTGCGTTGCCGGGACGAAGACGTATCGATCAACAAATTCGTAGACTTGGTTGGTGACCACGACATCGTGATCGCGCACCGGCCGCTGACATCAGATCCCTGGCCCACCCGCAGAGTGCATGTCACTCCTGTGCTGCAAGAACCGATCGACTTAGCGATCCATCGTGAACACCCATTGGCTAAACACGAGACGGTATCCCTAGCTGATCTAGTGGACGAAACTTGGGTGGCAGCCCATGAAGGATTTGCGCTGGAGCCACTCCTGATCCAAGCAATGTTTGCCAGCGCTGGCACACCCATCCAGATTACGCACCGAGTTAATGAGTTCAATATGGTGGCAGCGATCATCGCTGAGAGCGGCACCGTGGGCTTGCTGCCCCGATACACCGGACTGACTCCATACTTTCGTGAGCACGTGGTTCTTCGCCCGATCCAAGGACTCACCCTTGGTCGAAACATCGATATTCTAACCAGACCTGAAGCCCAAAATCGTGTAAGCACACGCACCGTGATCGACCGGATCATCAAGATAGCCGAACAGAAGCGCCTGCTCGCAGGCGAAGGAGTCCATCAGCACCTCCTGAACTAGGCTGCTTTACCACTAGGTTTCTAGCCAAACGCTCTGTAAAAGAGCCTCACCTGATAGCAGTCAGCGATCAGTGGTCTCCACGCCCCTTTTGTGGTCATGGCGAATACATTTTTCAGCTGAGCATCCGTGCGTGCGAAATCGGGCCGCTAGCAGCTTTGCAGCACCAAAAGCGATTGAGCGTTGGAGCCACTGAACTCAAAATGGTGGTTTTGAAGCTAGGCAGTGTGGGCTTTCCGATTCTTGCTCTTTCTCCTTGTCTGCCTTTTGTGCTGGGACCCTAAGGCTGTTCTCGATAAAAGGCTCGTTTGAGAAAAACTTGCATCCGCACTGGCTCCGTTTGCTCAGGACGGGTTCGAAGCCCGCCACGGGTATAGTTCAACGAGTACCCCTAGGCGACGGGAAGTGTTCCAGTCAGCGCTGATGAACCAAGGGTTTTTGGCCGCAGTAAACCTATTTTGTGTAGGGGACCTCCGGGGAAGTCGGGTGGTTGACGGCCCTATGCGCCGAGCAGAAAGGCCGCTATTAAAAGATGGCCGACTGGGCAGAAAACGACATAAGTATCGGCGGAAGACCAAATCCTACGTGCTGATCGGAGACTTCCTACCAGCCGTGGCCCTCAGTGTCACAAGGGCGCAACAGGCCAACCACCGAACATCAGATTGATCGTCCCAGATCCTTGACCCGCCTCAAGTTGGTGGTGTGGACTCGCCGCAACACTTGGGCATCGATTTTTAGGGCAGAGTTGAGTGGTTTAGTGCCGATTATTGTTTCCTTTTACCTGCTCGGTGGGCTAAGCGTTCGGCCGACTTCTGGGCCCGTGCGGCTGACAAGTTATCAGTCGAGGTAAATCCGAGTGTCGTTACCGAGCGTATCCAAGCGTAGGTCTGAGCCGACGAGGAATGGTCACCGAGGCGGGTGAAGCATTCGGCCAGGGAGAATGCTGAGAGCCGGGCACGCTGGCACAGTTCAGGATCGGGATTGCCGGAGGCTATATCCAAGATCTGACGGTGGGCACTTGCAGCGTCCGGGAGTCGGTTCAAATCGTTCAGAAGTAGGGCCTTGTTCCGCAGCGCCTTGATACGCCGGAGCCGGCGTGCCTGTGAATCGCGGCTGGCCGAGTGCACGGCCAGAACATGCTCGTAGGCTTCAATGGCCCCCTCAGCATCACCAAGGTCGTCAATCATGACGGCGCGATTGTAGATTGCCTGTTGCCGGGTCGTCATGATCTCGTCGTCCCCTGTGTTGGCGGCCAATGCATCAAGTGCTTCGAAAGCGGCGATAGCCGACAACGGATCTCCGACTCGTCCTTGTGCAATGCCGAAGCGGAGGTAGGCGCGGGTGCGCATTCGTTCAGCCCGGAAGTCCAGGTTTTCCCGTGCGACCATCGCCCGGCGGGCTACGGCGCTGAGAGCCACCCATTGTTGACTGTCGTTGAGGTAAGCCCCCCACATGTCCAGTGCTGCGAGACCAATGATGGCGATGTTTGGGTCGTTGCTGCCATGCGCAGAGTCGGCCAGCACCTGCCACTGCCGTGCAGCTTCCTCCGTACGGCCGGAGGCGTAGATACCATCAGCCGCATGGAGTCGGCTGCTCAGGTCCCGGTATTGTTCCTCAGATTCGGTTCCGGGGGTTTTTGCCTCCTTGGCGGAAAGGGTCAAAACGGTGAGGTTCTGCTGTGCGAGCCGCACAGTGTCGATAATCTCAGCATCGGTATCCGTGTTGTACCGGGCGACTAAGTCCTTGAGTAGCTGGGCAGCCCGGTTGGTGGCTCCTTGTTCGTGTGCGTGTACGGCTTGGTTCAAGCGCCGGTGGGCATCGTGCTGGCGGATGCGTGGGTCCTCGTCGTCGCTGAAGGCTTCGGCGAATCTGTCGAGGATGGCATCGACGTCGGAGGGGTTCAGCTCTGGGTCGCGGCTTGCGGAGTGGAGCGCGTTCGCAGCCCATACCCGCACGTCGGGATCGGGGTCATGGGCGAATTCGGTAACCATGGCATCTACGGCGGTGCTGGCTTGGTGGCGTTGTCCTGCTTCCCTTTGGAGGCGGCCCCTCCAATAATCGGACTGCGCAAGGATGTGGCGTAAGTGGTTGACGGGTGCGTTGGCGACCTTCGAACGGACTTCAGCCAGGACGGACAGCGCCTGTTCGCGGCGACCGATTTCAGATAAACGCAGGGCCCGTTCGAGCAGCATCCGGGCCATGGTTGGTGCTAGTTCCGGACTTGACGCGGCGTGGGGGAAACGCTGTTCTAGCTCTTCAGAAAGGCGTACCGCCAGTGATGGATCCCGGTGGGGCTCCGTGTGGGATGGTACTACTCCGAGGTTAGGGCGCCCGATGACTTCCACGATTCTGCAGGCCACCTGAAACCGTGCTCCCACAGTCCCCTGGTGTGTGTCACGGAGCGCTGCAGTATCGGCATGCTGGAGGATGTGCAGGTCCGTTGCCGTGAGGCCGTCGAGGTTGGTTCTTCGAAACCTGACATGGTCAAGCACAGTTGCACGTACCTGCGGATCGGGGCTGGCCGTGAGGCGGTTGATCAGCCGCACCCATTCCATGGCGGCCATCTTTTCACGGTCGTCTGCGGTAATCCGGACTAGCATCCGATCTAGGTGCTGGCAGCGTAAAGCAGCATCCTGCACATCGTCGGCGTAGTCACTGTGAAGTGCGGTGGTGGCCTCGGTGAGCGCCTCCGCCGGCGACGCAGCAGCATCCAAGGACAGGTCAGCTAGATGGAGGGTGGCTGAATAGTAGAACCGCCGCGCCGAAGCGAGCTCGCCTGCTTCCTTGAATACCGTATGTAGAAGGTAATGGGCGGCGGGTGCGTCGTTGGTGTGATCGATGCGCAGCCGCGCGGCCGTGTACAGTGCATCGATGCGGATGTGGCGCATGCGAGAGTCGGACTCGGAGGTCAGACTCAGTGCTAACGACTCGAGCGCCACGGCGATTGACGTGGCGTCTTGGCTGAGCCATTCACGGATTATCTGGGCTGTTAAGGCTGCCTCGGCGGCAGCCCGCCGCACGCCCTCGTGCTCCGAGTCGTGCGCCCGCGCGGTGAATTCACGTGCACCACGGAGCACGTCTACCAGCACGATTGGATCTGCGTCGCTACTGGAGTGGACCCATTCGAAGCGGCTCAACTCGGCTTCTGCAGATGCTGTGGCTGTTGTCTCGCAGTGAAACGGCGCGATCAACCGGCGCATCCGCTCTACATGGGCATCGATTGCACCCTCCGGCAGCAGTCCAACATCCAAATTGATGAGTAGCCTGGTGGCTTTTGCTATGGCGAGGGCCTCCCTGTCATTGGCTGCAAGGGCGCACATTAGCAGGGCCTGTGTGAGTAGCGCCTGAGCATCTCCCTGGTCACCCTGATCGATCAGGGTTTCCGCGGTGCCCACAGCTTCAATAATGGTGCGTTCGAGCATGTGATTCTGACCCTTCAGATACGCGATAGAGCCGGGGTGGGCCTACGTGCCAGCCTAACAAGTGCATTGCACCACCAGCGTGGTGTGCCTGTCCATCTTGGGCGTATAGCTCCCGCAAGCGGTGTGGCCACCGGTCGGCTCCACCACTGACCTAGACAGATTCCCAGAGACACCTCCAGGCCTACTACGTGGCTAGAGGGATCGGTTTTGCGAAGCTGTTCTTTCAGACCATCAGCTCACTCTATGAACAAGGCTTCATGAGTGCGAGCACCAACCTCGAGTTCGCGCCCTGGGGCGAACAACCCGTGATGGGAATCATTGCCACGGTCACCATCGACATACGCATCCATCACAGCGAAGTCATTGCTCTCAGGAGCCAGCCCCTGCACCCGCCAGCTCACCAAATGTACGCCGGCAGGGTACTCACTGACATGGTACTCATTGACAGGACCAAGTGGACCTCGGTGGTAGATTGCTGCATTGGAAATACTGGCCGACTTTCTACCCATCGTTAACGCACGGATCAAAGATCACAAATTAGATGTCATCCAAACCTCGATCTTCACACTCTCGGTTGGCCTATCCGACCTTGACGAAGCCATCGATGATTTTCCACACTAAAAGCCCTATCACTATTACGCTGATGATGATGTAAAAACTGGGCGTCTGAACATGAAGTGCCGTTGCCTGCTGGACCATTGTGAGGAAGTCGGGGTTGAGTAGCCGCTTCATGTTAAGGAACCAGAGCGACCATAGTCCGGGCGCTAAGAGAGGGATTGGCGTGCCGGTGCTGTCCTGAAATAGTGAAGAAAGCTGCTGCCAAACAATGGCACCGGCGAATACTAGGAGCCCGGCCGCATCGATCACCGAGTCGATCACGGTGATCTGTGCCCCAGAAGGGATTCTGGGCAATCGATCAGGTGTCCACGCAGTGAGCGTCCTGTCACTCATGCTTGTGTGATCGATGACTGCGAACACTACGGTGACCCAGAATGCAACTTGAAAGGCGACGTTGACTGCACCGACGACTGCGGCAGCGATGGATTCACCAAGTCCACTTCCGGAGAGTAGAACTCCTAAGAATACTGCGACCGCGGCGAGAGGCACCGTGATGCCCATCAATAGCTTGAGCAACCTTAGGTAATCAAAATAATGCCTCGGGCCGATCAAGTGCAATGCCGGTGCGCTTGGTTTGCGGCACGACGATCGGGGTGGCCGAGTTCCAGGACGGCTTCCCGTTCGGGGGCTGGGGCAGCGTCCGCACCACCGCCCAAATGTAGCGTTCGCTCAGTGGGGTGTTCAAGAGCGTTAGTGGAGCATTTGGTCGGGGAAAGTTCATACCGGCGCGAACGTTACGCTGGTCCGGGTCCTCCGGTCCCTGATCTAGTCTGAACGGCGGGTATTCATCACTTGGCAGCAGGGTGTAACCGGCAACCCGGTAGTTCCACGGGTTTATCCCCATGACCAAGTCGAGCAGTGGACGCAGGTAGCGGCCGGTGAACGGGAGCATGAGGGCAGCAACAAGCACACGCAGTCCAGCGGCGAGAGGCCGACATTGCGCCCAGTATCCGGAGGCGATGAGTCAATGGGGGATAGCCAGCGGTCACCATTTGATAAGGACGAGTCCATGGGAGAGTTGTTCGGGGTTGTCCACCTCGGAGTTGGCAGGGTAGTCGGTGAGAATGGCAGCAAAGTGGAACAGTGGTTCAGGTAGTGGCCTGTGAACAAGATGGCGAACCAGAAAACGACTGTGGTGAGAAGAACGGCGACCCAAGGAAGAACAGAATAAAGTAGTGGGGTACTGCCAACAGCCATTTGCCCACCCACAGCCCGCTAGATGGAGGCGTATTCAGCTGTCCTGTATGACGAGCGGGATAGGACCTAGTAGTAGTATGCATTTCTGTGGGCAGACCACCGAACAAGAGTGCAGGTCTCTGGACGCCAGAAAACTGTTGGCCCCCGGGTACCGTGGTGGTGGCGTTTAGCCCTAGACTACCAAGATCAAATGCCACTTTCTCGCCTCCTATCTGGGCGGGGGAAGAGGAGAGTGCGTATGAAGTTGTTAAGAAAAGGACGCGTTGGCGTGGTGAAATAACCGTCGGATCCTTGCTGGGACGCAGCAGTAGCTGAGTGCACTGCACCGACGTTTCCGCCAATCCCGTGAATATCCTACGTCTTGCCCAGCACCAGCGCCACGATGTGACCTGCCGTTCCCCTTCCGAATAATGCTGGAAGCGGGATTCGATCTATCAACCACAGAATCGTTGGTGACACCCCTGCACTGTCCTCGATATCTATCACGGCACACGATCCTCATCTCATCGATGCCCGTCATCTGCCATCCCTGAGACCATGAGCGCCAAAGTAGTCTCAGCCGCGCTGACAACAACACAGTGGGCTGAAAAACCTTCGCATTCTAAACATGAGTAGCTCAGACCCACGAGCCCGGCAACACCGCATGAGCAGGGGGCAACAGACTCCATGAGCAGGAATTCATCAGTTCCACAATGCGTGCACCACGGACGAGCGACTGGACCACAAATGTTCGATGATCGCTGGGTACGAGCCATTCCGAGCATCAACCTTTCCTGACAGCGGGGTCAGAACACGCGAAACGCCGTGGCAACTACCGCCTATTAGTGTTCATTTCATCCTGACAGCCCCTAGCCCGCTGTAACAGTGCCTTTGGTCCCCTCCTCATGGCCCAGCACCTCCGCCAGGATAATGACCGCCATTGCTGCCGCTGTACTCTGGGAGGGCGGGGCTACAGACCGCTTAAAACTGAGGACGTGGATTGATATTTCCGGAACGGTGAGAACAACGCGGGCGCAAGAGTACCTCTACCTTGCGCTTTACGCTTTCGCACTCTTGGGTCTAGAGCTCGTGCTCGCAGCTTTTGAGTCACTAATCGGTCTGCCCGCGGGGGGTTCTCTTGGATCGATTGTTCACTGGGGGGTCACGATCTTCCTTTGGGTAGGTGGTGGGGTTGGCTTGGTAGCCTGGGCTCGTCGGCGAACCGATTTCGCACTGTGCGGTGAAGCCGATGTACGTTTGGGTGTTATGCGGTGGTTGGCGGTCGCCGCGCTCATTGTTCTCACTTTGTTGGGCCAGTGGATGGTTCGAGGTGGTGTTCTTCCTCCAGTAGCGGAGCATGATGCGTTCTTGGAACTCTATGGCGACGAAGGAACTATTGTCTGGCTTGTTCAGGTTCTCTACTACTTCTCCGAAGCGATCATCATTGCCTTGATCATTGGATTTGGGCAGGCGGCAGGAGAACGGTGGTTCGTTGCTAGATGGATGCCATGGGGAGGGATCATGCTGGCACTTACTTGGGGTCTTGTTCACTTCCTTACTCAGGATATTTCTACCGGGATCTACGGCATCGCCCTTTCGTTGGTCATGGGAACCGCCCATGTCCTGATTGGCAAGAATCTCCTCCTCACCTACCCCATCCTGCTCGTGCTCTTCATCGTGTGAACGCGCCTGGACCGAGGGTGGAGGAGCAGAGCCTTCTTCTTAGGCCATTGCTGAGCAGTCCAGCCGCCCAACCGCCTATCGAGATTGTGGAGGCAATGAACAAGACGTACGCCATGATCTCGTAGACCGCGGAGCTGCCAACGGTGCTCAGTGAAGGCGGCATCCGTTCCGGCAGGGGGATTGGGAAGGAGTTGGTACCTACCGTTATGGCAAGCACAGCTGCCAGCAGTAAGACGCTTACATAGCCCAAAGAGTCGCAGCCATTCTAACCAACCGCTGCCTCCCGCCAAGCCCGCCCCAGCGAGTGCCTGTGCTCCTGTGTGACTCCTTGGACCTTGTGCAACGTCGGGGGTGCGCCTCTTCTGATCAGTCTAGTGTCGAGAGTATTCAGCAGGGTGAACCACAGCTTAAGAACTGCGATAGCGCAAAATACTGCGCTGTGACCAGGAACCAGTGCACTGTGATCTGAGGACCAGTACCGTTGAAAGTGCGGCTAGAGGTACTAATCGAGAAACGGCCATAGTTGTTCAGCCTCTGGATAGCCGTTTTGTTCGGTGTGGTTAATCTAGTGTTCGCCATTTTTAATCTGCGTTTCCTGGACTGCCACAACCTTTGATGGAGTCCTTGGGACAAGTAGTCCTGGACGTGGTGGCTATGGTTCTTCTGCACACTTTGGGATTTTGGGGTGCGGGCTTAACAATGACTTTGCCAGGTTTACTATCTCTAACGAGAGAACTTCGGTACGCATCTCAACCACGGACATCCTCGTTGACCTGACCTACATCCTGATGCTTATTGCCCATGGACTATTCGCGATGAGACTGGCTAAACAGAGCTGAAATAGAACCCGGGGGAGTGGCCTAAATCAGAGTGAGCTCGCCGTGTCAGGACTGGTGAAACCACATCCACACGATCGAACCCGCTATCAGGCCCACCCCTGCACCTATGGCGAGACCTGGCGCGCCAGCAAACACGAGCCCCAACCCTGCGCCCATGGAGAGCCCAATGCCGGGCATTGATTCGAATAGGCTCCGGTAGTCCGCTGTTGTTTTTTCTCCCACAGTCATCATGAGCTGACCATACCTCTACCAGTGGTGCTTAGCGAGAGGTGGGGCCGTGCACTCTCACATAGGTCGAGGAGCTGGTTCGAGAACACGATAGGCCAGCAGTTTAATGCGGTCGCCCACTAGTGCCCAGATGATGGCGTAGCCCCAAACGAAAGCGGCCCACCCCCATCCCAGCGGTGTCATGAACAATCCGTACACGGCGATGAGTGTGGCAATCACCTGTGTACCTAAAACTGCCACCAAAAGGATACGGGCGGGACGGATAGACCAAAACGGGCCACGAGTTCGGGTAAGAAATATGGTTAGGTGCCCCGCTACGGAGAGCATCAGATACATCATGGTTTGTAGCTGGGGACGGCCCAGACCAAAGACCATCTCACCAAGGTAGAAGAGACCAAATGCCGCGATGGGACCTACAACGCCCAGAACGGTGGCGATCCCCAAGACTAGGCGCATGTTCCAAGCCTCGGGTTTCATCTTGAAATGGACGTTGTCATAGGCGATGGCGAGAATTGCGCCGTCGTTCAGCAGCGCCAGCATAACTATCATGATCGCGGTGACCGGAAAGAAGTTGAAGAACAGGATCGCCCCGGTAACGAACAACAGCACACGGAGTGTCTCCGCTATGCGGTACATGGCGTAGGAATTCATCCGCTGAAAAATCTTGCGGCTCTCTTTGATCGCATCAATGATCACTGCCAGTCCGGGAGTGATCAGTATGATGGCCGCGGCCGCACGGGCGGCATCGGTGGCACCGGAAACGGCAATCCCACAGTCCGCCTTTTTCAAGGCTGGGGCATCGTTGACACCATCTCCTGTCATCCCAACAATATGACCGCGCTTCTGCAGTACGTCAATGATGTGGTATTTGTGCTCTGGGAAGACTTGAGCAAAGCCGTCTGCCGTCTCAATTGAGCGCATACTTGCAGGGCTTTCTTCTTTCTTTACATCACCAAGTCCGGATGCGTCGAGAATATTGGTGCCGAGCCCGAGTTTCCCCGCGGTCTCTGTGGCAATCGCCAGGGCATCACCGGTGACCATTTTTACGCTGATGCCCATTGACCGCGCTGTGCTGATTGTTGACTTGGCATCTTCTCTGGGTGGATCGAACAGCGGTAGCACCCCCAGAAATTGCCACTGGTTGTTCTCGTTGGTTTTAGCGACGCCCAACGAGCGGTAGCCGTGTGCAGCAAACGCATTGACGGCGGCCACAACTGTGGCGGTGACCTTGGCACCACCACCGGCAAGAGCAAGAATCACCTGCGGGGCGCCCTTGGTAACTTTGAAAAGATGTCCGCCGGCACCTGTGATGGCGGCCTCGGTGCGTTTATCTACTGGGTTGAACGGCTCGAAGTGAGTCACCGTGCATGAGTTCAATGCCGTTGTATCTTCTAGTCCGCCAAAGACGGCAAGGTCGATCGGATCCTCGTCATCAACTCGGGAAGCCAGTGCACCTGCCAAAATGACCTCTGCTGCGGTGACTGTGTCAACACTGAAAGTCTCGCCCAGAGTTAGAGAGTTTTGGGTGAGGGTGCCAGTTTTATCGGTGCAGAGCACGTCCACGCCGGCTAGTTCCTCAATGGCAACCAATCGGCTAACAATGGCCTTCTGTTTGGCCAGTAACCGGGCGCCTACAGCCATGGTCACCGACAACACCGTGGGCATCGCAACAGGAATTGCGGCGACAGTGAGTACAAGAGCGAACTGCAACGTGGTGAGAACGGCGTCGCCGCGCAGCAGGGATACAAATATTATTATTGCCACGAAAACGGCAGCGAGAAGGATCAGATAGTTGCCTATCTTCAGGACGGCCCTTTGGAAGTGGCTGACGGTGTGTGCCTCGGCAACAAGTTCGGCGGTTTTGCCGAAGTAGGTATGCGCTCCGGTGGCGTAGACCAGCGCACCGATCTCGCCCCGGCGGATGATAGAACCTGAAAATACTGCGTCCCCTGGTCCGCGAGTTGCAGGCAGGGATTCACCCGTGAGAGCAGACTGATCGACCTCAATCGGATCCCCGTCCAGTAGCCGGGCGTCAGCTGGGACAATGTCACCGAGTCGCAGACGAATCACATCACCAGGGACCAGATCCCGAGCCGCCGGGGTGATCCATGCGCCGTCGCGTCGAACACGGGCCGTGATAGCAAGTTTCGCCCGCAAGGCATCTATTGCACTTCCGGCTTGATGCTCTTCGGTGAAACCAACCAACGCGTTGGCAAGCAGAAGAATCAAGATGATGAAAAAGTCTGGCCAGTGCCCCACCACTGCTGATAGGAGCACCGCGATTTCAATCATCCACGGGATTGGTCCCCAAAAATAGGACAGGAACTTCAGCAGGGGATTCGTGTGGTGCTCGGCGATCTCGTTTGGTCCATATTTCAGCAATCGCTTCGCAGCCTCAGCCTGGCTCAGCCCGGCAGCCGTTGTTTCCAGCTGCCGGAATACCTCCTGCATGGGCAATGACTTATCAGCCATGACCCACCACCTCTGAGTTCCACGCCCAGTTGCAGATTTCGGGCAGGTCTTGGCTGTGCTGGTTGATATACAGGTTGTGTTCAAAGAGCTTGTGAGTCATGGCTTGTTTGAGATACTCCGCGGGGGCACCCAGTTGCGGAAGCCTGTCAATGAGGTCCTGAACCAGGTGAAAGTGGTCCAGCCGGTTCCGCACTGGCATATCGACTGCTGTGGTGATAATGCCCGCTTGGCTGAAGCCGCGCACGTACGTGTTTCGATTGCTGCGACGGTGAATCAGACGGTGGATCAGGCTCGGATATTCGGGAAAGGCGAGCACGATGCGTCTGCTTTTGCTGAACAGCGTGTCATAGTCCGGATCAGAGAGGCCAGGTGGATGCTCGTTTGCCGATTGCAGCTTCAACAAATCAACAACGTTGACAACCCGAACTTTCAGTTCTTTCACGTGTTCGCCCACGATTGAGACCGCTGCTAGTACCTCATGAGTGGGTGTGTCACCGCAGCAGGGAAGGTCGACGTCGGCCATGGAGAACCACTGTGGCATGTCACGCTCACCGGCTACTAGGACTGCGACGTAATGGCGGCTGCGCAAACAGTGGTCGGCAACAGTGAGCAGGGAGTTGGCATCCGGAGAGAGGTGAACCCTGAAGATGTCTGCCTTCTTGTTCACCACATGATCCACATGATCCACAAAGCCAGGATCCTGGTCGGGGAAGCCGTTGTGGTCCTGCTGCCACAGGTGAGAAGCCAGCAAATAGTCTAGCGATGAGGTGTCTTGTCACCACGGCAATGCCCTAATCTTGAGCTTGGCGCACTCATCGAAAAGCTCCTCGGGTCTGTAAGTACGTAGCCACTGTTCGAGCCGTTCACCGTGCTCGGGATGGGCATCCTCCACCAGTAGTGGAACTTGATGTGAGCGGAACGTGCCCTCAACCGGTAGCCCGTCCACCGTCTTGGGTCCTGTCCACTCTTTGGGGGAGCGCAAAACGAGCACGGGCCAGCGCGGCCAGCGCGTGCAACCATCGACCCGTGCAGCGGAGTTGACGGACAGGATGTCTTCTATGGCTTCTTCCAAGACAGCGGCCATTAGCTGATGCGGCGCGGCCGGGTCCTCACCTTCAACGTAGCGAGGATCATTTCCGCACCCAGGCAGAAGCGCATCCACTTCTGGTGGCTCGATGCGGGCCAACACCGTTGGATTGCTGATGTTATAGCCGTTCAAGTGCACGGAAATGAAATTCTGACCCGGAGTGGTGCCCCAATGCCCCACCGCCAAGGGCTTTACCTCCGTCAGTGGCAAGGGAGATTTGTCGAGGGTCCAGGTAGGGTCTTGACGCCCCATCCTGGTCCCTTCTGGCGCACCAGGCAAAGGAATCGCTACGCTGACGGAGTTTTTAAGCCAACTCATATTCCTGCTCCTTGTGAAATCCGTATCTCCGCGCGTTAATACGAGCAGACTGGTTGTCCCCGTCGGCTCAGTGGTGGATGAACTGTTCCATGGCTTTGCCCACGGAGATGCCCCACGCTAAGGCCCGATCCAGCTCGTCATTTGCCAGACCGTTGTCCGCAGTCACCAAGAAGCTCTCTGGCGTAATCGCTGAGCGCGACCCCCTTTTCGTGAGCGCGTGTTCAATGTGTCCTGACGCTGCACCGGTAATTATGTGGGCTTTGTCCACCCGGGTGTCGAACGCTGCACTCAGTGCTGGAACGAGGTCAAGGTCCCTGATCCATTCACGGACGCCGATCCCTGGCGCCGAGGGTTCAAGGATCAGATGTTTGGTGGAGTCTTTGGACCACCTTGCTGCTTCTTCCCGTGAAGCGGGGCGTGTCATGCCATGGACATGGGTTGGTCCACCGAGAACCAGCAACTCGGCGCAACGAGTGGCACCAGTGGATCGTGGATCGTTGACGTTTGCAGTGACAACTACGCCAAAAGGGGCCAGGCCCTCAGCGATGGCAAAGGCTATTGTGCGGGTGTTGCCAAACATGGATTCATAGACGACGGCGATGCTCATCTTGATTGCCTTTCCAACGAATGAGGGGTGCGGTGTTTTGTTTCAAGACGTACTGCTCGCGGTCAAGAGCGCCGGTGCCGCACGCCCCACGGCACTGGTTCAGCCAACCCGAGAAATGATGACTTTAAGTGCCTTGGTCGTGGCTGCATTTGAGAATGTCTCGTAGGCCTCCAGCATCTGGTCAAGGGTGAAGAAGTGCGTGGCAAATCGCTCGGCGGCGAGTTTGTGTGAAGCAACGAGCTTGAGCAGCATCGGCGTCGTATTTGCATTGACAAGGCCCATAGTGATGGTGATGTTTCGAATCCACAGTTCTTCCAGATGTAGCGTGACAGCTTCGCCATGGACACCGACGTTGGCGACGTGGCCACCGGGGCGAACAATGTTTAGGGCTACCGCAAATGTCTCCGGCACACCAACGGCTTCAATGGCGACATCCACTCCTGCACCATCGGTGAGCGCCAGGACCTGTTCCTTCCAGTCGGCAGTGTCCGAGACAACCGTGTCGGTGGCACCAAAAGACTTGGCTTGCTCCAACCGTCCACGATCAAGGTCCAGGGCAATGATCGTTGCAGCCCCGCAGAGCCCGGCTGTCATCATCGAGGCCAGGCCCACTGGTCCGGCGCCGATGACCGCCACCACATCACCTGGCCTAACATGGCCGGCTAGAACGCCGATTTCAAATCCCGTGGGGAGAATGTCGGATAGCATAACCGCCGCAATGTCAGTAACACCTTCAGGGAGTTTATGCAGGGAGTTATCCGCGTATGGCACGCGCACATACTCGGCCTGTGTTCCATCGATCAGGTGGCCAAACACCCAGCCGATCCCGGATGCCCCTTCTTCTCCGAGGCAGTGCGAGTACAGCCCCGCGCGGCAATTAACACAGTGTCCACATGACTTGATGCAGGAGATAATGACGCGGTCGCCAACACTGAAGTCTTTGACCCCGGATCCAACTTCTGAGATGGTACCCACACCCTCATGACCCAAAATACGGCCGATACTGACGGCGGGAACATCTCCTTTGAGGATATGCAGATCGGTTCCACAAATTGTTGTGGTGTCGACGCGCACCACGACATCACTGTCATTGAGCAGTTGCGGTGCGGGTACCTCCATCCACTGCTTTTTCCCTGGACCTTGATAAACGAGTGCCTTCATATTTTGTTCCTTAGATGAGATGCCGTGACGTCCCCAGCGACGCGCTTACCTGAGGCTTGTGCGATGCCGCTACCGGATGTATTGGCCCGCAGCACCTATTGGCCCACAGCAAAAACGTTACGTCTCCGGCCGCACCAGAAATAGGGCCAGAAGGCCCCTGTGGAGAAAATATTTGTACGGCGTTGATGCTGTTGGCATTTCCAAGTGGACCAGGACATGAAGCCGTAAGCCGCCGGTAGCGGTGTTGGATTACATGGAACAGGCGGTTCGGGACCTTGTGCCCTGTGCAGGTCAGCTAAGCTGCGGGAATCATAGTAATTGCTGACGCTTTCAGGTGCACGAGGCAAGCTAGATGCAGGGAAGTGGCAGCGGTGCCCAAGCACGCAAGCAAGAAAAGGAACCCAGGCAAACAGGGGAAATCAACTTCAATGAAACTGCACAACGTTTCGCGGACGCTAGGCAGAACGGCTGAGACCGGTGGCTATGGTGCTGTCATTTTTGACATGGACGGGGTTGTCACTGACACAGCCCGGTTGCATGCCACCGCCTGGAAGGCGCTCTTTGACGAAGTATTGCCACGGTTAGGCGAATCGGAAACGAATATTTTTGATACTGAACAGGACTACCGCCTGTACGTTGACGGCCGCAGTCGCGAAGACGGAATCCGGACTTTTCTAAATCATCGAGGCATCCACGCGCCAGACGGCGGTGCAGAGGATGATTCGGGCACCTTGAGCGTCACAGGCATGGCGGCCCGAAAGCAGGAGATCTTCGCTCAGCTCCTGAAGGATTCGGGGGTGGTTGTCTTTCCCGATGCCTTGGCTTTGTTGCGGCGACTTTTGGGGGCAATGGTGCCAACGGCTTTGGTCACCGCAAGCCGCAACAGCCGGGAAATTCTGGCTGCGGCGTCAATATCGGACCTATTTACGGTTTTGGTGGACGGCACGGATGCCCTAGAACTGGCACTGCCCGGGAAGCCGGACCCGGCCATGTTTCTTGAGGCAGCACACCGCCTAAAAATTCAACCATCGGACATCGTGGTTCTAGAAGACGCCACTGCAGGAGTCAAGGCCGGGGTGTCGGGTGGCTTTGCACTAGTTGTGGGGGTTGAGAGGGGAACCGGCGGGAGCGCCTTGCTGGCATCAGGGGCAAATCTGACGGTCACCGATCTCAATGCGTTATCCCTTGTACGCCCTCTCACTGATGCCACCCAGGGATCAGCCGTAGCTGTGGGTGACCACTACCCTTGGCCGAGTGAGGAGGTGAAGGATGAATGGTCGCTGGAGTACAACCAGTTTGACCCTGCCTTGGAAGGCCGTCGAGAGGCATTGTGCACTCTGGGCAACGGCTATTGGGCAACGCGCGGATCCATTCCCGGCAGTGTTGCGGATTCAGCCCACTATCCGGGGACGTACTTTGCCGGAGTCTACAACCGTGCCGTAACTGATGTGGCCGGGCGCATTGATGAAACTGAGCACATGGTCAACGCTCCGGATTGGACTTTCCTTTCGCTCCAGCTCCCCGGTGGCTCCACGTTACGTCCAGGGGGCCCGGAGACGCTCAGCCACCATCAGAAGATTGATCTCAAGCATGGGATATTGACGCGGAAAAACCGCTACCTAGACTCGAATGGGCGGACCACCTGGATCACCTCCAGACAGTTTCAGTCAATGGATCAGAAGCACCTCGCCGTACTTGAGATGACAGTTGAAGCTGAAGATTGGGCGGGAGACGTCGACGTCGTTTCGGCTATCAATGGTGCCGTGGAGAATCGTAATTCACCGGCCGATAGTCAGCTGGAAGGTGATCACCTTGTAGCTGTTGGCGGCAGCGAAATAGGAGATGAAAGTGTCCTGTGGGAATCCCGGACCAAACAATCAGGGATCACTATTGCTATGGCCCTTCGCACAAGCCTTCGCAGTGCAAGCGGCGAACCGATCACCAGAGAGCGCGAACTTGTGCTTGACGATGCACGGGCAGGTCATCTCCTAAACTTTTCCTTGAAGCCCGGCGAACCTGTCACGATTATAAAGACGGTGGCCGCAGTAACGTCACGAGATCCGGCGATTTCAACTGCCGGATTGTCAGCCAGCGCGAAGATTCGAGGGGCATCAACGAGTGAGGTGCTCTTGCTGGAGCACACACGCGCTTGGGATGAACTATGGGACAGCTTCGGGGTTGAGCTGGGAGCCGGGCAATCACACTCTCAGGCTCTAAACCTCAACATCTTCCATGTGTTGCAAACCGTGGCGACCGCAGATCCAGACCTTGACGCTGGTGTCCCGGCCAGAGGTCTGCATGGCGAGGGCTACCGAGGACACATATTCTGGGATGAGCTTTTCGTTTATCCCATGGTGACCCTGAGGCGCCCAGATATCACCAGATCTTTTCTGATGTACAGATACCGGCGCTTGGGCGCGGCACGAGCAGCCGCGCGGGCTATAGGACACAAAGGAGCTATGTTTCCTTGGCAAAGTGGCAGTGATGGGCAAGAAGAGACACCATCTACTCTCTTCAATGTCCGCGGGCAACAGTGGATGCCTGACAACTCTCATCTCCAGCGCCACAGTGGTCTGGCCGTCGCCTACAATGTTTGGCAGTACTTTCAAGCCAGCAATGACTGGGTATTTCTAGCTCGTTACGGTGCAGAAATTCTTGTTGAAGTCTCACGTTTCTTCGCCGATCTGGCAGTACTTGACCCTGCCGACGGGCGGTATTGCATTACTGAGGTGATGGGACCTGATGAGTTTCACGACGGCTACCCCGGCCAAGCCGGTGCGGGGCTGCGCAATAACGCTTATACGAATGTGCTTGCATCGTGGGTTCTTTCCAAGGCTGGGGAAGCCGTGGGGGTTGTTTCTGCTGGTGATGGAGGTTTGTTGCGCGCTCGCCTGCTGGTGGATGGGCAGGAACTCGCCGAATGGGAGAAAATAAGCCGTCGGCTACGTGTAGCCTTCCACGCAGATGGGGTGATCAGCCAGTTTGAGGGTTATGAGGACCTGCTGGAATTTGATTGGGGCAGTTACCGGGCTACTTATGGTGATATTGGCCGCTTAGATCTAATTCTTCAGGCAGAAGGGGATTCGACCAACTGTTACAAATTATCAAAACAGGCAGATGTGCTGATGCTGTTCTACCTGCTGTCTGCTGAAGAGCTGCGTACGGTATTTGAGCGGCTAGGTTACCCGCTGCCGCCAGAAGTTGTACCCCAAACCATCCGTTACTATTTGGCACGGACAAGTCATGGATCCACCCTAAGCCGGCTGGCTCACAGTTGGGTTCTGGCGCGCACCGATAGAGAACAGTCCTGGGCCCTGTTCACCCACGCACTTCAATGCGATATCGAGGACACCCAGGGTGGGAGCACTAGGGAGGGGGTCCATCTCGGGGCAATGGCTGGTACCTCGGACATGGTCCTTCGCTGTTATGGCGGGGTGGAAACCCGCGACAACACCTTACGATTGCATCCTCTTCTGCCGCGGGAGCTCTCGCGGGTGAGCTTTCAACTTTTATTTCACGGTCAATCAATTACCGTCAAGCTCACCCAGGACTCTCTTTCTTTGCACCTAGCTGAGGGCTTGGCCGCGCCTATCCGTGTCTGCGTTGAGGAGAACCAAAAAATACTTGTTGCTGGAGACAGTCTGCATTTCTCTCATAAGAGTCAGAAGTGCACCATCCGGCACAGCAAGGGCAGTGTGCATAGCTGAGACTCAGTGGATCCATTCCAACAGCTCAAGGAGAACAACTCGGCGTCCCACATTCTAAGGCTCCGCAAACGCTTCCGGAGCTGAGCCCAAAGGAGGATCAGGTGGTGGGTTTACGATCATGACCGGGCAGTGGGCGTGGGCGGTGCAGGCTGAACTGACGGATCCCATCAGCAAACCCTTGAATCCACCAAAGCCACGCCGTCCCAGAACGAGGATCGTGGCATCTTCGCTAGCATCAATTAGTACTGACCGGGCAGAGCCTTGTACCAAGTGGGCGCTGAGCTGCCGGGGCCAGTCCAGCCCGAAGGCTCTTTCGACGGCGGAATCGAGCACCTCTTGTGCCGCCCCTTCAAAGTCAAAGTTCCCCAGAGCATATGGAACTACATAGGCATTGGGATAGTTCCAACAGGCCAAGGCTTTCACTTGCGCATCGAGGTGTTGTGCCAACCAGACAGCCTTACGCAGAGCTTCAACGGATGAGTCTGATCCGTCAACTCCCACTACAATGACGGCTGGTTCTTGTGGAGCTTTCATCACGAGGGTGTTCCTTATCTTTGCTGGTATCCCTGATCATGGCACGAAGCTAACCGCAAAGTTAGGGACCTATGACCCTGTGCAGTTTCTCCTGTGGGACTCGATCATTGAAGTGTGCAGACATAGCTGGCGCGCGTGAGAGACCGGAAGCGGCTCACTTCTTTTGCCGCTGGAAGTTGAAGTGAAAGAAACGGATGTGAAAGAGAAGAAGGATGGCTGGGACCATGGAAGAACAGGGAACCCCGAGGACTTCGCGCATTGTGGTTGGTGTTGATGGGTCTGCCGAGTCCGTGCTTGCCCTGAAGTGGGGGCAAAAAATGGCACAGTCCCTTAACACCAGAATTATTGCTGTTACTGCGTGGCACATGGAGACCGTCTTTGGCTCGTACATAATCCCTGACTGGGATCCGGACCAGGATGCGCAGCAGCTCCTTAAAGATGCCGCGCAGGAGGCATTTGGAGATGGGATGCCAGAAGGATTTACTGGGGTCTGTGTCCGAGGCAGGCCTGCCAAGGTGTTGATCGATGCCGCTGAATCCGCCCACATGCTTATAGTCGGCTCACGTGGGCGTGGCGGCTTCAAAGGAATGCTCTTGGGATCGGTTAGTTCGGCATGCGTAGAACATGCACCTTGTCCTGTGTTGGTAGTGCCTCTTTCCTTAGACACGGTCCCGGGGCCTGAGACGGTGGGCGCAAACAACGAGGATACCGATGAGCCCGTCTCTACCAGCTGAGAAGACAAATTTAGGGTGGCCTTCACTCGCCACCACCGCCCACACTAGCGTTGAACAGGTTCTTCTTGACTGTCACTGGAGCGTGATTGGTTTGTGTTCTGAGGAGGCGTGGCGTCGGTTGGCAGAAGTTTGTCCCAACGCTTTGCGCAGCCATCAGGTACGACCATGGTTGGTGTCGGTTTGGGGTTCCCAATGAATTTAGGGCCGAACAAGCTGCGCAGGCTCTTCATTCACGCGTTACGCACATGGTTGTGCGGGACGGTGCAGACTGGCAAATTAGCGTCGTGGACTTAGTACCGGGTGACGTGGGTTCGCTGGATGGGATGACGTGCTGTCGTTTTATGGGGACCGTAGTGAACGCTGGCAATTGCGTGGGAGTTGTCGTAGCCACGGGTGGTCGTGCCGAGTTTGGCAAGATCGCCTTGGGCGTGGGGGAGCATCAACCACAGACGGAATTTCAACACGGTCTCAAGAGGTTCTCTTTCCTACTTCTACAAGTGGCGCTTGCCCTCACAGCTCTTATTTTCCTTACCAACCTGCTCGGTCGCCCTTTTCTGGTGTCGCTGCTCTTTTCCCCTCATAATAGCTGCGGGCATCACGCCGCAGCTGCTACCCGCCGTCGTCAGGACTTGCTTGGCGGCTGGAAGCCGGACGTTGGCCAAAAGAAAAGTACTGGTTAAACGGCTGGTTTGTATTGGGGATCTAGGTGATATGGATGTTCTTGTCACCGATAAAACCGGCACTCTGACAGAGTGGCATACCAGTTTTACTTCGGCATTCGCCATTGGTGCGGATATTACCGAGGCAGAACATTTTGTCCTGGGACTGGTGTCAACGGAAGTCGACCTGGCTCATGGCGAGGTCTCAATAGTGGGTCAAAATCGGTTGGATGCGGCTGTCTGGGAGGCCCCGCAAACGCATGATTTTTCTCCTGGCAGCGACGTGCGTGTGGACATTATTCCCTTCGACCATCAGCATCGTATGACAAGTGTTTTGGTGGTTGATCCGAGTGGGGCGCAACAAATTGTTACGAAGGGTTCGGTTGAGGACGTCATGCCGCTGTGTCTTGACGTGCCGCCACAAGCGCTGCTCCGATTAAATGAACAGTACGACGCCGGAGCACGGGTTATCGCTGTGGCTTCACGTCAGGTGGTGGGAATGAGTGCCATAGTCCCGGCTGAGGAAGTGAGGCTGACATTGGCTGGGTTTCTGGTCTTGGTGGACAAGCCAAAAGCCAACGTTAGGGAGTCCCTAATAGGGCTGGCGGAGCTTGGAATTACGGTCAAACTAGCCACAGGAGACAACGCCAGGGTTACAGAGAGAAACAGGGTTGCAGAGAAAGTGTGCAGGTATCTTGGACTAGCATTAGCCGGAACAAAAAGCCAGAATTATCAGGCTTATGCGGCAGTGGGGTTGGGCTGTGGCTTTTCTTGGCGACGGCGCCAATGATGCCCTGGCGTTACACCAGGGGGATGTTGGAATTTCGGTTGAGAGTGCAGCTGATGTTGCAAAAGACGCAGCGCACATCGTGCTGGCCGGCACCGCAAGTAATTTCGGAAATATGCTCAGTGCTGCAACAGCCTGCGTGGTCCTTAGATTTCTGCCGATGCTGCCAGGACAAATCCTAGTCAACAACCTGCTGTATGACACAGGTCAACTCGCCATTCAAGGAGACCGCGTCGATAGGGAACAACCATTAGCCCCCTCCTATGGGGACATCGCCGTCATCCTCCGCTGCTTGTTCTTGTTCGGGCCAATCAGTTCACTGTTCGATTTCACCACGTTCTGCTAAGACGGTTGTGTATTTGGTGTTGGTGGAGCTAGCCAAACTATGGTTTTCCTCCCGGCCAGCCCAACAAAGCACTACAGTTCGCCACCGCGGAACCTCCCTCCATGTACACCGCCGAGCGGCGCGATTCAGCGTTCCAGAGCCACTAATCTGGTCAAGACCGTGGGTCATGAATCCATGAATTCAGCCAGCCTTGGGGGTCCAATGCTCGTTAATCTTCTCAGGTTGTAGAGGGAGACTATAACTTATCCGGCATCTGCGGGCCGCTTCCAGAGAAGGAGGGTAGCCTGTGGGGAGTAAGCCGTTTTTGAGGCTCGTAACACAATGACTGATGGGCCATCAAAGGTGGGTAAGGTGAAATATTCCGATGCAAATAATTCCACACCATTGTTGCCAGCGGCGGCAGGAACGCGCATTGAGGACCTACTCCGGGAGTTCGTAGACAGAGCGGGTGAACTGCTCTCCACACAGGAAAGAATGCGCGGCCTGCTTGAGGCTGTGGTTTCCGTAGCAGAAGACCTGAGTCTGGATGCGGTTCTGGAGAGAGTTGTTAGATCTGCTTGCACACTCCTTGACGCTCGCTATGCTGCTCTTGGCGTTATCGCGGAAGACCAATCCCTGAGTCATTTCATCACTGTTGGAATAGATGAAGAGCTCATCCGCAAGATTGGCCCATTGCCCACCGGTCACGGTGTTTTAGGGCTGTTGACAAGTGACCCACATCCGATGCGGTTACGTGATCTGCACGATCACCCCGCCTCCTACGGGTTCCCTGAACACCATCCGTCAATGGTCTCTTTTCTGGGAGTTCCTGTGCGGGTTAGAGGGAGAGTTTTCGGAAACCTTTACCTCACAGAGAAGTCAGATGGGGCGGACTTCACGGCGGAGGATGAGGAGTTGGCTGTTGCTTTGGCGGCAGCTGCGGGCGTTGCCATTGAAAATGCTCGTTTGTTTGAGGATGCCAGACGCCGCTCGAGCTGGTTGGAAGCGAGCATGAGTGTCACTGGCCGGATGATGGATGATGATAGAAACATCACTGGAAGTAGTTTGGATATGATTGCGGCCACCGCGTTGGCCGAGTCTGACTCCGCACTGGCCATGATTGGTGTTTCCTCTGACAAGGGACCTGACTTATTCGTTGCTGCTGCTGCCGGAGAGCGGGCATCACTGCTTGTTGGCCGCTCGCTTGTCCTGGATTCCCCGGAAATCGTGGAGGTCTTGAGAACAGGTGTCCCAACAGTGTTCAATGACGTCACTGGCCTACTGGGTAAAGCGGAAGGCACCACTCTTGGGCCAACGATCGTCATTCCGTTGGGCCCTCAGGGCACCAACCAAGGCTTGCTAATACTTGCAAAGAACCAAGATTCTGAAAGTTACTCCAAGATCGTAGTGGAGATGAGTGCAGTGTTTGGCTCTCACGTTGCTTTGGCTTTGGAATTAGCCAGGACACACCGTTTGCGTGAACAGATTATGGTCTTTACCGACCGGGATCGCATTGCCAGGGACTTGCACGACGTCGTCATTCAGCGCCTCTTTGCTGCAGGGCTGAGCATGCAGAGTATGCAGCGTCTCATTACGGATAAAACAGCGTTGGAACGAATCAAAAATGTCACCACTGAACTGGATGAGACCATTCGGGATCTACGTAACACTATTTATTCATTGCAGGTCAGCTCCAACGAAACGGAGCTTCTCAGTGACTTGATCTTGCGAGCTGTCCGAAACGCTGCGAAGCCTCTCGCGTTTGCACCGCGCCTGAATCTTGCAGGACCCATCGATTCCACGGTATCCGAGGAGACGGCGAAACATCTGCTGGCGGTTTTATCTGAAGGATTGAGCAATGCCGTACGTCATTCCAAGGCTGGGGTCATCGAGGTTTGCGTGGACGTGACAGCGGATAAAGTTACTGTGACTATTGTTGACGACGGCATTGGAGTGGGTGAGCCGGGCCGCCGTAGTGGGCTGCTAAACATGGAAAAAAGGGCCAAACTTCTGAACGGGACTTTTGAGATTGAGAGTACTGAAACTACTGGAACTCGCATGACCTGGGAAGTTCCTAGTGAAGATGCTCAGTGATTCGGTGGTGGGATCATCCAGCTTTTGTTGGTGATAAAAACTGCCGCCTGTGTGCGTCGGACGAATCCCAGCTTTGCCAAGAGTGAAGAGACGTAGTTCTTAACAGTCTTTTCTGCCAGAAACATCTCACGGCCAATGTCCCGGTTGGTCAAGCCGGCGCCAATGAGGTTTAGAACACGGCTTTCCTGCGGTGTTAGGGCAGCGATCCGCGGATCTGTTCGTTCTGGTTCTGCCAGTCCTTGAATCACTTTGGCCACGACGTCGGGGGAGAAGAGTGTTTCGCCCTTGGCGGTGCGGCGCAGCGAGGTCAGCAGATCTGTTCCATCGATTTCTTTCAGCACGTAACCGCAAGCACCGGCAAGAACCGCGCCTCGAAGGGCTTGTGCGTCGTCGTAACTGGTGAGTATAAGGCATTGCAAGGAGGGGTCCACAGACCGCACGTTGCGGCAAACTTCAATGCCGGTTCCATCCGGGAGCCTTGCATCCAACACGCAAACATCCGGATGCAAAGCCGGAATAAGTCTTGTCGCCTCCAGAGCGGAGCCACTGGAGCCTATGACGCTGAAGCCTTCGCCCTCAAGGAGTTCTTTGAGTCCGCGTCTGACAAGTTCGTGATCGTCCAGAATAAAGACCGTGATAGGCGCCAACGCTGGAGTTGCTGTGTCTTTCGCCGTCGCATCCAGCTGAACCATTAGTCTTCCCTCCGTTCGTAATGCCGATCATTCCAGCCAGTCTCTCCTATGCGCCAGTGACCAACAAGGGCCGAAAGGCCCTGAGCAGCAGAATGGGTAGTGGAGGTTCTCCGCTATGAAATATCCTTGAAGTCCGAACCTGAATATACACCGCTGCACGTGTTTGCTGCGAAGCTCTCGCTGCGGCACTCCTGTAGGGTTCAGGCATGGTGTACTTCCGGTCTGATTCATTGTGAGCAGGAAAGTCAAGATCGGCCACGATAGGCCGCATAAACCGCATCGTCGGGGACTTTCCAATGAAGAAGTAGCTAACCGGAATTCGGCAGGGCTGACAAACCGGGTATTGCAATCCTCCAGTCGAAGTCTGTGGAGCATTGTGCAAGCGAACGTGCTCACATTGTTCAATGCGATCGTGGCAGGGAGTTTTATCCTTCTGCTGATGCTGGGCCAATGGCGAGATGCGCTGTTTGGATTTGCTGCCGTGGGTAACGCGGTGATCGGCGTGGTACAGGAGTACCGTGCCAAGAGGGCACTTGACCGGCTCGCCGTCATCAATACCCCGGATGCACGGGTCCTTCGGGAAGGCGCCGTGCAGGACATCGCGGTCGAGGCCGTGGTGCGCGATGACATCCTTGTCTTTAGAGCCGGGGACCAGGTGTGCGCTGATGCCACGATGCTCGACAGCGAGGGCCTGGAAATTGACGAATCTCTCCTTACCGGTGAGGCAGAACCAGTAGTAAAGTCTCCGGGGGATCGAGTCCTCTCCGGCTCAAGTGTGGTGGGCGGAAACGGGAGGGCAAAGGTCACCCATGTGGGGGCAGAATCCTTTGCCAGCAAACTAAGCGCTGAGGCCAAGCAATTTTCGCTTGTTAATTCTGAAATTCGCAATGGGCTCAATAGGGTGCTGCGATGGATCACGTGGGCGCTTCTTCCCATTATGGCGATCGTTGTCAACGGCCAGATGCAGGCCGCGGGCGGCTGGGAAGCAGCCATCAGCACCGGAACCTGGAAAACTGCTGCAGTGGGAGCAGTAGCGAGTATCATCGCCATGGTTCCATTGGGTCTGGTCCTACTGACAAGCGTCGCCTTTGCCGTCAGTGGTGTGCGGTTGGCCCAACAGAAGGTGCTGATCCAAGAACTTGCCGCTGTTGAAGTGCTGGCGCGGGTGGACATTATTTGTTTGGACAAAACTGGAACCCTCACCGAGGGTGCCATCATGTTCGACGCCGTTCACTCCCTTGCCACGTTATCCTCACGGAGCCTGGACCAAGGTTCCGGATGGCGGCAAAGCCTGGGTTGGTTTGGCACGGAACCAAATGCGAATGCGACTGCGCGGTGTCTGGCGAAGGAGTTCCCGGCTCAGAGGGGACTCAATCCCGTGGCCACGACGCCCTTCTCATCCGAGCGCAAGTGGAGCGCAGTTTCGTTCTCTAATACTGACACCGCTGCCGGTACTTGGCTGCTGGGCGCCCCAGAGATGGTCTTGGACCCCGGCGTGAGTACTGAAACAGGTCACGGTCTGTCGACGCTGGAACCATCCGGTTCTGTTGTCGCAGTGCTGGCCGAAGCTAAAAGACTCGCGTCGGCTGGCATGCGAACACTTGTGCTCGCCCACAGTACCGAGTTGATCTCAGACGGTACCCGGTTGCCATCGGGGATATCGCCGGTGGTGCTGCTGACTTTTCGCGAGAAGGTGCGCGCTGACGCGGCTCGCACAATCTCGTTTTTCCACGAACAAGGTGTTGGAGTGCGCGTCATCTCCGGTGACGATCCTGCGACGGTGGCAGCTGTTGCCCGTGAGGTGGGTGTGCATGTCGAGAAAGGCTACGACGCTCGTCAACTGCCCGAGGATCCCGACAAACTAGGTGATGTTATGGACAGACACTTTGTTTTTGGTCGGGTCACCCCGGTCCAAAAGAAACAGATGGTCAAGGCGCTCCAGCAGCGCGGACACGTAGTCGCGATGACGGGGGACGGGGTCAACGATGCCCTCGCACTGAAAAATGCTGACATTGGCATCGCCATGAATTCGGCTGCGGCAGCTACCAAAGCGGTCTCCAAGCTGGTGTTGCTGGACGGCCGGTTCGACCGTTTGCCGAGCGTCGTGGCGGAGGGCCGGCAAGTGATCGCTAACATTGAGCGGGTTTCCATGCTGTATTTGAGCAAGACAGCATACGCCGTTGCAATGTCGGTGATCTTTGGGGCACTTATCTGGGGTTTCCCTTTCCTTCCCCGCCAACTCTCCGCTACTGATGGTCTCACGATCGGTATCCCGTCCTTCTTCCTCGCTTTGATGGCAAACAATCGCCGGTACCGTCGAGGATTCTTGAAACGTTCCCTCTCCTTCGCGATACCTGCCGGGCTTATCGTTACCGCCAGCATTCTGGGCGTGAAGATGTACGCGACACTGCACGGAGAATTCTCCACGGTAGAGGTTCAGAGCGCATCAGTGATCACGCTTTCGCTCATCGGCCTGTGGGTTCTCGTGATAGTCGCCCGACCGCTGAACTTGAAGCGCATCGCCGTCGTTCTCGCCATGTACGCCGTGCTTGGTGGGCTGCTGTTGATTCCGCTCCCCAGAGACTTCTTCAACGTGGTGGTACCTCCGGCGCAGCTGCTACAAGTCACAGTGATAGCCTCACTGATTGGGTGCGTGGCGGTCGAGATTCTAGGACGGGTCCGGGCACGGATCAACTCACATGCCGACCACCAGGCCATCCCCGGCTAGAGCTGGCAGAAAGCCGCATCTACAGTGTCAGTGACGGATTTATAGGTTTCCAGAAGGAGCACTTCGTCCTTGATATTGATGAAGGCCCAGAGGAAGTCACCGCGACGCTGAAAGAAGTGTCATCGCTGGGCACTGTCTTTTTCATCTCTGCCAGCATCTCTGGACCGAGTAGACGGCCATCAAGCACTGCTCGGGTGAACTCATTGAGTTCGCTGGGGTGGAGATGACTTGTCCGGCTGCCCATCCCCACGAGGGATCGAGGCGGCTCACGTTGGTCGGTGTGCCCTTTGCCTCCGGGTGAAAGCCTGAGGGGTGTGCACCTCTGAAGTCCTGTTCGCCAACCTCTGGAAAATAGGTATGTTTAAAATTCAGTGGTTCTGGCTGGTTACTTCTACCGGACAGTGGTTTGCGTGGCACCGTTGAGACTGAATACAGCCGGTGGACATCATCATGGCTCGGGCAGCATGGGTGGAGTCGGCGCCGATCCGGATCCGGTCATGAAGTCATGAGTGAGATCTTCAGGAAAACATGGCTTTGCATATTGCTAAAACATCTGTCCGTGATCCCACACAGAGTTTGAGCCCCACGGGTTCCCCCGGAGAGAGTTCGCGCATAGTTGACATGAACTGGATGAGTTCCCGTGGTGTTGAAAAAACTTTGTGCGCTGCCGAACTCACACATTGCACTCCCTCTTGCATATTACGAGCCTTGGCAATTTCGGCGGTCACCTCGCCGACGGGAAGGACACCGCCAATGCTCGGCTTGGCGCCTGGACTTAGCTTCAGTGAGAGGCATTTAACGGATGGGTGGGCAGCCGTCTCGGCGAACATCCGCGGATCAAAATCACCGTCCTTGGTGCGGGTCCCGAAGTAACCGCTGACGATCTCCCACATAAGATAATCCCCATCTCGTAGGGCTGAGAGCAGTCCGGGCCGCCGGTACGGACAGTTGGTGCGTGCTCGGTTGGTTCCAACGGTGCCGTGGAATGCACAAGATCTTCGTAACCAACTTCCCCAGCAGCGCGTTCAGTACCAAAAGCTTGTTCTTAGTTTGGCGACTTTGGCCCGTTCGCAGATTAAGGATCGAGGGCTTCTTCTGCCCGGTACCGGTGATGGCCAAAATAAGTAACGCCACAAGAAGCACTGGAACCAGAGTCACGAGAAACAACATGGAAACCATCAGGATCCTGAGCATGAGATCAGAACAAACTTGGCAAGCCCGTCCATGATCTGATTTGACCAAGAATATTACGGACAGTCATAGAACTAGAAAACGGCTGCCATAACGGAATATCCGATACCAGCAGCCGAATGCAGGCCATGTTCGACGGCGTGAGTAGCTTGGCCGCCGTCGGACGTGAAAGAGAGCCGGGTCTTAGAAGATCGACTAATTTAGCGGGACTTGGCACGGTGTGCTGAGGCGCTGCTGGTCCGCAAAGATGGTGTCAGAGGAGAGGGCGCAGGGGGATGAGGACGGTTTCACTAAACCTGGAAAGCAGAGACCGGTCCTGCCATTCATCCACTGTCAGCACCTTGGCGTTGCGGCTGTCGATTTCGAAGATCTTCTGCATATCAGAGGCGAAATCTTCATCATGGATTTCAAGGTTGATCTCGTAATTCCCTGTCAGACTCAACCTGTCGATATTGGCGCTGCCCACGGTGGACCAGCTACCATCAATCGTTGCCGTTTTTGCATGGATCATCGCGTTCCGATAGAGCAGGATCGTGACTCCATCGTTAAGCAGGGACCGGTAGAACCCGCGGGACAACCAGTCCGAGAGGACGTGGTTGGAATCCTCGGGAAGAATAATCCTAACGTCAACCCCGCGCCGACTGGCAGCAAGTAACGCCCTGAGGATCTGCTGGTCAGGGATAAAATAGGCCATGGTGACGTAAATATGTTTTTGTGCCCGCGTGATCGCATCCAGATAAACTCCGCGGATCGGAAAAACAAGATCCGAGGGGATATTATTGACCGCTCGGATCCGAGGTTCCCACACCTCGGGACGCGTGTGCGGAATTTCTGGGGTAGTGCCGGAAGCGTTCTCATTCCAAACGTTGACAAACGCTTGACGCAAATCCCACACGGAGGGCCCCACGAGGCGTAGATGAGTATCTCGCCACTCGGTGGCGTAGAGGGAACCAATATTATAGCCACCCACGAAGCCAATCTCACCATCAACGATAAGCAGTTTGCGGTGATCCAGCCCCGTGCTGCGGATGGTTTTGGTGAGCATTGAGGTGCGCAGCACAGGGAATCGATGCACATGGACATCTGGGTGGAACCGGAAAAAAGAGGTTGGCACTACCAAGTTGGCGAAACCGTCATAAATGAGAAAAACCTCAACGCCACGACTGGCTGCTTCATTAATCGCGTTCTTGAACTGCTTCCCGGTCTCGTCGTCTTTCCAGATAAAAGTTTCTATCAGGATGGATTCTTTTGCTTCCCGGATCGCTTGGAGCATGTCGCTATACAGGTCAGCACCGTAGGTGTAGGTGGTGACAAGCGTATCGGCGATGGTCTTCTCGAATACACCCGGGTGTGGGAAGCCTTTGCGTTTAGTGCGGTCTCGTTTTTTAACTATGTCTACAACAACAAGCCCTGTGATCACGACTGCTTGTACGGCTGCGAAGGCTAATAGTGAGCGACCTACGGTCTTTCGTGCGATCTCAGCTGCCGGTTCCCGGAGTAATTCATCCATTGGTAGAGTCTATCGGTTGGGAAGTCCCTCACCAGCACCGTCCCACGGCGATAGACTCAGATCGGCCGGAAGAATTGCAGATACACGGCGTACATACTGGCCTAGCAACAAATCTATTGGTACTGCTCGCTCCAGTATTGTTCAGTGTTGGAGCAATCCGCAGTTTGGCAGAGAACTTTAGCAGGCAATTTCGGTAGGTATTGGAGAAGACCCTGTGCGGGTGTCAGCTGGTAGACGCGGCCACTATGCACTTCCCCACCCCCGCTCGCGCTGAAGCTGGAGCGAGGGTTCTGTTTTTGGTACTTTCACTTGCCAACTTAGGAGTATTCATGACCGTCACCGCTTTTTCACTATTCGCATCCATGGCGACCACTCACTAGCCCGGGTGGCTGGGGCATGAGGGCTGGTAAAGAAACTCGCAAGGTGGCAAGCCGCGCCGGTAACAGTCAAACACTGACCATGATCGCCCGGATCGGTTTTGCCGCCAATGGGCTGATTCACGTGCTGATGGGATATCTAGCTCTTCAGATTGCTTTCCACCATGGAGGGGAATCAGACCAGTCAGGTGCGTTCGCGCAACTGATGAAGCTGCCCGGGGGTGTGATCGTTTTGTGGGTCACCGTTGTAGGCCTGGCAGCTTTATCTCTATGGTTTCTGCTTCAGGCAGGACTGGGGATCGGTTCATCATCAAAAAAACGTTGGACACGCAGTTTGTCTGCTCTGGGCAATGCCATCGCCTACATCGCGGTAGCATCGACGGCTCTCTCCTTTGCGCTGCGGCGCCCCAGCGACTCCTCAACGTCAACGAGCCAGACCAGCGCAGATATTCTCTCCTTTCCCGGCGGCCAGTTCTTGCTAATTACTATTGGACTCGCCACGGTTGGCATTGGTTGCTACTTCATCTATAAGGGTGCCCGGCAAAAGTTCCGTAACGATATCCGCATACCCTCCGGCAGTGCCAAAAAGGTTGTTGTTGCGGTGGCCATTACAGGACATATTGCTAAAGGAATAGCTATCCTCACGCTTGGTATTCTGTTCATTGTTGCAGCCGTCAAAGTTGATCCAGGAAATGCAACAGGTCTTGACGGTGCCCTGAAAGCCTTGACAGCGCTACCCTTTGGGGAAGCAGTTCTGGCCGTGGTTGGCGTCGGACTTATTGCGTATGGACTCTATAGCTTCGCCAGGGCCCGTTTGGCTCTGCTCTGAGGCCAGGGATGGTGTGCAACTCTCAGCCTGGACTATCTGGCAGAAAAAAAGATGAGGACTTAAGAAGTTACGCAGGTATCTCCGCAGGCAAAGTTAACTTGCCACGTTCGAGGTTTTTTCAAGACGTACTAGGAGGCTCGGATTCCGGACCGCGGACCTCAGAGTCTGCTATCTGGTGCTGCTGCCACTAATGTACGCGTGTACTCATGTTTGGGGTTGGTAAAAACTGATTCAGTGGCACCGGATTCAACAACTTCCCCAGCCCGCATGACCAGCACAGAGTCGCTCATGTGTCTGATAACTGCAAGATCGTGGGAAATAAGCAGGTAGCTCAGCCCAAGCCGCTGCTGCAGATCATCAAGCAAGTCAAGCACCTGAGCCTGAATGGAGACATCTAACGCGGAGACAGGTTCATCGCAGATCAAAACCCGCGGGTTCGGTGCCAGAGCCCGGGCGATTGCCACTCGTTGCCGTTGCCCACCAGAGAGCGTGGCTGGATTACGGGCTGCCACTTCGGGATCCAGTCCCACCATCTCAAGCAATTCCTGGATCCTCACCGCGTGGCAGCGGGGGTTGCGTGTTGCGCCGGAGCTTATCGCGTCGGCAAGCAACGAAGCCGTGGAAAGACGGGGATCGAAGGAAGAAAGCGGGTCTTGATAAATTGCACCTAGGGAGGAGCGGAGAGCACGGCGTCGAGACTCCGGGACCCCGCTCCACCGTTCACCGAAGAGCTCAACAGATCCAGAATCGGGGCTCAACAGCCCTAAGACCATACGTGCGGTTGTGGTCTTTCCTGATCCGGATTCGCCCACCACTCCTAGGGTACGGCCAGCGAATAGTTCGAAGTCAACGTTACGTACAGCGCTAAAACTCGACGACTTGGCTAGAGGGAAGCTCTTGGAGAGACCGCGGGCACTGAGTAACGGTGGAGACTTGGCGTCAGCTTCGATTTGGTTCGCAGCATGCGCTCTGGGCTGAGGCATTGGCGTTGTTGGGCCATCGCTGGGCGGGGATAGCCGGCTAAAGCGGGGTTTATCCTCAGGAGCTGCGGCTAGAAGTGCACGTGTATACGGGTGTTGTGGGTTTTCGAATATCTGTTCGCGGGTGCCACGCTCGACTATTTTTCCGGCCTGCATAACGGCAATGGAATCGGCCACCCGTGCCACGGCTGCTAGATCGTGGCTGATTAGGAGCATTCCCGAGCCTTCTTGGCGCAAATCACTGAGAAGACGCAGCACCGATGCGGCGATTGTCGCATCCAGTGCAGTGGTAGGTTCATCTGCGATGATTAGTGCCGGCTCTAACGCGATTGCAGAAGCGATCAACGCCCTCTGACGCATACCCCCAGAGAGCTCTCCTGAGCGTTGGGAGGCACAACGTATTGGGTCATCCAAGCCAGCTGCCGTTAGCAGTTCAATGACGCGTGAGGCGCGTTGTGCCCCAGAACCTGTTGAGTGCAGACGCAGTGTGTCGTCGATTTCCTTGCCGACGGTTCGCAGCGGATCCAGCGAGGTTAGAGCATCTTGCAAGATCAGGCCCACCCGCTTGCCACGGATGGCCCGCCAGCTTCTTTGGGAGAGATTCCTAGCGTCACGGCCCCCTATGTCAAGTGTTTCGGCGTGCACAAGTGAGCCGGGGCCAGCCAGGCCAATCAGCGATCTGGCAGTCACCGACTTACCCGATCCTGACTCGCCTACTAGGGCCAGGCACTCCCCGGCGTCCACCGTGAAGGAGACGTCATGCACTACGTTCTTCCCGGCAAAGGAGACGTTGAGGTCCATGACCTGCAAAAGGGGCTCAATTCCACTCATTTGGGACCACGCGCCTTCAAGGATCGAGAGAGCACTGTGGCGGCGGCAGCAACGAGCACAATGGCAAGGCCTGGGAAGAGCGTCATCCACCAGGCGAGGGCAAGGTATGTACGGCCGGCTGAAAGCATGGTTCCCCACTCGGGTGCTGGGGGAGGTGAGCCGAGTCCCAGAAAGCTCAGCGACGCCGACCATAGAATGGCCTGTCCAAGCCCCAGAGTGGCAAGTACAACAATAGGTGAGAGAGCGTTAGGAAGAATGTGGACAGTGAGGATTCTGGCCCGGCTACGCCCAAGTACCGTGGCGGCCTCGACCATGGGGGAGGTGCGTAGTGCAAGGATTTGGGCGCGAATAAGCCGGGCATATCCGGGAGCAGTAGTCAGCCCTACCGCTATGACTGTTGTGCTCACGCCGGGGCCAGCAAATGCAATGAAAACTAGCGCCAGCAACAGTCCGGGTAGTGAAAATAGCACCTCCAAGATTCGGCCAACACCAAAGTCCAGCCACCGTCCACCGAAGCCTGCAAGGATGCCGAGCACTAGTGCCAGAACAAGTCCTATTGCGGTTGCCGCAGCACCAATAAGCAGCGATGCACGTGAGCCGTGGATGATGCGCGAATAGATGTCCCGGCCCGATTCGTCAGTACCAAGGAAGTGCCCGGCACCGGGCGCGGAGAATGCTTCGACGGGGTTGATGGCCAGCGGATCAACCGGAGCCAGGAGATTCGGTGCGGTCGCCGCAAGGATGAAAAAGAGCAGCACAGCGGTGGAGAGGCAAAGTGGGACCTGAGTTGCAAATTGTCTTACCAAGCTGGCGCTACGAAGCAGCGGCGGCCTCCTCGACATTGCCACCAAGGGAGCTTTTGTTGGTTGGCTAAATTCTTGGCCTGTCATTGTGTTGCTATCCGTGGGTCCGCGATTCGTTCGGCAATATCGGATAGGGCCATAATGACGATATAGGCGGCGGATGAGAGCAGAGCAACGCCTGTGACCAAGGGGATATCCCTAGAAGTGACGGCAGAAAGAAGTGAGCGTCCCAGACCTGGACGGGCAAAGATGGACTCAACCACAACTGCGCCCGAGAGAAGCGATCCCAGGGCCCACCCGGAGAGGGCAATGCCTGGAAGTGCTGCGTGCCGCAATGAATGGCGCAGCAGTACCCCTATCTCCGATTCCCCTCGGGCCCGCGCGGAAAGAGCAAAAGCCGAGCGTTGGGCTTCTCCCATGGTGTCCCGCATAACCTGACCTAAAAAACCTGCCAGCGGAAGAGCCAGTGTGGCTACGGGCAAAACAAGACCAGCCGGTGTGCTGGTACTCACCGGTGGGAGCCAACCCAGCAGGGTGGAAAAAACCATGATCAGCACACTGGCCAGCCAAAAGTGGGGTACTGCAGCCGAGACGATCTCCAATCCCGAAGCCACGCTCGAACCCACTGCACCACTGCGAGTCGAAACCACAGCAAGCAGAAGCGCCATGGTCCAGGCCACCAACAGTGCTAGTACGGCGAGAGTCAGTGTAGAAGGAACCAACTCAACCAGCACTTCCGAGACTGGACTCTTCAACGAATATGACGTGCCCATGTCTCCCGTGGCAAGTCTGCGCAGTTGAGAAAAATACTGCACGTGCAGCGGTAAATCCAAACCATATTGGGCTCGAGCTGCTGCAAGGGCTTCGGGGGAAGCTTGGGAGCCTGGACCACCCATGATGGCTTCGGCCGGGTCCCCTGGGATCATCCGAATTGCAAAGAAGATGGCCGTGGCAACCGCCCAGAGCACAAAGACAGCGCCACCGACTTTGCGCAGGAGCCATCGCAGGCACACCACGAAAACGTCCGATTTATTAGGGAACGCTGCAGGAGATGTAAGCACGGGCGGCGGTGATTTCTTCTCAGTGCCTAGTTAGCCAACCAGGCATCGACGAAGAGCGGTGTTGCGACTGCAGTGGTGGAACCCACGTTTTTCAGTTTATCCGAGTAAAGAAAATGGTTCTGCTGGTCATAGAGGGGCAGAACGTAGTAGCCCTCAAGAACCTGCTTTTGCACCTGGGCATACAGGTCTTTGCGCTGCTCTTCGTCCTTTGTAGTCCCGGCGGCGTCAAGCAAGGCATCGAGGTTTTCGTTTTTGACTTGGGAGAGATTGGCAAAGTAGCCCGAGGGGGCGGGAATGGTTGAATCAGAATGGAAAAGGATGGCTAAGACGCTCGGACCAACCTTGGTGTAGGGAGCGGAGACGAGGTTGTAGTTGTTTTTGGCCAAGTCGCCATACCAGCTGGAGACATCCAAGAGGTTGATCTTGATCTCGATGCCAGATTCTTTGGCAGTGGCCTGCATCTGTTCGAAGAGTGATTGTTCAGCTGGGATGGACTGGCTGGTACTTACCGGAAAATTGAGGGAAAGCCTGGCCCCGTCCTTAACGCGGTATCCCTCAGCGTCGCGTCGTTTCCAGCCAGCGGCATCGAGTAACTCGCCAGCCTTTGCCGGGTCGTAGTTGAAGAGCTTTTCCTCAGAGTATGCCAGCGGTTCAACGCTGGAGAGGGGTGAATAGGAACGCGGTGCCGTGTCGAAGAAGAGAGAATCAATACTTGCATTGACGTTCACCGCGTGGATGAAGGCTTCCCGGACGTTGACGTCGTTGAACGGGGCTTTAGAAGAGTTCAGCTCAATACGATTCGCGGCTCCGGGGCGCGGTGCATCCAGGTGCTTGATACTGGCAATCTTGCCGGCTGCGGCAATGGCGTCAGGCTGGGCGTTGTCGATGACCTGCACTTCACCGGCTTGCAGGGCAGCATAGCGGGTTGCCGCCTCGGGGATGAAGCGCCAAGTGATGGAATCCAGGTGCGCTTTCCCTGCGTTTGCAGCGCTCGGATCAGGGGAGATGTACGCGTCGTTGCGCACAAGGTTTACGGATTCCTGCTTTTTCCAGGATTCAACCTTGAAAGGTCCAGTGCCCACAGGGGATGCACAGTTCTCGGCTTGGGGACGCTTAAGCGCAGTAGGGGACTCAATGGATACCCAGGGCATGGAGAACGATTCCAGCAGTGAGTTATCCGGGGTCTTGAGGCGTAATTCAAGGGTGTTGGTATCGGTAACCTTCATGGAATCGATTTTTCCAAGGGCTAGGTAGCCAGTGGATGAAGCGGTGCTGGGATCTAACAGGTGCTCAAAGTTGCTCTTGACTGCTTCAGCGTCCAGTGCGGTGCCATCGGTGAAGCTTATGCCAGCACGAATCTTCACTGTTCGGGTGAGCCCATCATCTGAGACAGTAGAGTCTTCGGCGAGCCAAGGAACCAACAAGCCTTCGGCGTTTTTGGTATAGAGCGTCTCCAAATATTGCGAGGAGACAAGCGCTTGTGGGTAGTTGCCCCCAACATGGGGATCTAGGCAACTGGGTTCGGCGTCGCCGGAAGCGTAAACCAGGGTTCCGCCAGCAACTGGTGTGCCGGCATCGTCGCCAGCACCCGCCGTGGGGCTTACGGGTGAGCAGCCTGTCAGAATAAGTGCTGCGGCTAGGGCCGTAGCTGCCGGAAATAAACTGTTGGCTAAGGGGCGAGCGAGAGTCATGAACATCTTCCTGCGGACCAGTAAAGTGAAACATTGTGGGGGTGCTCACCATCCGTTCTCTCGGCCATGGGCCGGCTGTGGATTGGTGGGCGCCGCGTTCAACCCTAGCCGGGCGACCGAGTCGCCGCGGTGCCATGTGGCGCAGATCATAGTTCCTCTGGGCAGGGGCGTGAAGAGTGTCCGGACCCTGAGAAGCCTTAAAACACTTTGGAGAGGAACATTTTGGTTCGTTCGTGCTGGGGTTTGGAAAGGACTTGCTCAGGATTCCCGGATTCCACCACGACACCACCGTCCATGAACACCAGCGAGTCAGCCACTTCACGGGCGAATCCCATTTCATGGGTCACCACAATCATCGTCATGCCACTGCTGGCCAGTTCCTTCATCACATCCAGAACCTCGCCCACAAGCTCGGGATCCAGGGCGCTTGTTGGTTCATCAAAGAGCATCAGTTTCGGATCCATGGCTAAAGCCCTGGCAATGGCAACGCGCTGCTGCTGACCTCCGGAAAGATGAGCCGGGTAATAATCGGACTTATCGCCCAAACCAACCCGTTCCATCAGTTCTTTTGCTCTCGCTGCTGCCTTGGTTTTTGAAAGTCCTTTTACCCGCATCGGGGCCTGGATTATATTTTCAAGCGCCGTCAGGTGTGGGAACAAATTGAAGCGCTGAAAAACCATCCCAATCTCTCGGCGCTGAAAAGCAGCCTCTTTGGGCCGGAGTTCGTATAGTTTCTCGCCCCTCTGCCGGTAGCCCACCAGCTGACCATCCACGGAGAGCCGTCCGGCGTCGACCCGTTCCAAATGGTTGATGCAGCGTAGGAACGTCGATTTCCCGGAACCGCTGGGACCCACTATGCAGAGGACTTCACCGGCATCAACTTTCAGACTGATGCTTTTCAGGACCACGTTGGAACCAAAACTCTTGGATACGCGGTCCGCATGCACCATCGGAATATTGCTCATCCCTTGCCGCCTATCTCGTTGCCAAGGGGTTCGGTGGTGAGCCCTATAGCTGCTGGGGGCGTTCCGGGACCGGAAGCCTTCTCGCTTTTGCGCTGACCGGAGCCGCGGGAGAATCGCTTCTCGATGAAGTGCTGGCCGACCATGAGGATGGAGGTGAACAAGAGATACCAGATAGAGGCGACAATTAGCAGCGGGACCGGTGTAAACGTGACCGCCGAGATGCCGCGGGAGACGCCATACAGGTCAATACTTAGTGGGATAGCCGCCACCAGGGACGTGGTCTTGAGCATTGAGATGACCTCGTTGCCCGTCGGTGGAATGATGATGCGCATTGCCTGAGGGACCACAATGTAACGCATGGTCTGACTCCAGGACATTGCCAGAGCGCGTGATGCTTCCTCCTGTCCTTCATCCACTGAGAGCAACCCCGCTCTGACAATCTCTGACATGTACGCGGCCTCGTTCAAAGCCAGACCGATGATTGCAGTGACAAACAGGTTAGTGAAAATGCCATTCTGAAAGGTAATCCAAGGAGTCATGAACGGCACTCCAACGGTTAGCACCGGGTAAATTAGGGCGACAATGCCCCAGAAAACCAGCTGAACATAAACAGGAGTTCCACGAAAAATCCAAATGTAGAGCCAGGCAATACTTTTCACAACAGGGTTAGGGGAGAGCCGCATAATTGCCAACAGCAAGCCCAATGCTATGGCCAGGACCATGGCATACACCGTGAGTTGCAACGTCACCAGGGCTGCCTGGCTGATTCGTTTGTCGAAAATAAACTTTCCTACGTTCGACCAGCCATAGGCTTCACGTTGAAAAGCGTCGATGATAAAGACAGCCAGTAGAGCCACCAAAATCACGGCCACAATAATGCGCCATGGATGGCGCAGTGGGATTGCCTTGACTACTTCGCCATCCTGCTCAACATGCAGTGGAAGCGAAGGCGCCACGGGGGTTTCGCTGCTCTCCGGTGTCCTCATGGCTTGTTAGCTTTTCGCGCCTACGTTGATGGTGGCGGTGGAAACTGAGCCACTTTCTACACCCCATTTGGTGAGGATCTTGGTGTAGGAGCCGTCGTCGATCAGGGCCTGTAGCGCGTTCTGAAGAACGGGCTTGAATTCTCCGTCCTTGATGACAGGCATCCCATAAGGGGCAACTTCGAAAGCGTCGCCGGAAGTGTGGAGCTTTCCATCGGTTTTAGAGATCGCAAAGAGGGTGACAGGTGAATCGGCACTCATGGCATCCACCTGTCCAATGACGAGTGCATTGGTTGCCTGGTCTTGAGAGTCGAATTTGAAGATCTCGATGGCTGCTTTGCCGGCGTCGGTGCAGGCCTTGGATTTGGCTGGAACCTCATGAGTGTCCTCATAGGTGGTGGCCTGCACGGCAACTTTTAGTCCACAGGCGTTGTTGGGATCAACCGTTTTATCCACGGGGGAGGCCCATTGGATTCCTGCCATGTAGTAGTTCACGAAGTCGACCTGCTTTTCGCGTTCTGCCGTGTCCGTGAAGGAAGACATGCCCATGTCATTTTTCCCGGCGTTGATGGCTGGCAGGATGTTATCGAAGGTACCGATGTCGAAGTTAACTTTTAGCCCCATCACCTCACCAAGGGCGTTTGCGAGGTCTACCGACCAGCCAGCGGGCTTGCCGTTGGCGTCCTTGAACTCATTGGGTGGGTAATTATTAGCCATTCCCACATTTAGCACACCGGCACTCTTGATCTTTTCCGGCACAGAGGCCGCGATTGCATCATTTTTCTTGACCACAATGGCATCGCCTGAGGCAGAGGAGCTGGCACCTGGTGCGGTAGCGCTGTTGTCCACGCAACCGGTTAGCATCATTGCTACGGCGGCAGTCAGTGCGGGAATTGCATACTTTGCGCGCATTGGGTGTCCTTAGTGGGTGATCGAAAGTGATGTACCTTACTGCGTGTCATCGTAGTCGAGGCCATAGCTAAAAAATGCAGTTTCGGTGGCCGACTCACCTTGCTTGCTCTTTGTGGAGGTGCTGAGCACTATCTTCTTCTTGTAGATCTCCGCAGAATCTTGCTGGTGCTTGTTTGCGCTGCGTCCATACCGGCTGTGCGGATCAATGGCGGATTTGTTGATGCCCGGCAGGCGAGCCCCGTTGCGAAGTGGGAGCCACGAGCCCCACTCACCCTGGCAGCGTGGATCGAAGGAGAACGCAAACAAGCTTTTGCACCAATACTCCCCAAGGGCACCGGCCTTGCAGGTTACACCTAAGCCGACCTGGACAATGTCGCTACAGCCCTAAACAATGGGACCCGGGAACGCTACGGCTACGGCAGCAAAACCCCAGATGGTGAACTAGCTACTGATGAAGACTTGCGGGGAGCAGAATTTGCCGCTATCTACCGTGCACCTTACGTAGATGCCTGCAAAATATCCTTGAATGGCGTCCGGACGCGGTCATCACTTGTGGCGAAAGCTACAAACACGCGGAGCTCATCCCGCGGTCGGTCCCAGGCAGGGCACATATCCTGTGCGAAAAACCACTGGCCCCCTACCTGGCCCATGCGAAGGACGGTATTACGGTTAAGGCGCCTGCGAAGGTCATTTCATTAACGGCCATTCCTGTCAGATCTTCTGCTGTATATCAAGAACTCAGGGCCTTCGTGCGAGCAGGGCTGCTTGGTCAAGTTCTCTCCATAGTGGGAATAACCAATGGGTGGCTACCTAGCGATCGAGCATGGTTAACTGATCCGGTTCTAGTTGGTGGTGCCTAAAGCCTCAAACACTTACTGACCGTCAGGGGAGCATGTGGTGCCATGAAGATTGATCCAATTGCATCCCCTGTGGGTTGGTTCGATGCTGGCGGTTGTGAAGGCGGCCCAGCGATCCGTAGTTATAGGGCCTCACGTGCAATGCTGAGCGTTGCCCTTTGATGCTGAGAATCAAACCAACAAGTCAGCTATGAATCCAGTGCCGAAGTCCCGTGACGTGCAACTAACCTCAGGAATCCCAGATGGGGCCGAATGCTGGTACGCCACGTGGTTCAAATTCGCCAACGACCCGTCCGGTGACCGATTTATTCGAAACACAGATCACTGCGTCGGCGCCGGAGGCAACAAAGGCGTTGTAGGAAAGTTCAAATACATCAGGTTTGCCCTGCTCCGAGGTGTTCCAGATGACGGTTTCGGGCTGCGCCGAGGTGACTTCACCAACGAGCTCATCGCCGTAAGTGGCATGTGGGGTTTTGGTCACCCAATCGAGCCGAGCCCCCTGTGTATCGGTAAGTAGGTGGCCAAGCACTGGACCAATGCCGCTTCCTGTGACAACGTAAACCACACGATTTAAAAGTCACTTGGCGTTTGCCACGCCGACGGTGGGAATGCCGCGAATTCATACATGCGCTGGCGGCTTCGCGATGAACTCTGATGTCCACCCGCCAGCCCGCGAGACCACCATGCGGTATCCAGATTCCCCTGATGTAGCCGTGATTGAGCTTGACAATTACTACGTGGGGCGAAGGACGCTCAACTGTGATCGGCACACGCCGCAGCAACAACCAGGGCAACACTGCTAGTGCACTGGAGGCCACGAGCATCCAGAAGATTGGTGAGGTCAAAAGAGGCTGCTCGAACGTTCGGGCCGGCGTCTATAACTGGGCCAGAAGCATTGCATTCACCCACGCACAACCCATGACGGCCCGAGTCCCGAAGCGATGCGACGCCTCAAAGACATCGTGGCGACGGGTACGAAACTTTGTCCCCGCTAGGGTGCAGATGGTGAGTAACAATGTTGCCACGATGAGCGCCATGGCTACGGATACATCGTCGTAGCCTGCTTCTCCATCAGCCCACGCTGGAGCAAGAAGTGCAACGAAACGATGTACCAGGCCGTGCCGGCCAGAGCGCCGCCAACATGCAAACCATCCACATGGTAGTACTGGGCAAGGCGCCATCGTAGCTTCTGTGGCCAAGAGGATGGCGCACGTGTAGCTGGCCAGGAGATGAAGTTCACCATCCGGCCATCATTCCCCAGAGGAACACCAGCGCATTAGCGCTGAGCACTCCCAGGAAGAGAACTACGTAGAGGACAACTCGTGCACGGCCGCGAGGCGGCATTTGATCAGGCTGCACCTATTCAGTCAGTGGCGGATCGGCTAGAGAGTCGCCAGTTGCAAGCACGAGAACATTTTTTAGTCTCATGTGTACTCTCAGCAAATTTTCAAGCTTTACCCAGTTCATGTTATTGAAATGTTCAGCCCCGAGCGTCGTATGGGCTTTTCACGCTGTAGTGCGCCCGCATTTAATTTCCTGCTGAGTATGCATCAGCTCCGGATCCGGTGAGCCACTACTGTCTGTGGGCACGTCCTCCACGGCGTCGTGAGGTCCAGGCAAGATATCCGCCAAAAGCCGTCACTACCCCAACACCACCGGCCACCAGCGGATTCTGCCAGATGCGCAGTCTCTCCCGATCTGCCGCCGTGAGCTCACCAATACCTCGAATGAATGCCGCAACAATCATCCCGGCCACAAGTCGGTTACCTATCTGTTCGGCTCGGGTCATTAACGGGTCTAATTCTGCGGCTCGAAGGTGAACTTCAACGCCGTCGTCCAAGTGGTCAATTAATTTTCTCACTCGATCAGGAAGTTCAGCGGCGAGAACGGCAGCATCTAATCCCCATCGGGAGAAGTTGCGAAGGAAATCCTGCGGAATTGCCCGTTCAAAGGCAAATTTGCTGGCGTAGGGCTTGACGACTGTACCTAGGTTGAAGTCTGGATTCAATCGAGCACCCATGCCTTCTGTCATGAAGACCATTTTTGTCAGCATCGCGATCTCGCTAGGCAACTGAAGATGATGATTACGCAAAATAGCGAGTATTTCTCCTATGAGCGGTGAAATTTCGATTTCACCCAAAGCCCTTCCCTGATATTGCTTCATAAAACGAAGTACATCCTGACGAAAAACACTGCGATCCGTAGATGGGCGGTTGATTGAAAGTTCCAGCAATGACCGGCAGATGCGGTCTGCGTCATTGAGGCTAAGCGCCAGTAAAAGGTTTCCGAGGTGTCCTCGAAGTTCTTTGTCGACCTCTCCGACCATGCCAAAATCAATTAAGGCTATGCGAGTATTAGTTTCGACAAACAAATTGCCCGGGTGCGGGTCCGCATGGAAAAAACCGTCCTCAAAGATCATTTTGACCGCAGCCTTGGCTGCTAGCTCAGCCAAAAAGTTCTTCTCGGCGGCAGGCATGGCAAGGACTTCTTCGTCGTCGATCTTTAGTCCAAAGATGCGTTCGATCGTCAGAACTCGGGAAGTTGTCCTATTCCAATAGATTTTTGGAATATGGATGCTGGGATCGTCAGCAAAATTTTTAGCGAAACGTTCCGCATTGTGTCCCTCTTGCAAGTAATCGAGCTCCGCCCGAAGGGTTGTGGCGAAAT
This sequence comes from Arthrobacter sp. TMP15, assembly GCF_039529835.1. Lineage (NCBI taxonomy): Bacteria > Bacillati > Actinomycetota > Actinomycetes > Micrococcales > Micrococcaceae > Arthrobacter > Arthrobacter sp. TMP15. The sequence goes on from NZ_CP154262.1 coordinate 1,612,298, forward strand.
TGGCGGAAATTGCCTCAAGGTTGTAATCCGCTACGAGCGTCCAATTGCGGCTTAGATGTTGGGCCAGGTTTTGCAGGATCTCCAGATCCTCCTGCACTTGGGCGACTACTCCTGGGCGGCGGACTTTAATGACGACGGCTGTGCCGTCATGCAGTGTTGCTGCGTGGGCTTGCCCAATCGAAGCGCTTGCCAACGGAGAATCGCTAAAGGCCTTAAAGAGCTCTTCAGGACTTGCTCCCAATTCTTGCTCGATGAGGGACCTGATGGTTCCGGCAGGCACTTCTGGGGCACTGCTTTGAAGTTTGGATAATGCAGTGAGGTAGCCCGGCGGCAGAATATCGGGACGTGTGGAAAGCACCTGGCCGAGTTTAATGAAAGTTGGGCCAAGTTCTTCCAACGCACGCCGCAACCGCTCGGGATCGGAAAGATCCTCAGACCCCTGCGATCCCGAGCCAGGTAAAAACCGACCCAATCCCAATCTTGTAGTCAGAGAGCCAAAACCATGGCGTGCCAAAATCTCTGCAACCTCGGCGTACCGTTCAAAATGGTTACCCACTGAATTGCTCCCATCATTGCTGACCCGAAACGCTGATACGAAGCTAACCGCGTACCAAACACTAACGTGAGCCTACTGCTTGATGCGAAAACACTACATGCGCTAAGAAGAGCAGAAGGTTCTCCCGGGCGTTTGCGGCCCGGGAGAACCTTCTGCTCTTCACGGCAGCTTCATTGGTGAAACGATATTCTCAAAGTGAACGGGCGACGAGTTCCTTCATGATCTCGTTGGTTCCACCGTAGATCTTCTGGACGCGTGCCGCGGCGAACCTGCGGGCAATGGGGTACTCGGCCATATAGCCATAACCACCGAAGATCTGTAGGCACCGATCCACGACCTTGTTCTGCATATCAGTGCACCAGAACTTTGCCAAGGAAGCAGTCGGGGCATCGAGTTCACCTTTCACATGCTCTGTGATGCAGTGATCGACAAGCGTCCTTGCAGCAAGGCTATCCGCCAGGCACTCTGCAAGCACGAACCGAGTGTTTTGGAAACCCAACAGGTTCTGTCCAAAAGCATCACGGTCTTTGGCGTACGCGGTGGCCTCCCGCACCGCGAACTCACACTCTGCCGCCGCCGCGACAGCGATCCCAAGGCGTTCTTGGGGGAGTTGCTCCATCAGCTGCACAAAACCCTTGCCCTCAACGCCACCGAGCACATTCTCAACTGGTACCTGCATATCCACGAAGGAAAGTTCGCGGGTGTCCTGTCCGTGCATGCCGATTTTCTGAAGGACCCGGCCACGCTCAAACCCGGCAAGATCTGAGGTTTCGGCAACAATGAGCGACAAAGCACGTCCACCCTTTTCATCGCTTGTGCGGGCTACGATGACCAAAATATCGCAATGGGTGCCGTTGGTGATAAACGTCTTTGAACCGTTGAGTACGTAATTTTCTCCTTCACGCTTGGCGCGGGTACGCACGCTTTGGAGGTCGGAACCAGTTGACGGTTCGGTCATAGCGATGGCGCCAACCAGCTCTCCGGATGCCATGCCTGGGAGCCAGCGGTGTTTCTGTTCTTCAGTGCCAAAGGCTGAGATGTAGTGCGCAACGATTGCACTGTGAACAACATTTGCCCATGCCGTGTCGGCAATGCGTGCCTGTTCTTCCATAATGACCGCTTCGTGGGCGAAAGTGCCGCCACCTCCACCGTATTCCTCCGGGATGCTGATGCACAGAAGTCCGGCTTCTCCGGCCAGTTTCCAGAAATTGCGGTCCACGGCATGCTGCTCCGCCCAGCGCGCGTGATGCGGCGCTGATTCCTTCTCCAAGAAGATGCGTGTCATAGCCCTGAGGTCATCGAGTTCTTCCGTGCGCCACGGCGAACGGTAATCGTCCATCATCATGTTTGTTCTCCTAATTCCTGATTAATTGCTGCTCGCGACATCTGCCGCTCGGTGACTGCCTGGACACATTCTTATTCGCTGGTTGCGGACCCCGCGTAAACGCTGGCATGTTGACTGCGAATGGTCTTCTTATCAAACTTACCGACGCTCGTCCGTGGGATTTCCGTGACGATCGTCATCGCCTCGGGTAATTGCCACGCCGCGAATGCGGAGGAGAGGTGCGAACGAATGTCGGCTATGTCCACTGTCGCGTTTGATCTAGGAACAACCAGTACAAATGGGCGTTCCTGCCATTTGGGGTGAGGAAGCCCCACAACGGCAGCCTCCGCAATGTTTGGATGGTTCAGCAACAGGTTCTCCATATCGATGGAGGAGATCCACTCGCCACCACTCTTTATGACGTCCTTGATCCTGTCGGTGACCTTCAGGTAGCCGTCGGGGTCGATGGTCCCGACGTCACCACTGCGCCAATACCCATCGACGAAGCGGTCCTTTGCATCTTCGGCAAGCATATTGTGATAGCCGCGAGTGACCCACGGCCCCCGGACGCAAATCTCGCCCTGGGTGACTCCATCCCACTGCACGTCCTGGTCAGAACCGTCGACTAAGCGAATCTCGACGCCGGATACTGGCAGCCCTTGCTTGCGCTTGAGATCAAGAAGTTCCGCCGGGGTGAGGCGTGCGCGGACACTGGCCTTATAACGGTTCATGGTCACAAGGGGTGTTGTTTCGGTGGCACCGTAAGCATGAACGGTTTCGGCTCCAGTAAGATTTTCGAAGCCGCGCATCAGCGTGAGCGGTGGTTCAGTGGCGCCGGATAGCATGCGCAAATTACTGAGATCCGGTTTGACCTCCAGCGTCTCAATGTATTGAAGCATCGGAATGAAGATAACGGGCGCCCCGTTGGTAATGGTCACACCTTCGTCGATGAGTGCATCAGTCAATGGACCTGTATCTTCGGCCATGTAACGCCCCGGCAGAACTATTTTATTGGCCATGAGTGCCGCAGCCTGAGGCAGGCCCCAAGCCTGCCCATGGAACATGGGGGTGATGAGCATGGTGCAGTCATCCAAGGTCATACCAACGTTCGCGGCAATGGCATAGGAATGCAGGTAGATGGCTCTGTGTGAATAAAACACGCCTTTGGGCCGTCCGGTCGTTCCAGTGGTGTAGCAAGCACTGTAGGCGGAATGCTCATCTATCTCAGGCCAGTGAATATCAGCTTCGCTTGCTGCGAGGAGTTCTTCGTAGTGATGGGCGTTGGGCAATGTTGTTGTTATCTCGGACATGGGCTTATCACTCATGATGATCCATGTGGTGACACTGGGCATTGAAGGTGCTACAGCTTCTGCCAAAGGAAGCAACGATTCATCGACGCAGATCAGAGATGTATCGCTGTCTTTGATCACGTAGCTGAGATCCTCGGGCCCAAGCCGCAGGTTTAATTGCACCATGACGGCAGCCAGACCTGGGATAGCCCAGTAGAGCTCAAAGTGACGGCGGCTGTTCCAATCGATGATGCCGACTCGTGTAGCCGGGCCCACACCGAGAGAACGTAGTGCGTTGGCGCCACGCTTGATCCGGTCGTAGGCCTCTGCATAGTTGTATCGGTCCCAGCCACCACCGGCGGTGCGATAAACAATCTCGCGCTCCCCGTGGGTTCGCGCAGCATGGCGGATGAGTGTAGTGGTGTTGAGCTGAACGTCATCTCCCATAGTGGAAGGATGACCTGAAACAATCTCTTTGGTGTTCATAGTCACGGCGTTTCCTTATCGAGCTGCCATGCGCAGTGCTCCGTCAAGACGGATTACCTCGCCGTTGATCATTTGGTTCTCAACTATGTGGGCCGCCAGTGCAGCGAATTCGGTGGGGTCGCCAAGCCGCGAGGGGAACGGCACCTGCGCTCCCAGTGAGTCGCGGGCCGCTTCAGGGAGGGAACCCATCATTGGGGTGAGGAACAACCCCGGGGCTATGGTGGCAACCCGGATTCCATACCGGGCAAGCTCCCGAGCAATGGGCAGTGTCATGGCGCTCACGCCACCTTTGGATGCGGCGTACGCTGCCTGCCCAATCTGTCCGTCAAACGCTGCTGCCGAGGCGGTGTTAATAATGACCCCACGTTCGCCACTGGCTCCGGGCTCATTGGTACTCATTGCCTCAGCGGCTAGCCTGATGACGTTAAACGTACCGGCTAAGTTGATGGTGAGCACGCGCAGGAAGGCATCCATAGGATGGGGCCCCTCTTTGCCCAGCACCTTAGTGGCGATCCCGATGCCTGCGCAGTTCACGATTCCTGACAAGGGGCCAGGCTGCGATGTTGCCACAGAGATGGCGTGGGCTACTTGTTCAGGATTGGTGACATCGGTTTCCACGAAGATGGCCCCCTCCGGTGCTGGACCCTTCAAGTCGGCTGCGATGACGTGAGCGCCGCGTTCAAGGAGCGCATTTACCGTCGCCTCGCCAAGGCCCGAGGCCCCACCGGTCACGATGAAAGTTCGGTTCTTAATTTCCATGGTTTCCTCTAGATTCTTTCGATGATGGTGCAGTTGGCCATGCCGCCGCCCTCACAAATGGTGAGTAGTCCGTATCGTCCTTCACGCCGCTCAAGTTCGTTCAACAACTGGGCAAGCAGACGGGCGCCGGTTGATCCAAGGGGATGGCCAATAGCAATTGATCCGCCGTTGACGTTGAGTTGATCCTGTGGGTAGCCATATTCGGCGGCCCAGAGGAGCGGAACCGGTGCGAAAGCTTCGTTGACTTCTACGAGGTCAATCTCGCCAATACTCAAACCTGCCTGATCAAGTGCACGCTGTGTTGCCGGCAGGACCGCAGTGAACTGCAGGACGGGATCATCAGCGGCCACGGCCATGGAGACAATTCGCGCCCGGGGACGCAATCCGGCAGACTCAGCCTGAGAGCGTTCGGCGATGAGTAATGCGGCTGCGCCGTCGCTCATCTGGGAAGAGTTTGCGGCGGTGATGACGCCATCGGGGGAGAACACAGGGGCCAGTGCAGCCATCTTTGCTGGGTCCAGGACTGCCCGAATACCTTCATCTCGAGTCATAGCCGCCACTGTGCCGTCTTTAGAGGTTCCGTCCACTGGAACAAGCTGTGAAGTGAAGTACCCGGCCTCCGTTGCTGCTGCTGCACGTCGGTGACTACGAATGCTGAATTCATCGAGTTGTTCGCGGGTGAACCCCCACTTGCTAACGATCAACTCTGCGGATGGACCCTGGGCTGGGATAGTTCCGCCGAACCGAGCCAGGGATCGCTTTCCATACCACTGACCTTGAGGTCCACCGGGGATGAACAATGGCCCCAAATCTACCCGTGACATTGATTCCACACCCGCGCCGATCGCGAAATCATATTCGCCGGACTTGATGCCTTGTGCGGCAAAGTGGACTGCCTGCTGGCCAGAACCACACTGGCGGTCAAGAGTTGTTCCAGGAAGCCCGATAGGGAAGCCAGCGCCGAGGATAGCGTTACGGGCAACGTTCCCTGCCTGTTCGCCGCTCTGGATTCCGCACCCAACGATCACATCAGCTAGGCGGTTCTGATCTATCCCTGTACGTTCTGCCAGGGTTGAGAGTGTTTGAGCCAAAAGGTCCACTGGGTGCCACTGGCTCAGCTGACCGCCACGCTTGCCTACTGGTGTCCTGACGGCGTCAACAATTACTGCTTCGCGCTTCATAAAGGTTCTCCTAGCTGTAAGTGTTCAAGAGTAGATTCAAGACCGAATGTCGTCGCGTAGGCGATGTTTGAGGATTTTCCCTGAGGGGTTGCGTGGAATCTCGGCAATGACGAGTTCGCGTGGCAGCTTGTAGTCGGCAATTTGTTCTCGTCCGTACTCGCGCAGTTCATCCAGTGTCAGCTGCTGACCGGGCAACAGAGTCACCACAGCAACAACGGTCTCGCCGTAGTCTTCGTGAGTACGTCCAACAACCGCGATGTCGGCAACCGCTGGGTGCCCGGCCATGGCACTTTCAACCTCGGCGGAGTAAACATTGCGTCCCCCCGTGATGATCATGTCTTTCATTCGGTCCACAAGGGTGATGTAACCCTCCTGGTCCTCTTGTGCGAGGTCACCGGTATGGACCCACCCATCCCGGATTGTTGCTGCGGTAGCTTCAGGATTGCGCCAGTAGCCTTTCATCATCGTTTCCCCGCGCATGATCATCTCGCCCACTTCGCCAGTGAGGACCTCATTGCCCTCGGGGTCAACGATGCGGACCTCAGTATTGGCGATGGCGAACCGGCCACTGGCCGAGGGGCGCTCCAGTACTTCATCGTGAGTGAGCAGGATACCGCCCGGGCCACCCTCCGTCTGCCCACATGCTTGAACGATCCACGCGTTCGGCAGGGCCGCCACCATTTGTTGGGCCAAGCCCGCAGGCATAGGTGCCGCGCCATACATGCAGATGCGAAGACTGGAGAGGTCGCGTGTGGACAAGCTCGGCGAGCGCATCAGGAATGTATACATGGTAGGGACGCCAAAAAAGAAGCCAATACGTTCGGATTCAATAGCTGAAAGTACCGTTTCCGGTTCGAAAGCCGGCAGGATCACGTGTGTCGCGCCGAGCATCATGCCCGGGATGAGGACTAGGTTCAGATCGGCTGAATGATAAAGCGGTGCAACATGTAAAAGTCGCTCTGCCATACGTAAACCAAAGCCCACACAGGAATTGATGCCCACCCAAATGATGCGATGGTGGTCAAACAATGCCCCCTTGGGCCGGCCAGTAGTTCCTGAGGTGTAGATGATCAACGCGTCGTCGTCTTCGGCAATGTCGACGTCGGGGGCTTGGATTGGTTGTTCTGCGGCGAGGGTGAGCACATCCTCGTAGCCCGGAACGGATCCGAGCGCTAGGGCGGGGACATCAGCTTGGCGTTTGCTTGCGTCTCGCCATCCGGAGATGGCTCCGGCAACCTCCGGGCCAAAAACGAGCAGTTTTGCTTCGGTGTCCGTCAGGAAGTAATCGATCTCCAGTGGTGCCGACCGCGGGTTGACAGGGACAACGATTGCACCTGCGCGCAGTCCGGCGTACAAGGCGATCACAAATGCGTCGCTGTTCCCTGAGAGGAGGACGAGTCTGTCGCCTTTGACAAGACCGCGTGCCTTGAACTCGTTGGCGAGTTGGCTGACTCGCCGGTCAAGCTCAGCGTAGGTGTGAGTGAGCCCACAATAACTTAAGGCGATTCGATTCGGACAGCCCGCGGCTGTCCGGGCGAGGATTCCTGCTAGGTCGGGCATGATTACTCCTATTCTGCGGTGCTGGTGGAATTGCTACGCTGGGAACTGGTGGCAGCCACATATTCTGTGGCTGCGTCCCCAGGGAGGAGAACGGGGACAAGAGGCAGATCGTGGGCTTGCCCTAGGGCCGCCCAATGAGAGTTCGGCTGGCTAGCGAATTCTCGGGTTATCTCCTCCCGTGTGCTGCCAATATGAGTCTGGAGACGAGCAGCGAAGTGTGGCTCGAGCGCCCCCACAGCAATGTAGCCATCTGCACTCTGGTAGATACCGTACGTTGGCACCGCCCCACCAAGGATGGCCCCGGGGGAGGTGAGCCCGTGCCGGACTCCAGCCGCAGCGGCATGTGCTGCCACATCAAGAACCACCTTCTCGTGGATTTCTTTCACGCCTTGATCCTTCTGGCGAAGAGCCATGAGGGTGGCCACCACTGCCCGCTCGGAGCCGAGCAGATCCGCGACTGGGATGAGGGGAAGGTCCGGGGGGAGCAAGGTTCCGTGTGCGGCTTGGTACGTCAAGTCATGACCGGGCTGCTCAGAAAGTGGACCATCGTGGCCAACAATTTCAACCAGCGCTATACCGTGATTCCTGAGTGTTTCTCCGAGATTAAGTCGGTTCAGTGCGGAAGGCCGCATGGAGGTGAGAAGAACGTCGGCCTGAGCGAGTAGCTCTTCAAACGAGGAGCGGCTGGAGGGGTCTTTCAGATCAAGTGAGATGACTTCTTGTCCTGCAACAAGTTCGTCATACCATCCAGGGGCAACACTACGCAGGGGGTCACCCTGGAGCGGTTCCACCTTGATGACTCTGGCACCTAACTCTGCCAACCGTGAGGCAGCAAGCGGTCCTGGGAGATTGATGGCGACTGTGACTATGACAATGCCTGCCAGCGGGTTGGTCAATGCAGCTCCTGACGTCAGTGTTCAAAAATGCTCTTTGTACAGTTGTACAGTATCCAATACGGTAGTACAAGAGGTTGTAGTCTAATATTGAGCTGTGAACAGAGATAGCAGCAAAGAAAAGATTTCCCAGCCGGAGGTTCCTTCAACTCCCTGGTCACCCAAGGATCTGACCTCCAAGGCACGTATCCGCAATGCGGCGCTGAGCCTTTTTGCCAGACTTGGTGAAGATGGCACGTCCATGCGTTTGATTGCTGCCGAGGCGGAGGTGACAGTTGGACTGGTGGCCCACCACTACGGCACCAAAGAGGGGCTACGCGAGGCGGTGGACTCACTGGTCGTTAATCTTTTCGCGGATACCCTTACCTCGGTGCCGATGACGGGCTCATCCCGGGCAATAGTGGCGCTTCGAGACGCTGCTGTGGCTGCGATGTTGGAGAGTAATCCGGTCATTGTCGACTATCTTCGCCGCTCACTGTTGACAGGACCTGGACAGGCCGGTGATGTCCTGAGCAGGCTTGCTGTTTTGACGGCGGAACAGGTACGCTCGCTGCGTGGCACCGGATTGGCTTCAACGGAACGCAGCGTGACAGAGCAAACGGTTACGATGATTGTCCGCCAGTTTGGCCGACTTTTCCTACAGCCTTTGGTCAACCGAATTGTAGATGAGTGTGGAGAGCCAGGTGAGGTAAGCCCTGAACTCGTCGTCGGCATCAGGGCGTGATCCTAAAAAATCGGTGAGTTGGATTCAGCTGTTCCGCGATGCATGCCCTCGGCGCGCAGTAGATTCAACTAGTTTCACGTTGTGTAGCATGACGCATTTTTCATCTCTGGGAGAACCAGCACCGCAGGTGCAATGATGTGAACAAGTAGTCAATAGAATCAGAACCATATTTCTCTTACTCCTGAAGAGGTCGTTGCATGAGGGTTCAAAACTGTCTTGATGCATTGAAGCAGGCCAGTCGGCTTGTCGATGCCTTGCGACTTGCCGATGATTTAGCCGTGCAAGCTGGTCGCAACGGGGGCGTGCGAAACCTGCGTATTCTTCGACGTGCCATTGGATCCACAGACCAGATTGTGGCGATTGCAGCGATTCACGCTGTGGCTCAAATGGATGGTGAAGAAGTTGACGTGGTGCTCTCTGACCTCCTCTCGAGTCAACAAAGATTCATCCGTGAGCACGCAGCCTGGGCGCACAGATCCCGTGTGCCCCGGCCCGGATCCGTTGGACGGTTGATAGGGCTCGTGGTTTCTGGCGGATTTGCTTCGATGCTGGCCCAGCGAACTCTAGAAGTGTGGGCCACCTCATCGCCTGACCTTGTCGCCATTGGCCTCGAAAGCGCGCTGCTAGGTGTAAAAGAACCGACGAGTCGTTACCGCTTGGTAGAGACACTTGGTTTGGTACAGCAGCCGGTTGCCACCACTCCGTTATTGGAAGTGGCACAGGACGGGAGCGAAGAAATAAGTGTCCGTGTTGCGGCTGTTGCGGCACTAGGTCAACGCCAGAGAGAAGCAGAAACAGTTGAACTACTTGAAAGACTCGTTACTTGCGGAGGAAATATTGGGGAAGTAGCCGAACTTTCCTTGGTGGATCTTGCTGCTCAGGAAGCTCCCGACAGCGTGGAGATGGTAGTTGCTCCTGAGACAGGGCTGACGGTGGCCCAGCTGTTCCTCCACGCTGATATAGATGCGACTCTGAGCCGAGCCGGAAGCGGGGACAACGGCGGGATTGCGACCTTGTTGGTGCGTCTCGGTGATGCACTCGTAGCTGATCAGGCCCCGGTAAACGATGAAGCTGAAAAAACTGAGAAAGCTGAGAAAAGTCCAACAGCAGAAGAGGTAAGCGTCCGCAGTCTGCCAATCGGTCGAGTGCTGACACTCTCTAGGGGCGACGTCATTGATGCGGCGCAGAGCATTGTGGAATTAGAGAGAGTCAAACAGGGACATATATATGCTCGTATCCCGCTGCTCCAGCCCGCACCGGCGTCGGCGAAAGCGTGGACATTACTGGTGGCAGCCCGGCGAGGCATCAGCCGGATGCTCAGGGCTGCCGGAGACGTTCACGTCATTCATTTGAGGATGGCAGATGTGGGCAGTTTAGCTGCGTTCGACGTGGCCCGTGCCCTTGAAATTCCTGTTGTCTTCACCGTGGCGCCGGATCCCCATGCTGTTATTGATTCGATGGATCGTGCGGGGACTTTAACAAGGGAAAACTTTGGAACTATTGATGAGATAGAACATTTTTGGTTCCGCGCCAGGCTTGTGCAGCGGCTAGCGACCAACTCGGCTCATAGCGTTTTCTTCCCCCGCCCAAACTTACGCCGAGACATCATTAATTTGGTCGGAATCGACGTAGCGAAAGAACCTCTTCGGCATACTATTGTCCCTGAAGGTGTTGACCTGAAAGTCATTGACCAAGCAGTGCGTGAAGCTGAAGAACATGCTGGCGGTAAACCAGCAACAGCAGCACTACTTGAGTTAGAAGACCTTCTTCGCGGACTTCCGCCTGCGCGACGTGGGTTGCCACTAGTGATTAGTGTCGGCCGTTTCCACAGGATTAAGGGTATGGCAACTGTTGTTGAAGCCTGGGCAGGGAGCGAGCTGCGTGATAAGACCAACCTTCTACTGATCGGGGGGAACCTCAAGAACCCCTCTGCGGATGAGCGTGAGCAACTAGGGCTAATCGACGCCATAGTTCAACCGGCTGACAGGCTAAAGGCGGGCTTGCTACTTCCCGGCCACCAGCCCAACAATACGGTGGCCAGATGGGTTGCCGCTGCACGCACTGGAGTACCCGGCTATGCTGCGCCGCTTGGTGTTTACGTGTGTGGGAGTCTCAAAGAAGAATTCGGCATTGCGCTGCTAGAGGCTATGGCATCGGGCTTGCTGGTAGTTGCTCCCGACAGCGGCGGCCCAGCAACTTACGTGGAACAAGGCCGCACAGGATTTCTCACGACAACGTGGGATACCACCATGCTCGGTGACGCCATAGTTTTAGCACTGGAACAATCGGTCAATGAATCTACAGACGATCGAGCTGCTTACGCACGCAGTGTTGTTCAAGAACAGTTTACGATCGAAGCCATGGCACATACTTTGAACCACGTTTATACCTCCGTACATTCTGACGATATCGAAATGCGAAGAGAGTTGATTACTTACCCATGACAGTCCTGATCATCAGTCCGGATTACGCTTCACACCTTTACCCACTTGCTGCCATGGGAACCAGCTGGCAAGACGCGGGTGAGAGGGTGGTGGTTGCGACCGGGCCCGCAACCTCTTCCATAGTTGAGTCCTTTGGCTTCGACTATGTTCCACTCCAGCTAAGTAGAGGGTCCAACCCAGGTGTGATCCGTGCTGCGGAACAGCCCAAAGGGGAAGATGCGGCCTTGCTTGGTTTTTTTTCAGCCACTCGCAGGGGCATGATTGAAACCCTTTCATTCCAAGCCGAAGCGCGCCTGAACGACCTCATGTGGGAGCCGGTAAGTACCGCTCGTTCTGTGCAAGCAATCATTGCGGAACTCAACCCCCATACGATCATCGTTGATCATTTAGCCTTCAGTGCCCGCCTTGCCATGGTGGCGGCAGGAATTCACCACATCGACGTCGTCCTGGGCCATCCCACAGCTCTGCCGCTCCCCGGCGCCTCAGAGGTTTACGGGCTTCCACCGCACTGGCCTATCGCATTCTCACCCAGTGAGCAAGAGCTCGATGAACTGAAAAACCTATGCGTGAAAGTTGCCGAATCTTTCACCTCCGAGTGGAATCATGCGTTGGCCGAGTTGAACCCTGCGTTGGATCCCTCTCCAGATGCATTCGCCGAGCATGGCGACCTGCTAGTTTTTAATTACCCCGCAGAGCTGATGAGCAAAGAACGCGCACAATTGCTGCCAGAACACGTTTTCATGGGCTCCTCTGTACGTTCAGAACGGACAGAACCGAAGGTGGAACGATGGCTAGCCTCAAGCAACGAACGCTTCGTTTATGTCAGCTTTGGTAGTTTCCTTTCAGTACGTGATGATGTTCTCGGCAAGGTAGTTAGAGCGTTGCGGGAATCGGGGATCCGAGCAGCAGTTGCCTATGGGTCATCAGATCTGACGGCACTGGGGGAGATTCCTGATCATTGGCTGGTAGGTGAATTTCTGCCACAGGTGACGTTGCTGGAGTCGGCGGCAGCCGCTGTGACTCACGGAGGCAACAACAGTGTCACAGAATCTATGACTTTTGGGGTCCCGTTAGTGGTCATGCCGTTCTCTACAGACCAGTTTGCCGGTGCTGCGGCACTTGAATCGGCTGGTTTCGGGGCGGCGCTGGCCCCAAATACCAGCACGGTAGAGGACATCCGCACTGCGCTGGGTACCGTGCTGGAATTGCCTGACGAAAAGCGAGCGGCTCTGCATGCGCTCGGCCACAACCTGCGTCAAAAAACCGGGCATGCCAAGGTTTGGTCCGCCCTAACAGGTGGGTGAACAACTTTAACTTTCAACACGATGGGCACCTAATCGTGGCCTCTGTTGTTGGGGCGTGCGAGTTGCTATCATGTCCCCATGACTGAACTACGTGATGCTCATCTGTTGGTTGTGGGGGCTACTGGCGGGATCGGTTCCGCAGTCTGTCGCCGGTTACGTGATGCAGGAGCGCGACTAACGCTGGCGGGAAGAAATGAGTCCAGCCTTGAGGCCCTAGCGCAGGAACTTGGTGCAGCCGTGATCACCACTGTGTCTGCTGATCTAAGTCTGCCAGATGGACCAGCAACGCTTGCCGCGGCGGTAGCGAAAGAGGGGCGCATCGATGGTGTGGTTTATGCTGCAGGGGTTGTGGCGTTCGGACCCTTGGCAGAACTCGATGATGACACTTTTGATGAGTTAATGCTGTTGAACTTTGTCGCTCCAGTCAGACTATTGCGCAGCTTGCTTCCCTATTTGAGCCCGGGAGCAGTGGTGGTCCACCTAAGTGCGGTCGTTGCTGAGCAGCCGATGAAGGGAATGGCTGCTTATTCTGCTGTGAAGGCTGCTCTGACTGGATTTAGTACTGCTATGAGTGCCGAGCTGCGTCGACAAAAAATACGGGTCCTTGATGTTCGTCCTCCCCACACTGAGACGGGTCTGCACACCCGACCAATTTCTGGTGTCTCACCGAGGCTAGGTGATGGACTGGATCCAGTCGAGGTTGCCAGCCGGATAGTGCTAGCAATTGCCGACGATGAGTCTGACTTACCAGCCTCAGCCTTTAGATAATATAGTTCCCCCGAGAGTGTTTTCCAGGTTGTCCACGAGATTCAGGCCGATTTCGTTTCGACGCATAAATGATGGCTTCATCGGAGGATCAAATTTGGCGAACCGTGGCGAGCCTACGGTTCTCAGACCTGCGTCAGCCACAGCCTGTCTCAACCTCTTGAGATGGCGATCATAGTTTGCCTCTGTCCACCGGCCACTAAAATCAATCACGGCCGAAAGGCTTTCCGGAACTGCACGAATTCTCACGAGTGAGTTGTTGGGCTTGGGTACGTTTTCCAGTGTGCTTCCTTCTGGCAGAACAAATGCTACTCGGAACCCGGCAGGCTGGGAAAGATCGGTCTCCACATCAAATCCCTGCTGAAGGACAGGTGCTGTCATCTCAAGCGTTTCCGCTGCCGAGTCCTGAACCACCGGTGATGTCATTGAGAGTTTCTGGCTTGAGTGGTTTTCCCCAGTGATATAAGAAAAAAGATAGCGAAACGCCTTCTTGCCAGCTTGGTCGAAAGTGCCTTGTGTAATCACCTCAGCCAGCAAGTGTTTGGGATAACGGCGCACTTGGAAAACCTCGTGGCTTTGAACAATCTGGTACGGCTGCTGATCAGTCATGCCATCACACTACTCCGCTACGGCAGCAGTGTTTCTAAACAAATGAGTAGTTTTAAAATAGAAAGACCGCGTTCGATGAAAAAATGTGTTTCGATCGAACGCGGCCAGCTTCTTTTCTGCGATTGCTCAGGTACTGAGCCGTGTCGGTTGAGACCGTCACTGGCGCTGAACTGCAAGTCGTGTTTCTGCTTACAGAACTTTGGCTAGAAAAGCCTTAGTGCGGTCCATTTTCGGGTTCAACAGCACCTCCGCCGGTTTACCGGATTCCACAATGGCTCCGTTGTCGAAGAAATTCACAGTGTCGCCAACTTCTCTGGCGAACCCCATCTCATGAGTGACCACAATCATTGTCATCCCCTCTCGGGTCAGCTCCTTCATTGCTTCTAGGACCTCCTCAACCAGCTCAGGGTCTAGTGCTGAGGTTGGTTCATCGAACAACATTATTTCTGGATCCATAGCAAGGGCCCGTGCGATCGCCACTCTTTGCTGTTGCCCGCCCGAGAGCTGGTGGGGGCGTTTGTGGCGATGACTATCGAGTCCCACTTTGCGTAGTTCTTCCACTGCACGCTTTCGGGCAATGGATTTATTCATACGCCGGACTTCTACTAGGGCGCACACCACGTTTTCCTCAGCAGTCAGGTGTCCAAACAGGTTGAATCGCTGAAACAGCATGCCCAGATTGGATCGGAACGCAGCGTATTCCTTCGTTGACCATTCGTAGTACTTACCTTCCCTGTACTCGTAGCCAACGTGTCTACCGTCTACGGTAAGGGTTCCAGAGTCGTAGCTCTCTAACGCATTGAGACAGCGCAAAAAGGTTGACTTGCCAGAACCTGAGGGACCAATGATACAACTTACCTCACCAGGTTTTACGGTGAAATTGACTCCGGTGAGGACCTGATGATTTCCGAATGACTTGGTCACGCCCTCTGCTTGAACGTGCAACTGCGCTGTCATGACATCTCCTTGCCTGTGGCAGAAACTTCGTCCCCAATAGTGTGCGGCAAAGAACCGGGCGTAGCGCTTTCTCGTGTCTGACGAGAGCCAAGAAATATTCTCTGCAGCATACTTGGCCTGCGGACCAGCCTGACAGCCTCTGAACCGAAGCGTTTTTCCAACTTTGACTGGAAGAACGTCGCTATTGCTGTCATGACCATGTACCAGATGGATGCAACGATGAGCAGCTCCATAATCAGGTTGTTCTGCTTATAAATCTGGGAAGCGTTGGTCATCAGATCGTTTCCCGCCACGACATAGACCAGCGACGTGGTCTTCAACATGGAAATGAACTCATTCCCTGTGGGAGGGATAATGATGCGCAGGGCTTGGGGAAGCACAATTTTGCGCATGCGCTTACCCGGGGTCATCCCCAAGGCAAGTGCCGCCTCGGATTGCCCAGCATCAATGGCTTGAATCCCGGCCCTGACAGTTTCGGCAAAGTACGCGGCAAGGTTTAATCCCAGGCCCAGCAGCGCCGAAGTGAATCCTGTCATGACGTCGTTGGTGTTCCACGCATAACCGATGGTGGTAAAAGGAATCTTGATGATCAGCAGTGGAAACAAGAACGCTAAGTTGTACCAGAAAATCAATTGCACAAGCACAGGAGTGCCCCTAAAGAACCAGATATAAAGAGTGGCAAGCCAGTTCAACACTGGGTTATGCGCCAACCTCATAACGGCTAGAAGGACACCCAGTAACAGTCCAAGCACAGTAGCTACCACCGAGATCATAATTGTGATCCAGATGCCGCTGATGATCTTGGGGAAGAAAAGGTACGCTGCTACCTCGTTCCAGCGGATGTTCTGGTTGGATGCCAAAGTCCACGCCAACCACGCGAACACGGCGAGGGCCAAGGTTCCGATAATCCATCGATCCGTGTGCTTGAGTCTGACAACTGGAACCAATGTTCCGTCAGGGCTCTTTAAGCTGGTCGGGCGTGCACCGCGTTGGATGGCCACGTGCTACTTGCCGTCATTGACGATGGCGGAGGGAACGGCCATCTTCTCAACGTTCCAGGCCTGCAGGATCTTTTCGTAGCTGCCCTCCTCGATCAGTGACTGCAGAGCCTTCTGGACCGCTTGGATGACCTTTGGATCCTTCTGGCTGATAGCTATACCCCAAGGGCTGGTGGGACCATCAATGATGACGGCATCAAGAATGCTTTCTGAGGTCTGAGCACGGTATGCGGCTACCGGATAGTCATTGACAGCTGCGTCAGCACGCCCATTGCGAACCTGCAGGATAGCTTCCTGATCGCCCGCAAATTTTAGAATGTTGATGCTTGCTTTGCCGGATGACTTGCACTCTTTGTCGAAGTCTTCCAAAAGAGATAGTGAAGAGCCATTGTCAACTACCGAGACAGTCTTGCCACAGGCAGTCTCCGGAGCGCCCATACTGGCTGGATTCCCTTTTTTCACCACCCAGCCGGACCCCGATTGGACATAGTCCACAAAGGAAACGGTTTTGCGGCGTTCTTCATTGTCCGTCATGGAGGACATGATGATGTCATACCGTCCGGTGGTTATCCCGGGTATCTGCGCGTTGAAGTCTTCATTCTTGATGGAGATGGCCAGGCCAAGCTTATTGGCAATGGCACGGCCTAACGAGGGATCAACTCCCACCAACGTTTCACCATCAGTGGCGAACATTTCCATGGGCGGGTAACCCTCGGAGGTGGTCATACGAAGTCCCTCTGACACCATCGTTGCGGGCAGCATGGATGTCAGCTCAGCGTCTGGTTTGACGGCATCGATGACATCCTTGGCCAAGTCTTCACTGGGTGCCGGGACAGCGGTAAAGGCACTGTTGGAAAGTGTAGGTTCGGCTCCCACACCTGAGAGCGACTGGCCACCACATGCTGAGGTCAGGAGGGCTGCGCTGACAGCAATGGATGCTAAGACCCATGGGGAGAAACTCTTCTTTGAGCTACTGGCTAAACGGTGCATAGTACTTCCCTGTCGATTGTTGTGTTGATAGTTGTTTGTTAGCTAAGAAAGTTAAGCAGACTTGCGGTAGCGAACACGACCGCCCACCACTGTGGCTTCCACAGGAATATCGCGGATATCCGAGCTCGAGACTCGGCAGGGGTCTTCACCTAGGACAGTAAAATCGGCCAACATGCCGGCTTTGAGCCGGCCCTTAAGCCGCTCTTCACCGGAAGCGTGGGCAGCCCCACTGGTGAATCCGGCTATCGCCTCTTGCACAGTGACGCGTTCGGAGGGTTGCCAGCCGCCTTGTGGCAGGTGGTTGCTGTCTTGGCGGGTCACCGCGGCGTGGATTCCGTGCAGTGGGTGGGGCTGTTCCACTGGAGAATCGGAGCCAAAGGCGGGAATGGCCCCTGCATCGATCAGTGAGCGCCACGCGTAGGAGGCCAATTTTCGATCCGCTAAAAGGTTGGTTACCAGTCTGTAATCACTGGTGCAATGTGTGGGTTGCATTGAAGGGATCACACCCAGACGCGCGAGTCTTGAAACATCCCCGGGCAGAAGATGCTGTGTGTGTTCTATACGATGACGTAACGGCTGTGCACCAGCTCCCTGCCGTGTTGCGGAAACCGGGTGATTGGTCAGGTCTTCATAAGCGTTGAGAACCAAGTGGTTTGCTCGGTCTCCAATGGCATGTGTTGCCACTGCAATGCCAGCACTGGCAGCACGGCGGACCAGGCGAAGCAGTTCCTCAAAGGGTGTGACCGCGATGCCAACATTGCCGTCCTCACCCGGGAATGGTTCCGAGACATGGCAGGTGTGTGAACCAAGTGCCCCGTCGGAGAACAATTTCACAGGACCAGTGCGTAGCCAAGGGGTTCCAGCACCAGTGAATCGGCGCTCTGCGATGGCCAGATCAAGGGCAACTGCAGGGATTGCTTTGTGTACACGAAGTTGCAAATCTCCGGCAGCTTCAAGAGTTCGGTAGGCCGCCAAGCAGTCTTCGCCATCAAAATCATGGATCCCCGTGAGGCCAACTGAGAGTAGGAAATCCTGTGCCGTTTTGAGCTGCTGCGTAAGGTCTCCAGCTGCCGAGCTGTGCATGATGGCTTCTAGGGGTCCATGGGCTGCTTCGCGAAGGATTCCGGTTGGCTCACCAGAAGCGTCCCGCTCAATTTCTCCCCCTACGGGATCACAGCTCGCAGCTGTAATCCCAACCGCGCGAAGTGCTGCTGTGTTGGCCCACACGGTATGCCCGTCAACACTGGGCAGAGCGGCGGGGCGTCCTCCTGTGACGGAATCCAAGGCTTGCCGGGTGGGTTGGATTGGTACAGTCCATGCGTTGAAATCCCAGCGTCCGCCGAATATCCAAGCATCATGGGGCAGAGGCTGGGCGAAGGTGCGGATTCTCTCTAGCGCCTCTTCTAGATCTTTGGCCCCACGCAGGTCAACGGCAGCCAGCTCCCGGGCCAAGTTCGCCGTGTGGATGTGGGCATCAGTTAGCCCTGGAATAACGGTAGCGCCCGCTAAATCAATCGTTTCTATGGCGCCGACAGTGTGCGCACGTAGTTCCTCTGAAGTACCTAGCGCGATGATTTCTTCGCCGTGGCTCAATAAAGCTGTGGGGGATGATCCGGGAGTCTGATTGGACGGCACAGTTAAGAAGCGTCCATTGACAAATAAGCGTTGTTCAAGCATTCCTAATCCTTCGAGCGGCATCAGGCCGCTGTATTGATGAAAACAAAGTGTGGGATGAGTCACAAATAACTACTTTGTCTACTCTAGGACACTTTGTGGCAGGATATGAGCTGATGAACGCCGAGAATACGCTGTACTGACTTCAAGGAAAGCTAATGCTCAATATTGTGCACATCCGTACCCTGACTGAAGTGGTGAGGCTGGGCTCGTTCACTGCGGCGGGAAATCGACTGGGCTATACAGCCTCGGCCGTCTCCCAGCAAATGGCATCTTTGGAACGTGAGACTGGTATTCAATTGTTCGTTAGAAGCGCGCGGAGTATCCAGCCCACACCAGCAGCCCAAGCTATGAGTTTGCACGGCGTGAAACTTATGCGTGAGGCAGAACTGCTAATTGCCGCAGGAAATAGTGCCGGGGGCAGTCATGAAGCGACTTTACGGGTGGGCGCGTTTCCTTCAGCGGCCACGTTCATTGTTCCCATGCTGTTGGATTCGCAAGTTTGGCAGTCACGCGGTGTGGGCTTGTTGGTCACTATTGGTGAGCCAAGCGCTACCGTGCCTGGTTTACGTGCGGGCGGTGAACTGGATGTTTGTCTCGTGTATCAGCTCGGGGAATCAGGTCTGGTCTTGCCGCAGGGGGTCACTAAGACGTGGCTGGGGGAGGACCCCTTTCAGATCATTGTGCCTGCGCGCTGGCGCATGGATTCAGCAGCAGTGGTTGGAGCGAATGACGTGGCGGGGATGCCATGGATTCTACATCTGCGCGGTTCTAGTGATTCAAGCGTCATTGATTCCCTGTTGGCCAATGCAGGAATTCACCCACGTGTTGTCGCTTTCAGTGACGACTTTCAAGCCACTTTGAGATTAGTGGCAGCGGGGCATGGGATTGCCATGGTGCCGTCGCTGGCAATGCTGGAACGTCCGGCCGGGATCACGGTGATACAGGTGCCCCAAATTGCTTTGTCTCGACAGCTAATCGGCCTATCAGCAGAAGATGCTCCAGCCGACCTTGTGGCAGCTTTCTGGGAAGCAGTGGGTCAAAAATACCAGCCCAAAAATGCTTAGACCCTAAAGTGCCTACATCCAGCGTAAAGCTCCACGCTCAACTGTGTCCTGGCCTATCAGGTCTCTCGTGGAGATTCATCAGCTGGGTCAACGCGAGCCGCGTCTGCGTCGCTGCGGTCCATTTCGGCATGGAACTGATCCTGGGTTCCGCCCAAAGGACCCGCGTCGGGCTCACCATCGCTGCCAGAGTCTTCGTCTTGGAAGAAACTTGGATCGGGCGCCCCCAAACTCGGGTCGGCACCTAAGGCTTCGGCATCAGTTTGCTGCCCCAGAATAGTCGGGTCAGGCGAGCCTGGATTGGCAGTATTGCCAGCAGGTAGCTCCTCCTCCAGTGCTCGGGTGCTCTCCTGCGATCCAACTGATGCAGACCCGGGAGACTGGTTGTGGAGGGGATTCATGTTTTTCTTATCACTATTCATGAGGTTCTCCTTGCGTGCTGCTTAATTGATTTGCAAGTTCTGAAGGTCAGGAGCGTTCCGTGCGCACTAGCGTGCCGGTCCTGACGGGAGGGCTCCGCCTTCATCTGCCCAATCCTGCCCAACATCATTGTTCAAGGCGGGATCTGAATCCACATCCGAGAGGGCTGGTTGTTCGACTTCCGAAGAGTCTTTTTCGCGGGCAACTCGGCGTCCCGATTCGGTTCCGGCCACTTTGCCCACGAGACGGGCGCCGAGATCCTTTGCCTGGTCCTTTACGGTGTCTTCCACCGTCGTGACAGTTTCCTGCACGATATCTGTTTCCCAGACACTCTTGGCATTCTTCTTTAGGCTCTCGTAGCCGCGGCGTCCCACTCGGGTGCCTACTACGTAGCCAACGGCCAGACCTGCTAGGAAGGTCAATTTTGCTTTCATGGAGTCTCCTTGTCCGAACGTTTTCATACTTCAAAAAGGTGTGCCTGCGGGGCCGCTGCGGCAGATGAAACCCGTTGGCATTGCGTTTGTGCCCCGAAGGAGAAGTGCTGTTTTTACTGTATCTACCCACGCACGGTTGCGAAAGCCCCCACGCTGACGGCGCTGACATGCCACGCCATTCTCACTGCGCCTCACGAAAGCTGACAGTAGCCAGCGGGTCAGTCTTTTTCGTGGGCCAACGCCGAGAGTACATCTGCGTTCAGGAAGGAAATCATGTCAAGTGGGATGCCAACAGGGCACACGGCCGTGCATTCGCCAATCTGTGTGCAGCCGCCTAATCCCTCAGCATCATGTTGATTAACCATGGCCAATGCCCGTGACTGGCGCTCTGGCTGCCCCTGGGGAAGTATTCCCAAATGATTCGCTTTGGCACCTGTGAACAGCATTCCCGATCCGTTGGGGCATGCGGCGATACAGGCACCGCAACCAATGCAGACAGCGGCGTCGAATGCCCTGTCGGCGTCGTTCTTGGACACCAGAGCCGCCGCAGCGTCAGGTGCAGATCCTGTGGGGGCGCTGATGAAGCCGCCTGCCTGAATGATTCTGTCCATGGCGCTTCGGTCCACGATGAGATCTCGCAGGATCGGGAAAGATTGTGAACGCCAAGGTTCGACGTCGATCGTGTCGCCATCGTTGAAGTGGCGCATATACAGCTGACAGGTGGTGGTCAAGGCTTCGGGACCGTGGGCGATGCCGTTGATAACAAGACTACACATGCCGCAGATACCTTCGCGGCAGTCGTGGTCAAAGGCCACAGGGTCGTCCCCGGCAGTGGTGAGTTGATCATTAAGCACGTCGAGCATTTCCAAAAAAGACATATCGGCAGAGATACCATCCACGGCGTAGTTAACCATCTGGCCGGGGGCAGTATGGTCATGTTGACGCCAGATGCGTACCGTGATGTTCATTTGTAGCTCCTCTGGGCCAGCTCAACGTTGGAGTATTCTAAGATTTCCTTACGCAACCGCGGCGGGGAGTCCTCGTCCGTGAATTCCCACGCCGCAACATAGGTGAACGCACCATCATTGCGCAACGCTTCGCCGTCGGCCGTCTGGCTCTCAGTCCTAAAATGGCTGCCACAGGACTCTTCCCGGTGCAACGCATCAATGCACATGAGCTCGGCTAGCTCGAAGAAATCACCAACACGGCCGGCCCGTTCCAGTGTCTGGTTTAGTTCCTCGTTCACGCCAGTGACTTTAACATTTGTCCAAAACTCGTGTTTGAGTGCACGGATCAGCTCAAGCCCCTGGGCAAGTCCCTGGGCGCTGCGCTCCATTCCACAATATTCCCAGAGAATGCTGCCTAGTTCCTTATGGAATGAATCAACGCTCCGGTTGCCGTCGATGGCAAGGAAGTACTTCAGGCGAGTTCGGACCGTCTCAAGCGCTTTCACTGCCTCCGGGTGGGATGAATCGAGGGCCGTGACAGGATTTCTGGCGAAATAGTCATTGATGGTGTTAGGCAGAATGAAGTAGCCGTCGGCCAAACCCTGCATTAGTGCGCTGGCACCGAGCCTATTAGCACCGTGGTCTGAGAAGTTCGCTTCGCCAATGACGAACAATCCGGGAATGGAGCTCTCCAGATCGTAGTCCACCCAGAGCCCACCCATGGTGTAATGCACCGCAGGATAGATCCGCATCGGCACCTGGTAGGGATCTTCATCGGTGATTTTTTGATACATGTCAAAAAGGTTGCCGTATTTTTCCTCGATGGCAGCCCGACCCAGCCGGGCTATTGCGTCGGCAAAATCCAGGTAGACTCCGCGTCCGCCCGGTCCCACCCCATGCCCGGCATCGCATTGACTCTTGGCTGCCCGGGAGGCCACATCCCGGGGAACGAGGTTGCCGAACGCGGGGTAGGCACGTTCGAGGTAGTAGTCCCGCTCGTTGAGTGGAATCTGCGCTGGGGACCGGGTATCACCAGCTTTCTTCGGAACCCAAATACGCCCGTCGTTGCGCAATGATTCGCTCATCAGCGTCAGTTTTGATTGATGCTCTCCACTGACAGGAATACAGGTTGGATGGATTTGTGTGAAGCACGGGTTAGCGAACAGTGCGCCTTTGCGGTGCGCCCGCCAGGTGGCCGTTGTATTGCAGCCCATGGCATTCGTGGAGAGATAATAGACGTTGCCATAACCACCTGAGGCGAGAACGACGGCGTCGGCCAGGTGAGTCTCCAAGGCCCCGGAGACCAAATCCCGGACCACAACGCCCCTGGCCTTCCCATCGATGACGATGAGGTCAAGCATCTCGTGGCGTGTGTTGACTTCCACGGTGCCCGCAGCGACTTGGCGCTCAAGTGCTTGGTAAGCGCCCAACAACAATTGCTGGCCCGTCTGGCCGCGAGCGTAGAAAGTTCGAGAAACCTGCACGCCGCCAAAGGAGCGAGTGTCCAATAGTCCGCCGTAGTCCCGAGCGAACGGAACGCCCTGGGCAACGCACTGATCGATGATGGAAGAACTGACTTCCGCAAGGCGGTAGACGTTTGACTCCCGGGAACGGTAGTCCCCGCCCTTGACGGTGTCGTAAAACAGGCGGCGAACGCTGTCCCCGTCGTTGCGATAGTTTTTAGCTGCATTAATCCCACCCTGTGCGGCGATGCTGTGGGCGCGCCGAGGGCTGTCTTGATAGCAGAAACTCTTGACGTGATAACCGGCCTCCCCCAGAGTTGCCGCGGCCGAAGCGCCCGCCAATCCAGTACCGATCATGATGACGGAGAGCTTGCGCCGGTTGGCAGGGTTGATCAGTTTGGCGCCAAAGCGACGAGACTCCCACTGATCGGCCAGAGGCCCCGCGGGAGTCTTGGTGTCTTGAATGGGTTCTCCGATTGTGAAAAACTGTTCCATCAGTTCACCCATCCTGCAAAGATAGCCACTGGTGGAACTAAAAAGCCCACCAAGATCACCAGCGTAATCATCATTGCCAACTGGTTGAGGAAACGGCGTCCGGATAACGATTTATTGGCACCAAGGGACGCGAACGCGCTCCAGATGCCGTGGCGCAAATGAAAACCAAGAGCTATCAGGGCTATCACGTAAGAACACAAAACCCACCAAATTGCGAAACCGTTAACCATTCTTTGGTAGGGGCTCGCCGAGGCCCCACCAGGAGCAATGACATCAGCTGACAGGTGTAAAAGGTGGTAAATCACGAAGAGACCAATGACGACTCCGCCCCAACGCATCGTGAATGAGGCGTAACTTCGCTGGACACCACGGCGGTTCTTGCGACTCTCGTATCTCCATCCGCCTTTGCCTGCTGTGGCGTGCCGGGAGCGGTGCCACAAGGTGAGGGCAGAGAAAATGTGGAGCAGGACACTTGCCAACAGAATTACGCGCAAGATCCACAACACTCCGGCATGGGGCAGAAGTGGCTCCCCGATCTCACGTAGGTAGCCCGCGTATCCATCGAAGCCCTGTTGACCCTCGAAAACCTTCAAGTTCCCGTACATGTGCGCCAGGAGGAACAGGATCATGATCAGCCCGGTGACGGCCATTGCCGCGTGGAGCAGCACAGAGGATCGAGCCGCTGTGGAGCGCGCACTTCTTGATGGTGCACCGGTCACATTGTTCGTCTTCACCTGCATAACAAAGCTCTCATGTGGACACCTTAGATCGCGACCTGACAACACGCTAGAGCGCTGTACGAATCCGTAGGAGGGCACTATTTGGTGGAGGCCTGGGCGTTCATAAGGATGGTCTCCAAAGAGACATCAATATTGGCCAGCTGTTCGGTATCGACGGGTAGAGCCGAGCGAATAAGTGCCTTGATATGTTCCGTTTGATCCCAGATGTTTACGTTCATCCCGGCGATTACGCGGTGCTCTTTGAGCCAAAAAACCATGAATTCCAAGGTTTCTTTATCTCCTCGGAAGAGAACTTCCTCGTAGCCGGCTGGTGCCATATAACCGCAGTACTCCATGCTTAGCCCGAACTGGTCGGTGAAAAAATAGGGTACCTCTGAATACTCCGCGTTTTGACCCAGCATGGACCGGGCCGCCACTGCTGGCTGGCTCAGCGCATTGAACCAGTGCTCGCTACGAATGTGTAGACCCAACAGCGGGTGAAAAGCGTTAGCAACGTCACCGGCGGCATATATGTCAGGGTCGGAGGTGCACAGGTGTTCATTGACCTTGATGCCGTTCTCCAACTCCAGACCGGCTGCCTGCGCCAGGGCAGTATTGGGCACGGCTCCGATCCCAGCAACAATGAGATCAGCATCGATCACGGTTCCATCAGATAATTCCACGCCGGTGCCCTGGCGGGGATTATCTCCTGTGATACGTCTTACTTGGGTGTTGCAGCGTAGATCCACTCCGTGGTCTGTATGCAAGGTGGCAAAGATCCCGGCTACCTCAGCTCCCAGGATGTGTTGGAGAGGAATTTCCCCGCGTTCTAGCAAAGTAACGTCTAAGCCGGCATCCCGTGCGGCGGCGGCAACTTCCAGCCCAATCCAACCAGCGCCTATGATGGCCACGCGGGAGCTCACTGAGAGTGCAAACTTCAGCTGCTGGCTGTCTTCAATACGACGGAGATAGTAAACCCGGTGTCTGTCACTGCCGGATATGGTCAGCGGGCGTGGGGACGCGCCCGTGGTCAGTAGCAGCTTGTCATAGTAGACAGAGCCTCCCCGAGCGCAATCCACCCGGTGCGCTGACGTATCGATCCCAGTGGCCTTGGTACTACTTCGAAGTTCGATCTTGTTTTTTGTGTACCAAGATTTGGAGTGGACGAAGATCTTTTCCCGCTCCACTGTGCCTTGTAGGAACCCTTTGGAAAGCGGTGGCCGTTCATAGGGGCGCTCTGGTTCTTCCCCGATGAGCACAATACGGCCAAGGAACCCTTCCGCACGCAGCGCCTCGGCGGCTTTTGCGCCCGCCATTCCAGCACCAACGATGACGAATGTCTCCTGGGTTGACATGCGTTCAGTATCCATAAAATTGAGCGTAGCCCCACAGGCGGGTATCGGCTAGGGGCCTATGGCACCCGCTGTACAGCCAGGGTGCGCAGGTGTAGTCAACGCCAAATTGTGTTCACTGGTGAGGGCTCCGGGTAGAGAAAAGTGCGTTTTGCCTTGCAGCTCTCCCGAATAGCTGTTAGGCCTAGGGTAGGTGCGCGATGACCCCGGTGGCACACCTTTTCAATCACCGGCCGGGGTGGCTGAAGGGAAGTGCGGCATGGCACGGAACAAATCTCCTCGCCTGGAAGAACCAAGCCAGGAAAATATTGAGGTTAGCAGCCCAAAGGAGTGGGCGGCTGGAGTACCAGGTGTCTTACATTCGATGGGGCCGGCACTTCGTGACATGGGTGTGGAGCGGAGCCGTAAAACGTTGCTGGCGATGAACCACAAGGACGGCTTTGACTGCATGAGTTGTGCCTGGCCTGACCCCGATCACCGTAAGACCTTCGAGTTCTGTGAGAACGGAGCTAAAGCCGTTACGTGGGAAGCCACACCCATCACCGTCAGTTCGGGCTTCTGGGCAGAGCATTCTGTCAGCGAACTTCGTCAGAAATCTGAGTATTGGCTCGGCCAGCAGGGCCGACTTACCGAGCCGGTGTACAAGCCAGCGGGGGAGGACCACTACCGTCCTGTCAGCTGGGATGAGGCATTCAAGATCCTGGGGGAGAAGTTGAACAGCCTGGCGTCACCTGATCAGGCTGTTTTCTACACCAGTGGCCGCACCTCCAACGAGGCAGCATTTGCATACCAGCTCTTTGTACGCGCTTTCGGCACCAATAATCTGCCGGACTGCTCCAATATGTGCCATGAATCCACCGGTTGGGCTATGGGAGAAACTCTGGGGATCGGTAAAAGCACTATCTCCTACGACGACTTCGGTAAATCAGATCTCATCATTATCATGGGACAAAACCCTGGCACTAACCACCCCCGAATGCTCACCGCCCTGGAAGAGGCAAAAAATAACGGGGCCCAGATTGTTGCCGTCAATCCACTGCCTGAGGCAGGGCTGCGACGTTATAAAAATCCGCAAGAAGTTAAAGGCATCGTAGGACGTGGCACTGATATTGCCGACCAGTTTATGCAGATACGCCTGGGCGGAGATATGGCCCTGCTGCAGGCTGTATCCAAACGGGTACTGGACGCCAAAGAAGCTAATCCGGGTACTGTCCTTGACCGAGAGTTCATCCAGGACCATTGCGAGGGGCTGGAGGAGCTAAAAACTCATCTGAACCAACTTGATGAACAGGCCGTCATGGAATCCACCGGGCTGACTTTGGCTGAGATTGATGAACTGGCAGGGCGTTATCTCAAAGCTGAACGAGTCATCATCACCTGGGCCATGGGTTTGACTCAACAGAAAAAGGGGGTCGCTGCCATCAAGGAGATCATCAACCTCCTGCTGCTGCGTGGCAACATCGGAAAACCCGGTGCCGGGGCCTCTCCTATCCGCGGACACAGCAACGTCCAAGGTGACCGAACCATGGGCATCTGGGAGCAGATGCCGCCAGCATTTCTAGATGCACTTGAAAAGGAGTTTGGCTTTGAGCCGCCTCGCGGACATGGAACTGACGCTGTGCAGACCATTGTGAAAATGCGCGACGGCGACATGAAAGTTTTCGTGGCGATGGGCGGGAACCTTGTGGCCGCAATTTCTGATACGCACGCTGCGGAGGCGGCTATGGAGAACTTGGAGATGAGCGTTCAGATTTCCACAAAATTAAATAGATCCCACACGGTTCTCGGTCAGGAGGCACTGATTCTGCCCACCATGGGCCGCACTGAAATTGACCGTCAGGCAAGCGGTGAACAATTCGTTTCAGTGGAGGACACAGTGTGTGCCGTCCATCCATCGTGGGGAAAGGTGGAGGCAGTGGCACCAAATCTACTCTCCGAGGTGGCAATCGTGTCCCGGCTGGCCCAGGCAACTTTGTCAGAGAAAGTAAAGGTGGACTGGGCTGGTTTTGAGGGGAACTATGACCTGATCCGCGATCATATTTCGCGGGTGGTGGATGGCTGTGAGAACTACAACCAACGAATCCGGCAGGAGGGCGGGTTTGTCATGGCCAACGGCCCACGTGACTCTAGGACTTTTCACACTGCCACTGGTAGAGCCATGTTTACTGTGAATGATCTTGAACACGTGCAGTGCCCGCCGGGGCGCCTGATCTTGCAGACCATGCGCTCACACGACCAGTTCAACACCACTATCTACGGTCATGACGACCGCTACCGAGGGATCAAAAAAGGTCGTGAAGTGGTTTTTGTCAACCCGGCGGATCTCGCGACCCTGGGTCTTGCGGATGGCCAGTACGTTGATATTTACGGCGAATATGCAGACGACGTGGAACGTGTATTGCGCAACTACCGTGTGGTGGCCTATCCCAGTGCCATCGGTTGTGCAGCTGCATATTATCCGGAAGCTAACGTACTTGTTCCGCTGGAAGCGGTGGCCGAGGAGAGCAACACTCCCGTATCCAAACATCTGGTGGTCCGGCTCGAGCCAGCGGCCGCAGGCACCCCTGCCCACTAGGCAGCGCATGTTTAAGGGAGCTCCAGCTTAGGAGCGCTCCAGCGCTTTGGCGAGATAGGGAGCGGTTCGGCTGTCCTCAACCGTCGAGACGTATTCGGGCGTGCCTGCTGCCATAATCCGCCCCCCATCGGTTCCACCGGAAGGACCCAGATCAATGACCCAGTCGGCCGCTGCAATGACGTCCATGTCATGTTCAACCACCACCACCGTATTACCGGCGTCCACAAGCCGGTTGAGCTGGTGCAACAAAAGACGAACATCCGCCGGGTGAAGGCCGGTAGTTGGTTCATCCAGAAGGTAAAGTGTGTGGCCGCGGCGGGCGCGCTGAAGTTCGGTGGCTAATTTGATGCGCTGGGCCTCACCACCGGAGAGTTCGGTTGCAGGTTGGCCAAGGCGAAGGTAGCCAAGGCCCACTTCAAGGAGAGTAGCCAAGCTGCGTGCTGCCGCCGGAATATCGCAGAGGAAGGCAGCTGCCGCGTCCACACTCAAGGCCAGCACTTGTGCAATGTTCTTGCCGTGGTATTCCACGGCAAGGGTTTCTTCATTGAATCGAGATCCGTGGCAAGTAGGGCAGGGTCCGTAACTGCCGGGTAGAAACAGGAGCTCTACTGCTACTGAGCCCTCTCCAAGACAGGTTTCACACCGCCCGCCAGCAACGTTGAAGGAGAAGCGTCCTGGACCGAATCCTCGAGTGCGGGCCCCCTCTGTGGCTGCAAACTCGCGCCGAACGGCGTCAAAAAGTCCAGTGTATGTAGCCAGGTTGGAACGCGGTGTACGGCCGATGGGTCGTTGGTCAACTTGAACCAGTCGATCCACGGGATCCAGCCCGGTCATTTTGCGCACAAGCTCAATGGGTTGATCCGCACCCTCGTGAGGTTGCTGCTCGCCACCCTCAGCCGCGGCTGGCAGGGGATCTTGATCTACAGTGTGCACGTGAACTCCCGCGGCCCTGGACATGACCTGAAGCAGGCTTGACTTGCCGGAGCCGGACACACCAGTGACAGCTGTGAGTACGCCCAAGGGGATAGCCGCATCGACACCCACCAGGTTATGCAACGTGATGCCGTCCATCTGAACCCAGTTCTTAGCGTTGCCCCGATGAGTGAGCGCGCTCTCTCCCTCACCTGTTTTTTTGGCTTGGGCACCCACACCAGCTTTGATCGGCGCGGCAGGTGAGGCCGTGCCGAAGAGGAAGGGCCTGGTCACCGAGTCCTCTACCTGCGCGAGGCCGGCAACAGGTCCGCTGTAGAGTATTCGTCCGCCGGCTTCTCCCGCTTGGGGACCCACATCGACCAGCCAGTCCGCGCGCCGCACAAGGTCCATATTGTGCTCAACCACGAAGACGGAGTTGCCCGATGATTTCAGCTGCTCCAGTACCTCCAGCAAAGGTTCGGCATCTGCTGGGTGCAGTCCCGCTGATGGCTCATCAAGGACATAAATGACACCGAATAGACCTGACCGCAGCTGTGTGGCGATCCGCAGTCGCTGCATTTCACCGGGGGAGAGGGTGGGCGTGGCCCGGCCCAGGCTCAGGTACCCAAGCCCAAGATCCAAAAGAACTCGTACGCGTTGGAGCAGGTCTTTAGCAATGGCCGCGGCAACGGCCGTGCTAGTGCCGTCCCCTCCCTGGTCGCAGGTTTCGAGCTCTTGCAGCACTGAGGTGAGATCCGTCAAGGAAAGAGTGTTCATCGCGGCGATATTGCGCCCCTGCACCGTCACTGCCAAGGCAGCTGCCTGCAAACCACTTCCCTCGCAGCTAGGGCAGGGACCTGAATGCATGAAGGCCAGAGAACGTTCGCGCATGGACGCACTCTTGGAGTCGGAAAGGGTATGCAGAACGTGGCTACGTGCGCTCCAGAACCTGCCCTTGTAAGGTTTTGCCACACGATCACGCTGTGGGGTGACCTCCACGACGGGCTGCTCGTCCGTATACAGGATCCATTCTTGCTGCGTCCGTGGCAACTGGTTGAACGGGACGTCGATGTTATAGCCGAGGTGGGCGAGGATATCCCGCAGATTTTTGCCCTGCCACGCGCCCGGCCAAGCAGCCACTGCACCCTCGCGAATGGTAAGTGAGGGATCCGGGACCAGGAGCTCTTCACTGACAGTGTGGGCAATACCCAGTCCATGGCACACGTGGCAGGCTCCGGCCACCGTGTTGGGAGAGAAAGAATCCGAATACAGTATCCCCGCGCCGTCCGGATACTCCCCGGCACGGGAGAAGAGCATGCGTAGTGAGTTCGACAAGGTTGTGAGCGTTCCTACTGACGAACGTGTGCTTGGTGTTCCCCGTCGCTGCTGCAACGCCACTGCAGGAGGCAGCCCAGTAATTTCCTCCACCAACGGGGTGTTGCCCTGCTGGATCAGCCGCCGGGCGTAGGGTGCAACTGACTCGAAGTAGCGGCGCTGGGCCTCAGCAAAAATGGTTCCAAACGCCAAGGACGATTTGCCGCTACCGGAGATGCCGGTAAAGGCAACAATCGCGTCCCGCGGAACATCAACGTCAACATTTTTAAGGTTGTTCTCGCGAGCACCTCGAACGCGTACATACCCCTCCAACGGCTCATCAGAAGCTTGAAACTGTGGCGTGGGAACATGAGAATCTAACATTTTCCCGACACTAGACCATTAATGATCTACAAGAAAATTCACTCGAGTTCCCGAGACCGGCAGAATCCGCGTCCTTGACGGAAAAGAGGATGCCCAAATCTGGACTACACGCACGTTGGAAAGCGAGTGCCTCACTGCATGAAGCCACTTGCCCCGAGCGCACTTCCGATGCCGTATGTGGCGGCCAATGCCAGTGCGCCACCAATAACTAGTCGTGTGGCTGAGACGGTTCTGGAGCTGCCTCCGATGGTTGCGCTAAGGGTACCGGTAAGGGCCAAGGCAAGCAAAACAGCAACGAAGGTCACGGGAATTGCCAGCTCAGTTGGCGGAAGCAAGATGGCGAGCATTGGCAGGACTGCACCAATGGTAAACGCTGCCGCTGAAGCGTATGCAGCTTGCCAAGGATTAACTTCATCGTGCTCATTGATGTTTAGTTCAACCGAGAGATGTGCGGCTAGAGCGTCATGTGCGGACAGTTCCAGTGCCACTTGCGCAGCTGTTGTGACGCTGAGCCCTTTGGCTTGGTAGAGACCAGCGAGTTCAGCCAATTCGGTCTCAGGGTCCTCCTCCAATTCGCGGCGTTCCTTCTCGATCAACGCCCTTTGGCTATCTCGCTGGCTACTGACCGAAACGTACTCGCCAAGAGCCATCGAGACTGCACCGCCAACAACTGCAGCGATCCCGGCCACGAGGATCGGAGCCGGCGAATTTGTCACACCAGCCACCCCAACAACGGTTGCAGCAACTGAGACTATTCCGTCATTAGCACCAAGAACCCCAGCTCGAAGCCAGTTCAGCCGCCCTGCGAGGTTAGCCGTGTGTGGTTCATTCTCATGGAAACTTTCTATTTTGTTCATACCAGGGGTTTTCACAGTTCCGGTGGTGACCACAGCCAGTCACGAATTTCCGGCATGTCCTCCAGATGCTCGTGGATGTAGGCTTCATGGCGAGCCAGCATGTGTTTGCAGTGCTCCGCCAGTTCCTGTGCGCCCTCAAATTCTCCACTGACTCTGTGCAGAGCTTCCAACGTCAGGTGATATCTGCTCATTTTATTAAGAACCACCATGTCAAAGGGTGTAGTGGTGGTGCCTTGTTCGTTGTAACCACGAACATGGAATCGTCCTGGGTTGGCCCGGCCGTGAAGCAGCTGGTGGAAGGCCCTGGCATATCCGTGGAATGCGACAATAACTTCCCGATTTGCTGTGAAGAGCAGTTCGAAGTCTGGGTCGGAGAGACCGTGCGGGTGCGTGTCAGTAGGGGGTAGTACCAGCAGGTCCATGACGTTCACGACCCGCACCCTCAGCGCGGGGATATAACGCTGGATGAGCCAGGCCGCTGCCAACGTTTCTTCCGTGGGCACATCTCCGGCGCAAGCCATAACGATGTCGGGCATGGCAATTGCTGTTTCGGAGGAGTTCTCATTTCCGGCCCAATGCCAAATGGAGGCACCGGCAGCTGCATGCTTGCGTGCATCCTCTAAGTTCAGATACTGGGGGTGCGCTTGCTTGTCCACCACCACGAGATTGACGTAGTCCTTACTGAGTAAGACATGCTCAGCGGCGGCCAACAAGGTGTTTGAATCTGGTGGAAGGTAGATGCGGATGACTGAACCGGATAGGGACAAGACGGTATCAATGAGGCCAGGTCCTTGATGACTGAAACCATTGTGATCGTTGCGCCAGCACGTGGAGGTGAGCAAAATGTTCAGACTTGGCACAGGAACTCTCCACGGCAATTCGCGTGCATGCTGGAGCCACTTGGTGTGTTGGATGGTCATGGAAGCACTGACCATGGCAAACGCCTCATAGGTGGCGAAGAGTCCGTAACGGCCCGTGAGTACGTAGCCTTCAAGCCAGCCTTGGCATAGATGCTCGGAGAGGACTTCCATAACCCGACCATCCGGGGAGAGGTGGTCATCACCGCCTTGCAGCGGTTCCATCAGACATCTGTCCGTGACTTCGAAAACAGCACCCAAACGGTTGCTATTAGTCTCATCCGGGCTGAACAGTCTGAAGCGGGGGTCTTCGGAAGTATCAGTGTAGATATCGCGTAAAAATTCACCCAACACTCTAGTGGTTTCATGTTTCGTGGAGCCCGGGACCCCCACTTCAAGCGCGTAATTTTCCAGCGGGCGCAACGGCAGCGGGGCTATCTCGGGGCCGCCGTTAGCCCAAGGATTAGCTCCCATACGCAGCTGACCGGAAGGAGCCAAGGCAGCGAGTTCCGGTACCAGAGTACCCTGTGCGTCAAAGAGGGTGTCCGGCTGGTAGGAATGCAACCACGCCTCCAGCTGGGCCAGATGGGCAGGATTTTCTCTTACTGCTGCCAGGGGGACCTGATGGGCCCGAAAGGTACCTTCAATTTGAATGCCGTCCACAGTATCTGGCCCGGTCCACCCCTTAGGCGTGCGCAAGATGATCGCAGGCCAGGGCGCGCAGTGGGCAACTGTTTGCCGGCGCGACTGGTCCTGGATACGGAGAATTTGTGTGTGGGCATTTTCTAACGCTTGCGCGAGCTGAGGATGTACCACGGCGGGATCCTCACCTGAGACGATCACGGGATCCCAGCCGTGGGCGCGCAGCAGTGCAATGACTTGCTCATCTGATTGCCGGCCGAGAACTGTGGGCCCGGAAATCTTGTAGCCGTTGAGGTGAAGTATGGGCAGTACGGCTCCGTCCCGCTGGGGGTTCAGGAATGACGGTGCTTTCCAAGCACCCTCCAACGGAGCTGTTTCTGCTTCGCCGTCGCCAATGATGCAGGCCACTATCAGCTCTGGGTTGTCCATGACAGCGCCGGTGGCATGGGCCAAAGAGTAGCCCAGCTCGCCGCCTTCATGAATGGATCCCGGTGTTGGTGGGCCAACATGGCTAGGAATGCCACCCGGGGTGGAAAACTGACGGATTAGCCGTCGGAGTCCAGCGTTGTCTTGACTGACTTCGGGATAAATTTGCGAATACGTTCCCTCTAAATAGAGGTTCGCGATCACGGCAGGTCCACCGTGTCCAGGTCCCGCCATGTATAAGATTTTGGCGCCAGTTTTACGAATTAGCCGATTCAAATGAACATAGATTAATGACAGGCCGGGACTGGTGCCCCAATGGCCAAGCAGACGAGGCTTTATCTGCTCAGGAAGTAGAGGCGTACGCAATAGAGCATTTTCCTGCAGGTAGATCTGGGCAACTGTGAGGTAGTTGGCAGCATCCCAATACCGGTTCAATAGCTTGATTTCACCAGGTTCCAGGGGCGAGCGATGATCCTGAGAAGGCATGTTTTTGGTCCCGTCTAGTGAGTTATTCAAAGGATGCACGCCTTGCATCGCTCAAGGGTGTTCTCCACATATCAGCGTTTACAACCTGAAACCGTCTCCCGCTGAGATTTAACGGACGCACACGCATGAAGTGGTTTTTAATACCGCCCTGCCACGGCTGAAGCATAAGGTTCTCCACAGTCTGGATTTGAGCGGGTTCCTTGATTTGCATGACAGTACCGCGAAGGACAATGCTCCACGCCTTCGCTGTCTCGGGCAGGTAGCCATCGATTTCAAAGGCTACAGGCGTATTGCTCGTTGAGCCGTAGAGTTTGGTGCCTTCTGCCGTTCGGAACACGAGGGTTTCAGCGTCCACCACGTAGTTGACCGGAAATATATCCGGATGATCATCAACAACAACAGCTAGACGGCCAAGCACTTGTTCTTTAAGTAAATCCCAACACTCGGGCTTTGTCAGGTGTTCTATGGGGTGTGCTTTCGACGAAGTCGCTGCCGGCGCCTTTTCACTTGTCATGAAAGCAACCCTATGCCTTGTGCGCCGGACTTTATAGGGCCCTAGGTCCTGAACTAGCCAATAGAACAGGAGCACCGTTTTCGACGTCATAAATGTCCCTAACGAGCCCGCAGCAGAGGCAAAGACGCTCTACAATGACTCGCTGTGGAAGCAAAAAATTAAAGATATCTAGGTGCCTTGGGAAGGCAGATGCAAAAGTTCACGGCAAGAGTGAGGGTCTCGAATCTGCCATCCGGTATTGCGCAGCTGTAACCAGGGTCGTTGGGCTTTAGGCGAGGTAGGAGAAGACACCCATCATGCCGCGTTCGGCATGATAGGCGTTGTGGCAGTGAAAGAGCCATTGGCCCGGATTATCGGCATCGAACTGGACGCTCACGGTTTCCATGGGCCGGACAATGACGGTGTCTTTCCGGGCCCCAGCGGTTCCGATTTGGAACGTGTGGCCGTGGATGTGCATGGGGTGCCACATCATGGTGTCGTTGATGAATTTCACTTCCACGCGTTCCCCGGCTTTGAGGTCAAAGGCGTTCTCGAAGGGGTGGGCCGGGTCGAAGCGGTGTCCGTTAATGCCCCAGTCGTACTTCATCATTCCGCCGGTCAGGCGCAGTTCATGGACCCGGTCGGGTTTCTTGGCGGGCAGCGTCACGGAGGGGTCCGCGGTGAGTTGACCGCCGTGGAGAACTGTTCCGGTCAGGGTGCTGGGCAGGGACTCCCTGGCCGGCACGGTCCCGGTCCCGGTGGCAATGAGCCCGTAAGTCATCTGCCCTTTCCCTTCGGCCAGCGCCAATACGGGGGTGATTCCGTCCTTAGCGGTCAGGAGAGCGTCGATGCGCTCACCCATGCCCAGCACGACGGCGTCAACCTCGGTGTGCTTGATGGGGAACCCGTCGGTGTGAGTCAGGGTGAGCTGCTGACCGGGAACCCCTACCCGGTAGGCGGTGTCTCCGGCGGCGTTGATGATGCGCAGACGGATCTTCTCACCCGGTGTGGCCGTGAACGTTTCCGGATTCTCCGGGTCTTTGCCGTTGAAGAGATGTAAGGGGTAGGCAACATCACCGGCGTCTCCACCTAAAAAGTCACTGGAGGCGCCCATGAGCATGTGGCCCATCGACATGCCGCCCGGGCCAGTGTTCCCTTGGCTTGTTTTTCCCTGGTCTGTCTTTTCCTGGTCCGGGTTGCCGTGGCCCATGCCATCCATGCCGCCCCCTGACATGCCCCCGCCCATGCCTTGGGAGAGTTCCTTCAGAACATCGGTGGGGGTTCCGCTGATGCCGTCGAGCCAGTCGTCCAGGACGATCACCCACTCCTTGTCATAGACGAGCGTCTCGTTCGGGTCCTCGATGATGAGCGCCCCGTAGAGAGCTTGTTCGCGCTGCATTTCCACGTGTGAGTGGTACCAGTAGGTGCCAGGGTGGGGAAGTTTGAAGTTGTAGCCGTTCTGGGACCCGGGGGCGAAGGCGTCCTGCGTGAGACCGGGGACGACGTCGTTGTTGTTGCTTAGGGCTAGGCCGTGCCAGTGCACGCTGGTGCCGGCACTGAGTTTGTTGGCAATAGTGATCGTGAGTTGGTCGCCCACGGTGCCGCGCAGGGTTGGTGCCACGAGGGTACCGTTGTAGCCGGCGGTAGTGATGGGCTTGCCAGCCAAGGTGGTGGTCAGCGGTGCCGGGCTCAGCGTTTTGGTGATGGTTGTTCCGGTGGCGGCCCGGGCAGCTTCGATCTTAGCAATCAATGGATCCGTGGGCAGGATCCGGTTTTGCTGGCTTGCTGTGGTGGCGGGAGTGCAGGCGCTGAGTGCAGCTATGGCGGTAGCGGCCACGGACAGTCCTAGGAAGGAGCGCCGGGTGGGGGTGTTGTTCATAATGAATTCCTTTGCGGGTGTCCGGTTGGACCGTCGGTGGCGTTGGTGGCGAAGAAGTCCCCAGCGTTCACCGTGTCAGGGTGTGGCCAGGGAGAAGGTGGCTCCGCCGTCGGAGGAGCTTTGCACGCCTTCAGCAGTGGCCGCCCAGATTCTGGGTTTACCGGCTGTGCCGGCCACAGCGGTTACGGCCTGAACCTGCCCTTCAACCTTCCCGGCTTGAGTCCAGGTCAGTCCGGCATCACTGGAGGTATTGACGTTGCCGTCGGGGGTGATGCCGACAGCCTGTGTGGGTGCGGCCCCCGCTCCAGCAGATTCGTTGGCGAAGGACACGAACTGCATGAGCGGGGCGTCTGGAACTGCTTTCCAGGTTTTCCCGCTGTCGGTGGAGCGTTGCAAGCCATCTTCGGTGGTGGCCAAGACTATTGAGGTGGCCGGATTTCCGGCCAATACTGCCGGGGTAAAGCTCGCCGTGGATGTTGCCCATGTGACGCCGTCGACGCTGGTGCGCAATTCTCCGTCAAAGGCGACGAGTCCGTGGTCAGTGCTGCTGAGAGCGTGGAAGTCTGATTGGCCACCGCGCGAGAGAGGTTCCCACGTTTTGCCGGCATCTAAGGAACGGATCAGGCCCACGGGGTTTGGCAGTGTGGAGCCGGGGCCGGGGTGCCCGGAGGCGTAAAACACCAAAGGATCCGCTGTTGCGGTGAAGCCCATTAGGTCAATCGTCTGCGCTCCGATTTTGACGGGGGTTTTGTTGGTGGCGTCGTAGAGACCGTCGTGGGTGGCGAGGAGAATCTGCTTGGATACAGGATCCACAACGATTCCGTGGACATGCCCGTCATCAGCTGAGACGGGTTCGGGGGCAGCCGCAGTGGTTGTCGGTGGTGTGCAGCCAATCAGAGTCAGTGGCAGAAGCAAGGCTGCGCTGAGCAGTGGAAGGCGAGTGCGCGAGAAGAGGGTTAGAAATTTCAAGGAGGTCTCCAAAGGAAGAGGGGAGGGCTGTGGCCGGTGGCGGCCCATCAGGGTCGCCACCGGCGTGTAGAGCGGGCGGTCTCTACAGAGCGGCCAGCAGTTTTTTCATGTCATTGATTTCAGTTTCTTGGCTGGAAACAATTGATGTGGCCAAGGTGACGGCGTCAGTGTTCTTTCCCTCGGCTACTTCAGTCTTGGCCATTTCAAGGGCGCCTTCATGATGAGCTGTCATCTGGACAAGAAACAATTTGGCTGCCTCAGTGCCTTCGGCTGCCTTGAGTTTGTCCAAGTCGGTGCTGGTCATCATGCCGGCCATGGCGTGATCTTCGGTCATGGTGGTGGGTTCACCCCAAGACTTGAGAAAGTTCGTCATGGTGGTGATCTCCGGGGCTTGGGCGGCCTTGATGTCTTTGGCCAAAGCTGCGATTTTTGTGTCCATGCCGGGTTTTGCCAGCATGATCTCGCTCATCTCCACCGCTTGGGAGTGGTGGGGCAGCATCATCTGGGCGAACATCGTATCCGCGGCGTTATGCGCGGCCCCGGTGTCAGTACCGACTTCGGTTGGCTGGGCGGTGGACATGGCCGAACCGCCGTGGTCCATGCCCTCCATCGAGCCGGGGTCGGCGGCTGTGGAACAGCCACCCAGGGCAATGAGGGCGGCAAATGCGGTGGCAGTAAGGGGCAGAAGTTTTTTCACGGTAAACAGTCCTCAACTCAATTTTTCATTACAGATGGACGCAACCCTTTAGTGGAGTGCGTTAACGTGGGCCCGTCACTTGGTGACAGGTCAGTATCGGACGTTTTACGTCCGGCTGATAGAAAGTTGAGTCAAAGAAGGCGGATCCAGAAGTCGGCCCGAGATTTTGTATCCAGCCTGATCCGATGCGGTGGGACCGGCGGAGGGGTCGGGAACGAGACCGGGCTGCGGGGCCGTTGGCGTTCCGGTACCAGGAGCGGGGATACAGGATCCGTGGCCGGCCATGGGCATTTCGCAGCCTAAGGGAGAACATCCGCACACCGTGGCGTCGCCCAGATGGTTGGATGTATTCGGAACTTCGCCATGGTCGGCGATCGACATGGTTGCTGATGTGCCGGCGTGTGCCGTTGCCATCGGTGACGCTTGGGCGC
Organism: Arthrobacter sp. TMP15; assembly: GCF_039529835.1. Lineage (NCBI taxonomy): Bacteria > Bacillati > Actinomycetota > Actinomycetes > Micrococcales > Micrococcaceae > Arthrobacter > Arthrobacter sp. TMP15. The sequence continues at coordinate 1,650,627 of NZ_CP154262.1, forward strand.
CAGCAATCATGTGCATTCCCAGAATACCGGCCACAAGAAGCAGGATCAGGGTGAGGGCCCCGCCCAAGCGCAGCAAGGACCCCGGCAGAGGCAGCGTGGCTGACGAAGTCATGACGGGATCCTTCCTGATGGTTTGTACACTCCAGTCGTTGTGTAGTGTACCGGAGCGTACTGGGTGATTCCGGTGAGTCTTGTACTAGCTCACATCCGCGGGATTGAGCTTGAGGCGGCGCAGCAGCTGGGCATTCAGTGCCACCACGATGGTGGATAGCGACATGAGCACTGCTCCTGCCGCGGGGGAGAGTACAAAACCGATGCCGGCCAGTACCCCGGCAGCCAGCGGGACGGAGATGATGTTGTAGCCAGTAGCCCAGATCAGGTTTTGCCACATTTTGCGGTAGCTGGCTTGGGAGAGATCCACGGTGGAGAGCACAGCGCGGGGGTCGTTGCCCGCCAGGACCACTCCCGCTGATTCCATGGCGACGTCCGTTCCGGCTCCGATCGCGATGCCAACTTCCGCCCTGGCCAGGGCCGGTGCGTCATTGACGCCGTCACCGACCATGGCAACTTTCATCCCGCGGCCTTGTAGCTCGGCAACTTTTTGGTCCTTATCCTGTGGCAGCACCTGGGCGAAGACCTCGTCGATGCCCAGTTTAGCGGCGACAGTATCGGCAACTTGCTGCGCGTCACCGGTGATCATGGCAACCTTGATGCCACGTCCCTGCAGGGCGTGGACTGCCTGCAAGGATTCGGTCCGGACTTCATCTTCTAGTGCGACGGCGCCGATCACGGCACCATCTTTGATGACGTGAAGCACCGAAGCGCCTCGGTCCATCCACCCAGTAGTCGCGGCTGCGATCTGTTCCGGTTCGGTGAGTCCGAGTTCTTTCAGCAGTGCTGGGCCGCCGACGGCCACGGTGGCACCGTCAATGGTGGCTTGAACTCCGCGACCGGTCATTGACTGGAACGCAGTGGCTGCGAGCGCTGGAGTCTCGGTCTTGCTGGCGGCGGCAATGATGGCGCGGGCCACGGGGTGTTCGCTGTCTGATTCCACAGCAGCGGCCAGTGCCAGTAGCTCATCAGTGCTCAGTGCCGGAACGGCAGCGACGTCGGTGAGAGCTGGTTCGCCCTTGGTCAGGGTTCCGGTCTTATCGAAGAGGACGACGTCGATGGTGCGCATCCGCTCCAACGCCATCCTGTCCTTGATCAAGACTCCTGCCTTGGCCGCACGCTCGGTGGAGATGGCAATGACCAATGGAATGGCTAGACCCAGAGCATGGGGGCAGGCGATGACGAGCACTGTTACGGTGCGGGTGACGGCGTCGGGAATGCTGCCCAGCAGTGACCAAACAATGAAAGTGATGACGCCGGAGCCAGCGGCGAAGTAAAACAGGAACGCGGCGGCACGGTCAGCTAGTGCCTGTGCCCGGGACGTGGAGGACTGAGCCTCAGCCACCAGCCGCTGAATTCCGGCCAGCGCAGTGTCATCGCCAACAGCTGTCACCTTCACCCGTAGGGAATTATCGGTGGCCACGGTTCCTGCCACCACAGGGTCTCCGACCGAACGAGAAATAGTTTTGGACTCGCCGGTGATCATGGACTCGTCCACTTCCGCGGAACCGTCGGTGATCTCGCCGTCGGCCGGTAACCGAGCGCCGGGACGAACCAGAACAATGTCTCCGGGGTTTAATTCTGCGATGCTAATGGTCTCTGTGCCATCGTCGGTTACCCGCTCGGCCTCATCTGGTAATAGCGCGGCCAAGGCGTCAAGGGCTCCTCTGGCAGAGCCCAGCGCCCGCATTTCGATCCAGTGGCCCAGCAACATGATGGCTACCAGCAAGGCCAGTTCCCACCAGAAATCCAGGTCAAAACCGCCAAGGCCCAGGCTCGTCACCCACGAAGCAATAAACGCAACCGTGATGGCCATGGAGATCAGCAACATCATGGCCGGTTGGCGGGACTTAATTTCCTGCCACCCACCCTTAAGGAATGGTTGGCCGCCATAGAAGAAGATCACAGTACCCAGTACGGGTGGAATCCAGTTTGAACCAGGGAACTGCGGCACGGTGTAGTTCAGGAGATGCCCGAGCATGGGGCTGAAGAACACGACGGGGAGGGACAGGATCAAGGTGAGCCAGAAACGGTTCTTGAACATGGCAGTACTGTGCCCGGCATGCTGACCTCCGCTATGCACAGCATGGTCATCATCAGTCATGCCGCCATGACTGAGCGAGGAGTGATCCGGCATCGTTTCACCGGCAATGTGGTGTTCTTCAGGCAGGTCCTGATGCGGGTCCCGAGGTGGTCCTGGATTGGCGGATGGTCGTTCGATGGGATGGTGGCGCTTGTCCATGTCACTCCTGGCTCAGTGGGGCAGAAAAAGTTGGGTGCTGTTTATTCTGCGGTGAGGGAATAGCCAGCTTTTTCAACAGCGGCTTGCACGGTATCGCGGCTGGCATCGCCTGTGACGGAAAGCGTTGAGACTGCGCCGGATATCAGTTCAACTGTGGCCGAATCCACTCCCGATAACGCTGCTACGGCCGTTTCTACGCTTTTCACGCAATGCCCGCACGTCAGTCCTTCCAACGCGTAGCTCGTGTCTGCAGTTTCGGTGGGAACTGCTTCGGCCAGAACTGCTTTGGACGCAACTGCGGGAGATGAGTTCATGGACGTTGAGTCGGTGGAGCAGCACCCGCAGCCGCTGCCGGAAACGGGTGTCAGGGTGAGATCATTAGGGGTGTTACTTGCGCACATGTCAGTTATTTCCTTTGAATGAGGATGGAGGGTGCGTTGGGGTTGAACGGCAGTGGCGGCCGGAATAATCCTCGGTCGAGACAAACTACTTCATTGACAACAGACCCAACATACCCCCTAGGGGTATGTTGGGTCAAGGTGATGCGAAGCACATTCGCTGAAGCTTAGGGACTGTTTCGCCAATACTGGTTTCCTGCAACCGGGGCACTAGGAGAAATTAACTACGTAGGGAAAATTGTTAATGGCAGGAGTGAAGACTCTACGCCCGGACTGACCGGTCCTGCTGGATTGTCCTGGCGTTGCCGATGACCCAGGGAACATGCCACCGCGTACTGTGAGGATGGTGGCTGAAATAACGGCCTTGCCGCTGTGGCAGTGAAGTCGCCCGGAACCAAATTGCCATATTCGAACGCCGGGTTTCACTCAGCGGAAGTATGGGGATCCTTAGCTTGGGTAGTCCACCACTCGCCCGGGGCAGCCACAGTGAACCGTCGGCCGGTGATAGAGCTCGGAGTAATTCGGAGGAAAGCATTCTTACTGCCGGAATGCCAAGGAAAAAGCATGATTGAAAAGCTGTCAAGAACCTCCTCGGTTGAACTGATCAAAGTACACATACCTTTAATGACAACACTCCACGCAACGCCGCTGATGGCATCAACCCCGTCAGCTTCCAGAGCCACGGCAGTGTCCCCCAAGGCGGCGGAGAGCTTGGTTCCTGGCGCCGTGCGAAAGACCAGTGTGCCGTGGTCCACTGCAAAATTTATGGGAAAGATATCCGGATGATCTTCTACCCAAAGGCCCAGTCTGCCGACAGAGACTCCGCGGAGCAAATCCCAGCACTCGTGGGCAGGGAGCTCTTCCGTATGGGCGTGGGCTGGGGTATCCGTCATGGCATAGATTCTAAGTGTGTTCCAGTGGCGTGGGTAGGGTCCAAAGACCCGCAGCAGAGTTCTTGCTTCTGTTCTGGGCCATCTCCAACGTTGCTAGTCAGGGGCAGTGATATAACGCTGCACTGATATAGCGCTGCACTGATATGACGCCGGTGGGAGAGCGGCAGTGGGAGAGCGGCAGTGCCAGAGCGGCAGTGCCAGCACCGCCGTGGCGGCCGAGACTAGAGACGGCGCATGAAGAGACGGACTATGAAGAGAAAGAGTATGACATGCCAGAAAAAGAAAACACCAGCATCAAAGATCCTGACATGTATCAGGCGCTCCGAGACGACGGCGCGTCCCAGCAAAAAGCCGCCCGCATCTCCAATGCAGCCGCTAAGAAGGGCCGCAGCTCAGTCGGGCGCAAAGGCGGTAAAGCCAACTCTTATGAGGAGTGGACTGTGGAACAGCTGCGTACCAAAGCAAAAGAAATCAATTTGACCGGGTATTCGCGTAAGCGCAAGGGAGAATTGATAGAAGCACTAAGGGATTCCTGACTATCAAAGTTTCAGCACCTGAACAAGACAGCACCTGAACAAGACAGCACCTGAAGAAGACAGCACCTGAACGTCTGCGGATGACCCGCGCCCACGGCAGCAACCAGGGCACGCCATGGGGAGTAACAATCTCGAGCAAATATTGACCTAAATACAGTAACGCTATCTAATGAACTCGTGTCCATCGATAGCAGAGCCACTGAGATAGCCAGCCGGTTGCACCTGCAAGCAGACAGCATGCAGGTGGGGGACAAGATGCCCTCGGTGAGAGCACTGTCGAAAGCGTTTGGGGCGAGTCCGGTGACAATCACGGCCGCCATTAGCTCACTCACAGGTCTAGGTGTGGTGCGTGCTGAACCGGGACGTGGCACGTTTGTGGCCGAGCGGGACAAATTTATCGAAGCGGACTATGCATGGCAGTCATCAACCCTTGGCCGCTCGCGCGTTGATGCTAGCCGTGCCGATCCGAACCGGGCAGGCAGGCCAGGAGTCAAAGGAACCGCTGGTCATGTTCAGCTCTCATGGGGCTACTTGGCACCAGAGCTACAGCCTTTCGATGAACTTCGCACTTTGGCGGCCCGCTGTGCCAAAAGCCATCGGGCTTGGACCATAGCGCCCCCCATGGGACTTCCAGAGTTGCGCAGTGCTTTCGCCGCAGAACTGCGGGCAAGCCCAGAAGACATGCTGATCATGCCCGGCGGCCAGCAGTCGCTGGTCTTTGCCATGCGCACACTTGCCGATCCCGGTTCCACGCTCATCACCGAAAGCCCTAGCTATCCCGGAGCCACCATCGCCGCGCAGGCAGCTGGTCTGCAGCTGGCACCAGTACCAGCAGATTCGCACGGGATACGGCCTGACAAGCTCGCTGAGACACTTGAGCGGACTCAGGGCAAGCTCATTTACCTGCAACCAAGCTACGCCAACCCCACAGGATCGATCTTGAGTCCTGAACGGCGTGTAGAGGTTCTTGCCCTAGCTAAAAAACACGGTGCGTTCATCATTGAGGATGACTGGGCTAGGCACCTTTCCCTTGAAGGGTCAGCGCCGCTGCCGCTGTTTACGCAAGATTCGGATGGACACGTTGTTTCGATTGCCACTCTCAGCAAGCCGGCGGCCCCAGGTCTCCGCGTTGGTGCCATAGCGGCACGTGGGCCTGCTGGTGAGCGTCTGCGCACGGCTCGCATTGCCGACGATATGTGTGTTCCGGCCCTGACACAGGAGATCGCGCTGGGGTTGCTGGCTTCTAGCGCCTGGCCTCGTCATCTTAAGCGCCTGCGAGCAGGCTTGCGCGAGCGCCGCGACGCCATGATGGCACAGGTACACTCCTCAATGATGGGAGCGCGGGTGGAGCACGTCCCCACCGGCGGCATCCACCTGTGGGTGAAATTGCCGGCTGGAACTGACTCAACGGCGCTCACGGCAAGGGCGCATACAGCTGGCGTGCTAATCGGTGACGGCAAACAGTTTTATGTTGACGAACCACCTGCCGCGCACCTTCGACTTTCTTATAGCGCCGCGTCAATTGCGCAGATTCAGGAAGGTGTCCGGCTCGTGGCCACGCTGCTATAGGACTGTTGGCAGTTACCCTACTTTTTACAGCTACAGTCCTGTGGGTTCGGGCAAGCCCAGGAGCGCATTTTCAACCAGTTCGGACAATGCTGGATGGATCCAGTACTGCTTGCTGGCCACCTCATGCGCGGTTTGACCAAAATGCATGGCCTGGATCAGTGGCTGGATGATGGTGGCGGCCTCGGGGCCGATCATTTGTGCGCCCAGGAGTTTGCCGGTGGCAGGATCGGCTAACACTTTCAAGAAGTGGCCAGTGTCCTCGCGTGCCCAACCGGCAGCGATATCGGCATATTTTTGCACCTTCACCGCATGGGGAATGCCAGCCTTGACGGCGTGGGCCTGGGTCATCCCCACGGATGCGATTTGCGGATCGGAGAACACCGCGGCCGGCACAAAGCGATGGTCAGAGCGGATTCGCTTCTCTGGGTTGGCCAAGTTGTGCTTGACCACCTTGGCTTCGTGGTTGGCCACATGCTTGAGTTGGTAGTGCGAAGATATGTCGCCAAGCGCGTAGATTCCCTCTACGCCTGTGCGCTGGAATTCATCAACCACCACACGGCCATGGTCATCCAAATCCACCCCGGTTTTTCCCACATCCAGATTTGCCCCGTTGGGGTCCCGGCCAATAGCGACGAGGAAGAGTTCGCAGTGAACAGTAGCCAACCCATTCGGGTCCTCTACCTGAAGTTCGACGCCGTCGGCTGAGTTCTCCACGCTGTGCACCGTTGTGTTGAGCAGGACTTTGTAGCGGGCTGAAGCTTCCTTGGTGAACTGTGCAGATACGTCCGCGTCTTGGGACTTGAGCAGCCGAGAACCGCGTGCGATCTGTGTGACGCGGACGCCAAAGGAAGAAAAAACATGCGCAAACTCGGCCGCGATATACCCGCCACCCAAAATCGCGATGCTGGCCGGCAATTGGGCTAGTCGCATGATTGTGTCAGAAGTATGGAACGCAGTGCCGGGACCGGAAGAGCCCGGAACAGTGGCAAGGCCCGGCAGCTGAGGGACCACCGCATGCGAACCTGCGGCCAGCACAAACCTCTCAGCCGTTACCTCTGTTGTACCGCCGTCGTGCAGGTCAACACGCAAAGACTTATGCCCGGTGAACTTTCCCCGCCCGGCAAACACCGTGATGTTTGGGCACTCGGGGCCCTCTCGATACTCCCGTCCACCGGCTTCTATGGCGTCGATACGGCCAAAGATTCGATCCCTGATGCCCGGCCAATCAACTGAATTCAGCTGTGCATCGATCCCTAGCAGGCTACCGTGCCGGGTGGCGTCAGCAAGCTCGGCCGGGTGGACAAACATTTTGGTGGGAATACAGCCCACATTCAAACACGTCCCGCCGAAGGAGCCATCCTCAATAATGGCAATATTCCAATGATCAAATTCCGGACCGGGGATCGAGTTTCCTGAACCGGTGCCGATGATGACTAAATCGAAGTGAGGCATACTCCTGCTTTCATTGACTGAGAATGGACGTGCCGAATTCTCTCCCAAGGCTACCGGTCAGCGGGGCGGGCCAGGACGCTACTTAGCTCATCGGCCAAGGAAGTTGATCCAGCACACACTCCCGCTATGGAGTGAAGTGGGCGTGCTGGCTGACCCGCTGCAGGCTGGTGCATTCAGGGGCCTGCCGTGGGTGGCATCACTCGCCTGTGGGCCGTTTTCGCAGTGACTTGGTGGCTGAACGCTGGGATTTGGCTGCTTGGTGCCGACGTTTAGAACCGCGTGTGGGCTTGGTTGGACGCCGTGAGGGAGCCTCCGGGGCTAGGCCGGTGGCAATAATCTGGGCGAGCTTGGCCAAGGCAGTTTCACGGTTCCGTAGCTGCGAACGTTGTTCCGATGCGGCCACCGTGATAACCCCAGAGTTGAGCCTGGGCCCCAAGTGTGTTGCCAATTGGGCCCGCTGCTCATCATCCAGGGTGGCCGAGCCCAAGACATTCCAAAACAGTTCTACCCGGCTATCCGAAGTGTTGACGTGCTGTCCGCCTGGACCCGACGAGCGTGAAAAACGCCAGCCAAGCTCCGCGGCTGGAATCGTGAGCGTGGGTAATACCTCCAGGTCCATGTGCCAAGTCTTGCACGCGTGATGTGAAGGGCAACCATGCGCCAGTCATCCCGGAACCGGATCAACTCACAAAAGTCTCTATAAATGCTGTCCGGCCAAGATGCTAACTTCTTCTGGGGTTGGGCGCGCCAGGCGTGCATCAAGTGTAACTTGCAGCCTGGCTGCAGCCACCTGAACCCGATGGGGTAAGGTGCTCCTGGTTTCGCTCCGTGGCTCCGGAGCAAGAGCAATGTGTTTGTTTGAGCTCTCACCCAGTGGATTACTAACGGAGACCCAGGCAACGTCAAACAGCTCCAATTCCTCGGTACGAGCCAACGAGCTGTGCGCGAGGACCTCCAAAGTGGCTAGTCCGAGGGCTTTGGTACCCTCACTGCTAGAAAGCGCTCGGTCAAGGGCCCATTGGGCGCGACGCCACCATTCACTGCGGTCATCGGCAAGGCGCTGTTGGTCAAGTACTTTCTTATCCGATTCCCCTTTTTGAGCCAACTGGAGTGCATCAGCTATAGCCCGCTGCCTGAGCGTAAACCCGCCAACGACTGCGGCAACAATGGCGCCTATGAGAACAGCGAGGGGGCCCAATGCGGCCAGTACCTCCCACCATCGGGCTGGGCCCGAAGCTAGGTCCACGATGGCCAGGGTTTGTGACTGGTTCATGTCGCCAGTGTAGATGAACGTACTCACCGGCTAACGCATATTGGCGATGAATGAACCTAGACTCAGAGTGAGTAACCCATAACAGCTGGGCGATAGACACCAAGAAGTTCAAAACGGGCTCAATCGTCTCAGTGGTGTCCATGCAACAGCCAGATCAGAAGGAATCATTATGAGCACTCCTGCCACCAACACAGAGCTGGGCCAACGTTCGGATGTGCTCAACCTCGACGCTTTGTTCAGTGCGCAGGAGCTTGAACTACGCGGCACAGTGCGCAGCTTTGTGGATGAGCGCATCCGCCCAAATATTGCCCGCTGGTATGACGGGGCCTTGTTCCCCGTAGAGCTTGTGAAGGAAATGGGGTCGCTGGGTTTACTGGGAATGACGCTAAAAGGGTATGGCTGCCCGGGGCGCTCCGCCGTTGAATACGGGTTGGCCGCCATGGAACTTGAGGCCGGCGATTCGGGTCTGCGGACATTTGTCAGCGTACAAGGCTCGTTGGCCATGACTGCCATCCATCATTGGGGCTCCGAAGAGCAAAAAAACCAGTATCTTCCGGGTATGGCGACGGGCGAGATCATTGGTTGTTTCGCATTGACCGAACCCACCGCGGGCTCTGATCCCTCCGCCATGGCAACCTTTGCGCGCCGCGACGGTGACGGCTGGGTCCTCAACGGGGCTAAACGGTGGATTGGGCTTGCCTCGATTGCCCATATCGCTGTGGTGTGGGCCATGACGGATGACGGGGTCCGCGGATTTTTGTTGCCGACCGGCACGCCAGGATTTACCGCTACCCCCATCGAAGAAAAGCTGTCCATGCGGGCTTCGATCCAATGCGATCTCACCTTCGAGGACGTCCACTTACCCAATGACGCGCTGCTTCCCGGGGCCAGGGGATTGCGCGGCCCCTTTTCCTGCTTGAACGAGGCCCGCTACGGGATCATCTGGGGCGCCATGGGTGCTGCTCGTGACAGCTATGAGGCGGCCTTGGCTTACTCGCTGGAAAGGTTGCAGTTCGACAAGCCGCTGGCTGCCTATCAAATTACGCAGCAAAAACTCGTGAATATGTGTCTTGAGATTCAGAAAGGCACTTTGCTGGCTATCCACACCGGGCGCATGAAAGAAGCCGGCACCCTAGAGCCGGTTCAGATTTCTGTGGGCAAACTAAACAACTGTAGGGAAGCCATTCAAATATGTCGTGACGCCCGGGCAATCCTAGGCGGCAACGGCATCACTTTAGAATATTCGCCACTGAGGCATGCCAATAACCTTGAATCTGTCCGAACCTATGAAGGAACCGATGAGGTTCACACCTTGATTTTGGGTAGCCACATCACCGGAATTCCGGCCTTCCGCTAAGGACAACCCATGGATCAGAAAACCATCATCATTACCGGTGCCAGTAGTGGAATTGGTGAAGCTGCTGCCCGCACGCTGGCTCAGACGGGGGACAGAATTGTCATTATTGGACGCTCACCCAAGCGGACACAAGCTGTTGCGGAGGACATTGGTGCCGAACATTTTGTCGCCGATTTCTCCAGTCTCGATCAGGTGCGCGAGTTAGCTATTACACTCAAAAAGAGCTACCCCAGGATTGACTTGTTGGCCAATAATGCCGGAAGTATTATGGGCAGACGCGAGCTGACCCAGGATGGCTACGAGAGCACGTTTCAAGTCAATCATCTGGCCCCGTACCTGCTGACAAGAACGCTTGAGAACGTGCTGCTGGCCAGCAAAGCCAAAGTCATTAGTACTTCCAGTGTTGCCCACAGACTGTTTGGTCAATTGGATTTGAACGACCTTTCATCGACGAAAAAGTACTCCTCCAACCTGGCCTATGGGAACGCCAAACTAGCCAACATCCTTTTTACGAAGGAACTTCACCGCCGCTTCACCGCTGAAGGCCTGAACGCAGCCGCTTTTCATCCAGGCGGGGTGGCCACCAATTTTTCTGCCGGTTCTAAAAGCTATTTGCGTTTCCTCTACGGCAGCGGGTTGCGAACATACATGCTCACCCCCGCACAAGGAGCACACACTCTTGTGTGGCTCGCTTTGGGTGAGCCAGGCATTGACTGGTTTTCCGGCGGTTACTACGCCAGAAGCAGGCCTGCTCGCATCAGCCGGCAAGCCAACGATCCTGACGTGGCCCAGCAGCTCTGGCAACGCAGTGAGGAGATGGTAGAGCCGTGGTTGCCGTGACGTCACGATGGGTGCTTAGCGGAGGTCATGGCGGAACTGAATCCGGAAGGATCTGGCGGGCCCACCGAGCGTGACCGGGTCATATCCTTGGCAGCGCGGGTGGTTGGCTGTCAATGCAGGCTGACTGAGGACGATCAACCCGGTAGCTGCGTTTCTGAACCCGGCTGTGCACTTAGAGGCAAGCCTGTGCACTTGGAGGCAAGCCTGTGCACTCAGAGGCGCCGCCGGCTGAGACCACCCCTGATGGACCTGTGTAGCCTCTAGAGACATCACGCTACTAGGTGCATGATGGAGATAGCTGAATTCAGCAAAGAAGCCAAGCGTAGGCCGCCATCACCCCTGGCCTCGGACTAAGGAGCTGACACGTCATGAGCATGATGGGACTTGTTATTGTCATAGCAGTTATTGTAATTCTCACAGTGATCATGGGTTTGATCGCTACCCACGGCACCTATGAAAAACCAAACCGCTAAGTAGACTCACGCGCCATAGGGGGCTGGCTGCTGCTCGCTGTAGCTACTGCTAAAAGCACGTAGACTTCTTCAGTGTCAAAATTGCATCCCGTTACAGTATCCATCGCCCGCAGTGTCCAGCCCGGCTACCACCGCCAATTCGCCGCATGGGCTCATGCTGGCCAAGAACTAGCCAGAGAATGGCCAGGTTACCTGGGTTCAGGATGGGTACGGACCAGCCCTGAGTCCGATGAATGGCATGTCATGTACCGTTTCTCCAACATTGACACACTCAAGGAGTGGGACCACTCCCACGAGCGTAAATGGTGGATTGACAGTTGCGGTGACCTGATGAAAATGACCCGTGTGGAGCACCGCACAGGCATTGAGGGCTGGTTTGACCAGCCCGGGGACGTCTCGGTCACGGTACCGGAGACAGTGGTGCCCCCGCGCTGGAAGCAGGCAGTAGGGATCTTCCTGCCGTTCTTCCCATTAAGTCTGCTGGCTAATATTTTTTTGCGCCCCCTCACCGAAGATTGGCCCCTAGTGCTCGCTGTGCTGCTGAATGTTTGTGTTTTGACCCCTGTCATGACCTACTTTTTCCTGCCGCTAAGCACAAGATTGCTCCGTCCGTGGCTGCAGGCACCACGGAAAGGCCACAAAGCCAGCTAGCTGGCTACAGCAGCTACCTCCGCGGCGGCATCGTTATCCTCGGGAAAGTCAACCTTGCGCATAAAAGCGGCAATGACAACGATGCCCACAGAAACACAGGCGGCAACTGTGAACGCATTGCTTAAACCACTAACTTGGGCGGCGATCTCATCCTTACCGGCTGCGCCGGCAGCCACTGTACCGGCCGCCATGACACCTACAAGCAGTGCCGTGCCGGCCGCCGCGCCTAGCTGCTGGAGAGTCGATAGCACAGCCGATCCGTGTGAGTGCAGGGAATGTGGCAGGGGGTTCAGCCCGGCCGTAAAGGCAGGGGTAAAGATGAATGCCAGCGCAAGGGACATGAGCAAGTGCAGGCCAATAATCATCAGCAGAGGCGTGTTTTCATCCAGCCTTGTGTAGCTGAATAAAGCAAGCGACAATAGAGCTCCGCCGGGCATCAGCAGGGGGCGTGCACCAACCCTGTCAAACAGCTTTCCAACCCAGGGTGCCAGCAGCCCCATGAGCAGCCCACCAGGCAGGAGCATCAGCCCAGTGGTGAGAACATCGAGCCCTCGGACGTTTTGAAGGTACATGGGCAAGAGAATAATGACACCGAAAAGCGCCACCATTGCCAGGACCATCAGTGCAAGCGCAAGTGTGAATTGTGGGATCAAGAATGGACGCAGATCCAACAGTGCGCTGTCCTTGCGCTGCAATCGTAATTGCAGGAGAACAAACGCTGCCATGAACAGCAATGAAATCACAAGAGAGAGCAAAGCGATCTGTTGCGTCGTATTGTCCTGGGAGCCAATGCCGCTGAGGCCATACACAAGACCGCCGAAGGCTGGGATGGATATCAGTACCGACGGAATAGAGAGTTTGCTACTTGCCCGTTGATTCTCAGTGGTGAGCAGGCGCGCTCCCACGATCAATGCGATCACGGCCACCGGAAGTACCAAAAGGAACATGAACCGCCATGAGAGTGAGTTCAAAATGATGCCGGAGAGAGTGGGGCCGATGGCGGGTGCAACCGAGATCACGATGGAAACATTACCCATAATCGCACCGCGGCGGTGTGATGGAACTAGGTCCAAGATAGTGGTCATGAGCAACGGCAACATGATCGCTGTTCCGGATGCCTGGACCACCCGCGCCAGGAGGAGGACCTCGAAGCCCGGTGCCAGTCCCGCCAGCAGGGTACCCGTGGAAAACAGACCCATCGCCAGGATGAATACGGTACGTATGGAGAGCCGGCTCAGCAGATATCCCGTGGCCGGGATGACAACTGACATGGTAAGCAAAAAGGCCGTGGCCAGCCACTGGATGGTTGAGGATGAGACGTCGAACTGATGCATCAAACGGGGCAGCGCCACGTTCATGATGGTTTCGTTCAAGATCACCACAAACGTTGAAACCAACAATACTGCGATGGTGGTGCGGTCTTTAGAGGAGAGCCGTTCAGGCGTTTTCTGGGTGGCGATAGTCATGTGAGGTCCTGAATGCTGATGGATGAAATGGCGCGTTGGTGGGGTGGGCGTTAGGGGAGTCTTTTGTCTCACGTTTGCAAGCGCAGCTACTCTCGGATCTATTCCCATTTCTCATGCGGCTCGTTTGATGGACGACGGCGTGGGCTAGCCATTCCTGTACCGATCCCGAGCTAGATAACAGCGGAGTGTCCTTGATTCTCATGGTGCGTTTTCTCCCCGGGGCGAGGGTCGGGGGTAAATCCCGGAGCTGGTGCTGGCGGGTATTCACGGAGGCGGTGCCAGGAGATTTCTTTTCCTCGGCAGGCCTATGGGCCACAGGTCACACGCAGCAAAGGTAGTCGCCTGCCCATCTGGAGCCATGGAGCTCGATGCGCATGCAGGGAAAGAGACTTTTTTGCGGGGCTAGTGCCAAGGCACAAAAGTAATAGTACGGTGTCCAAGCGGCATTTTACGGGTAGTAGTAATTAGCAATTTCGGTAAGCCTAAACTATGGTCATTGCATGTCATTTTCTCTTGCCCGGTCCACGGCCCACCCCCGGTCCCAGAAGACCCGCCGCCGCGCCATGATTGCAGGCCTAGCTGCGCTGGCGCTTGCACTGACCTCCTGCACCGCGGGAGATGCCGCACTTGACGCCGAAGTTAGCGATGGACCTCCGGTAGTTCTGACAACGTTCACTGTGCTGGCTGATATTGCCCAGAACATTGCGGGGGATAAGTTACAGGTGGAATCGATCACCAAAGTTGGAGCCGAGATTCATGGTTATGAACCAACTCCGGGGGATATCCGCAAGGCCGGCAAGGCTGATTTGATCCTTGACAACGGTATGGGACTTGAAGCGTGGTTTGAACAGTTTGTGCAAGATGTTAAGGCCCCTCACGCCGTTGTAACGGAGGGTGTGGAAGCCATCAGCATCGCTGAGGATGTCTATAAGGACATGCCGAATCCACATGCTTGGATGTCACCTAAGAATGTTCAGATCTATGTCAAGAACATGGTGACTGCGTTTCAAAAACTTGATCCGGATAACTCCGCATTTTATGAAAGCAACGCTGCCTCCTACAACGCAACGCTACAGGAGGTCCAGGATGACCTGGTTGAGAAACTCTCTGTCCTCCCAGTTAGCCAGCGCGCCCTCGTGAGCTGCGAGGGCGCGTTTTCCTATCTGGCCCGCGACGCCGGTCTGACTGAGAAGTACATTTGGGCAGTCAACGCAGAACAGCAGGCCACACCCCAACAGATAACCGGCGCCATCGAATTTGTCCGGACCAACAAGGTACCGGCAGTCTTTTGCGAGTCCACCGTCTCGGCAGCACCCATGGACCGGGTTGTTGAGGCTACGGATGCTGTCTTTGGCGGAACCTTGTATGTCGATTCGCTTTCCGAACCCGATGGACCCGTCCCCACTTATTTGGATCTCATTCGTTATGACGCCAAGGTGATTGTCGATGCACTGACGGGCGGCACCGATAGTGCGCAGCAGGGAGAAAAATCATGAATGCCGCTATTGATGTCAATGCCGTAACAGTCCATTACGGGGAAGTCCTTGCCCTCGACGGGGCCACCCTAAAGCTGGAAAAGGGAAGAATTTGTGGGCTCGTGGGTATGAACGGTTCGGGGAAGTCAACCCTGTTTAAAGCCATTATGGGTTTGGTGAAACCGGACGCGGGAACGCTCACGATTAATGGCGACACCCCTGCTAAAGCCAGGCGGTCCGGCGTCGTTAGTTATGTCCCGCAAAGTGAAGACGTGGACTGGCAATTTCCGCTCTCGGTACAAGATGTGGTGATGATGGGCCGCTACGGACATATGGGACTGACCCGTCGTCCGCGCAAGGCCGACAGGCTGGTGGTGGCGGAAGCTTTGGAACGCGTGGAACTGGGGGAGTACGCGCAGCGTCAGATTGGTCAGCTTTCAGGTGGCCAGAAAAAGCGTACTTTTGTTGCTCGTGGAATCGCGCAGGGCGCCACAACGTTGCTGCTGGATGAGCCTTTTGCTGGTGTAGACAAGCGCTCTGAGGCCACTATCGCCGCCCTGTTGCGTGGTCTTGCCCAGGAAGGTGCCACCATTTTAGTTTCCACCCATGACTTGCATGCGCTCCCGGATCTGGCAGACGAGGCGGTGCTGTTGATGCGTCGGGTACTGATGCACGGCACTCCTGGGGAAGTATTGGCGCCTGAGAACCTTGCTTTGGCTTTTGGTTTGGACAGCACACATGCAGCTGCCGCAAATATGGCGGCTGCCGGCATGAGCGGGGCACACCGCAGCGGGGTTTCGGCATGAGCATCCTTGAATTCTTGATTGAACCGTTCGATTTTGTTTTCATGCAGCGCGCACTTGCTGTCACGTTAATTGCCGCGGTGGTGTGTGCCGTGCTCTCGTGCTGGCTTGTTCTCATTGGCTGGTCGCTGATGGGGGACGCAGTCTCACACGCCGTTCTGCCCGGGGTAGCCCTGGCCTACATTGTTGGTGCCCCCTTCGCCGTTGGCGCTGTGCTCTTCGGCTTTCTCGCGGTGGCTTTGATCGGTGCGGTTCGTGACACCAGCCGGGTCAAGGAAGATGCCGCGATTGGGATCGTCTTCACCACCCTGTTCGCCTTGGGTCTGGTGCTGATTTCGGTGACACCAAGCCAAACGGATCTCACCCACATTATTTTCGGAAACTTGCTGGGGTTGAGCCATTCTGATCTCAAGCAGGTGCTGATTCTTGGTGCTTTCACCCTGGCGATCCTGCTCATCAAGCGGCGTGACTTCACGCTCTTTGCCTTCGATCCCACGCATGCCCACGCCATCGGTTTGAACCCGCGCGTGCTCGGTGCATTCCTGCTGGGTCTCTTGGCCCTGACTTCCGTAGTTGCCTTGCAAGCGGTGGGGGTGGTGTTGGTGGTTGCGATGCTCATCATTCCTGGGGCCACGGCCTATTTGCTCACAGATCGTTTTGGCCGGATGCTATTTTTGGCACCAACCATCTCAGCGGTCTGCGCAGTCGTGGGCCTCTACGCCAGCTATTACCTTGACGCCGCCTCAGGTGGCATGGTGGTTTTGGCACAGGGTGCTGCCTTTACGCTGGTCTATTTGTTTAGCCCACGCCATGGTTTGATCTCTACCCGGATGAATGCGGCGCGACGCCGGAAGCTGGTTGCCGCCTGAGTTCTCAGTTTCGCCCGGGGTTAGGCATGCAAGGATGGGTCAATGACCTCAATCAACCTCAAAGCGTGGGCCCTGGCTGCTCTGCTGGGTACAAGTGCCATCAACCACATCAAGGACCCCAAGTTTTATTACGCCGTTGTTCCACCGTCACTGTGCAGCGATAAAGGCGGAAAATTTGCGCTAATGACACGTCATCAGTGGGTGATTGCCTCGGCCGTGCCGGAAGCACTCGCTGCGGTAGGACTCTTGATTCCCCGGACACGCAAGGCCGCGGCGACAGCCTCCGCTTTGATGTTCATCGCTTTCACCGCGGGGCACGTGACGGCCTTGCGGCGTGCCTGGGGGCCGGACGGAAATTCAACAGCTAAGAAGATCCACTCGGTCCGACTGCCACTGCAGGTACCCCTGGTTGCCTGGGCATGGAGTGCCCGTAAGCCCTAACGACTAGCGCACCCCAATGCTAGGAAGCCAACTAGCAACAAAGCCGGGCACCCGTAGGTGCCCGGCTTTCGTGGCAGGTGCCTTATTGCGGCAGCCCTGACTGTGAAACTGGTATTGCCGAATAGCTGGTTACTGGGTGATGAAACGTTCCACAGCAGTGACCGGGCGGACTCGCTCACTGGCCGGGATATCACCGGCAAAGGCTAGCCATTGGGCAAACTTATCCCCACGCTCCACTAACTGGCGGTACATGGCAAGACGCATGGTGCGCACCCGGTCGCGATAAACGGGTACATCAACGACATTGATCAGCTCATCAGGATCAGCCACCATGTCATAGAACTCGTCAATGCCTTCAGGATTGGCAATGTACTTCACTTCTTTATTGCGGATCATTCGCTGAGCATAGGGGAAGTGGTGGCCGTGGAATTCGCACAGGATATTCTCGCGCCAGCCCGAGACCTCTTCACCATGAGCCAAGGGCAGTAGACTACGGCCGCGTACCCCGGAGGCATCTGCCCCGGCGATCTCATGAAAGGTGGCCGTGAAATCCAGCAGACTGATGAAACGGTCCTCCCGCCGCCCGTGCTCCCCTGGTAGGGCAAGGATGGCGGGAATCCGGTAAATGTCTTCATACATGGCCGGGCCCTTGTCATTGAGCCTGTGTGCGCCCGTGAATTCGCCGTGGTCTGCAGTGAACATGACTGCGGTTGTATCACTCAAGCCCAGCTCGTCCATGACGTCCAAGATGCGACCTATTTCATGGTCGATCATGGCTACGTAGCCCCAGTAGACAGCTGTGAGCTTCTTCCATTCATCGACCGTGAAGCAGTCAGTGGACCAGTACTCTGCGTAGGCCTGCTGCACCATGGGTTTCCCATGGAAAGTTTCAGCGAAGGAACCCGGTAGTTCCACCGTGGCCGGATCAACCATGTCATACCATTTTTGCGGAATCAGGTAGGGCAGGTGTGGACCGAAGATGTGGCAGGACAGGAAAAATGGTGTGCGATCTCCGCCTTCCTGCAAAGCTCCAGCAGCAAATTCACGCAATTTCGCGATGGTTTGGTCCGCCAAGAAAGCCTCAAAGGTAGCTTCCGTTGGTTGGTCAGTCACCCCGGCAATCAAATGCCCCTGGCTGCCGTCCGCACGAGTGGTGTAGACCGGGCTGGAGATACGGAAGTCAGGGAAGTCGTTTGCCTTCAGCCACCCTTCGTACCCTGGGTCATCAAAGACGTTTAGCGCCCCGGGCAGGTGGATTCCTTCAAAGCCGTAATGTTCGGGGCCACGGTCCTTGCCCACATGCCACTTGCCCACGTGTCCGAGCCGATATCCCTGCTCAATCAAGGCCGCCGAGAACGTAGGCAGCCCATCAGGAAGCTCCTCACGATGGCCTGAGTTCCATTCATAGTTTGCCAATAATCCGTGTTCAAACGGTTGTAACCCGGTGAGCAGGCTGGCCCGGGCGGGGGTGCAGATGGCTGTGGGGGTGTAGGCGCGGTCAAAGGTGGTCCCTCGCCCGGCCAGCCTGTCGAGGTTGGGTGTGTGTTGCGAAGTGTTGCCATAGCAGCCAAGGGTGTCGATACGTTGCTGGTCCGTCATCAGGAACAGCATGTTCTGGCGGGAGCCGCCTGTGTTATGAGAACTGTCAGTCATGGACGGTTAGGCCTTCTTTGTGGAGGCATACAGCTCCGAGTCGTAGAACGTCTTGGGGTCCACAACAGCAGGGATCTTATCCGCGGCCTTGAACTGTTCCTGCAAGGCGTTCAGCCAAGTGTCAATAGTGCCCTTGGAGGAAAGATCTTCCAGTTCCTTGGAAGTGAAGAGCTTGGCCACACTGGCCTGGGCCTTCATGTCTTCTTCCTTAAGTTTGAGGAACTTGGCGGTCACCGCAATAGTGGTGTCAAGATTTTCCTTGCGGTAGTCATTGGCACTCTTGACCACTGAAATGAACGCAGTGGCCAATTCCTTGTCCTTTGCCGCACGTCCCGCCCCAGCCACGAACGTGGAGGGGAAGGTGAGCTGGTCAATGAAGTCCTCGTTGCCAAAGAGTTCAACCATGTCAGGCTTGCCCTTTTTGGCACTGTCGATCAGCGGGTACCACAACGCTGCCCCATCGATCTGTCCCGAAGCAAAAGCGGCTACGATCGTGGGCGGGTCCATGGGTGTGATTTCAAAGTCGGCCCGGGCAAGGCCTTCCTTGGCCAGCGCCAAGGAGAACAACTGATCGCCGGAGGTGCCGGTAGCGATGCCGATCTTCTTACCCTTGAGATCAGCCAGTGTCTTGAACTCAGACTGGGCAATGATACGGTCCGCATTGGAAACTGAGTTGACGGCCCAAATCTCGGCTTTGCCGGAGGCCGGCAGCCAGAGGGCGCCGGATCCGATGTACGCCACGTCCACGTTGTCCGTGCCCAGTGCCTGGATAGCAAGGGGGCCGTTAGTGAAGGGAATGTACTTCGGCTTCAGACCGGCGGTGGCCCAGTAGCCCTCTTGGTCGGAAACGGCCATCAAGGCGGCACCGTTAAAGTCGGCGATGTAACCGACCTTGATCTCCACGGGATCTTTCGCTGAGGCGCCGGTGCCGGCAGGTTTGGAATCGGTGTTGCCTCCGCAGGCCGCCAGCAGTGAAATGGCGGCTGCTCCCATGGAGAGCTGGAGAACGTTACGGCGTGAAAGAGATGAAGTCATGGTGTCTCCTGGGTGTAGTTGCTGGCCCTGGTTGGCCGGGTAAGTTCGATAGTTGGTTTAGTGAGTGCAGTTCTGGATGGAGCCGGGCGGAGGTAAGCGACGGCAGCTTATTCGTCAGCGCCCTTGGCATCTGGCTGATGATAGACGGCTTCCCATACCTGTGCCCGAAGTCTTGCGAACTCATCGGAGAGACGCATTTGCTCCGTTCGCGGGTAGGGGAGGTCAATGTGGATCTCTTTGTAGATGCGGCCCGGACGAGCCGCCATGACGATGACCCGGGAGGCCAAGAAGACTGACTCATCGACGTCGTGGGTAATGAACATGACTGTGCGGCGTTCCTTGGTCCATGTGTGAAGTAGCTGCTCCTGCATATGCACTCGGGTCAGGGCATCGAGGGCTCCAAATGGTTCGTCCATGAGCAAAATCTCCGGGTTGACAGCGTAGGCGCGGGCAATGGCGCACCGTTGCTTCATGCCGCCGGAGAGTTCTTTGGGGAGGGCCTCGGCAAAGCGGGTCAGGCCAACCAGGTCAAGGTAGTGGTCCACGATCGCCTTGCGTTCCTTCGCCGGAACCTTCTTTAGCTCCAGACCAAATTCCACGTTCTTGCGCACTGTCAGCCACGGAAAGAGTGCGTATTGCTGGAAAATGACACCCGTTCGTGTGCTGGGACCGTTCACTTCACGATCATCGACCACCACACGGCCACTGGTAGGGTCCAGCAGCCCAGCCGCCGCATTCAGCATGGTGGATTTCCCGCAGCCGGACGGGCCCACAACGGTGACAAATTCGCCGTCGGCTATGTTTAGGTTCACGCCATCGAGCGCCGTGAACGTGGTTCCAGTAAGGGTGAATTCTTGGCGAAGGTCCTCAAAACGGATCATCGCGTTATTGGTAAGAGTGGGCATTGAGGTTCCTTAGCGGCGTTCTTGCCAGCGGGTCAAATGAGCTTCGACCATGAGTAGTAGACGGTCCATGACCAGACCCAAAATTCCAATGGCGATCACGTTCACGAGGATGGTTGGCATGTCATAAAACTGCATGGCTGCCTGCATGCGGGCACCAAGCCCGTTGACGGCACCGAGCAATTCAGCGGCAACCACTGTGGCCCAGCCAGCACCTAGACCGATGCGCATGCCGACCAGGATGAACGGAGACGATGCAGGTACTACAACGCGGCGGAAGATCACAAAGCTGTTCGCGCCGAGCACTCGGGCTGCATTAATGAGTGTGTTGTCAACGCTCACCACTCCCTGATAAGTGGAGATAACGCAGGATAGGAATGCGGCCAGGAAAATAACAAAGATCTTTGGTGTCTCGCCAATCCCCATCGTGACCATGACCAAAGGCAGCAGCGCCAGTGGGGGAATGGTGCGGAAAAACTGTACATAGGGCTCAATAATTGCGCGTCCTATGCCATACCAACCCATGATGAAACCAACCGGAATTGCCAAGAGGCTGCCTAGGAAGAAACCACTTAAGACTCGGGAGAGTGAAGCCCACGTGTCTCCCGCCAAGGTTCCGTCAGCGATGACCTCACCGGCCCGAACACCTACTTCTAACGGTCCGGGCAAGGTGACGAGCCCTGAAGCTGAGAAAATTGTCCACGCTGCCAAGCCAGCCGCCACAGAAACTATATTGATCGCAATCATGGACTGGCGGCTCAGCTTACGAGTGCCAGATCCTCGCGTCTTTTGTGGACTCGACTTCTTTGGCCCCGACGCTTTAATTCCCTGGTCCTCTTCGGAGGTTGGGCTGCCGGTGGATGCGGGTGCGTCATAGACCGGACTGACGGTGTCTTTTGGTGCCATGGCTTAAATTTATGGCATAGATCACATGCTGTCAAGACTATTTACATAAGTAGGGTTGACGCCAAATTGTCCGGACATATTTCCCTCCTTGACCGTTGGAGCCACAGGAAGGCTTCTAGGGAGACTTTGGCTAGCTTTGGTTCGACGTGGCCCAGTGTTTGAGGACCATCTGTGCGGCTCCATCGCTTCCGGCGGCGACCGCGAATACAGCGGTGCTGATATCGGTGGAGCGTGGACCAATATCCAAGGACTGTTCTGCCAGAGCATTTCGGATGGGCACTAAAAGCTGTTCGCCAAACTGTGAAAGTTCCCCGGCAATGACCACACGGCTCGGATCCAGCAGCACGCAGGCACCACTGATGGCTCGGGCCAGCAGTTCAGCAGCCCAGTCCACTACACTCCTTGCAATACTGTTGCCCTCTGCGGCCGCTTTGGCCATGGCGGCAATAGAATCAAAGGTCTGGCCTCGACGTGCAGATTCGAGCAGGACATTGGATTCATTGATGTAACTCTCCAAGCAACCGCGACGTCCACACCAGCACACGGGACCAGCGAAATCAACACTCATATGTCCTAGCTCTCCCGCAGATCCGTTTGCACCGCGCAGAAGCCTGCCATTGCTGACGACGGCGCAACTCACTCCGGCGGAGAGTGCGGCATAGAGGAGGTTGTCGTTGGATTTAACATATGACATTGCCGCCAGACGAATGTTGTTATCCCACAACAACGGGACTGCTAGTTCATCTCGGAGTGGTTGGAGGGAAGCGCCCTCAGGGTCGCTTTGTTGCTGCACTCCGTCTGAGAGTGAGTGGGGGTTGGCGTGCCTGCTGGCAATGCCAACCCCTATGCCAATCACGGTTTCGGCGGTGATGGCCCCAGAGCTAATAAGCTCGCGAAGCATGGTGGCGGCGTGTTGGACTTTTTCCTGTAGTGCGAGCGTTCCGGGGATCTGCGCACTTTCGTGGGTGACGCGTGAACCGTCAAAGCCTGTGACGGTGATGCTGATACGGCGTCGGCCTAGTTCGATGCCCACTGCGGCGCATGTTTTAGGGTTAAGCGAGAGTACTTTGGTGGGCCGGCCGCTCCGTCCAGGGGCGTGGATAAGTTGGTCATGTTCAGCAAGCACACCGTTCTGGCGCAGGGCGCCAACGATGGCCGAGAGGGTTGTGCGGGAGAGGTTTGTGTCAGTTTCCAGCTGACGACGGGTGCGGGTACCATGAATTGCCAGTGCGTCCAGAACGCGCAGCTCGTGTCTACGGCGAACTGCCTGCAAAACATCGTCATCGGATGTGAGCACGGGCCCTCTTTCAGTTGTTAAAATATGGGGCTGCCAATGTTTTTAAAGGGCCCTCACTGACCATTATGTAGCTAGCATGGGTACTTTTGTAAAGCCTGTTGACTTAAATTATTTGTGGTGTACGTTCCAGCATTGACATCATTGGTTTCTCTGAATCCACCGGCGAGGTACTGTGCGGAATTCGGCAATTGAGGGTCAAGCCTTTCCAAATCAGCCCCAGAGGCCAATGATGGTAGATACCGGGCTGGCGGAGATCTGCCCTATGGTTCATGAAAAGGCGGCAGACACTATGCAACAAGTTCCCAAAGTTCCAACAACAGATAGTATTCCGGAAATTGTGGTCGGTGTTGATGGTTCACCGGAATCGATTCTTGCATTGCACTGGGCAACGACACTGGCGCCCGCTTTGGGCGCTACGATCGTAGCTGTGAGCGCATGGCAACTAGAGCCCGTTTACGGTCCCTACGCAGCAGCTGACTGGCATCCCAAAGCGATCGCCCAAGAAATACTCACGGAGACCTTATCCAAGGCTTTCGGCGAGAGTGTGCCCGAAGAACTTAGCGCAGAGTGTTTTCGTGGACAACCAGCAAAGGTCTTGATGGAACGAAGCAAGTCTGCGGTGATGCTGATCCTTGGCTCACGAGGACGGGGCGGGTTCAAGGGATTGCTGCTGGGTTCTGTCAGCACTGCCTGCACCGCGCATGCGCAAAGCCCTGTTTTGGTGGTGCGGACTGCGCCCACATCTCAGGCCGCCGCAAATCCAGTGAATTCAGGGAACTCAGTGAATTCAGAGGGTACAGGGCTGGCGGATAGAGAGTAGTCCTCACACCCATCCGGTGTCCATCAAACCTCAAGATGCTGGATCTGGAAGTGGTGGCCGCGTCACGGCCTGGGCGTAAGACCCAGGAAGTGAAACTGTTTGGGCCAGCCCCGCTAGTCAACCATTTGGCATCGACACGGCGGTCCAAGTGACCCAATGTGGAAGGGCTGGTCTGTGACCATGACAGGAAGGCTCATACGACCTCTAGCTGTGAACGCAGCCAACGCTCTGGCCGCAGTCGACAATCCACATCCCACATTCCACATTCCACAGTCCACAGTCCACAGCGAAGCATGACGGGAACCTGTGGCGCATTGTCTCCCCGGGACAAATTCGGTAGTGACGCCCTAGCGCAAAGGGAGCATTGGGGGACATAAATCCTCTCAAGTGAACGTCCCAGCCGTAAGCTTTGACTCGCTTAAACCGATGGAGAAATTGTCGGGTTTGCATTTGCCGGACCGGCTATCGGCGCCGGTGTTTGCGAAGAATAATCCTCATGCCCTCGCATTTTATCAACGAGATCACTTTCATTTTTATGGTGCCTCAAAGAATGCTCCGGACAGTCCGAATATCCTATAAGTTTGACTCGTTCGCAATCTGTGCCTTCAGTGATACTCCAGGTTCTCAGCCGATCGTTGGTGGTGTTCTAAACTTTCAATCATGATGGCATCAAGCTGGGTTGAAGTGCAGTTGGCTTATGAGCAAGCTGCAGACTAGCTCGTGCGTTCACGCCATCCGAGAATTGGGTCAGAAGTTCTCCATCTTCCTGCCTGCGGTATGAGGACAGCATAGGGCTACTCACGCCGACAGAAGTTAGTGCAAACGGGTAGCGATCGCCCGGACGCGGTAGTGGACACGGTTGTGAGGGTAGTTGGTCAGCTCACTGGGAGCCACACTACGGATCCTTAAGACTTTTCCGGGGGACTGGTGAGGTCGGAGCAACCCGGTACAAACAATCAGTTCCAGAGAATCGCAAACTCTTATCAGGGCGCTGGTGGACTTCTCGTCCTCGTGGCTTAGGTGAGGGCTCTTGCTCACCAGGACGCAAGTTTGGTTGTGGTGCTTAGTGGGCCACGGCCGGCTAGCCATGCCATTAAGGAGTGGCGCTCAGAAGAAGATTCCAACCGATCCGGAACAGTGGCAAGCAACACTGGCAGGTCCCAAGCTACGTATTCCTGGGGCCAGTCCAGAGGTGAATAGCCAAGCCCGAGGTCAACATGGTGCATCTCCACTTCGCGCAACCTGTGCGCGGGACATCCAGCAACGCCGTAGTCTCCTCCACCCAGAAAATTGTCGTTTGGCCACCCCGCCAGGCTGCATTTGGCAAGGGTCTGCTCGAGTGCGGACATGCTGGCATGAAGGTCGGTGATGATCTCAACAGCGGAACGCGTGGCCCCTTGTTCTATTTCGTGACGGCGTTGCTGTTCACCGTCCTGGTACTTCGGTACATCTTCTCCCGCCAATGCACCTGCTAAACGGCGGGCATGTGCGTCGGCATTGCGGGCCAGATGGGTTAGTACATGGCCCACGCTCCAATCCGGGAGGAGACTCGCTGAACGAATGTCTTTTTCGGTTAGGTGTGCCACACGGGATGCCAATCTTGCCTGTGCGTCGAGGCAGAGTTGGGTGGCAGTTTCCGGATCCGTTTCAAGGTTCATAAGTACATCAGTCACTTTCACTTGATTCTTGCAGGCTATCTCCATTCCCCCCAAGGGCGTTCAGGACTCGGCGCTCCAAACCTTGACCCTCGAAGACTGGCAGCTCTTGCTAATCCCAGATACCCATCCTAGGAGTGATCCTGGAGTCAAAACCAACTGACTGTATGCGGTCATCCTCGACGTCCTTCCTTCGTTACCAGTCAACACGTGGGTGCGACCATCGGTGTCCTAGAGACGAAAATCAGTAGTCTGGGTCAGTTCTACCTGAGATAAATCCCGATCTAAATAACCAAGTCTTATAGCTGTTGGTTCGGGGTTGCCAGCATCAAGGCAGCGGTGCACTAGCGAGAGACCTGCTTTCTGCGCCACCAGGGCTGAGGAGAGGATTCGTTCAAGCAAATACGCCACGATCGGGAGGCCAATCGATTTTATCTCGCCTGTTCCATGGCGAGAAGCGAGAGTTCAGTGGTCAAAAACTTGACCTTGCGCTTCGTACGCGAAGCGATATCCGAGATTACAATACGCCCCAAGGCTAATCGAGTAACCGCCCTACCCAATGATCTGGAAGTCTCCGGGTTTCCTGCCTATCCATGCCCCAAGTTCGTCTCGATCCCACGATCTGAGCTGGCGATTCAGCATTGTGTGTCATCTGCCGGGCTGCACTGTGCCGAATGCTCGCAAACATGTGTCCAGAGTCTAAGGGTCACTACGGATTAAGTGCTCTCCTTCGGCGTCCTCGTTCCCCAGGCGTTCAAGGACAAGACGCTTTGTCTGCAGGGTCATCAAGACATCCTCCTGAGTTGCTGGTTGAACTATCTAAAATGAACAAAAACGCGCACTGCGTTCGGAATGACATTTGAGCCTTCAACCATTCCGAGTGATTGGTAGAAAGCACGTTGCTTCGGCTCATCGTCGGTGATCAGCACCGTTTGCCGTACGTGGTGGTATCTCTGTTGGACGTGGTCTATCAGCGCACGGCCAACGCCGGTATTTTGGAACTCCGGGCGAACCAAAATATCTTGCAGATAGCAGATTGTTGAGTCGTCAGAAATTGCCCGAGCAAGACCTATCAATTGACCCGTGCCGTTGTGCGCTGTAACAACGAATGATGAGTTGCTGATGGCCCTAAAAAGCAGGTCTGGATCATTTGTATACGCAATCCACCCCACAGAGTCATATAAAGAGAGAATTTCGTGGTTTGCCACTTCTGCAGAGGTCAAGACGTTGAACGCAGCCATTCCCTAAGTCTTACACGCAAACTTTAGAGCCGAAATCCCGCCAAGAGCTTGGGATGTTTCAGGATGGATAGACCATAGGTAAGTTTGGTTGCTGCATTAGTTTTGAGCGTTTATCCAATGACCAGATAAACAGGGCCGCAGCTCCCAGTGGGGCGATGAAGGCTGCCATCGTCACGATGAAGATTCCAATGGCTGAAGCAGCTAAAGCCAGTGCTACTGTCACACCAAACCGGAATGAGCCCCGGCCCGGGAGCAGGCGTCCACTAGGTAGCGCAAGCGCAGTGCCCAAGAGTAGCGCCGAAGCGAGGGTCAAGGGCCATTGCATCAAATGGTCCGCCCCCAGCGCCTGGGCAGCCGATTCTAGGACCAGGCTCCCACAACAGGTCAGTGTGGCGGCTAGGAAAGGCGCGCCATAACGCTGGAAAAGAGTCAATCCGTAAGCAATAACAATTGGAATCGCCGCCAAGGCCCCTGCCGCCAAACCTAGATTCATGGCATGTGTGGAATCGCGGGCAACAGGGGAGATGAGACTGCCTGTGAGCGCGAACACTACGCAGCCTGCTCCAAGAATCAGCGACACACCTGCCCATACACTAATTGTTAGGTACCCACGACGAGTCAGCCTCGGGTTCAAAATCGTTGCTTGATCTTTGCCCAGTATCGGACTGTACTGACGCTTTGATGCCGTCCGAACGGACGGGTCACCTCGCAGGGCCATGACAAGGAGAGTGGTGGCACTCATAACTCCGATTATTTGGCCCGCGTGTATGAGTATTCCCACGACAGGAACAGCTATCGCCGCCAAAAGGCTGGGCAACAGCACACGGATTGCTGCTATGCGAATTTTTGGCAGTACCGAACTGGCCGGTGCAACAAGAGCGAACGTTCCAGCGATCCATGCCAGTCCCAAAAAGATCAGTGTCGAGGATCCAAACCAGCCAGAACCCAGGCCGGCATCCGCTTCATCAAACCCTACTGAGAAGCTCGCTGCCGAAAAAGCCGTAAACGCACAGGCAGGTATGGCACTGACAGCAGTTAACAGGGCAGCCGGGGCGGAGAGTTGCCCACTCCGGTGCAGGAGTACGACGGCGGAGAGGGCAAGTGCCAGCGGGGCAGCAAAAAAAGCTAGCGCGTAGTAAGTACTCTCTGCGCCTGTGAGCACTATCGCGTTGCTGAGTAGGAGCCAACCTGCAATCAAATAGGCGAATAACGCTGCGCCTGCGCTAATTGCCGCCCAACGTCGTGTGGCTCTTGTACTCAATCCGTGAGCCCTGATAGACCAAGCCTCGGAAATCGAGGGACGTGCACTGCCACGTTCGCTTGCGTGCTGTTCTAGGGTATCGAGCATAATATGCCCGTGATCTTTCCGCCACGCTCTTGAATACCAGCGCAACAGTTGAACGTAAGGACTCTTGCCGCGGTTGCTCATCAGAGATGCGCCCATGACATTGTCGCCACCGCG
Organism: Arthrobacter sp. TMP15; assembly: GCF_039529835.1. Lineage (NCBI taxonomy): Bacteria > Bacillati > Actinomycetota > Actinomycetes > Micrococcales > Micrococcaceae > Arthrobacter > Arthrobacter sp. TMP15. The sequence goes on from NZ_CP154262.1 coordinate 1,678,447, forward strand.
GGTCTGCCCGGAGCAGGGCGTGGCGTTAGTAGACGACTTTGTGCGGCCAGAACCCTTGCCGCGAGCCGCTCGGTTTCTAGAATGAGTGCTTGATGCCCATCTTCGGTCAATTCGTAGTAGCGGCGTGCTCGGCCATCAACAGTTTCTTCACCTGCACGACGAAGACGTCCATCTCGCTCCAACCGTTCGAGCGTGGCATAGAGTGTGGTCACTCGTAGCGAGACGGTTCCCGCCGTTAGCGCTTCAACATCGCGCAGGATGCCATATCCGTGTTGTCTGCCACCAGCAAGGGCTGCGAGAATCCAAAACATTACTTCAGTCATATCAGCCAATATAACCACAGTGGGAGTATCTAACCTCAAGGTGCGCCCTTGAGCCGTAGTCTCTCACAAGTCACTAACTGGCAGATACTGGCCCAGCGTCAGAACCTGGCTCAGACTGCGCGTGGAACCCCGGGATTTGGACATCGTTTATCTCGCAATCGACTTGGGGATGATCTCGCTGAGATCAAGAATCACATTGCCGCGATGGGCACTGCGCATAAGTGTCATGAGGCCTTCCGGACCGGCAGTTAGGCCGCCCGAAATTCTTGTGTGGGGAAAACTAAAGTCACCGTCGGCGAGCCACTGGGCGTAGTGCGTGGTCCAAGCATGAATCTGTTCCGGTGTGTGGTAGGTGCTGAACGGACGAATATGCAACTGTTTGCGAATCCCCGTCATGATGTCGAAGCGTGGGCGCTGATCCGTCCCATCCTTGGAGAATTGTTCGGAGAGAGTCCCGCACAGCGCGAAGCGGGCATTTTGGCCGGCATGTCTGATCGCCATCTCAAACTGTGCGCCACCAACGGTGTCAAAGAAGACGCTGAAGCCTTGGGGGAACTGCTCGCCGAGCCATTCCTCAATTCCGGCATTTTTATAGTTGAAGGCCGAATCAAAACCAAGTTCGTCCACGAGCCAAGTTACTTTTTCGTCAGAACCAGCTGTGCCAACCACGCGCTGGGCTCCACGTTTCCGTGCAATCTGCCCCGCAAGTGATCCGACACCACCAGCAGCCCCGGTAATGAATACGGTGTCATTGTTTCCGACTTCTGCAATATTCACCATGCCGTGATAAGCCGTGGGCCCCTGACTGAGCAAAACTTCTGGATTGGGAAACTGAGCGCTTGAAACTGGAAAAAGCGTATCCTGATCAGCCACAAAACGTGTTCTCTACCCGGCCATGCTTTGGACTATGTCACCTGGGACGAAGCGTTGACTTTTACTTTGCTCTACAACGCCTACGGCACCTCCCCATAGGGGCTCACCAAGACAGTAAGGAGGCATGGGGAGGTCATTTCCTCGCATCAGATCTGCCATGACCGATGTCAACGCCATGGCAGTGTTTCTAACTAATACCGTTCCATCAGAGAGCTCAGGTAACTCCACTACTTCGAGGGCGAAGTCTTCAGGCCTGATTTGCTGGTTCGGACGGTTGGCAAGACTGATTTGTGTCGTCTTCATGGTTCCTCTTTGCTGGCTGGTGTAGGGCTTGGAGTAGCCGTATTGCCACGTTAACAACAGATGCGGCGCTGAACCGTCCTGGTTTGTTATTAGAGTGATGTTCGTGACTGAATATTTGAGGCGAAGTTTTGAGCTACTTGAGGTCCTGCAATCTGCTGCTGTGCCCGTACCCGCGCGCAGTATTGCGGAACTTCTCGGTGTCAATGAACGCAGTATTCGAAGACATATTTCAGCGTTAAAAGAGGTCGGATTCGGGATCGACTCTGTTCCCGGTCCGCATGGTGGGTATCAGCTTGGTCCGGGCCGCAGAGTTGCTCCCTTGCTGCCTACTGAGACTGAAGTCGTGGCACTTTTGGCAGGGTTGTCGTCGTCGGCAGCGATGTCGTTGCAGCCATCTGCCATTGATAGAGACTTGCTCATCACTAAGCTGTCCCGCCTGTTGCCTGCTAAGCATAAACGGGCTGTAGATGACATTAACAGATATGTTGCCTCATACCAGGCCGCCGTACCCGGCACTTCAGCGACGACCATAAGGGAACTGGCCAAATATTGTCGGCTTCGTCTACAACTGGAAGTTACCTACAATGCCCGTGGACAGTCGCAGCCTACACAGCTTTATGAGCCACACCAGGTCATCCAAAATGACTACCTTTGGTATCTGGTTGCTTGGAATCCACACGAGGGCGAGTGGCGAACGCTGCGCATTGATCGTATTGCTGCCTACCTACCTGGTAAGCACCATTTTGTGCCTCGCCAGCCCCCGGGATCAGACATGGCCCAATACACGGCCAATTCGATTGCCACTGCTCCGTATGCATTCCGTGTTGAGGCTGTGTTCCATGCACCAGCGTCAGAGGTTGCCACACTTTTCCCGATTGACGCGGTCTTTATCGAGCCACTGGATGAGAACTCGTGCGTTGTTCATACCGGTGCGGACACCTACGAAACTGTTGCCGTCTACCTTCTGTCCGCGAATCTGCCATTTTTTATTCGCTCACCAGAAGAAATGCGGAAGAAAATGAATGAATCTGCTCACCGCCTACGTGTTGCCGCTAACATAGCCACAGTTGATGCTGGTCTACAGGAAACAAGTCGTGGACAGGCTGGTGAGCGATGAGTAAACATGTTGCCTTCTTCCGGTACGTTAACTTCGGCAAATTGGGCAGTCCCACAAGTAAGGATTTGGTGGATGCTTTCGGCGGGCCAGATATGGCGAGGAATCACCAGACAAACGGCACTATTATCTTCCACTCCGATACGCCTAAGGCGCTCACACGAGCCGCCGTGGCTAAACTCCGAGCCTCCGGGTTCTCGCAGGAAGTGATTGTTAGACCCCTTGGAGATCTAGTGCGCATCGTTGCAGAGCAATCAGTAGTGCCAGCTGATGAGGCACTTCACAAAATCATGGTCTCGTTCTTTGACTACTGCCACACTGAACTACCCAGAGAAGTCCCGTTTCAAAGTACGAACGGTCTCGTTGAAACACGGCGTCTGACGCAGCAATATGCCATTAGTGCCTGCTGGATAAAGAGGAGAACGGTAGGCGATGCAACAGTGCTGCTGGAACGGGTTCTTGGGGTGCCCGTAACTTCCCGCACCATGGGTACCCTCGAACGTCTCATCAAGAAATACTCCTCGAATTGACGTCCGGCTTCGATCATCTTTAGCGCATGTTTGCAGCTAAGCGGCCCTGGCCGCTTCTATAAATTCTCTAATAAGCCCGGCATCCTTGACTCCGCGGCTGGATTCCACACCGCTAGAGACATCCACCCCGCTGGGGCGCAGCGCGTTGGCATATCCTGCCACATTGGCAGGAGTCAGCCCCCCAGCCAGCAGCCAAAAACCTGGCGGCACACCGTTCGCGAGCATGTTTGTATCAAAACTCACCCCTGCACCAGGCTCGACGGCGTCCAGCAAGACGCGTTCGGATTCCCACAACTGCCGTTCGCTGGGGCTTAGAGAGCTGTACGCGTGCGCCGAGAATGCCCGCAAGGTGCGAAAACCCTCCTCACGCAGCCGATGCATGTCTTTCAAGGACTCATCCCCGTGTAATTGCACAGTTGTCACGGCGGCGCCCTGTGCAGTCCTGAGTACCTCATCGATGGGCTGGTTGCGGAACACCCCCACCGTTTCGACGCCGCACACTGTTTCGACGCCGCGTCCAAGCTCGGCGGCGAGCGCTGCCGTGATTGTCCGTGGGCTTCCAGGGGCAAAAATAAAACCAATGGCATTGGCGCCTGTGTCCACAGCCGCTGCAACAGTTTCGGGCGTCTGCAATCCGCAAATCTTTATATACAAGGCTGACACTGTCCTGACTGGTTCAAAGGGGCCACTCGGGTATGAATTTCGCGAGGGAGATAACTGCCATGTTAACAGCAGGAACCGCCCTTTGGCTCCTATGGGTCCAAGCTCGGAGATGGTCTAGTGAGCGCAGGCGCTCAAAGGAAAATAGTTGCCGCAATAGCCCAGATGACGTAACCACTGACAGGAACAAGGACCAGCCATTCGCGTATTGAACCAGCATTCCCGAGGATCGGCACGGCAAAACTGCCGCCAGGGCGCCAGAAAATATTTACTAAAGCAACCCCGCGCAAAGCACTCGGGGGCCTGATTCGCAAGGGCCAGATAAGATTACAGCCACCTGTCGTGAGCATGTCTCCAATTATGTGGATACCAACGCCCAGCGCCATGGTCAAAGGCAACCAGTAAGGTTCTTGGGGTGCAAACATCATGACGAAAATGCCAACAGCAATACCCAGCACCCAAGGGAACTTTCGCATGGTGTCGGGAATGATCTTCAGTGCTTTTGCAGCAAAGGATGCCAACAGGACAGCTAGCAAACCCGCTCCCGGATAGATGGTGCCGAAGTTTGCCAGCTCAATCGTCCACATTCCGGCTAGGGCAGCGATGCTGATAAAGAAGGCGAGACCCAAAATGGAGTGAGTTCCGTGCCGGTGCCCACCAGATATCGTGCCAATCTTTCGACACACAATATTTGACAGGGGTGGGAGGGACTTGGCAATGGTTGCGTTTCGGTGGTCGGCGTCGGGTACCAGGGCAGCACCTGCGGTTACCAACGCTCCTACGACCACACCCGCAGGAGTCGGATCAAGGATACCCATCCCGATGGAAAGATGCTCTGGAACGGCTGGCAGTAATTGTGAGAGGCCGCTGAGCCTCACCTCAAAGTGTGTTGTCAGGGCCAGCCAGAGCGCGGCACCGCTGGCAGCGTGATGGGCTCCCATCATGAGGGCACGTCCTTGCACTATCGGGTTCTTTGTTCTGATCCCGCAACACGTGGACAAAACCTGCTGCTTCAAGCCTATGCGTAGGCAGCGAAATTATGGACCCAACGCTGGCTCGTATCCGTTTTCATCTCTGGGGTCACTTGGGGCTTCCGGGGCCAAGGCCTGCAGCTTATCTTTGGGTCCTGAGCAAAGAACACGTCGAAGGTCATGCCCAGAATGGACCAAACGGCCCCAAACACCACTCGATGGTGGAGGATTTCATCAGTCTGATAGTTCCGGATCCCGGTGAGGTGCCAGTTCACTGGCATGAGGGAGGATAATTACTTATAACGGCAGCCTAACTGCTGATTACCAGAATCATAAGGGAGCTCATGTCAACGCTTAAACAACAACTCAAGTCTGATGTCGTCGCGCACATGAAAGCCGGCAATAAGATCGCGCTAACCACCGTTCGCAACGTTTTGGGTGAAATTGAAACACGCGAAAAGGGCGGAAAAACTCCCATTGAGTTCAACAACACGCAGGTCATCACGCTGTTGCAAAAAGAGGCTGCCAAACGCCGAGATACGGCAGAGATCTATATTCAGGCTCAAGAGCAGGATCGGGCCGCGGCAGAAATAGCAGAGGCGGAGGTGATTGAAGCCTACCTTTCCCTTCCTCTGAGCGCCGATGAAGCGGCTGGAATCGTTGAGCGGATCATCACGGGACTAGAAGCTGAGCAAGGCAAGTTCTCTATGCGGCAAATGGGCTCAGCCATGAAACCGATCACTGCCGAAATCGCTGGGCGTTTTGACGGCAAAATGATATCTGAAATGGTGCGTAAGCGCCTGCAATGAAAGCTCGTGCTAGCTTATATGCAACTGATTCATACCTGTTTATTGGTTAGTTGAGGAGTGGCGCTCGTGGAAAATTTGTTGGGTGTACTTAAAATTGAAGAAGCCTCGCTTCTTCGTGAGGTTGAGTCTGAACGGTTGGCTTTGCTGGACGAAGACCAATTATTGGCTTTGCACAAACGGGTGCGCCGGGCACGCAACAAATACACAACTAATTACCGGCGAAAGGCTGCTGAACGAGTAGCCGATGAAGGTGTCCGGAGTACGCCCAGACCCCTGAATGCAAAAGCTGCCCAGCGAGCGGAAGCCTTTGAAACGGCGCTCTCGCTGGTCAGTGCGCAACTCGCCGATGCGGCTGCGCAGTCCGCACAAGCCATCAAGGCCGCGCAGCTGTGTTAGGCACAAGTGGAGAGCTTAAGCTGAGCATGCCTGTGCACTAAAAGAACAGCACAGCGCTGAGTCTATGAGAGTCTTGTTTTTCACCCTTGCCTGAAGCAGGGGACAACAGTTACGTTTCTAGCTCCATGAGGCGTTCACATTCCAAGGCGGAACCACCATGATCCAACTGAAACAGGACAGCGACGGATATGTTCGCATGAGTAGGCATTTCCCCGCCAAGACAACAATTTCGATCACATTTTCAGATGGCACGCAGGCAGAATTCAGCTGCCGCCGGATGAATGAAATTTATGATGAGGCATTGGCAGCGTACAGGTTGGGGAACAACCTTGATGCCAAGGGGTTTGACCGACTGGCCAAGAATATACATCGCCGCAACGCCGTTGACTACGTGCCGGTGCAGTCGGGAATGATGCCCTAGGGATAGGGATAGGGATAGGGATAGGGATAGGGATAGGGACAGGGACAGGGACAGGGTGTTGTAATGGCCCACCCGTGTAAAGACGATAAGTGTGCTTACGGGTTGTTCAACTGCGGATGAGCGGGTTGGTGTGAGATATTCGCGCATAGATTCGGGAGATTGCGCGAACATTACTCCATCATGTGGAGAATAATCCTATTGTCCGTAGGATTGGACCCAGAAGGCGGACCGTGAAGTCCGAGAGGGCCGCCGTGAAATTCGAAAGGTCTCATGTTACTGAACCTCATTCCTGTATTTATCGGTCTTGCTGCGCTGGTGGTGCTCATTATCATCGCCGCGGTCATCTCACGGATGGCATTGCATATTGCCAGCCCTGACGAGGCACTGGTTATCTCCTCTAAGGACAATAAGAACCAGCCCGATCCGAACAGCCAGCGTGTTGTTTTTGGACGTATTTTCATCAATCCGTTTACACAGCGAGCCTACCCACTTTCGCTTGCCTCGCGTCAGGTGTCGTTGAAGATTGAAGGCATTTCAAAGAACGGCATCAAACTTCACCTCACCGGTGTTGCTCAGGTGAAAGTTGGTGGAGACGCTGATTCCGTGCGGAAGGCCGCGCAGCGTTTTTTGAATCAGCAGGACGCCATCGACCACTACACGCAGGAAACGCTGTCTGGTTCTTTGCGCTCAATCGTGGGTACGTTGACGGTGGAGTCAATCATCAAGGACCGCGCCACCTTTGCTAAGAGTGTGAAGGAAGAAGCCGAGCACTCCATGCACAACCAGGGCCTGGAGATCGATACATTCCAGATTCAGTCAGTGGATGATGAAACAGGCTACTTGCGTAACCTTGGGCGTCCCGAGGCTGCCTTGGCCGAGAAAAACGCCAAGATCGCAGAAGCCCAGTCCGTGCAGGAAGCGGAGCAGGCTAAGGCCATTGCGGATGAGCAGGTTGCCCTCGCGCAGCAGCAGCTGATCATCAAGCGTGCAGAGCTCAAAGAAGTGGCAGATGCCCGTCAGGCCCGTGCCGACGCGGCTGGACCACTTGCCGCGGCTGAACAAAATGAGCAGGTCATCATCCGCGATCAGCAAGTTGCCTTGCGGCGTGCTGAACTGCGTGAAAAAGAACTCGACACTGAGGTTCGTAAGCCAGCAGATGCCGAGAAGTACAGGCTCATCCAGCAAGCTGACGCGAAATTGGAAGAACGACGTCGAGCTTCCGAAGCCGCTGAAATCGAAGCCACCGTTGAACTCGCCAAGCGCAAGCTCACGGCGGAGGGTGACCGAGTGGCAGCAGAAGCTGATGCTGCTGCAAACACGGCGCGAGGTAACGCCGATGCTGCTGTGATTGAGGCACGCGGCCGGACCGATGCCAATGTCATCAAGTCTCGTGGGCAAGCAGATGCCGAATCAATCAAGGCAAAGGGAGTGGCGGAGGCTGCTGGTATTTCTGCTCAGGCTGAAGCTTATGAGAAGTTCAATGAGGCAGCAATCCTCAGCAAGGTCCTAGAAGTCTTGCCTGCCATGGCTCGCGAAGTTGCTGCGCCCATGTCTGCTATCAAGAACATGACGGTGGTCTCCAACGATGGTGCAAGCCAGTTGAGCAAGAACGTCTCCAACGGTGTGCATCAGACAACCCAATTGATCAAGGACTCCACTGGTCTTGACATTATAGGCTTGTTGCAGAGTGTTGTAGGCAAGGACTCCTCGAATGAACCCGATGGCGTCAGTGACAGCGCCGCCGAAACAGCTGGGAGCGAATTCGAAATCGACGCGCACTAAGCGCCTCTGTGGAGTGCTGCTAACAGTGCTAATAACTTAGTGCTTGTAACTTAGAGCTATACCCGCATGGCTAGAGAGGAAGGGCCCCCATTTCAGTGATTTGGGGGCCATTGCTCTCTCGTCATGGCTAGTCTGGGAGTATGACTGTTGAAACCACTATCATCCATGACCTTCCAATGCATACCGTCCGACGTGCAATCGTCTCGCAGATGCAAAATAACGTTTACCTAATCACGGCTAAGAGCAGCGGTGCCCAGATCCTCATTGATGCAGCTGACGACTTGCCAGCGATCAACGCCTTACTAAAAGAGGCGTCCGCCGATGTTAATACCGGCGCTAAGGCGTCCTTGAAGATGATTGCAACCACACACCAACATTGGGACCACCTCCGTGCCTTGCCGTCCCTTGTTGCCCAAAGTAGTGCCCCAACAGCGGCTGGTACGGACGATATTGCAGGGATCAAGACTCAAGCGGGCGTCTCAACGGATGTCTCTTTGCACAACGGTGGAACACTGGCGGTAGACGGTATTGAGCTGACTACGGTGCACCTGCGTGGACACACACCAGGATCGATGGCCTTCATCCTACAAAGCGGTGGCTCGGAACGCTCTAACACGCTAATTTTTAGCGGAGACTCTCTGTTTCCCGGCGGTGTGGGCAATACCGGCGAAGACAAGGCACGCTTCACCCAATTGCTAGACGATGTTCAGGATCGCCTCTTCAACAAGTACCCGGATGACGCTATCGTCTTGCCCGGTCACGGAAATGCGACCACCCTTGGCAACGAGCGGGCAGCCCTGCCACAATGGCGTGAGCGCGGCTGGTAGCAGGTGGGCTACGCACGCTTGGGGCCCCTCGGCGGCTACCGCGCACCCACCTCCCCAAACCCGCTACGCACGCTTGGGGCCCCTCGGCGGCTACCGCGCACCCACCTCCCCAAACCCGCTACGCACGCTTGGGGCCCCTCGGCGGCTACCGCGCACCCACCTCCCCAAACCCGCTACGCACGCTTGGGGCCCCTCGGCGGCTACGCTTAGTCCATGTACTTTATTGTTGTGAAATTTCAGGTTTTGCCCGAATCTGCCGAACAATTCATGGGTTTGGTGGGTGACTACACTGAATCCACGCGCGCTGAGCCGGGGAACTTATGGTTTGATTGGTCCCGCAGCGTCGAGGACCCCAACGAGTTTGTCCTCATTGAGGCCTTTCGCGACGACGACGCGGCAAGCAGCCACGTCTCCAGTGCACACTTCAAAGCTGGTCTTGAAACCATGCGTCCAGTCCTTGTGGCGACTCCGAAGATTGTCTCACGCAAAGTTGACGGCAGCGACTGGGACACCATGGGCGAATTGCAGATCAGCTGATTCACCTGCCAAACACCGTTGCCAAGGAACTTCCCGACGGCCCATTTACTCTAGCCACGCTCGGACAGGGACTGGTTTTCGCCACGTCACTGCCCGAGCTGGCAAGAGTATTCACCCAGTCCGGCGCGCATCCCCCTGAGGGGACGGCAGCCGTTATCCAGGCACCTCCGGGCACTGGTAAAACCACTCTCGTACCGCCGCTACTGGTTAACATACTCAACGCGAGCGGCGGAGGAGACAGGAGGATTCTTGTCACCTCGCCCCGCCGGGTGACAGTGCGGGCGGCAGCACGCCGTCTGGCCGCGCTGGATGGGACAGCGCTTGGTACCAAAGTTGGCTATACGGTGCGCGGAGAAAGTCACACCCGTGCAGGTACTTTAATCGAGTTCCTTACCCCCGGTATCCTCGTGCGGCGCTTGTTAAGCGATCCTGGGCTGGAAGGTGTAGTCGCCGTTGTACTCGATGAAGTCCATGAACGCGGTCTTGACACTGACCTGCTCCTGGGCATGCTGGGGGAGGTTCGGGCATTACGCGGTGATCTCTCCGTGCTGGCTATGTCGGCAACGTTGGACGCACGAGGCTTTGCCTATCTTTTGGGGGCGGCCGACGGCGGACCGCCGGCCCCCATCGTTGACTGCCCGTCTGCGCTGTACCCCCTTGAAACACTCTGGGCACCGTCAGCGCAACCTCGGATTGACCAACGAGGTATAACCCGAGCGTTCCTTAATCATGTGGCCGATACGGCAGCGACAGCCCACGCCAATGCCGTGGCCCAGAACGCTGACACGGACGCACTGGTGTTTGCCCCGGGCGCATGGGAGGTGGGGTATATCGCCGCGCGTCTGCGCACGATTGTGAAAGGCACAGACGTACTTGAACTGCACGGGCAAGTGCCAGCCCGCGAGCAGGACAAAGCGGTCTCAGCCCGTGAAAGCGGCGGCTTGCCCCGCATCATCGTGTCAACATCGTTGGCCGAATCGTCATTGACAGTTCCTGGCGTACGGTTGGTCATTGATTCCGGCCTCTCGCGTGAACCTCGCCGCGACGCCACCCGTGAGATGACAGGCTTGGTCACTGTCACCACCTCGCGTGCCTCCGCTGACCAACGGGCAGGACGCGCGGCACGATTGGGCCCGGGCACAGTTGTGCGCTGTTATGACCAGAAAACTTTTGCTGCAGCTCCTGCCCACCCCACCCCAGAGATAGCCGTGGCCGAGCTTAGTGCGGCTGCACTGACACTTGCCTGCTGGGGTTCGCCGGGCGGCAAGGGCCTCCTGCTGCCCGATACTCCTCCTGCGCAATCCATGAAAGCGGCGTTGACTGTCCTGGCTGAACTTGGGGCATTGGATTCAGGCGGACACGCAACCGCTCTAGGTAAGACTTTGGCCCTCATACCCGCCAGTCCCCGCTTGGCTCGGGCTCTACTAGACGGTGCCAAGGTGGTGGGCTCCAAGTCTGCAGCAGAAATTGTGGCCCTGGTATCCGGTGATATCAGGGCCCCCGGAGCCGATCTCACATCAGCTTTGTCTTCGCTGCGCTCCGGACGCGATCCCGCAGCGCAGCGCTGGGCCCAAGAAGTGCGGCGCCTTCAACGAATAGTGCGCAAGACTCGTGAGAGCGCTAATGAGAGCGCTAATGACAGCGCCAATCTCAAGCATTCGGTGCGGATTGGCGTTGATGCAGCAGACGCTGTGGGCTACGTTGTTGGGCTGGCCTTCCCGGACAGGGTTGCACGGCTGGTTGTTGGTGCTGCTGGAAACCAGTACCTATTCTCCTCAGGTACCCGTGCGGGTCTACCCGCCGGCAGCTCACTGGCAGGGCACGAGTGGGTGGCGGTGGCAGAAGTTTCCCGGACGGAAGGCCGGGACGCTGCAGGAACGGGAGCGGTTATCCGTTCCGCCGGTCCTTTGAGCCAGAAAAATGCTGTGGAAGTCGCCTCTCGTATGCATACCGATGAGGTCATTGTGGAGTTCATCAACGGTAAGCTCGCGGGGCGTCGGGAACGGCGGCTGGGTGCTGTGCTGCTCTCCTCCACACCAATCAAAGCGACTGTTGCCCAGGGACGGAACGCGGTTGCGGCCGCCATATCTAAGCAGGGCTTATGTGTGCTTTCGTGGAGCCGTGCTGCCAGTTCTTTGCGAAGTAGGCTTGCCCTACTTCGCCGTGAGCTGGGGGAGCCGTGGCCTGATGTTGGTGATGAAGCACTGCTGGCGCGGCTGCCGGAATGGTTGGGGCCCGAACTTGAATCCGTTGCGGCAGGTAGGTCTTTGTCTTCGCTGTCTCTGATAGAGCCTTTGCGACGCCTGCTACCGTGGCCCGAAGCGGCCAAGCTTGGCGAGTTGGTTCCGGAATCCTTGGTTGTGCCCAGTGGTTCACGGATTATGATTGACTACCCGCCCGTGTCCGACGGCGGCCCTCCCGTTGTTGCTGTGAAGCTGCAGGAGTGCTTTGGCCTGGTAAGTACCCCTCATCTGGTGGCCGGCCGCGTGCCAGTACTTTTTCATTTGCTTTCACCGGCAAGGCGGCCATTAGCTGTCACCGGCGACCTTGCCTCCTTTTGGAGCGGACCTTATGCTCACGTGCGCGCTGAGATGCGTGGGCGCTATCCCAAACACCCATGGCCGGAAGACCCGTGGAGCGCGCCCGCGACTGCAAAACTGAAGAGCCGGATGTGAGAGAACCTTAGTGCGGAACTGCTTGTGCTTACTGCTTGTGCTTACTGCGAAGGGTGGCTTGTCCCGCCCCGCGTTGCCTCACGCCACTGATTATTTGTCAGATGTGAGCTTGCCTGGGCACCTACTTCTGCCATTCCGCCGTCGACCTCCCAACTGGCGCCTGTGACGTAACTGGCGGCAGGCGAGGCTAAGAAGGCGATGACACTGGCAACTTCCTTAGCGGTTCCTGCATGTCCCAAGGGAATCCCGGGACGTGCAATCTCATGCGGATGCCTCGTTTCGGTTGCATCCAAATGGGTGGCAATTTCGCCCGGAGCCACGGCGTTGACAGTAATTCCATGCTCGGAGAGTTCAACGGCCAGCGTTTTGGTGAGTCCGTCAAGGCCAAACTTAGATGCGCAATATGCACCAAATCCAAAGCGTGGCTGATGTGCGTGGATGCTGGTGACAACCACTATTCGGCCCCCTGACTCACCGGCCACCAACAGTTTCGCTGCGGCTTTCAGGCACAGGAACGCCCCGTTAAGATTGGTGTCGAGAATACGCTGCCAATCGGCATAGGTGGTATCAATCACCGAACTAAGCAAACCAACGCCCACGTTATTGACAAACACACCCAGTGATCCCAGTTGCTTCGCAAGCGTATTCACGGCTGGCGCGCAGCTGTGCAGGTCGGTAGTGTCCAACCACAACGATGAGGCCCGTTGACCCAAATTCTGGATTATGGCGGTTGTATCATCCGCCCCAGCCTCATCGTCGTGCCAGGTAAAGCCAACATCGTAACCGTTCTGGGCCAAAGCAATAGCAGTGGCCTTTCCGATCCCAGTATCAGCTCCTGTCACGATCGCGGTTGATGGATACTTTCTTGTAGCTCTTGTCCTGACAACCATTTTCGTTACTTGGCTTTTTTAGCTGCTGAACGCTCTGTCTTTGAACCGGCATTGGCGAGGTCTCCGCCGTCGTCCTCCAGATGAGCGCGCATGAACCACTGGAACAATTCGAGCTGCGCGCATTGAGCAATGATCATGTCTTCGGTGATGGGATCCAACTGGCCCACCTGCTCAAGGGTCTTGCGGTGGCTGGAGAGGAAACCAACATAAACAATGTCCAGGGCCGCAAGATGCGCCGAAGTGTGGGCGCGGCCAATGGAATAATCATTCCAAGAGCGTTTCGCTACCAGATCGCCGGGCAAACCATTGGGTGAAACACCGAGGGTGGCCATCCGCTCCGCAGTCTCATCCACCATGGCTCGAACCAGATCAATCTGTGGATCAAGCATTTCATGCACACCAATGAAATCTCGGCCCACAACATTCCAGTGAGCGTGTTTCAATGTGAGCTGCAAATCGTTTAAGGCGTGGAGTCTTGATTGCAAAAGATGGGCCACTTTGTGCCCGTCCTTCATTGACAATCCTGGCACTGTGTATCCTGGCTGTGCTGGTATTTTGACTGCCATGGGAACCCCTTCGAGTCAGCTGCGATTGCAGGTTATCGGTGTGGACGCTGTGCACAGTGCATCAGATCCACGTGTGCTCTCACGCTAGCCATATTGAGACAGAAGTTCTAGAGCGTACACGGGAATGGGGAGATATTTCTTCGCCTACTCGAAACGGGTGGGATCGCCCATCCCGCGACGGACAACCTCAGCGTAACCGCTGGAAAAATCCACAACAGTTGTGGGCTCGGCACCAACATCGCCGGAGTCTATGACGGCATCAACCACGTGATCCAGTACTTCTTTGATCTCCCATCCTTGAGTGAGTGGTTCCTCCTCGTTGGGGAGCAGTAGCGTACTGGAGAGCATTGGCTCACCCAGTTCCTCAAGGATTGCCTGAATGAGGCGGCTGTCTGGAATACGCACTCCAACGGTCTTCTTCTTAGGATGCGAGAGTCGCTTGGGAACCTCTTTGGTGGCAGGAAGAATAAAGGTATAAGGACCCGGAGTGACTGCCTTGATACTGCGGAAGATGTCATTATCTACCATGACAAGCTGTCCCAGCTGTGCAAAGTCCTTGCACACAAGTGTGAAATGGTGCTTGCTATCCAGCGCCCTGATGGCACGGATACGGTCCAGCGCTTCCCGATTGCCAAGCTGAGCCCCAAGTGCGTAGCAAGAATCGGTGGGGTACGCTATCAAGCCACCTGAGCGGAGGATGTCCACGACTTGGCCAACTGTGCGTGCCTGTGGGTCGTCCGGATGAATGTCGAAGAATTTAGCCATGACCTGAGCATACGACTACTGCGCACGCTATCCCTGAATTTGCGCGGGATGTGTGCAGGAGAAACATCTTTTGTTTCCTTTCAGTTACCCCATTTTCAGTAAATTCCCATTTTTTAGGAGGAGTATTGAAAATACTTGTGTCGCAAACGTGAAAGCTGCAGCAGGTCACACAGGAACAGCACCACACGCTAGAAACAGGAAAGTCGGCACAATGGCCAATGAATCAGTGAAACAATCAGGATCAAAGAACTCCGGCCCTTGGGCTGGTTTACTTGGTGCGGATGGCACGTGGGCCAATCTTGGCCGGTTTTTTCTTGTTTGCGGTGTAGTTGGTGTCCTAGTTGCAGCATTGTTTGTTCCTGCAGGGGCACTAGCCACAGCTGCCGTTGGCGGAGCCGATGACTTCATTTCTGTTGTTCCAGAGTCCTTAAACTTCGAAGCACCTTCCCAAGCCACCACTGTTTTGGCAGCCGACGGGTCAACAATTGCCACCCTGTACGCCCAAGACCGGAAAATTGTTGACCTCACCGACATGTCCCCGTTCATCAAGAACGGCGTCATCTCCATAGAGGATGCCAGATTCTACGAACACGGGGGAGTGGATCCCACGGGAATTGCCCGAGCCCTGCTGGCGACCATCAACGGCGGCCGCCAGGGCGCGTCCACCATCACCCAGCAGTATGTCAACAACATGCTGATCGAGCAGTTGGTATCCAACGGAAAAACCGACGAGGCCAAACTGGGTGCGGAAAAGACGGTGGTAGATAAGGTCAAGGAAATCCAGCTGGCTATCGGGCTGGAAAAGAAAATGTCCAAGGATGACATCCTGGCCGGCTATCTGAATATTATCTACTTTGGCAATGGAGCATACGGTATAGAAGCCGCGTCAAAACTTTACTTCAATACCAGCGCAAAAGATCTCACTCTGGCGCAGGCGGCCGTGTTGGCCGGCGTTGTCAATAGGCCCAGTTACTACGACCCCATCACTGAGCCGGAGCATGCTACGCAACGTCGGGATGATGTGTTGGCAAAGATGCTGGCACATAAGAAAATCAGCAAAGAGGAATACGACGTTGCGCTAAAGACCCCCCTTGAACTGCAAGTGACCAAATCAGCGCAGGGTTGTGCCGCGGCTACTTCCGCCCCATACTTCTGCGACTACGTTCAGCAGTTGATCCTCAATAGCAAAGCGTTCGGGGCAACGCCCGAAGAGCGGACCAAAGTCCTGTACCAAGGCGGGCTGACGATTAAAACAACCCTTGATCCGGCTCTTCAAAAAGTCGCTCAAGAACAAGCCAGTGCCACGATGAGCGCCACAGACCCACTCCAACGAGGCGCCGCCATCGTTAGTGTCCAGCCAGGAACCGGCAAGGTACTCGCCATGGCCCAGAACACCGTTTTTGACCCGGCTGCCGCGCCGGGCAATTATATGGGCAACTTTGCTTTACCAGTCAACGATGAGAACGGACAGCCGCTGCACGGTGCTGGCGGATTCCAAATTGGGTCAACATTCAAGCCCTTCGTTTTCGCGGAGTGGCTCAACAGCGGACACTCGATGATGACAACGATCAATGGTGCGGTCCGGAAATATCCAACCGGTTACCCATGGAAGAACAGCTGTGGACCCATCGCGGGCGAGTACGATCCAGCCGCTCCGGGCTCGTTCCTCTTGCCCAACGACGATCCAGACCACTACTACCCGATGAGCGCTTATCAAGGCCTCTACAGCTCTATCAATACCATCACTTTCCAGACGGCCACCACCCTGGATTTTTGTAATATACAGAAGATTGCAACGGCTGCCGGAGTCAAGGACGGGCGCACAAATAAGCCCTATGATGTTTCCCAAATTTCCAGTTTGATCGGCACACAGAATGTGGCTCCCCTGGATATGGCGACGGCTTTTGCCACCTTTGCCAGTGGGGGTATTCGATGCACACCCATAGCGTTGACATCAATCACTGACGCGGCAGGTTCACCACTTCCGGTGCCGGCACCCGACTGCCAGCGCGCCATCACCCCCGAGGTAGCAGCCGGAGTGAGCTATGCACTGCAGAGCGTGCTGGTTCGTGGATCGGGCTACAACATCCCACTGAATGATAAATCGATGGCTTTCGCTAAAACCGGCACAACTGATGGAAATATTGACACCTGGACCATCGGAGCAACCTCAGGCATCGCTACTGCGTCATGGTTTGGCAGCTACCAAGGCAACGGACCAGAATGGGTAAATCAAGACATAGTCATTAACGGCAGGTACTTCACCGGTGTTGATGGCGCAGACCTCGCTGGTGGCCAATGGGCCGCCATCATGAACGCAGCGGCCGGAAACCCGTCCTACGCTCCCGTGCCTTTTGCCCAGCCCCCAGCCGACATGTTGGCACCAACAGCACCCCTGATTGCAGGGGTAACTGATCCGAAGCCGGGCGACAGACCTGCCTTCGCCCAACTCCCAGCACAACCCCCCGCAACAGAAGAGCCAGCAAAGCCGCAGGAGCAACCTACCCAAGCGCCAGCCCCTGCGCCAAAACCGGCGCCACAGCCGCCGGCGCCGGTAGAACCCGCTCCGGCACCGACGCCGTCTCAGCAGATTCCAACGGCACCACCTGCAGCTCCCTAGACCTGCCGCAGTTTCATAGCCTCAAGGAGCACCTATTCCTCCTTTGCGCCGCTTTGGGCGAGAATGGAGACCTACGGGAACCGCCCGCTGTACGAAGGAGCATAACGTGGTCAAGGCTGCATCAGAGATCCGAATTGTTGTTGGCGTCGATGGTTCAACTGCATCTGTCAGCGCGCTCAAGGAAGGCGCCAGATTGGCTGACGAGTTGGGCGGGGTTGTAGAAGCTGTGGCGGTGTGGGAAATGCCCACAAAGCATTCAAGTTACGCCGCACTTGGTATTGGTAGCTTCGAGGAAGGCGCCCAAAAGGTTCTCAGCGACGCGCTTTTTCAAGCGTTTGGTGAACAGGTCCCGACAACGATTTCTGCACACTTAATCAAGGGACAAGCTGCAGGTGCTCTGACAACATTCTCAGAGGGTGCTCGCATGCTGGTTATTGGTAGGCGCGGCCAAGGCGGACTCATGAGCCTGCTCCTTGGCTCGGTCAGTGGCGCGTTAGTCAACCAAGCAACTGTTCCGGTACTGGTGGTTCCGTAGGACCACCCGTGGCATCCCGTGCTAGATGGGTCTCGACTAGTTGCTACTTGAACTAGTTGGTACTTGAACTAAGCCGGTTTTTCGAGGCAGCTAGCGTGGCTTCGCTGCGCTGCGTCCTCTGCCGTTTGCAAAGCCCACGCCAGATCGGTAACTGCCCGCTGGTAGGGGCCAACGCCGTCGTCCTTGTCTATCTGCCCCAAAGCCGTCTGGGACCGGTCCGTCTGGGATGACTGGGGCTCATCGGAGCGTATTTCGCGTCGGTTCAAACGAACCGGGCCAAAACCACACGCGAGCAAATCACTGGGTCTGAGGCGAGCAGCTGCGGCTACGGCGCGGATCAATGCGGAGGTTTCCGGAACTCGGACATCGCTCATGCTGGGAAATTCGATGGCGGCGCCTGGATCGAGCTCGTACCGGCTCCATTGAGCGATCAAGACATCGTGCTGGGCAGTGATCGCAAGCAGAGCCACACTGAGCTGGGTGCGCCGTTTCTCTTGGTTGGCGGTGGCCTGCTGACGCTGCAGAATTTTGTGAGTAGTAATAGCCGCTGCCATGGCGAAGACCAGCAACAGAATGGATGTGAGATTGCTTGTTAGGGCCGGAATGATAATCATCGGCAGTAACACGCAGAGCCCGGTGAACGCATACCAAAAGGTGGAATCGGGATCGTTCTCCGGTTGCGTGCGCGTATGGATCAGCCACACAGTGCCCGCAGCCGTCACGGTGACTAGCAAAAGAAGAACAATAACAACCATTTCCAGTACCTCCTAGCACAAGGTCGGGCCGGTGATGGCCGCAGACAATGAGCGGGCCAACACTATTCGTGGCCATACTCCATTGCAGGCCTAAATTCGGGGAAGGTCAAGAGCAATCCGTCATCACACTAGCTTCGGGGGCACATTCACAGGAGCCGTATTCACAGGAGCCGTTAGAGCAGCCGCGGCCCGATGGCAAGCATGACGGAAATAGCGCACATCATTATCAGGGCGTAGCGAAACATTAGGTGGGCCCATGCGTTGTCGTCAGGGGCAGTGAAACCGCGCAATGCGGCAACGAGCCAGCCAACTCCAAGAACCGCCATGACGGCCGTATACATCCATCCGGTATAGCCGAAAAGTTGGGGGAGGAGTGAAACTGCGACGAAGAGCACCGTGTAAAAAAGAATTTGAACTTTGGTGTGAGCATTACCCCGAACTACTGAGATCACAGGTACGCCGGCTCGGGCGTACTCAGCCCTGCGGTAGATAGCGATCGAATAGAACGCAGGGAACTGCCAAAGGAAAATCATGATGAAGGCAACGGCCGCGCCCATATCAAATGAATTGCTGGCACCAACGTAGCCGCCAAGAATTGGCGCCGCACCGGAGATGCTCCCTACTACCGTGCCGTGGAGTGACATTCTTTTGGAGAACATACCGTAAAAGACCACGTAGATGAGGAAGCCAGCCAGTCCCACTCCTACGACGAGGGGGTTGGTCCAGAGGATAAGGATGGCCATACCGAGCATGCCAAGTACGGCAGCGTAAATGCTGGCGTTGCGCACGCCTACACCACCTGTCACGGATGCCCGTTTCTTGGTTCGATCCATAAGGGTGTCGATGTCTCGGTCAAGGATGTTGTTGAGCACGCATGCTGACGCAATGACCAGGGTGGTACCCAGGCAGACTGCCAGAAAGACTACCCAGTTGATACGGCCCTCACTGGCGAAAAGAAAACCTGCCGCCGCGGTTAGGACGTTGCCATAGAGGACTCTGGGTTTTGCAAGAGAGTAGTAACGAAGAGCTCTGGCGCGCCAAGAGGTACCAGTGGCTCTTGCTGCAAGTGCGCTGTCCTTGCCATCAGTTCCGGGACCAACAGCTTCTCCAATATCTCCAACTATGCTCTTTTTGCAAGCTGCTTCAGTGTTGGTGGACGGAGTGCCTTGATGGGCGGGCCTTGATGAACTACGGGTGGTCATGAGGAGCTCCAAAACGAAAAGTGACTATCTCAAGAGTATCCTCCGGCGGCATCTTCAGCGGACTAACGAGAGCAGGATCAAACGATAGTGGGACAAGCTTTTAGTGGTCAACTGACTAGCTGGCAAAGGAACAATCTCGTGTGGGCGGATGCCAACAATTGGTTGGTTCGTCCTCTCCTTCTTTTCCCTCTCGGGCATCCGTTTGGGATCCAGGTTCTGATGGTGGCGCCGAAGCAACTTTCTAGACCTGATTCATAGAGAATATAGAATACATATTCTTCAGTTTGAAGAATCACTAGCAATACCCGTAACTTGGGACTATAATTGTGGTATGGGTAGTTCAATGAATTTCCCGGCTGGTCGGGATGTTTCCTCCACCACAATGGGTGTGGCGGACTTCATTGCTGGGCTAGTTCTTCCCGTGATCGGGCCGCTGGCCAATGATATTGCTGCGATGGTGTCACTGCCAGACTTCCCGGGTCCTAACGGTGATCTCAGGACTACTGCTTCTGAGGCTGATGGTGTTGTGGTGGGTGGAGCGTTACCGACTTCGCGTTTAGGGTGTGTGCGGGCGTTAATGGATGAGTGCACCGCGGCTATCGAAGCCCTACGCGTGCATCAAAATCAATGTGCAGCTCTTGCGGCCGTTTTAATGGAGCGTCTTTCTTGTGCTGGCGGCCTTGAAGGGAGCATCCTTGCCTTTGATGCGTTCCAGCGTGAAGGGTCCATGTCCGGGCTCCGCGCTGAGGTAGCCGGGGTTTTACAGATCCCTGAGGGTGTGGCTGGGGAGTTAATGACTCATTCGCGCACGCTCGTGCGGGAGTTGCCAGGCACTCTCTCATGCATGAGTACGGGCGCTTTAGGCTGGGACTATGCGGTCATTATTGCCCAGGAAACAGCCTTGGTCCGTCAAAGTGGTGTCCCTGCGGCTGCGGTTGACTCTCTAGAGCAGGTCTTACTCGGCAAAGCCGAAGACTGCACGGTCTCTAGCTTCCGTGAAAAAGCCAGACGGCAACGTGAACGTCTCTATCCTGAAACGATCACTGCCCGCACCAGACGCGCCTTGAGCGATAGGTATTTACGAGTCAATCGTGGCCACGACGGAATGTCCTGGCTCAGCCTGTATGGCCCAGCACCAACTCTGGAAGGAATCTGGAGTCAATGCACCCTCACTGCTCAAAGCGCCCAAGGCCCCCATGAAACCCGGACCCTGACCCAACTCCGTGCCGATGTAGCAGCGTCCCTGCTACTGAATCAAAGCATGGCCCAAAACCACATCCACAGCCCCGCCCCACCCATGCAACCCGATGCGAGTGAAGATAGTGCTGAAATGCCCGAGCATGGGGCAATGCCAGGGTGTGATGAAATATCCGGCTGTGGTCAAATATCCGGGTGTGGTGAGTCGTGGTTTTCAACCCTCGACTCCGAACCGCACAGGGACCAGGAGGACAGGGACCAGGAAGGCAGGGACCAGGAAGACCTTACAGCTGATGAAGGATCATGGCGGGTAGATCCTCAGCTAATCCCGGTCTTTGATGATCCGCACTACACCGATCCAGGATTCAAAGACCCTGATATCCGCAATGATCCACAGTGGGACCCCACAGCCCGACCACCAACCCTTACCCCACCACCAGGCTCAGTATCAGGCCCACTACCTGGCTCATCATCACAGACTACCGATGGTCGTCATCGGGGGCATCGTCGGGGCAATCACAGCGGCGCTGCCGGCGTGGGTGGTGGGGTTGTTATGGAGGAGGTATGGCCGCCGTTGCCGCAGGTGACACCGGTGTTACTGATACCTGTGTTGTCGTTGCTGGGCGCTACACAGGATCCTGCGTGGCTTGAAGGGGCTGGTCCTATCAGTATGGAAGTCGCCCGGCGACTAACGCAGGGATCGAAGTCCCTGTTACGGGTTCTGGTAGACCCGGTCAGTAACGAGCCCTTAGACGCTGCCCCGCAGCGCTACCGAGTCAGTAAAGCGATGCGGACTATGCTGGCGATCAGGGATGAATACTGCCAATTTCCGGGTTGTTTAGCCAGAGCAAGTAACTGCCAGATTGACCACATCAAGAAATTTGCTCACGGTGGCAGATCTATCTTCAATAACTTAGAGACTCTCTGTCATCACCATCATCTCCTGAAACACTTCAAGGACGATCGGACCCGCAATGGTGCTTGCCGCACCGATCAATCACCCCAACGCCAAGCGATGAAACTTCGCGGCTGGACACCCACGAACACACAGGGCCGTATTGCCTGGACCTCACCGAGTGGACGGTACTACCCACCCGCCACCCACGAGGACCACGCACCGAGCTACCCGAAATGGTTGAAAAAACACCTCGAGACCGAAGACCGCAACGCCCTAGAGGACCACGAAGAAGCACGCATCCAGAACATGGACCAAGCAAACCCCTACTCCACACCCCTACCAACACCACCACCAGGAACATATCCCTGCGCCGAAGACGAAGAAACCCTCAACGAACAAACACTCAACCACTACCTCGCCCACCACAACACAACCTAAACACGGCCTCGACTAAGCAGAATGCGGGGTCATGAAATCGCAGCGTTCAGGGTCATGAAATCCTAGTAGCGTTCAGGTTCAGAACCCAGCTCAAAGCGAATTCCACGAACACTGTTTGGGACGATCTCCACGAATGTGTATTTGAGCGTTTGTAGCCAGGGGAAGAGCGGCAACTGGCTCACTACATCGATCTCCGACTGGGATTCAAGGACGCGTGCCTTCCCTTTCACCACGATGCTCCACGCTTCATTCTCGGTGAGACCATCTATTTCGAAAGCCACTGAATCATTGATAGTCAGTTCTGCCAGTTTTGTCCCGGGGTTTGTTCGAATGAGGAGCTTGCCGTCGTGCGCAAGATAGTTGATGGGAAATATGTCAGGCTCATTGGCAACGCTGAGTGCGAGGCGACCGAAACGGGTGTGTTCAAGAAACTGCCATGCATCGTCGTTGGACATATTCACGCCGGGACGCTCTTCAATAGTCATGCTGTGATTATGCCCCACAGTTCATGGCGGCCGCTATGGCTATGGCATGGGACAAGCCGCGTGGCGGATTACTGGCTCAACTAGATGGAACAGACTGAGTGCCAAAATCAGGTAAAGAACCAGCACTCTCACGCAGAACAACAGTACCTGTAACACTGGGAGGCTGCTTTGCCAGCGGAGCAAGCGCCATTTGCGCGGCAAGGCGCCCTATGTTTTCAAGCGGTAGACGGTAGGTGGTAAGGCCGGGAAAATGGTCCCGCAAAGTAGGGATGTCATCAAATCCGGTTACCTGAACATCTTCGGGAATGCGTAAACCCCTAGACCTCAACGCGGTCATGGCCCCCAAAGCCATGACGTCGTTGGCTGCCATAATGCACAGCGGGGAGCCATCGCCGAACTCCACCGCAGCGTTCAATTCTTGGGCAACACTTAGCGGACCCAGAGAATCCAGATACTCTAACGTGGAGTCGTAGCCACCCTGGCTGGTAAATGCTCCATGCACCACGGCGAGCGGCTGGAGCTTTGCTTGTGCCAGACGATCCGAAAAACCTTCAACACGAATCCGTGCAGTATTGCGGTCGTGTGGGCCGGCCAAGATGACAAAGCGTCGTATTCCTTGATCAAGCAACGCACCTGCAAGCGCTGCGGCGCCATCGTGGTTTTCAACGTGCACCACCTGTGCTTCGTGGATAGCAGAAGCTCCCAAGGTCACAACACGCCCGCCGTTCCTAACGTATCGAGACAGGGCCATTATCAGCCGTGGATCTTCGTCCAAAAGCCGGGATGCGGCTAGAATAATAGCGTCAGTGCGGTATGAAATGAACGCATTCACGGCTGCTAGTTCGGCACCGCCGGGGGAGTCGCCGTCGCGTTCTATGTCAGTTCCGGCCAATAACACTTGGTGGTTGGTATCAAGGGCCGCCTGCTGCACTCCGTGGGCAATGGCGGAAAAATAGGGGTCGGCTATGTCATGTACCACGAGCCCCACTAAGCCTGTGGTTGATCTGGCCAGCGCTTGAGCCTGCGCGTTGGCCACATATCCCAGCTCCTCGGCTGCAGCCTTGACTCGCTCAGCAATATCGGGCGCAGGAGTCCTACTTGAGCCGTTCAGTACCCGCGAGGCAGTTGCCAGCGACACGCCAGCTTGGCGCGCCACTTCAGTGAGTTTTACCGGCACAGAGGCGTCCTTTTCTAAGAATAATGCATGAGTCAACAGCTATCTCTTGACCCGGAGCTAACTTCAGCATATATTGGAAAGCGCTTTCCAAAGTTCAGGCCACGCCGGGTTTGCTGGTACGTGCCAACACCAGAGAACAACACTTGAGCACAACATTCAGGAGAAATCAGTGACTCTTACCACCGCCAATGAGCAGCCCACTGCAACGCCGGAACAAACCGGCGCACATGCCGAGGGCAACCGGCGGGTGATACGTATCGCCATGAACGGCATAACCGGCCGTATGGGCTACCGTCAGCACCTATTGCGCTCCATCCTGCCCCTGCGGGATTCTGGTCTCCTACTCGAAGACGGAACCAAGGTAGCCATTGAGCCCATCCTCGTGGGCCGTAACGAAGCGAAGGTGCGCGAGCTAGCTGAACTGCACAATGTTCAGCACTGGACAACTGATCTGGATGCTGTCATTGCCGACCCCACGGTCGATGTTGTCTTCGACGCTTCCATGACAAGTCTGCGCGCAGCCACCCTGAAGAAGGCTATGGCCAATGGCAAACATATTTACACGGAGAAGCCCACCGCGGAAACCCTTGAAGAAGCTATTGAACTGGCACAGATCGGCAAGGATGCCGGCATCACCGCAGGGGTTGTCCATGACAAGTTGTACCTGCCGGGCTTGGTAAAACTGCGCCGCCTAGTTGAGGAAGGGTTCTTTGGCCGTATCCTTTCCATTCGAGGAGAATTCGGTTACTGGGTGTTCGAAGGGGACCACCAGAGTGCGCAGCGTCCCTCATGGAACTACCGCAAGGAAGATGGTGGTGGCATGACAACAGATATGTTCTGCCACTGGAACTACGTGCTTGAAGGCATTATCGGTAAAGTTAAGTCCGTCAATGCCAAGACAGCCACTCACATCCCGGCCCGTTGGGACGAGACCGGCAACGAGTACAAGGCAACAGCCGACGACGCAGCGTACGGCATCTTTGAGCTGGAAACCCCAGAGGGAGACGCCGTCATTGGCCAGATCAACTCCTCTTGGGCTGTGCGCGTGTACCGCGATGAACTAGTTGAGTTCCAGATTGACGGCACCCTTGGTTCAGCAGTTGCCGGTCTGAATAAGTGTGTTGCCCAGCAGCGAGCCCACACCCCAAAACCTGTGTGGAACCCGGATCTGCCCGTCACGGAATCGTTCCGCGACCAGTGGCAGGAAGTTCCCGCGAACGCAGAGTTGGATAACGGCTTCAAGCTGCAGTGGGAAGAGTTCCTGCGCGATGTTGTTGCCGGTCGTGAACACCGCTTCGGGCTCCTTTCGGCCGCACGCGGTGTGCAGTTGGCCGAGCTTGGTCTACAGTCATCTGCTGAACGCCGCACCTTCGACGTCCCGGAAATTGAGCTTTAGTCATGGCTGCTAAATACAGTGAGAACATCACCATCACGTTGCCACTGGCCAACGGCCAGCTCGAAGCATTAACTCTGGAAGCGCCGGGCCCTTGGCGCAAGCCCACGCAGTTACTGCGCTCCCGCAAAGTTTATGCGGCTGCGCATGTCACACCAAAGGTGCTTGGAAACAACGTTCCCGGAGCCCGCGCAGATATTGATTGGGACGCCACCATGGCGTTCCGGCGTGAGCTATGGAGCTGGGGCGTGGGGATTGCCGACGCCATGGACACGGCCCAGCGTGGCATGGGCCTGGACTGGGCTGCAACGCAGGAACTGATCAATCGCAGTGCTGCTGAGGCCGCTTTCATTGCCACCCCGGAGCGCACAGTGCGCGATCTTCTTGCCTGTGGGGCCGGGACAGATCAGCTGGATCCGGCCGCCGTTGAACCCGGTGAAGAAGGGTTAGCCGCCGTGCTTGCTGCTTATCGGGAGCAGATCGCAGTGGTTGAAGCGTCAGGGGCCAAGGTCATCATTATGGCCTCACGCGCCCTGGCCAAGGTAGCCGCAAGCCCGCAAGATTACCTAGATCTTTATGGCACCTTGCTGAGCGAGGTGAAGGAACCTGTTGTGCTGCACTGGCTCGGGACTATGTTTGATCCGGCTTTGGCCGGCTACTGGGGGAGCAGCGATGTTGCCTCCGCGACTGCCACGTTCCAGACCCTCATCGATGCTCACAGCACAAAGGTTGATGGTGTGAAGGTTTCATTGCTCGACGCCGGGCACGAAGTAGCGTTGCGGGCGAGCCTTCCAGAGGGTGTGCGTCTGTACACCGGTGATGATTTCAACTACCCGGAACTCATCGACGGAGATGGCACTCGCCACTCGGACGCACTGCTGGGTATTTTTGCAGCTATTGCCCCTGCCGCCTCAACCGCTCTACAGGAATATGATGCAGGGCGTCCCAGAGAAGCACGCGCCATCCTTGATTCCACAAGAAATTTGGGCTTGCACATCTTTGAAGCACCCACCTATTACTACAAGACGGGCATCGCGTTTCTAGCCTGGCTCAACGGGCACCAGGCCGGCTTCCAGATGGTGGGAGGTCTACATGCCGGACGCAACCTGAACCACTTGGTGAAGTTGTTCCGACTGGCCAACACGGCAGCCCTCCTTCTCAAACCTGAACTAGCCGCCGCCAGAATGGCATGTTACTTAAACGCTGCGGGTGTTGCTTCGGAGCTCTCTCGCGCCCCGATGATCTCAGAAGGGGTTAGCGAATGAGGACTTTCGCAAAGCTGTCAATCAACACAGGAACTATCAAGAAGGCATCCCTCGCCGAAGCTCTTGAGGTCACTGCAGCCGCTGGACTGTCCCACATTGGGCTATGGCGGGACAAAGTAGCCGAGGTTGGTTTAGAACACGCACTAAAAATGGTGCGTGAGTCGGGTTTGCAGGTCTCAAGCCTGTGCCGTGGCGGATTCTTGACAGCTGCAGATGAGCAGGGCCAAGCTGCTGCGTTGGCAGATAATAAGGCGGCCATATTGGAGGCGGAAGCCCTTGGGGCGCCAGAAATCATCATGGTGGTGGGCGGGTTACCTGACTTCAGCGTTGCTCCCGGTGCCGTTGATGGCGGCGGTGCCACTGGTTCAATAGCTGGTGGAAAAGACGTGGTGTCAGCGCGCGAGCGTGTCGGGGAACGTCTCGGTGAGCTTGTCCCTTTTGCCATCGAACACGGAGTCAGGTTGGCCCTTGAACCACTGCACCCAATGTTCGCAGCGGACCGCGCCGTGCTTTCGACGTTGGGCCAGGCACTTGATTTGGCCGCGCCGTACCCGGCCGAGGCCGTGGGCGTGGTGATTGACACTTTTCACGTGTGGTGGGACCCATCCCTTCAAGAACAGATCGCGCGGGCCGGGCAAGAAGGCCGGATCGCGTCCTATCAGGTGTGCGATTTCAACCTACCCATCGCTTCTGACTCACTGTTGTCCCGCGGTTTCATGGGCGACGGCGTGATCGACTTCCCCACGATTGGACGCTGGGTTGCTGAGGCCGGCTACAGCGGGGTTATTGAAGTTGAAATCTTCAACGAGGAGATATGGGCGCAACCGCATGCTGAAGTGGTGGAGTGTGTCAAAGACCGATACAGGCAACTGGTGGCACCCTATGCCAATGACGATGCGGATGTTTCTATACTTTAGAGACAATTTTGATGACGTAGACCAGGGGCCCCCAGGGCGGTCAACGTCAGCGGCCTGGCCGCGGTCGTAGGCCGAATCAAATTGTTGGGCCCCGGCCCATGTCCAGCCGGTATATAAAGCCGTGATGGTGTCATTGGGGCCGATGATTTCCCCTGTGCTCTCGCTCAAGACCTGCACGGCAAGGTCACGCGGGGCATTATTGGGTGGAATCGCGATGCTGGGCTCACCGTTTGCAGCAAAGGTGGTTACTGGCAGTTGGCCATTCTTCACCAGGGCAGCAACCTCTTCAGTGGTCAGAAGCCGGGACTTGCTTCAGCACTGTATGCGCCAACCTTTGCACTGGTAAAAACGTCGAAGATCTTCGGGAACCGGAGCCTGAAAGTATCGTTGAGGACATACCCTCCACCGGCTACCTCGGAGAATGTCTGAATGAGTGTCTTGCCGGTGAGAGCGTCTATGACTGTGTGACGGAACGAGACCTCTTGCCCGGGGGCGACCTGTGCACCGTCACCTTGGGTAAGCAGTGCCATAGTTTGTTCCTGGATCTTTAGTGGAGTGTCAAAAGTGACCTCGGGTGCTTGACCTTCGCTACCTGCAACAGCCCGAACGGTGGAAAGAACTCCTGCGTCCGGCGGCGGGCTACTCGCCGTATCTGTGGGGCCGGACAGGCAAACGGTCAATGCTAGAAGACGGCGCATGGAATCACTTCCTAGGGCTGGTTCTCAAGCGTCCGTCAAGCCTGACCCAGGAAGGATGGGCTGTCAAGGCTCCCAAGAATGCACCCTAGTTGGCAGCATCTCCGTGACGTGCGGCACAGGAGAACATAAAACCGCCGTTGCACCCTTCAACCTCGAGTTATCAAAAGGATGCAACGGCGGCTGATGTTCTCATGCCAGGTGTTCAGGCTCTCCTTTGAACTGGCTCACGTGGCGCAGAATGTCAGAAGTTAGTTGCTCTTGACGAGGATGCCGCTGCGAGTCATTGATTCGGAGTAGGCGTTAGCTGATTCCAGAAGCCACTGCTCTTGGCGTTCTGCGGAACCGGCAAAGCTGCGCCCGGACAGTGAACGGACCTTGTAGATACCGAAACCGCGTTTGTACAACATGGGACCTTGCGCCTTCAGGAGCTGATCAGCCAAACGATGTGCTTCTGTGCCGTGGGCAATCAGTGCCGATGCCCGCGGAACCAGGGTCAGGAACTTAACCAGGGGGCGCAACCCTTGCTCAATCTGTGGTGCCGTTAGGCGACCGTTTGGCTGGCCGGGGGTGAACCACGGGTGAACGTTCCAAGGCATGACATAGCTGGGCCGGAGACCAATCTGCCAGTGAATCCCTAGGAGACGCGTAGCTGCCTGCTCGTCGCCAGCTGTGATGAAGCCAGACTCATCCAACTCACCAACGTTTGAGAAAAGGCTGATGATCTTGCACTCATCAACATCGTGAGCCGGATCCACGTAGGCCACTTGTTGCTCCGGCCGGGCTTCCGCCAAGGTGTCGCACAGTTCGGTGATGGGAGCAATGTTCTCGTCGTAACGGCGATTCCAAAGCTGTTCACGCGGTGATTCAGTGGCCACGGATGTCATTGAGTTTTATATCTCCTTAGAGGGATGAGAGTGTATGCGGCAGCTTCCCGAGCAGGGGTATGTCCGAATTTCCAGCATAGCAATCTTCCCGAGTCTCTGGGCCGCTCAGGTATGTGCTACGTGAGCACTCTGATGGTTGTTGTGAGAAATCCAACAGAAATCAACAGTTATATTGGCACAAGTTCGATGTTGAAGTGAGAGCTGCGGGCCTTAGAGCCGGGGTCCGCGACGGTTGCGGAAAGCGGCAGCAGCGGCCACAGCCGCGCCGATCCCGGCAAGCCACAAAAACACTTTTGCTTCGGGTGAGCCCATGACAGGATGCCCGTCATCCTCCTGCAGTTCCCCCCGGAGCCGTCGTCCCTCTGCGATCAGCTCCAGCTCTTTGTCACGCTTCTTCACGCTAGCCGCCGTTTCACGCGGTGGCAGCTGCAGTTGAGCTTCCGCCTTTATTCCGGCCTGCAGTTGCCGGGCACGCTCCAACTCTGCGTCGATTTGGGCACCAAAGAGCAACACGAGGTTCATGATCCAAATCCAGAGGAGCAGAACTATGACGCCGGCGATGGTCCCGTAAGTCTTCTCATATTTGGAGAAGTTGGCCACATACACACCGAAACCCGCTGATGCGAGAATGCAGGCGATCAAGGCGAATGCCGCACCCACACTGATCCAGCGAAACTTTGGTTGGCGGACGTTGGGCGTGAAGTAGTACAGAACGGCAATCAACACGATCGCAAGGACGCCAACAACAGGCCACTTGGCAATGTTCCAGATGGTGATCGCTTGATCGCCAACGCCAACGGCTTCCCCAACCGCTCTGGCTACGGGTCCGGAGAGGAGAAGTAGCAGTGACATGGTGGCAACCATTAACACTGAGGCCAACGTGACAAGCAGCAGTGCCGGGCGCAACTTCCAGACTGGGCGCCCCTCATCGATGCCGTAGATTCGGTTCATCGCCCGGCTAAAAGCACCGACATAGCCCGATGCCGACCACAACGCTGTTATAAGTCCGAACGCCAGTGTCCAACCGGCTGCCCTGGACGTTGTCAGCTGCTGCACCGGGCCGCTGATGGCTTCAGCCACCTTCGCGTCTGTCATGTTTTCAACCATGTCCAGCAAGAGTTTGGATGTCTGCTCGGCCTGACCCACTATCCCCAAAATAGAAACAAGTGCAAGAATTGCCGGGAACAAGGACAACACACCGTAATAAGTCAGTGATGCAGCCAAATCGGTTGAACCGTCGGCGCTGAACTTGTTTACGGCGCGTTTGATTACATACTTCCAGGACATGGCTGGCACGCCAGCCAGACTCTGCGGCTTCCGCCCGTCATCTGGTGCCGGCGCGCCAGCTTTGTTTGCTGCAGTTCCGCGCGCTGCTGGAACGGATGCGACCGTATCAGGCACAGATATTCCTGTCCGTTGCGTTCCGTTGGCAGCCGCGGCTCACAGCGATCAGGCCGCCGTCTTATTACGTCCGGTGATTGCCCCGTAGATACCGGCGACAACGAGCCCACCAACAATGGCCAAGATCCAGGAACCAAGGCTCCAGAAACTCATTTCACCCTTGTTGAACAGCAGGTCACCAATCCAGCCGCCAACTACTGCTCCTACGACACCAAGAATCAAACTGGTCACCCAGCCGCCGCCCACACTTCCGGGCATGACCGCCTTGACGATCGCACCGACAATAAGTCCCAAAATAATCCAACCGATGAAACCCATGGTTCCTCCTAGTTTATGAACTTGGCATGTTCTTTTTGTTGACGACCCACGCAAGCACATGCGAGCCGATGCATCAACCGTACTCATATCCGATCAAGAGGTCTAGAGTTCGGGGCACCTTGTTCGAATCGTGTCGTTCCTGGAGCCTCCCCAGACATTGGAGCATCCCCAGACGGTGCTGGCATGCCATTCGACAGCCGGACAACCCTGGGACCAGAATTAGGGCATGTCGAAAATAGTTTCCGAGAACGATAACTTCAAGAAACCCGCACCGACTCAGGCCTGCGAGCAGGGTCAAGCCGGTGGGCCGCTCCAGCAGCCATGGGTAAAGAAGTACCAGCCGGGTGTTCCAGCAGAGATCGAGCTACCCACGGAGTCGTTGGTCGCCATGTTCGAACGCTCGGTGAAAGAAGCAGGTGAGAAACCTGCCATGGAGTTCTTTGGTCGCCAAACAAGCTATCGCGATCTGGGCGAACAGGTTTCTCGGGCGGCTGAGGGGCTGCGCCGACGCGGCGTGAGGGCCGGGGACCGTGTTGCCTTGATCCTGCCCAACTGTCCGCAACATGTCGTAGCGTTCTACGCGGTCCTGCGGCTGGGTGCGGTTGTGGTTGAACACAATCCGTTGTATACATCCCGGGAGTTGGCGCACCAATTCCAGGATCATCAGGCACGGGTAGTGATCGCTTGGGACAAAGCCGTTGGCGCTATCCGCGAATTCCCTGCCGACGTAGCCATTGAGCACATAATTGCAGTAGATATTCTCAGTGCATTCCCCGTGCTCAAAGGGTTTGCGCTCAGACTTCCGGTTAAAAAAATGCGCGAGAGTCGTGCTGCTCTCAGCGCTCCAGCCCTAGGTTCCACACCGTGGAGGGAACTCTTGTCTACCGGAAGCATCGACCCAACCCACCCAAGGCCGGATGTGCAAGACCTTGCTGTCATTGGTTACACCTCCGGCACTACCGGAGCCCCCAAGGGCGCAATGCTCAGTCACTTCAATTTGTACTCCAACGCCCTCCAGGGGGAGGCCTGGATGCATGGGGCTCAAGTCGGCAAGGAAATTCTGTACGCCGTGCTACCCATGTTCCATGCTTTCGGCATGACCCTTTACCTCACCTTCGGCATCCGTAAGCAGGGCTTGCTGGTGTTGTTCCCGAAGTTCGACGTCGATCTGGTCCTGACCGCGATGAAGAAGTCACCGGCCACTGTCTACTGTGCCGTACCTCCAATTTATGAACGTACGGCCCTTGCCGCCAAAGAAAAGGGTGTCTCGCTGCGCTCTTGTAAGTTTTGTATCTCAGGGGCCATGAACCTGCCAGAGAACATCGTTGAACTGTGGGAATCTGTGGCCGGCGGACTGTTGGTAGAGGGCTACGGAATGACTGAATCCTCGCCTGTGGCCCTCGGCAATCCCTTTGACCCGAGCCGGAAAAACGGCACCATAGGTGTGCCCTTCCCCTCAACACAGATGAAAGTTGTTGACATGGAAAATTCCGTCACAGTTGTGGCACCGGGGGAGCGCGGTGAACTGCTGCTCAAAGGCCCGCAGGTGTTCAGCGGCTACTGGAACAACCCGGAAGAAACCGCAAAGACGCTCACCGAAGACGGCTGGCTACATACGGGGGATATTGTCACAGTCAGTGCCGACGGGTTCACCACGATCGTGGACAGGGTGAAGGAGCTTGTCATTACGGGTGGTTTCAATGTCTCCCCGTCAGAGGTGGAGAGCGTCCTGCGTCAGCACGAAGACGTTGTTGAGGCAGCCGTTTTTGGCACAGTTTCTGACCGAGGCGGCGAGATGGTTGTTGCTGCCGTTCAGCTGGAACCAGGGGCCCTGCTGAATGAGACCCAGCTCCGCGACCACTGCAAACAACTTTTGGCGCGATACAAAGTCCCCGTCCGCATTATTGCGATCCCGGACATGCCACGGTCGATGCTTGGCAAGATTCTCCGCAAACAAGTCAAGGAGCTCTCTTTGCCCTACTTTGCGCCCTATTTTGAGCCCAAGAATCCTTCTTGAATTGAGCACGAAGGGAAACAAGGCGGGCTGATTATGTGAAGATGGGAGGTATGCGCCCCATGCAACACTCAAGTAAATTAGCCAATGTACGCTACGAACTTCGTGGACCCATCTTGCATGCGGCCCAAAAAATGGAGGCCGCAGGCCACCGGATTTTGCGCATGAATTTAGGCGACACAGCCCCGTTTGGTTTGGAAACGCCGGAGTCCATTGTGGCAGATATGATTCACCACTTACGTGACGCGCAGGGATACAGCGATTCAAAGGGGATCTTCTCAGCCAGAACCGCGATTTCGCAGTATTACCAGACCAAAGGGCTGATGACGATCGGCGTGGACGATATTTTCGTCGGGAACGGTGTCAGCGAACTGATCTCCATGACGCTTCAGGCTTTTCTGGAAAACGGGGATGAAGTCCTCATCCCGGCACCCGACTATCCACTTTGGACAGCATCGGTAACCCTCACTGGCGGTGTTCCCGTCCATTACCTGTGCGATGAAGACAATCATTGGTGGCCGAACATGGCCGATGTGGAAGCGAAAATTACGCCGCAAACACGGGCCATTGTCATCATTAACCCAAACAACCCCACCGGGGCCGTCTACCCTCGGGCCATCTTGGATGAGTTTATTGATTTGGCGCGAAAACATGATCTGGTTATTTTTTCGGATGAAATCTACGAGAAAATAATCTACGACGGTAGTTCCCACATCCACATGGCAGCCCTTGCCGATGATGTTTGTGTGCTGACCTTTAGCGGTCTCTCAAAGGCCTACCGGATGCCCGGATACCGTGCCGGTTGGGTCGCCTTGACGGGGCCGCGGGCTGCCATGGCCGGCTTCAAGGAAGCCCTTGAGCTGATTGCATCGTTGCGCCTGTGCTCAAATGTGCCGGCCCAACATGCCATCCAAACCTCGCTAGGTGGCTACCAAAGCATCAATGACCTGACGAAACCTGGCGGACGGCTGCGAGAGCAACGAGACAGGGCCGCGGAGCTGCTCAACGCACTGCCGGGTGTTTCCTGCGTCCCAGCTGCCGGAGCAATGTACTTATTTGTGAAACTTGATGCGCAGATGTACCCGATCGAATCAGATGAAAAGTTTGTCATTGATCTACTACAGGACCAAAAGATCCTCGTCTCGCACGGCACAGCATTTCACTGGCCAACTCCAGACCACTTTAGGTTCGTGATTCTGCCTTCTATCGATGACATTGAGGAGGCCATACGCCGCATCTCGTCCTTCTTGGCGCTGTATCGGCGTAAATCCGCACTCATCTCAAAGTAGGCCCTCGCTAATAGTTGGTTGTTAGGAGCTGGACTGTGGCGTGATTTCCGGCACGCCGCCTAGGCTGAACTTTTCTGTGCTAGCGAAGAGAAAGCTCGCTGGCTCGGAAATGCCACCTGGCAGCTCCGTTAATGCCGAGCTGATGAGGTATTTGTTCTGTTGAGGGCTTCGCCGCTGGACGGTTTCAAACGTCTTTGCTGTCCTTAGCACGCTCTCCGCCCCGCGCCGTGTTCAGCCTTCTCGAGGATGAGGCAACAGGAAAGCAAACTTTGAGCAAACAACGTGTGACTTTTCGTCGTAGTATCGTAGCGGTTGGGTTTCGCCGGTACACCGATGCCTTTGGTGCAGAGTGTGCCGTCAGCGCGTAGCCAACCAGACGTTTTCGCAGTCTCGCTTATTGCCCCCTCAAGATTGGATCGCGGGTGGATCTCACCTTCATGGTCGTGCTAGTTATAGCGCTGGCCCTCTTCTTTGACTTCACAAATGGCTTTCACGACACGGCCAATGCCATGGCAACTCCCATTGCTACAGGTGCCATTAAGCCCAAGACTGCCGTGGCTCTCGCCGCGATCTTGAACTTGGTAGGTGCTTTTCTTTCCACCGAGGTGGCAAAAACTATCTCCGGGGGCATCATCAATGAAGGTGGTCCCAACGGGGTATCCATCACTCCGGAGATGATCTTTGCCGGTTTGATGGGGGCCGTGCTGTGGAACCTGTTCACCTGGTTGCTGGGGCTACCGTCAAGCTCCTCTCATGCACTTTTTGGTGGCCTGATCGGTGCTGCCATTGTTGGCACGTGGTCCTTTGGTGCCGTGAACTTTATGGTCGTCGTCTCCAAGGTCTTGCTGCCCGCGTTGTTGGCGCCCACTATTGCCGGGCTGGTGGCCTTTTTATGCACCAAGATGGCGTACAGCATCACCCGCCGCTCAGATCCAGACTCTGGCGACAAGCTCACGCAGAAACGTGGTGGTTTCCGCCGCGGTCAAGTGTTCAGCTCTTCTCTGGTTGCCCTGGCTCACGGCACCAATGATGCCCAGAAGACAATGGGTGTGATCACACTTGTTCTGGTCGCATCAGGACTGCAGAGCGCTGGAACCGGTCCGCACATCTGGGTTATCACAGCATGTGCGCTTGCCATCGCAGGTGGCACCTACGCTGGTGGTTGGCGCATTATCCGCACCCTCGGCTCGGGACTAACCGATGTAAAGCCCGCACAGGGGTTCGCCGCAGAGACAAGCACCGCCGCCGCTATTCTGGCCTCCAGCCACTTAGGATTCGCGCTCTCAACCACCCATGTTGCTTCAGGTTCCGTGATTGGTTCGGGTCTTGGCCGCAAGGGCTCAACAGTCCGCTGGCGCGCCATCGGCAAGATTGGTGTCGCATGGCTGCTGACCCTTCCCGCCGCGGCGATCGTGGGTGGCCTCGCCGCACTCCTAATCCGTACGGGGACCGTCGGCATTGTTATTGTGTCCGTTCTGGGGCTCGGCTCCATTTTGTTTATGTTTTATCGTTCTCAGCAGGAAACGGTTGATCACAGCAACGCGATCAGCGATGTTGACGCAGTGGGTGAAGCGATGCACATCCCCAGCAAGAAAGAACGTGACCGTTTGGCTGGCAAGGCTCGTGCAGCTCGGAAAGCTGCTGAGAAGGCGGCCCGACGTGCAGCTGAGACCGATGCTGTAAGGGCCGCCGCTCAGGTGGCATTGGACAGGGCGGACACGGCCGTACTCAAGGCCATGACGAAGGCAGCAGCAAGTGCTGGAGCGCCCAAGAGCAAAACCAAGTCCGCCAACGCAGTGGTACCTAAAGTGAAGGCTAAGTTAGCCGCCGCTGGTGTCCCCAAGGCAAAGGTAGCCAACACCGAGGGACCCAAGGGTGATGAGCCTGGAGATGGACTGGGCACAACCGAAGACGCCGGCACAGGTACTGGCACTAGGGAGCAGAAATGATTGATTGGTTCGGATTTGTCATTGTCGGACTGACAACACTGCTTGGCGCCGGATTCGTGGTGGCCATGTACTCGTTGGGTGTGCGCTTCACGGCTGTCAGCGGGGACGATCATGGGCGCGTCAACCACGCAGCCAAGTGGGGTGCCTACGTGTGTTTCGGGTTTTGTTTACTTGCGGTCACCGCCGGAATTATCCTTATCGTGCCCGCATTCAGCGCGGGGGCAGAAAAGATTCTGGGCAACCTCTTCTAGAAATTTGTTAAGCAACGACGCCGGGCACTCACCGTTACGCAGCTGCGGAAGGTGAGTGCCCGGCGTCGGACTTTAACGAAGTAGCTAGGGGCTACTTTCCTTTGCTATCCAAGATCATGTTGGTGATGCGGCACGTAGAGAGACGGCGACCTTGTGCATCTCTCATCACCACTTCATGCGTGGTGAGTGTCCGTCCGAGGTGGATGGGGGTCGCCGATCCTGTGACAAGCCCGGTTTCGATCCCGCGATGATGTGTGGCATTGATCTCAATCCCGACGACGCGGCCGCCCACTCCGGCATGAAAAGCAGCAGCGAAGGATCCCAGCGTCTCGGCCAGCACCACATGTGCACCTCCGTGCAGCAGCCCTGTCACCTGAGTGTTTCCCTCCACCGGCATGGTGGCAACCATGGACTCGACGCTCATCTGCGTGAACACAATGCCCATCTTGGCGACCAGCGTTCCCACGCCATGCCCACCCAACATCGGATGGTATTTCTCGGGGACCCCTGCTGCGAGGAGTTCGGCGGACAGTGGATGCGGTGTGGATTTATCGCTCATGATGACTAGGCTGGCACTTGTGAGTGATTCTGCCAAAACGGCCCCCCTGTCCAAAGCCTCTGCCACGTCCAAATCCGGACTAGATGCATGCCCAACGCCGCGCTTGTTGGTTCTCGATGGCCATTCCATGGCTTTCCGGGCTTTCTACGCCATGCCGGTGGATAAGTTTGTGACGCAATCTGGCCAATACACCAACGCCGTCCATGGGTTTACCGCCATGTTGCTGACAATGATCCGTCAGCAAAAGCCAACGCACGTGGTGGTGGCCTTTGACCTTGACACTCCAACGTTCAGATCCCTTGAATACACCGAATACAAGGGCGGGCGCAACAAGACCCCCGAGGAGTTCCACGGCCAGATCGACCTGATCATCAAGGTCATGGAAGCGATGAAGATTCCCACCATCTCGGTGGACGGGTTTGAAGCGGATGACATCATCGCCACCCTCTCCACCCAGGGTGAAGCCGCCGGGTGGGACGTTGTGGTTGTTTCGGGGGACCGCGACGCGTTCCAGCTCATCACCGAAAAAGTTTCGGTTCTCTACCCCAAAAAAGGCATCTCAGATATCCCGCCGATGGATGCTGCGGCCGTCGAAGCCAAATATTTCGTGTCCCCTGAGCGCTATTCTGACCTTGCCGCTCTGGTGGGTGAAACCGCCGACAACTTACCTGGCGTACCCGGCGTCGGACCCAAAACAGCAGCCAAGTGGATCAACCTGTATGGCGGACTTGAAGGCATTTTTGAGAACCTGGATGCCATTGGCGGCAAGGTGGGTGAGTCCCTGCGCGCCCACGTTGATGACGTCAAGCGCAACCGCCGGCTGAACCATCTCCTGCGTGATATGGACTTGCCCGTGGCGATCGAAGATACGCTCCTGCAGTCACCGGATCGGGAAGCAGTAGAGGAATTGTTTGACTCGCTGGAATTTAACCAGCTGCGTAAGCGTCTGTTCGATACGTTTGGTGAGGAGGAGACGGTCGACGCCGGCGAGGCTCACCAAATCCCTGCTCATGAAGTGCTGGCTGAGGCCAGTGCCCTGGAATCTTGGCTTGCTGCAACACCGGCGAAAGAATCCGTTGCCGTAGAAGTTCTCAGTCACAAGGCAGGATTGGCTCAGGAAGCCACAGCAGTTGCCCTTGTGCGAGCTGATTCAGCTGTTGTGGTTGATCTTAGCGGGGCCGATGATGAGCTTGAGTGTGTTCTCGCCGCATGGCTTGTCTCCGATGCCCCCAAGGTGGCGCACGAATACAAGGATGCACTGAAGGCGCTGTCCCTGCGTGGCCTGTGGCTAACTGGTGTGGTTGATGACACGGCGCTGTCCGGGTATCTGATCCAGCCTGATCGGCGCAGCTACGAACTGGCTGAATTGAGCCAGGTCCACTTGAAAACCGGGTTTAACACCGGCAACAGCATCGAGTCAGGTCAACTTGATCTGGGTCTTGAAGAGGACACCAAATTTGTCGACGCGGTCCAACGCGGATACGTGGCCCTGCTGCTGAGCGCGCACTTTGCGCCGATTCTCCAAGAACGCGGCGCTGCCAAACTGCTGCGGGACATGGAGTTGCCGCTGGCCGCCGTGTTGGCTCAGATGGAGCTGACAGGAATCGATGTCTCACAAGAACGGCTTGCTACGCTGCTGGCAGACTTCACAGCCGCCATGAACTCAGCACAGCAAGGTGCCTTTGCCGCGATTGGTCACGAGGTTAACCTCGGCTCGCCCAAGCAGCTTCAAGAAGTGCTGTTTGAAGAGCTCGGTTTGCCCAAAACCAAGAAGATCAAAACAGGGTTTACCACCGACGCCGCCTCGCTGAAGACGCTCTTGGAAAAAACTGGGCATGAATTTTTAGCCCAACTCATGGCACACCGTGAAGCGTCGAAACTAAAGCAGATGGTTGAGACCCTGAAAAAATCTGTAGCCGAGGACGGGCGCATTCACACGACCTACGCGCAAAACGTGGCTGCCACCGGGCGCTTATCATCAAATAACCCGAACCTGCAGAACATCCCGATCCGCACTGAGGAAGGTCGGCGGGTCCGGGATATCTTTGTTGTCAGCGAGGGCTACGAATGCCTGCTTGCCGCCGATTACTCACAAATTGAAATGCGTATCATGGCGCACCTCTCAGGTGATGCCGGACTGATTCAGGCCTACGCCGAAGGTGAGGATCTGCACAGGTACGTTGGCTCGCACGTGTTTGAAGTGGCACCCGAGGAAGTAACCTCCGCCATGCGCTCCAAAGTCAAGGCCATGTCCTACGGTTTGGCCTATGGTCTAACCAGCTTCGGACTTTCCAAACAGCTTGAAATTTCGGTAGACGAGGCTCGCACGCTAATCAAGGACTACTTTGACAGGTTCGGTGGTGTACGCGATTATTTGCGCGGTGTTGTTGAACAAGCACGCGTCGATGGGTACACCTCAACCATTGAGGGCCGGCGCCGCTACCTGCCTGATCTCTCAAGCACCGACAGGCAGCTGCGTGAGCTAGCTGAACGGATTGCGTTGAACTCGCCCATCCAGGGCTCGGCTGCGGACATCATCAAGCACGCCATGCTAGGTGTCAGCAAAGAACTCACATCGCAGGGACTCAAATCACGGATGCTGTTGCAGGTTCATGATGAATTGATTCTTGAGGTTTGGCCAGGAGAGCTTGAATCGGTGAAAGCACTCGTCATCAAGCAGATGGGCGCAGCCGCGGAACTAACTGTCCCCTTGGAAGTCCAAGTGGGCCTTGGCGCCAGTTGGAATGACGCCGGACACTAAATTTTGCGCGCCACAAGTTGATACTTGGAACGTTTATGAAAGGTAAGTCAATGCCGCAGAGTTTTGAGCCGCAGAATTATAAGCAGCAGAGTTATGAGCCGGCCAACACCCGCCAGAGTCGATCTTTTCCCTACGAGCTGCGCTCATTCCCCATCCGGTTCGAGGATGAGGAGGTCTCAAATGAGATCTCTTCGTGGATTCAGGCGGTAGCCATGGGCTTCTACGGAAACGCGCCTACCTCAGAATTAGAAAAGAAATATGTAGCATGCGAACAGGTTGATGAACGCATGGCAATCGGCGCCTACCTCTGTAACTCCTCCGCTCCTGCCGGGGCCTGGGGTGTGGAATACCCTGTTGCTACTTATGCATATCACCGCAAAACGTTGAACGTTGGTGCCGGTACGTTACTTCCTGTCCACCAGATAACTGCCGTGACAGTGCGGCCCAGTCATCGTCGTCGTGGGTTACTGCGGGCCATGATGGGCTCCGACCTGGCCCAAGCCAAAGCAGCAGGGATACCGATTGCGGCGTTGACGGCGTCAGAAGCCACCATTTATGGACGTTTCGGTTTCGGTGTGGCAACGCATGAATGCGAAGTGGAGGTATCTGTTAAGGGTGGCATAGCGTTCCACAATCCTGCTGCGGCGGCACAAGGCTACGTGGAAGTCGCTGAGGCCTGCGTAGTCAGGGATCTACACAACGAAATCTTTGCCCAAGTGCACAGTGGCACTTATGGCTCAATCGGCCGGCATGACATGTACCGGCTGATGGTTTCCGGTCAGGGCAGCTACGAATCGATGGAGTCAACGAAGAACATTCGGGCGGCCCTGCACTACAACGCAGCAGGCACTGTTGATGGATACGTCACTTACAAACCTCTGGAGGACCGCTCCCCGTCCATGGTTGAGGTGGTTGACCTGCTAGCCACCAACCAGGACGCGTACCTGGGCTTATGGCATTTCTTAGGCTCACTTGACCTAATCGATGTCATTAAATGGCGTGAGGCCCCGCTCATTGATCCGCTGGAGTGGGCCATGGAGTCAAAACGTGACTACAAGCGAACCAAGACCGAGGACCACTTGTGGCTGCGAATTCTGGACGTGCCAGCAGCCCTGGCCGCGCGTGATTACCAGCGTGACGGGAGCATCACTATTCATGTTGGTGACCCGCTGGGGCACGCCTCGGGCATATTTCGTATCGACGTGGTTCACGGCAGGGCAACAGTGAAGCGTCTGAGCGAGGACTATTCAATGGCAGAGAGCGCAGAGCCACTTCTCGCCTCTGGCACTCGTGCGCGGCAGGCCGCTCACGCAAATGTTTCAGAGCCGGCACTGGATATGGGTGTGGCAGAATTATCTAGCCTCTATCTGGGGGCAGTCTCAGCTCAGACTCTCAGTGCTGCAGGTCGGATACATGAACGTATTCCAGGGGCTGCAACTACCTTCGACGCTTTGTTTGCACCGGCAGCCTCCCCGCATTGCCTGACAAGCTTCTAGTTCTTTCCTCGGGTCCTTCTGCTGGGTAGGGGAAGCCTGCTGGGACTGGTAAGACTGTTGGGTCGGGGGAGATGACCGACCAATTTGCTGCACTTTTGCGCTCCCACCCACAAGCAACTAGACTAAATGGGCATGTCGTGCAATATGTGGGTTACTTGGTCAGCAATGCTGGCTTGGCCACCTACGCACCTTGCATGAACTATGTGCATGAACTATCCGCAGGAACCCCTGCAACCATAATAATTCCGGACCCATTTTCGGTGAGAACGCGATACCTCGCGGCCTTGCTGCCGGGTTCGGCGAAACCAACTATCCACATCGGAGCCCCTACTACATGACCATCACGACCCCCGAGAAGACTAGTACCACTCCCGTTGTTGCCATCAACGACATTGGTACTGCTGAAGAATTCCTCGCCGCAGTAGACGCAACCATCAAGTACTTCAACGACGGAGACCTCGTCGAAGGAGTAGTTGTCAAGGTTGATCGCGACGAAGTTCTGCTCGACATCGGTTACAAGACCGAAGGTGTCATCCCCTCCCGTGAGCTGTCCATCAAGCATGACGTTGATCCCGGAGACGTTGTCTCCGTTGGCGATCAGGTCGAAGCTTTGGTCCTCACGAAGGAAGATAAAGAAGGCCGCCTGATTCTCTCCAAGAAGCGCGCACAGTACGAGCGCGCCTGGGGCGACATCGAGAAGGTCAAGGAAGAAGATGGTGTCGTTACCGGTACCGTCATCGAAGTGGTCAAGGGTGGACTTATCCTCGACATCGGTTTGCGCGGCTTCCTGCCCGCATCACTGGTCGAGATGCGCCGTGTGCGCGACCTCGCGCCCTACATCGGTCAGCAGATCGAAGCCAAAATCATCGAGCTGGACAAGAACCGCAACAACGTGGTTCTGTCTCGCCGTGCCTGGCTTGAGCAGACCCAGTCCGAGGTACGTTCCACGTTCCTTAACAAGCTGGAAAAGGGCCAGGTTCGTCCCGGCGTTGTCTCCTCCATCGTCAACTTCGGTGCATTCGTGGACCTTGGCGGCGTAGACGGGCTCGTGCACGTTTCCGAGCTGTCCTGGAAGCACATCGACCACCCGTCCGAGGTTGTCGAAGTTGGCCAGGAAGTCACCGTCGAGGTTCTCGAAGTGGATCTGGACCGCGAGCGTGTATCGCTCTCGCTCAAGGCTACGCAGGAAGATCCGTGGCAGACCTTCGCCCGCACCCACGCCCTCGGGCAGGTTGTACCGGGTAAGGTCACCAAGCTGGTTCCGTTCGGCGCGTTCGTTCGCGTTGAAGACGGCATCGAAGGCCTCGTCCACATCTCCGAGTTGGCAGTACGCCACGTGGAGTTGGCCGAGCAGGTTGTCTCCGTTGGTGATGAACTGTTCGTCAAGGTCATCGACATCGATCTGGAACGTCGCCGCATCTCGCTGTCCCTCAAGCAGGCCAATGAGGGTGTTGACGTCGACTCCACCGAGTTCGATCCAGCGCTCTACGGCATGGTTGCTGAGTACGACGAAGAAGGCAACTACAAGTACCCGGCTGGCTTCGATTCCGAAACCAACGAGTGGCTTGAAGGCTACGAAGACCAGCGCGCAGTATGGGAGCAGCAGTACGCTGACGCTCAGACTCGCTGGGAAGCACACAAGAAGCAGGTCGCCGAGCACGCCGCAGAAGATGCAGCTGCTGACGGCGCCGGTGAAGGTGGCGAGTCCGCAGGGACCAGCTACTCCTCCGAGCCTGTTGTTACCGAATCAGGTGCCGGCACCTTGGCATCCGATGAGGCACTTGCTGCGCTGCGCGAAAAGCTGACCGGAAACTAATTTCGGTACAGTAATTTGCTCAAACTAGTTGCGCTAGAGCTTTAGCCAACGCAGTGGCGTTGTGCGGGTCCTCCACCTTCGGGTGGGGGACCCACACTTGTTAACAGCTGATAAAACCACAGTGTTGGGAACCAAGAATATTGTGGGAGTAACTTAGCTGACCTAGCGGTGAGGGCTAACTGAGGTATCCACCCACTGCGTACCAGCAGCGGCTAAAATATAGCGACCGGCAGTTAACGATGCCAAACGCGCGGTGGCAGAAGCTATCACTGCGGCATCGTCGGGCATCGCCAGGCCCACATGAGTGGCAACGGCATGGTACTCATTACCCGTCATCGTATAACCCGCACTGCGCAACTCGTTCTCCAACCGACCAGCCTCCGCATGCGGCAGGGCAATTTGGAACAGGCTCAGCCGTTCGCGCCGTACAAGCGGGGCTTTGCTAACTGCCGAGCTGACAGATTCTGAGTAGGCCCTCACTAAGCCCCCTGCGCCCAACAGGATCCCGCCAAAATAACGTACGACGACGGCGCACACATCGCTTAGATCAGCGGCGGCTCCCGCCGGGGTGCCGCCGGGACGCGTCTGGCGCTTAAGCAATGCCTCCAACATTGGCATGCCCGCTGTCCCAGAGGGCTCACCATCGTCATTTGATCGTTGCACCCCACGCTCTGCGCCAATCACAAACGCTGAACAGTGATGCCTCGCATCATGAAATTCACGCCGCAGCTCAGCTACGAGGTCACGCGCTGCGGACTCATTCTCCACCCGGCGCAGGACAGTGATGAAACGGGAACGTTTGATGCTGAGCTCGTGGCGGAAATCGGGACCGGCCGCCAAGGTGGTGTAAGTGTTGCGGCCGGGCGTGGCACGCTGAGATTCGGGTGTCTGGCTCACCATTTCAGTCTAGTCTGGACTCATGCTCTCC
This sequence comes from Arthrobacter sp. TMP15, assembly GCF_039529835.1. Lineage (NCBI taxonomy): Bacteria > Bacillati > Actinomycetota > Actinomycetes > Micrococcales > Micrococcaceae > Arthrobacter > Arthrobacter sp. TMP15. The sequence goes on from NZ_CP154262.1 coordinate 1,722,135, forward strand.
TTAGGTCTCACCGGCGGCATCGCCGCCGGCAAATCACTGCTCAGCGCCCGGTTCCGTGAGCTGGGCGCCCACGTCATAGATGCTGATAAATTGGCCCGCGAAGTAGTGGCGCCCGGGACTCCAGGCCTTGACGCCGTGGTGAATCAGTTTGGGCTTTCGCTGCGCCTTGCCGACGGTTCACTTGATCGCGCACGACTTGGTTCTCTTGTGTTTTCCGACAAAGCAGCCCGGGAATCGCTTAACTCCATCATTCATCCTCTTGTGCGAGCAGAAGCGGAGTCGCTCAAGCGTGCGGCGGGAGCCGGCACCATTGTGGTTCAGGACATTCCACTGCTCGTGGAGACAGGGCAGGGTGCCAACTTTCACCTCGTGGTGGTGGCGCAGGCGGCCACGGATGTTCGGGTGGCACGGATGGTGCGTGAGCGTGGCATGTCCCCCGAAGACGCACTGGCCAGAATCGCGGCTCAAGCCACTGACGATCAGCGGGCTGCCGCAGCAGATGTGGTGATAGTCAATGAAGGCGCACCAGAGCAGGCCTTAGCTGAACTGGATGCACTGTGGCATCTTCGCCTGCTTCCCTTCGCCGCCAACCTGGCTAGCGGAGTCAGCGCACCTGGTCCCGGCTCGGCAATGATTGTACCGAGCGATCCGAACTGGGCGTACCAGGGGGCAAGGATCATGGCACGGCTGGCCAAGGCTACGGGGGAGAATGCCGTGGGTATAGACCATATTGGTTCCACGGCCGTGCCCGGACTGGCCGCCAAAGATGTTCTAGACCTACAAATTAGGGTCCGCAGTCTCGATGTTGCTGACGCCTTGGCCCAACCACTAGCGGAGGCGGGCTATCCGTCTCGGAACGGTGAATGGTGGGATACGGGCCATGACTTTGCTGGGGGGAGTAAAGGCCAGCGGTGGGAGAAGCGGTTCCACAACTCGGCCGACCCTGGCCGCCCGGTAAACCTGCATATTCGGGTTGACGGCTCACCGGCTGCGGTCTTTGCTGTGACATTTCGTGACTGGCTCCACGCTTCACCCGAGGCCACGAGCCAGTATGAGTCCCTCAAGCGCGCTCTTGCCAGAAAGCACTCCGAAGATACTTCAAGTGCCGCCTACGCTACGGCAAAGGAGCCCTACTTTGCTGAAGTGGTGCCTGACATGGCTGCGTGGTTGGCCAGGCATAAAACGTTCGGGTAAAAGACACTCAAGCGAGTAGTTGCCCATTAAACAGTGTTGGCCCGCACCACCTGGTACGGGCCAACACGGTTTAACAGCGAACTACATTTTGTGTTGAGAAAATTAGTACGAACTGTTGGTTGGGCAAGGAATGGTTTCCCCGTTGATCGTGACAGACTGCGCGCCATCCTGGCAGGCCTGTGTGATTTCGTTAGCCAAACCAGCGAAGTAGGTTACGGCTACGATGATGCCGATAATTGTCAGGACCATGATCAAGGCATTGACAATGATGGAGACGAAAGCCAACGTGTTCTTGTGACCAGCCTTTTTGGACTTCACCTTGGCCACAATTGCCAAGATCAAACCAACAAGGCTGAAGCCAACAAAGGGAAGAATAATGGAGATGATGGCCATTGTCTTGCCCGGGTCCTGGGCGGGTGCCTGACCGTACGGTGCAGGCTGACCGTAGGGTGCCTGGCCGTAAGCGGGAGGTGCAACAGGACTCTGCTGTGCAGCTGAGGGTTGAATGGGTTTTTCGGGTGTATTCGAAGACATGTGTTCCTCTGTTGGTTCTTTGTGATGATCTATCCGTAACAGTTTGCCATGCCTCGGCCGTGTTTGCGCCATTGTTGCATGGGGAGTGCTACCCACTGATGTAAAAGTTGTGTACCAACTATGGCAACCAGGGGTAGCGTTAAGCTCATGAGCCTTGCGCAAGAGATCAATCGTATAGTTGCACCATTTGAAGTCATCAGTGATTTTAAGCCTGCCGGTGATCAGCCGGCTGCCATTAAAGAACTTACTGAGCGCATCAACAACGGTGAAAAAGACGTGGTGCTCTTGGGTGCCACTGGAACAGGTAAGTCGGCAACAACAGCATGGCTGATCGAACAAGTTCAACGACCCACCCTTGTCATGGTTCAAAACAAAACACTGGCAGCTCAGCTTGCCAACGAATTCCGTGAACTATTGCCCAACAATGCGGTTGAGTACTTCGTGTCTTACTACGACTACTACCAGCCTGAAGCTTATGTGCCCCAGTCTGACACCTTCATTGAAAAAGACTCTTCCGTCAACGAAGAAGTTGAACGGCTCAGACACTCGGCCACCAATGCCCTGCTGACTCGTCGAGACGTGATAGTTGTTGCCACCGTTTCCTGCATCTACGGTCTGGGCACTCCAGAAGAGTACGTGGCGGGGATGGTAACCCTGACACGCGGCGATCAAATGAACCGCGACGATCTACTGCGAAAATTTGTGAGCATGCAGTATGCCCGCAACGACATTGACTTCCACCGTGGAACGTTCCGGGTCCGTGGGGACACAGTTGAGATCATCCCCATGTACGAAGAGCAGGCCATCAGGATTGAGTTCTTCGGTGATGAAATTGAGAACATCCATACGCTGCACCCGCTAACCGGAGAGATCATCCGGGAAGAAAATGAAATGTATGTTTTCCCTGCCTCCCATTACGTAGCGGGACCGGAACGGATGGCGCGCGCCGTCAAACAAATCGAAGACGAATTAGCGATCCGCACCCAAGAGCTGGAAAGCCAAAACAAACTTCTCGAGGCACAGCGGTTGCGCATGCGCACCACCTATGACTTGGAGATGATGGAGCAGATGGGCTTCTGCAACGGCATCGAAAACTACTCCCGGCACATCGACGGGAGGTCCCAAGGCAGCGCCCCACACTGTCTGATCGATTACTTCCCGGATGACTTCTTGCTTGTCATCGACGAATCCCATGTGACAGTTCCACAAATTGGTGCAATGTATGAGGGCGATATGTCCCGCAAACGAACCTTGGTGGACCATGGTTTCCGGCTACCCTCCGCCATGGATAACAGGCCGCTGAAGTGGGATGAATTCTTAGAACGAGTTGGCCAGACGGTCTACCTCTCGGCGACGCCAGGTAAATACGAGCTGGGCATGTCCGATGGCTACGTCCAACAGATCATTCGGCCAACCGGTTTGATCGACCCGCAGATTGTTGTGAAACCATCCCAAGATCAGATCAATGACTTGCTGGGTGAAATCCGTAAACGGACCGCGAAAAATGAGCGTGTCCTTGTCACGACTTTGACGAAGCGGATGTCTGAAGACCTGACCGATTATTTGCTGGGTAACGGTATTAAGGTTCAGTACCTTCACTCGGACGTTGACACGCTGCGACGAGTTGAGCTGCTGCGCGAGCTGCGCATGGGTGTTTTTGACGTCCTGGTCGGCATCAATCTGCTGCGCGAGGGTTTGGACTTACCCGAGGTCTCACTTGTTAGTATCCTTGACGCCGATAAGGAGGGGTTCCTCCGCTCCTCAACATCCCTGATCCAAACCATCGGCCGTGCCGCCCGTAACGTCTCCGGTGAGGTGCACATGTACGCGGACAGGATCACGGCGTCAATGGAATTTGCCATTGACGAAACAAACCGGCGTCGTGAGATTCAGGTCAATTACAACTTGGCACACGGGATAGACCCGCAGCCGCTGCGTAAGAAGATCGCCGACATCACCGACCAGCTGGCACGAGAAGACGCCGACACCGCTGCACTGCTTGAAGAGGCCCGGAGCAAGCGAGAAGGCTCTAGCAAGAAAAAGCCTATCCGAAACGACGGTCTAGCTGCACGTCCTGCAGCTGAACTTATTAGCTTGATTGAGGAGCTCACGGCACAAATGCACGGAGCCGCAGCTGATTTGCACTTTGAATTAGCAGCACGTTTGCGCGATGAAGTAGGGGATCTGAAGAAGGAGCTGCGCCAGATGCGCGAGGCAGGTCACGCCTGAGGAGAACACAGACCACAGGTGCTTAGGCGCGCACCATGGCCAGCAGTCGGGCGAAGATACCCTCGCCATCGTCAGCTATGCCGTCGTGGTGAAAGTCAGCGGTTTCCCACACCTGTAGGCCGTTTACGGCTGCCGCGGTGGCCAGGGAGATGTCCCTGTCAACAAAAATATCGTCCGTGTACACGGCTGCGGCAGCCGGAACGGTGTTCCGGCCCAACTGTTCACGATCATAAAGTGGTCCCCAACCCGCCGTCCGTGCGGCCAGCACATCGGCCAGTTCTTTGAGAGGCACCAGGGCTGGGTCCTGTTCGAAGTACCAAGGATAAATGGCCTCGCCTGTGAGCAACGGAACGGCGGCGTAGGGGTGGAAGTCCGGGTTATTTGCTAGCACGCGGTCAGCGGCCCAATTCGTTGCCTCACCCTGAACATAAATTGACTCGTGCATGAGCGCATAAAGCGGATTCCCGCTCCGGCTGACGTACGCTCCCACGCTGGACAAGAACGAGTCGGAGAGCCGAGCGCCGTCGGCCGTGTCAATGAAGGCGTCCTCAAGAAGGAAGTGGAGTGCGTCGAAGCGGGTGTTGCCGCCAAGAAAGTTACCCAGCATCTGTAACCGTTCGGGGGTGAGACGCTCACCCGTGGGAAGCTGCTCCGGCACCTGTTCAACGTGGTGCATGATGCGCGTGAGAGTATCCCTGTCCCGTGGATATTTGGCGAAGTATTCCGCATTCCGGCTGCGCAGGCGTTTAAAAGTGGCCTGGTATACCTGATCTGCCGGACCCGAAAGGGGCCCCAGGCCACCGGTGACGAGTGCCTCCTTGACACCCTCGGGGGCAAAAGAGAGGTAACTGAGGGCGCAGAAACCGCCAAAGCTCTGACCAAAAATACTCCAGGGTCCAGAAGCAAGTGCGTGCCTGATCAATTCGGCATCAGCCACGATGTCAGTGGCACGGAAGTGTGAGAGATAATTTGCTTGCGCGGCCGTGTCACCCACCAGCGGCAGCGTCTGCCGGTTGGCTGGTGTGGACAGGCCGGTTCCACGCTGGTCTAGCATCAGAACACGGAAACTCTTGACGGCTTCTTTGAGCCATCCTGCCATGCCTGCGGGGCGGTTACCCTTCCCTCCGGGACCTCCCTGAAGGAACAACAACCACGGTAAATCTATGTGTTTGGGATCGCTTAGTTCCCTGGCGAAGACTTCAATTGAGGGGCCGCCTGGATGGGTATGATCCAAGGGAACAGTGAAGTAATGGTCCTGCGCACGCAGACCTCGGACCTCGAACGGGGCCAAAGAACGGTGCACGGCAGACTTTGCCAGCGTCATGAGCGGGCCTCGCTGTTTAGGGGTGCACCGAAACCGTCCAATGCGGCACCGTCCAGCCGGAAAACATGCCAGCCATCCATCGGGGCTGCACCGAGGGAATGGTAGAACTTGATGGATGGTTCATTCCAGTCAAGAACGCTCCATTCCACTCGGGCATAGCCACGCTCCACGGCAATCTGAGCCAATCTGCGCAGCAATGCCTTCCCATATCCACCGCCGCGAGCGTCGGGGCGCACGTACAGATCTTCAAGGTGGATCCCATGGGTGCCTTCCCAAGTGGAATAGTTCAGGAACCAGAGCGCAAAACCCACAATCGGCTCGCCCGCGACGGGGGAGTCAACCACGTGAGCGTAAATCTGCGGGTTGTCACCAAAAAGGTTCGCGTGGAGCATCTCGGTGGTGTTGACCACCGCATCCGGTTCCTTTTCGTAAACAGCCAGATCGTGAATCATGCCAAGTATGGCGGGGACATCAGCGGGCACGGCAGTGCGGGGAAAACTCATGCCTGAAGCTTATCGCGCCGCTTACATTCGGCTGAATTCCTGCAATATTACTACGGCGGCGCCGGCCTCGTTTGAGGCCTCAAGGTCCACTGTGGCGTGCATATGCCAATCGTGATTTCCTTCCGGGTCCACGATCGTCTGACGGACACTCCAGCTGTCGGAGGAAGGGTTGATATGCAGCAGCGCTGGCCCACGTGCCGCAGGACCGCACTCAAGATACTCATGCTCGTCCCAGTAGTTATCCAACGCATCAGCCCAACGATCGGCATCCCAGCCGTTGTCGCCGTCGAGCTTTCCCAAAGCATCAAAGTCATCATCGGCGGCAAGCTCAACCCGGCGGAACATTTCATTGCGCACCATGACCTTAAACGCACGGGCGTTATCGGTGAGCCTGGGCGGAGCCGGTGGCAGGGAAGTTTGTTCAACCGCATCCGCAGTGTCACCACTTGTCATTTTCTCCCACTCATCCAAGAGGCTGGAGTCCACCTGGCGGACAAGTTCACCGAGCCACGAGATAATGTCCTCAAGGTCCTCACGCAGCGCGTCCTGCGGCACTGTCTGACGCAGGGCCTTGTACGCGTCGGTGAGGTAACGCAGCACAATGCCCTCAGAGCGGGCCAGGGAATAGTACTGAACGTACTCACCAAAGTTCATGGCCCGTTCATACATATCGCGGATGATCGATTTCGGGCTGAGCTCAAAGTCGCCCATCCACGGGGCAGCTTTGCCGTAGACCTCGAAGGCTTCGAAAAGCATTTCCGCCAGCGGCATGGGATACGTCACCTCGTCGAGGATAGCCATGCGCTCGTCATACTCAATGCCCTCACTCTTCATGGCCGCAACTTTCTCGGTGCGTTCACGCTTGAGCTGGGCAGAGAGGATTTGGCGTGGTTTCTCCAACGTCGACTCAATCACTGAGATGACGTCGAGGGCGTAACTGGGCGACTCAGCATCAAGTAAGTCAAGAGCTGCAAGTGCAAAAGGGGAGAGTGGTTGATTCAGTGCAAAGTTCATTTGCAGATGAACTGTGAGCCGCACTGTACGACCGTCAGCTTCCAACTCATTCTCAGGGATGCGTTCAACCACGCCAGCACCCAGAAGCTCCCTGTACATGCCGATTGCCTTGCGCATCAACACTCGCTGCTTCGAGGGCGATTCATGGTTTCTTGTCAGCAGTGTCTTGGCCGCCTGAAAAGGATCACCCGGGCGCTCCAGCAGGTTCAACAACATCGCGTGAGTGACGGTGAAACTTGATGTTAGGGGCTCAGGTACTGACTCCGCCAGCCGCTTGAATGTTGGCTCCCCCCAACTGACAAACCCGGAAATGGGCTTCTTCTTGACCACCTGGCGGAGTTTCTTTTGGTCGTCACCAAACTTCGCCACGGCCTTGGCCATTGATTTCGCGTTTTCAATCACATGATCGGGGGCCTGCACAATGACAGTGCCTGCCGTGTCATAACCTGCACGCCCTGCACGCCCTGCAATTTGTTGGAATTCACGCACCTGCAAAACCCGAGTTTTAACGCCGTCGTACTTACTCAACGCTGTCAACAACACGGTGCGGATGGGCACGTTGATGCCCACACCGAGTGTGTCAGTGCCACAAATAACCTTTAACAGTCCAGCCTGGGCCAGCTGTTCCACCAGGCGGCGGTACTTCGGGAGCATACCGGCGTGGTGTACACCAATGCCGTGCCGAACCAGACGGTTCAAGGTTTTGCCAAAGCCCGCGGAGAAACGGAACCCCGCAATGAGCTCACCAATTTTGTCCTTTTCCTCACGGGTGCATACATTGATGCTCATCAGGTTCTGGGCACGGTCGATCGCTTCGGCTTGGCTAAAGTGCACCACATAAACAGGGACCTGCTTGGTGGCGAGCAACTCTTCGAGGGATTCGTGCACGCCTGTTTGCACGTAGTAGTAGTGCAGTGGGATGGGCCGCTCGGCCGAGGAAACCGTTGTGGTGACCCGGTTCGTCAATTCCGTCAGTTCACGCTCGAACCGGCTGACATCGCCCAATGTGGCGCTCATAAGCAGGAACTGGGACTGCGGCAGTTCCAACAGTGGAAGCTGCCAAGCCCAACCTCGTTGGGGGTCCGAGTAGTAATGAAATTCATCCATGATAACCACACCGGCATCCGCGTTTTCACCTTCACGGAGGGCAATGTTCGCCAAAATTTCGGCCGTGCAGCAAATAATGGGTGCATCCTGGTTTACGGAAGAATCGCCTGTGATCATGCCAACATTCTCGGGACCGAAGATCTCACACAGCGCAAAAAACTTCTCCGAAACAAGCGCCTTAATAGGAGCCGTATAGTAGCTCGCTGCGCCACGGGCCATGGCATTGAAATGTGCCGCAATGGCCACCAATGATTTGCCCGAACCCGTGGGTGTAGACAAGATCACGTTGTTTCCACTGACAAGTTCCAGCGCGGCTTCTTCTTGGGCCGGATACAGTTCCAGCCCCCGCTCAAGGGTCCACTCCAAAAACGCGTCCAAAACGTCGTCATCGGTGGCAGTCTGCGGATTCAGGGTGGCTAGCTGTTCAAGAAGATTCATGGTCTTCCCAGCTTAGGCGCTCGGGACTGCGGCAGGAGAACGCTGTGGGTGACACTCCAAGCGCCACCCTCACACTGCGCGGGTCTGCCACGCGCTGCATGAGGTTCCGCAACATGGCAATTGCTCTCTGCCGGGCTGGCGGTCAGGCATTCTGGAGTGATCGGCATAAACATGAGAATCCGGTACTTCTCCCAGTTCGAGGCGTAGGCCAAATGCCTGCTCGAGGCCCCCTGGAGCCGGATAAGCGGGTAGATTTTGAGCAGGAGCATTCCGTTCTCCCCCAGAGGCGTATACGGCGAGGGAATTCGGTATGGTGATTCCGTATCGCAACATTTCTATGGTGGGAGAGAAACTAATGACAGCACTTCTGGAGTTTCCCCAGGACTGGCAGCGGGCATTGATCATCGTTGCCCATCCCGACGACCCTGAATACGGGATGGCAGCAGCAGTGGCTCAGTGGCTCGCCGCCGGCAAGGAGGTTAGTTATGTGCTTGCCACACGAGGCGAAGCAGGGATCGCTGGACTAGCACCGGAAAAATCTGGACCCCTGCGCACTCGTGAACAAGAGAATGCGTGCGCCGTCATTGGCGTGAGTGATCTGGTCATCCTTGACCATCCCGACGGGAGAATTCTCGAGGGCCTGGCGCTAAGACGCGATTTGGCTCGGCAGATCCGTCGGGTGCGTCCTGACGTGGTGCTGACACTAAACCACCGCGACGAATGGGGCCCTGGTCGCTGGAATACGGCCGACCACCGGGCTGTTGGGCGGGCCGTTCTGGACGCAGTTGCTGATGCTGACAATGAATGGATCTTCCCCGAGTTATTAGAGGAGGGGTTTGCCCGTCATAAAACTCGTTGGGTGGCGCTTAGCTCCCCGCAGCCCACACACGCCCAAACAGTCTCGGCCGAGAGCATCGAGATGGCCGTAGCTTCCCTGGCGGAACACAAGGAATATTTAGTTGCTCTAAGCGCGGATCCCGTGGTGGATCAAGCCCGGAAACAGGTGGAGAGGGTTACGGAGGGCGGCACGGTGGACTTTGAGCTGTACGGCTAGGGGCTCCTGGGAGATTCCCGCTTCCACGCCTCGATTCCGGCGACAGTAACGCCCCCCAGTTGTGAGAGGAAAGAATACCGACAGGGAGGGCGTACCTACAGGGCGGCTGAGCGTGGCCGCAGACAATGGTAGCCGCAGACAATGTCAGGGGCTAGGAGTAAGTTATGAGCAGAGTGCCAATTGATAATTTGCACTAAGCCACAGGAGGATGCGTGCTGCTGAAACTGATTGCCCGCAATCTGGCCCCGCACAAGGGGCCGTTAATTGCCATTGTGCTGCTGCAGTTCCTCTCAACGCTGGGTACGTTGTATCTGCCTACGCTGAACGCCGACATCATTGATGACGGGGTGGTCAAAGGCAATATTGATGTCATCTGGAGTTTGGGCCAGTGGATGCTGCTGATCACCGCTGGCCAAATTGTTTGTGCAATCACAGCTACTTTTCTCAGCGCACGGCTTGCTATGGGAGTAGGACGGCAGATCCGCCGTGACCTCTTCAACAAGGTGGAGACGTTCTCCTCCCAAGAGGTTGGCACCATTGGCGCGCCCTCATTGATCACCCGCACCACCAACGATGTCCAGCAGGTCCAGATGCTCACATTGATGTCGTTCACCTTGATGGTGACAGCGCCCATTATGAGCATTGGTGGTGTGATCCTAGCCATGGCGCAGGACGTCCCCCTCTCGGCTCTGCTGCTTGTTATCCTGCCGGTGCTGATCGTCGCCATAGGGTTGCTTGTGCGGGTTCTTGTCCCCACGTTCCGAAGGGTCCAACGACAGCTCGATGACATCAATGGTGTACTGCGCGAGCAGATCACGGGCATCAGTGTCATCCGGGCCTTTGGCCGCAGAGACTATGAAGCTGCACGTTTTGCCGCGGCTAATGGGGCTCTGACTGCCTCGCAATTGCGCGCAGGACGGCTCATGGCATTGATGTTTCCCATCATCTTTTTCGTTGTCAATGTCACTAGCGTTGGTGTGCTGTGGTTTGGTGGGCAGCGTATTGACTCCGGTGAGATGCAAATTGGTGCGCTGACAGCGTTCCTTAGCTACATTATGCAAATACTCATGGCCGTAATGATGGCCATGTTTATGTTCATGATGATCCCCCGCGCTGCCGTCAGCGCCGAACGCATTTGTGAAGTCCTGGACACTGACTCAAGCGTGATTGACGCACCCAACGCCATCAGTGTGGCCAAGCTCGACGCCGTACTGCACGTCCGCGACGCTGCTTTCCGTTATCCCGGAGCTAAAGACCCCGTTCTTTCCGGAGTCACCTTTAGTGCAGCTCCGGGAACCACCACGGCGATCATCGGGTCAACTGGAAGCGGCAAATCAACACTTGTGAACCTGATCCCCAGGCTGCTGGATACCACCCATGGTGAGATCGAGTTGGGCGGGTACAACATCAGGGAAGTTACTCTGGCTGGGCTGCGCGGATCCATCGGCCTGGTACCCCAGAAGGCATACCTGTTTACGGGGACAGTTGCCAGCAACCTGCGGATGGGCAATCCCGACGCCACAGATGAGCAATTGTGGGCGGCATTGGCCACCGCACAGGCAGCCGGATTTGTTCGCGCAATGCCGGGGGGACTGGACGCCCCCATAGGTCAAGGGGGATCCAACGTTTCTGGTGGTCAGCGTCAGCGACTTTGCATTGCTCGCGCGATCATGGCAGCGCCCTCTGTGTATTTATTTGACGACAGTTTTTCCGCCCTTGACTATGCCACCGACGCAAAGCTGCGGGCGGCACTGAAACCAATCACTCGCCAGGCCGCTGTGCTGGTGGTAGCTCAACGGGTGGGCACAATCCAAGACGCTGACAATATCCTAGTGCTGGATGAAGGACGCCTTGTGGGGCAAGGCACGCACGAGCAACTGCTCATTTCGTGCCCCACCTACCAAGAGATTGTCACCTCCCAACTCAGCACAGGTCACGAACCGCGTGCCGCAGGGGATCAGGCCACAGGGGATCAGGCCACAGCGGATCGTGCCACAGAAGAGCAGGAGAGCCCGGCATGAGCATGATGAGGGGACGCGGTGGGCCTCCGCAGAAAAAGGCACTGAACTTTGGACCCAGTATTAAGCGGATTTTGCTGCTCATGGCTCCGGATAAAGTGCGCATAGCATTTGTCCTTCTTATGGCCGCCATTTCGGTGAGCCTATCGGTGCTGGCACCAAAAATATTGGGCAACGCCACGGACATCATTTTTGACGGAGTTGTGGGCAAGATGCTCCAACAGTTCCCGGCAGGGACCACAAAAGACCAGGCCATGGCAGCACTGCGAGCCAGCGGCAAGGGCCAACTAGCTGACATGTTGGCGGCCATGAATGTGGTGCCCGGGCAGGGCCTAGATCTAAGTGCGTTGGGCACCATCTTGCTCATGGTTCTTGCCTTGTATGTTGCAGCCTTCTTCTTCAACTGGTCACAGGGATACATGACAACAGGCATTGTCCAACGTGCCATGTACCGTTTGCGTAAAGGAATTGAGGAAAAACTCGACAGATTGCCCATGTCGCACTTTCAAGAAGAATCCCGCGGCGATGTCCTTTCCCGCGTGACGAACGACATCGACAACTTCGGCCAGACCCTGAATCAGACGCTGACACAGATCCTCATCGCTGTGCTTACTGTCCTTGGTGTGTTGGGCATGATGTTCTCCATCTCCCCACTGCTGGCAGTGATCTCCTTGCTGACACTGCCCATAGTTGCTGTGATCACTTTCCTTATTGCCCGGAAATCACAGGTCCAATTTGCTGCCCAGTGGAAGAGTACCGGGGACTTGAACGGTCATGTTGAGGAAATGTTCACTGGCCATGAGATTGTGAAGGCGTTTGGCCAACAGGAGGCCGCCATTGAAAAGTTCAGAGTCTCCAACGATTACCTGTATGAATCAAGCGCCAAAGCGCAGTTCATTTCGGGAATAATCATGCCAAGCACCAACTTTGTCGCCAACCTGAACTACGTAGTGATCGCGGTCCTTGGCGGCATTCAGGTGGCTCAAGGTGTCATCACCATTGGAAGTGTGCAGGCGTTCATCCAGTACTCGCGGCAGTTCAGCCAACCCATGGCACAGCTGGCCAGCATGATCAATCTGCTCCAATCCGGGGTGGCGTCGGCCGAGCGGGTCTTTGAACTGCTGGATGCACGGGAGCAGCGTCCCGACCATGTCCCATCGGCCGTCCTGGGAACTACTGCGGGGCGGGTCGTTTTCGAGCATGTGAACTTTGGCTACAAGGCTGATGAGCCGCTGATTAAGGATCTTACTTTTATTGCCGAACCGGGGGAGACGGTGGCAATTGTCGGACCAACAGGCGCCGGCAAGACAACGTTGGTGAACCTGCTCATGCGTTTCTATGAGATTGATTCCGGCACCATCACAGTTGATGGCGTCAACACAGCCGAGCTAACGCGCGATGACTTACGCAGCCAATTCGGGATGGTGCTCCAAGACGCGTGGCTCTTTATTGGCACTATCCGGGACAACCTTGCTTACGGCAAGCTGGATGCTTCCGAGGCACAGATTATTGAGGCGGCAGAGGCCACCCACGTTGATCACTTTGTGCGGTCCCTTCCCGATGGTTATGACACGGTGTTAACTGACGACGGCGGTGGGCTCAGCCAGGGGCAGCGCCAGCTGATGACAATAGCAAGGGCGTGGATCTCTAATCCCGGAATATTGATCCTCGATGAGGCTACAAGCTCCGTGGACACACGCACAGAAGTTATGATCCGCCAGGCCATGAACAGGCTGCGAGCAAACCGCACAAGCTTCGTTATAGCGCACAGGCTCTCTACAATCCGGGATGCAGACATGATTCTTGTCATGGACCACGGGGAAATCGTTGAGCAAGGCAACCACGAAGAACTGTTGGCCAGCAAGGGTTTCTACTACGATCTCTATATGAGCCAGTTCGGCGATCCGTTGGTGGAAGAGGTGAATCAGGTATGAGCTCCATGGAAATTCTTATGCGCCGCTGGCACCTTGATACGGAGTCCAGCGTGCCACCCTTTGAACAGGTCCGGCTGAGAATACTGGATCTTGCCTCCTCCGGAGAGTTAAGCGTGGGAAGTAAACTACCCCCCGTGCGGGCGTTGGCTAACGATCTTGGCGTAGCGGCAAATACGGTGGCCCGGGCGTATCGTGAACTTGAGCAGGCGGGGATTGTTGTGACCGCCGGACGCAGCGGCACCGCCATAGCTTCCGGTGGAGACAAGATTGCCGCTCAAGTGGCTGCAGCCGCAGACTCCTTCGCCGCCGTCGTGCGGGATTTAGGCGTGCCCCAAGCTCAAGCCCTACGGATAGTCAGCGCAGCGTTGGACAACAGCTGACAGCGGACACCCGGAATCGTTTGAAGGCAATGCGGACGCATATTCGAACGAACTTTCGATTATACTTACCAATGAACGCAGCGCGCGGCTTACCAGCTGCGCTCAATTGCTACGTCGTAGTCAACTAAGGGGCAGGTTCTGCTGACTCGGCGTCGACGTAGCAAAAAGTGATGTGAAGGAAACAATGGCTCAGTACGTATCACCCGAATTTGATGTGCCACGCCCAGACTTGTCGCGTCTTGTTGTAAAGGGCGCCCGCGAACATAATCTGCGCAACGTCGATCTAGACTTGCCCCGTGATGCAATGATTGTGTTCACAGGCTTGTCGGGCTCCGGCAAATCTTCCTTGGCATTCGACACCATCTTCGCCGAGGGCCAGCGCCGCTACGTTGAATCGTTGTCAGCCTATGCGCGGCAGTTCCTGGGCCAGGTGGATAAACCCGATGTTGATTTCATTGAGGGACTCTCCCCGGCGGTATCTATCGACCAGAAATCGACTTCCAAGAACCCTCGCTCAACTGTGGGAACTATCACCGAGATCTACGATTACATGCGCTTGTTGTGGGCTCGGGTGGGAACCCCCCACTGCCCCGTATGCGGGGAGCCCATCGCCAAGCAGACACCGCAGCAAATTGTTGATCAGCTGCTTGAAATGCCTGAGGGCACCCGATTTCAGGTATTGGCTCCCGTGGTGCGGGACCGCAAAGGCGAGTTCGTTGACCTGTTCAAGGAGCTCACGGCCAAGGGCTACTCCCGTGCAAGGGTCGATGGTGAGCAAATCCAGCTCAGCGATCCACCCAAGCTTAAGAAGACGTACAAGCACACCATCGAGGTGGTGGTTGACCGTCTGGTGGTCAAGGACGGCATTCAACAGCGCTTGACTGACTCCGTAGAAACCGCCCTCGGGCTGGCCGATGGCCGTGTCCTAGCGGATTTAGTGGACTTGGACGAGACCGACTCCGGACGCATCCGTTCTTTCTCGGAGAACCTCGCCTGCCCCAATGAGCACCCGCTGGCCATCGATGAAATCGAGCCCCGATCATTCTCCTTCAACAATCCCTTCGGTGCCTGCACCGCGTGCAGCGGCATTGGCACAAGACTTGAAGTTGACGAAGAACTCGTTGTTCCGAATCCGTTCTTGTCGTTGCGTGAAGGCGCCATTGCACCGTGGTCATTGGGTACGGCGACCACTGAATACTGGAACAGGTTACTTGAAGGACTCTCCGCGGAGTTGGACTTCGCCATGGATACGCCGTGGAACAAGTTGGACACCGATTCCCGCACGGCAATTTTGTACGGCAAAGATCATAAAGTTGTGGTCCAGTACAAAAACCGCTTTGGTCGTGAACGTAAATACAGCACAGGCTTCGAAGGAGCTGTCCAGTACATCCAGCGAAAGCATGTTGAAACGGAATCAGACTCCGCTCGGGATCGCTACGAAGAGTACATGCGCCAGATTCCCTGCCCTGCCTGTGGCGGAGCACGCTTGAACCCTGCATCACTGTCGGTGCTGATCAACGGCAAGTCCATTGCGCAAGTGTGTGCCATGTCAATGCGTGACTGCTTTGAGTTCCTCTCAACCTTGGAATTAAGTGAGCGAGAGGCAACGATTGCCAGCCAGGTGCTAAAGGAAATTCAGGCCCGCCTGAAGTTCCTTCTGGACGTTGGTCTGGAGTACCTCAACCTTGAGCGTGCCTCAGCAACACTGTCAGGTGGAGAGGCTCAGCGTATCCGTCTTGCCACTCAGATTGGCTCCGGACTTGTCGGTGTGCTGTACGTCCTGGACGAACCATCCATCGGACTGCATCAGCGTGACAACCGCCGGCTCATTGGTACCCTGACACGATTGCGGGATCTGGGCAACACACTCATTGTGGTGGAACATGATGAAGACACCATCAAGGAAGCCGACTGGATTGTCGACATTGGTCCAGGTGCGGGTGAACACGGTGGCGAAGTAGTCCACTCGGGCTCTCTAGAAGGACTGCTGGCTAATACCCGATCCTTGACAGGTGATTACCTCTCCGGACGCAAAAGCATAGCTCTGCCCGCTAAGCGTCGAAAATATGACAAAAAACGCGAGTTGGCTGTGGTGGGTGCACGGGAAAACAACTTGCTTAACATTGATGTGAAATTCCCTCTCGGTGTACTGACAGCTGTGACAGGCGTCAGTGGTTCGGGTAAGTCGACCCTTGTCAATGAGATTCTTTACAAAGTCTTGGCAAACAAGCTCAACGGTGCCAAGCAGGTTGCGGGGCGTCATCTGCGCGTTGACGGCCTTGAGCATCTCGACAAGGTGGTGCACGTGGACCAGAGCCCCATTGGCCGCACCCCGCGCTCGAACCCCGCCACATACACAGGTGTTTTTGACAATATCCGGAAGCTCTTCGCTGAGACCAACGAGTCCAAAATGCGGGGGTACCAGCCCGGACGCTTCTCCTTCAACGTCAAGGGTGGGCGTTGCGAAGCTTGCTCCGGCGACGGCACACTGAAGATTGAGATGAATTTCCTGCCAGACGTCTACGTACCCTGCGAGGTCTGCAACGGTGCTCGCTATAACCGCGAGACTCTTGAGGTGCACTACAAGGGCAAATCCATCGCTGACGTGTTGGACATGCCCATCGAGGAGGGCGCTGAATTCTTCGCTGCGTTCACCCCTATTGCCCGTCACCTGCGCACCCTGGTCGATGTCGGACTAGGCTACGTCAGGTTGGGTCAGGCATCAACGACGCTTTCCGGTGGCGAAGCGCAGCGCGTGAAACTTGCTGCGGAACTCCAGAAGCGTTCCAATGGGCGCAGTATCTATGTGCTGGATGAGCCCACCACCGGCCTGCACTTTGAGGATATTCGTAAGCTGCTGCTGGTTCTCCAAGGACTGGTTGACAAGGGCAATACAGTCATCGTCATTGAACATAACCTGGATGTCATTAAGAGTGCCGACTGGGTTGTTGACCTTGGACCGGACGGTGGCACGGGAGGTGGGCGTGTTATCGCCACAGGCACCCCCGAAAAGGTTGCCAAAAGCACTGAAAGTTACACGGCTGACTTCCTGCGCGAAGTACTAGCCCCTTAGTCATCTCGAGTTGCCATATATGGTGTCCACAGCGGAGTATGCGTGACCATATGTGGCAACTCGCGGCAAGAAGATTTCCCCTGACGGCACTCTGATATATGCAGATGGTGGTATGGATGGGGAAGACTAGACCCTTGTCGTGAGAAACTATGGACGTGACTACCGCTCTTCCAGCCATAAACCATGACGGTCCCCGAACCGCAGTCCTCTTCGATCTGGACGGGACTCTCGTTGACCCCGCTGGCGGCATCACCGGGGGCATTAAACATGCCTTAGAGGTCATGGACCTGCCAGTACCTGATGAGGAAACGCTCAGCGGGATGGTAGGGCCAAAACTCGCCGATGGACTTGTCAGTATCATCGGTGTTCCGCCGAACCGAGTTGATGGCGTTATAGCGGAGTACAGGCAGTGGTACCGGGAGCGGGGTATGGCAATGTCTGTCCTTTATCCCGGGATCAAGGAGCTGCTGGCGCAGCTAAAGTCCGACGGCGTTTTATTGGCAGTTGCTACGCAGAAGCCCGAGCCCCTGGCGAAAGTTCTTTTGGCTCACCACGGGGTTGCCGATTTTTTCCACGCTATCTGTGGCTCACACGCCGACGAAACGCTGAGTCCTGGCGACCCCGAGTACCGCGCTGGCAAGGCCGAGATTATTGCCGCCGCCGTGCGGAAGCTGGCCGTTACCTCAGAAACCGCCATCATGGTGGGGGACAGGCACCAAGATGTTCTGGGGGCGCGAAGCAATGCGCTTACCTGCATCGGAGTGGCGTGGGGATTCGCCGCTGAAGGTGAGCTGGCAGCGGCTGGTGCAGCCGCCGTCGTCCATTCAGCTAAAGAACTGGCGCTGGTACTCGCCGGAGCTCCGGTACGTGGGGAGGACAACCATGGCGTTCTATGACGTGACCCGCGTGCTGACTCGCGGTACTATTGGCGCGTTTTGCCGTCCAACTGTGGAAGGAATAGAAAACGTCCCCACAGAGGGGCCCTTCATCGTGGCACCTAACCACCTGTCATTTTTCGACTCTGTCATTGTGCAGGCATTGACTCCACGCCCCGTCTCCTTCTTCGCCAAAGCCGAATACTTCACGGGCAAAGGCATCAAGGGCAAACTAATGAAAACGTTCTTCGAGTCCGTGCACTCTATCCCCGTTGAACGTGGAGAACAGGCCGCCAGCGTTCAAGCGTTGAAGACCCTTCTGGAGATCCTTGGCCGCGACGAAGCGGTAGGGATCTACCCTGAAGGCACGCGTTCCCGTGATGGTGTGCTTTACCGTGGCCGCACCGGGGTTGGCTGGTTGGCACTCACAACGGGAGCACCGGTTGTTCCCGTTGGCATTATCGGTACGGAGAAGCTGCAGCCTGCTGGCAAGAAAACCGTCACCCCAGCAACGTTTACCCTCCGCTTTGGGAAGCCGCTGTACTTCGAGAAGACCGGTCCGAGCCACTCCCTGCCTGCCAGACGGCACGCCACAGACACCATCATGGATGCCATTGCTGAACTAACAGGGCAAAAACGTAGCACCAAATACAACCAAAGCCCCAGCACCGAGTAGCTCCCAGTCGCAGCGGGCACAGCCATTTGTGCCGTGCAGTTGCGCATCACCATAGAATGGAACTGTGGCAGATCCAGCAAGCTACCGGCCGAAGCCGGGCGAAATTCCCACGGACCCCGGCGTTTACAGGTTCCGTGATGAACATGGGCGCATTATCTATGTTGGCAAGGCAAAGAATCTCCGATCTCGGCTGAACTCCTATTTTGCCAATCCTGCCTCGCTCCTGCCCAAAACGTATGCGATGGTCCATCACGCGGCAAGCGTGCAATGGACGATTGTTGGCAGTGAGCTTGAAGCGCTCCAGCTTGAATACACGTGGATCAAAGAATTCACGCCCCGCTACAACCTTGCATTCAGGGACGATAAAAGTTACCCCTACCTTGCCGTGTCCATGAGCGAGAAGTTCCCCCGGGTCCAGGTCATGCGCGGGGAACGCCGCAAAGGTACCAAGTACTTTGGCCCGTACACCGCCGGGGCCATCCGCGAGACCATGGACACGCTACTACGGGTATTCCCTGTTCGCAGTTGCAGTGTGGGTGTGCTGCGCCGTGCAGAGCGCAGCGGCCGGCCGTGTCTGCTGGGCTACATAGACAAATGTGCGGCGCCATGTGTGGGGCGCATCAGTATTGAGGAGCATAAGGACCTGGCCCAGGATTTTTGCGACTTCATGGGCGGTGAGGCCAAACGATTTATTGTCACGCTTGAAAAGAGAATGAGCGCCGCAGTCGCTGAACTTGATTATGAGCAGGCGGCCCGGGTGCGGGATGACATCATCGCTTTGCGGAAAGTATTCGAGCGTAACGCCGTGGTACTGACAGAAGACACCAACGCTGACATTTTCGCCGTGGAGCAGGATGATCTTGAAGCAGCCGTGCAGGTGTTTCACGTCCGTGGCGGCAGGATCCGGGGCCAGCGCGGCTGGGTTGTGGAGAAGGTGGAGGACGCCTCTGACGCCGAATTGTGGGAGCACCTTATGCAGCAGGTATATGGTGGCGAAGAGTCGCAATCAGACGCGATTCCCCGGCAAATCCTGGTACCTGAACTCCCTGCAAACCACGAATATCTCTCCCAGTGGCTTGCGGGATTGCGCCAAGGCAGTGTTTCCATCAAGGTGCCCCAACGCGGTGAGAAAGCGGCGCTGATGGATACAGTTCAAGCTAATGCGCGCCAATCCATGATCCTGCATAAGTCCCGCCGCGCAGGTGACCTGACTACCCGGTCATTGGCCCTGCAAGAACTCCAGGAAGCTCTTGATCTGCCCATGCCGCTACTGCGCATTGAGTGCTACGACATTTCGCATGTGCAAGGAACCAACGTGGTTGCTTCCATGGTTGTCGTGGAGGATGGGCTGGCGAAGAAAAGCGAATACCGCAAATTCGCCATCACCGGTGATGCTGCCATAGATGACACCGCGTCCATGTACGACGTCATCACTAGACGCTTCCGGAATTACTTGAACGAGAAAGAGGCCCGGGCGCAAGCCGTGAGCTTAAGCGGTGAAATTGTTGCTCGGCCCGCCTTGATCACTGCGGGTAATGGTGTTGGTACTGACGTTGTTGGCACTGATGTTGATGCTGAGCCTACCGAACTGCCGAAATCTAAGTTCGCCTACCCGCCCAACTTGGTAGTGGTCGACGGCGGTGTACCCCAAGTTAACGCTGCCGCGCGGGCCCTAGCGGATCTTGGCATTGACGACTTAGCAGTAGTCGGCCTGGCGAAACGGTTGGAAGAGGTATGGGTGCCCGAAAGTGACTTCCCGGTGATCCTTCCACGATCCTCGGAAGGGCTGTATCTGCTCCAACGCATCCGTGATGAAGCCCACCGTTTTGCTATTACTTTCCATCGGGCCAAAAGAGGCAAAGCGATGATTGCCTCGGTTCTTGACACTGTCCCTGGTCTGGGAGCCGCAAAACAAAAGACCCTTCTGGCTCATTTTGGTTCTCTCAAGAAGGTTCGGGCCGCGACAGTGGCAGAGCTAGAGCAGGCCAAAGGTGTGGGTCCGGTTTTGGCCCAGGCTATTTACGAGAGTCTGCATGGTCCGGCCCAGACCCCAGACGGCGAGGACCCGCCCATTTCGGAGACCGCCCCGGCCATCAATATGACCACGGGCGAGATTCTTGACTAGTTCCCTCCCCACAACCCGCTTCGCGCGTTCGGGGCCCCACGGCCGCTAGCGCCCAGCACCCTCCCCACAACCCGCTTCGCGCGTTCGGGGCCCCACGGCCGCTAGCGCCCAGCACCACCCCACAACCCGCTTCGCGCGTTCGGGGCCCCACGGCCGCTAGGCTTAGACCGTAGACGTGGTGGGGGCCAAGGACGCCCCCGAGTCCAAGCCAGCAACTGACAGGGAAACGCAATGACAGAACAGCAAGAACCCACCAACTCAAGCAACGACGCGTTGACCCCTATCAAGCCGGTCGAAGCCGAACTGCTGGTGGTCACCGGTATGTCTGGGGCGGGCCGCAGCACGGCCGCTAACGCCTTGGAAGACCATGGCTGGTATGTCATTGAGAACCTCCCACCACAGATGCTCGGTACTCTCGCTGAGCTGGTTTCACGCATGCCGGCTGCACTGCCCAAGCTGGCTGTAGTGGTTGATGTCAGGGGCAAGGCACTGTTTGCCGATATCCGTGAGTCTCTCAATGCTCTCTCCGCCGCGGGGGTGGCCTACCGGGTACTTTTCCTTGACGCAAGTGATGACACTCTTGTTCGCCGTTTCGAGCAGGGGAGACGTCCGCACCCGCTGCAACAGGACGGGCGTATCCTTGACGGCATCGCCGCCGAACGCTTGCTGCTGGCTGAAATGAAGAGCCAAGCCGAGATGGTCCTTGACACTTCAACCATGAACGTCCACCAGCTCGGCACCGCCGTAACCGAACTCTTCTCAGAATCCGGTCCCGTAGTGCTCAGCCTGACGATCATGAGTTTTGGCTTCAAGTACGGGTTGCCAGTGGATGCAAACTACGTGGCAGACGTTCGTTTTATTCCCAACCCGCACTGGATTCCCCTGCTCAGACCATTGACGGGACAGGACGAAGCCGTCAGTAACTTTGTGCTTAACGACAACGGCGCGGCCGACTTCGTTGACCGCTATGTCCATGCCCTGGAACCGGTTTTGGACGGTTACCGTCGGGAAAACAAGCATTATGCAACTATTGCTGTTGGCTGCACCGGCGGCAAGCACCGTTCTGTTGCAGTCGCCATTGAACTGGCCAAACGATTGAGTCAGTTACCGCGGGTCACCACCAGCATTCGGCACCGGGACTTGGGCCGGGAGTAGTCGTGTATACCGGAATTCTGCCGATCGTTCCGACGGCCTCTAAACTAACCAGCCCTGAGGCGGAGCTCCGCGTTGTCGCCCTGGGTGGAGGGCACGGTCTCGCCGCTTCGCTCTCGGCCCTGCGCCTGCTCACAGGCAATGTCACAGCCGTTGTCACGGTTGCGGACGACGGCGGCTCATCCGGCCGTCTGCGCGAGGAGTTGGGTGTCTTACCGCCCGGGGACCTGCGCATGGCCCTCTCAGCACTGTGTGATGACACCGATTGGGGCAGGACCTGGCGCGACGTCATGCAACATCGCTTCACCTCCCGCGAAGGTGTCACAGGTTCGTTGGACAATCATGCGCTGGGTAATCTCCTCATTGTCACGCTGTGGGAGCTTCTCGGCGATACGGTAGCTGGTTTGCGCTGGGCCGGGGCTTTGCTCGGTGCGCGCGGGGAAGTGCTGCCGATGGCGAGCATCCCACTGACAATTGAAGGCAATGTCAAAAATAACGGCACCCCGGGTCTGCTGATCAGGGGCCAGTCGTTGCTGGCCAAGGCTGGGGAACTTGAAAATGTGCGGCTGGTTCCTGAAAATGCGCCGGCGTGCGCTGAGGCGGTTGCAGCCATCCACAACGCGGACTGGGTAGTCCTTGGACCAGGCTCGTGGTACACCTCGGTGCTGCCTCACCTGCTCCTGCCACAAATGCGAGAAGCACTGTGCACGGCAAAAGCTAAACGGCTGCTTACTATGAACCTAGATGTGAACGATCTGGAGGCGACTGGCATGAATGCCGCAGATCACTTACATGTAATTTCCCGTTATGCTCCAGAATTCACAGTGGACGTCGTGTTGGCCGATCCGCAGTCGATTGCCGATGTTGGTGAATTCACAAAAGCGGCCGCAATGATTGGTGCAGAGGTGGTGTTCGGTATGGTTGGAACTTCCGGCGGGCCCCCCGTCCATGACCCGCTGCGGCTGGCAGCGGCATACCGGGATATTTTTGGGGACCACTAACGTACGTGAGAGTGAAGGCTGAAACATGGCGCTGACAGCAGCCGTAAAAGAGGAATTGTCCAGACTTGATGTCAAGAAGTCCTCGGTGCGTAAGGCTGAGGTATCGGCGCTGCTCCGTTTTGCCGGAGGGCTGCACATCATTTCCGGCCGCATTGTGATTGAAGCTGAGGTCGATGCAGCAGCAACAGCTAGGCGTCTGCGGGCGGCAATCGCTGAAATGTACGGACACCAAAGTGAGATCGTTGTTGTTTCCGGGGGCGGCTTACGACGCGGCAGCCGGTACGTTGTGCGCGTGGTTCGCGATGGTGAAGCACTGGCCCGCCAGAGTGGACTCTTAGATGGCCGTGGACGTCCTGTCCGCGGACTGCCTTCGGCCGTTGTCAACGGTTCGACGGCGGACGCCGAGGCAGTATGGCGTGGCGCTTTCTTAGCTCACGGCTCATTGACCGAACCGGGCCGTTCCTCAGCTTTGGAGGTCACCTGCCCGGGCCCCGAAGCGGCACTAGCCCTGGTGGGAGCGGCCCGGCGTCTGGATATCGCCGCCAAAGCTCGTGATGTACGCGGCGTTGACAGAGTTGTCATCCGTGATGGTGACACCATTGCCGCACTGCTTGTGCGCATGGGAGCCCACGACACTTTCCTTGTGTGGGAAGAACGCCGCATGCGCAAGGAAGTGCGCGCAACAGCAAACCGACTGGCAAATTTTGATGACGCAAATCTGCGTCGTTCGGCACAGGCGGCTGTCGCCGCCGGTGCAAGGGTGGAGCGTGCCCTTGAGATCCTTGGCGAGGACGTGCCAGACCACCTCAAATATGCGGGCGCGTTACGCGTTGCGCATAAGCAGGCCAGTCTGGATGAGCTCGGGCGGTTGGCCGATCCACCCCTCACCAAGGACGCTATCGCCGGGCGCATCCGCCGGCTGCTGGCCATGGCAGATAAGAAAGCCAAAGATATGGGCATACCTGGGACTGAGTCGAGTATCACTTTCGACATGCTCGATGGCTAAAGTGCCTAGTATGGAAGTATAGAGAAGAAGAACCGCCAGAAACGGTGGCTTTTCCTTGCCGGATATCCACTGCCGGCAACAACACAGAAGAATCGCAATGGAGGAACCGTGACCAAGTACACACTTCCAGAACTCAGCTATGACTATGCTGCTCTGGAGCCCAATATTTCCGCCCGCATCATGGAATTGCACCACGGCAAGCACCACGCGGCCTATGTTGCTGGTGCAAACACCGCACTGGAGCAGCTCGCCGAAGCACGCGAAAGCAACAACTTCGCTAACGTTGCCAAGTACTCCAAGGACTTGGCATTCAACTTGGGTGGGCACACAAACCACTCAATCTTCTGGAACAACCTTTCCCCCGAAGGCGGCGACAAGCCAGAAGGTGAATTGGCTGCAGCCATTGACGATGCTTTTGGTTCCTTTGACGCTTTCCGTGCACATTTCACGGCAGCAGCCATGGGTATCCAGGGCTCCGGCTGGGCGTTACTTTCCTTTGAAGGCCTCGGCGGCAATATCATCATTGAGCAGATGTTCGATCAGCAGGGCAACATTCCTGTAGCAACCACGCCGTTGCTCATGCTCGACATGTGGGAGCACGCTTTCTACCTTGACTACGTCAACGTAAAGGCTGACTACGTCAAGGCTTTTTGGAACATCGTCAACTGGGCTGACGTCGCCAAGCGCTTCGCCGCGGCCCAGGCAAACGCTACCTCGCTGATCCTGCCTTAACCAGCAGCTCCAGCAGATCAAATAAGAGAGTTCTCGCAAGAGTACTTGTTTGACCAGCATATGGACGCCCGCCCCGTGGAATTTCCGGGGCGGGCCCCTTGGAACGTAATATAGATCACGGCGCTTTCTTCTCGAACTGCGCCCATGCAAGAATCTCTGCCCAACGTCGTGCGGGAAACAATGGTTGAAGGTGACCTTCAACCTGACTACGTGTGTTCGTCAGAACACAAAGGAGAGAACTAAGTGACTACTCGTATTGGTATTAACGGGTTCGGCCGCATTGGCCGCAACTACTTCCGCGCAGCTTTGGCTCAGGGTGCTGACATTGAGATTGTGGCTGTCAACGACCTCACCAGCCCTGAGGCACTGGCACACCTGCTCAAGTATGACTCCGTGAACGGACGGCTGTCCGTTTCAGTTGAAGTTGTAGATGGCCACCTTGTGGTTGACGGCAAGACCATCACTGTCTTGGCAGAGCGCGATCCCGCAAACCTGCCCTGGGGCAAGTTGGGTGTTGACATTGTCATCGAATCCACAGGTTTCTTCACTAAGGCTGCCGACGCTCAGAAGCACATTGATGCCGGCGCCAAGAAGGTTCTAATCTCCGCTCCCGCCTCGGATGAGGACATCACAGTGGTTTTGGGCGTCAACGACGACCTATATGACCCGGCGACGCACCACATCATCTCCAACGCATCCTGCACCACGAACTGCTTGGGCCCGCTAGCTAAGGTATTGAACGATAACTTCGGTCTGGAACGCGGTCTGATGACCACCATCCATGCCTACACCGCCGATCAGAACCTGCAAGATGGCCCGCACAAGGACCTCCGCCGTGCCCGTGCTGCAGCGATCAACATGATCCCCACCTCAACCGGTGCTGCTAAGGCTATTGGTCTTGTCCTGCCAGAGCTCAAGGGCAAGCTGGACGGCTTCGCCATCCGCGTTCCGGTCCCGACGGGTTCCGCCACAGATTTGACCGCCACAGTGAGCCGTGAGGTCACTGTTGAAGAAGTCAACGCCGCTTACAAGGCTGCAGCTGCCGAGGGCAAGTTGGCTGGTTACCTGACCTACACCGAAGACCCGATCGTTTCCTCTGACATTGTCGGGGACCCGGCGTCGTCCATCTTCGATTCGGGCCTCACCAAGGTTATTGGCAACCAGGTCAAGGTTGTTTCCTGGTACGACAACGAGTGGGGCTACTCCAACCGTTTGGTCGACTTGACCGAGCTCGTAGCTTCGAAGCTCTAAGGACTAAGGACTAAATAATGACACTTCACACCCTCAGCGAGCTCATCGATGAAGGTGTCCGCGGGCGGTACGTTCTTGTCAGAAGTGACCTGAACGTGCCGCTCGACGGCTCTAACGTCAGTGATGATGGACGCATCAAAGCATCCCTGCCCGTCATTACTGCACTGGCCGACGCCGGTGCCCGTGTCCTCGTGGCCGCCCACCTGGGGCGTCCCAAGGGAGCCCCTGAAGCCAAGTACTCCCTGGCTCCGGCGGTTGCACGGCTGGCAGAGTTGGCACCCGGGCTGCATGCAACCCTCGCCGCTGACACGACCGGACCAGCCGCGAAAGCAGCTGCGGCGTCTTTGGTGGACGGTTCAGTGGTGGTGTTGGAGAACGTGCGCTTTGATGCGCGCGAAACATCCAAAGACGACGCCGACCGGGCGGCTTTCGCCGCAGAGCTCGCTGCCTTGACCGGTACGAACGGCGCCTACGTGGATGATGCTTTTGGCGCTGTGCACCGTAAACATGCAAGCGTCTATGACATTGCCAAAGCGTTGCCGTCCTACCAGGGTGACCTGGTGCGCACGGAATTGGAGGTGTTGCGCAAGCTCACCACCGAATCCGAACGCCCCTATGTTGTAGTTCTGGGTGGGTCTAAGGTCTCGGACAAACTAGCCGTCATTGATAATTTGATCGGTAAGGCGGATTCCATCCTGGTCGGTGGTGGCATGTTGTTCACCTTTCTGGCCGCCCAAGGCTACAAAGTAGGCGCATCGTTGCTTGAAAGCGATCAGATCCCTGTTGTACAGGATTACTTGGCTCGTGCCGAGGCTGCTGGTACCCGTTTTGTGCTTCCCACAGACGTTGTTGTAGCAGCGAGTTTTTCTGGCGATGCAGCCCATGAGGTTGTTGCCGCAGACGTCATGGAAGATAGTAGTTTTGGTGCAACGGGCCTCGGCCTTGATATTGGTCCGCTTTCCGGTGCGGCTTTTGCCGAAGCGATAGCAGGAGCAAAAACAGTGTTCTGGAACGGCCCGATGGGTGTCTTTGAGTTCGCCGCTTTTGCCGAAGGTACCCGGACTGTTGCCGGAGCCCTCAGCGCAAACAGCAGCAACGGTGGCTTCACTGTAGTTGGTGGCGGTGACTCAGCTTCGGCGGTCAGATCGCTGGGCTTTGCCGATGAGGCATTTGGTCATATTTCAACCGGTGGAGGTGCAAGTCTTGAGTACCTTGAAGGCAAGGAACTGCCTGGCTTGAGCGCGCTAGACCGTTAAGTGCCCAAGGTGGCGGCAGGGAAATCCTGCCGCCACCTTTATGCCGGGTTTCCTGTGCCGGATTCTCCGCAGAAAGATATTCAGCTTTGATTTGTAACAGCATTGCCTCACGTGATGCAAGAAAAGAGAGAACGATGACAACATCGACCAACGGCAGTTTTGACCGGACACCGCTGATTGCAGGAAACTGGAAGATGAACATGGACCATGTCCAGGGCATCACCTTGCTGCAGAAACTCGCATGGACACTCTCCGATGCCCGCCACGACTTCGGCCGGGTGGAAGTTGCTGTCTTCCCACCCTTCACTGATCTGCGTGGTGTGCAAACACTCGTCCAGGGCGACAAGCTCAAGCTGGTCTATGGTGGCCAGGATCTTTCCGATCAAGATTCAGGTGCCTACACAGGCGATATCTCTGGTGCGTTCCTGAACAAACTCGGCTGTGCTTTCGTCTTAGTGGGACACAGCGAACGCCGCAGCATTCATGGTGAGAGCGATGAGCTGCTCAACGCCAAGGTCAAAGCTGCATACCGCAACGAAGTGACACCTGTGCTGTGTGCAGGTGAAGGCGTGGAAATCCGCAAGGCTGGAACCCATGTTGAGCACACCCTCGCACAGGTGCGTGGTGGCGTTGCAGGGTTAACGCCCGAGCAGGCAGCCACTCTCGTCATTGCCTACGAACCCGTCTGGGCCATTGGAACGGGCGAAGTTGCCGGTCCAGAAGACGCTCAAGAGATGTGTGCGGCAATTCGGGCTGAGCTGGCTGAACTCTTTGATACCGAGACAGCAGCAAAAACCCGTTTGCTCTACGGTGGTTCGGTAAAGTCAAGCAACGTTGGGGCCATCATGGCCGAACGCGACGTAGATGGTGTTCTTGTCGGTGGCGCTAGCTTGGACGCGGGCGAATTCGCCAGCATCGCACGTTTCGAAAACCACCTGGTCACCAAGTAGCTTCATTGAAGTCTCTGGCCGTGTCCATTGGTCATGTACCGCCGTGGCCGACTAGACTTGACTGCGGACCTGCCTGCAACTGAACGCTGCGGCAATGTCTCGAACGCAAACACTTATTTACCATGCTGAAAGGCCACTCGTGGAAACACTTCAAATCGCCCTGCAGATCCTTCTGGGTGTCACCAGCTTGCTGCTGACCTTGTTGATCTTGCTGCATAAGGGCCGTGGTGGCGGTCTTTCCGACATGTTTGGTGGCGGCATGAGCTCCAACCTTGGCTCATCCGGTGTGGCAGAACGGAACCTGAACCGATTCACAGTGGTTCTAGGCATTGTCTGGGGTGCTGTCATCATCGGCTTGGGCCTGATCATGTCATACGGCAACATCGGCGTCTAAGCAGTACGTTGTTTCCAGAATAAAGAAGTGGCCCGTCAAGCTTTCGCTTGGTGGGCCACTTCTTTAGTGGGGCTCTACCTCGGTAAAAAGTGGTTATCGTTCCCGACGCAAGAGCTCTGTAGGAACTTTTGCGGCTGCAGCCTCGTCAAGGAGCCACATTGTCTTATTGATGCCCCGCGCGCCGGAGGCCGGCACTTGGACCGCACTGGCACCTGCAAGTCCCAGGCCCACTGCCGCAGCCTTGTCAGCCCCTGCAGCAACAATCCAGATTTCTTGTGCAGAATTGATGGTTTCCAGTGTCAGTGAAACGCGCGACGGCGGCGGCTTAGGTGAGTTCAATACCCCCACCACAGGCACGCCGGTTGTCCGGATGCCAGCCATCTCGGGGAAGAGCGACGCGATATGGGCGTCCGGGCCAAGTCCCAGCAGGAGCACATCAAAGCGTGGAACCGGCGGTGCTTCTGTGCCGGACGTCTCGTCGTCGTTCTCCCATTCCGTACGGCCCGCGTGCGCTAGTTCGCGAGCGTAGTTCGCAACGGCGTCCTCAAGACTGGCGACTGTGTCTGAGGCCGCCATCACGTGAACGCGTTGCGGATCAACGGCAATGTGGTTGAGCAAAGCCTCCGCAGCTTGCACATAGTTGCGATCAGGTGAGTCTGTGTCCACGAACCTGTCATCACCGAACCAAAAGTTAACTTTATTCCAATCCACCGCCAAATGAGCCGGGGATTTCGCAACCTCAGCCAGGGTTGCGATGCCAACGCTGCCCCCGGTCAACACAACCGTGGCCTCTCCGCGCTCACTTTGAACATCCAGCAAACGGGTTATCAGCCGAGCAGCTGTTGTGGCGGCTAGTACGTCAAAGGACGGGTGCGGAGTGATGCGGACATTGGGACTCATGACTGAACAACCTCTTCTTCTGCCAACAGTTTTTTCAAACCTTCGGTGACTACTTCACCAAATACTTCATCCGGATCAAGTCGGCGCAGTTCTTCAGCCAAACAATCCTGCAGGGAACGTCGTGGCAAAGAAATTTGCTGCTCAGGCTGATCCGGCTGAGTCAGGGTTGCCTCCATGGCGCCGGGGCGAGTCAGCGTAACAGTGCCCTTTTCTCGCTCCATGACGACCGTGCGGATACCCGTGCCCCGTGGGCCCTGCGCAACCGCAATGGGCACGTTCAGCGCCCGATGCAGCCATGCTGCCAGCAGCAAAGTACTGGGGGAGTCGCTCGCTCCCTCAACTCTAAGAGCGGTGATGGGGTCATCGCCGTCGTACTCTTCCAAAGCCGCGGCCAGCTGGATACGCCAGTTGGTCAAACGCGTCCATGCCAGATCCGTGTCACCAGCGGCGTACGTGCTGCCAATGCGGATAAGTGCTTCCTTGGGATCGTGTGCATTACGCGAGTCGGTGATCCGGCGATGAGCTATCCGTCCAATAGGAGAGGTGCTGGGTGACTCGGGGGCCTCATTGGGCCACCAGGCTACGATCGGGGCATCGGGGAGCAGAAGCGCAGATATGACTGATTCGCTCTCTGCAGCCAGCTCTCCGAACCCTCGCAGCACTATCACCTCGGAGGCCCCAGCGTCACCGCCAACACGAATCTCGCCGTCTAAGCGGGTTTCCTCCGTGTCTGAACCTGAAGCCAACACAATAATTCTGCAGGGGTGTTCCCGGCTAGCCAGGTTGGCTGCTGTGATTGCTTCTTCTTCGGAACCATTTCGGGTGATCACAACAAGGGTTAGAACACGTCCCAGCGTGACAACGCCACCCTGCTCGCGCATCTTAACTATCTTTTTGGTGATTTGGGAAGTGGTGGTGTTAGGCAGTTCAACAATCATGGTCGTCGCCACGTCCTTCCGTCTTGCTTTAACAACTCTTCAGCTGAAGAAGGGCCCCAGCTGCCGGGTTCATAACTTTCAGGTTGCATACCTTCGGCTGCCCAATACTCCTCGAACGGGTCAAGGATCTTCCAGGACAGCTCCACTTCCTGGTGTCGCGGAAACAGTGGGGGTTCACCCAGCAGTACATCCAGAATCAACCGTTCATACGCTTCCGGACTTGACTCGGTAAATGCGTGTCCATAACCGAAATCCATGGTGACATCACGAACTTCCATTTGAGTCCCAGGAACTTTCGAGCCGAAGCGAATAGTGACACCCTCATCAGGCTGGACCCGGATAACGACTGCGTTCTGTCCGAAGTCATCCTCTTCGTGATCTGTAAAGAGGAGGTTGGGTGCGCGCTTGAAAACAACCGCAATTTCGGTCACACGCCTACCCAGGCGTTTACCCGTACGCAAGTAGAAAGGCACCCCCGCCCAACGGCGAGTATGAATATCAAGACGAATTGCGGCAAATGTCTCAGTGGTTGAATCGGCAGGAATTCCTTCCTCATCCAAGTAACCAAGCACTTCCTCCCCGCCCTGCCAACCGCCTGAGAATTGGCCGCGAGCTGAGTGCTTAGATAGATCCTGGGGCAACTTCACCGCAGCCAGCACCTTTTCCTTTTCAGCCCGCAAATGCTCGGCGTTGAAGGAAATGGGCTCTTCCATGGCTGTTAGCGCCAAAAGTTGTAAGAGGTGGTTTTGAATGACGTCGCGTGCCGCGCCAACGCCATCGTAGTAACCTGCTCGTCCACCTGTGCCGATATCCTCGGCCATGGTGATCTGCACGTGATCAACGTAGTTGGAATTCCATAGCGGCTCAAAGAACTGGTTGGCAAAGCGCAGCGCCAAAATGTTTTGAACGGTTTCCTTGCCCAGGTAGTGGTCAATCCTGAATACGGAGTCTGGTGGAAAAACTGACTCCACAATGTCATTCAGAGCCCTGGCTGACTCTAAGTTGTGACCAAAGGGCTTCTCAATAACAACCCGGCGCCAGTTTCCCTCCCCTGATTGTGCCAAACCATGCTCTGAGAGCTGACGGCACACAAGTTCAAAGGCCTTGGGAGGAATCGAGAGATAAAATGCGTGATTGCCGCGCGTCCCTCGCTTTTCGTCAAGTTCAGCCAGGGTGGTCTTCAACCGCTCAAAAGCATCGTCGTCATCAAATTCCCCCTCGACAAAGCGGATTCCTTCGCTGAGCTGATTCCAAACCACTTCATCAAAGGGCGTGCGGCAGTTTGCTTGAACCGATTCTTTGACTTCGGCGGCAAAATCCTCTGCACTCCATGCTCGTCGGGCGAAGCCAACAAGAGCAAAACTCGGTGGCAGTAACCCGCGGTTTGCGAGGTCATACACTGCGGGCATGAGTTTTTTGCGTGACAAATCTCCCGTCACGCCGAAGAGAACCAGCGAAGATGGGCCCGCTACCCGGGACAGCCGCCGATCGCGGCTGTCCCGAAGCGGGTTTTCATTTTGTGTTGTGTCAGAAGTCGGCATCTGTTGAGCGGCAGCCTTATCCGTTGGAGTGGCGGCCAGCAAGCGTAGCCACCACGGCCTTGAGTTGAGTAACGCCAGCAGCTGTGTCCGTGAAATGCAGGCGCAGTACGGGGCGTCCATGATCGGCAAGCACAGCGGCGTCGCCAGCAGCCTGGGCGCTGATGAGCTCCCCAAAGCTGAACGGCCGCTCCGGGATAGCCAGGTCCGGCTCTGCAGTTCCAGTAACTTGAAGGAACACCCCTATTGCCGGGCCACCCTTGTGGAACTGTCCGGTGGAGTGCAGGAATCTCGGCCCCCAGCCAAAGGTGACGGGACGGGAGGTAAGCTCTGCCAGCTCGTTACGGACTTGTGCCAACGGTGCATGCGAGAGCCTGTCAAGGTAGACCTGCACGCTGAGGTATCCGTCAGTGGACAGTGTGCCTACCAAAGCAGTAAGTGCTTCTGCCAGTGATGTTGCCCCACTAAGCCAGCCGGCGTCGCTGTTAGCCGTGCGCACCTCAATGGCACCATCGGTGAACAGAGCCGGTGTTGTTTCCGGTGTTGAATCCAGTAGGCCGCGAGCAGCAGTCTTGGCTGCCTCAACATCAGGCTGATCATAAGGGTTGATATCCAGCAGACGGCCGGCCACTACCGTGGCAAACTCCCACACCATCATCTGTGCACCAAGATCGCCGGCGATGCTCACTTCATTCTCGCGAAGCTCTACATCCGCATCTCCGGATACCAGACGCACAACGAGTACATCAGCGGCGCCAGAGGTGACCTCAGGGGATTTCACCTCTGCTACTACCGGCAACACACCGGTGCCGAGTTTACCTGTGGACTCGGCGATGAGCTGCTCAGCCCAGTCGGGGAATCCAACCAGGGCCGAATTTTCATCAACAATGACTATTTTGTTACGTAGCGGCGAGGTACCCCCCAGTGCGGCCCCGAGGCGCAGCCCCACGTTGTCAACGTCGTCATCGCGCAGCATTTCGGCTGCTTCCTCCGCCGAGTCAAGCAGCGCAGCAATATCCACGCCTGCCAAGCCCGAGGGAACCAGTCCGAACGCTGTCAGTGCCGAGTATCGGCCGCCTACATGGGGGTCTGCGTTGAAGACCTTGCGGTAGCCGGCTTTCCGCGCAGATTCATCGAGGGGTGAGCCGGGGTCTGTCACGATAATGATCCGTGACTTGGCGTCAATGCCTGCCTCGTTGAACTGCTGCTCAAAGATCCGCCGTTGTGAGTCCGTTTCCAAGGTGGAGCCGGACTTCGAAGACACAACAATAGCTGTGGTTTCCAGACGGTCACTAACAGCTGTCCTGACCTGTTCTGGGTTTGTACTGTCAAGAACGCTCAATTCAACACCAGCTGTCGCTGTGATGACCTCGGGCGCCAAGGACGAGCCTCCCATGCCGCACAAAACAATGTGGTTGATGCCCTCGGCGTGCAGCTCATCGCGTAGGGCAATGATCTCGGTCACTAAGGGTCGAGAAATTTCTGCTGCCTCTACCCAACCAAGGCGGATGGCTGATTCGGCTTCAGCCTCGGGCCCCCACAACGTCGCATCCTTTTCGAAAATCCGTGATGCGACCTGATCTGCCACAAGCGTCATCAGGTGAGCGGCTCCGGCAGCTTGTGCGGCTCCTGTGGCCGCAAATGCCAGTGATGTCATGGTCTCAGCCTTCCGCGCCTGCTGCATCGAGTGCATCCTGGACGTGGTGAAGTAGGTCTTTCCAACTTGCAACAAACTTCTCTAGTCCCTCAGTCTCCAGCAGGTTCACAACCTCTGCGTAGGAGATGCCCAACCCATCAAGCTTGTTCAGCAGTGCGTTGGCTTCTCCATACGTTCCGGTGATGGTGTCACCGCTGACTACACCGTGGTCGTAGGTAGCATCCAGGGTTTTTTCCGGCATGGTGTTGACAACGTTCGCAGCAACCAGTTCAGTGACGTACAGCGTGTCCGGGTAGTCGGGGTTTTTTACACCTGTGGAGGCCCACAAGGGACGCTGGGGGAGCGCTCCGGCATCGGCGAGCAATGCCCAACGCTCCGAGGTGAACACCTCTTCAAAGATTTGGTATGCCAGACGGGCGTTGGCCAAGCCGGCTTTGCCCTTCAAGGCTGCGGCCTCATCGGTACCGATGGCATCAAGTCTGCTGTCAATTTCTGAGTCCACGCGTGAAACGAAGAAGGACGCAACTGAGTGGATATCAGCCAGGTTGTGCCCGTTGGCCTTAGCCTGCTCAAGTCCGCTAATGAAAGCGTTGACTACGGCGCGGTAACGCTCAAGCGAGAAGATCAAGGTGACATTGACGCTGATACCCTCGGCCAGGGTAGCCGTGATGGCCTCAAGACCTTCAAGCGTGGCCGGAATCTTGATATAGACGTTCTTCTTGTTCACCTTCGCGTACAGGCGCTTAGCTTCAGCGATGGTTCCGTCCGTGTCCCACGCTTTGCGGGGATCAACTTCAATGGAGACACGGCCGTCAACTCCCTTGGTGGCGGCGGCAACTGGCGCGAAGAGATCGCAGCCGTCGGCAACATCCGAGGTGGTTATTTCAAAGACAGCGTCTTCGGCAGTAATGCCGGCGGCAGAAAATTTCTTCAGCTCGGACTTGTAGTCATCGCTCTTGGTGATGGCTGCTTCGAAAATACTGGGGTTAGTGGTGACGCCAACAACGTTTTTTTCTTCGATGAGCTTAGCCAGACTGCCACTGTTGAGGCGAAGGCGGGAAAGATCGTCAAGCCAGATGGAGACACCTGCGGCGGAAAGTGCGGCGGTGGGTGTTGTATTAGTCATTTTGCTACTTCCTTGGGATTGCGGCCCTGCAGCTCTGAAGAATGCCTTGATTAGCACTGCTTATTCAGATAGTGCTTATTTAGATAGCGCTAATTTAAGTACTGCTTATTTCAGCACTGCAGGTGAGGTGATCTATTCCCGCTGCTGCCACCACGCCCGGTGTGTTTGGCACGTAGCGAGAGTAGCGGGAGAAAAGTATGAGGATTCCCGGGGCAGCAGCGCAGGGCGCTGCCCCGGGGACTTGGGCTGTTATGCCCTGGCTGCAGCCACAGAATCCTTGGCAGCGGCCGTGACAGCCTCGGTGGTAATACCAAATTCCTTGAAAAGGACCTTGTAGTCAGCAGATGCGCCAAAGTGTTCCAGCGAGATGGAACGTCCTGCATCGCCAACAAATTCACGCCAGCCCAAAGCCAAACCGGCTTCAACGGAGACGCGCGCCTTGACACCTGCGGGCAGGACCTCCTCGCGGTATTCAGAGGGCTGGTTGTTGAACCACTCAACACATGGCATTGAAACCACGCGTGCAGCAATTCCTTCGGTGGCGAGAGCTTCGCGGGCTTCAACCGCAAGCTGGACTTCGGATCCCGTGGCGATCAAAATCACCGCAGGGGTGACTATCTCGCCGTCGGCCACTGCCTCCGCCAAAACGTAACCACCACGAGAAACCAGGTCCGCTGAGGCAAACTCAGTAGCCGTGGCTGCTCCGGTCCCGCGGGCGTAGGTGGGAATGTTCTGGCGCGTCAGGACAATCCCGGCCGGATTGTCCTTTGTTTCCAGAATCTTCTTCCACGCGATCGAGACCTCGTTGGGATCCCCGGGGCGGACTACGTCCAGACCGGGTATGGCGCGCAAAGTGGCAAGTTGCTCAACGGGCTGGTGGGTGGGTCCGTCCTCACCCAGTCCGATGGAGTCGTGCGTCCACACGAAAATAGACGGCACACCCATCAAAGCGGAGAGTCGAATCGCTGGGCGCTGGTAGTCGCTGAAAATCAAGAACGTCCCTGAGTAGGCGCGCGTGGGGCCCCCCAAATGAATTCCATTGACAATCGCGGCCGCAGCGTGTTCACGGATACCAAAGTGCAGTACACGCCCGTACGGACCGCCGGACCAGGTGTCTGTCTGCCTTGAGGCGGGAATGAATGAGCCCGAGCCCTCAATCGTGGTGTTATTTGATCCGGCCAGGTCGCAGGAGCCACCCCAGAGCTCTGGCAGAACCGCTCCAATAGCGTTCAGGACCTTACCGGAGGCTGCCCGGGTTGAAACATCCTTGCCGCTGTCAAAGACCGGCAGGTTCTCCTCCCAACCAGCAGGCAGTTCTTTCTTTTCAATCCGCTCAAGAAGTGCCGCATTCTCCGGGTTGGCCAACTTCCAAGCCGCAAACCCGGTGTTCCATTCGGCGTGGGCTGCCGCACCGCGATCAAGAACTTGGCGAGCATGTTCAAGAACTTCCGGCTCAACTTCAAAGTGCTTTTCCGGATCGAAGCCAAGGACTTCCTTGAGCGCAACAACCTCGTCGCCACCCAATGCCGAACCGTGGATCGCTCCAGTGTTTTGCTTCTTCGGTGACGGGTAGCCAATGATGGTGCGCAAGGAAATGATGGACGGCTTGCTTGTCTGGGACTTGGCGGCATCGAGGGCACCATGCAACTCGGCAACATCTTCTACGTACTTACCGGTTTTGGTCCAGTCAACCCGTTGCACATGCCAGCCGTATGCTTCATAGCGCTTCAGGACATCCTCGGAGAAGGCAACATTGGTGTCATCTTCAATGGAGATGTGGTTGGAATCGTAGATAACCACCAAGTTGCCCAGCTCCTGATGTCCGGCCAAGCTGGAAGCTTCGCTAGTGACACCTTCCTGGAGGTCCCCGTCGGAGGCGATAACCCAGACAGTGTGGTCGAACGGGCTAGTACCGGCCTCGGCGTCGGGGTCCATCAGGCCACGCATACGGCGCTGTGAGTATGCGAAACCAACAGCTGAGGCAAGGCCCTGGCCCAAGGGACCAGTGGTGATTTCAACCCCTGCCGTGTGTTTGTATTCCGGGTGCCCAGGGGTCAGTGAACCCCATGTGCGCAGCGCTTCAAGGTCCTTTAACTCCAAGCCATATCCGGAAAGGAACAGTTGCACGTACAGTGTTAGCGAGGTGTGTCCGGGGGAGAGGATGAAGCGGTCACGGCCCATCCAGTCAGGGTTCGTGGGGTCCAAGCGCATGACTTTCTGGAACAACAAGTATGCGGCGGGAGCCAATGACATGGCCGTTCCGGGGTGACCGTTGCCCACCTTTTCAACGGCGTCTGCGGCCAATATACGGGCGGTATCCACTGCGCGCTGATCGTTGGCGGTCCAGGTGAACGTTGGTAATTCCAGATGTGACACTGACGGGTCCCTCTCGTTATGGGCATATGTTCTGCAAGTGCAGGGCAATCAAGCGCGACACATAAAAACTAGCGTTAACGGCTCTTCCTCAGGCCCTGCCCCGAGGTGATACTGCAGTAATATTTAGCATGGTCCCACGGGTTAAAGCATCTTCATGCTCCCGCAAGGTCAGGCACTTCTAAAGTTACACGAGTTAGTGCCACAAGCGTGATTAGTTTTCATATGTTGAGAACCCAAACGCCACACCTTGACTTAAGGGTTTTTAGCGCTGCGGCGGCACAAACAGGTATGCTGTTAAGAGCTTTGCCCGGGCCCTGTCAATCCTGTGACAGCCAACCCACCACGGCATGGCTGGCAGCGCGGAATGAACACCCTGCGCCGAATCAACAACGAAAACATGGTGACTTAAACAAGTGAGTGCAACTCATACCCCGGCTGCTGAGACTTCGCCAAAAGTTTCCATCGGCTTTTCGGAAAAAGCAAAGGGCTATTTGGCCCTGACAAAACCGCGGGTTGTGGAGCTCCTTCTCGTCACCACATTGCCCACCATGTTTTATGCTCATGGTTTTGCTGGAAAGACCGGGGTCCCCAGCCTGTGGCTGATGGTCGCCACAATGGTGGGTGGCGCGCTTGCCGCTGGCGCCTCGGGTGCGTTCAACTGCTACATTGACCGCGACATCGACAAAGTCATGAATCGCACATCCAAGCGCCCGTTAGTGACCGGCGTGATCACACCGCGTGAAGCACTCATCTTCTCCTGGATCCTTACTGTTCTAGCCGTGGTTTTGCTGTGGAGCATCAACCCATTGACAGGCATGCTCGGCATTGGCGCGATCTTCCTGTACGTAGTGGTGTACTCACTCATACTCAAACGACGCACGTCACAGAACATTGTGTGGGGCGGCGCTGCTGGCTGTATGCCTGTGCTGATTGCCTGGGCCGCTGTTACGAACACTGTGCAATGGCCCGCCGTGATTTTATTCATGATCATCTTTTTGTGGACGCCGCCGCACTACTGGCCGCTGTCAATGCGCTACAGCGACGATTACAACGCCGCCAACGTACCCATGCTCGGCGCAATTGCAGGATCCCGCACCGTATCGGTGCAGGTTGTCCTCTACACCTGGGCCATGGTGGTTTGCTCTCTACTCATGATTCCGCTTGGCGGCGCCGGTATTGTCTACACCGTAGTAACAGCTGCCGCTGGTGCCTGGTTCCTGTTCGAGGCTCACAAGCTGTACAACAATGCCAAGAAGGACCTCGTGACCAAGAAGAACGCTATGCAGGTCTTCCACGTTTCCATCACGTATCTGACGCTGGTGTTCCTGTCCCTGGCAGTTGATCCCTTTGTGGGCACTGCTCTCATGGGCTAAAAGGTTCTGCTCCACTATTGTTTCAGCACCCTGATGCCCTAGAGCGCTAACTCTCTAGGGCGCTGCTGTTTAGGGTGCAACTGTTGAGGGCGCAACTGTTCGACGGCGGCCGGCGACTTCTCCTTGGAGCTCACCGGTCGCTTTTCTTTGCTCCCGCGCGGGTTTGAGCAAGCGTGCATCCGCTGCGCTGAGCTCTTGCAGTCCACCGTTATGCCCCACCGCACTCTTGGCTTGACCCTTTTATGTGTGGAGTCAAGTGGTGAGGGTTTGTAGTTGCTTGAAGAGGTTGCGGGCGATGTAGCGTTTGAGGATGCGTTTGATTTCTTTGTAGCTGAGGCCTTCTGTGGTGCGGCGTTGTACGTATTTTTGGGTTTGGGCGTCGCATCGCATACGGGTTTTAGCGATGACATCTAGTGCGTTGTTTAGTTGCCGGTCGCCGTGGCGGTTGAGGCGGTGGCGGATGGTGTTGCCTGAGGAGGCTTGCAGGGGTGCGGCACCGGCTAGTGCCGCGAAGGCTGCTTCGCTGCGGATTCTGCCGTGGTGGGAGTAAGCGATCAGGATGGCCCCGGTTGTTACGGGGCCGATCCCTGGCTGGTTTTGCAGTCCGGGGGCGAGTTCCTCGCTGAGTTCAGCGAGTTGTTCTTTGTTGTGTTTGAGTTGCTGATCGGCGTGCTTGATGGCTGTCGCTAGTAGCACTGCTTCTTCTCGTGCGATGCGTTGTTCAGTGGTATCGGTGTTGCGGTGGCGCCAGGAACTGATATCGGTGATGTGGTGGTTCGTGAGGGCTTTTCTGGTATCGAGTCCTAGGTTGATCTCGCGGATCAGCGCATTGAGGGCGTTACGGTTTCTGGTGCGTTGGCGATCGAGGCGATGCCGGCTGGCTAGCAGCACGCTGATCGCGGCGCGGGTTCCTTCAGCTCGTGGGTGTAGGAGCTTGGTGACGTCGGTACCTAGTACAGA
This sequence comes from Arthrobacter sp. TMP15, assembly GCF_039529835.1. Lineage (NCBI taxonomy): Bacteria > Bacillati > Actinomycetota > Actinomycetes > Micrococcales > Micrococcaceae > Arthrobacter > Arthrobacter sp. TMP15. The sequence goes on from NZ_CP154262.1 coordinate 1,761,223, forward strand.
TCGTGCTGCTTCTGTGGCATCGATCTGATCTATTTTTCCAATTCCTGCCCGGGCTTGTTTCTTCGGTGGTTTTACCTCGATCACTGGGATGTTCTCGGCGTTCAAGGCGGTCGTGATCGAGGCCCCGTAAGAGCGGGTGCCTTCCACTGCTATGAGTATCTCTGCGGTGGTATTACGGCGGATCCAGGCAATCGCCCGCCGTATTCCAGCTGGAGTTACTGGGAAAGCTGCCCAGGACTCACATGAGCCTGTGCGGGTATTAGTAATGGCGTAGGTGTGGGTTCGTGCGTGGGTGTCTATACCGATGACGTAAGCGTATTTTTCTGCAACGATAGTCATGACGGTGATCCTCTGTTCCATAGTGGTGATGACCGTTGTGGGCGGCATCGACCTGGAATCGCAACTTGTCAGGCAACTCTCTAATGAGGCACGAACCACTGGTTCGGCCAGCCTTTTATTAAGCCATGGCAAGAGACTAGGTCGATGTCGGACCGCTGTGGCGGACAAGTCAACGCGAAGGCACTGATACAAGTATCAGGCCAGAGATTGGATGAGTCACGCCAAGCGGCCCTGCATCAATCCTGCCAGCGGGCGCCAGGCCTGCCAAGAACTATTAGAGAGGTTGGAGATCATGACACCCGAAATGACATGGCCAGACACTCAACGGGGGGTCAAGCTGCATAAGGCGCGTTATGATCTCCAACTTCAACTTGCGCATTCCATCGGCAACGGAGGAAGTCCGGCGTAGCGCCCGCCTCGCCCGGTTGATAACAGGCAGCTTTTAACAGCTCAGCGATCCTGGCTGACGGAGACGGAGACGGAGTCGTGACCGCGTCGCAAGGCAACGTCCATGATGTTAGTACCCACCGCTAGCATCAGAGAGGCACCAACCATATGCACAATAACCAGCAGGACCGGTATTCCCGTGAAGTACTGCCAGTAGCCGATGGCGCCCTGAAAAAGCACTGACGCAAAGAGGAGGATCGCTGAGTTGCGCATCATGTCACCTCTGCCATTGCGCCATATCAGAATGAGTAGTACTAGCGCCGCGGCAACCAAGACATACACAGGAACTACGTGGATTCGAGTCACTACGTAGCCGTTAAGCTCCATACGTGGCGAAGTGGAGTCGCCAGAATGAGGCCCTGAACCAGTAACTAGTGTCCCTAGGACTACGGCAAGATAACCTGCTACGCCGGCAACCACGCTGAGATGGCGAACAATCGTGCGTGGTCGCGATACCTCGCGTGGCGAGGTGGCTCCCGTCCGCCCGTATGTCCTATTCACAAGAAGCATCGAAACTACCACGAGCGCGGCGGAGACAAGGAAGTGCAGGCTCACCACATACGGGTTGAGTCCCGTAAGGACCGTAACACCTCCAATGACCGCTTGCGCTGGAATGACCGCCAGCAGCCCGAAGGCCAACCAAAACAAGTCCTTGCGCTCCTTGCGCATATTCCAAAGCATGACCAGCAGGGCCAGCGCCACCGCAGCGAGTGCAAATGTTAATGTGCGGTTGACGAATTCGATGATGCCGTGGATCCCCATTTCAGGGGTATTGGTCAGTGATTCAGCCGTGCACTTGGGCCATGTAGGACATCCCAGTCCCGATCCTGTGACACGTACGACACCGCCTGAAACAATCAGGACGCCTTGACCGATGAGTGAGCCCACGGATAGCCGCTGGATAGCGGGTGTGATCGTGGTGGGCAACTTGTCGGTAAAATTCCGCAACGTCTTATGCGATGCTGTGCTGCTCTGAGTCACTTGCGTGTCCCCTTTCAATTCCATTTGAACCACTTGACCGCTGCGATGGTTGCAACCACAGCCCATGCCATCAAAACTATGAGCCCCCAGATATCCAAGCGGCTCTCAATCAGTGCTGCCCTCATGAGGTTTCCCAGCGCACCAGATGGTAGCCACTGAACAAAGCCGTCAAGGGTATTGGAGAACTTTCCGGCGGGTAACACTATCCCGCCCACCGCTGCGAACAGTATCCAGCCCAAGTTGGTGATGGCGAGGGTGGCTTCTGGACGTACGGTACCTGCAATGAGCAGACCCAGAGCGGTGAAGGCACCCGCTCCCAATATCAACAAGGGGATGCCCAATAGAACTCCGACCAACGGCGGACGCCAGCCAATGAACGCCGCAACAGTTGAGATCAGCACTATCTGCAGGCCCAAGGCCACCAGCACAGCAATGACCTTGCCCGCGATCAGCCCGCCCTTACCCAACGGTGTAGTTGAGAGGAATCGCAATACGCCATATCTACGGTCGAAGCCTGTCGCAATACCCTGGCCGGTGAAGGCTGTTGAAAGCGCACATAGCGCAAGAATTCCTGGCGTCGCAATGGCGACCCGGGAATGGCCCATACCGTCAAGCAGGGGAGTGACAACCAGTGCAAACAGCCCCAGCAATGGCATAACAACCATGAGCACAAGCTGCTCCCCATTGCGGAGCATAGTGCCAGCCTCGTACTTTCCCTGGCTGGAAATCCGCTTCGCCAATGAGGCAGGTCGGCCAACAGGCGCATTGTGAAAGAGGGAACTCATGAAATCTCCCTGCTTCCCGTGTTCGTAGCCATGGATCCACCCATATACGTGCCCGAAGTGGTGCCGAGCTTGTGGTTCTCTCTGCTCGGATCCTGCCCTGATCGGCTCAACGGCTCTGACTGATCTGCGGGTGCTGGAATCTCGCCCAGGCCCTCTGTCTCTCCCCGAGATATGGCCAAGAAAACATCCTCCAGAGATTGGGATGCCAGATGAATCGAAGTTGGCATTATAGCGTTTTCAGCGCACCAAAGCCCGAATCGTCCTACGTCGGCTGGTTCTAGCTTGCCGGAGAGAGCGTAGCTGCCCGGACGCGTCTCGGTGCAGGAAAGGCCGACGCGCATCAAGGGGGATAGCTCCAAGTCAGGAGCTGCCTCGAAAGTCATGACCCGGCGCTTCAGCGCGGCAGTAGATTGCTCCAACAGTTCCGGCACAGTTCCCTGGGCCACCGATGCACCTTTATCCACAATGTAAACGTAATCTGCCAGTCGCTGCGCGTCGTCTAGCAGATGTGTGGTCAGAACAATGGCTTTGCCGCCATCTCGCAGTTCCCGAATCAGTTCAAAAACCATGAGCCGTGACTGCGGGTCAAGGCCAGCGCTGGGCTCATCCAGAAAGAGAACCTCGGGGTTCCCTAACAGGCTTGCAGCCAAGGCAACACGCTGCTTTTGTCCACCAGAAAGACGCCGAATATTGGTGTCCGAAAACTCGGCGATACCGAGTCTGTCAACCAAGGCATCAACACTGAGGGGGTTCGCGTAGAGGCTGGCTACATGGCGGAGAAGCGAAATGGGCCGGGCAGAGGGTGGCAATCCACCATCCTGCAACATCACGCCAACCCGAGCCCGGAGGTGCGCGTCGGCATTTTCCGGATCTTGGCCTAGTAGAGATATGCTGCCGCCAGTGCGGGACTGCACGCCCTGCGCGCATTCAATAGTTGTAGTTTTACCGGCCCCGTTAGCCCCCAAAAGTGCAGTGACTGAACCGAAGTGGGCTCTGAGGCTAACGTTGGAAACAATACGTTTCATCCGACCATCCAGCGCCGGTAAGGGTCCCACGTCCTTGATGAGTCCGGATATTTCCAGAGCGGGGGAATCTGTTTTTCTCACGCGGCTATTGTACGCGACGGACTTGAGCACTTGCCCGCCACGGGAGCTGCGCGTGGGTAGGCTCACCTTAGTGGCGCCACATAGTCAATTACGGCATACTTGTGTTGTCTAATAATTTAGGTTAGTGCGAGTGTGTGGAGGTGTTAATGAGTCAGCACGTTGAACCTGGGACTAGTCCCGTCGTTGAACCTGACGAACGTACCCGAGACCGCGTCTTAACTGCCGTCCTTGAACAAGGACCTGTGAGCGCCGCGCAACTGGGCGCTTTGCTGGGATTGACCCCGGCTGCGGTCCGCAGACATCTGGACTCCTTGACTCGTGAGGGACTCATCGAAGTAAAACTCATCAGCAATGCTAAGAGTGGCGCTGGCAGGCCCGCTCGACGCTATGTTGTTTCGAGGCGTGGTCAAACCGAAATTGGTGATGACTACTTGGAAATCGCCAAGCTTGCGCTGCAAGAGATTGCTGGCACACATGGCGAGATAGGCGTTGTTGAGTTCGCCCGGCGCCGCTTCGCAAAAATGGAAGCAAAATACCAGCCTATCGTTGACGCTGCCGGAACAGATGTAGCCGCCAGGTCCAAGGCGCTCGCTACTGCCTTGAACAACGACCGGTTTGTAGCCACATCCAATTCACTCAATGCCGGCACTGCCATGGCTGCCGAGCAGCTGTGCCAAGGCCACTGCCCCATTCAAGAACTTGCTACTTCTTTTCCCGACTTCTGCGATGCTGAGACCGATGTTTTTGCTAGGCTCATCGGCGTAGACGTGCGAAGGCTCTCCACCATGGCTAGTGGAGGACACGTCTGCACAACTCACGTTCCCACTGGCAGAGCCGTGGTGCGCAAGTTGGCCACGGCGCCCAGTTCCACAGCACCCCAGGGTGCAATGCCCCAGGGCACAACCCAAACCACCCCTGCACCACGCCGGATAATGCGTTCAAGCATTGTCCAATCGAGAAGTGCACCGGCAACTACTGTTACGGCGGGCAAACAACGCCCGTCGAACCAAATTTCCAACCATCAGCAAGAAAGGCCGTGATGACGGATCAATTAGCGCAGGATGTAGGCGCGAAGACTGCTGTCGAAGACACCACAATTACCCACATCCTCGAGGCAAACCCGGAACTGGAAGGCTTGGGAAACTACGCCTTCGGCTGGTCGGATAAAAACGAGTCCAGCGACAATGCCCGCCGTGGCATCAGCGAGGAAGTAGTCCGCGACATCTCGGCCAAAAAGGGCGAGCCACAGTGGATGCTGGACATGCGGTTGAAGGGGCTAAAGTACTTCGACCGTAAGCCCATGCCGACATGGGGTGCTGACCTCTCCGGCATTGACTTCGATAACATCAAGTACTTCGTGCGCTCCACGGAAAAGCAGGCGACTACGTGGGAGGAGCTGCCGGAAGATATCCGCAACACCTACGAAAAGTTGGGCATCCCCGAAGCTGAACGCAACCGTCTGATCGGTGGCGTGACGGCCCAATATGAGTCCGAAGTTGTCTACCACCAGATCCGCGAGGATTTGGAAGAGCAGGGTGTTATCTTCACTGACACCGATACAGGATTGCGTGATTACCCTGAACTCTTCCAGGAGTACTTCGCCACCATGATTCCGATCGGTGATAACAAGTTTGCTTCGCTGAATACAGCAGTATGGTCTGGCGGTTCATTCGTGTATGTTCCCCCGGGCGTTCAGGTGGAAATACCTCTTCAGGCCTACTTCCGCATCAATACCGAGAACATGGGCCAGTTTGAGCGCACGCTCATCATCGCTGATGAGGGAAGCTACGTTCACTACATTGAGGGTTGCACGGCACCGGTCTACACAACCGACTCACTGCACTCCGCTGTCGTGGAGATCGTGGTTAAGAAGAACGCTCGCGTTCGGTACACCACCATCCAGAACTGGTCCAACAACGTGTATAACTTGGTGACAAAGCGCGCCATTGCACATGAGGGCGCCACCATGGAGTGGGTTGACGGCAATATCGGCTCGAAGGTCACCATGAAGTACCCGGCCGTTTATTTGGTCGGCGAGCATGCCAAGGGTGAGACCCTCTCGGTTGCATTTGCGGGCCCGGGCCAGCATCAGGACACCGGATCCAAGATGGTCCACATTGCGCCAAACACGCAGTCTTCGATCATCTCCAAATCTGTTGCCCGAGGTGGCGGACGCTCTGCGTACCGTGGTTTGGTGCAAATCCGTGAAGGTGCAAACCACTCGGCCAACACTGTTCGTTGCGACGCATTGTTAGTTGACACCATTTCTCGCTCAGATACTTACCCCTACGTTGACGTTCGTGAAGACGATGTCTCCATGGGGCACGAGGCAACAGTCTCGAAGGTCAGTGAGGAGCAGCTGTTCTACCTGCAGTCCCGCGGTATGCCAGAAGACGAGGCCATGGCCATGATCGTTCGTGGCTTCATCGAGCCGATTGCCAAGGAACTGCCCATGGAATACGCCCTCGAATTGAACCGCCTGATTGAACTGCAGATGGAAGGGGCCGTCGGCTAAATGACCGAGCTCAAGCAAGAACACGAAACAGAGTCAAAAGTATGGTCGCAGGACTTCATTAAGGGCATGACCGAGGAGGGCGAAAGCCTTTCCGAGATCAATCCCGAGTCCGGTCCCCTTGGTGGCAGTGCTGCCAAAGCACACAGCCACGGCGGCGACAGCCATGGTGGTGGGGTAGGGATTCCCGACAGCTCACGTGCAGGCCGCAAGACCTCATACAAGCTCGCCGACTTCCCTGCTATCACTGGCCGCGAAGAAGACTGGCGCTTCACACCGCTCAAGCGCCTGCGTGGCCTTGACCGCGTGGGTATCAAGGGCCAAGAGCTTAGCGGCCCAGGCCCTCTGGTAGTAGTCTCCGGCCCCGACGAAGTCACAGTTGAGACTGTTGGGCGCGATGATTCACGCATCGGTTGCGCCGGCATTCCCGAGGATCGCGTATCCGCGGCCGCCTGGGAGAACTTCAAGGAAGCCACTGTTGTTACTCTGCCTGCAGAATTCGCAGGCACCGCAGATAATCTCACCACTTTGACCCTGACGGGTCAGGGAGACTCACCAGCGGCAGCCCACATAGTGGTTGTGGCGAAGAAATTTGCAACAGGCGTTGTTGTCCTTGACCACCGTGGAACAGCTGTTCTCAGTGAAAACGTCGAGGTCCTTGTTGAAGATGGTGCAAACCTCACGGTTGTCAGCATCCAAGACTGGAACGACGACGCTGTGCACGCCAGCGCCCAGCACATCAAGGTTGGCCGCGATGCAAAGGTCAAGCACGTAGTCATCAACCTCGGTGGCGATTTGCTGCGCACCACACCTGCCGCTCGCTTCACAGGTACTGGAGGTGACGTTGAAATGAATGGGCTCTACTTTGCAGATGCTGGTCAGCACCTTGAGCAGCGCCTCTTTGTGGATCACTCCACGAAGCACTGCAAGTCTCGTGTCACGTACAAGGGTGCCTTGCAGGGCGACGGTGCACATGCTGTCTGGATTGGCGATGTTCTCATTCGTGCGGAAGCCGAGGGCACTGACACCTACGAGCTGAACCGTAACCTGATTCTTACCCAGGGTGCCCGTGCCGACTCCGTGCCCAACTTGGAAATTGAGACTGGTCTGATTGAAGGGGCTGGACACGCAAGTGCAACCGGTCGTTTCGACGACGAACAGTTGTTCTATCTCCAGGCTCGCGGCATTGAGGAAAGCGTTGCCCGCCGTCTGGTGGTCCGTGGTTTCTTGAACGAGGTCATCCAGAGCATTCGGGTTCCGGCCCTTGAAGAACGTTTGCGCGAGTCCGTGGAACGCGAATTGGCGGCGACACCACAATGAGTGATTCCTCCACGCCCGCCGGAGTCGTTGTCTGCCAAGATGACGAAGTTCAGGTGAAGTCGTCCTTGCTTGTTGAGATTGACGATTACCCCATCGCCATTGTGAGGGACTCCTACGGTGAGCTCCACGCAATTGGGGATACCTGCTCACACGCAGAGATCTCCTTGAGCGAAGGCGACGTGGAGGACGGCACAATCGAATGCTGGGCACATGGCAGCTCTTTTGATCTTTCATCAGGTCAGCCGCTGACATTGCCAGCCTTCGAACCTGTTCCCGTCTTTGCCCTAGCCGTTTACGGCAGCGACGTCTATGTGGACGTCACCAACATTCTTAACGGTGTCAGCACGCAGTAGCGTAGCGACCCGCAAACACACTTTTTAGGAGAAAATAGAGTATGTCTACTCTGGAAATCAAGGATCTGCACGTTAGCATCACCACCGAGCAAGGCACCAAGTCGATCCTCAAGGGTGTCAGCTTAACCATCAACACCGGCGAAACCCACGCCATCATGGGCCCCAACGGTTCCGGTAAGTCAACGCTCGCGGCAACTATTGCAGGTCACCCGCGTTACACGGTGGACAGTGGATCCATCACTCTCGACGGCGAAGACGTTCTGACAATGACTGTCGATCAGCGTGCCCGCGCCGGCTTGTTCCTGGCCATGCAGTACCCGGTAGAAATCCCCGGCGTGACCATGACCAACTTCTTGCGTACCGCAAAGACCGCGATCGACGGCGAAGCCCCCAAGTTGCGTACCTGGACCAAAGACGTCAAGGCTGCCATGGCGCAGCTGCGGATCGAGCCGGAGTTCGCCGAGCGCAACGTCAACGAAGGTTTCTCCGGTGGCGAGAAGAAGCGTCATGAGATTCTCCAGCTTGAACTGCTCCATCCCAAGTTCGCAGTTTTGGATGAGACGGACTCCGGTCTTGACGTTGACGCATTGAAAGTTGTTGCCGAGGGCGTAAACCGTGCAATCGACGCCGGTGGACTGGGCACTGTGCTCATCACCCACTACACACGCATCCTGCGTTACATCAAGCCGCAGTTTGTTCACGTGTTCGTCGATGGCACCATCGCAGAACAGGGCGGCCCGGAACTTGCAGACCGCTTGGAAAATGAAGGCTACGACCGTTTCTTGGTTGCCGAGTCAACACCGGCCTAAACGCTGCACAACTCAACCATCGCTAAGAAGGAATCATGACTGACATCAGCGAAACAAGCGCACCCATTGTTGCTGGCCAAACTGACCTCGAAGACGTCGAAGAAGCACTCAAGGACGTCATTGACCCCGAGCTTGGGGTTAACATCGTTGACTTGGGACTGCTGTACGGCCTGCGGTATGGAGACGACGGCGCCTTGCTGTTGGACATGACGCTCACCACAGCGGCCTGCCCCTTACAGGACGTCATCGAAGAACAGGTTGAAAACTCACTGAACCCCATTGTGGATGAATGGCGGATCAACTGGGTGTGGATGCCGCCGTGGGGTCCGGAGAAAATCACGGACGACGGCCGGGATCAGATGCGGGCCTTAGGCTTCAACATCTAAGTAGCAAAACCAACTCGCAGCAACCAATGAATTGCACGTTCTCCATGCAATTCATTGGTTGCTGCGAGTTTTTTTGCTATCCCCGTTCTGGGCTATACCTTGGGCACAGAGAAGGTGTCACAGGTGGCTAGATCTCCGCTCTGGTACCCGGCGTAGAGCCATTTTTGACGCTGTTCACTGGAACCGTGGCTCCACGATTCAGGATTCGTGCCACCGGTAGCGGCCTGCTGGATCCTGTCATCGCCCACTGAAGACGCCGCAGACAAGGCATCGTTGAGATCGTCCTGTACTAGGGGCTTCATGAACGGCTCACTGGTTCCCGGCGCTGGTGTTGATGAGGCATGCCGCATCCAAATCCCCGCATAACAATCAGCTTGTAGTTCGGTACGCACGGCGTTGGACTGGGCTCCAGTGCCCCCTTGCCCGGCACGGTCAAGAGTCCCCATAAGGTTTTGTATGTGGTGCCCGAACTCGTGTGCCACAACATATTCCTGGGCTAGCGGGCCACCAGAGGAACCAAACTGAGTTTGAAGTTGGACAAAGAAATCTGGATCGAAATAAGCCTTAGTGTCTCCAGGGCAGTAGAACGGACCAACGGCAGTAGTCGCCTGTCCGCACGCTGTATCTACTCCTCCAGAAAAGATGACTGTTGTGGGCCTGAGATACTTCACCTCGGATTGGTTTTGGCCGGATATATTCTGAGTCTGTTGAGCAAGATACGCCGGCCAGAATGCGTTGAGCGAGTTAGCTGTGCCCAGAATTCGGCAGTCGAGGAGGTTGTTGGCGTCCTCTCCGGTTTGACAGCTTTCAAGCGCTGCGCTGCCGGATTGCTCAATCGCCGGTTGATTCTCCGTTCCCTCAAGCACAGAGGCAAGCAGATCAGGATTAATCCCTAGGAGTGCCCCAATGAGGACCACAATGCCGCCCCCTAAACCAATCCCGATTTTTCCGCCACGGCCCATTCCGCCACGGCCACGGCGATCCTCCGCCTGAGATGGGTCAAGGCGAGCACCTTCATTAAAAGTCATGAGAATAGAGTAGCGCCTGTGGCACATTTTTGAATTAGCCCGGCACGACTGTCTAGAGGCCAGCCACCGGTATCCAGGGCCTAGCCACAGCTACTGCATCCACATGGAAACCCGAATCTCCTCTACGATGAAGAGGATGCCTTTCATCGAGAAACTCAAGGACTGGGCTAGTAGTCGTGGCGGCGATTGCGCGCTGGTTGCAGGCGAACAACGTTATAGTTTTGCCCAGCTGCTCCAAGCTGCGCAAACTGTTCACAAGGACCCAGCTACTAACCCGGCAATGAACTTGATCCCGGACACTGTCCACGGACTGGTCCCGGGGACTTCCGTGAGCGCAGATAGTTCAACTGCTGGCCAGCTAGTGGTCGTTGACGCTGCTTCCGGGGCAGACCTGGTGGTCCAATTTTGTGGTGCTGTCTTCCACTCCCTGACGGCAATGGTACTGGAAAACGGCTGGCCGCTTGCCCTGCGCCAAGACTTGAAAGGTGCAGCAGAGGCCTGGCTAGAAGAACGGAACAATGACGTATCGCCGCCGTTCTTACTCGGTCTTTCTTCCGGGACCAGCGGTCTGCCCAAAGCGTTTGTTCGCAACGCCGACTCGTGGGAAACCTCCTTCGCAAATAGCACGGAGTACTTCGGGCTGGGAACTGAGACGGTGACACTAGCACCCGGGCCGCTGGCTGCCAGCATGAATCTCTATGCTCTGGGCGAGTCCATCTATGCAGGATCCACTTTCGTCATCCTGCCCAGCTTCAATGCCGATGCTGCTTTATTAGCAATAGCACGCAACAAAGTTAACCGCGTTGTGCTGGTGCCAACTATCCTTGACCTGCTCGCGGCCCGCGGTTTAGCAACAAAACAAAGCGGGGACGGAATTTCCTCCATTCTTTGCGCAGGTTCTGTGCTGTCTGCATCCACTGTGGCATTGGCTCATCAATGGGCACCCAATGCAAAAATACAGCAGTATTATGGTGCCGCAGAACTGGGTTTCGTTGCCGCTTCCACACTAAAATTTGCGCCCACAAACTCGATCCTGGCACGGCCCCAGGATTTGAACTTGCCGTCCGCACCAGAGCTCCAAGGTAACTCTTCTCTCGTAGATGTCACTAAAGGTGCGGTGGTTAGGAAAGCAGGACAGAACAGGAAAGTAGGAGAGGACGCCCCTGCCGGAGTTGGCACAGCATTTCCTAGAGTGGAGATCAGCATTCGGGATGAAGTTGGCAACCTCCTACCAGCGGGGCAATCAGGCTATATTTTCGTCAAAAGTCCTTATGTTTGCTGTGGCTACGCATGGGGTGACGATGGGCTGGCCTTCGGTACTCTCAGAGCTGACAAGCACAGAGTTTCCCCAGCTCCATTGTTCTCTGCTTCATTGTTCTCTGCCCCATTGGGCAGTGGTGATGACGGGCAGTGGTGCACTGTCCGTGATCAAGGCCATCTTGATTCCCAAGGTGTCCTGCATGTAGCCGGCCGAGCCAGTGACATGATCATCGTGGCCGGCACGAATGTTTATCCGCACCATGTTGAGGAAGTCCTGGCGATGGCTGATAACTGTGCCGGTGTGCTCACAATTGTTGTCACAGGTATTGCCGATCCCGTCAGGGGTCAGCGCGTTGTTGCAGGAATTTACAGCTCTGCAAGCCTCCTGGATGGAGATCACAGCGCCACAGGCAGCACCACGGCAGGTGCGGTTTCCTTCATGGCGGCACTTCGCCACGTGGCATCAACATTAACAGCGCAGCAACGCCCAACCAGGTACTTTGAAATGTTGGAACTGCCGCTAACTAATAGCGGCAAAATTAGCAGGGCCATCCTCTCCCAGTGGATCAACGAAGGGGACACCCGTGCCCAGCGAATTACCTAGCTCCACCTCCGGAACTCCAACCACAACAAGCGATCCCGACACAACAGCCGTCATCATTGCGGGCAGACGGCTTCCCACAGCGAAAGCAGGGGGTGCCTATAAGAAATACCGGGCCCATGAACTTGCCTCTGTCGTCATTAGAGACCTGATTGCCCAATCCGGGATTCCAGTGTCGGAAATTAGTGATGTCATCCTGGGTAATGCTGTAGGTGGAGGTGGCAACGTTGCCCGGCTCGCCGCATTGACGGCTGGACTTCCGCACACTGTCACAGGACTTACTGTAGACAGGCAGTGTGGTTCGGGTTTGGAAGCCGTGGTGCTGGCCGCCAGACTAGTTCAGGCCGGTGCGGGGGACCTCTATCTGGCAGGGGGAGTGGAGAGTATCAGCACCGCCCCTGCGCGGGCACACAGGCTGGCTGATGGCGGCCTTGAGTTTTTTGCGCGGGCACAGTTTGCGCCCGAGGACATTGGTGATCCAGATGCCGGTCAAGCGGCGGAGAATGTAGCCGCGCACTATGGCATTACACGCCAACGCCAGGACGCCTACGCCTTAGAGAGCCATGACCGGGCGATCAAGGCGGCGCAGAAAGGGCACTTTGCAGATGAGCTTATCTCCTTCGCCGGACTCCTCGCCGATCAGGGGCCACGACCGAACCTTACGCCATCCCTGATGGCCCGCTTTCCCGCCGCTTTTGTACCCGGTGGAACCGTTACTGCAGGGAATTCATGCCCGTACAGTGATGGTGCGGCTTTGCTGCTTGTTACGTCTCTAACGCGAGCACGAGCAATTGCGAGTCAGCAAAGAATCACCGGAGAAAGTGCACGGGGATTGAAATTTATAGATAGTGCCGTGCTGGGCAATGAGCCTACCTTGCTCGGAGCTGGAGCCGCTTATTCCACCCGCAAGCTCATGTCCCGCACGGGCCTTAGCCGCAACGGGTTGGCTGCGGCCCTGGTCGAGTTCAATGAAGCTTTTGCCGCGCAAGTTCTGGCCGTTGCAGATCTTCTCGGAGTAGATCCCGGCATCTTTAACCACGACGGCGGTGCCTTGGCCTTGGGGCATCCGTACGGGGCATCTGGGGCTGTCCTTGTGACGAGGCTGCTAGCCCGTGCCCGGCGCGGCGCCGATTTAGGCACAGATGCCCTCGCCATGATCAGCATGGCAGGTGGAATGGGTATTACAGCGCAATTCCAGTGGACTCAGATGCATGACTCGTAGAACTAATAGAACTTATAAGCTCAGTAGCCCCAGATAGACAGCTGCACATCGGTGCCGCCGGGGATCATGTTAGCCTCAGCACTTTTCTACCCACCATCGTCTCTGGAGTCTTCCAGGGACCTAAACTCTTCAGGGGCTCGGACTCTTGGTTGGGTTAGCTACTCTCAGGCTCACCGAGACCACGGGCGGCCAAGGCATCACCCGTGGCGCGGGCATAGCCCACTGTGGCAATGACCACCGGCAGTGAGCGGGCCAGTAGGTTTCTTTCAAGGCCTCGGGCGCGGGCTGCGTCACGGACATCGGCAAAGGCCCCTATGACAAAGGGGATGCTACGAAGCATCAGCGCCACTGTGAGAGAGAACCGTTCGGGGTCTGCACCAAACCGCTTTAACGGCATCACAAGCGCAGCCAAACCATCCAGGAGCTCGTCAACGGGTGTTGAGGCCGTCAAAATGTTTGAAGCCAGCACTGTAGCGAGGATCGCGGCAATGACGCTCCATGCGACCCATGGGCCGTGTTGCCACCACTGGTACCCCATGATCAGCACCAAAAAGATTAGCATCATTCGCACTGCTCGCCACATGCGCTGCCAGCTCAGACCGGCCAAAAAGTGCCCCACCACAACCACAACCAAGGTCAGGGTGGTTGTGAGAACGCCAACGCGCGTTGAAACTAACGGGGAGGCTAAACACAGAACGGCGATACTAAAAAGCAGGAGAGCTTTAATGCCCAGCGACAAGCGGTGAATCACCGAGGTTCCCGGGACATATCCGGCTACTAGAAAGGCCTGTCCGCGCACTAGAGCGCCAACTCCCGGTACCGGGCGATCGCCTCTTGCGGATCGCCGTCGAACACTAAATCACCGTGGTCAATCACCAGAACACGGTGGAAGGTTGCGGCCAACGTGAGGTCGTGAGTAGACATGATCAACTGCTGAGGAAGTGTTTCAAGACGTTGCATGAGCATTCTCGTGTTGCGCAAATCAAGCAGGGTTGATGGCTCATCCAGCACCAATATCTCGGGAACAACGGCCAACACTGTGGCAAGGGCCGTCAGTTGACGTTCACCACCTGAAAGTTCATAGATGCTGCTTTCCGCCAAATGTTCAAGACCGTAGTCCGCAAGGATGGCCAGGGCCTTGTCCTTGCGCTCCCGCTTACCCAGTTTCTGCCGGCGCAAAGACAGCTCTACGTCTTCTTGAGGTGTTGGCATGACTAACTGGGACATGGGATCCGTAAAGACAAAGCCCACGCTGCGTCGCACCGCCGATGACTCAGTGATGGTATTGCGGCCATTGACAACGACCGTGCCGGTCGATGGGCGCACAAGCCCGTTCAGCATCCGCAATAAGGTCGATTTACCGGATCCGTTTGCGCCAATGACAGCAATTCGAGACTCCGTCAGCCGCAAGGTCAGAGGCGCCAGAATTCTTTTGGCGTCCTGGCGTCGAGGATCAATCGGGGGGATGCTGACACCGGCCTGTGTCAGGACAATGGTGTTTTGAGCAGAAGGGTTCACTTGCTTCGACGGAGCAAAAGATCCGGGAACGCCCGGTGCAGGCTCAACGCAATGATCACGGCTAGAACATTCTTGAGAATGTCGCCCGGCAAAAAAACAACATCCGCGAGCATGGCCGTTGGCAGGCTCATGCCTTTGATGACAAATCCCACAATTCCACTGAGGTGAATAACTACTGTACCCGCCATGGCTGCAGCAAAAAGCGCAGCGGCTCGCCAGCGGCTGCGCACTGCCCACGTGGCCAGAAGGCCCACAGTTGCGGCACCGAAAATGAAGCCAATGATGTAACCAGCCGATGGGCTCGCCAACACTGCCGGGCCTGCCCGGAAACCGCTAAAAATTGGAAGCCCGATCAGCCCCAACAGCACGTACAGCCCTACGGCTGCAGTCCCTCGGGCAAAACCAAGAACAAGACCGCACAGCACTACCACCAGCGTCTGCAAGGTGATGGCTACGCCCGCTGGGCCAACATTGATGCCCGGTACTGCAATGGACGCTGCCAAGAGAGCGGCAAAAACAGCGATCAGCGAGAGGTCCATAGCGCCCCATCGGACTCTCCGGGAGCGTAGCCCATCCTTATTGTTGGGCGCATCGGAGAGTGGAGTTGATGTACTCAATGTCTCATCCACAGGTCGTGAAAAACTCATTATTGCTGCTTTCGGTAAAGTTTTGCCAAGGTAAGAGTTGGACGAACTCAGATCCTCGTTAGACTAGGTAGGTTGTTCAACGCTGCTCTCATCCGGAACCGGAGAAATACGTTTCGCGGCACTTACCCACTTACGTGAAAGGTTACTACGTTGATATCGGTCCAAGACCTTGAGTTACGTGCTGGAGCGCGCCTGCTCATGGACGAAGTATCCTTCCGCATCGACTCCGGTGACAAAATTGGTTTGGTGGGCCGTAATGGCGCCGGCAAAACCACCCTAACCCGTGTATTGGCCGGGGAAGGACTCCCTGCAGGTGGCAAGGTCACCCGTACCGGCGAGATCGGCTACCTACCGCAGGATCCCCGCACCCCTGACATGGAGCAGCTTGCCAAGGACCGTATCCTCTCGGCCCGTGACCTTGATAAGGTCATCACCAAGTTGCGCAAGGCTGAAAGCGACATGGCCAGTGAGGACAACTCTGTTCGGGACAAGGCAATGCGCCGCTACGACAGGCTTGAGGTGGAGTTCCTTGCTAACGGTGGTTACGCCGCCGAGGCGGAAGCAGCCGCCATCTCCTCCAACTTGGCACTGCCTGAGCGCATCCTGAACCAGCCCCTAAAAACCCTTTCAGGTGGTCAGCGACGGCGGGTGGAGTTGGCTCGGATTCTCTTTTCCGGGGCCAAAACAATGCTCTTGGACGAGCCGACAAACCACTTGGACGCCGATTCCATCGCTTGGCTGCGCGACTTCCTCAAAAGCCACAATGGCGGTCTGATTGTGATTAGTCACGACACCGAACTCCTTGAAGCCACTGTCAATAAGGTTTACCACCTGGATGCCAACCGGGCCACGATTGACCAGTACAACTTGGGTTGGAAGAAATACTTGGCTCAGCGCGAAACTGATGAACGGGCACGACGCCGGGAGCGGGCCAACGCTGAGAAGAAGGCCGGAGTCCTCATGGACCAGGCAAACAAGATGCGTGCCAAGGCCACCAAGGCTGTGGCCGCGCAGAACATGGCCAAGCGCGCCGAAAGGTTGCTGGCCGGGCTCGAAGAAGTTCGCGCCCAGGACAAGGTTGCAGCGTTGCGCTTCCCCGATCCTGCTCCTTGTGGAAAGACCCCTCTGACCGCTGAGGGCCTTAGTAAGTCCTACGGCTCGCTGGAAATCTTCACCGATGTCAGCCTCGCTATTGACCGCGGCTCCAAAGTCGTGATTCTGGGTCTAAACGGTGCTGGTAAAACAACTTTGTTACGCATGCTTGCAGGTGTTTCCAAACCAGACACGGGTGAAGTGATTGCCGGCCATGGACTGAAAGTGGGCTACTACGCCCAGGAGCATGACACTCTTGATGTAACCCGCACCGTCTTGGAAAACATGCGTTCCTCAGCTGGTGATATGAACGACGCCGAAGTTCGCGGCATCCTCGGGTCCTTCCTTTTCTCCGGTGATGATGTGAACAAGCCTGCCGGAGTACTCTCCGGCGGTGAAAAAACCCGTTTGGCGTTGGCTACTATCGTTGCCTCAAGTGCCAACGTGTTGCTGCTTGATGAGCCCACTAACAACCTTGACCCGGCCAGCCGCGCAGAGATCTTGGGAGCACTGAAGAACTACACGGGCGCTGTTGTCCTTGTTAGCCACGATGAAGGCGCAGTGGCAGCACTGGATCCTGAACGCGTGGTCCTGTTACCTGACGGTGACGAGGACCTCTGGAGCCAGGACTACCTAGACCTGATAACACTGGCTTAGCACTAAGAATTTCTGCAAGAACTGCCGTTCGCTACCTTTAGCGGACGGCAGTTTCTTTTGCACCAGTGGTGGCCAAGAGTTGGCTATAACTCATGGAGAGCATCGCTTGATGGCTGCCAGCGCCCGCCCACAGCACCGGAAACTGGGCCAGATCGCAGTCAAGAAATGTGTGAATGGGTCGGGGGTGCCCCAGTGGAGCGACACCTCCCACCGGCTGCCCGGTGTGCTGGAGAACAAATTCCGGACTCGCTCGCCTGATTTTTCCTAGGCCGTGTACCCGGGCAACGAGTTTCACGTCTACTTTTGCCGCCCCGCTGGCAAGGATCAGCAGGGGAGCGCCGTCACATTCGAAAATCAGGCTGTTCGCAATGGCACCAACCGTGCAGCCAAGCACAGCAGCTGCGGTGGCAGCCGTGGCAACCGATTCCGGCACAACTATCACTGTGTCCGCCAGCCCTGCTCTAAGCAAAGCTGCCCGTACGTTTTCAACAACCGGGTCTTCACCAGCATCTTCAGAAGGATAGGGCAGTGAAGTGTTCAACTCTTTCATCCGTTTAGATTAGATGAGAAAAAACACAGCGGCCAAGCAAGTTTGACGGGCTGGTGAGTCTGACTAAAAACCCTGCGCATCCAAAAGTGCATCCTCTGCTTCCTCGGCGGTGGGTTTGGCTCCCGGACGGCGACGCTTGGGATGCTGGCGGGGATGGAATGCCGATCCTCTGCCGTAGACCTCTTCCACCGGTACGCCTGACGCCTGTGCCTCTTGTGCGTCAAAGTCATCATTGCGGCGTTGTGTTCTGGCAGCATAGCCAAATCCGACGAATGCCAGGATCCCAAAAGCGATCCACTGGAGTGCGTAACTGAGATGTGAGCCTTCATCGATAGAAGGGGAGGGGAACGCTACGGGGCGGATGGCGGCCGCTGGTGTTTCACTGGCCAATTGTCCGTAAGCACCTTTTTTGATGGGGTAATTCAGTTCCGCGGCGTAGTCATTGAGCTCAATGGTGGCCAGCTGACCCGGGGGTGCTCCACGGTCAAGCTTGGGCTCAGGCGGCTTCAGTCTTGCAACGACGCTGACAACACCGGGCTCCGGCTGCGGGATGGCATCTGGATGCCCTGCTTCCTTGTTGCCAATAGGCAGCCACCCACGGTCGATAATGACCGTGTCACCGTTTTCCAAGATCAACGGGACAAGCACTTCATAACCAGCAGCGCCGTTGAGAGGACGATTACGCACAATGCGTTCATCCGCCACCTGATAGGTGCCTTTCAAACGAACCTGGGTCCATTCTTTTGCAGGATCAAGAGTGTCAAAATTTGAAGCTACGTCCGCATAGTCATAAATCGTGCCAGCGTAGTTCTCCTGGATTTTACTGATGTTCTCAACCACGGCATTGCGGCGGTTGATTTGCCAGTTTCCCAAGGCCACGCAGGCGATGGCAAACACAAGTGCCATGGCAAAATAGCCCATCCACCTGCTGGAGAACAGAAATTTATAGGTCTTCATGAACTAGACAGAGTCCTTAGGGCTCAAGGGCTGAGTTTCCTTCCATAAGGAACGGCTTTGCAGGTAGTCTTCCAACCACGCTGCGTGATCGGAGCAAGCCAACCAGATCTTGCGTCGCTCAGCTGTGTGAATCTTGGGATTGTTCCAGAGCAGCGCGGTAGTGGCATTCTCACGACAGCCTCTCCGTGAGCAGATGGGAGTCTGGGGTTGCTCCGTCACCGGTTTTCCATCCCCGGGCAACATATCGAAGATGTTCATGATGCTTGCTCTCCTGCTTCTGGGCCATCCATGTTTGGGTCTTTCATGTTTGGGCTATCCATCTCATCCGGGACAATCTCACCGGCGAGTACATCGGAAACACCACTTTCGTCATCCTCAGTACTGTTCTGCCCACCCTCGATGCCATAGGTTGGGGCATTTTCAAGCAGTTCAACTCTCTCTTGGTGAACAATGTCTGCCCCACCATTAGCGATCACCACAGCAACCCACGGCAGAACCACGGCACCGATGACGGGTATGAGCTTGAACCATCCGTCGAAAACAAAGATTGCCGCAAGGCAGACCATCCGAATGCCCATCGTGACAGCGTATTTCACCATACGGCTGTGCATGTCTTCGCTATGCGCAATGGCCGCATTGGTAATGGCTTGGACGCTAGAAACGGGCGCACCGTGACGGTACTTGCTGCGCCGTTCCGTACCGGGCTTCGGCATGGCTGATTGGTCTTTCATCACACTCCCAGGGACACCCTTATTCTCTCACCGAGAGGGGGCACAACCAAAAGCCAAGTGTGTGGGCGCAGCCCTTTCACCGTAGGATTCATTAACTGCAGCTAACTTTCAAGAGTAGTCGTCGGGTACCTTGGGGGATTGTCCAGGAGTCTTCTCGATAACCAAAGCAATTTGCTGCTCCAATCCGTCATTTTGATCTTTGTTTTCTTTGGAGGAATACATGAGTACACCGGCAGGCGACGAACGCCAGGCTCGTAGTGTTTTGGTCACCGGCGGGAACCGTGGCATAGGACTTGCCATTGCTCAAGCCTTCCTGGCCAACGGCGACAAAGTTGCAGTGACCTACAGGAGCGTTTCAGAGCTGCCCGACGGAATACTCGGTGTCAAGGCTGACGTCACGGACACAGCCTCCGTTGACGCAGCTTTTACCGAGGTCGAGGCGGCGCACGGCCCCGTAGAGGTTTTGATTGCCAATGCCGGCATCACCAAGGACACCTTGTTGTTGCGCATGAGCGAGGATGACTTCACCTCAGTGGTTGACACGAACTTGACAGGCGCCTTCCGGGTTATCAAACGCGCCTCCAGGGGAATGATCCGCCTACGGAAGGGGCGTGTGGTGCTGATCTCTTCCGTTGTGGGTCTCTATGGTTCACCCGGGCAGATCAACTACGCCGCGTCAAAGGCAGGACTGGTTGGTATAGCCCGCTCGCTGACCCGCGAGCTGGGTTCCCGCGGGATTACAGCCAATGTTGTGGCTCCGGGATTCATCAGCACCGACATGACAGCGGCGTTGCCAGAAGAAACACAGAAGCAGTACCTGTCCACCATTCCGGCGGCTCGTTTCGCCTCCGCGCAGGAGGTTGCCAACGTTGTTCGCTGGGTGGCAAGCGATGAAGCTGCCTATATCTCTGGCGCCGTCATTCCTGTTGACGGCGGTTTGGGAATGGGCCACTAGCACGCAGATGGCTCGGGCAGCCCGACTTGTGCTAGCGATCCCTCATCCAGTGCCTGGTGGGGCTTTCAAGCGCTTCCTAGGCGTTTTGACTAGGCCTGCGGTGGCAGCTATGACGTGGCGGCTGCTTGAGCACGGATAAGATTCGATATAAAGCCCAAGGCAACCCCAACCGCCCGGCACAGATTGATCAGTTCAAATTAAGGATGTTTTATGGGAAAGCTTGACGGAAAGACCGCTATTGTCACCGGATCCTCACGTGGAGTTGGCGCCGATGTAGCGAAGTACCTCGCCGCTGAGGGTGCCGCGGTAGTGGTTAACTACCGCCAGAAGGCCCCGCGCGCCAACAAGGTTGTGGCGCAGATCATTGAGGCCGGCGGCCGCGCAGTTGCTGTTGGTGCCGACCTCACAACTCAGGAGGGTGTCCAGAGCCTTGTCAGTGCTGCCCTGGAGAACTTCGGTTCACTGGATCTCTTGGTTCTGAACGCCTCTGGCGGCATGGAAAGCGGCATGGCCGAGAACTACGCGCTGCTGTTGAACCGTGACGCACAGGTCAACCTACTCAATGCGGCCATGCCGCTGCTGCCCGCTGGCTCGCGCGTGGTGTTTGTCACAAGCCACCAGGCGCACTTTATTGAAACTGTGCCCACCATGCCGGAGTACGAGCCTGTAGCTAAGAGCAAACGTGCCGGTGAGGATGCCTTGCGCGCCTTGATCCCGAATCTGGAAGCGGAGCACATCTCCTTGGTGGTGGTCTCAGCTGACATGATCGAGGGAACAGTCACCGCAACGCTCCTTGACCGTGCAAATCCAGGCGCCATTGAGGCTCGCCGCGCCGAAGCCGGCCGCCTCTACTCCGTATCCGAATTTGCTGCTGAAATTGCCAACATGGCAACCGCAGACGTTCCCAACGGTCACACCGAATACGTGGGCGGAGCCAGCACCTTCAAATAGGCCAGGTAGACCGCTGCTGCACCCTGGCGGCTGCACCTTGGCGTAAACACACATTGATCGAGCCCGTTCCAATCCGTATGTGCGGACCGGAGCGGGCTCGATCGTGTTTGTACCTAGTGCGCATCCTTTTACAATCGGCTTATTCGCCCAAGACCAGCAGTTCAGCCCGAGACCAGCAGTTCAGCGGGCCTACTGGGCGGCTGCTAGGGCGTCCAGATGTTAGCTAGGGCCAGGGCAATATCAAGATTTGGCAGGTTGATCTGAGCGTCGGCGGCTTCGCGAACTGCCGGTTTTGCGTTGAATGCCACTCCCAGTGCAGCAGCAGCCATCATGTCGAGGTCATTGGCACCGTCACCAATGGCCATGGTGGCTTCAGCACCGATGCCAACTTCCTGGCTCCAGCTCTGCAACTGCACGGCCTTAGTGGCTCTATCAACTACCGCCCCCACCACTTTGCCGCTTAGGTGCCCATCAATGATTTCGAGGTCGTTTGCCATCGCGAAATCTAAGCCCAGTTTCTCGGCCAGCGGGGTGAGGATCTGTGAAAAGCCCCCTGAAACAGCGGCAACAACGTGTCCTGCTTCCTTTGCCTGGGATACGAGCCGTTCGGCCCCGGCTGAAAGCTGGATCGCCGCGCCAACCTCCGCCAGTACGCTCTCCGGAAGTCCCGCTAGGGTGGCCACCCGATGATGCAGACTTTGAGCAAAATCCAACTCTCCGCGCATGGCCGCCTCGGTGACCTTTGTGACCTCGGCTTCGGCCTCCGATCCAGCATGGGCTGCCAAAAGTTCAATCACTTCCTGCTGGATCAGTGTGGAGTCAACATCCAAAATGATGAATTTACGTTTTGCCCAGCGAAGCGAGTCGGGAACAACGGCAGTGTTTATTTCTCCGGCACCGGCCTCAGTGAGGGCCCGACGCAAGCGAGTCAGTCGTGCAGCAGCTTGGGCGTGAGTTGTTCCCGAAGGAGTGAGGGATCCCAGTTCCAGCACAATCACTTCAAATTCAGGATGGTTCTCGCGTCGTTCCGAGGCGATGGTGTAACCATGCTCGGTCAATACTGTCCTGGTTTTCTCCATGGCTGCAGGGGAGAGCGTTTGGCCATAGCTAACTGCTGTGAAAGTGGAGGGCATGCTAAGAATTCTACCCGCACCCGACTGTGCCTCCACGAATCCCATCCAAGGCCCCTCTCCTACTTCTTCATAGCGAACGGCGTGCTGGTTAGCGCAGTCCACCTCTCGTGTCATAAGCTCATTGATTATGAGTGAAGTCTTAGGTTTGGCCGGTGTCAGCGTTGTCCGCGGCACTAAAACATTGTTGGACAACGTCGACTGGCGTGTCATAGAAGGCGAACGTTGGGTGGTTCTTGGACCCAACGGTGCTGGCAAGAGCACATTGTTGCAAATTGCTGGTGCCCGCATGCACCCCACGCGTGGGGTTGCCGGGATTCTAGATGAGGTTTTGGGGGCCGTTGACGTCTTCGAGTTGCGCCCTCGTATTGGTTTGGCCTCTGCCAGTCTCGCAAACCAGATTCCGGAGCATGAGAAGGTGCTCAATGTAGTTGTGACGGCTTCTTACGGCGTCACAGGTCGCTGGCGCGAAGCATACGATCGTAATGATGAACGCCGTGCGTTTGGTCTGCTCGAGGAGTGGGGTGTTTCAACGTTCTTTAACCGCACCTTTGGTTCATTGAGCGATGGCGAACGCAAGCGGGTGCAGATTGCCCGGGCACTCATGAGTGATCCGGAGCTTCTTTTGCTCGATGAGCCCGGAGCCGGTCTTGATTTAGCCGGACGTGAAGGCCTGGTCAAGCGCCTCAGCGAACTGGCAGCTGACCCAATGGCCCCCAGCACCGTCCTTGTCACACACCACCTTGAAGAGATTCCACCCGGTTTCACGCATGCACTGTTGCTGCGCGACGGTGCCGTGGTTGCCCAAGGGCCCATCGCCGATGTCTTGACGGAAGAGAAACTCAGCGCTACGTTCGGCCTGCCGCTGAATGTCGCAAGTAACGCCGGAAGGTACACGGCGACAGCACGGCACTAACCGTCATCGTTCTACTCGGACACCAGTAAGAACACCAGACTAGTATTTCGCGATAAGTTTTTTAGTAGGCCACCGAAACCGCATAGGATCCCGCCAGAGCTGTGAACGCGCTTGAGTCATTTTTCATCCTGCTAGGCGGTCTGTGGGCCGGCACCATCAACACAGTGGTTGGCTCGGGGACTCTTGTTACCTTCCCCATCTTGATCGCCTTGGGGATCGCTCCCGTCATGGCAGTGGTCAGCAATGCAATGGGTTTAATTGCTGGCGGAGTTTCCGGCACGTGGGGCTATCGTCGCGAGCTGCGAGGGATGGGCCCCAATCTTGTCCGTCTGATGCCTGCGTCGGTACTGGGCGGGATAACAGGGGCGTACCTCCTGCTGCATCTACCTGAAGAAGTTTTCCACGTTGTTGCCCCCGTGCTGATTGTCTTTGCACTGGCATTGGTAATTTTTCAGCCCCGGCTGCAGGCTGCCGTGAAGGCCCGTCGCGGCAATGCCACATCCGTCCGCTCTCATGATGCGCTAATGGTGGCCTTGGTGTTTCTGGCGGGAATCTATGGCGGCTATTTTGTTGCGGCTCAGGGAGTGCTGTTGGTAGCGATCCTTGGCATCTTTATGAGTGGAACTTTGCAAAACGCGAACGCCGTCAAGAACGTGCTCTCACTGAGCGTGAACGTCATTGCGGCTATTTCCTACTTGCTGTTCGCCCCCGAGAAGATCATCTGGATCGTGGTTGGTTTGATCGCAGTCAGCTCGCTCATTGGTGGTTTTGTTGGCGCAAAGATCGGTCGCAGATTGCCGCCCGTGGTGTTGCGCACGGTTATTGTCGCCCTCGGATTGGTTGCTTTGTTCTTCATGATACAAAAATTGGTGATTGCATGATCATCGTCCTGCAGGATGCCGGCGATCCTCGCGTCAGTGATTACGTTTCCCTCACCGACGTCCAATTACGCAAGACCAAAGAGCCCGCAGAAGGCCTGTATATCGCCGAAAGCCCCAAAGTCC
Source organism: Arthrobacter sp. TMP15 (assembly GCF_039529835.1). Classification (NCBI taxonomy): domain Bacteria; kingdom Bacillati; phylum Actinomycetota; class Actinomycetes; order Micrococcales; family Micrococcaceae; genus Arthrobacter; species Arthrobacter sp. TMP15. The sequence continues at coordinate 1,785,480 of NZ_CP154262.1, forward strand.
TGCGCCGGGCCTTGGAGGCGGGTCACCGGCCCAGATCCTTCTTCCTGGCAGAAAAATGGTTACCGGAGATGGCTGATGTTTTAGAAAAGTACGACGACGTTCCCGCCTTCGTAGGGTCCAGCGCAATTCTGACGGAAATTACCGGCTTCAACCTTCATCGCGGCGCTATGGCTGCCATGCACCGTCCAGATGCGCGCAACATCCCGGCTCTACTGGCCGGGTCCCGGCGGATTGCCGTGCTGGAAGACGTTACGGATCACACTAATATTGGTGCGATTTTCCGATCTGCTGCCGCATTGGGAATAGATGCAGTTCTCATTAGCCCCCGTTGTGGGGACCCCCTTTACCGGCGCAGTATCCGGGTCAGTATGGGTGCGGTATTTCAAGTCCCATGGGCACGGCTGCCGGAATGGCCGGCGGGTTTGGCCATGCTCCATGAAGAAGGATTTACCTTGGCTGCACTTGCCCTCGTGAAGGACTCGCTCACCATTCACGAACTTGCTGCCCGCAATGAGCAAAAGCTGGCATTGGTGGTGGGTACAGAGGGGGACGGGCTCAGTGCCCAGACACTGGCACGAGCCGATCACACCGTGATGATCCCCATGTGCGCCGGCGTTGATTCGCTCAATGTGGCAGCAGCGTGTGCTGTAGCCTTTTTCGCCACCGCGGGTAGTGTAGAAACATGAACTTAGATGAGAAATTACCGGATTTTTCTTTGGCTGATCAACATGGAATGGTCAGGACTCTTTCCGAACTAAGCGCCGATGGTCCTTTAGTTATTTTCTTTTACCCGCTGGCTGGCAGCGGAGGATGCACCAAGGAAGCCTGCCATTTCCGGGATTTGCAGGCCGAGTTCGCGGAGGCGGGCGCCGCCATTGTGGGCATCAGCACGGACTCTGAAACCAAACAGCTGAACTTTGCCACGAAAAACAACCTCAGCTACCCACTGCTGAGCGACACAAAAGGCGAGGTAGCCGACTTGTTCGGAGTACGGCGTCGCCTATTAGCGAAATCCCTACCCACCAAAAGAGCCACCTTCATTGTTGATACAAACAGAATTCTGCGTTTCGCAGTCTCCAGTGAAACAAATATGAATTTACATGCCGATCAGGCACTGGCTGCTCTCGCCACAATGGGCTAACACAGCAACCCGGATGCTGCTGCAGACTCCAGCTTGGTGAATTCGGCTCCAAGCGGTAAAGTTTCTAGCTGGGCCTAGTGCCCATACCATTCATCAGTCTGGCAAAAACCAGACGATAACACTCTGAGGTTTACAGTGAAGCAGAACACCCACCCGAAGTATGAAGCCATCGTTTTCAATGACTTGGCTTCAGATACCAAGTTCCTGACGCGCTCCACGGCGACGTCCAAGAAGACCATCGAGTGGGAAGATGGCAACACCTACCCCGTTATCGACGTGGAAATCTCTTCAGAGTCACACCCGTTCTACACGGGCAAGCAGCGCATCATGGACAGCGCCGGCCGCGTGGAGCGCTTCAACGCCCGCTTCGCAGGCTTCGGCAAGAAGTAGTACTTCTTTCCAACAGTTTTTTGTTTTAGACAGGGTTCGCACTATACGGTGCGGGCCCTGTTTTCATGTCATCACAGCACCAAGAAATCATCTCTGGTGCCCTGACCGAAAGACCGAAAGACATAAAGCGAGTCAATTTTGCACAGAAGAATTTTGCACAGAAGAGCTGACAGCGGGGAAGATGGAGGCATGGCAACGCAACTTCATGGTGAATATAAGGTGCATGGCGGCAAATTGGTCGTGGTTGACTGCACGGTCAAGCATGGTCTCCTTGATGAGGTCCAGGTCAGTGGTGATTTTTTCCTTGAGCCAGATGAGGCGCTGGATGACATCAATGCTGCCCTGAACGGTTTAGCTATTGAACTGCCCGCTATTGAATTCGCCAGCGCCATCACGGCTGCCCTCCCTGCGGACGCGGTGCTGTTTGGATTTTCAGCGCAGGCCGTGTCCATAGCAGTGCGCAGAGCACTGACCAAGGCAACAAGCTGGATTGACCATGAGTGGGACATTATTGCGCCAACTGTCCTGCCAACAGCCATCAATGTCGCCTTGGATGAGATCCTCACCGAGGAAGTGGGAGCGGGTAGACGAAACCCAACCCTCCGTTTTTGGGACTGGGAAGAACCCTCGGTTGTTATCGGCAGCTTCCAGTCCGTCCGCAATGAACTCGACCCCATCGGGGTGGAGAAGCATGGTATTCACGTTGTCCGCAGGATCAGTGGTGGCGGTGCCATGTTCATGGAAGCAGGTAACTGCATCACCTATTCGTTGTACCTTCCCCAGACTCTCGTTGATGGACTCACTTTTGAGGACTCCTACAAATTTCTTGATGCCTGGGTATTAGCTGCTCTTGAGTCGATGGGCATCGAGGCTTTCTATGTGCCGCTGAACGACATTGCCACCAGCGCCGGTAAAATTGGCGGCGCAGCCCAGAAGCGACTCAGCAACGGAGCAATGCTCCATCACGTGACAATGAGCTATGACATTGATGCGGAAAAAATGATTCAGGTCCTGCGCATCGGGAAAGAGAAGCTCTCAGATAAGGGCACCCGATCCGCCAAGAAGCGTGTAGATCCTTTGCGCCGCCAGAGTGGGCTAAGCCGCCAAGACATTCTTGAGCGCATGTCAGAGACATTCATTGATCGTTATGGTGCCCGTGCAGCATTCCTCACTGATACCGAACTTGCCGAGGCGGCACACCGTGTGGAGCGTAAATTTGGCACTACGGAGTGGCTGCACAGAATTACATGAGCGCTTCTTCCCAAGATTCACCACGAGCGCTGTCTTGGTGGCCCAATCAGCCACCTGCTTCCTTTGCCTTCGTCATGGCTACCGGAATTGTTTCTGCCTCACTTCTCGACGCTGGCTGGAGCGTTGCAGCCACGATCTTGTTATGGATAGCGGCTGTTGCTTTGCTGCTGCTCTTTATTGGACTCATTGGTCGCCTTGTTACCCACAATGCTGATGCCGCGGCTGACTTTCGCAATCCACACAAAGGCTTCGGTTACCTGACACTGGTAGCAGCCATTAACGTTGTTGGCATTGGATTTCATCCCGTCGCACCACAAGCCACATGGATTCTGGCCGCAATAAGTATTGTGCTCTGGCTGTTCTTGGCGTACGGAGTCCCCCTGTCAATGATGCTGCGAACAGAAATGGGAGAGAGCTTACGTCCCCGGCTGCTCCCTGTGGACGGCACCTGGTTTCTCTGGGTTGTCTCCACGCAGTCGATCTCCATGGCCGCAGCCTCCCTAGCAACTGGCGGAAGTACTGTGCGGCTTCTCAGCGATGCTGCTGTAGCATTCTGGGGCGTAGGGATCATGCTGTACCTGACGCTCACCACCATGGTTGTACTCCGACTCCTTACAGGTGGTGAAAATCTTGGTGGCATAGTGCCCACCAACTGGATCTTTATGGGGGCCACCGCCATCACCGTCCTGGCCGGTTCAATGATCCTGCATCTGCCGGCGGATATCCCGGTTGTGCATTTGGCCGGTCCAACTGTGGGCGGCCTGAGCTACCTGCTGTGGGCCTTTGGCCTGTGGTGGGTTCCGCTTCTCGTGGCTTTCGGCTTCTGGCACCATATAGTGCGGCGCCAACCCTTGCGATACAGCACCGCATTGTGGTCAATTGTGTTTCCGTTAGGAATGTTCGCCGTAGCAACATTCCGTTTTGGCACTGAAAACCAAATGCCGCTTGTCACCTTCGTAGGCGACGTTGCCACGTGGGTGGCGGTCGCAGCATGGCTAATAGTTGTGGCTGGCATGCTGCTTGCCTTTGCCCGATGGGTGCTTAAACACGAACCGGACAAAGGCGCACAGATTATCTAGGCGCTAACCGCTTGGGCGTTGAGGGCCCGTAGTAGCTGGTCACGCTGTTCGCGCACCATGCGTCGCAGCCCGGTGGATGCATGGGGGTGGTCTGCCAACCAGGCATCGGTTCGAACCATCACCGGGTGATCACCAGGAGAAGTCCCAGAGACAAGATCTTGCTGCAGCGGGAACAATCCCCGGACTACCCGCCCAGCCATTTCCAGACTGCGCTCAGACCAGATACGTTCAATCTGCACAAAATAGGGTTCCACGAACGATTCAATTAGCTCTCTCTCACCAGCGATTAGCCCCGCCATCGAGAATCCGGCGATAGTAGCGCTGAGGAGTTCATTGCTGAGCGTATCCTCATCGACGGCTTCACTCCAGCGACGTTGTTTCAGGGCCAGCTCAGGCAGTGCGGCTGTAGCGGCACAATGACTCGCCCTGTGTTCGGCGGTAGTGTTTGCCGCCAGTTCTTCATCCAGTTCCGCTTGGGTGGCTGCTCCCCGGGAAGCCAACTGCTGCCACAACAGCCAACGCAGGCCACCATCAACAGCCAATCCGGCCGGCACGTGTGTTCCTGCCAGCAAGTCCCGGCTAATCTGCACCACCGCGTCACTGCAGCGACCCACAATCGCGAGGGTGCGCGCCCACACCAACTGCTCGTCGCTTGCTGGCTGCGCCTGGTTCAGGTGCCGCCCAATGCCAGCGAGCAGCATGTCCATAGCCAACGCGCGCTCAGCTGGGGCACAGTAATAATGCAGTGCGTAAACAGCGTTGTCCGCCAAGGTTTGCAGCAGGCTAACATCGTTTTCACCCCCGGCGTGATCCACCACTGCGCGAAGGTAAACCGACGCAGGAAGAAGCCCGTCCCGTGTCTCATTCCACAGTGCAGACCACACAAGGCTGCGAGCTAGCGGGTCTATCATTTTTCCAACGGAACGAAGCGCGGTGGCAAGGGATCCGGCGTCGAGCCTGACCTTGGCATAGCTATGATCCTCGTCATTGACCAGTAGCAATGCCGGTGTTGCCACGCCAATAAACTCTGGCACCTCCGTCACCTCGCCAACCACATCCAAGGTGACCGAGTGTGTGCGGACAAGAGATCCGCCGTCGTAATCAAAGCAGCCAACCGCCAACCGGTGAGGACGCAGCGCTTGGGCACCAGTGACCGGATCAATAGCTTCTTGTCGGATCCCAACGGAAGTCACCTTGCCATTGTTTGTGTCAATGACGGGGGTGAGCGTGGACATACCGGAGGTCTGCAGCCACTGGCTGGCCCACGTCCCCAAATCTCTCCCGGAAGCTGTACTCAGCGGATCCAAGAGGTCCGCCAAAGTGGTGTTTGAATACGCGTGGGCAGCGAAATATTCTCTTGAACCGGCGATGAAGGCCTCATGGCCCACGTACGCAACAAGCTGCTTGAGCACTGAGGCGCCCTTAGCGTACGTGATCCCGTCAAAGTTAGCCTTGGCGGCTTCAAGGTCGGTGATATCAGCAACGATGGGGTGGGTTGTGGGGAGCTGGTCTTGTACATAGGCCCACGCCTTACGACGGCTGGCAAACATGGTCCAGGACTTGGCACCCCACGGTGTCGCCTCGGCAACAGCCAAGTGACCCATGTAATCAGCAAAGGATTCCTTCAACCACAGGTCATCCCACCACGTCATCGTGACAAGATCGCCAAACCACATATGCGCCATCTCGTGCATGATCGTGTTGGCACGTTGTTGGTAAGCCGTATCGGTGGCTCGGGACTCATGCACGTACGCTTCCGTGAACGTCACAAGGCCCGGATTTTCCATGGCGCCCAAGTTGTACTCAGGCACAAACGCCTGATCGTATTTACCGAACGGGTATGGGTGGTCAAAGAGTTCGTTGAAGTATGACAAGCCATCTTTAGTGACCTTGAAAATCTCCGCCGCGTCAAAGTGCGGCGCGAGGGATGCCCTGCAATATGCGGCAAGTGGGATGTCCAGCCGCTGTCCCTGGTGTGCACTTTCTGCACCAAAGACCATCGAAAAGTGCTCCTCCACTTTGAAATACGGCCCCGCCAACACCGTGGTGATGTAAGTGGAGATGGGAAGGGTGGCGGCAAAATCCCAGCGTGCCGTTAGCACTGGCGCATCCTGTCCCTGATTAAGCAAGTTACTCTCCGCTACAGGAGCACTCTCACCATCCGGGCCCACATATCGGCTTACCGATTGGTTGGATGCTACCTCCCAACCCGCCGGAGCAGTCACATGGAAAGTAAACGGGGCCTTCAAATCTGGTTGTTCAAAGTTTGCAAAAACACGCCGCGCATCAGCTGGCTCGTACTGTGTGTACGTGTATGTCCTGCCATCTGCAGGGTCCACGAACCGGTGCAGGCCTTCGCCACTGCGCGAATACGCGGCAGTAGCACACACAACAACTTCATTCTCAGCCTGGAGCGACGGCAAACGAATGCGTGAGCCAACAACCACGTCAGCCAGATTCAGGTTCGCACCGTTAAGGACTACCGATTCAACGCTCAAACCGATGAAGTCAAGGAATGTTTCAGCGGTGTTGGCAGCATCGGCAGAGTCGCCGGCTGATAGATCGGCAGCGAACAGTATTGTGCTGCGGCTTGGGAACCCGGCGACACTCAGGTCACCGGCCAAACCTAAGTCGAGGTCCACATCATAGGAGTGGACGGTGAGAAGTGATTTGCGGTCTGCAGCTTCATTGCGCAGAAGATTATGATTGGACACTATTTCATTCAATCATGGACTCTAAGTCAGATGTTCATCAGGTGCACAGCCCCAAACGCCAGGGTCCCAATCAGCAGCCAGGAACACAAGGCCATGACGGTTGCACGGGCTCCTGTATTCAGCAGATCACGTACCCGTACGCTGGAGCCAAGGCCAAAGAGAGCAGCCCCCAAGGCGATGTCCTGGGCAAGGGCACCGGCTTCAATACCCGATTCAGGTAGCCACCCGGTGGTGCGCAGAGCTGCCATCAATAGAAAGCCAACCACGAACATTGGAATGACCGGAGGAAAACGGGTGCTCGTGGCAGTCTCCACGTTTCCAGCGCGTTGGAGTTCAAGAGCACGTGCTTGGCGTTTGCGCTCGATCGCCCCGGCCACACCCACGATGGGTGCCAACAGCACAACGCGAGTCAGCTTCACCACCACCGCCGCGCTCAGCGCAACAGCTCCAGCCGTTTGGGCGGTGGCCACTACCTGACCCACATCGTGAACTCCGGCACCAACCCACTGACCAAATTCCAGTGGTGAAAGTCCTAGCGGATTCATCAGAAGTGGCAAAATACCTATCGCCAGGGTGCCGCATAGGGTCACTAATGCCACTGGCAGCACAGTATCTTCATGTTTTGTTCCCTTGACGGCGGCCATGGCTCCGATAGCCGAAGCCCCGCAAATGGAAAACCCAGTTGCAATCAGAAGGGGAGTGTCGCCTTCTAGCTTGAACAGCTTCCCCAGGACCAGTGTGCCGGCAAAGCTGAGCAACACAACTGCTACGACCAGGCCCACACTCAGCCAGCCTAGGTCCATGATGTCTCCGAGACTGAGCTTGAGGCCCAGGAAGACAATGCCAGCGCGCATGAAATGCTTGCCCGCGAAGTTTAATCCGGCACGACACGGTCCTTGGCACAGCGTCGAGGTCCCGGGCAGGTTCACTGCGGCAATCCCAAGCACGACGGCGATGGTCATGGCAGGGAGCATCGGCACCAGGCTGTGCAGCAGCAGAGATACGGCAACCGCTGCCAGTGCCACAGCCAGCCCTGGTGCAATAACAAGGATCTGCTCTCTTGAACCGCTCCTTTTACCTTCCGGATTTACCATGGGCTGACCTTGTAATCCTTGAGGAAGACACCGTATTGGTCTTCACCAGACTCGCCCATCACAATGGGGTCGTAAACACGAGCAGCCCCGTCAACCAAGTCCAAAGGAGCGTGGAAGCCTTCCTCAGCCAGGCGCACCTTTGTGTAGTGGGGCCTCTCGTCGGTGATCCAGCCTGTATCAACAGCTGTCATGAGGATTCCGTCGGCTTCTAGCATCTCCTTGGAACTAGTCCGGGTGAGCATGTTCAATGCAGCCTTTGCCATGTTTGTGTGGGGGTGACCAGGTCCTTTGTAGGCGCGGGAGAATTGTCCCTCCATCGCCGAAACATTCACAATATATTTTCGGTGGGCGGTGGAGGCTTTCATGGCCGGACGCAGCCTGGAAACCAGAAGAAACGGCGCTGTGACATTACAGAGTTGAACTTCTAGCATTTCCAGCGGGTCAACTTGGTCAATCACTTGAGTCCAGCTGTTGATCTCAGCCTTATCCGGTACCAGTCCGCCAGCATCAATAGCTGTGCCTGCCTCAATACGTTCTAACGACGCCGCACCCATCGAGAGTGCTAGTGCCGCAATTTCATCGCCACCAAGTTTAGGTTGTTCCATCATCTGGGTGGCCAGTGCCAAGGGGTGTTTGTCGTGTGCGTGACCGAACGTGACCAGTTCTGGCATGGGCGTGTCCGTCGGGAGCTCTTCAAGTTCGGCATCGACTAGGGGAGCGTAGGCGTTTCCTGAACGGCGTACTGTCTGTGCAGCATTGTTGATGATGATTTCTAGGGGGCCGGCCTCGTTCAGTGAGTCCGCCAAGGCCACCACCTGAGTGGGGTCCCGCAGGTCAATTCCTACGATCCGAAGCCGGTGGAGCCATTCGCCACTGTCTTCCATGGCCGCAAAACGACGTGCTGCATCCTTGGGGAAGCGTGTGGTGATCGTGGTGTGGGCGCCATCGCGTAGAAGCCGCAGGGCAATGTACATGCCAATTTTGGCACGGCCGCCTGTCAAAAGAGCCCTCTTGCCGCGAAGGTCAGTACGTGCGTCACGTTTGGAATGATTGAATGCAGCACAATCGGGGCACAGCTGATGGTAGAACGCGTCCACCTGTGTGTAGTGCTGCTTACAGATGTAGCACGGGCGGGGACGTTTTAGTGTCCCCGCCGTATCTCCTGTAGTGGAGGGCCTGAGCTTATTGCCCCGAGTTTCATCGTCTATGCGGTCAGGTGCTGCCGTGGCAGTTTTAGCAATAACTGCCTTGTCTGCATCATTGACAGCATCACGTTTCACGGTGCGGCGGTATCGTTTGACTGCCTTGAACATCTTTCCTGTGGCCCGGCGAACCAGTACATAGTCCGGATGTTCTTCGTCATAGACATGGATATTCTCCAAAACTTTCAAACAATTTTGGATCTCTTCGGGGCTTAAGTCAGGTGCAGTCACCCAATGATTTTAGCCTCTTCACCGGATGTCGCAGACCCAATTGCGGATATCTGGTTCTCCACCACCAGATCCATGGTCTCCTGTGCCACCTGATCAAGCCCTACGGCCAAGACCAGAGCTTCGGGTAGTTCCGCAGCCGCAGTCCGTGATAACGCGAGCTCCGTAGCATCGGGATTCGGGACAAGTTGGCCTTTACTCAGAACTGTGATCCCCGATTCAGTGACCGCAAATCCGCGGGATCTATCAAGGTCATGGTCCAGACCAATAGCCGCTCCAGCAGGAATCTTGACGTTTTTGTCAATGATCGCACGGCGCACTACGGCACCAGCCCCAATAGTGACTTTGTCCATGAGGACTGAATCTTGGACACGGGCGCCCGTGGCAACGTAAACGTCGTTGGAGAGTACCGAGTTCTCAACCACTCCGCCGGATACTACAACGCCAGGCGCCACGATGGAATCTAATGCAGTGCCCACGGAATTATGAGCGCCCCGAACGAACTTGGCTGGCGGCGATGTCGTGTTGCGCGTGAAGATGGGCCAGGCCCTGTTGTACAAGTTGAAGATTGGCAACGGGGAGATCAGGTCCATATGTGCGTCATAGTAGGAGTCAATGGTGCCGACGTCCCGCCAGTAGTTGCGGTCTCTGTCCGTGGCATCAGGGATGTCGTTAGTGGAGAAGTCATAAACGAAGGCTTCGCCACGTTCTACGAAGTACGGAATAATGTCCCCGCCCATGTCGTTCTTCGTATTTTCTTTGACGGCGTCGTGCTCCAATGCTTCGACAAGCGCGTCCGTGTCAAAAACGTAGTTTCCCATGGAAGCTAGGAACTGATCGGGTGCGTCCTCAAGTCCGGGAGTTGACTCCGGTTTCTCCACAAACGCCGAAATCTTATGCGCACCAATGGCGCCAGGAACTTCACCGCCATCAACCTCGATGACACCAAATTGATCGGCCATATCCAGGGGTTGACGTACGGCAGCAACAGTGGCCCGGGCACCTGAATTGATGTGGCTTTCAACCATTTGTTCAAAGTCCATGCGGTACACATGATCGGCGCCCACCACAACAACGATGTCGGGTTCAGCGTCGCCAATGAGGTTCATTGACTGGTAAATGGCGTTGGCGCTGCCTAGAAACCAGCTCTTGCCACGCCTTTGTTGCGCCGGTACTGAGGCAACATAGTTGCCCAACTGCGTAGACATACGCCACGTTTCAGAGACGTGTCGATCCAAACTGTGTGACTTATATTGCGTCAACACCACTATCTTGAAATAACCTGAATTCGCAAGATTTGATAAAGCAAAATCAACCAATCGAAAACCCGCAAAGGGTACGGCTGGTTTAGCACGGTCTGCTGTCAAGGGCATCAGACGTTTACCCTCACCGCCTGCTAGTACGATCGCCAGAACTTTCTTGACTGACATGATCCAACCTCCGAGAGCTCGATATTGTGCACTCCGCTGTGCCAGTTAAGGGTCACAACAACTTCACACTAGAACAAAAGTGTCCCGACAGACTACCTTGAGAGTGTGCGTATAGACATTGTGACAAAGGAATTTCCGCCGGAGATCTATGGAGGTGCCGGTGTACATGTTGCTGAGCTCAGCCGGGTCCTCGCTGCAAAAGTTGATTTGCATATTCATGCTTTTGGTCATCTGCGAGAGCCGGACTTCCATGGGGCAGTAGTTGCATCCTATGGCAACCTCCCTGAACTCGCCGATGCGAACCCAGCCGTCCAAACACTTGGTGTGGACTTGCAAATCGTTGGCGCGATTGACGGGTCCGATCTTGTGCACTCTCACACTTGGTACGCCAATATGGCTGGTCATATTTCTGCCTTGATGCACGGGATTCCGCACGTACTCAGCGCCCATAGCTTGGAACCCCTGCGGCCATGGAAAGCTGAGCAGCTTGGTGGCGGCTATGCCATTTCGTCGTGGGTTGAGAAGACGGCGTACGAGGGTGCTGCAGCGATTATTGCCGTATCCGATGGCATGCGCCAAGACATCTTGCGCAGTTATCCCGATGTGGATCCTGCAAAAGTAAGGGTCATTCACAATGGCATCGACGTTGCAGCGTGGCAGCGTGATGAGAAGGATGACCTTGTTCGTGGCCTTGGAATTGATCCCGAACGTCCCAGCGTTGTTTGGGTAGGTAGAGTTACGCGCCAAAAGGGATTGCCGTACTTACTAAAGGCCGCTGCTGCGCTGCCGCCAGAAGTTCAGCTGGTGCTCTGTACAGGGGCTGCAGACACTCCGGCACTAGGCGCTGAGGTGAATGAGCTCATTGCAGGTTTGAGGGCACAGCGCGATGGCGTGATTGTCATTGAACGCATGCTGCCTCGCGCTGAACTAATCCAGGTCTTAAGTCATGCAACCGTATTTGCCTGCCCTTCAATTTATGAGCCACTTGGCATTGTTAATCTGGAGGCCATGGCTTGCGGCGCCGCAGTTGTTGCTAGCGCAACCGGGGGCATCCCTGAGGTTGTAGCCCATGGTGAGAGCGGGCTGCTTGTTCCGTTGGCGCAGGTAGGGGATGGGACGGGGACACCGCTGGATCCGGATAAGTTTGTCGCCGACTTTGCCGCAGCCATGATTGAAGTGGTGAATGACCCCAACCGTGCACGAGAAATGGGTCAAAGAGGTCGCCAGCGCGCAACGGAACATTTCTCGTGGGAATCGATCGTGGAGCAAACATTGGAAGTTTATAAGAGCGTGCTTCCGCAAGACTGATCATCGCACCGGCAGGGATTTACCTACAGGTTCCTATTCTTGTTCCTGTGGTGTTCTTATCTACTTTCAATGCCGTGGTGATAGCGGTTGCGGCGCTGCGTTCCCATGGGGTCGAGCAGGTAAGGGGCTGTGAAGAGCGGGATGCCGTTAAGCAGTTTCATAGTCCAGTCACTTTGGTGGACAAGGGTATGGTGATAACCGCAAAGGAGCGCCGCATTGTCAATGTTGGTTTCGCCTCCATCGTGCCAAGGAATGATGTGGTGCGCTTCCGCCCAAGGTGCCGGGATGGTGCAATCGGGGAAGCAACACCCGAGATCACGCGCAAACAGGATTTTGCGCTGTGCGGCTGTAAATAGGCGCTGATTCCGTCCGACATTGAGAACCTCTTGACCCTCTCCCCGGCCCAAACGGATTATTTCTGGGTCACATAACGACTGGTCGAATAACGCCAGTGGCACAGGACCGCTGTACTGCGTGAATGCCGTCCCGGTTCCGTCATGTCGGTCAAGGTCTTCCTGCCGGGTGGAAATAATCAACTGTGCCTTCAGCCCACCGTTCAGAGGCAGTTTGTCCGTGCGGGCGGCTAGTTTCAAACAATCCAGTAGTCCGTCAGGAAGTTTCTGTGCTCGAGTTCTATCGTCCTTGACGGCAGGGTCAGTACTCTCTGGATCGATTGGGTCGCCTCCCTCCAGCTCTTCACCTGAATCTGGGAAGGGGATTCGAACCCCATTAACCACCCAATGGTTTTGGACAGAGTCCTCTGTATGGTTTTGGACAAAGTTCTCTGCTGCCGAACCCAACCGACCACTATCATCGGCATCCATGCGCCACTGTGATGCATCAGGGGATTCCGAATAAGCATCTTGGCAGGGTGGGTCGCCACAGCCAGTCTCGTGTCTGTCAGCTTCCGCGTCACCACCGCCAGCTTCCGCGTCATCTCCGCCAGCGTGAGCGTCAAAGTCAGTACCCACAGGAGCGCCAGTATTTTTGCCGACCTGACACGCTAACTTGAGACGAGTGAAATTCGCGGCCTCTTGGCTTGTTGGGGTCGCCGACTCAGGAATAAAGGGTTTATGGCAGGCGCCCCTGACGTGATCAGAGCCTAAGGTGTCACTTTCGAAACTTCCCGGCTCTGCATCATGAGAAGTTTGGGATCGAGACGGACTAGGTGGAACAGATTGCCGTAGTTGCTCCAGCGGCCCTGGGTTCAACTGCACTGGGTCCAACTGCACTGGGTTCAGCGGCCCTACTGGAACGGTGGCGTTGATATCAGAGCGCTTATTCGGGTTGGCAAAGCGATCCAAAATCACCATGATCTGTTCATACTGCGCGATTGTCAGGTGACCACCAATCGCTATGAGTCCACGCCGAGGCTTACGGAAGTAGATACCTTGTTTAGCCACTAAATCCGCGTGGCTGGGTTTCTGGCCGTCCGGATCCAACAGGCTCATCATGTGGTTGCCTACCTGTCGCAGGAAGTCCGGGCCCTCATTCTTAGCTGTTTGAACCAAGTCCTCCTGAACGCTGTCGCACTTTTCTTGACTGATACGTCCATTCTCCGCGAGTCGGCTGGCTTCTTCGACATACTTTGAGATCAATAGCGCCTGTTCTTGAGAGACATCTCCTCTGAAAAACGCTTCGCCAAGCTTTGGTTGTTCAGTCGGTGCGATCTTAGCGGTCACAGTATCCATAACTGGTAGGAGGACCTCAGCCAATCGGATTCGACGGCGGGCTTCAAACGCACTGATCGTCAAAGTTTGCATCAACATGTCCACAGCTCCCCGAACGCCTGTGGTGGCGTATCTACCGGCGTCAACTCGCTGGGAGAGTTCGGCCGTGGTCTGGACGACTAGTGCCTGCCCAAAACGAAGTAGCTTTTCCAAGTCTTGCGCCCACTTAACACACTCCTTATCAGTGAGTTGACTGAGTTCCAGACCGAACGGTTCTCCGGCAGTTGGCTCCGTAGACCCTGGAGAAGACAGGTCTGAAGTTGAAGCGCTCTCAGGCTCGCTAGTAGTGGCATTAGTGGTGGCACGTACCAACGCTCCGGCAAGTGCGAGGAGTTGGTGCACATGCTCGCCAACCTGCTTCAGACCCGAATTGGACAACGAATCGATCGTAGTCCTTGCTGTTGTTCCCATATCTATATTCTAGAGGAAAGCACGGTCACTGTGAGGGGGAATCCGCGATGTGTGGACAAGCACGTGCTTGGTAGCCCTGTGGAGGAAAGGATGAATCTCGCACGTCGAACTTCGGAAAAGAAAAGTTAGAAAATGGGGAAGCTGAAGTATTGCCAACACTTCAAAGCTGACATTCGCGCAGACTGTGGATAAGTTCTGGCACGTCTGCCGCATCGAGTGTACTTTGGTAGCAAGCCAAGAGCAGGAAGTCCCGACGTTGAGACATACTGCCCACTCAGCACCACCAGTAGGGGCAACGATGAGTGCGCGCCACAGTGAAACGACACACAATAACATTGGTAATCCGGCATTTTGGAGTATCCATCGACGACTAACGACTCGTGCCATGGCCATCTTCATTTCTACGCTGCTAACTCTCAGTGCGTGCTCATCTACACCCAACGTCCCTGCACCATCGGAGACAGAAAATTCGGGGATAGCCAGCGCTGGAGCTACGACCAGTAAGGCTGCCCCGCCGCCGACCGTTGAAGCTGCCTATATGCCAGCAACTGCTGATGGGCCAGCCCAAAACGTTCCAATCCCCGTCCTACCTGATAAGGCCAAAGAATTCAGCAAAGACGGGCTCATCGCATTCGCTGAATACTGGTACAGCACGCTAGGTTACGCTTTTGAAACGGGAGATCCGGACCCCATGATGGCCGTGAGCGGACCGGACTGTAAGACCTGCGCGGCAATGAGCCAGACTGTTGTGGCTGGTCATGCAGGGGGTAAATGGATTGTAGGTGGAAAGATAATTATCGATCCGCCGCACACTTCCTTTGTGCTGACACCTAAGGACAATTACCAGGCGACGACTCTGGCGCGTCAAGAGCGTGTGCAATACTTCAACGCGGACAAATCGCTGTCAATCGATCGCGGCGTAACAAGGGCCCAAGGAGATATTCTTGTTGGGCTTTATCAAGAGGGACAGTGGATAGCGCTAACTGTGGAACACCTTGGTGGGAGCAAGGGCTCATGAGCATGTCGATGCGACGCTCGTGGCAGACCCTTTTGATCCTGACCGTCGGTTTACTCGGCACGCCTTCTTACGCATTTGCGTCTGATTCTCACGACTCTGAACTAAGTTGGGATGACACCGGTGTGGACACAGACGTTTGGAATTCAATCCCAGGAACTGACAATCTTTTCGGCGAATCTCCTGGCGTCGGATCCCAGGACCCGTATACATATGAAGCCAGGCTTGCTTGCGCAGACGGCGACAGTAGTATCTTTCCTGCATGCGCCACAGTCATGTCCTCGTGTTCTACAGGAAGTGGCAATCCTGAGGGAAAACCGGGTACAGCGATCTACTGGTACTTCGCCGAAAAGAATATGAGTCCAGCTATATGGCACTACTACTCAGGGCCAGAGTGTGTGTACGGTGAAAAGCCCCGGGATATCCTCGCGGAAATCGCTGCCCAAATCGCGCATGAGTTTCAGCGCACTCCTGTGGCCGGGGCAACTATTGGCAGTCAGCCAGGGCCCCACACGCTCCGAGGCAAGGAGACCAACGTGTATGCCGAAGCGTCAACGCAGACCTTTGCCATCACACTTCTCGGCCAGCAGGTCACCATCACAGCCACGCCCGTTGCCTACACATGGGACTACGGCGACGGCGAAGTTTGGGGTCCTACACCTGTGCATGGTGCGCCGCTGCACGTCGATCGGATCGGTGAACAGACCCAGACCAGTCATGTCTACACTGAGTCGGGGAAAATTAGCATAGGTCTCACGACGCATTTCGATGGCAGTTACACAGTTAACGATGGCCCCGTCTTACCCATCCCGGGTCAAGGCAACATTCTTTCGTCTCCGTTAGGCCTAATAGTCTGGCGTGCTGAGACCAACCTTTATGCTGACAATTGCTTCCAAAATCCACAAGGGATCGGCTGCTAGTAAAGCAGTAAGCCGGCGAATGACTGACGGCGGCTCCCAAAACAGCTTGTTTGGGAACCGCCGTCGTATTTCCCGCAGTCGGGTAAATAGCAGTACTGCCGTCAAAAACTACTTCTTGGCAGAAGCTTTAGCCCTCTGTATGAGCACCTTCTCATCCATGGGTGCATCAGAGCTGGCACGTAGCGTGCGGAAGTAGTCATGTGCCTCATCTTGGCGCTCACGCTCAATGCCCGTGGCAATCGTTGCTCTCAGATGCTCGGGGCCGTAACCAAAGGCATCTACCAGATCCAATGCGTGAGGTCGGAGCTTGGCCAAAATACGGTTGATGTATGGTGCCAAAGTGCGTGCACGTTGCATGGAAATACGCCCGTTCATCAGGTACCAGTCGAGATGTTTCTCGATCAGACCCAGTCCGAATAGATCACGCAGACGTGTCAGGACCCGCTTGGTTCCGGCGTCGTCAACACGGCCCAGTGCAGTAGTGAACGCCTCCCACTGCAGAAGCTCGGCATGGGCACGTGCTGCCTCGATCAGGGCATTCTGATTCTCGTTGAATACCGCTGCACCCTTCGCCTTAGGAAGCTTCGCGGCCTCTTTTAAAGCCCCAGCAATATCGGCAACCATGCTCTGGACGCGATCCGCAAGCAACTGCCGTTGAGTGTCTTCATCCTTCAGAGCTCTTGCAGACTTCTGCGCTGAGCCACTGTCAGCAACGAACTGGCCTACCTGCCGCAGCCCCGTCTTGTTCAGTGTGAGGTCGGCGGCATGTCCTGCCACGAACCGTGCCAAGACACCAAAATCAAGGTTGCGGAAATCCTTGGAATAGTCGGCAAGTAGACGCTTGGCTACTAGCTGGAGCAGGACAGTATTGTCACCTTCGAAAGTTGCGTACACATCAAGGTCGGCACGCAGCGAAGTGAAACGGTTCTCCACCATGAAGCCAGCACCACCACAAGCCTCCCGGCATTCCTGCAACGTATCCAGTGCATGCCAAGTAGTGAGGGACTTGAACGCTGCTGCGAGCGTTTCCAGATCCTGACGATCGTCGTCGGTGTCGTGGGCGCCGGAGAACACGTCGTCGAACTTCACCAGTAGTTCTTCGTGGGCGAAGGCGGCTGCATAAGTGGTAGCCAACAACGGAAGCAACCTGCGCTGGTGACGTTGGTAGTCCAGCAAAACGACTTCCTCGGTATCTGAGGCGGCGTTGAATTGGCGGCGCTCAGTGGCGTATTGGATAGCAATCTTCAAGGCCACCTTCGACGCCGCAACTGCGGCCCCGTTCAAGGAGACGCGCCCCTGCACGAGGGTGCCAAGCATAGTGAAGAATCGACGTCCGGGGCTGGAGATCG
This sequence comes from Arthrobacter sp. TMP15, assembly GCF_039529835.1. NCBI lineage: Bacteria > Bacillati > Actinomycetota > Actinomycetes > Micrococcales > Micrococcaceae > Arthrobacter > Arthrobacter sp. TMP15. The sequence goes on from NZ_CP154262.1 coordinate 1,802,742, forward strand.
GTGAACTGTACGTTCCATCGACAGCTACATCACCGTATCGGTTCAGCAGATTTGTGCGGGGGACCCGAACGTGATTAAACGCCAGCTGCCCGTTATCAATGCCGTTGAGTCCACCCTTGATGTTGTCATCACGGCCCTGTACCCCGGGGAGGAATTCTTTGGATGCAGGATCTCGCAATTCAACATAGAGTGCATGCACTCCATGGTTCACGCCCTTGGTGATGAGTTGAGCGAATACCACGGCTGCCAGCCCATCCACGGCTGCGTTGCCAATGTACTCTTTCCAGGCGGCTCGGAACGGGGTGTTGATGACGAACTCTTCGGAGGCCTCATCGTAGGTAGCGGTGGTGGCAATTGACGCCACATCGGAGCCGTGGCCAATCTCTGTCATTGCAAAACACCCGGGGATTTGAAGATTCATAATCCCGGGGAGCCATTTATTTTGGTGCTCTTCGTTCCCCAAGTGCAACACGGCCGAGCCGAACAGTCCCCACTGCACACCGCCTTTGATCTGAAGGGATGGATCTGCAATGACGAGTTCTTCAAAGCCGGCTACGTTGCCGCCGTGGTCGTCACTGCCGCCCAAACGAGTGGGAAATGCACGGTGCACCCCGTTCTGCTGCACCAGAATGCCCATCTGCTCAAACACCAGTTTCCGGTGTTCGGTGTGGGTCATTCCTTCAACTTTATGCAGTTCCGGCTTTCCGGCCAGCTCGCGGGCAGCCAACCTGACCTCTGCCCATCGGCCAAGGAGGACTTCGCCAAGCGCGGCAACGTCAACACTCGCATCTAGGTTGCTGGCGGCGGAAGAAAGTGGTGTCACTATATTGCTCATGATTTTCCTTCTGCTGTTGTTACTGACGCTGTTGTTACTGACGCTGCTGTTACTGACGCTGCTGATTCTGGTTCGGACTCTGAAGCTGCTTCTATTGCAGGAGCTGACGTGGGGGAGACCAACTGCCCCACGCCGTCGAAAAGCCACGTTGATATCTGCTCAGCCATGGCGTGTGAATCTGGTTTACTCGGGTCAACTGCAGTTTGAAGCCACAATTCACCAGTAGTGCGGATTAGACCGATAGCGGCTGTGGGCCAATAACCCAGCAATGGCGAGTCGGGGTCATCCATGAGGTGACGCAGCGGCTCCGTGATCATTGCTGTTACGGAGTCGAAAAATCCGCTCAATTCACCCGACTGGTTGGGATCACCATCGGCTTGGATTGTGGCGAAAAAATAAACGTTCGGTGAGGTTGCCGCCATATTCAAGTAGGCGGCGATCATGGCTGTCACGCCTTCCCTTGGCGCAGTTGCCCCCTGCCGTGCTGCAGAGATGGTGTCCTGCATTTGCCTAATAACCACAGTTCCGACAGCTCTTCTAAGTCTGGACTTGTCACCAAAATAGCGATAAAAAACCGATTTTGACGTTCCTGCGTTAGTGGCAATGTCTTCCATGGAGGCGTCCGGTCCCAAACGGTGAATAGCCCGCCGGGTCGCTTTGATCAAGTCACGACGGCGTTCCTCACGGTGCGATTCCCATCTCGCCGAGCGTCCATCAATAGCCGTGGCGGTGTCTGCTTGCCCCTCACGTCGTTTATTTCCAGTTTCACTTGAGGCAGATACAGGTGCGGAGCTGCTCCGCTCGGGCCCTCGGGAAGATGACGGCGTAGCCGGATCTTGCTGCAACATGTTCACGATACCCAGCGTATCAGGTACGCTGGGTATCAGTAACAAACGGCGTTCCCGAAGGAGAGATCTTCATGACTACACCCACTACACCAGGCAACGAATCCAAGACGATAGATTCTAGCCAGCCAGCCACCACGAGGAAGACTGCATCAGTCCCTGTGACACGCAAGGCTGTCATTGTCGGAGGCAACCGCATCCCCTTCGCACGGTCAGGCGGTGCCTACGCGCATTCGTCCAACCAGGACATGTTGACGGCCGCGCTCGATGGCCTCATTGCCCGTTTCGGTTTGGCAGATGAAGAAATCGGAGAAGTTGCCGCAGGAGCGGTGCTGAAACACTCCAGGGACTTCAATCTCACTCGCGAAGCAGTTCTTGGCTCCGCATTGGCAGCCACAACTCCCGCATACGACCTGCAGCAGGCGTGCGCCACGGGTATGGAAGCAGTCATTGGCCTGTCCAATAAGATCAAATTGGGCCAGATCGACTCCGCTATTGCAGGCGGCGTGGACTCTGCATCCGATGCACCCATTGTTGTCAGCGAGGGCCTGCGAGGAATTCTGCTTGATCTCAACCGAGCCAAAACAACGGGCCAGAAGCTGAAGATCCTCAGCCGAATCCGGCCCAAGGACCTTTCTCCCGACGCTCCCTCCACGGGTGAGCCACGCACTGGACTGTCAATGGGGGACCACCAAGCGCTCACCACGGCCCAATGGAAAATCAGCCGTGAAGCTCAAGACGAACTTGCCCTTGCCAGTCACAAGAATCTTGCGGCAGCATACGAGAACCACTTCTTCGATGACCTAATCACACCCTTCCGTGGACTCACACGCGATTCGAACCTCCGCGCCGACTCCACCTTGGAGAAGTTGGCCAAACTCAAGCCAGCGTTCGGTAAATCACTCGGTGACGCGGCAACCATGACAGCAGGCAACTCCACCCCCCTGACCGACGGCGCCTCCACAGTTCTACTGGCCTCCGAAGAGTGGGCAACGGCACGAGACCTGCCTATTTTGGCCGACGTCGTTGACGGGGAAGCGGCAGCAGTTGACTTTGTTCATGGCAAGGATGGACTTCTTATGGCCCCGGCCTTCGCCGTACCCCGACTACTGGCACGCAACGGGCTGACACTTGATGACATCGATTACTTTGAAATTCATGAAGCCTTTGCCGGAACTGTTCTGAGCACCCTCGCAGCCTGGGCTGATGAAGACTTCGGTATCCAGCGACTGGGCCTCACCGGCGCCTTTGGCACCGTGGACCGGGCCAAACTCAATGTCAATGGATCCTCGCTCGCCGCCGGACACCCTTTTGCAGCAACAGGTGGGCGCCTCGTAGCAAGTTTGGCTAAAATGCTCCACGAACGGGGTCAAGTCAATGGACGCCCGGCACGTGGGCTGATCTCGGTGTGCGCTGCAGGCGGTCAAGGCGTCGTGGCTATTTTGGAAGCACGGTAGGAACATGAGTGCAGAGAAGAACACAGCCGGTCTGCGGGACAAGGCTGATAAGTATACAGAATTCGTCAGCCGCGGATTGGGCAAGGACCTGGCCAAGCGCTTGGGTCTACCCCAGCCGGCCATCCTCCGCCGGTATCATCCAGGTGCACCTCTTGTTGAGGGCCCAATCTTGGTTATAGGCGAGGGAGCAGGGCCCGACGCCGTTGCCAAGGTGCTGCTGAAATGGCAGCAGGATGTGCGCAGGCATGCGACACCAAAACAAAAACTTGGTGCCATCGTTGTTGTCTTGGATGAGTTAGAGCACCCAGACCAGCTCTCGGATGCCATGCTCACCCTGGGCTCGGCTCTGCGGGATTTGAACAAGAACGCTCGCGTGGTCAGCATCTCACGAACTGCTACTGCTAGAGACACTCCTGCTGTAGCCGCTGCCCGTAACGGTATTGACGGCATCATTCGTTCACTTGCCAAAGAACTCCGTGCCGGAGCTAGCGCCAATGGGATTTTGCTGGCCAATGACATCTCGGCAGATTCACCCAGCGCAATGTCAGCCCTGCGCTTCTTCCTCTCCGGACGTTCAGCCTTCGTTGACGGTCAGTTCCTGACCGCATCTACGCGGGGTGAGAACGCCGAGACTGACTGGGAAAAGCCATTAAACGGAAACGTTGCAGTGGTGACCGGAGCAGCCCGGGGGATAGGTGCCGCAATTGCCCGCACGCTCGCACGTGACGGAGCAAGAGTAATCGTGGTGGATGTTCCTGTCGCCGGAGATCATTTGGCCGCCGTCGCCAATGAAATTCACGGCACAGCACTCCAGCTGGACGTCACCACGCACGATGCTGGAGAACGCATCTTAGAACATGCCATCGCTCGCTATGGCAGGCTCGACGTTGTTGTGCACAATGCTGGTATTACGCGAGATAAATTGCTGGCGAATATGGATGCTGCCCGCTGGGACTCGGTGATAGCTGTGAACATCGCCTCTCAGCTGCGTATGAATGAAGTATTTTTGGGCAGCAGTGACTTTGCGCAAAACTCACGCATTATCTCTGTATCTTCCACTAGCGGTATTGCCGGCAACCGTGGGCAAACCAACTATGCTGCCTCGAAAGCAGGAGTCATAGGTATGGTCCGGGCCACCGCTCCTTTGCTTGCGCAGGGCGGCGGCACAGTAAACGCTGTTGCACCAGGTTTCATTGAAACCGAAATGACGGCCAAGATTCCTTTTGCTACTCGGGAAGTTGCGCGTCGTTTGAATAGCCTTCAGCAAGGTGGCAAGCCTAGCGACGTCGCAGAGGCGATCGCCTTCTTTGCCCAACCCGGTGCGGCGGGTGTTACGGCCAATATCCTCCGTGTTTGTGGACAAAATCTGGTGGGACAATGACATCCGAGACCATGCTGACGCACATGCCCTCACTTTCCAAGCTCTACGTCAACGCCGCAGCCATGTCAGCTAAAAGCCGGCTCATCCGCTCCGCACCCGTGGTTGCACTGCCAGCCAGAGCAGTTGAGGTGCGTGGGGTGCAGGCAGATCTGGCGAAAGTGACTGAATTCGCTCACTTGATGGGGGAGCCCGCTAGGGATGTGCTACCGTCCGGCTACCTGCATGCTCTCGTTTTTCCCGTTGCCATGAGCGTCATGGTCCAGGAAGATTTTCCACTTCCACTGTTGGGCATGATTCATTTGCGCAATGAAGTGGAGCATTTTGCGCCTGTTCTGTTCACCGACGAACTCTCTGTTCGGGCATGGGCACGGGAGCTGGCCGGGCATAGAAGCGGCACAAGTGTCCAGATCGTGGCCGAAATTCACGACGCTGACGGCACGGTGCTGCTGTGGCGTGGAGTCTCAACTTATTTGGCCAAGGGCGTGTTCCTGCCTGGGCTGGATAAACCAAGCGCAGCCCCAGCCCGCATTGAATTCAATCCGCCGGTACCTACTGCGCAGTGGAAACTTGGGGTGGATACTGGCCGGGCCTATGCGGCTGTCTCGGGGGACTTCAACCCGATCCATTTGAGCGTACTTAGCGCTAAGGCTCTGGGTTTGCATCGCTCAATTGCCCACGGCATGTACGCGGCTGCCCGCGTTTTGGCCACTGTTCCACAGGCTAAACCGGATGCTTTCAGCTGGAGTATCTCCTTTGATTCGCCCGTATTCCTGCCTGCAACAGTGTCACTGGAAGTTCTTGACCACAGAACTGAGGACGGAGTGTGGCTGAACTCCGAGTTCACGGCATGGAACGGGCACACCGCCCGGAAGTACTTCAGTGGCACAGTGACTGCCGGTTGCCCCTGAAGCAAAAGAATAAGAAGAAAGAAGATCCTACGAGCGAAAACCGGAGCTATGCTTGTGCATCCCCGGGATCACCCACTGCGCCGTAACAGCACGCGGGTGGCACTCAACGTCCTAGCTGGTTCCGGCAGCAAGAACATGAGGATTTGATGCGTTGACCTCATCATTGACCATGGCCATAGTGCCGGCAAAGCTACCGGCCGCATGGGCGCCGGGCGATCCCACGGAGATCGCTTGGCGTCGTGCTGTTCGCAGTTCTGGGTGAAGTAACTGGACATGGTCATCTGCCCGGTCTAATCGGCTGGCCAAAACTAGCTCGTTGCCCGGTTCACCACCTGCAACCTCTTCGCTATAGATGGCTGCAATTCGGTGTGCCACTGTACTGAGGAAACCCAACTGAAACTGCCGCCGCTCGAGGGTCTTCTCATGGGCAGACAAGTATGGCTTGTAGGGGTAGTCAAGCCACCAAGACTGCATGGCACTTTCTAGCTGCTGTTGCAGAGAGGCAAAAAGGCGCAGGATTTGTCCAACATCAGATTCAGCCCCAATGAGGTAGACAATCTTCTTGCTCCTGGTGGTTGCTTGCAACACCCGGACTGTATTGAACGACAGTGCCACTGCCGTCAAACCCCTGGCCTGGCCAAGCCGGTAATGGCCGCGAAACTCATAGCGTTCCTCGACCATGGGCTCTAGTGGCTTGCCTGACTTACCCGCTTCTGCATCGATGGTGGCCTGTTCAATCCCATAGCGAACCATGAGCCGTTCAGCGTGCTCTTGGAAGGTCTGGGCTTCGGCTGGAAACGGCGTACTCTCCGCCTTGGCCAACAGTTTGGAGATCAGCGTGAGGGTCTTTTTTGACTTTCCGCTGGCTTCGCTGTGGGACTCCATCATCTTCTGACTCCTCAACACTGGCAACCCGGGCTTAGGCGAGGATTCGGGCCCGCCATTGTGGGACATTGATACTGCTGCGAGACACTCATGCGCCAGGTATAGAAACAAAAAAGACTCCTTGGGAACCTAAGTTCCCAAGGAGTCTGTCAGTGCGCGGAAAGGGACTTGAACCCTCACCCCGTTTCCAGGACTAGCACCTCAAGCTAGCGCGTCTGCCATTCCGCCACCCGCGCAGGTGATTGCCGGAGATCGATTCTTCTCTTCAGATGAATCGTTGTCTCCCGCAGCAGCGATGAAAACAATAGCACAGCTTTTAGGGGAAAGAAAAATCGTTGACTGGTACCGGTTTTTGGTCCTTGAAACACTATTAAATTCTCCGCCAAATTCGGCCGAAGGTAGGCTGGACACGACATCACCACACAAAGGAGTCTTCTCGTGAACACTGTCAGGGCCGAGGACGAAGTAGCAGGTATCTGCGCCGATCTTATTCGATTCGACACAAGCAACTTTGCCGACAATGAAGGTCCTGGTGAGCGGGCCATTGCGGAGCACACGGCGGCCCTCATCTCAGAGGTGGGACTGTCCGCGGAACTGTTCGAGTCATCCCCGGGACGCGCGAATGTCATCACTCGGATGGAAGGCACTGACCGCTCACTTCCTGCGTTAGTGGTGCACGGCCACCTTGACGTTGTTCCCGCCCAAGCTCACGACTGGAGCGTGGATCCATTCTCCGGAGAAGAACGCGACGGTTTGATTTGGGGTCGAGGCGCGGTGGACATGAAGGATATGGACGCCATGATCCTCTCCGTCATGCGCTCCATGAGCAGGGAGGGCCGGAAACCTAAGCGTGACATTGTTTTTGCATTCTTCGCGGATGAAGAAGCCGGGGGAACTTATGGGGCGCGTTGGGCGGTGGACAACCGTCCCGAGCTCTTTGAAGGGGCAACCGAGGCAATCTCTGAAGTAGGTGGATTCTCCACAGACATCAATGGAAAACGCGCCTACCTTTTGCAGACGGCGGAGAAGGGGCTTGCTTGGCTGCGTCTGACTGCCCATGGCCGGGCCGGCCACGGTTCCCATATCAATACAGACAACGCCGTGACCCGGCTCGCCCGGGCGGTTACCCGCATCGGCGATTACCAGTGGCCCATTGAGTACACGGATACTACACGCGCATTTTTGGAAGGTGTTTCAGAACTCACGGGTATTGAATTCGATGAGTCTAACCCGGAAAAACTCCTGAGCCAGTTGGGCACGGTCTCCCGTTTTGTTGGTGCAACGCTGCAAAACACATCCAACCCGAGTTTTCTCAGCGGCGGCTACAAGGCCAACGTGATCCCAGGCACCGCTGAAGCCATGATCGACGTCCGGACACTGCCTGGCCAGCACGAACAGGTGCTAGAACTCATCCGTGAACTGGCGGGTGAGGGGGTTGAAATCTCAACCATCCACAACGATGTGTCCTTGGAGACGCCGTTTGCCGGCAACCTCGTTGACGCCATGATTGACTCCTTGCATGCCGAGGACCCCGGCTCCACGGTGCTTCCCTACACACTCTCAGGCGGCACAGACAACAAGTCACTGAGCCGTCTGGGCATCACAGGTTACGGTTTCGCGCCGCTTCAGCTACCTCCTGAACTGGATTTCACCGGCATGTTCCACGGCGTGGATGAGCGAGTCCCGGTTGATTCGCTCAAATTCGGTGTCCGTGTCCTTGACCGCCTGCTGAGCAACTACTAACCAACTACTAGGAAACGACGCCCTATGAGCATTCCACTGAAAGAATTACTACCTGATGAGCTGTTGGAGCGGTTTCGGGACCGGGCTAAAGGCTATGACGAGCGCAATGAGTTCTTTCATGAAGACTTAGCCGAGCTGAAGGCGCAAGGATATTTGGGCATGTTTGCCTCAATGGACGACGGCGGACTTGGCTTTGGTCTGGAACAGGTCGCCGCCGCGCAACGCAGGTTAGCAACAGCGGCACCAGCCACAGCATTGGCGATCAATATGCATCTGGTGTGGACCGGCGTCGCACATTTGCTCGCATGCCGCGGGGATGACTCCCTGCACTATGTGCTCAAGGAAGCTGTAGCCGGGGAAGTATTTGCTTTTGGGAACTCGGAGGCTGGTAATGACTCAGTGCTTTTCGACTCCAACACAGTGGCCACTGCATTGGAGGACGGCAGCTATTCATTTACCGGCACCAAGATTTTTACATCCTTATCCCCAGCGTGGACACGACTGGGTATTTTCGGCAAGGATGAATCGGGAGACGAACCCTGCCTTGTGCACGCATTCATCACTCGGGAAACACCTGGGTACACCATCAAGGACGACTGGAACACGCTGGGTATGCGTGCCAGCCAATCTAATACAACCGTGCTCAACGGTGCAGTTGCACCGGCGGATCGTGTTTTTCGAAAACTTCCCGTGGGCCCCACAGCGGATCCGCTCATTTTCTCCATTTTTGCGTGCTTTGAGACGCTACTTGCCGCTGTCTATACGGGTTTGGGGGAGCGGGCGCTGGAACTCGGAGTAGCCACTGTTCACCGACGCAAATCCAAGAAAACAGGGAAGAGTTACGCCCAAGATCCGGATATCCGGTGGCGCATAGCGGATGCCGCTTTAGCCATGGATGGGCTGTACCCACAGTTGGAGTCGCTAGCCAGGGACGTGGATAATCTTGTGAACCATGGCAGCCAATGGTTCCCAAGAATGGTAGGGCTAAAAGTGCGGGCAACCGAGACGGCCAGAACCGTTGTTGATCTCATCATTCGAGTCAGTGGTGGTGGGACCTATTTCGCCGGGAACGAGCTTGGCCGACTCTACCGAGACGTGTTGGCGGGCATGTTTCACCCCTCAGATGACGAGTCGGCTCATTCAACCATTGCCAACGCGTGGTTGGGGCCAATTGAGCCCTAACCTGCACGTTCGGTGGCGGGCGCAGTGAACAGTTCATCTCGTTAGAAGTCGCGTTAGAAATCGGGTGAAAAGAAGTGGGCTAGCAAAGAGTTCGCTAGTAGATGGTTAGTGTCCGCTCGACTCGGAGTACTTTTCTGCGCATGAGATATTTCCGTTCTCCACCCAAGTACAGGGTGCTGCGCTCGAGCTCCCACTTGCCATATTCGGCATGCTCGCGCAACCGCTGGTACGCACCCGGAACGGACTCCCTTGACCCCACAGTAATGACGAGATACTCGAATTGACGCACTGGCGCACCTTGGCCTGTGCGTACCGGTTTCAGCGATTCCCTCATGGACTGTCCTTCCCGCCCCCTGTGGATTTTCTTTGCGTTCAATACTAAAGCTACCTGTTGCGGTCCACGCTAGATGCCTCATAGGCAAAAGGACTTTCAAGTTTGTTAGCACACTGGTACCGTCAATCGCATGAGCATCGAACCCCGCGCAGCACTGAGCGCCTTGACCACAGCATTAGAAGAACACTTGGTGGCCGCATCAGCGCGCCGAGGGGAAGAAGATCCGATTGTCGAGGCAACTTTCCTGGGTATCATCGACGCCTTTGAAGCCTACGAAGAAGCCCTCTTTGATGCCTTTGACGAAGTGACGCCACTTGTCATTTACGGTGAGAACGACGATGACGATATTGACTTCGAGGACGATGATGAAGATGACGATGATGATGACCAAGACGATGCGGATTCAGACGGCGGGGATGCACACGGCTAAGAATCAGCCGGGGTGATCCAACAGCTCCGTGGGTGATACCTGGTGAGCTGTGAGAACTGAACTGCCAGAATATGAACTATAAAAAATACGGCGGGCTCTCCAAGGAGGGCCCGCCGTATTTCTTCACAAGTGAGTACTTTCTTACAAAGAACTACCGCTGGGGACGTGAAACCTCGCTGAGTACTTTGACAATCTGGTCCGGCAACGGAGCCAGCGACGACTTCATAATTTCCTTTAATTGTTCTCCAGTGCGAGGGCCAACAATCGCAGCAGACACACCGTGATTCTCTAGGAGCCAGCTCAGAGCTACATCCAACGGTTTGCGTCCCAGCCCGTCTGCGGCGGTAATGAGAGCCTCGGTAATCCGGCTGGGGCGACCTTCCAAGTATTTCTCCACGTAGCTTCCCATGGTGGCGCTGGCAGCCCTTGAATCGGCAGGGATCTGACCACGGTACTTGCCTGTCAGCACACCCCGACCCAGCGGTGCCCAGCACAACAGTCCGGCACCTACGTGCTCGGCGGCAGGAATCACTTCTTGCTCAGCGGCTCGTGCCAACAGTGAGTACTCAACCTGGTTGGCCACAATGGGTGTATCTGACAAAGTAGCGGCACGCGCCAGCTGCCAGCCGTTGTAGTTGGACACGCCGGCGTAGCGGACACGTCCGCTACTGACAGCATATTCAAGGGCCCCAAGGGTTTCTTCCAAGGGCACGTTTTCATCCCAAATATTTGCCAGCCACAGGTCTAGATGATCGGTGCCGAGCCGGGCAAGAGAGGCATCGAGACCGGCCAACATGGCCCGTTTGGAAGTATCAACCATTCGTTTTCCATTGCGATGACTGATTCCCGCTTTGGAAATCAAAACAACATCGCTGCGTGGGACCACATCCCCCAGTAGCTCGCCAAGGATTGCCTCGCTACGGCCCTCAACGTGGCTCACCGCGGTGTCCAAAGTTGTTCCGCCGCCATCCACAAAGTCACGTAGCTGCGTGCGGGCAGTCTCTGCGTCGGTTTCATTGCCCCAGGTCATTGTGCCCAAGGTCAGCGCGGAGACGCGCAACCCACTGGTGCCCATGAATCGTTGTTCCATACGTGCTAGCTTACGGTGAACTTTGAGCGCACAACGCGCGTCGATACCCCGGTTGGACACTACATGTCCGCACATGCTTTAGGCTGAAACCCGTGAACTGGTTTGAAGCAGCCTTCTTAGGCCTAATCCAGGGCCTGACAGAATTCCTCCCGATTTCCTCAAGCGCCCATCTTTTTGTTGTCGGCAAATTCCTGCCATCGGGCGCTGACCCCGGTGCCGCCTTTACTGCCGTCAGCCAACTTGGCACCGAGACAGCAGTGCTGGTTTATTTTTGGCGCGACATTGTTCGCATCATCAAAGCCTGGTGGGGATCTTTGCGCGGCAGGGTCCCTGGAACTGACCCGGATGTGCGCATGGGCTGGTTGGTCATCTTGGGTAGTCTGCCGATCGTGATCCTCGGTGTGCTGTTTCAAAGTCATATCGAATCAACTCTGCGTAACCTGTGGCTCGTTGCCACGACACTAATTGTCTTTGGGTTGATTCTGGCGGTTGCGGACACCGTGGCCCGCCAAAACAGGGAACTCAAAGACCTCAGCTACAAGCACGGCATCATTTACGGCTTCGCCCAAGCCCTAGCTCTAATACCGGGTGTTTCACGTTCAGGAGGCACCATTACAGCTGGTCTCTTGATGGGCTATACCCGCGAATCCGCCGCCCGGTACTCGTTCCTGCTGGCTATTCCGGCAGTTTTTGGCAGCGGTTTTTACGAGCTCTATAAAATCATGTCAGGACACGAAAGCGCTGACGGGTCCTTTGGAATTGGCGAAACAGCACTAGCCACTGTTATTGCTTTCGTCGTGGGCTACTTCATCATTGGCTGGTTCCTCAAGTTCATCTCCACCAAGAGCTTCCGGCCTTTCGTCTGGTACAGGATCGGGTTGGGCTTGCTGCTTTATGTCTTGCTCGGCACTGGCGTCATCACGCCTTAGTAGCGCCTTCCACCCTCCCCAGACCCGCTTCGCGCGCCCCGGGCCCCTCGGCCGGTAGCGCCTTCCACCCTCCCCAGACCCGCTTCGCGCGCCCCGGGCCCCTCGGCCGGTAGCGCCTTCCACCCTCCCCAGACCCGCTTCGCGCGCCCCGGGCCCCTCGGCCGGTAGCGCCTTCCACCCTCCCCAGACCCGCTTCGCGCGCCCCGGGCCCCTCGGCCGGTAGCGCCTTCCACCCTCCCCAGACCCGCTTCGCGCGCCCCGGGGCCCCTCGGCCGGTAGCGCCTTCCACCCTCCCCAGACCCGCTTCGCGCGCCCCGGGCCCCTCGGCCGGTAGGCTTAGGCTGTGAAAACTTGGAAGTCTCTTGCCCTCCCTCAGCTGCCTGGCCTCATGCCCGGCATCCATCTGCATGAAACCACCACTCAGCGGGTGGTTCCCTTACCGGACACAGAACCCGCCAGTATGTACGTCTGCGGCATCACCCCCTATGACGCCACGCATATTGGCCACGCAGCAACCTACGTAGCTTTTGATCTGCTCAACCGCGCATGGCGTGACCAGGACCGCACAGTGAATTATGTGCAGAATGTCACGGACATTGACGACCCTCTGCTTGAACGGGCCACCCGTGACGGCCAAGACTGGCGCGAACTGGCGCTCTCCCAAACAGAACTCTTCCAAGCAGATATGGAAGCGTTAAACGTATTGGCCCCTGATCATTACATCGGCGCAGTCGAAGCAATCAGCTGGATTGTCCCGGAAGTAGAAAAGCTCATCGCTGCTGGAATCGCCTATTCAGTACCGGGAAGTAATGGGGAGCCGGACGGAGATATTTACTTCTCTGTTGAGGCCGCCTCGGCATCGGAACAAACTGGTGGACTAGATTCCCCTTGGTGGCTGGGACAGATCTCCGGGCTCAGTCCAGATGAGATGCTTACCTTCTTTGCCGAACGGGGCGGCGATCCGGAACGTGCAGGTAAACGCCATGCACTTGACCCTCTGCTCTGGCGCATAGCCCGTGAAGGCGAGCCGTTATGGGATGGCGCATCGCTGGGGGAGGGGCGCCCAGGCTGGCATATTGAATGCACCATTATTGCTCAGCGCTTCCTGCCCAAACCATTCATTGTCCAAGGTGGCGGCAGCGACCTGATCTTCCCCCATCACGAGATGGGAGCAGGACACGCCTACGCGCTGGAAAGCACTCCCATGGCGCAGCACTACAGCCACACAGGCATGGTAGGACTTGATGGCGAAAAAATGAGCAAGTCTTTGGGAAACTTGGTTCTTGTCTCTGTTTTGCGTCGGGAAGGCGTTGAACCTGCCGCCATTCGCCTGGCCATCCTTGCCCACCACTACCGCGTCGACTGGTTCTGGACACAGGAGTTGCTGGAAAATGCGCAATACCGTCTAGAGCGTTGGCGCAAAGCGGTCCAGCTGGCTCCTGAAGGATCCGCCAAGCCTCTACTGGCAGAACTGCGTGCGGCACTTTCTCAAGACCTGGATGCACCACGTGCACTGGCAGCCGTTGACGCTTGGGCGGCAACAGCTGGCGCAGCAGGAGCAAACCCAGTGGTTTCCGAACGGGACGCCGACCTGGTTTCTGACACACTCGAGGCACTTCTGGGAATTCAGCTCTAGCAATTTCGCAGACAGATACAAACAGACACAGAGGCAGCAGAATCAAACGGTGCTGTCTCTGTGTCTGTCTTTTGTATCTGTCTCTTTATAGGTATCTGAGTCTCGAGCCCTGTGCCTCTAAGGCTGGTCTGTACCGCGGCGACGAAGGTAGCGTTCAAACTCTTTGGCGATCGATTCACCCGTAGCCTCGGGTAGCTCTGCGGTGTCCTTGGCCTCTTCCAACTGCTTAACGTAGGCGGCTATTTCAACGTCGTCGGCGGCAAGGTCGTTCACACCTCGTTCCCAAGCCTGAGCATCGTCGGCCAGTTCATCGGTGGAAAGCGGAACGTGCAAGAAATCCTCAATGCGGTTCAGCAGTGCCAACTCAGCTTTGGGGGAGGGTGCTTGGGCAACATAATGCGGCACCGCAGCCCACAGGGAAATGGTGGGCAGACCGGCCAACAACGCCAGCTCGTTCAAAACACCCACTATGCCAATAGGACCTTCGTATTGGGACGCCTCAAGGTTAAGCCTTTCACTCAACTGCTCATCGTCACAGGTTGCTGTGACGGGAATAGGCCGAGAATGGGGAACATCAGCAAGCAACGCACCAACAAGCACCACATAATTCACATTCAGCAGGGCTGCCTTGGCCAGCAGTTCCGCTGTATAGGCGCGCCACCGGTATGAGGGTTCAATGCCGTGAACCAGAACAACATCAATGTTGGTACCCGGGATGCTGGCCTGAGCAATTTTGGTCACCGGCCACTTGATTTTGCGCCCACCAGTAGAAGCAAGCCTGACCTCCGGACGAGTGAACTGAAAGTCGTAGTACTCATCCGGCTCGATCACTGCCACTTTCTTCGCATCCCACAATTTGTGCAAGTACTTCAAAGCGTCGCTAGCGGCCTCACCGGCGTCATTCCAACCCTCAAAAGCAGCCAATAGCACCGTCACACGGTCCTCGCCCGGCGCCGGTTGCAGCAACCGTCCGACTTGCGGGGATTCACCATCATTGATTTTGCTCACAGTTCCAGCCTACGGCGACAACCCGTTCATGGCACCACACACCACGCACACTACGGACGAAAACGGTTCCAGCCTCTACGCCACGTAGACTGGAAGCATGCTTTTATCGACTGCCGCCGGCACACCCGAGGCGACTACCACTGCACCCACTCTCAAGGCCGTCCTTTGGGACATGGATGGAACCCTTGTGGACACCGAGCCCTACTGGATTGCGGCCGAAATTGAGCTTGTGAGAGCTCACGGCGGGCACTGGGACGAAGAAAAAGCTATGGCGCTGGTGGGCAATGCGCTTGCTACTTCGGCGAAGATACTCCAAGAAGCTGGTGTACAACTGTCAGTTCGCGAGATCATCGATCACCTCTCCCATCGTGTGATTGCCGGCATTCGCCGGCAAGTTCCGTGGCGTCCAGGCGCCCGCGAGCTGCTAGCGGAGCTGGCGAGCCGTGGCGTGCGTTGTGCCCTGGTGACAATGAGCGAACGGAATCTGGCCAGCGAGGTTGTCAGTGCCCTCGACTCGGAATACTTTGAGTTTCTGATCACCGGGGATGAAGTGTCCAACGGCAAACCCCACCCTGAGCCATACCTGATGGCCGTTGAGCGTCTGCGCCAACGTGATCCGTTGCTGACGGCACGCCATTGTGTGGCCCTGGAAGACTCCATTCCTGGTGTGGCATCAGCTGTAGCCTCCGGTGTGGCTACAATTGCTATCCCGCATGCCGTCCCCTTGCCTGAAGATTCCCGCCATACAACGTGGCCCACACTGGCGCACAGGACGTACGACGACGTCACGGCAGTTTTGCTCTCCCATGCAGCACCTACTGGAGCTGCTTTGTGAGCGGTGATATCGATGGAGCTAAGACCCGGCGTGAGGGTCTTGTCCTTGGCTCGGTTCGGGGAACACCCATTATTTTGGCGAACTCCTGGTTTCTAATCGCCGCTGTCACCGTGATCATTTTTGGCCCCCAATTACAGCAGATCTACCCTTCGCTGGGCGCGGGAGCTTATCTTGTTGCCTTTGCCTACGCTTTGCTCTTGCTGTTTTCCGTGCTCATCCACGAACTGGCCCACGCTGTAACCGCCAAACTATATGGCTGGACCACGCACAAGATTGTGTTGAATCTGTGGGGAGGCCATACAGAGTTTGATTTCTCCAAGGCAACCCCCGGAAAGGCACTTGTAGTGGCCTTCGCCGGTCCCATTGCGAACTTTGTCCTGGCGGGGCTGGGCTGGCTGGTTAAATTGGGCCTGCCCGAGGTTGCTTCAAGTGAAGGTGTCTCTTTGGGCACGGCCATAGCTGTCTTGCTGGCGAACATCTTTATCTGGGCCAATTTACTCATCGGGTTGTTCAACGTGCTTCCCGGGTTGCCTCTCGACGGTGGACGACTCGTTGAATCGATCGTGTGGAAAGCGACTGGCAGCCAGGAAAAGGGAACCATAGCTGCCGGTTGGGCCGGGCGCGTCATTGTGATTGTGATTGTTGCAGTAGTTTTGGCGCTGCCATACCTTCGCGGTATTCAACCCGAGCTAACAACCACCTTTATCGTTATCCTCTTGGCCGGATTTTTGTGGATGGGGGCATCGGCCTCCATCAAGGGCGCGGCCATGCGTTTACGCTTGCCCGCCATCACAGCAGGTTCCTTGGCTGCAAGGGCTGTTAGCGCTTCAAACCAGTGCTCGGTGGCACAACTGTGGACTCTTCGGGGTCAGTACCCTAGTGAGCCCATAGTTCTTTTTGGCACAGATGGTCGGCCCGCCTCTGTGGTTGATGAATATGCATTGGCGCATGTACCTCCACAAGCGGCAGCCACAACGCCGGCAACAGCTGTTTCACGGAGCCTGTCCGCCGGCGCCTATGTCCCCGAACTGGCGGCAGGCGCTGAACTAGTGGCCTACCTTTCCCAACTTCCCGATATGGAATATGCGGTGATCGACGTTGAAGGCAGAGTCACTGGATTACTTAGTCAGGCGAAGGTTGTTGCAGCCATTACGGGCAAACCACTTTCTTGACCTCCCCACCATCGAAGCCACCAGCCAGTATCTAGCGGCACAGTTGATTTTTGCGTGTACCCACAAGACAGGACTTTCCTATGAACCATATTAACTCCAGCGAAGCACCCACGGCCCCGCATGGTGCCGGCGCCCCGCATGGTGCTGGCGCCCGCCGCGGCTTGTTCCGCGCGGGCGAACGTGTGCAGCTAACCGACGAGCGTGGGCGCATGAATACTGTGACATTGACACCGGGGACCGCTTATCACACGCATAAGGGCTTCCTGAATCATGATCTGCTGATCGGTGCTCCCGAAGGTTCCATGGTTGAGAGCAACGTTGGGCAGCAGTACCAAGCGCTCCGTCCGCTGCTCTCAGATTTTGTCCTGTCAATGCCCCGTGGTGCCGCTGTTGTCTATCCAAAGGATGCCGGCCAGATCATCACCATGGGAGATATCTACCCGGGTGCTCGTGTTGTTGAAGCCGGTGTGGGCTCCGGTGCGCTCTCAATCTCGCTACTGCGCGCCGTGGGGGACAACGGTTACCTGCATTCCTTTGAACGCAGAGAAGAATTTGCTGACATTGCCCGCGGCAACGTCGAGACAATCTTTGGTGGTCCCCACCCGGCCTGGAAGATCTCTCTGGGTGATTTCCAAGATCAAGTGGTAGAACAGGAAGCCCCGGGTAGCATTGACCGCGTGGTCCTGGACATGCTTGCCCCGTGGGAATGTCTCGATGCTGTGGCAACAGTGCTGGCACCAGGCGGGGTGTGGATTAACTATGTGGCCACGGTGACCCAGCTTTCCCGGACTGCGGAGGCCATCCGGGCCGATGGCCGCTTCACGGAGCCGGACGCGTGGGAGTCGATGGTACGCGGCTGGCATCTGGAGGGGCTTGCTGTCCGTCCTGACCATCGAATGGTGGCACACACCGGTTTCCTGATGGTCACACGCCGCCTCGCGGACGGGGTAACCGGCATGACACTAAAACGTCGCGCCTCCAAGACCGACTTCGCCCAAGAAGACCTGGATGCATGGACTCCAGCAGCGGTAGGGGAGCGCGCAGTTTCTGATAAGAAACTGCGCCGCGCTGCCAGGGACGCCTCATCAACGATCCAGACGAAACGGACAAAGAGTAAGTCCACAGACGAAGGAAACGGTCAGGAAACCGTCTCCAACGCATAAACGCACTAAAATCAGCTGTACCGGCCGGCCACGGCTGCGGAAGGATCGATGGTTATGAGCGAATCAACTCACTCCACCCCGGAAAGCCCTGCCCAGGGCGTTCCCCCTACGAGTGTCCCCACACTGGGGTCCCAAGGGACCAGCTATACAGCGGGGCCCGGCCAACAAGCAGTGTTAGAACGCCAACTTAACGTGCTCCGTGACAAGGCGCGCAACCTTGATCGGCAGCTGGCCTCGACCACGGCAAATAACTCCAAACTTGTGGCAGTTCTTGAGACCGCCAAAGCGGAAATTCAGAAATTGCGATCGGCGCTGGAGAACGACGGCGAGCCACCCTATAGTTTTGGCACCATCGTGGCGCTTAACAAGCCTGAGGCTGTTTCAGGAAATAGCTCTGCACAGTCTCGTGAAAGCTTGGACGTTTACGCCTCTGGACGGAAAATGCGTCTTGGTCTTAGCCCGTTGTTGCGTATGAACGAACTTTCCGTGGGCCAAGAAGTGCTCCTCAATGAGGCTTTTACAGTCATCGCTGCTCTGGGTTTCGAGAAGGTTGGCGAGTTAGTCACTGTCAAGGAACTGCTGGGCACCAGCCGGGTACTGGTTCTTGGCCGCGCCGATGAAGAACGTGTTGTGCGCTTGGCAGGGGTTCTCCAAGGTGGTGTTGTCAAGGTAGGCGACGCACTCACTATTGACGGCCGCACAGGCTACGCGTTGGAAAAGATCCCCCGTTCCGAAGTGGAGGACCTCATCCTTGAAGAGGTACCGGATATTTCCTACTCGGACATTGGTGGACTAAAATCCCAGATTGAACAAATTCGCGACGCAGTGGAACTGCCGTTCCTGCATCCGGATTTGTACATTGAACACGGTCTGAAGGCTCCCAAGGGTATTCTGCTTTACGGCCCGCCAGGCTGTGGAAAGACTCTCATTGCTAAGGCCGTTGCCAACTCACTGGCTAAACGTGCCAGGGAACGCTCGGGCGTGAAAGACCAAAAAAGCTATTTCCTGAACATCAAGGGCCCCGAACTTCTGGATAAGTATGTGGGAGAAACTGAGCGTCAAATACGACTCATTTTCAGCCGGGCACGCGAGAAGGCCTCTGATGGAAGTGCGGTTGTTGTATTTTTCGATGAGATGGACTCGTTGTTCCGCACCCGCGGAACGGGCGTCTCATCAGATGTGGAAACAACTATTGTGCCGCAACTGCTCAGCGAAATTGACGGCGTCGAACGTCTTGACAATGTCATTGTTATTGGGGCTTCCAACCGTGAAGACATGATTGATCCGGCCATCCTGCGCCCGGGCCGGCTTGATGTAAAAGTGAAGATTCAGCGTCCAGACGCGGAAGCTGCTGCAGATATCTTCGCAAAATACGTCACAACGGCGCTGCCTTTCCACGCGGATGACTTGGTGGCAAACAACGGTAGCGTCCAGGACACAGTAGACGCGATGATCCAGCGAACTGTTGAAGCCATGTACGCCACGGACAAGGCCAATGAATTCCTAGAAGTGACCTATGCAAATGGTGACACCGAAATGCTGTATTTCAAGGATTTCAACTCTGGTGCTGTCATCCAAAACGTTGTTGATAGAGCTAAAAAGTATGCCATTAAGGACCTTCTGACAAGTGGTGAACGGGGCATTCGGATCGAACACATGCTCAGGGCTGTTGTTGATGAGTTCCGCGAGCATGAAGATATGCCCAACACCACCAACCCCGATGATTGGGCAAGAATCTCGGGTAAGAAGGGTGAACGGATCACCTACATTCGCACGATCGTGCAGAGCAAGGAAGGCCAGGTGCCGGGGCGGACCCTTGAAACAATGCACAACACGGGGCAGTACCTGTGAGCGTAGTGCGGGTGATGGGTGCCGAAACCGAATATGGGATTCATGCTCCAAGCGGCGGCACCTTCAATGCCACATGGCTTTCAACCCAGGTGGTGCACGCCTATTCACAGTCAACCAAGCAGCGTGCCGCAGCCGGGGGTGAAACACGCTGGGACTACACGGATGAGGATCCGTTAGCTGATGCACGCGGGTGGTCCGTGCCCAGGGCGTCCGCGCATCCCAGTCAGCTCACAGATGTGGAACCGGAATTAACAGCAGCTCAGATTGCCCTTGAAGGCGGCGAGTGCGCAGACATCACGGCTCCCTTAATGATGAATATGGTGTTGGGTAACGGTGCACGGTTATACGTGGACCATGCACATCCGGAATATTCTTCGCCCGAGGTGACGAATCCTCTGGATGCTGTCCGCTGGGATGGCGCCGGGGACCTTGTGGCGCTAGCGGCCGTGCGCAGGATTGCCGCCACGCCGGGGTTGCCCGAGATTAACCTTTACAAAAACAACACTGATAACAAAGCGGTCTCTTACGGCAGCCACGAAAATTACTTGATGCCGCGCTCTGTCCCTTTCAGCAGCATTGTCCAAGGATTGACGCCTTTCTTCGTCACAAGGGCCATTATGTGTGGTGCTGGCAGGGTTGGGATAGGCCAGGATGGCTCCGGGGTTGGCTTCCAGATTAGCCAACGAGCCGATTTCTTTGAGGCTGAGGTTGGTTTGGAAACAACCATTCGCCGGCCCATAATCAACACCCGGGATGAACCGCATGCGGTGGCTACGAAGTACCGCCGGCTCCATGTGATTATTGGCGACGCAAACCTCAGCCAAATTGCCAACTACCTTAAATTCGGTACCAGCGCACTTGTGCTTGACATGATTGAGCACGGAAATGCCCCGGAACTGGAATTCTCCGATTCAGTCTCTACGCTGCAGGACATCAGCCACGACTGGGAACTGAAGCAAACGCATCAGCTCACAGATGGGCGGCGTGTCAGCGCTTTGGATGTGCAGTGGATGTACCTCAACGCCGCCAGGAAGCATGCGGAAGCCAACGGTTCAAGCCATCCCGCAACAGGTGACGGCCACACAGCAGCTCTACTGGCCAAGTGGGAAGAAGTCCTCACTGCCTTGGGCAGTGATCCGATGAGTCTTGCCAATCAGCTGGAATGGGTGGCCAAACTCAACCTCATGCAGCAATACAAAGCACGCGATGACATGGCGTGGAACGACCCCAGGCTGGGGCTCATTGATTTGCAGTGGTCTGACATCCGTCCCGAAAAGGGACTTTATTACAAACTTCTGCAGCTTGGCCGCATGCAACGGGTGGTCACCGACGAATCAATTCGTGCAGCTGTTCAGCAACCACCGACAGATACCAGGGCCTATTTCCGTGGCCGGTGTATTCAGGAATTTGGTTCACATGTGGTGGGTGCCAGCTGGGATTCAGTGATCTTTGAACTACCCGAGATGCGACGACTTCAGCGTGTTTCCACCAAGGAGCCGCTGCGTGGGACTGCAGAATTAACAGCATCTCTTTTTGATCAGAACAACGGGCTGGCGGATTTCCTGGGCCAATTGTTATCCGACACTCATTAGCAGGCAGCTTTTAGGGTCCGCTTTTAAGGTCCGCTGCATGAGAGACGCAGTTGATACCGGCACACAAATGTTGCACGTCCGTGGCAGGATGGGATCAGATGCCGGTGTCGGTATCTGGGAAACACGCAAAAAGGACTCATCATGGCATCGCAAGAACAAAAGAACACCTCCTCCCGCCCCGAAGAGGAACATCTCGAGGATGTGCCCCTGCCGGTCCCCAACCCGGATTCTGGATCCGCCCAGGCGGCTACCTCCGGCGTGGATGATTTACTCGATGAAATTGACGGCGTCCTTGAAGTCAACGCTGAGGAGTTTGTCCGCGGCTTTGTCCAAAAAGGTGGACAGTAGGGACTCATGAGTGCCCACAGCAGCCGCAATTTTCCAGCGCTGGAAACCGGAGGTTCTTCGTCGTCGTTCTTTGACCATGTCAGCCGCACCAATCCGGGGCTGCTGCCGTTCAGCCAAAACATCCCCGCGGGTACTGTTCCACTAACCCCACATGGCACAACCATCGTTGCCCTGACCTTCGCCGGTGGTGTCCTCATGGCAGGGGATCGCCGTGCCACCATGGGCTCCATGATCGCCAACAGGCATATTGAGAAAGTGTTCCCGGCAGATAGATACTCCGTGTTGGGGATCGCTGGAACTGCCGGCATCGCTATCGATATTGTGCGATTATTTCAGGTTGAACTTGAGCACTACGAGAAGATTGAAGGCACGCTGCTCAGTCTTGAAGGTAAGGCGAACCGACTTGGCGCAATGATCCGGGCAAACCTTCCCATGGCGTTACAGGGCCTCTCCGTGGTTCCGCTATTTGCCGGCATTGACGGCGATCAAGCGGTTGGGCGGCTCTTTTCCTACGATGTCACTGGCGGACGGTATGAGGAGCTTGAACACCACAGCATCGGCTCAGGCTCAGTGTTTGCCCGCGGTGCGCTGAAGAAGCTCTGGCGCCCGGAGCTGTCCCAAGATGAAGCCGTAGCCGTAGGGGTGGAGGCCCTCGTAGACGCAGCCGACGACGATTCGGCCACCGGCGGGCCTGACCTTGTGCGCAAGCTGTGGCCGGTGGTTTATGTTGTGCGGGACGACGGCGTAACAAGGGTTGCCCAGGAGGTGTTGGCTTCAGTGGTGGGGACCATCGTTACCCAACGGACCCTGGAACGAAGAGAGGCATAACATGGCACAACAATTTTATGTTTCCCCCGAACAGGTCATGAAGGATAGGGCCGATTTTGCCCGCAAAGGAATTGCTCGGGGTAAGTCAGTAGTAGTGCTGAGTTACCGAGACGGCATGGCCTTGGTGGCAGAAAACCCATCTCCAACGTTGCATAAGATCGGTGAAATTTATGACCGCATTGCGTTCGCCGCTGTGGGGAAGTACAACGAGTTTGAGAGTCTGAGACAAGCAGGTGTGCGTTACGCGGATGTGCGTGGTTATTCATACGACCGAGTTGATGTAACAGCCCGTGGTCTTGCCAGTGTTTACGCACAAAGTCTAGGTTCAGTTTTCACGGCAGAGCAAAAACCCTACGAAGTAGAACTCGCGGTAGCTGAGGTGGGGCAGCGGCAGGGTGAGGACCATATTTTTCGCCTGAATTTTGATGGCTCCATCTCTGACGAATCTGGTTTTCTGGCTATGGGGGGAAAAGCCGATTTGGTACAAGCAGAACTTGAGCACCTCTGGTCCACCGGGGCCACACTTGATAAAGCACTACGCTGGGCCGTCACCGCCTTGGAAACGCCGCGGGCCGCAGTGACGGCCGCCGGCGCAGGGACAGCCCAGCCCGTGTTGGCCAACACTTTGGAAGTAGCCATCCTGGATCGGACACCGGCACAGTCAAGTGGCTCATTTAGGTCCTTCAGACGACTCACACCCAATGACATCGCCAGGGAACTTAGCCAAGACTCTTCCCCCTGAACCGACCCAGGCTAGAAGAATCAGTTAGAGTCCCAGCAAGCAATCATGCACAACAACTAATGCACTACAACTTAGGAGGCCTCACTAGTGGACCGGCGGATATTTGGGATAGAAACTGAGTTTGGTGTGACATATTCTGCGCCCGGCTCACGTCCATTGTCCCCGGAGGAAGTTGCCAGGTATCTCTTCCGTAAAGTGGTGAGCTGGGGACGCTCCTCCAACGTTTTCTTACCCAATGGCTCACGCCTGTACTTAGATGTAGGGTCGCACCCCGAATATGCCACTGCCGAATGCGACAGTATCGGTTCACTCATTGCCCATGACAGGGCAGGGGAGACGATCCTGCACGAACTCGTTCAAGAGGCGCAGGATCGGCTGGAAACCGAAGGCTACCCGGGACAAATCTTCCTTTTCAAGAACAACGTGGATTCAGCGGGCAACTCCTACGGCAGCCACGAGAACTACTTGATCCCTCGCAGGGGCGAATTTAATCGTCTGGCAGACATCCTCATACCCTTCCTTGTTACCCGTCAGCTACTGTCCGGGGCCGGGAAGGTCCTTCCCGCGCAACAGGGCGGAAAGTACGCTTTCTCCCAACGAGCGGACCATATCTGGGAGGGCCTTTCATCCGCCACGACCCGTTCCCGCCCCATCATTAATACCCGCGACGAGCCCCACGCCGATGCTGAGCTGTACCGCCGTTTGCACGTCATTGTGGGGGACTCAAACATGTCTGAAACCACCACGATGCTCAAAGTGGGCAGCGTGGACTTAATTCTGCGCATGATTGAGGCCGGAACGATCATGAGTGACATGCGTTTGGAAAACCCCATCCGCAGCATCCGTGAAATCTCCAACGACATCACAGGCAAGCACCCTGTGAAGATGGCTGACGGTCGTACTCTGACAGCCATAGAAATTCAGCGGCATTATCTTGAGAAGGTCAGTAGCTTTGTCCGCTCGAACGGGGCTCATCACGAGCTGGTGCCACGCATTCTGGATTTATGGGAACGTACGCTGGATGCCGTTGAAGCCGAAAACTATTCAAGTATCGACACGGAAATTGATTGGGCCATCAAGGCCAAACTGCTGGGGGCTTACGCTGAGCGGCACCAGGTAAAATGGGGGTCACCAGAAGTTGGCCAGCTGGATTTGCGCTATCACGATATTTCGCCCGAGCGTGGACTGTTCAACAAGCTTCAGAGGCGTGGCGCAGCGGCAACTGTGAGTACGGCTGCCCAGATTGCCATAGCTACACAGACGCCACCAACAACCACTCGCGCCCATTTGCGCGGAAAATTTGTCACAGCAGCACGCGATGCCGGCCGCGACTACACGGTTGATTGGGTGCACTTGAAGCTCAATGATCGGTCCCATCAAACGATCCTCTGCAAGGATCCGTTTAAGAGCCAGGATAAAAGAGTGGATGCGATGATCGCTTCTCTGCGGGGCGGGCATTGACAGGCAGCACCACCCTTGGCGCCGGTTGAGCACGTAAAATAGACACCAGAGTTCTTCTTTCACATCTACATTCAACTCAACAAGCAGGTTCCGTCCAGCTTTAGCCACTAGGCTGATTGCTGTTCATGGCCCCGAAGTGTTCACTACGCTCCGTTTGTTCCCATAATCCTTTTCCCAACTTCGAAAGTGTGCCTGTGCGCCGATTTCTTGCCCTGCTTCTTCCTCTGCTGCTCTTAACGACAGCATGTTCACCCGGATCCTCCGATCCTGCTTCCTCGAATGCCCCAAGCGTCTCCATTCCACCAGCCAACGCCGAGGCCCTGGCATCGGTGAAAGTTCAGGATCAAGGTAAAGGCAAAGCGCCCAAAGTCACTTTTGACACACCCTTGAGTGTTCAATCCGAATCAATCCGGGTTGTCAACGAGGGCAAAGGCGAGCCTGTCAAGGCTGGTCAAGCTGTGACCCTTCAGGCTATCGAGCTCAATGCTAAAGATGGGAAAGCCACCGCAGACAGCTTCAGCGAACCAGCGGGTCAGCGCCTTGTCTTTGACGACACATTCAAAGCACAAAACGCCGTGGTATATGACACTTTCGTTGGCGCCAAGGTCGGCTCATACGTGGCATACGCCAACCCCCAGGCCACAGCCGCACAGAGCGGCACGGAAGCGCCCGCACAGCCCACAGTCCTGACAGTGTTCCTGATTGAGGCTGCCAGTGACGTTGCCAAGCCGCTGAGCAAGCCAGAAGGTGAGAGCGTCACCCCGCCCGCCGGCCTACCAACGGTGAAGGACAATGACAAAGGTGTTCCGGAGATCAGCATCGGAGACGCCAAGGCTCCCACGGAACTTGTTGCACAGGATCTGATCATTGGTAAGGGTCCCGCGTTAAAGGCCACCGACACGCTTGTCGCCAACTATGTAGGTGTGAACTTCGTTGGTGGGGAAGTCTTCGACTCCAGCTTTGGCAAGGGCGAACCTGCCACCTTTGGATTGAACCAGGTCATCAAGGGTTGGACTCAGGGCTTAACGGGTAAAACTGTAGGCTCACGAGTACTGCTCGTAATCCCCAAGGACTTGGCTTACGGCGACGGCGGCCAGGGTAAGGCCAAGGGCGATCTTGTCTTTGTTGTTGATATCCTTGGTGTCCAGTAACTAGAAAAATCTTCCACAACGAGGAGCATCATGTCTTTTGGAACCCGTAACTTTGACCGCAGCAAGCCCGAAATCGATTTCCCGGAACACGGTGCCCCCACCGAACTGGTCATTGAAGAGCTAATCGAGGGCGAAGGTCCAGCAGTCGTTGCAGGAAATACAATTTCAGCCCATTATGTTGGAGTTGCTTTCTCCACTGGTGAGGAATTTGATTCTTCCTGGAACCGGGGCACCCCTCTTGAGTTCAAGGCCGGCATCGGTCAGGTTATTCAGGGCTGGGACCAGGGTCTGCTCGGCATGAAAGTTGGCGGACGCCGTCGACTGGAAATTCCCTCCGAATTAGCCTACGGATCACGTGGCGCGGCCGGAGCGATCGCTCCTAACGAAGCGTTGATCTTTGTCGTTGACCTGATGGGCGTGCGGTAAGGCCCACTCTCACAAGCGGCCCACTCCGGCATCGCCGGTGAGATCCACAAAAATATCAAACAATCTGGTCGCCAAGGTATTTCTTGGCGACCAGATTGTTTCCCTTTAACCTCCGCGATCTATTCCTTCAAATAATCCGCCATTTCCTGGCCGGGCCCGCTCGTTGGCGATAAGTTGGCGTACCGGCTAGTACTGTGGGCCATGTGTCCATAAAAATTGATGCCACTGAACGGCTATTAAACTTGGTGATTGCCCTGCTGGGGACCCGCCGCGGCTACAGCAAGAGCTACCTGCGTGAAAATATTAACGGGTACGTGGATTCTTCCTCCAGCGCCGAAGAGCGGGCCAGAGCTAATGCCTCTTTTGAACGAATGTTTGAGCGAGACAAGAAGATTTTATTGGACTTGGGCATCCCGATCAGGCAATCAGAAGTCCAAGGCAATGACACCTACGATCAAGTGCTGTACCGGATCAATCCAGATGAGTACCGTGTCCCGGCAGTACGTCTGGATGAATCGGCCATGACACTGCTCTCGATTGCCGCGAACCTGTGGGCTGAAGCCTCTCTTGGGGCCGCAGCGCAATCTGCACTGCGCAAAATCGCTACGCGCGCTGGGACAAGCTGGTATGAGGATCAAAGAACCTCTCAGTCGCGTATTCGAACTGCAGAGCCGTCCTTTGAACCCCTGTGGGCCGCGTTGCGCAATCACCATCCTGTGACCTTTAGCTATCGCCGCACGGGGGCCACGGAGAGCGCCAACCGCACAGTCCAACCGTTGGGTTTGGGCAATAAGTATGGGCAGTGGTATCTGGCTGCGTTCGATGTTCAGAAGTCCCAAGAGCGTAATTTTCGGCTGTCACGGATCACCTCCGACGTTGAAGTTCATATCCAAGAAAACTTCGAGCGTCCCCACAATTTTTCTATTTCCAATGTGCTTGCACGGCTGGGCACAGGCACCACCCACACGGCAGAGGTAGCCGTCCCGGTTGGGTCAGCCAACTGGTTACGTAGCCGGGCTGGTACTGAAATTATCTCAGATTCGCCATGGGCGAAGGACGGCTGGGATGTTCTACACATCAGCTTCCGTGAACCTGAGCTAATGGCCGACGACGTCGCGGCCATGGGTGCGCAGGGTCTGGTTTTGGCCCCTCCTGAGTTTCGCGAGGCAGTTGCTCGCAGGTTGCAAGGAGCCGCCAAAGCAGCGGCTGTGACCCCCATTCGTCTGGATGCAAAAGCAGTCCTGGCCTCGTCTCCTGCCAAGAAGAAGGACTCCCGGGACAGGCTAATACGGCTTTTGTCCATGGTTCCTTACCTGGTAGCCAATCCGGGCGTAACCGAAGCCGAGGTGCTCAGCGAATTTGGCATCAGCGCCCGCGACTGGTCTAAGGATCAAGACACACTAAACGTCAC
This sequence comes from Arthrobacter sp. TMP15, assembly GCF_039529835.1. NCBI lineage: Bacteria > Bacillati > Actinomycetota > Actinomycetes > Micrococcales > Micrococcaceae > Arthrobacter > Arthrobacter sp. TMP15. The sequence continues at coordinate 1,830,385 of NZ_CP154262.1, forward strand.
TGGATTACCAGGTTACTTCCACGGCGATCTGATGGATGTAAGCACTGAAACCGGGCAAGTATTCATCAGAGATGCTGAAACACTCTCAGCCCCCCTGCGGCTAACTCAAGAGGAAGCCTGCTCTGTGCTTGTTGGTCTGCAAGCCCTCACTGCCATTGCTAACACGGGAGAAGAACAAGCACTGAAACGGGCCATAGATTCAGTGAGTGCTGTTGCTGGCCCGGATGCCTGGCTGGCTAATGTTGTAGGCCTTCACCTGGTCTCCGGCACGGAAATCGAAACCATCGCAACATTGCAAAGAGCGATCGATAACTCCCGCGCCTGCACCATCTCTTACTTGGTGCGCACCCGAGATGAGGTGAGTAAACGCGTTATTGAACCTCGCCGGCTATTCTCTATGGACTCTCTCTGGTATGTGCGCGCCTGGTGCCGACAAGCACAGGAACTACGCAGCTTCCGGGTTGATCACATCAAGGAGCTGGTAGAGGGCGATGCACAGGAACATGCCGTCGGCGATACCGTGAGCTGGGACTCCAGTAACGGTATTTATCATCCAAACAGCAACGACATCGCAATAGATTTACTCACCGATGTTGCCACCGCCCAACGTCTGAGCCCAGCGTACAACGCCACAATCTATGCAGTAAGCACGGCTGGCGGACCCGGCGAGGACACGGATGAGGTCTCCGATCTGGTCGGTCTGCGGCTGTTAGTGGGTGACACTGCCATGCTTGCCCCGCTCATGGCTCGGCTCGGAGGACACGCCAGAGTTGCGGCTCCGGAGACTGTTCGGCTTGCTGCGGCGGCATGGTTGGCTGGCGCAGCTGCAAACTATGACGCTGTGGGCGAAAACACTCCGGCACCTCCCAGCCAGGGCAGATAGACTCACAGGATGCTCTGGTGGTCTTGGATTCTTATTTGGTTGGCGCTTGTAGCGCTCTCACTGCTCTTCATCGCCTTTTTGGGCTTTAAACTGTGGCGTGGAGCCACCTCCACGGTCCGCACTTTTAGCGAAGTCTCGGCCGAGCGGGCTGCCTATTGGGATTCAAGTATAGAAAAAGCCACGATTGCTCAGGTCATCGAGCCACGAAGCGTTGTGCCAGGTAGTGCTGTTTTTGCCTCACCTGAAAAAATGAAGGATGATTACCTAGCTACCAAAGAAGAACGGCGTTTTCTCCGACTTCAAAGGCGCGTCGCCCGCAGGAAAGAACGCGGACAGCTCCAATCCTTGCGCGACATCGAAGCAATACAAGACGTAGGATGAACCAAAAGGAAAGGCTTTACCGTGGGAAGACTTTTTGAGAGCCCCTGGGCTATCACCATCATCATCATTGTTGTCCTCTTGCTCTTCGCAGCCCCAAAACTGCCGGGCATGGCCCGTAGTCTGGGCCAGTCCATGCGGATCATCAAATCTGAGGTCAAGGAGATGAAGAACGACGGCAAGGAAGATGCCTCCACCCCGTCAGCTCCACCCGCCGCATCTACAGCCCCCCATGCATCGAGTGCTCCCTCAGCACCCGAGGCACCCTTCGAGGGCAAGATTGTCAATAACCCCACGCAGGGAAATACACAGGGCGAGGGCACCGGAACCGGTACCGGCGCTCAGTCATAGAAACGATTGCGGAACCGGTGGGTGCCAAAAAAGGTCGTAAAGCGAATCCCGAAGGACGGATGCCGCTCAAAGCGCACCTAATTGAAGCCAGAAATAGGCTCTTTAAGAGCGCCTTGGCTATGCTGCCAGGAGTTGTTCTTGGCTGGATTATCTATGATCCGCTCCTGTTTGCTCTGACGCAGCCTTTGCGTGATATCAGCCATGAACGGAACATCGTTGCAACCCTGAACTTTCAGGGTGTTACGACGTCCTTTGACTTGAAGATCCAGATTTCCCTGATTCTTGGGCTGATCATCGCCTCACCCGTATGGATATACCAGCTGTGGGCTTTCATTACCCCCGGGCTTACTAAGAAAGAACGCCGCTACACCCTTTCTTATATGTTGGCCTCGGTACCACTTTTCCTTGCTGGGATTTATGCTGGTTGGCTTATTTGGCCAAATATTGTGAAGGCCCTCACGTCTTTCACACCAGCAGGCAGTGAAAGCGCAAATATCATTACGGCGCTTGAGTACCTGCATTTCGCTATGCAACTCATGCTGTTTATGGGCGTGGCCTTCCTGGTACCTGTTCTACTTTTTGCGCTCAACGCTATTGGCTTGGTCCGCGGCCGGACCTACTTGAAGGCTTGGCGCTTCACCATTCTGGGCGTAACCATCGTCTCGGCGATGGCAGCCCCGGGGTCGGACGTCATGAGCATGTTTTTCCTGGGTGCCCCGCTGTTGATACTATATTTCGGTGCCATTGGTTTGTGCATACTCAACGACAAGCGACGTGATAGACGCGACGCTAAAAAGGCCAAGGAGTCCGAAGGCAACGCGGATCTGCCCACACCCTCGAAGGACTTGGAGATCCTTTAAGCTGACGTAGGCTAGTACTATGCCAAGCTCAGAAATGCCCAGTCCTTCCGAACGCTTTCTGGCAGCCAAGCTGCGAGTTCAGGACCAAGGAACAGATTTCGGAGACTTTAAGGCAGGGCTGGACTTTGACTTAGACGTTTTTCAAGACACCGCGTGCCGGGCCGTTCAGGCTGGCCGCGGTGTTTTGGTTGCCGCACCCACAGGTGCCGGCAAGACGATCGTGGGTGAGTTTGCAGTTCATCTGGCACTCACCCGGGGAAACAAGGCATTTTATACAACCCCCATCAAGGCACTGAGCAACCAAAAATTCCAGGAGCTGGCAGCCAAGTACGGTGCTGACAACGTGGGCCTGCTAACGGGGGACACCAGCGTGAACTCCGAAGCTCCGGTGGTGGTTATGACCACCGAGGTACTGCGAAACATGTTATACGCCGATTCCCACACTTTGACGGGGCTTTCCTATGTAGTGATGGATGAAGTTCACTACCTAGCAGACCGCTTCAGGGGGGCTGTATGGGAGGAAGTAATCATCCACCTGCCAAGTGAAGTGTCCGTCATCTCCCTGAGCGCCACTGTTTCCAACGCAGAAGAGTTTGGTGCCTGGCTTGGCACCGTGCGTGGAGACACGGCAGTGGTCGTCTCAGAACACCGCCCTGTGCCTCTCTGGCAACACGTGATGGTCCGACGCGACTTGGTTGACTTGTTCGCGGAGAACATACCCTTTGATCAGATCGCGGTGGAAACCACCAGCACCAGCGGTGCCAAAACTCCCAAGATCAACTCTGAGCTGCTAAAACTTGCACGCTCGGAATCTGTCAGCACAGGTAAGGGCAACAGCCACGGCCGTCGAGGCTCGGGGGGCTCTCGCGGGCGCGGGCAACACAATGACGGGCAAAGTTGGGCCAAACCGGCATCGCGGCCACAAGTGATACGTGCCCTGGAGAGCCAAGATCTGCTCCCGGCCATTACTTTTATTTTTTCTCGGGCCGCTTGCGACGCCGCCGTGCAACAATGCGCAGCAGCTGGATTGTGGCTGACAACTGAGACAGAGCGAAGCGAAATTGCCCGGCGCGTGGACTCGGCCTGCGCCGAACTTCCGGATGCGGACAAAGACGTTTTAGGCTTTTGGGGTTGGCGCGACGGCCTACTGCGCGGTCTCGCTGCGCACCACGCGGGCATGCTGCCCAGTTTCAAAGAAGTTGTTGAGGACCTGTTTGCAGATGGTCTTGTGCGAGCTGTCTTCGCCACGGAAACCTTGGCACTGGGCATTAATATGCCGGCCCGGACGGTTGTTCTGGAAAAGCTGGAAAAATACAATGGCGAAGCCCATGTGGCCATCACTGCGGGGGAGTACACCCAGCTAACGGGCCGGGCCGGACGTCGAGGGATCGATATTGAAGGCCACGCTGTTGTGCTGTGGCAACCCGGCACTGACCCGGCAGCTGTGGGCGGTTTAGCCTCAAAACGCACCTACCCATTGAACTCAAGCTTCCGTCCCACGTACAACATGAGCATTAACCTCGTTGCGCAGTTTGGTCGCCCTCGAACACGCCAGATCTTAGAGTCCTCTTTTGCTCAGTTTCAAGCTGATCGTTCCGTGGTTGATTTGGCCCGTCAAGTCCGCTCGCGTGAAGAGTCTCTGGCTGGCTACGAAAAGTCCATGAGTTGCCATCTGGGTGACTTTACCGAGTATGCCAAATTGCGCCGTGAACTCTCCGATCACGAATCTGGGGCCTCGAAATCAAAAGCCAAGCAGCGCCGTGAGACCATCGTGGAATCTGTGGCCAATCTGCGCGCCGGAGACGTGATTATGATTCCCGTTGGGCGCAACGCAGGTTACGCGGTCGTACTTGATGCTGATGCCAACTCTCGTGCTCCACGGCCCGGCATACTTGGTGTGGACAAGGAGTACCGCCGGCTGAGCCTGCATGACCTCAACGCCCCGCTTGAGGCGCTCGCCCAAGTGCGGATCGCAAAGGGATTCAATGCCAGGGTTCCCAAGGACAAAAGAAATCTACTGGCCGCTGTTCAGGCCCGCTTGGCGGATACGTCCGGACAACGCCCACACCGCTCGGCAGAATTTGCGCACCGAGACCAGGACCTGGTTGGTGTTGAGAATGAGGGCATTGCAACCCTGCGAAGGGCGTTGCGCGCTCACCCTTGCCATGCCTGTAGCGATAGGGAAGACCATGCCCGATGGTCTGAGCGATGGTGGAAACTGCGCAAAGAAACGGATGGGATCATCCGGGCCATCCAGGCACGAACGAACACTATTGCCCGCACTTTTGACAGGGTCATTGATCTGCTCTCCGGCTATGGCTTTGTGGTTGCCGATGCTGGTGGGAATCTGCAACCAAGCCGGGATGGTCAACGCCTGCGCCGGGTCTACGGAGAGAAGGATCTTTTGATTGCGCTGGCGCTACGCCAGGGATCGTTTGAGGATCTGGACGCGCCTGAGTTGGCCGCCTTTGTCACCACCTTGGTTTACCAATCCAAGCGCGACGCCGAGGGAGCCCGGCCCAGGATGCCCAGCGTCAGTATGGAGCAAGCCGTTGAAGACGTCATTGTGCTGTGGACAGGGCTCCAGGACGCCGAGGAATCGCACAGGCTTCCCTTGACAAGCGAACCCGAACTGGGACTGCTCTGGCCCATGTACAAGTGGGCGAAGGGCCGCAGCCTCCACGAGGCACTTCAAGGCACCGACCTCGCCGCCGGAGACTTTGTGCGCTGGTGCAAACAGGTCATTGACCTACTGGGGCAACTCTCACAAGTCACCTCGATGCCTCCAGGCTTCGCATCCGTATGCCGCTCCGCGATGGATCTTGTGCGCCGAGGAGTAGTGGCTTACACCACTGTGGTGGAATAACAGCTTGTGTCGGTGCCGACCAATCATATTTTCTCTTGTTTCTTTGAAAGGACAGCTTTCTCATGTCATTAACTTTGTATCGAAACGGCTCTGTTTACAGTGCTGCGGACCCTTTCGCCACGGCCATGTTAGTGGACGGGGATACGGTGGCTTGGGTTGGCTCCGAGCATGCGGCAACGTCACTGCTTGATACCCGTATGCGGGAAGTTAATCTTCGTGGAGCACTGGTAGCTCCGGGCTTTGTTGACTCCCATGTTCACATTACCGAGACCGGTCTTTCACTTGGCTCGGTGTCACTCACGGGGGCACGTTCAGCGCAGGAGCTTCTAGACCTGGTTGCGGGCGCCGCTGCGCAGAGTAGCGGATTGCTGCTTGGTCATGGTTGGGACAACTCCTTGTGGGCAGTGCCTGAGCTTCCCACAGCAGCTCAGCTGGAACGGGCCGCCGGTGGGCGTGAACTTTACCTGGCACGAGTCGACGTTCACTCAGGCCTGGTTTCTGCGGCATTGGCACGGCGTTGTGATCTTGCAAGCATGCCTGGCTGGGACGGGGAAGGACTTGTTAGTGGACGTGCCCATGCCACGGCTAGGGATGCTGCACGCGTGCTTACTCCCGAACAGCTCGTGCGCGTCCAAGAACGTGCCCTCCAACACGCGGCCCGGAATGGCTATGTAGCGTTGGCTGAGATGAGCGCCCCCCACGTGGGGTCGATCCAGGATTTGGCATCTCTGATGGCGTTGACACAACCTTCCACATCTCAGAACTCCGGTGCCACAGCGGCACCGAGCGTTTACTCCGGAGGTAGTGTCTCTTCAAGCACTAGTGGCCAGTACTTCCCGCAGGTGTTGCCCTACTGGGGCCAGCTGGTTTCAAGTGTGGATCAGGCTCGTGCTGTGCTGGCTGAGTTATCTGGGCTGGGCGTGGATGTTCTTGGACTGGCAGGGGACATCAACGTCGATGGCTCCCTCGGATCCAGATCAGCACTTCTGCGAAACCCATACACCGACGCGCCCGGAACCACTGGCGTAGCACACCTCACAGTTGATCAGGTTGGAAGCCATTTCGCAGCCGCCTCAGAGCTTGGTCTCAGCGCCGGATTCCATGTCATTGGAGAGGGCGCCATGGACATTGTGGTGGCCGGTCTAAAACAAGCGAGCCAAGAAGTAGGCCTCGATAAGATTCGGGCGGCCGGGCACCGGCTCGAACACGCCGAAATGGTTGATGAGGCTGCCATGGCGGTCTTGGCCATACATGCTGTTGGGGTGTCGGTACAGCCGGCTTTTGACGCTCTCTGGGGTGGTATCGATGGCATGTACGCACGGCGTTTGGGCACGGCTCGAGCGAGAGAGCTCAACCCATTGGCCCGTTTCTACAGTGCAGGTGTGCCCGTGTTCTTCGGCTCCGATTCACCAGTGACTGCATTGAGCCCTTGGGCTAGCGTCCGTGCGGCGCTTAACCACCACGAACCCAGTTCTCGAATCTCTGCACGGGCCGCATTCATAGGTCATACTCGTGCCGGTTGGCGCGCCGCCAAGTCCACGAACCCCTTGCAGGGGCAATTAGTGCCAGGTGCTCCCGCTAGCTTCGCCGTGTGGGATGTGGAGGAGCTGATGGTGCAGGTTGCCGATGAAAGAGTTCAATCGTGGTCCACCGATCCACGCGCCCGAACCCCGCTGCTTCCCGCCCTTGATAGCAAAACTGATCCTCGCTGCCTGCAAACGGTGCACATGGGCCGTGAACTCTACGTCAACGAAGACTTGGACTCCGGGGCTGAGCTGGCTTAATTCCACGCAAAAAACGACCTGGAGGGGTCTATCTTCCTTGACCAATCCCGCGCCTGACCTGCATCGATGCACATCGGTGCAGGTCAGCACCGTGTTGACACCAAGCGCACAGGCAATTAGTTTTAGGGGAGCGGAGAACCTCCTATGAGGAGGGACCCGGTCGGAGCGGGAAACCGTCCTACCGACACTAGGGAGATAGGTCTGCGCGCCACTAGAAAACAATTCGGCCTTAGCCTGTTAAGCACTTTGTTTGTACATTTTTGTCAACATTTTACTTTGGGCTGAGTCCTCTTTGGTCCGAAGGCGTGCAGACTTATCTTCTCGTCTTGTCACCGGCGTATACGCCCGGTCTACAAGCATTGTGAACCACTAACGGTTGGGTCCTCACATATACTGGTGATTCGGCATTGCCTGTCCCATCCGCTGTGAGTAGGATCCTCCTTCTGGCTTCGGCGGAAACAGTGCACGGCCTCCCACCAATTTTTCTCCACTGAAAGGCACCAATTGTTGCGTGTCCTGACGATTATCCCCACGTACAACGAGATCGAATCACTGCCCAAAACTTTCACTCGTCTCCGTGCGGCCGTGCCTCACTCTGACGTACTCATCGCCGATGACAATAGCCCTGACGGCACAGGTGACTGGGCCCAAGAATTTGCCGCCACCGATGACCAAGTCCACGTTCTACACCGCGCCGGTAAAGAAGGTTTGGGGGCGGCGTACCTTGCCGGTTTCGCATGGGGTCTGGATGCGGGATATGACGTCCTAGTTGAGATGGACGCAGATGGCTCACACCAGCCAGAACAACTGCCATTGCTTCTTGACGCGATTGACCAGGGTGCGGACCTGGTATTGGGTTCTCGTTGGGTTCCAGGGGGCAAAGTGGTCAACTGGCCGCTGCACCGCAAACTCATTTCCACCTGTGGCAGCCTCTATTCACGCGTTTTGCTTGGCATCCCCATCCGCGATGTGACAGGTGGCTACCGGGCCTTTCGCCGCAGCACCTTGGAAGCCCTTGATTTGGACTCTGTGGAATCAGTGGGCTACGGCTTCCAGGTGGACATGCTGTGGCGCGTCTGCCAGCAGGGACTCAAAGTTGTTGAGGTGCCCATCACCTTCGTGGAGCGCGAGTTTGGCGCATCCAAGATGAGCGGGAATATTGTTCAAGAAGCCATGCTCAACGTCACCAAGTGGGGCCTAAGCGCACGGTGGCGCAAGCTAACCGGCAAGTCAAAATAGCCATAACTGCCGCAATGAAAAGCCAGGCTTGACTACAAATACGTGAGTATGAAGAAAAGGTGGGCCACCCGATCGGGTGGCCCACCTTTTCTTCATACTCACGTTAATGGCTGCCTTCGAAACAACGGAGCCAACGCATCCAACTAAACCTTTTCGCCGCGCTTTTCCCGCAGAAAGGTCAAACGATCAGCCAGAATGGTTTCCAGCTCCGGTAGGCTACGGCGTTCCAAAAGCATGTCCCAGTGGGTGCGGATCGGTTTGTCATTGGAAGTATCCGGGGCCTCCCCATTCACAAGGAGAGCTTCCTTGCCGGTCTTGGACATCCATGTCGCTGGGATATCGGCTTCGGATGAGAAAGTGACAAACACCTGCTCACCGTCGGGGCAACGGTATTCTACGCGCTGGCGGGGGGCCGGCTCCACACCGGATTCCGTCTCCATGCTCTGTGCGCCCAAGCGCATGCCACGCAGGCTGCGATCGCTCATGACTTCTCCCTCAAGTTGTGCCATGCTCCAAGACGTTCATGGAGCACGAGTGTAAGGCCCTGATTTTTCCCGGCTCCCGATTTTCTGGGCTTCCGTTGTTCTTCAAGACTTTGACGACATTAATATCAACGCATCACCGCATGCAATTGTTCCTGCATGGCTTGGATGTGAAAAATGCGGCCGGGCAAAACGCCACGCGGCCAAGCACCCATTATACGTGCTTGGCCACCCTCATCATGCCGTTGCTGTTCCAGGAGTGGTGTGGGCTACGCTTCCGAGCTCATGGCGGGCTCACCGGCATCGTCACTGTCAGGGGTTGTTGTCCCCAGAACATTCCCGATCCCCTTCAATGCCTCGCCTACTTCGCTGGGGATGATCCACAGTTTGTTTGAGGTACCGGAGGCAATCTTGGGCAGCGTCTGCAGGTACTGGTAGGCCAATAGCTTCTGCGTGGGATTGCCCTTGTGGATAGCACTGAAGACCTTCTGAATAGCCTGCGATTCACCATCTGCACGCAAAATCGCCGCCTTGGCATCACCCTCAGCCTTCAAGATGGAGGACTGGCGTTCACCTTCTGCGGTTAAAATAGCTGACTGCTTAGTTCCTTCAGCTGTCAAAATAGCCGCACGGCGATCACGCTCAGCACGCATCTGCTTTTCCATGGAGTCCTGAATGGACAAGGGCGGGTCAATGGCCTTGAGCTCTACCCGACTGACTCGGATGCCCCAGCGGCCTGTGGCCTCATCGAGGACACCACGCAGCTGGCCATTGATCTGATCACGGGAGGTCAGAGCCTCCTCCAGGTTCAGTCCACCCACAACGTTACGCAAGGTGGTAGTTGTCAGCTGTTCAACTGCCTGAATGTAGTTCGCGATCTCATAGGTCGCTGCCCTAGGATCTGTGACCTGAAAATAAACAACGGTGTCAATGGAGACCACAAGGTTATCTTCGGTGATCACTGGTTGCGGCGGGAACGAGACAACCTGCTCGCGCAAATCCAGCAGGGGCAGCAGGCGATCCACAAACGGAATCAGCACTGTCAGACCTGGGTTGAGTGTGCGCTGGTATTTACCCAGCCGTTCGACAACACCCGCACGTGCCTGCGGAACGATGCGCACGGAACGAACAAGGACAATAACTACGAATATCAGTAGGACTAAAACAACAAATAGCCACACAATGGTGCCTGCTCCGTCTCCCATGAAATCCCCTCTTCTCTATGTAAAGATCTTTGCATCTGTGCCAACATGGCCCGCGGGCGTGAACTCGCGGTCCGGCAGCTATGCCTAAGTTGTTGTTGTGGCTGTGTCGGGGAACTTGTGCGCCATTGGCTGGTTCACAATTGCAGTTGCTCCGTCAATGGCGGCTACTTCAACTGCTGAACCAACAGCAAATACACTGCCTTCGGTGATCCGGGCGCTCCAAATGTCTCCACCAATCTTCACCAACCCCCCGGTCAAACCAACCGTTTCCAGGACCACTGCCTTCTGGCCAATTAAGCGGTCAACGTTGGAAAGCTGGTCAGCGGGCCCGCGGTGAAGGTGGGCTAGCGCCAAGGGTCTGATCAGAACTGTTGTTGCAAGGGCAACTACGCAGAAAACCACTATCTGCAACCACAGTTCAGCGTGGAACAGGAAGGCCAGTAAGGCGGCTAATGCTCCCACTGACATCAAGATGAAGTACAGATTCAGCGTCAACATCTCAGCGACGGCCAACAGCAGGAAAACTGTCAGCCAGATTATCCAGCCAAAGTCATTAATCCATTCAAGCATTGAGTCCCCCTTAGAGACTTATTTCCGTATTTCCGAGCCTACTACGTGAGGCTGGGAAAAGACGGCTAAATGACCGCTTGAAGTGGCATTCGCAGCGGGTCAGCTCCAACACGGTCGGCAATGCGCGCCAAAATTTGTACACCGTCACTGAGCTGTCCGTCGTTGTAACAAAACGGCAAACGCAAGTACCGCTCAAAGGCCCCATCGATCCCAAATCGAGGCCCCGGAACCAGACCGAGCCCTTCAGCCCGTGCGGCCAGCGCAAGAGCCGAGCTAGAGACGGTCTCGGTGTTGATCCACAGGTTCAATCCACCATCCGGGATCTGCACCTGCCACTGGGGTAGGTGTTCGCGAAGCAACGCGATAGCCATGTCCCGTCCACGTCTTAGATCCACGCTGCGGCTGGCTGTCATTGAGGGGAGGTCCGCAATGAGTGAGGTGGCCACCAGCTGCTCAACTAGAGGCGTACCCAAGTCTGTTGCGGGACGGTTGCGCAAAAATTGAGCCATCATCTCGCGCGGTCCACGGATCCAACCCACCCGAAGTCCACCCCATGCCAGTTTTCCTAGAGAACCCAAGGTGAGGGCAGTGGGGGAGAAGATAGCCATGGGCGGCATGGTTCCGCGGTCAATATCAAGCATCGCGGTGGTCTCATCAATGACTAAGGTAGTGCCCTCCCTTGCTGCTGCTGCGCCCAGATACTCACGTTCTTGAATGGACATGCTCATACCTGTGGGGTTATGAAAGTCGGGCATGAGGTAAGCCAAGCTGGGTGCTGCACGGCGAATCTGCAAAAGTGCCTCTTGCAAATCCCAGCCGCCCTGCTGGCGGACGGGAAAGGCTAGAACGCGGGCACCCACAGAAGCAAAGGTGTCGAGGGCATGCGGGTAGGTTGGCTGTTCTACCAGGATGCGCTCACCGGGGGAGTAGAGCGTACGCGTGACAAGGTTCAGCGCATGCTGGGCTCCGATTGTGACAAGGATCTGATCGGCGGAAGTGGGCAATGACCGGTCGGTGTAACTCTGGGCGATAGTTTCGCGGAGCTGTGGCAGCCCAACCAGGTCAAAACCGTCATGGCCCAACCACGCAGGCAGTTGCTCCAGCGCGGCGGCATAAGCAGCCGGGATCCCGGGGTAGGCAGGTGCTGTGGCCCTGGTGAAGTCAAGAGGCAATCCCGCATGAACAGCATGCTCTCCGCGTTCTCGTCCAGGGAGCTGAAGAGTGCTCCCTGACCCCCTGACACTGTCAAGAAACCCGTCCTCACGAAGCTTGGAGTAGGCCGCAGCAACTGTGGTTCGGCTCAATTCCAATGCTTGACTGAGTTCTCGCTCGGCAGGTAATTTTGCGCCGCTAGAGAGCCGGCCATCCATCAAAAGCACCCGAATTCGAGCGGCCAAAGCCTTGTAGGCTGGGGCATTGCTGCGCCATTCGCCAAGCTCCCTGACGAGGCGCCGTCCAGTGACAAAAGAGTTCATGATGCCAGATTAGATGAATTGGCACTGTTGCGTAAGTCCAATTTGACTAAACTGGGTTCATGGCTCTGTTCTTTACCTCCCAAAACCTTCCCCTCAGAGTGTTCCGGCTCTTTCTTGGCCTTGCACTCTACGGAGTTGCCATCTCCTTGATGATTAGAGGGAATATTGGGGCCTCACCGTGGGATGTATTTGCCCAAGGCTTGTCCCGCACCACGGCGATGTCCTTTGGGTTATGCACCATCATCATTAGCGGGGTTGTCCTGCTGCTCTGGATCCCGCTAAAACAATGGCCAGGCTTTGGCACCATTGCCAACGCCGTCCTTGTTGGCGTCTTCGCTGATGTGGGTCTGGCCTTGATTCCACAAGCGCACCACCTGGGTCTGCAGATACTGTCCTTTAGCGGGGGCCTGTTCACGCTGGCCTTCGCCACAGCACTGTACATTGGTGCGGGCTTGGGTCCTGGTCCCCGCGATGGACTAATGACAGGACTTGTCCGTGTCACCGGCAGGCCCGTTTGGCTGATCCGGACAGCCATTGAACTCTCCGTGGTGGTGGTTGGGTTCTTCCTTGGCGGAGTTGTTGGGGCAGGAACCGCAGCGTTCGCCCTAGGAGTGGGGCCGCTGACCCAACTAACATTGCGTTGGCTGCATGTGGATCTGCACGCCAAGCGTCCTGGTGCAATGCTGGATGTGAGCAGCCTGGAGCCCATCCGGCCTCTAACTCAGAACTAAGAATCAAGACAGGGACTCGCGCTGTATCAGGAGATTACGGAACCTGTGCAAAAATTGAGATGCGGAATGCTGCTGTGGCAGATGTCTGCGGTTGTGCGTTTTTTTCTGCGTGTCTCTTAGTCTGTGCGGATAGATTCGAAAGACGCTTGCGCAATTCATCCGCGTCAAGATGATGCCCGGCCGGCCCCATGAGCGCCACGTTAACAACGTCGGGCAGATCCAACAATAGCGGCACGAGCAATTCCTGACTATCGATCAGTACAAAATGTTCCGCCATGGCCTGGACCAACGCCACTTCCTTATCATCCTGGATGGCCAACATCCCCGCATCCTGTGCAATTTCGGCCAAGTGCCCCGGGAGGGGAGTGATAACAATGACGGTTCCTCCCGGCTTGAGGATACGGGCGAATTCACGCACGTTGCGGGGCGCAAAGATGACAAGTACGACGTCGGCCGTGTCAGTTCCCAAGGGCAGCTCACGCCACAAGTCCCAGACAATGTTGGCTACCTGTGGATTGCGCCGAGCGGCTCTGCGTAGCGCAAACTTGGAGATATCAAGGCCCACTGCCACCACGTTGGGCATTTCACCGAACTGTTCTTCAGTCTCGGTGTTTACCGATGCTAGGACCTGATGCAAGTACCAGCCTGTGCCGGTGCCAGCATCCACAATCACTGCCGGCTCGCTCTCACCTGCCGAAAGCTGTGCCTTGGATAGTTGTGCCCTGGAAAGCTGCTTGCTCACTTGCCTTGCCACCTCATTAGCCAGCGCACTGTAGTGCCCGGCATCAAGGAAGGCATCGCGGGCAGCCACCATGTCTGCTGTATCGGAAATGAACTTGGTCCCATGACCGGTCAGTAAGTTCACGTACCCTTGGCGGGCAATGTCGAAACTGTGGCCATCCGCGCAAACAAGAGCATTGGCTCCGGGTAGGGGATAAATGAATGACCTTCCGCAATGGGGGCACAACAAGGCATTGACGGCAACGATTTCCATGCTTCCAATCTTAGGTTGCCCCCGCACCCGGCCAACACCGCGGCGTCAGCCTAGAACCTTAGCCCGTCCCTAGCGGCCGCTATGTCTGGGTTAGCCCAGTGTTTGTTGTATTCGGCGTTACTGGCCAGCGAACGCGTGTGGGCCGTGTCTATATACAAGGTGCCGGCAAGATGGTCGCTCTCGTGTGCCACGATCCGTGCCTGCCACCCAGTGAACTGGCGCGTGTGCGCGCTGCCGTGTTCGTCGTCGTACGTCAATTCAACAGACTCAGCCCGATCAACCACCGCTTGCCAGCCGGACATCGATAGGCACCCTTCGTAGTGGGATATCAGCCCAGTCCCGATGGCAGTGTATTGGGGGTTCAGGATGGTGAAGAGTTCCAGCGGCTCTCGGTTGCGAGCTTCGGCGTTCTCAGCCGACACATCGTATTGGTCCTCAAGGACTGCCAGCTGCAGCGGGATGCCGATCTGCGGCGCGGCAAGACCCACCCCCGGGGCGGCACGCATTGACTCGGTCATGATCTCAATCAGCTGCGCGAGTTCATTTGCGGTTAGCTGCCCCGTGAAGGGCAGCGACGGGGCCCGCAACACCGGGTGCCCAGCCTGCACAATCTGGGGAAGCTCACCGGCCTCGAGTACGGCTGCAACAGAAGCCTTGAGGTAGGCGTTGTTGAACAGTGCGTAGCCAGGATCAATGTAGCAAGGATCAATCATGTGTTGCCTCTATCGGTAGCGGGGTAAGAATTCAATAGTGCTGGCCACCATTGTGCCAAGCAATGCGTGCGGCTGCAGGCGTTCCTCTGAGCCGCCTTCCTGCAGCGGCCTCTGTTACCTCTTGCGGTCGGGGGCTAAGGTGGCCTTAAGGGTCGTCTGAGAAAAGGGATAGACATGTCTTCTAACAGCTTCGATGCACGCAGTGAACTCCTCGTCGATGGCGAGTCGTATGAGATTTACCGTTTGGATAAAGTGCCGGGCTCCGGCCGGCTTCCTTATAGCTTGAAGGTTCTGTTGGAGAACCTGCTCCGTAACGAGGACGGCCATCTGGTTACAGCTGAACAGGTGCGTGCGGTGGGGGACTGGGACCCGAACGCGGAGGCCAGCAAAGAGATTCAGTACACGCCTGCACGGGTTTTGATGCAGGACTTCACCGGCGTCCCTTGCGTTGTTGACTTAGTAGCCATGCGTGATGCCATGTCAGATCTGGGTGGAGATCCCACCAAAATCAATCCACTGATTCCGGGGGAGCTTGTCATTGACCACTCGGTTATTGCCGATGTTTTCGACCGGCCTGACGCCATCACCGTCAACTCTGAGATGGAATTTACGCGCAATCAGGAACGCTACCAACTCCTGCGTTGGGCACAACAGTCCTTCGCCGATTTCCTTGTTGTGCCGCCAGATACGGGTATCTGCCATCAAGTGAACCTTGAGTATCTTTCCCGGGTGGTGTTCACCAGGAAGCGCGACGGCGTGACTGCGGCCTATCCCGACACTCTTGTTGGCACTGACTCGCACACCCCCATGGTGAATGGCTTGGGCGTGCTTGGCTGGGGTGTTGGTGGCATTGAGGCAGAAGCAGCCATGCTGGGCCAGCCCATGAGCATGCTGGTACCTGCGGTTGTTGGCTTCAAACTCACTGGCGAGTTGCCTGAAGGAACCACGGCTACTGACCTGGTCCTGACGGTGGCGCAATTGCTGCGCAAGACCCGGGTTGTAGGGAAATTTGTTGATTTCTTTGGTCCCGGTGTGGCGAATGTGCCCCTGGCAAATAGGGCAACATTGGGCAATATGAGCCCGGAGTACGGTTCCACCTGCGCCATCTTCCCCATTGATGATGAAACGCTGAACTATATGCGCCTGACGGGACGCGATGAACACCAGATCAAACTCGTAGAAGCCTATGCCAAGGAGCAGGGTCTATGGCACGATCCATTACACACGCCTGATTACAGTCAGATCGTTGAACTTGATCTCTCCAGCGTTGAAAGCTCCATCGCCGGGCCCAAGCGCCCACAGGATAGAATCCCGCTGCGTAGCGCGGCCCGTGCAGTCCGTGGTTTGCTTGCTGGCGAGTCCCAGGACGTTGCCGTATTTGCCGGTGGTCTAGATGATGCCGGCGACGAGTCCTTCCCGGCCAGCGACCCCGTGGCCATTAGTTCGCGTATTCCCCGTGATGAGCCACCACGGGTGTACGCGGATAGTGACGGTGATGATTCACTCCAGTGGCCCAGCGACCCAGCGGACATTGTCCTAGACGGGCAAAAGCACACCATCGATCACGGCGACATCGTCATAGCCGCCATCACTTCCTGCACCAACACCTCCAACCCCTCTGTCATGATTGGCGCCGGCCTGCTGGCCAAGAAAGCCGTTGAGCTGGGGCTGGACCGCAAACCATGGGTGAAGACTACGCTTGCTCCCGGTTCACGCGTGGTGACGGATTACTTCAACCGTGCAGGGCTCACACCGTACCTTGAGAAGCTCGGCTTCAGTCTTGTGGGCTACGGCTGCACCACCTGCATCGGCAACTCGGGCCCACTTATTCCTGAAGTCAGCGCCGGAGTCAACAGCAATGACCTCACAGTGGCTGCTGTCCTTTCGGGCAATAGAAACTTTGAGGGCCGCATTCACCCCGAAGTGAAGATGAACTTCTTAGCTTCTCCACCGCTTGTCATTGCTTATGCACTTGCCGGGTCAATGCATGTTGATCTCCTTAAGGACCCGCTGGGGACCTCCACAGATGGCAACCCTGTATTCCTTAAAGATATTTGGCCCACCATGGCGGAGATCAAAGAAGTGGTAGATGCCAGTCTCGAGGCGCAAATGTTCACCGACGGATACGCCGATGTCTACCACGGGGATGAGAACTGGCGCGGCATGGATGTTCCGGAGGGCGATATGTTCGCTTGGTCCGATGACTCCACGTATGTGTGTAAGCCCCCATACTTTGACGGTATGCAGCGTGAGCCGTCTCCCATCACTGACATTGTTGGCGCGCGGGTGTTGGCATTGCTGGGGGACTCCGTCACCACAGATCACATTTCTCCGGCAGGAAACATCAAAAAATCCACACCGGCGGGACAGTACCTACTTGAGCACGGCGTTAATCAGGTTGATTTCAACTCCTATGGCTCTCGACGCGGAAACCACAACGTCATGATCCGTGGCACTTTCGCGAACATTCGTCTGCGTAACCTCCTGGTACCGGGGGTGGAGGGTGGCTTCACCAGGCGCTCTGCGGATGGCCCGGTGGAAACTATCTTCCAGGCTTCCAGTGCGTACCTAGAAGAGGGTACGCCCCTGGTTGTTATAGCTGGCACGGACTACGGATCGGGTTCTTCGCGTGACTGGGCTGCCAAGGGCACCATGTTATTAGGAGTAAAAGCAGTCATTGCGGCGTCGTTTGAGCGCATCCACCGTTCCAACTTGATTGGAATGGGAGTCCTGCCACTGCAGTTCAAGGATGGAGATAGTGCGCAATCCTTGGGCCTGACCGGACTGGAGACCTACTGCATCGTTGGTCTGGCTGGCGCAAATCCACTACCCAGGGAAGTCACAGTCCGGGTGGAGTCCGACGGCGGTTCACGCGAGATTGTGACAACTCTGCGGATCGATACACCAGCTGAAGAGGCGTACTACGTCCATGGCGGGATATTGCAATATGTCCTGCGTCAGCTCCTAGATTCTTAACAGGGATTCTGGGCCACGCCTTCCCGCACTTTGACCGCAATTTCCCCATAAGTTCCTTATGTCAGCTCACTCGTTGGAAATCATTGGGAGGTAGACATTGTTACGGAGGGCATGTCCCGGAAAGCGGCGGCACATATTCAGAGTCGCGGGGAACGTGCATAATGATTCAATGACTGAAGTAATTAACACAGAGCGTCTTGCGCTGCGTCCTTGGGAAGAATCCGACGTCGATTTCATTTATGACCTGTATTCTCGCTGGGTGGTTCAGCGCTTCATCGGCACAGAGCCCACGGTTATGGCCAGCCGTTCGGAAGCGGTGGAACGGCTGGCCCGGTTCAAAGCCATGGACCATCCCATTCATGGGGTGTGGGCCGTGACACGCAAAGAAGACGGGCTGCCGGTGGGGACACTGCTGCTGAAACCGATTCCGGTTTCGGAGTCGGAGGCGCCCCAAGCTTCCGATGATATTGAAATTGGGTGGCATTTTCATCCTGATCATTGGGGCAACGGCTTCGCCTCTGAAGCCGCAGCTGCTGTCCTTGAGCATGCCTTTGCCGCAGGCTTGCCTCAAGTACTGGCCGTAACCAACCCCGCCAATGAGGCATCCCAAAGCGTGTGCCGCCGCATTGGAATGGAACACCTTGGCCTATCCAAGAAGTACTACGATTCCGACTGTGAACTCTTTTCGGTGCTAAATCCGGGAGTTGATTCCTAGTCCAGTACTTTTCCCAGCTGCGGGGGAGAGGCCACTAGAGTCGGAATATTCGATGCAACGCAGCACAACAGAATTGAGACACGCTGACCATGGATACAGGAGCTCACGGGCCGATTTCGGCAGCGCACCAAGCCGACACCCATGATTTGATCCGTGTGCAGGGCGCCAGGGTGAACAACCTTAAGAACATAAGCGTTGAAATCCCTAAGCGCCGCCTGACAGTGTTTACGGGTGTTTCTGGTTCCGGGAAAAGCTCGCTGGTATTTGGCACCATAGCCGCGGAATCTCAGCGGATGATCAATGAAACGTACAGCGCATTCGTACAAGGTTTCATGCCGGCTCTGGCCCGTCCCGACGTCGACGTTCTGGAGGGTCTGACCACTGCGATCCTGGTGGATCAAGAGCGAATGGGTGCCAATCCGCGTTCTACAGTTGGCACAGTTACCGATGCCAACGCCATGCTTCGTATCGTCTTTAGCCGGTTGGCCCAGCCGCATGTTGGCTCACCCCAGGCCTACTCTTTCAACGTCGCTTCCATTTCAGGCGCCGGGGCCGTCACTACCCGGCGTGCAGGGGAAGAGATCAAGGAACGGCGCAGCTTTTCTATTACTGGCGGCATGTGCCCTCGCTGTGACGGAATGGGGAAAGTTAACGACTTCAACCTCAACGCATTATTTGATGCCGATAAGTCCCTGTCCGAGGGTGCGCTCAGGGTCCCCGGATACAGTATGGACGGCTGGTATGGACGCATCTTCGCTGGCTCGGGCCTCTTCAACATGGACAAGAAGATAGGAAAGTTCAGCAAGCAGGAACTGCACGACCTGCTGTACAAGGAACCACTGAAAATCAAGGTTGACGGCATTAACCTCACCTATGAAGGGGTTATCGTCAAGATGCAAAAGTCGATGCTCGCCAAGGACGTGGACTCATTGCAGCCCCATATCCGCTCTTTCGTGGACCGCGCCGTTGTCTTCACCATCTGCCCGGAATGCAAAGGCACCCGGTTGGCAGAGCATGCACGGTCTTCAACAATCCATGGTGTCAGTATTGCCGATGCTTGCGCCATGCAAATCAGTGACCTCGCAGATTGGGTCAAAGGCCTTAATGAGCCCTCGGTAGGCCCCTTGCTTGATGCTTTGAGCGATAGCCTTCATTCTTTTGTTGAGATCGGTCTTGGTTACCTTTCCCTTGACCGGCCATCTGGCACGCTTTCTGGTGGCGAAGCCCAGCGCACCAAAATGATCCGCCATCTAGGTTCCTCACTGACGGATATCACGTACGTTTTCGATGAGCCCACCATTGGGCTGCATCCCCACGATATTGCCCGGATGAACAGGCTTCTTCTGCAATTGCGGGACAAAGGCAATACAGTTCTGGTGGTTGAGCACAAACCGGAAACCATAGCCATAGCTGATCACGTAGTTGACCTTGGACCACGTGCTGGCGTTTTGGGTGGGGAAGTGGTTTTTGAAGGCACTGTTGCCGCCCTCCGGGATAGCGGCACAATCACAGGCCACCATTTAGATGACAGGGTCCGTTTGAAAGCTGAGGTCCGGAAGGGATCCAGTGCGATTTCAGTTCGTGGAGCTAACGAGAATAACCTTAAAGACATGGACGTGGACATTCCTCTGGGTGTTCTCACCGTGATCACGGGGGTAGCCGGTTCAGGCAAGAGTTCCCTTATCCACGGCTCGGTGTCGGGGCTGGACGGGGTTGTCACTATTGGTCAAGGGGCAATCCGCGGGTCTCGCAGAAGTAACCCTGCCACTTACACGGGACTGCTTGAGCCGATCCGAAAGGCGTTCGCCAAAGCCAACGGAGTCAAGGCCGCCTTGTTCAGCGCAAACTCCGAAGGCGCCTGCCCCAGCTGCAGTGGGGCTGGGGTAATTTTCACCGATCTAGGTATGATGGCCGGCATCTCCACTACCTGCCAGGAATGCGAGGGCCGTCGCTTCCAGAAGGCGGTTTTGACATATCGGTTGGGCGGAAAGAACATCAGCGAGGTCCTGAGCATGTCGGTAAACCAGGCTGAGCAATTCTTCGGTGTAGGGGAGGCCAAGCTTCCGGCTGCGCATAAGATCCTTAACCGCCTATCCGACGTCGGACTTGGCTACCTGACGCTGGGCCAGCCTTTGACAACTCTCTCCGGTGGCGAGCGGCAACGCATTAAGCTGGCCACCCATCTGGGGGAGAAGGGCGGGACCTACGTCCTGGATGAACCTACATCTGGTTTGCATTTAGCTGACGTAGAGAAATTGCTGGGACTCCTTGACAGGCTGGTTGAGTCTGGCAAATCAATCATAGTGATTGAACATCACCAAGCCGTCATGGCGCATGCTGACTGGCTCATCGATATTGGGCCAGGCGCAGGACACGCAGGCGGCGAGATCGTATTTGAAGGTACGCCGGCTGAGTTGGTGCAATCACAAGCTACTGTGACGGGCGAATATCTAGCGGCCTACGTTAGCTCATAGGCCGCGATCCCCCATTTTGGTACATCAGATATTGTGCCGATAATCTACATTATGTAAAGCTAAAGTAATCCAGTGGCAAAATCTGCAGATTAGGACGCAGTGATGCGCCTTCCCGTTTCCGACTGCCTGCACCTTGAAATCCATACGGTTACAGTGATCATAACTGCTTGATGACGCAAGGCTCTGCGTCTGAGTTGATACGCCATCTGCCGAGGAAACAGTCTGCCCACAAGAACGTACGTTTGCCGTGAGAGAAATCCTCGTAAGGTGATCGGGGCCATATTTGCGAGTGGATATAAACGCAAATACGTGCACCAATCCCATGCGCAGGCAGTTACGGAGAAGGCGCTACAGCGGCTTTTGTGAGAGAAAACCTCTGTTTTTGCATCTGATTGGTTCGCGTGAACCACGCTAAATCAAACGAAAAATGGTCAAAAAATACACCTGCGACCTAGTACTTATACCGCGGTTCAAAGGTCGTTATGGTGTGGATATCAGGGCTGTTAACGCTCAATTTATGTGATGCTAGATGGTGTTTTTTTGATCTAAAAAATTGAGTAATACCGATGTCTCACAGAGCGAAATTTTCCCAAGGTACTTATCTTACTAAAATTGCACGTTTGTGCACGTCGCTTGAACGCCGGTGTCAAAATGGGGAATGGTTTGGTGGTGTTCGTGAGCCATACCCTTATTTAGCCCGTGAGAGAAGCGGCTGAAGTCAATGACGAAGGATACAAAACACCGACGGCGGAGCAGTCGCCGCATAGTTAGCCAAGGGAGAGCCTAAGACGGTCGTCAAATTTTTCAAACCGCTGCAAAGTGCCTGCACCGCGTAAATATCCCGCATCCTCGTCGCTAGTCCGACTCGGTTCGCACCTGTACGCAAAGAGGCGTACATATCCTATTGGAGTAAAAAATGTCCCAAAAGTCCAAACCTCTCGGGTGGCTCTCCGCGCCACCACCTGCACCTCGGTTATCGGATCCTGAAGTAAAGCGCGTCTACCCGCGTCTACGACTGCAAGTTTTCCTCGGTATTTTCATCGGCTACGCCGGTTTCTACCTCATACGCAACAACATCCCGCTCGTGGGAGCCCTACTCATCGACGAGGGGCGCCTCGACAAAATCGGCGTCGGTATCATTGCCAATGCTGCACTGATTGCCTATGGCTTCTCGAAGTTCCTCTCTGCCACGGTCTCTGATAGGTCCAATGCGCGTTACTTCCTACCGATTGGGCTCTTACTCTCCGCGATCGCGAACCTGGCCGTGGCATTCGTCCCAGCTGTTTCCGCATCCCTAGGTCTATTCGCAATCGTCATGTTCATCAACGGCTGGTTCCAAGGGATGGGCTGGCCACCGTCGGGACGCGTCCTTGTCCACTGGTTCTCCACGAACGAACGCGGCATCAAGACCTCCATCTGGAACGTCGCACATAACGTAGGTGGCTTTGCCGTCGGTGTGCTCGCGGCGCTTGGGCTTTCCCAGACAAACAACGACTGGACCGTGGC
The DNA here is from genome assembly GCF_039529835.1 of Arthrobacter sp. TMP15. Classification (NCBI taxonomy): domain Bacteria; kingdom Bacillati; phylum Actinomycetota; class Actinomycetes; order Micrococcales; family Micrococcaceae; genus Arthrobacter; species Arthrobacter sp. TMP15. The sequence continues at coordinate 1,852,587 of NZ_CP154262.1, forward strand.
CTTCTGGTTGCCTGCTCTCGTCGCGATCGTCGTCGCGATCGTAGCCTTTGTCATGATCCGGGATACACCCGAATCACAAGGACTTCCACCCATCGAAACATTCCGCAACGATCCTGCAAAGGTCGAGTCCGATGAGGAGGCCGAATCAAAGCTCAGCATGTGGTCCGTGGTCCGCAAGCATGTGCTTGGCAACCGAACAATGGTGCTCTTAGCACTGGCAAACGTCTTCGTCTATGCCCTGCGCTACGGTGTCCTTACCTGGACACCAATTTACCTCTCAACTGTTCGCGGGGCCTCGCTGACCGGAGGAATTGCTGGGTTCTCACTGTTCGAACTCGCAGGCATCGGCGGGACACTGTTATGCGGTTGGGCCTCCGATAAGATATTCCGTGGCAACCGCTCGATTACCGGGATCGTCTTCATGGTGGCCGTCGGCCTAGCCGTTGCTGTGTATTGGCTGACACCACAAGGCGCTCCACTTTGGGTATCACTCGTTGCTGTTACCTTCATCGGCGGACTCATATACGGTCCCGTGATGTTGATCGGACTCCAGGCTCTAGACCTCGCACCGCGTCGTGTTGCCGGCACAGCAGCCGGTTTCACGGGTCTCTTCGGTTACGTTCTCGGCGCGACACTGGCATCTTCGGGCATCGGTCTCGTTGTTGAAAACTACGGCTGGAACGCCGCTTTCATCATGCTAATCGTGTTCGCTGGCATCACCGTTCTGTTCTTCGCGCTCATCAATAAAGATGAGAAAGCTGCCATTGAGGACCATAAGCGCCGGTCGAGCACAACAGCCTGACCCACTTTATAGTCGCCAAGACGAACCTCAAGATCTACTACTGATATGAGACGTGCTCCTAAAAAGACTGATCTCATATCAGTAGTAGATCTCAAACACGGCAAAAGCCGACTAGAGCTAATCTGCAATAAGACCAAAAAAATACGGCATCAAATCCTTTACTAGCAGGAGCTCTGTAATCCCTTATGAAGCCAGAATAAAGCCCTTGCCAGAGACGACGCTCCACCTCTACTCGGGACCAGTCCCACTTCTGGTTAAAGCTGATCTAGTTTCGTAGCGGTTGCAAGAAGATCAGGGGCGAGCACACCGCCGGCAAAGTGGATCCACCCTATGCCATGCCAGCGCCATGTGTACGCGTTGACATGGCGAACTTTCTGAGAACGGTCTAGTAGGCTCTCCCTCGCGTGCCGGGGATAAGGTGACTGTCGGTTTCTTCGGTAGCGCGTACGCATAGTGGAACATCGCAAACAGACATAGATACCACGTGCGGGGGCAGCTGACGACCAGTCAGCAGCTCGCAAGCGAAGCGCTGGGGACCGAGCGCGGATTGCTCTCCGTGGGGTTGGGTCCAGAAGGCTGGCAGGGCTACGGTAATCCAACTGTGCAGCACTCGGTGCTTGAGGACCAATGCTCGGGAACGACCCGCTAAACCGTTCGGCCTGAGTGGTGAGGGCCACCCCACAAACAGTATTTCCCCCGATAACCCCGGAACTTCGGTGCTTAGTATAACTTTCTATGCCACTACTGTTATCGCGACCCCCGCATCAACCTTCGTTCCAAGGCTTCGACTCGACGCTCGAGTGCTTCACATCTTGCGTCAAGAGGTTGTGGCGGATCAAGAGGAACCCTCCGACTCCGGTTTCCTTCCCCGATCTGTGTAACCGGTTTAGGGTTGTCATGGAGCGCTTGGCCAAGAACATCCAGGACCCGATCTTTCCTCCACCTCGGATAGCGATGGGGACCATCAGCAGTATCCACCGTGACGTAAGTTGCTGCGCCGGTTCTTAGCGCTTCGGCCGTTGGCTCTTTAGTCTCATACCGCAGCAGACCGACGATGCGCAGTAGTTTTCCGACGTACGGTGCGGTCGTACCAAGGGCCACACCGAGTTCCTTCTGGCCCCAATAAACATCGCGACTAACTTCCGTGCCACTGTCGTCGAAGACAGGTAATAGTGATTTCTTCATGAACCAATACTTATCAGCACCCACTGACAACACAGCGAATGTTCGTACTGCAACAGTTTTCGTTTCCTGAAAATCCCAACTTTTCAGTATTCCTATCATCAACCCCGAACATGCTTAGCATGACTTGCTCGAGGATTGGGCCTCAAGCCTCGAGCAGCTCCTGGCCCCAACCCAGTCTCGTCTGTTCGAGCTGCGATGTAGGCCGACCAATCGCGATTGGTTCTGGCCGACTTAGTCCGTTGTCCCTTAGCGTTCCCGCGCATCGGCTCTGGACATATCCAAGGCGTCGCCTATCGCGGTCCATGACACGCCTTGATGACGTGCCAGTGCCACGGCTGCGGTGAGCTCGCGCTCTGCGCGGCGTAAATTATTGCCGTGGCCTTTGACCAGGCTGAGGGGGTCATCAATCGCCCACCCCTTCCCCATCATGTCCTCATCGTTACTGGTTTCGAAGCACTCCCCTAGTAACTGGTACTCGTGCAGGGTCTTGGCCATTTCATCCGGGCTGAGTCCGTCGAAGTCGTTGGTGTCACTGGGGCCCGCATAGGGCTTATCTCTCATGGTCTAGTCTCCCCTTTTTGGGCGTCTGGGAATTGTGCCGGTTCTGGTGCTATACCTGATCGTGTTTCTTCTTTGGTGCGGCGTCCTGTGCGGAGTATCCCGGCGGGGATTCCGGGCCATGTTTTACCTGCATTGTGTTTACGTTGGAGTCTGCGCAGCTCCCTACGTAGTGCTCCCTCCATCAGGTCATTCACGGAGGCGTAGCCTTCCTGAATACCGGTGGCTTGCAGTGCTGCACGTACCTGATTCGCCACATCATCCGGGAGGGTGACGCTGAAACTTGGGGGTGTTCGCTTAGCGTTCATCGTTTTTTCATATGTCATCTCAAACATCCTTGATTCTGAAAGAAGAATTAAAGAGCGTGTGGCGTGGCCAGTGTCTTGACTGGCCACGCCATAGCGTCGGTTCTAGAACGGTGGTTCGGACTGATCGGGTCCGCTCCCCCAGCCATCATCTTGCTCCTTGTGTATAGGTTCTACTTGATGGTGAGGTGATCGCGAAGTTCCGCGATAGCGACTTCAATGCGATCCCGGATACGGGGATCTTCGGGGTTGTCTTGCTCGATGAGCTTGCCTATCCCGATCAACGCGGTACGGATTTCTGGGGTGGTATCGGCGGCGTTCTCAATCTCCGGGAAGATACTTCGAATTTCGGAGGCTGCGCCATCGCTGACGCCTGTCAGGCCGAAGTCGCGGCCTAGGGCTAGCAGGTTCCGGTGGTAGAAAGCTTCGTAGTCTTGGTCTCCGTCCTCGTCATAGAGGGGGAGGTAGTAGCTGACGTCTTCAAGGCGGGTGATCCTGGGCTTCATGGCGTCCACTCCCCTACGCTGCCAGCTCTAGTGCAATGACCTGGTTGATCTTGGTGGGGTTCAGCCCTGACCAGTGATTGAGGGTGCCTTCACGTTCGTATAAAACGATAGGGGCTTGTGAGTATCCGAGTTCTTCGTTGACGTATTCAAGCGCTGCCTGGTTGGTGGTGATATCGAGTTCTATGTAGCTGACACCTGCGGCATCGAAGACGTCTTTGGTCTTCTTGCATCCAAAGCAGCCGCTTGGTTTGGTGTAGATGGTGATAGTCATCCGGTTCAGATCCTTTGGTTACGTATGGGTTTTAGTTAGGTTCGATCTGCCTTGCTTATACCTCAATTATACTATTTATTCATATGAATAGATATAGATTTTGTCCCTAGATGTAGAGAAATTTTAGGTATATATTGTCTTGAATTGGTGGACATGGATGCTCGGTGAGTGTGGTGCAAGAACGGATAGTAGCTCGCTGGGAATCCCCACAGACGCATGAAAACTCACCACCTGGTGAAAGCGACCGGGCGCTCGTGGACTCCCCCACTCCCCTCCTATGGTTGTCATCGGCTGAAAAGAACTGGCCCCGCTGGTTGGTGACTCGGCATCACCTTGTCTTGGACCATGGGAAACATACCCGTTGCGGCTCTAAGAAGTACCGGCTAAGTCCTTATGGGGTTCACTCGTTTGATACTTCCGGCGGGGTGCCACTCCAACGTAGTCACACCGCGCTTCTCGGTGATTCTTATGAGGCCATAGCTGCGAGTGTAGGCAACGGCTTGGCCTTTACGCTCACCAATCATTACCTCGGGTTCTGCAAAGACTGAGAAGCGCTGTAACTGCCCATCACCAGGGCGGGGTGATGTTCCATCGCAGCATCCAGAGCCAACATTCTTTCTACTGATCCGGGATCAAATTTATTCACCCCGCCATTCTGCGCCGGGGGTAGGACAAAGAGTGATCTCCACAGAACATGAAGTAGATCGCACGGTATGGCACTTTCAGACTGTGCGGAATTTGCTCGGCACTTGACCGCTACACCAGCCAAAATTGGTTTCCTAGAGTGCTCCGTATAGCGGCCCTTCAAGAGATTTTCCACCGAACACCCTATACGGACACTTCATTCGCCACCGTTGACAAAGCAGCAGGTCAGCTGCCGGTGTGTCCGTTAGCCGACCGGCATACGGGACGACATTCAGGTGAGTGACTGTTAACTTTGTGTTTGATATGCCTGTGCGGGTGCGAGGTGCAGGTGCAGAAGCGGGAACGCGCGGCCTTCACCGTCGGTTTCGGACCGACCTATCTCAGTGAATCCTTTTACGGCGTAAAAGTTTCGTCCCGACGGATTCTGTTCGTTGACAGCGACTCGTATGGACTCCCGGCCAGTGACGACCGAAGCAAGTAGGGCACTTCCGATCCCACGGCCCTGCGCAAGCGCATCAACAAACAGCATCTCCACTGTGTCATTCTCGATCGCGATGAACCCTATGAGTTGCCCACCTTCTTCGGCAACGCGCAGGTCGGACATCTGCGGCAAATATGTTGCTACGTCCTGCTCAATGACATCGACATCCGCTGGCGTCAAGAACTCGTGTGTTGCCTCTACAGAGCGCCGCCAGATCTCGAGTAGTGCAGAGTAGTCGGTATCGATAGCTGCGCGGATAGAAATCATGGCATCACCCTAATGTGCCGCGGATGCCCGGAGCAATTCAGGCGCCAGAGCCTCTTCGCCCCGAAAGTAGCCCGTTGAGCACCCTCGGATGGAAATGTGCACCTCGCAGAGGGTTAGAGAAAGGACAGCCGGTTGTCACTAGTCGAGCGACCTGCGCCATATCTCCTTGGGTGGGCGACCAATGATGAACGCTGTGAGAAGACCGGCGCCAACCACAGACAGGACCAGCACACCTTGAACGCTCCACAGCGGTACAGTTTCAAGCCATGCCCCGGTGCCACCTGCACCGCCTGTTCTGCGATTCCATGCGATGAGGAAGGCACCAAGGCCCACGCCTGTGAGTGCACCCAAGGGAACACCGGCGCCGAGCACCACACAGGCCTGCACTATCGTGAAGCGGCGTAGGAAGCGTGGAGTGGCACCAATCGCATGCATGGTTGCGGCGTCACGTACTGATTGTGTCCGCGCCAGCAGGATGGAGATGGTGGTTGCAGCCACTGCCAATGCTGCCAGAAGGGCCAGTGGAATCAGCATCCCCATCTCTCCCCATGGGTACGGGAAGCTCTCGCGCCCCACCTTCACCAGGTTATTGTCAGCTTTGATAAGCGCTGAGGCCTGGGCGAGCTCACTTGGCGTTGTCCCCTTCGCGGCGGCCACGAATTCCCCCACATACTCGGGATTTTCTATGGCGAAGGATGCGGCTGTTTCTGGGGAAATGGTGAGGTATGGGGTGAATCCCCTCATGAAGGCGCCAGGCACCACCGTAGTGTTCTGGGCATTTTTCGTATCTGGAAAGCGGTCGGTTGAGCTGGCAATCCGTACGGTTCCCTTTTCTGAGAGCATTGCCGCGTTATTGACGACGGCACCTCCTGCATCGAGCACCTTGGCGGCAGCTTCGGCACCGGGTCGCCCTGAGGAACGCAGCGCGTCAGCGTCCATGATGTAAATTGCAGTGCCGACCCACCAAGCGACGGACATGCCGGGCCTGTATTTAATCTGATCTGACACGCAATCCAGTGGAACACCCATCTGGACGGAGGAAGCTGTGTCCGGGCCTTCACCCTCGGGGCAGCTCCTGCTCTCCGGCATCACGGCGGCAAGATACAGTGGCCCGTCACTGGGCGTTGTGAAGATGGGATGGTGTGCTGCAACCGGGAAGTCCTTCCCCAGTGTGGAAATGGCGTCGTTAATGACCAGTCGGTCAAAGCTGGCGGACACGGGAACGTTCGGCCCCACCACAAAACTGCTTCCAGCAACCATTGAACCGGACGTGTCACGATCATTGACCACTAGGGAACCGATCGTCACAGCCAAGAAAGATGCTGCCAGTACGGACACGAGGATTCCCGCCGCGGCAGGCAGGAACCTGGAGCTGTGGTCCACCGCGTCCCGTAACGCCAGGCGGGGCAGCATCGGCAGTCGCCAGGAGAGCCTTCCAGCCAGGTTCACCAGGGATTTCAGGCTCAGCAGCAACCCGGCTACCACTAGCAACAGCCCCAACACCACCAGCAACACCGCCATGCCGCCTCGGCCCGTGCGGCCAGAGTTTTCCGCAGAGATAACAATCTCAGGTAGCGGCAAAGTCAGTGACAGCACCGCACAAGCCACCCCGGCGAGCAACAACAGCGGACCTGTAAAGCCAGCCAACCGGCGCCGAATGTGGCTTTGAGAACTGCGCTGATGCGTGGTGGGGCGGTTTTTGAGTGCATCGACCGGTGCCATGCGTGAGGCGGTTCGGGCCGGGAGCCACGTTGCGACAAAACCAAGGACTACTGCGATGGCGATCCCCAGCGGCAGAATCCACCATGGGAATTGGGTGGGCCCCTCTTCGATCGCTTCGCGGGCAATGATCCCGGCAAGCGACCCCAGAACGGCGCCAAGGATGCCACCGGCCAGCCCGACCACCAGGCCCTGCGCGGTGACAATGCGCTTCATATCACGTGGCGTGGCCCCCGTGGCCGCCGCCAGACCCAGCATTCGCCGGGATTGCTCTGTGGACACTGCGAAGGCAGGAGTGACGAGGAACAAAACCAGCATGGTACCCACTAACCCGGTCACGGCAAGAGCTGCGATACGGCCCAGCACCTCTACGGGATTCGCCGGGACCGGGTACAGCTCCCCGGCTGACGGGTAGTTTTCCAGCACATGGCGTGACACGGCGAAGGCCTGAAGTTTGTTGAGTTCCTTGGCCTGTTCCCACGTCACGGGTTCGCTGCCCACGACAAGCCAATGGCCGTCCACGCCAGCCGGGCTCTTCGTGGCCATGGCTGAGATCCAACCTTCCAGTGCCCATGCCTGAGAGCTATCGCTATCCACAACGCCGGACACCCGGTAGCCGCGCTGGGCATCTTGAACTGCGTCGCCGATTCGGCCGTTGGTGCTCATCATGCCGTTGAAGGGTGCGGCCACGGCGGCGATAACATCCCCTTCTGAGATGCCTAGCTGTTTGGCCAGAGCTGAGCTGACCACAATGTCCGAAGTGTCTGCTGGTGCCGTACCGGATGCCAGCTTCGGCATCAGGAACGCCAACGTGTGGCCGTCTGCTTCCTGCAAAGTGGCTGTGGTGATGGAGGCAAGATCCACGTTTTCAATTACGCCCGCTCCCGCCTTGGCATCGTCCCCGGCCGTGAGATCAAGACCATTGGTGATCAACAGTTGGGGCGAGTTCCAGTACTGCTGCAACTGATTGCCCGCCGGAAGGACTGCTCCCAATTCCGCCAAACCTGCGGGAACCTGACTGGTGTCATCCATCCACGGCCCCGGCGCGCCTTCTGGAATCTGGGCGAAGGGCATACCTGTTTGACTGACAGCAGTTGCCGTCACTTCTGCTTGCACACCGTCAGGGATGCCAGCCAAGGCAAGGTCGCGGCTGGGCACTGCGGACTGAGTCAGGACCGTCCCGCCGATCAATGCCGCAATGGGCAAGACGACCAGCAGAACAGCCAAGATGGTCCGAGCGCGGTGCCGTACGGCGTCGTATTGGGCAAGACGCAGCACCGCAAGCCACGGATTGATCCATCGACCCAAGCGGCCGCTTGGCTTGTGCGCAGCAGAGACTTTTTCAATCGTATCCAGCGCGGTCATCGGCTCTCCCGGGCAAGCAGCATGGACGGATCCGAGGGCCCCGACTGGTCAATGACGCGGCCGTCACGCAGGAAAAGCGTGCGATCCGTCCAAGCCGCGAAACGGGCCTCATGCGTCACCATCAGCACAGCAGCGCCATTGTCCGCGCGGTCGCGGAGGACCTGCAAGATGGCTGTTCCCGTGGTGGAATCCAAAGCGCCTGTGGGCTCATCGGCCAGTAGCAGCCGGCGCGGACCCACTAGCGCCCGGGCAATCGCAACCCGCTGGGCCTGGCCGCCAGACATGCTCTCCGGACGTCTGTCGGCCAGCTCACCCACACCGGTTTCACCCAGCCGGGCGATGGCCTCCTGCCGCGCCTTCTTCCGAGACCAGCCATCGAGTTCGAGTGGGAAGGCCACATTCTCGGCTGCGGTCAGCGCTGGCAGCAGATTGAAATCTTGGAAGACATACCCCACGGAACGTCGTCGGATGACGGCACGCTGGGCAACGCTGAGGGTGGCAAGGTCGGTGTCTTCCACCAAGACCTGGCCTGACGTCGGGATATCAAGTCCACCCGCCAAATGCAGGAGTGTGGACTTGCCAGAGCCGGAGGGTCCCATGATGGCCACGAATTCCCCGGGCACGATGGTGATATTCGCATCGGCTAGCGCCTGGACTTGACGCTCCCCTTCACCATGGCGCCTCGAGGCATTGCGTAGTTCAAGAATGGGAGCTCCGTTCAGGTTTTCCGGGATCATCGTGCGCTCCGTGCTGCTGCCTTGGTGGCCGGGGCCTTGATATCCGTCTGAACCGGAGCCGCGGCCTTCGCCCTAACCAGCGTTTCCTCAACGTCGTCGAGCCAGCGCAATTCAGCCTCGGTGGTGAAGATGTGATTGTCCAGGACCAAACGCACGGCAATATCCGCGGCGTCCACACCGCGGCGGGCCTTGGTGATGTCGTGCAAAACCCGCAACGTTGCCGAACGCTGACGCTGCAACAGATCGACAATGTCCACACCCGGCACTGTCACGGCCAGGGCCAACTTGATCACGAGCTCATCGCGCCCCGGAGTCTCCCGAGGGACGGGGTTGTGCCACCAAGCGTGCACTTCCAAACGCCCGTTCTCCGTCAGTTGCCAGGGCTCCGGCTCACCAGCCAGAGCCACATCCTGTTCCACAAGACCGTCACGCTCGAGGCGCTGCAACGTTGTGGAGACCTGCCCGATGTTCAACGGCCAGGTCTCACCCGTGGAGGCATCGAAGTCCTTCCGCAATTGGTACATGGTGGAAGGCTTCCACGAAAGCAGGGCGAGCAGGGCGTGTTTCACGGACAAGGCGTGACTCCTCGAGGCGGTCCAGTTTCTACGAAACCAAAGAAAAGGTTACTGAGTAATGGTTACACCGTAACGATTACTCAGTAACTACACAATTGTGACGCGCACTTTCCTTTTCGATCTCGTAACCATCCATGCCCCCAAATCGAATCAGTGCACCACCGGGCCGCTCCTCCGATGGAGTAGCCGTCGACTGGCGCTTATAGGAGGCACCATCCTCTGACGGGTGACACCAGACTTTCGGGAACTGTTTTTAACTTCGAAAATGAATCCCGCCTGCCCCGTTGACCGTTACTTCAGTGGTTCACTCGCCCTGACCGTGCACCGGCCTAGCGTTCACCGGGGGTAATCCAACCTCTTGGACGGTGTGGCCGCTACAGGCCGTCTTAGTCACGTTGGCCCGATCGATGCGCGACACGGTAAACCATCGCATTGCGTTACGCAGTCGGCACCAGCCAATGAGATACCACTGGCCGTTCGTGGAGGCGAACAGCACCGGCTCGACGTCGCGGGTGGTCATGGCGCCATCTTTCGAAGTGTAGCGAATGCGAACTACGCGCTGCTCGGCCATCGCCTCTTCCAAAGCTGACTTTGTTGCGCGCGAAGACGAAGGAGCTGAGTTGACCCAGACACGTTGGGCTAATTCGTCAGCTCCTTCTCGGGTTCTGGGATCGAGGACGTCCAGGATCTTCTGGATACCGCTGGCTGCCAGATCTGCGTAGGGGGCGTCGGGGGCAGCGGACACTGCCGCCATGAGCGCCACGGCCTGCGCTGGGGACAAGCTGACAGGCGGTAGGGACGCGCCGTCAGCTAGTCCGTAGCCCCCGCCAGGGCCTGGGCGCGACCATAGAAGCGCCCCGCTGTTCTCTAACGCATCGAGGTCCCTCTTGACCGTGCGCACGGATACCTCGAACTCTCTCGCCAACCGTTCGGTGGACACCCCCCGCGCGCCGCTGCGGCGCAACATCTCAGTTAGAGCATGAAGGCGTTCGGTGCGCTTCACAGTTCAGGCCCAAATGAATTCATGACATAAATAGTGACACACCCTTGTCCGAAGGGCCTGCGAGAGTTGTGACATGACAACTACTAAGCGCAGCCCAACCATTATTCTTATCGCCGGCCACTGGCTGGGGGCCTGGGCGTGGGATGAGGTCCTTGAGCACTTGAAAACCGCCCACTCTAATGCAATCGCTATGACACTTCCTGGTCTTGACGCGGATGATCCTGAACGTGCGACGAAGACTCTCGATGACCAGGTGGAAGCGATCCTGGGCGTCATTTCTCAACAAGGGGATCAGCCCGTGATTCTCGTCGCCCACAGTGGGGCTAACGCCCCCGTCAGCCTCGTCATGGACCGGCACCCTGAGCTTGTCCACCGGGTAGTTTGGGTCGACTCCGGCCCTGTGGCGGCGGGCAATATCTCCGCTCCCGATTTCTCCGTTGAGGTGAATGAGCTGCCGCTGCCGCCGTTCGATGTGCTCGCGCAACAGGCGAGTCTCGAAGGCCTGAGTGAAGAGACCCTCGAACGTTTTCGGGCTTTTGCCGTCCCTGAGCCCGGCCCAGTGCTTCGTCAGCCCGTCGAGCTCACTAACGAGGCCCGCAGCAGCATCCCGGCCACCCTGGTGTGCTGCTCGATCTCAAGCAAACAGGTGATGGAGCTGGTCCAAGCAGGCCATCCCATGTTTGCCGAAGTCGCGAACCTCGAACGCCTCGACAGCATCGATCTCCCCACAGGGCACTGGCCTATGTGGAGCCGACCCCTCGACCTTGCCAAAGCCATTCACTCAACGGCTTCAAGAGGCAACTAAAAAAGCAAGTAACAAGAGATGGGAGAGGGCCAGCTGAATGCGGCTGGCCCTCTCCCATCTCGCAGAACATGCACGGCCGCAGAGTTGAGCGTCGGTAAGGATAGAGCCCGCAAGGCCGAGGCTACGCTGTTGACGTCGTCATTAGTGGGTGGAAGCAGGAGGCTACCCGCAATTATGCCTGGTCCCGTTCAGTCGAATGAGTGTCCCGCAGAAGGTTCCCCCTACGGAAACCCGCTCTGGCCGAGTATCACCCAGGATCCAGCTTCAGTTCCAACAGTGAAAGCAGCACGGTGATGGTCCCTCTTCGGGTGTCTATCGCAGCAAGAGCTCCATGGCCAAGACGCTGGGTTCCGCTGACGTTGGAGCAGTTCTGAATCCGATTCGCTCATATGTGCGAATGGCGGGCGAATTTCCGGCGATGACATTTAGCGTGATCCGGGAGGCTCCTAGTGCTTGAGCCTTGGCCACGGCCAGTGCGACGAGAAGCCCGGCGAGCCCTTGACCTCGTTGTGCTGGATTGATGATGACCCGACCTATCCGGAATGTCTCGCCGTGCTGGGTGAGATCGAAATGGCCTACAGGTTTGCCGTTGCTGTCGCTCGCGCCAATCCATGCACTGAGGTTCGGGTCGCTCTCCATCTCTGAGAGCTTCTTTGTCGATAGTGGCCACGTCAATCGTGAGCCAGTGAATAGGTAGAGAGCCGCAGCATCAGGTACCCATCCAACTATCGTGTCGAGATCAGCTTCTTTTCGCTGCCGTATGGAGATCATAGATAAAGTCTCACACAGAGCTTCAAGCGCCCTTATGCCGTTACCCTACGAACAGTGCCGTCTGTGTTGGCGCCTTGTGAAATTATCAGCCGAGCATCTCTGACAAATCAGACCAGTGGCCACCACTCCTGATATCTATGGACTCGAGGCCTGAACATGACACACCTCGCCCAGCTATGATGTCAGGATGGGCGAAGATATCATGGGTCTGGCAAGGTCAGGATGGGCCACTCAGGCGCGCGATTTCATCCCGGCAACGCATCGCGGCCTACCGATGCTGCGCCTTTACCTCCCATTTCGAGACCCCGCTCTCGAGTACGGGAAAGACATTGTGCGATGGTCCCAGTACGTCGCGGTAGAAGATCATTCTGCCTCGCTGGATTGGTTTGAAGCGACCGCACGCATAGCCGAGGAAAAGCCTTCCATTCGCGGCCTTGTTTCCTGCATGGGCGAGTTGGATGAAGAAACCGTCAATGCCCTTCGTGATGCGATTGGCGTTGTCGAGCTCCAATGTCTCCGTTGGATGGGCTACGCCGAAGCACCGCACACCAGCTCCCCAAGGCGAGTATTCGGGGAGGAATACTTCGAGGCGCACCTCAGTCCTGACGATGTGCGGGCTGGACGAAGGGTTCCAGAGTTCGCGTGGGACACCGACGGGCGCCTCGCATGGGGTGGTCGTCTATACCCAGATTCGTTGATCGTGGCTGCCGAGCTACCAATCTTTCGGCAACTGATAAACGATCCCCGAATTGATACTGCGTCGGTGAGAGCTGATAGAGACGACCTGCCGCCAAGCGCGGGCGATTGACGGGTTGCCCGCTGACGGGTCCACTGGATATCGCTGCACCGCAGGGGGTTGCGCATGCGGCACGGTAGAGGATGCCGCGCTAGTGAGTCATGGCCGATGGTGGAACTAGCTGCCGGGTCCCTGTTTGTAGAATCGAATGATGGTGTTGAGATCAATAACCGTTGAAGTTCAGGCGTGGAGTGTTAGCGTGCTCGGGCACGGCACCCTCACAGCACAACATGTCGAAGCTGGCGGTCAAATGTCTCACCAGTTCCGCTACGACTCCGATGAACAAGACACTGTCGCCGTCAAAGTCCGGTCTGATTCTACCGACAGGATCAGTCGATGCCTTCAAATTCAGCGCATTGCAGCGGATGCCGGCTTCCCGTGCGCGCGGCCACTGACAGGAGCTGACCTCCTCGAACCGGGTTTAGTGATCAGTGCTGAGACATGGCTTCCTGGCGGTGAAATGCACACCGGTGGAGAAGTTTCCTTTGCTGACCGGTCCGCCAAACTCTTGGCGGAGCTGATGGAGATTCTTCAATCACAGTCCCCGACCGGGCTTGGCGCACCGCCGCCGTGGATGCACTGGAATCCTCCAACGGGCGGCTTGTGGCCACCAAATCCAGTGGTAGACGCCCTGGACCAAGACCTAGTACCTGAGCACGTGCATGCTATTGCTCGTACCGTATCGCAACGACTGGCTCAAGGACGTCTACCCCTAGTTGTTGGGCACGGTGACTGGGAGAGCCAAAATCTTCGCTGGCAAGAGGGCCTCCCATGGGCGGTTCACGATTGGGATAGCCTCGTCGCCCTCCCGGAAGCGACCATTGTCGGTGCAGCATCCGGCGCCTTTGCCAGCACCGCCATCCCAACGCTGGCAACCATCGAAAGCTCGGAAAAATTCATCGACTCCTACCAGCAGGCGCGTGGTCGGCAGTTTTCCCAGGAAGAGCGTGAGGCTGTCTGGGCCGCGAGCCTGTGGCCTGCACTCCATAACGCCCGAGGTGAAAGTCTCTTCCAATCCCCGCCGGTAGCACTGGATGCGCTCATGTGGCAGGCACCGGAACGGCTCCGACGCGCAGGCGTCCCGTAGAACGTTCCCCACTGGAACTGGGCGGGGTGACACAATGTCCGCGTGTGAGGACTTACAGATTCAGCAAACTCCATGGCCCTTGGTAAGTTGGCCATAGCACCATTAACCGCGAAAGGTCTCTAATGCCGCGCCCTCTCTCGATCGAACTGCGCCCGTTTCACGCATCTGACACGGCATTCTTCGCGGGGATGGCCTCCGATGAACGGGTGACCCGCTTCATCGGGGACGGGCAGCCTTGGGAGCAACAAACCATCCAGGACCGTGTAAGCGCAGCGCTGCGGCAGGATCTGCTCGACATCGTCGGCGCAACGCGCTGGTACCTGGCCACAGAAGCAAATGAATCTGTCGGCATCGTGGTCTCCTCCCGCAAGGACGACGGCGTCGAGGTTGGCTACTGGGTATCGCCGGAAAATTGGGGCCGCGGCATCGCCGGGGCCATGGTCGATGGCGCTCTAGCCAGTATTCCTAAGGACTACGGAACCAGTCAGCTTATAGCTCGCGTGGACCAGGCCAACGCCGCCTCTGCGAAGCTGCTCACCCGCCGTGGATTCCAGCTCAGCTCCAACCACGATGGGCTTAACCTCTACACTCTGGCGTAGCGATCAAACCCGACCAAGCCAAGGCGAGAGACAGAAGCGCACTCTCCCTTTCACGGTGGACGTTCAAAGATCAGCCCTCTCCAGCACCCTCAGGGACTTGTTCTCCGCTATGCGCTTGACGGAACGCAGCGGATGCCATCTCGTCTAGGCAACATATACGTTCGGACACAAAAGGAAGAAACCATGCACAGCAACTCAACATCAACCCCCTCCGGAGGTAAGTTAGATCCTCGCGATCGTTACCTTAAGGTTCCCCTTGTGCAGATCGACGCCTTTGCTGATGCCCTCTTCAATGGCAACCCGGCTGCCGTCATGCCCCTGCCCCAATGGCTACCGGACGGGGTACTCCAACAAGCAGCAGAAGAAAATAACCTCTCCGAGACGGCATTCCTAGTGAAGGCCCTGCCCAACGGAGTCCAGGCACCAGAGCCCGCCCATCCGGCATACCATTTGCGCTGGTTCACCCCTGCCGTCGAAGTCAATTTGTGCGGGCACGCGACCATGGCCGCAGCTTCCTACCTGTTTGACGACGAGCACCCCGAGGCTAAGGAGCTGCAGTTCTACACTCGCAGCGGCTGGCTCTCGGTGACCCGCTCCACCGACGGGCAATACACTATGGACTTCCCCTCCGAAATTCCCGTGCCGGTGGCAATTGAACCCACCTTAGCCAAGGCGCTTGGTGTCCCCGTGGTTGAGGCTCTACAAGCTACCGACCTGATCTATATGGTTGAGGACGCCCAAACCGTGATCGATCTTTCCCCGGACCTCGCGGTTCTGGCCGCACTGCCGGTTCGCGGGATGATTGTCACCGCTCCGGGCACCGGAACCGAATATGATGTGGTCTCCCGCTGGTTCGGTGGTGAAGCGGGCGTCTCCGAGGACCCTGTCACCGGCTCCGCCCACTGCCAGCTCGCTCCGCTATGGGCCGAACGACTCGGCAAGAATGAAATGATCGCTCGCCAGGCATCAGCCCGGGGCGGAACAGTGCGGATCAACTTCGAAGGTGAGCGCACCTTACTGACGGGTCGCTGTGTGCGCTTCATGGAAGGCAGCGCCTTCCTTCCTCGCTGAATCCCACGTCTCAGGCCAGACCTCGATGGTTGGCGTGAGGCGAGCCACACGATTCGTCTGCCCCATCAGCAACACCCGTATGCATAGTGATTCGTCCCGCAGAACGTTCCTCATTGGGACGAGAGTTAAGCCCACTGACCACTTCATCAGTACGCCCACATGCAAGTCGACGCCATTGATGAGCGAACCGCTTTCGATGCAGCTGCCGGATCTGACAGAGTGAGTCCATGGATAACACTTTGTTGCTCGTCGTTCTGATTCTCATCGTGCTGTTTGCGAGCATCAGCATTGTTGGTGCGTTGCATCGGATTCGTAACGCGAGTGAAAAAGCACTCGCCATTCTGGAAAGTCAGACCGCTCGGCAGAACACGGACAACTCGTCCCGGTGAAGGTTCCACCTGCGGGCACCGCCGGTAGTCGTGCAGCGCGTGTTTCTACGGCGTCATTTTGCACACATGGACGCGGATCCGACGGATATATTGTTTCGGTTAGGCGAGCTTTCGCGGCATCGTAGACTTGGTGGCTGGATTAGGGGGAATTATGTCGTTGACTATATTGGACGGCTCGCAAGGTGCAAGGTGATAGTGAAGTTCAGCCGTCTATTTGGCGACAGACAAGATCCCTTGCCGGAGCACAGTTCCGGGGTGAGCCGGGGTGGGTGAACGCTCTTGCTTTGCTTGCCACCGTGACGTATTCAATATTGTCGATGCTTCGGTACAGCTCGTTTCGTTCCTCCGGCTACGATCTGGGCATCTTCGACCAAGTTGTCCGGCAATACTCAGCTTTCATAGGTCCATACAGCGAAATTAAGGGCCTGACCTACAACATTCTCGGTGATCACTTCCACCCCATCATTGCGCTCTTGGGACCGTTGTATTGGCTCTGGAATGACCCGCGCATGCTGGGTATTGTGCTGGCGGTACTGATGGCTTTATCCATCTACCCGGTGTATCTGTTTGCTGGGGCGCGCCTGGGCCACTGGGCCGCACTGACCGTATCTGCCGGGTATGTGTTCTGGTGGCCGATCCAGGGGCTGGTGAACTTCGACTTCCACGAAATTGCCTTCGGCGTTCCCCTGATTGCGTGGATTATTTTCTTCATAGACCGGAACCGGTATGCAACTGTTGCCGTGCTCTCCGTGATCTTGTTGGGGGTTCGGGAGGACATGGGCTTCATGGTCATGGCGATCGCCTTAGTGATGGTGGTGCGACGGCGCTGGAAACTTGGACTCGCACTTTTTATCACAGGAGCCGTGGCATACCTGCTCACAACAGGAAAGATCATCCCGTTCTTCAACCGATCGGCCAGCTTTGGCTATTGGCAGTACACTTCTCTGGGCCCCACTATGGGGGAAGCCTTGGCTTTCATGGTGACGCATCCGTTGAACACTCTGTCTATCCTGTTCGACGACGGAACCAAGCGATTCTTATGGGCCGCCTTGTTCTTTCCTTTGGCGCTGCTGCCGCTCCTGTCACCTTATGTGCTGCTCGCAGCTCCCATTCTTGCCAGCAGGCTCCTGAGCGACCGTCCGGGCACTTGGTCCACGGCGTTTCAATACAACGCCATCCTGGCCCCTATCCTGGTCCTTTCCGCCGTGGATGTGCTCGCCAAGATCGCCAAACGGTTTCCCCAACTTCAGGGCGCGAAAGTATGGGTGCCTGCGGCGTTTGCCGTATCCGTGGCGGTAGGAATTGCTGTTATCCCAGGACTCTTTCCTGTCCATAACGTGGTGAGCGGCAAAGCCTGGCAGTACACCGCCCACATGGCTGCCCAGCAAAGAGCAGTGAATATGATCCCTTCCGGCGTTTGCGTGGAAGCCGATGACAGGCTGATACCGCACCTGACAAACCGGACCAATGCAGGCATGCTCGGCCGACAGGTGGACTATGCTAGTTGGGCCGTCATTGACTTCACGCAAACCGATACTGGAGGGGGTGGCGACGGCAACTTCACCCCGTTTCAGGCTCTGCAGTTCAAACAAGACTATGGGTTCCGCGTGGTCCATCAAGACGATGGCATCATGGTTCTCTACCGCCCCTATCTGCCTGGCCAAAGCGCCCCAGAATTCTGTTCATCGCCTTACCAGTCGGGACGCAACGAATGAAGCCGCAACGAATGAAGCAAAGCACACAAGTTCCACAGCGACCATGGCGTGTTGGACCCTTGCCCGCCTTAGCCGCTGCCGTCGTCATCTTCCTGCTAAGCGGCTGCGCCACGCAAACACTAGAGCCATTGGACGTCTCCGATGTGCAAGTCCTCACCGTCGCCGAGCGGTTCTCGGTAGACACAGACGGTACTTACCATGGCTGGTGGGACCAGTCTCAGCTACCCGGAAAGCCCACAAACCTCATCATTTTCAGCACGAAACAAAACAAGGTTATTCAACGCATCGGCACCCCGCCGGAACTTACAGCAGATAACTACAGCTTCTTGCGCAGCTCACGATGGGCCAACAACGTCATCATCGTGTTGGACCCAGCACGCAACCGGACCCTAGAGACCTTTGCCGTGGACCTGGACGGCAACCCCACCACTGGACCCGTCCGCGTGATAACCATCGACGGCTATGAGGGGTGGTGGAACTCGACGCCTGAAAACGGCGATCTGAGGAGATTGCCCAATGAGACGGTCGCGGTAAACACCCGCTCCAATAAAGTTGTTGACGGATACAACCGCACCACAAAAAGTACGAAAATCAGCTACACCGTCCACCCAAACCCGGCATGGCCACAAGAATCCGTCATCATCATCGATACGGCCACCAACAAAATCGTCGACAGCTTCCCCGTGGATGAGAACGGTAACCCCAAAAACTAAAACTACACATAGATAGCTGCTCTCAGCTGATCCAACACTTGCATGTTCCGCAGGGCGTTCCCTATCGGGCAAGCGCCTGCACAACTAGCTAGTTCGACATCCCGCCTGAATCACTTGTCATCCGCCCCTGTCAGGCCACGACAAGAGGTGGCTCGTCTCTCGGTGCGTCACGGAGCTGGCCCAAGGCACTGCTCCAGCTCAATAGTTGGTCAAGCATTTGATTCGCGGTTCCCACGTGGTGTTCCCCGGGAGCCAGCCTGTCCATTTCTACGAAATCCGCGAAGAGGGACAGGGCGACCTGCGCCCGGACATCGGCGAGCATCAGTTCTGCGGAGATGGTCCGCAGGTGTTCAACGGCCCGGGCACCGCCCAGTAGCCCGTAGCCAACGAAGCCAACGGCTTTGTTGTGCCACTCCCCAAAAAGGTAGTCCAGGGCGTCCTTCAGGGCCCCCGGAATTGAGTGGTTGTATTCGGGGGTGACGATGATGAACCCGTCGCAGGAGGCGACCGCTTGGGACCATGCGCGCGTGTGGGCGTGTCCGTACGGTTTCCCCATGGCTGCGGGGATCGCTTCGTTCAGGTGCGGAAGGTTGTAGTCGAGCAGGTCCAGCAGGACGAAGCCGTGTCCTTGGCGCTGATCTGCAATGGTTTTCATCCATTTGGCTACCATGATGGATCGACGTCCCGGGCGGGTGCTGCCTACGATAATTCCGATTTTCATTGGGTTCCTTGCTTTGCAGAAGTGTGGCGGTCGGTCAGTGAAGCAGGTGTGCGAGCGTGCTTTTGTTTTGCATCCCCTTGAGCGTCGTGCCGTCTTCCCAGAGAAGGACGGGCACCCCGGAGATTTTCTTTTCGCGGACGAACTCGAGCGAGTCGCGGACAAACCGTGTGCTCTCATCCTGGGTCAGCTCAACGCCGAGTCCCCGTGCGGTGGTCGTGAGGAATGTGGGGTCGGCGATGTTCTCGCCCTCGCTGAAGTGCGCCCGGAATAACGCCCGGACCATGGATGGGCCGCGCCCGGCTTGGCTTGCGTCGTAGATCGCCCGATGGGCGTCGAAGGTGTTGGAGTGGATGCCGTTTTCATAATCGAGGGTGATTCCTTCCTGCACGGCGATGGCCCGCACGCGATCGTTCTCGGCGTCCACGCCGGGTCCAAACCGTTCATGGAGCACGCGGATGAGGGGCTCGCCGGTCGTTGTCGCTGAGGGGTCGAGTTGGTGCGGCAGGAAGCCGAGCGGGTAGGTATCTGGATCCCGGTCTTTGTCGGTGATCACGCTGGCCACACGCTCGAAGGCGATGTAAGACCAGGCGCAGGCGACATCAATGATGAGGGAAGGCTTGGGTGTCATAATTTTTTGGCCTTCTTTCGTGGGAGGGATTGCCGAATCTTCGCAGTGGAGAGGATCAGGACGGCGATGGTCGCCACCAGGGAGAGGACCGCCGCGGCGAGAAAAGCCTGGGCGGTGCCGCCTCCCCGAATGACGATCTCCGCAATGAGTGGTGAGGTGAATTGCCCCAGGAACATGGCGGAGATCAACGCGCCGATCGAGCGCGCCCGATTCGCGGACGAGGTGTTGACCGACATCCACGAATTGAGGTTTGGCATGACGAGTCCGACGCCGAGGGCCGAGATCGTCAGGCCCGCCAAGACCTGGGCGATGGCCTCGGAGGTGCCGACCGTTGTCATGCCGGCAGCCATCAGCACCATGCTGAGCATCGCGACGTTGCGGAATCCCAGACGGGAAACCTGGCGATAGCTCAAGCTGGCGAGGGCCTGGACCAGGACCATCCACCCGATCACCAAGCCCGTGGTCGAGGACTCAGCGTCCATCTTCCCAAGCAGGAAAGGCAGTTGAGTCGGCACGACATAGAAGACAACCTGGATCACAAAGGCCAGCACCACGATGCCTGAAATCAGGCCCGGTGCACTGGGGTTCTGCCCCTCCCGTTGCCCGGCGTTGAGTTGTGGCAACGGAGGAGGGTCGGTGACTTTCCGCGCGACAAGGATGGCGACCGGCAGCGACAGGAGATACACGGCGAAAGACGCATTCCAGCTAATGGCGGCCAGCGCGCCGCCCAGGGACAGGAACACCGCCCCGCCCAGCCCGCTCGCAGCGGCCTGAAAGCCAAACATTCGGGACCGTCGCTCGCCCGTGAACCATTCGGAGATCAGCGCGGTTGAAGAGGTCATGGCACCGGCCACAGCGACACCGAGAATCGCGCGGGACACCATGAGCGCCGTCAGATCATCGATCCACAATCCCGCTGATCCCGCGACCGCATAGAGCACGACGGAGGCCTTGAGCACCAGGGACCGACTGAACCGGTCGTTGAGCCAGCCCAGGACCGGGGCGGAGACGGCTATGGACAGCTCAGTGATGGTGACAACGAGTTTGACCAAGAAGCCGGAATTCTCGACCTCAGAGAAGTAGTCGGCCATTTTCGGCAGCGCTGGGGAGATCGTTGCTCCGGCCATGACGGTGAGCATGCTCGCTGCAATTAGTGCCACAGACCCGCCGGTGAGGGGTTCTCGGCACTCGTGGATGGTCTCAAGCTGGTTGCGTTCGGTCATGCAGCGATGCTAAGACTTGAACAAAGGTTGAAGTCAACTAAAGAGGTGCAACGGAACAATGGCAACAAAGTCCATGACGGTTTCAGACCTGGCCCACGCCAGCAAGGTGAATGCGTCGGCCGTGCGCTTTTACGACAAGCATGGCCTGATCTCCGGTGAACGAACCTCCGGGAATCAACGCCGCTTCAGTGAAGAAGATGCCTGCCGGATCAAGGTGATTCGAGTCGCCCAACGCGTGGGCATGTCCGTGACCGAAATTTCTGAGCTGCTGATGAGCCTTCCACCTGAGCCGTCCCCGGCGGACTGGGCCATCGTTGGCACCAGACTTCGCGCTGCCGCCCAGGAACGCATCGATGAGCTCAACCATGCACTCGACGACCTGACAGGACCCGTGCAGCTGTGCGAGGTCAGCAGCGTCGTGGCCTCACCCGTCATGTAGCTCATCCCCTATGAAGGGAACAGGCTGCAAATGACGCGTCCATGGTCGAGCACCGGCCCCAAAGACAAGCTGTCCAGACGACAAGGAACCAGGCAGCTGCACGCGTCAGTGACAGGATCTCCCCTACGCCAAGTGATGCATCCCGCAGATGGTTCCCCTTTGAGGAACCATTCAAAGACTAGTTACCTTGTGTCGGCAGTTATCGCCAGAGGCTTCATGGCTGCTTCCACGCGTTCCGGAATCATCGTGACGCGAGGAGTGAGATCTTCCCCGGGGAAGGTGTCGTCGATGCAAGCACGCCAGAACTCCATGTGCTTTTCATCAAGCCAGTGCTCCGATTGCTCAACACCGGAACCGTCTTCACCCTGGACGCTGTACCAATACAGGTAGTCAATTCCATCGATCGTCTCCGAGAAGATCGTCTCAACGTACATCTGCTCGGGCTCAAGTGTCTCTCGAACTGCGGCAGCATTCGCGTTCAGGAATTGCATCCACTCCTCGACGCTGCTCTGTGCGTTCTCGCGGACTCGGAAACGGGTTAGTTCAGTCTTCATTTGTCCATAGTGCCGGGTTCGTACCGCGAAACTCAAAATGATTCCCAGTCAGGGTTCCTTGGGTTCTTGCGGTGATTGCAACACTTAGTGAATGAGTGTTGCTATGGCGAACTATTCAATCCTTTTCCGGCCGGATCTATTGCAGGTCTTTTGGGCAGGGATGCAGGCAGGTGATTTCATCACTGATGCCGTTATTCCGATCAATACCAGTAGGCGTACCGGGCGCACTGTTCTGGCTAACGCTGGTGGTGTGCGGCCCCGCCGCGGCAGGAATTTAAAGGGCCGTTGCCTGACCTTCACTCAGCGTGAAGAGATCGCGATTCTCCGTGCCCAGGGACAGTCCTTGAGAGCGATTGGGGAGGTTATTGGCCGGTCTGCCTCGACGGTATCCAGGGAGTTGAGACGCAACACGAAACCCGGCACCGCCTACCGGGCAACCTCGGCCCACATGCTCGCCTACGAGCGTGCCAGCCGGCCGAAACCGGCCAAACTCCACACGAACATAGCCCTGCGTACAGTGGTGGAAGCGGACCTTGCCAAGAAGTATTCACCGGAACAAATCGCAGGACGATTACGCGTCCAGTTCCCCAACGAAGAGGAGATGCGGGTGTCACCGGAGACTATTTACCAATCCCTGTACGTCCAGTCCAGGGGCGCCTTGAATCGGGATCTGGTCGCGTGTTTACGCACTGGGCGGGCCGTGCGGCGCCCCTCCCGCAAGACCGGGCAGCGTAAGAATCGGATCCCGGGAATGATCAATATTTCCCATCGCCCACCCGAAGTGGAAGACCGTGCCGTGCCAGGACATTGGGAAGGGGATTTGATCATTGGCAAGGGTAACCAGACCGCTATTGGGACCCTGGTGGAACGCAACACCAACTACACGATGCTCGTTCACTTACCCCAGGGGTACAAAGCTGAGCAGATGCGGGAGGCATTGACCGCAAAGATCAAAACACTCCCGCAAGCACTGCGACATTCCCTGACCTGGGATCAAGGCATTGAAATGCAGGACTGGAAAACCGTGAAGATTGATACGGGCATCGAGATCTACTTTTGCGACCCGCATTCGCCCTGGCAGCGTGGTATCAACGAGAACACAAATGGACTGCTGCGCCAGTATTTCCCCAAAGGCACTGATTTGAGCATCCACAGTGCCCAGGATCTTGACTGGGTCGCCGCTGAACTCAACGACAGACCACGCAAACGACTAGAGTTCAAGAAACCGATCGAACTGATCGAACCCCTCCTGTTGCAATGACCGCCAGAATCCGCCGGGTGCTCACCGGGCATTAAGTCGGGCGGGGTATACGCGAATGTGACACCTGCGGAACCACGTTGTTTCGAAGATTTCCGGAGTCGTCTGCACACGCTCCGGTGGAGGACCGTCTTGCGGGACGAGTTGCTAATGTCTACGAGGAACCGTCAAACAGGATGTTTCCGAGGTAGATTCCGATCTAGAAGAAGTCCGGTCGTGGCCTTAGCTATCCGCTGACTATCGAGATATTCGGGCCGAGATCTACTCGGGATTTCCCCGCCAGCGGTTCGATCTGAACGGTGAGGGGCCCGCGAGCCGGCTTGGATACCTTGGTGGGGAACCAGAGCCGTTCCTGCTGCACAACGATCAGGAGTCCATCGTGGCTGCCCATCGAGGTGAAGGTGCTGGACCGATCGTAGTAGGTGGGGATGGCCAACTCTTCGGAGAGCGTGGCCACAGTGTCCAGCACGTCGTCTACACCAATCCCGACTTCGCTGATGGACAGCATGTGCGGGCTTTCGCCCGTGCCGGGAACCGTGGACGCATCGGCGTCGCGGGCGATGTACTCCAGGATGATTCCTTCGGGTCCCAATAAATACAGGGAACGGGATTTCCACTCTTTCGAACCGAGGATGACCTCCGAGCCGTCTGCCTGGAGCAGGGAGACACGACGGGCCAACCACGTGTGGGCCAGTTCAAACTCCGAGGGAGGGACTCCGAAGGCGAGGTGATGGACACCGTCAAAACTCTCCCCGGTACTCAGCCTCAGTCGGCTGGAGCCGATGGTGACCTCCGCGCCAGCGGGTGTCGCTTCGACAGGCAGCAGAAGAACGTCGCGGTAGAACTGCACGGCCTTTTCGAGGTCGCGGACGGTGATGGAGACGTTGAGGATTTTCATTCCGGAACTTCCTTCTCTTGGAAATGGGTCCTAGCAGGATGCGTGCGGGGTCAGATGATTCTCGAGCCAAAACTTCCGGCCATCAGCATCTGGGGTGATTCGTGTGGCCGCGCGATGCTCGCCGTCCGACTTGGGGCTGTTCCTTCGCGGAGCCGTTTCCTCAGGAGCCTCAATCTTCGGCGTTGTTCGCGGGCGGAGTTTGCGCTCTGCACTAAAGCTTGTTCCCCGTCCCCCGTAGTGGTGGCTTCGCATTCGCCGTGGATCGATATGGCAGTCATAGTTTTCCTTGTGTTCGAGGGCGTACGCACCATGGAACTAGGTAAAGCTAGCTTGAGGTCAAGCCGGTGGCATGCAAACATGAGCACATGACCACCGCCATACCCAGAAGCATGCTGCCCATCGGTGAGATTGCGAGCAGGGCAGGCTTGTCGGTGCCCACCGTGAGGTATTACGAGTCACGCAACCTGATCACCTCTGAACGAACCGCGGGCAACAAGCGTCTCTTTCGTCGCTACACCCTACGGCGTCTGGCCGTCATTGCCGCTGGACAACGGGTAGGGCTGACCCTCGCCGAGATTGCGGAAGCGCTGGCCGAGCTGCCGCCAGACAGGGCCCCGACCCAGGACGATTGGCATCAGCTCAGCACGCACTGGGCGCAAATGGTGGCACGACGAATCCGTCAGCTGGAAAAACTCCAGGGATCACTCGATGACTGCATCGGCTGCGGTTGCCTCTCCCTCAAAAAATGCCACCTCTTCAACCCCCAAGACGAGGCGGCATCCGAAGGCCCGGGGTCGCGTTGGATTCGTAAGAGTATGGAATACGACGAAGAATAAGTTACTTGCTGTTGAACGCTGTCTCCTGATGCCATCGCATTGACCGTTCCGGCGCGATGGTGTCTCGCAGGCCGTTGGCATGCGGACGGTCTCTCGCAGATGAACCGGATCGTGCGAGGCCAGATCATAGATACTCTTGCTCTATGTTCTACAACACGCATCAGCGCGTAATTGCGGCTCCCGCCAATGAAGTTGGAGTGCTCCTTGACTCGCTGGCGAGCCAGAACGATCGATTGTGGCCCAGGAGCGAATGGCCAACAATGCGCCTAGATCGGCCGCTCAGCATTGGGGCAGCAGGAGGGCATGGGCCGGTGCGTTATTTCGTGAGCGCGTACGAACCCGGCAGAAGGATCGAATTTCAATTCACCGGCCCCTCTGGCTTTAACGGCCACCACTCATTCACTGCCAGTAGCCTTTCTGACAATTCAACGTTGCTTCGGCACGAGCTTTCCATGTCACCAAGAGGAACGGCGATAATAGCCTGGCCACTCTTCTTCCGCCCCATGCACGATGCGCTTATCGAAGAAAGCCTGGATCGCGCAGAACATGAATTCAGCTCCTCACCCGGCGCTGCACACCGCCGGTCACTGTGGGTGAAGATCCTTCGGGCACCGTTCTCGGCGCGCCCGACCCACAAACAAAGCGCCCGCTGAAGGTTCCCATTATGGCGCAGTCACTTCGGGCTTTAGCAATGGGAAGGAACCGAGCAGACCCGATCCGATGAACTATGCTTTGGCCATGGCCAAAATCTTCGATTCCATTGACAGGACCCTCAAGTCGTGGATGGAGGAACAGCCTATGTGGTTCGTCGCAACCGCGCCCCTTGGAGCAGACGGGCATGTAAACATGTCCCCCCGCGGACACGACTCGTTCTCTGTCTTGGGCGCCCACCGAGTTGGCTGGGTCGACTACACCGGCAGTGGAATCGAGACCATCGCACACATCCGAGAAAATGGCCGCGTGTGCCTCATGTTCAATTCGTTCGGTAGCCGTCCCCGCATTGTTCGACTACACGGTCAAGGCTCGGTGTTCCTTCCGGGTGAGGCAACATTCGAAGAGGTTGTGGCACTTCACCCCGAACACCCGAGCACCCGAGCGGTCATCACGGTAGACGTCACCCGCATCAGCGACTCGTGTGGCTGGGGTGTACCCGTCATGGAAATGACAAGCGAGCGTGACCTTCTCCGCCTGCAGGCCGAGAAGAAAGGCGCGGACGGCATGGTTGAATACCGCGCCGAGAAGAACGCGCGGAGCATCGACGGTCTGCCCGGGTTTCTTGCGGAAGCCTAACTTGGCCTTCCGGGAGGCGAGTCCCTCGCGCCCTGTCCAGTCCCGAAGGGTGTGACCACTAAGGGTTCGGCGGATTCTGGCGGTCATTGCAACAGGAGGGGTTCGATCAGTTCGATCGGTTTCTTGAACTCTAGTCGTTTGCGTGGTCTGTCGTTGAGTTCAGCGGCGACCCAGTCAAGATCCTGGGCACTGTGGATGCTCAAATCAGTGCCTTTGGGGAAATACTGGCGCAGCAGTCCATTTGTGTTCTCGTTGATACCACGCTGCCAGGGCGAATGCGGGTCGCAAAAGTAGATCTCGATGCCCGTATCAATCTTCACGGTTTTCCAGTCCTGCATTTCAATGCCTTGATCCCAGGTCAGGGAATGTCGCAGTGCTTGCGGGAGTGTTTTGATCTTTGCGGTCAATGCCTCCCGCATCTGCTCAGCTTTGTACCCCTGGGGTAAGTGAACGAGCATCGTGTAGTTGGTGTTGCGTTCCACCAGGGTCCCAATAGCGGTCTGGTTACCCTTGCCAATGATCAAATCCCCTTCCCAATGTCCTGGCACGGCACGGTCTTCCACTTCGGGTGGGCGATGGGAAATATTGATCATTCCCGGGATCCGATTCTTACGCTGCCCGGTCTTGCGGGAGGGGCGCCGCACGGCCCGCCCAGTGCGTAAACACGCGACCAGATCCCGATTCAAGGCGCCCCTGGACTGGACGTACAGGGATTGGTAAATAGTCTCCGGTGACACCCGCATCTCCTCTTCGTTGGGGAACTGGACGCGTAATCGTCCTGCGATTTGTTCCGGTGAATACTTCTTGGCAAGGTCCGCTTCCACCACTGTACGCAGGGCTATGTTCGTGTGGAGTTTGGCCGGTTTCGGCCGGCTGGCACGCTCGTAGGCGAGCATGTGGGCCGAGGTTGCCCGGTAGGCGGTGCCGGGTTTCGTGTTGCGTCTCAACTCCCTGGATACCGTCGAGGCAGACCGGCCAATAACCTCCCCAATCGCTCTCAAGGACTGTCCCTGGGCACGGAGAATCGCGATCTCTTCACGCTGAGTGAAGGTCAGGCAACGGCCCTTTAAATTCCTGCCGCGGCGGGGCCGCACACCACCAGCGTTAGCCAGAACAGTGCGCCCGGTACGCCTACTGGTATTGATCGGAATAACGGCATCAGTGATGAAATCACCTGCCTGCATCCCTGCCCAAAAGATCACCTGCCTGCATCCCTGCCCAAAAGACCTGCAATAGATCCGGCCGGAAAAGGATTGAATAGTTCGCCATAGCAACACTCATTCACTAAGTGTTGCAATCACCGCAAGAACCCAAGGTTCCCTTTAGGCCACACTTCATCGACGGCTGGGCCTATGTCATATGAGCCGTGCGCCTGCCCAATATTGTTAAGCTTTGCAACTATTGCCGCACGACAGATACACGAAAGTTCGAGGTTCTATGTCCCGCTCGTTCATGGCCGGTCCGGAGCAACTCGCCTCATTGGAGGGACAGCAGTATGTTGTACTTCGTCCTTCAGCCTCCATGATGGCTATGTACGAAAAGGAGCAGGACACGGCAAAGTCCTCGCTGCCAAATGTCGTCACGTATCCCAACACGGGGCACGTTACATTACGTGGTTTTTTCGAACCTGACCGCGTGGAACAGCTGAAAGCGGCCGTGCGCGAGTGGGCCACAGGACAACCATTGATTGACCTGCGCGTTGAGGCGATCGATAGTTTCCCGGCGCCATTCAAGATCGTAATTGCTCGTCTTGAGCGAACTCCCTCGCTCGTGAACGCCTACGCAGGGCTCACGGCGATGCTCAATCAAACTGATTTCAACCGCATCGGCGAGCTCAGCCTTGATGACTGGACCTTTCACATGTCGATCGCCTACTGCAGCGAGCTCCCCGACGATGCTTGGGATGACACGAGAACTTCTCTTGAGTACGAGTTCGCCGATCGACCCGTTGACGTAGCCTCTGAGCTCGAGTTCGTCTGGTACCAAGATGGAGTCGAGCACCGGGAAGTCATTGCCTTCGGACTAATCATGGCTGCGAATAGTTCTGCCAACGTCCCGTAAACCCTTCCTTGGGTTCTTGCGGTGATTGCAACACTTAGTGAATGAGTGTTGCTATGGCGAACTATTCAATCCTTTTCCGGCCGGATCTATTGCAGGTCTTTTGGGCAGGGATGCAGGCAGGTGATTTCATCACTGATGCCGTTATTCCGATCAATACCAGTAGGCGTACCGGGCGCACTGTTCTGGCTAACGCTGGTGGTGTGCGGCCCCGCCGCGGCAGGAATTTAAAGGGCCGTTGCCTGACCTTCACTCAGCGTGAAGAGATCGCGATTCTCCGCGCCCAGGGACAGTCCTTGAGAGCGATTGGGGAGGTTATTGGCCGGTCTGCCTCGACGGTATCCAGGGAGTTGAGACGCAACACGAAACCCGGCACCGCCTACCGGGCAACCTCGGCCCACATGCTCGCCTACGAGCGTGCCAGCCGGCCGAAACCGGCCAAACTCCACACGAACATAGCCCTGCGTACAGTGGTGGAAGCGGACCTTGCCAAGAAGTATTCACCGGAACAAATCGCAGGACGATTACGCGTCCAGTTCCCCAACGAAGAGGAGATGCGGGTGTCACCGGAGACTATTTACCAATCCCTGTACGTCCAGTCCAGGGGCGCCTTGAATCGGGATCTGGTCGCGTGTTTACGCACTGGGCGGGCCGTGCGGCGCCCCTCCCGCAAGACCGGGCAGCGTAAGAATCGGATCCCGGGAATGATCAATATTTCCCATCGCCCACCCGAAGTGGAAGACCGTGCCGTGCCAGGACATTGGGAAGGGGATTTGATCATTGGCAAGGGTAACCAGACCGCTATTGGGACCCTGGTGGAACGCAACACCAACTACACGATGCTCGTTCACTTACCCCAGGGGTACAAAGCTGAGCAGATGCGGGAGGCATTGACCGCAAAGATCAAAACACTCCCGCAAGCACTGCGACATTCCCTGACCTGGGATCAAGGCATTGAAATGCAGGACTGGAAAACCGTGAAGATTGATACGGGCATCGAGATCTACTTTTGCGACCCGCATTCGCCCTGGCAGCGTGGTATCAACGAGAACACAAATGGACTGCTGCGCCAGTATTTCCCCAAAGGCACTGATTTGAGCATCCACAGTGCCCAGGATCTTGACTGGGTCGCCGCTGAACTCAACGACAGACCACGCAAACGACTAGAGTTCAAGAAACCGATCGAACTGATCGAACCCCTCCTGTTGCAATGACCGCCAGAATCCGCCCTTCCCCCTACGGGCATAAGAAGGCTGAGCAGACGAGTACTGAAATTTGTGCAGGCGACTCCTGAAAATGACAGCTCGGATGGAGCAGAGATGACCCTGGAGTGTCTCATAAGCTAGGTGCCTCGCCACCTGAACTCGCCACCCATGGGTTCTGATCCTGCAAGAGTCGCCGTTGATGCACGGCCGCCCGTCGGCTGAAGGGCCTGGGGTGGAGGCAGAAAATTGGTTCTACTTACTATTGATGCGTGTCTGGAGCAGCTTGGCGTGTCGAAGGTTCATATAGCCCAGAACGATCGTGAAGGTCCCAATGATGGGGAAAGTGGCAAGGTATGAAAAATTGCCTGTCCACCAAAGTCCAACCCCCATGCCCCAAGATACGAGAGCGACGACCCATAAGATGACAAGCCCGGTTTTGGCCGTGGATTCGTACTCCCAAGTTTGCATGAGTGGTTCGGGATCCTGTGCTAGTTCTGTCTTCTGGTAAAGCCGGTGAGTGAAACGTATTCCGGCAATGCACAGGACTACATAGCCCGCCGCCAGTATTGAATTGGCCAACAGGTATCCACCCAATGCCACCAGTTGTGGAAGTAGCAGCCGGTATAGAGTGAAAAACAGCAGCCAAGCAACGAGCTCTGCATATATTTTCCAGTTTGAACTCCTGAGCCGGGTGTGAAACTTCATCTCAGGGTCCCCCTTTTGGCTTTATTGTCTACGCTCCAGACAAACAGAAGATGCCTCCATGCTCGGCCGTGAATGCCGCCTTGGCAAAGCCAGGGAACCAGTTTTATCTGTGCGCTGTTGCCTCGGGTTCACTGAGCCGCGTTCTCAACTCCTCGATTTGACTTGGCAGCCCTGCTAACTCCCAGAGTCCACGATTAGTAACTACCTGCACGATATGTAGCTGAGGGTTCATGGACCAAATTTTGCGCAGAGGCGGGCGCTGCCCCGTGTCCTCGCCGAGCTCGCTGACTTCCAATTCGACCGGGGTACCACTGGGTATGCGCACCTGCCATAGGTAAGGCTGGAAACTCAGCTGACCGTAGCCGACGGTAATACGACCATGCCGCCATTTGCCATCATGCTCACGAAGGGCCGCCTCGATCCGGTCTCCAACCAGCCGCTTCCCAATTATTTGCCTCAATAACACCGCAAAAGCAGCTACCACCAGCGTGACAACGACGACGACCAGTAACAATCCGGGCTTGACCTCACGACCATTGCCGAAAAGCGCCGGCAGAACAAGCACTGCAAGGATCCCGATGAGCATGCCGCCGACAATGCTGAAAATGAGGAAAGACTGTTCACGAAGAGGCCCGCGATTACGAGGCATTGACGACCTCCGTGTTGGCTTGATAACGAATTGTGAAAGAGCAGTACAAATTATCCCGAGCATAATCTGCGATTACGCAGCCGTAAAGAGCAAGGTTGCCAAGGAAGCGCCCAGAGCCAAAGTACGTTACCGCCAACGCGGAGAAGAATGCACCGCTCTTTGTCCGCAAGGGGTTCCACCTACGGGAACTGTGCGGCTGCGCTTTCGGCACCAGCGGCTATTCTCTCTGTGGCCGCGCGTTTCGATGGACTTGAGGGCTACCAGGGGTTCAGCGTCGTCTCACTGTCCAAGGGCCCGCGTCCGGCCAACCATGCCATAAACAACTGCCGACTAATAGATGAATCGAGTCGGTCGGGGACGGTTGCAAGCAATACAGGAAGCTCCCAGTCCACATACTCATCCGGCCAATCCGACGGGCCGTAGCCCAGTCCGAGATCGACGTGGTGCATCTCCACCTCGCGGAGTCTGTGTGCCGGGCAACCACCCACACCGTAATGCCCTCCGCCAAGGAAATGTCCATTGGGCCATCCTGCAGCAGTTGATTGCGTGAATATCTCTTCAAGACACATCATGCTGGCTTTCAGATCGGCGATGATCTCACTAGCCGACCGCGTTGCCCCGTCTTCAATCTCGGTGCTGCGCTGTTGCTCACCACTTTGGTATTTAGGAACATCCCGGCCTCCCAGCGCACCTGACAGTCTTCGCGCATGGGCGTCCGCATTGCGAGCAAGATGGGTCAGTACATGGCCCACGGTCCATCCAGGCAGCCGACTAGGCGATTGGACGTCCTCGTCCGTTAGCTGGGACACGCGGCGCATCAACCGCCCCTGCGCTTCACGGCATAATCGAGACGCCAGTTCCGGATTACTCTCAAGATCCACGAGTAAATCAACCTTTCTTCGCCACTCGAACACCGACAACTCTGCCACAAGCGCTCACAATGACATGGGATGGGCAGACATGATCCAGAGATGACACCGATCAACCGTGCAGTGGTTGCTGTGATGCACCATATTCTTCACCCCTGCAGGAGCAGATCCTCGGTGTTCAAAGCAGAGTCCCTTCTCATAATCGTTAGTCTGAAGGCATGAATCAGACCCGTAGCGCACCAACAGCTTCCACTCACGGCGCTGTTCTGCATGATGCTGTTCGCCCGGCCTGGTCAGCGGAGGTGGTCTCGTGGCTATTGGGATCACCCTTGAGCGGTCGGCGACTGGCAGTACTGGATCTCGGAGCCGGCACAGGACTAGGAACACGGACCATCGCAACACTCGGACACGCCGTCATCGCCGTTGATACCTCCACCAACATGCTCGCCGTACTCCAAACCGCTTGCCAGGAACTGCCCTCCGAAGTCGCTAATCGCATCAGGGCCCTTACCGGATCAGCAGAATACATCCCCTTGGGCGAACAGAGTGTCGACGCCATTATTTGCCTCCAAGCCTGGCACTGGGTCGAACCCGAACGGGCCACAGCCGAATGTGACCGTGTACTCAAGCAAAACGGCATGATGGGCATGGCCTGGCACACCTGGGACCGCACTAACGAGTGGGTCCAGGCACTCGCTGCAATCGTCGAACCGAACGGAACCCCTACCGACCAAACACTCAGCGTGCCCGAGGAGTTGGCCGGGCGAGGCACCTTTGAACGCAAGGAATACCCCCTCAACTACGAGCTGACAGTCGATCAACTCGTTCAGCTCGCCAGCTCCTGGTCTTACGTAGCGAAGAGACCGGACCGAAACGTCGTCTTGACCAAAATCCGCAGCCTGGGCGAACAAGCAGCGTCGCCTAGCACAGGCCTTGTCAGATTCCCGCACATAACGGCCGCCTTTAGACTCAAACAGACCGGACAGCCAGTCGTAGGTTAGACCCAACGGCAATTCAAGCAGACCTCATAATAAGTGTCCGCAGGAGGTTCCTTGGGTTCTTGCGGTGATTGCAACACTTAGTGAATGAGTGTTGCTATGGCGAACTATTCAATCCTTTTCCGGCCGGATCTATTGCAGGTCTTTTGGGCAGGGATGCAGGCAGGTGATTTCATCACTGATGCCGTTATTCCGATCAATACCAGTAGGCGTACCGGGCGCACTGTTCTGGCTAACGCTGGTGGTGTGCGGCCCCGCCGCGGCAGGAATTTAAAGGGCCGTTGCCTGACCTTCACTCAGCGTGAAGAGATCGCGATTCTCCGTGCCCAGGGACAGTCCTTGAGAGCGATTGGGGAGGTTATTGGCCGGTCTGCCTCGACGGTATCCAGGGAGTTGAGACGCAACACGAAACCCGGCACCGCCTACCGGGCAACCTCGGCCCACATGCTCGCCTACGAGCGTGCCAGCCGGCCGAAACCGGCCAAACTCCACACGAACATAGCCCTGCGTACAGTGGTGGAAGCGGACCTTGCCAAGAAGTATTCACCGGAACAAATCGCAGGACGATTACGCGTCCAGTTCCCCAACGAAGAGGAGATGCGGGTGTCACCGGAGACTATTTACCAATCCCTGTACGTCCAGTCCAGGGGCGCCTTGAATCGGGATCTGGTCGCGTGTTTACGCACTGGGCGGGCCGTGCGGCGCCCCTCCCGCAAGACCGGGCAGCGTAAGAATCGGATCCCGGGAATGATCAATATTTCCCATCGCCCACCCGAAGTGGAAGACCGTGCCGTGCCAGGACATTGGGAAGGGGATTTGATCATTGGCAAGGGTAACCAGACCGCTATTGGGACCCTGGTGGAACGCAACACCAACTACACGATGCTCGTTCACTTACCCCAGGGGTACAAAGCTGAGCAGATGCGGGAGGCATTGACCGCAAAGATCAAAACACTCCCGCAAGCACTGCGACATTCCCTGACCTGGGATCAAGGCATTGAAATGCAGGACTGGAAAACCGTGAAGATTGATACGGGCATCGAGATCTACTTTTGCGACCCGCATTCGCCCTGGCAGCGTGGTATCAACGAGAACACAAATGGACTGCTGCGCCAGTATTTCCCCAAAGGCACTGATTTGAGCATCCACAGTGCCCAGGATCTTGACTGGGTCGCCGCTGAACTCAACGACAGACCACGCAAACGACTAGAGTTCAAGAAACCGATCGAACTGATCGAACCCCTCCTGTTGCAATGACCGCCAGAATCCGCCGAACCTCCTGCGGGACAGTCGAGGCTTCGCTCTTTATCGCTGGTTATATACCAACAGGGTTTCTAGCCGGGTGTTTTGTCCCCGTGCTCAGGATTGCTCACTCCGGGAGGGTATCGAGGGCCGCGGTGAGCTGTTCCTCTGGTGGGAGTATCGCACGATCCTCGGTGGTGAGCTGATCATAGGTGTAAGCGGCCACAGCCATGGGCGAGGTGGAACGTCCAAGGGCGTATCGAACGGTGTGATCGTTCTTGCTACCGCAGATGAGAATTCCGACTGTCGGCGCGTGAGCTTGGCGTCGTAGTTTGTCATCGACCAACGCGACATAAAAATTCAGCTTCCCAGCGAATTCGGGTTGGAACTTCCCCGTTTTTAGTTCGATGACGAAGTAACGCAGCTGCTCGACATGGAAGAACAAGAGATCAATGTAAAAGTCGTCTCCGTCCACTTCCATATGAACTTGGCGGCCAACAAAGGCGAAGCCTGGGCCCAATTCCCGCAGTGTCTCCACGATACGGTCCATGAGCGCCTGTTCCAGGTCTCTTTCTGCCACCTCGCCCGATAGCCCCAGAAACTCAAAGGCATAAGGGTCCTTGGCCACTTGTTGTGCCAGTTCCGAGTCCGCGGCAGCCAAATGCTGCGTGAAGTTAGACGGCGCGGTCCCCGTGCGTTCCATGGACCGGTTCATCATCATGTTCAGCAGGACATTGCGGGACCATCCGAATTCCACGGTGGCGGCGGCATACCAATCACGCGCTTGAGGGGTTTCTGCCTTGTCAAGAATGGTGCGGATGTGTCCCCACGGCAATTGCGCCACAAGCTGTGGCACATTTGACTCAGGTCCCCAAGCGCTGGCCATGGTCCGCATGTACTGCAGGTTGCGTTGGGAAAAACCCTTCATCAGCGGAAACTCGGTGCGTAGGTCCTCAGCCAAACGGCGGATGACGCCGGCACCCCATCCTTGGTTGTCTTGATGCGCAAGTATTTGCTGCCCAATGCCCCAGTACAGGCTAATGAGTTCCGTATTGACTCTGCGCTGGGCAGTAATCCTTGCTTCACGGACCCGATCCTTCAACGAAGCCAGCACCTGGGCATAGTCGTCGGGAAGAGGGGAAAGGTCGCCGGATGTCATCAATCAAGACTACCCAACGCCTCTCGACCAAACATTCACTTATTCCCACCCCCTCCAGTATGTTCTGGCAGTCAAACTTCTAGGCGTGGAGGCCAGCCGCGTCATGCCCACTGGGGAACCTCTACCGAGACGAGTTACTGGCAGAGTCCTGTTGTGCGATGAGATAGGCGATGACGAGTCAGCGTAGTGATGCCGTAACAATTTGTTTTTCCCAACAACCAGCTCAGCGAAATTTCGTGAAAATGGTGCATCCCGATCCTCGCGATCATTCGCTGAGAAGTCGGGGGGTGAACCGTCCCGGATAGGTGAAGGGTGTCTGTGGAATTGTTGTGCTTGGGCGGTCAGCGGATGATGGTTTTTCATGTGTGCGGGATGCGTGCTAGGACTGGGGCCCAGATCGGGGACACTACTTGATGGCTAAATACTTCGACGGTCCCAATGGTCTTTAGTTCCGTGGCTATGCTGATTGAAATGTTTGCCTTGACAGCGAGGCATGGAGACGTCCTGGCATGCCGTCGTGTCCCGTTGCCTTGATGCTCGGGCAGCTTGCTTGATGTTGTGGCATCGCTTGGATCCAGGTGATGAGTTAGCAATGATGGGGATTGATGATTCACAGGATTGTAAAGTTTGTTCACTGCGTTATTGCTGTTTTTGCTGTGATCCTGGCTTTCGGGTTCATGTCTGCGGCGGATGATATTGGCGTGCAAGGGGCCACTAGCTACTTGTCGGTGAATACCCCGATGGTGGGTGGCCCCGGTTCGGCCAAGGACATCGACACACAGACGGCAACGGCCTTGATCCAGGCGACGGCACAGGCGCAACACGCCAACATTGCTCGCATGGTTCCCGATCTGCAAAACCCAGCCACCCGCCGCAACCTCTATCTGGAGGTGGGGGATGGCTCTGCAGCTTCGGCGACATGGCTGGCGAAGGGCTACCCGGATTTTGCGCGTTCCATGACGACCACGGTGCTTCCTTGGGAAAAGATCGCCTCGATGGATGTTCGCGGCCGATATGTTCTCTTTGGAGCCAATACCGCAGATGTGGAACACGCGCTGACGGTGGGGCTGGAAGCGATGGGGCTTGACGTCACTTCAACCACTGCCAGTCCTGGGGAAGTGTTTCAATGGTTCCTGGCCACCTCCGGCCTTGGCGCAAGTTTCCTGATTCTAGCTTTGATTGTTGTGGTGAGCTCCGGAGCTGGGGTGATCCTCAATGCCAGAAGCTATGCCATCCAGCGGCTGCAAGGCAGTTCCTTCGCTGAAGTTTTGAGCCGGGACTTGCTTGCCTTGGGACGATTCGCACTACCCCTGTACGTGGGGGTTGCCTTGCTGACTGCCATCGGCTTGTTTGTTTATAACTCGCTTCATCAGCTTGCCCAGTTCGGGATGGTTGCACTGCTGGTGGCCGCTACTCTGGCACTGACAGCACTGCTGACTCATACGGCAGTGCTGGTGTTGGCCGGGAGGGTTCCTCTCATTGCGGCCGTCAAGGGGCTCATACCGAGTAAGTCCATCTTTGTCTCGATCTATACGGTACGAATTGCCGCGTCACTATTGGCGGTGGGTATTCTCTCAGCAACGCTCGCCCTGGGCGGTCAGGTGCTGGGCCAGCAAGCGAGCAAAGCTGTGTGGGCCTCCAATAGCGACCTCAACCAACTCCAATTCGCCAGCTACTTGTCAATGGAAGAATTCGCACAGCAGTCAGCAACCTTCGCCCACGTTGCCAAGCAGGCCGACGCCGACGGCCAAGCGGTTCTGGCCTTCATGAGACCATTTGCGGAAATGCGTCCCTACGATCCAAATAGCAAGGTCGCCCCAGCCCCGGGGCCACCCGTCGTATTCGTCAATTCCAGCTACCTTGAGCGCGAAACGATCCTGGATGCCCAAGGACAACGGATACAGCCCTCGAACACGGTCCGGCTGCTGGTACCCGAAACACTCCAAGGAGAACTCACCGAAATTACCGCGGTGATCGCCGGTGCCATTGGTGCGGACCGTCCGTTTACAGAAACCGTGATGATAGCCAACAACCAGGCCATCAACGCCTTCGGTTCAAACAGCGGCATCCTCGCCGATACCGAAGTTCCCGGCGCCGTCCTGGTAACCATCCCCTCCGGTGGCGGTTGGATCACGGAACCTGACTACTATGCCTACGCGATGAGTGGCGCGATGCTATTTACAGACCCTGCACGTATCATCTCCGGAGCCGACACGGCAGGGGCGCCAGCCTTCGTGACCGGCTTTCATCCAGCAGCACTCGATGCCAGCATCGTCTTTCAAAAAGACGCATCCGCGCTCCGAAACCACCTCTTCAGCACCATTGCCGCCATCGCCGTTCTGATGGTCACATCCCTAGGCGTAGCGATCATTTACACCCGTAAAAACGCCCAAAGGATCTTCACCAGTTTTATTCATGGCTGGCGATCGTGGCGGGTGAACAAGGTCCTTCTCACGGTTGAGGCCGTTGCCGGCATCGGCCTCGTTCTCTACGGACTGAGTATCCCCGCCAGGCACGCCGGGGCACTTGCGAAGAAGATTGCAGACGGAGGAGCGCCGGTGCCAGTGGATATCCCTGCTCTCATGGAGTGGGCGCCCGCCATCGCTGCCGGTATCGCCCTTGTCAGCATCACTTTCACCCTGCTCGCCCTGCGCGGCTACAAGACCTCGCTCATTCGCTCACATTCAGCGGACGCCTAAAGGAGCCATCACATGATCACAGCACACGGCCTGACCAAAGCCATTGGTCAACGCACCCTCTGGGAGGGATTGGAACTGACCGTCAATAACGGGGAAATGATGGCCATCCGTGGCCCCAGTGGCTCTGGCAAGTCCACGCTTTTGAACTGCCTAGGCCTGTTGGAACCCCTCACAGCAGGGAAGATCCTCGTCGACGGCGCCGACGCCACTGCATTCAGAGCCGGGCAGCGCCGGATCTTCCGACGAGACACCCTCGGATACCTCTTTCAGAACTATGCCCTCATTGACAATGCCAGCATTCAAGCCAACCTCGCTGTGGCAGGCGGACAACTGCGCGGCCTCAACCGAGCACAACAACAGGCCATATACCAGCAGGCACTTGAGCATGTGGGACTCGACGGCCGGGCAAAAGACCGAGTCTACGAGCTCAGCGGCGGCGAGCAACAGCGAGTCGCTCTCGCCCGGCTCCTAGTCAAGAAACCGGGTCTAATCTTGGCTGATGAGCCCACCGGTGCCCTCGATGAGGGCAACACAGAAATGGTCATCACCACCCTGCGCCATATGGCCGACAAGGGAGCCGCAATCCTCATAGCCACCCACAGCGACCACGTCGAAGAACGATGCGACACCCAACTGACCCTCGACGCGCTTGCCTCGATGGTCTAATACCTGCTTAGTGAAAAACACTTCCGCTAGATAAAAATCTCAACACATCCAGTCCCGCATGCGCTCAGGCCCTAACCGAGTAAATGCACCGAAAGGTAATGTCTCGCATCAGGAACGGCAGGCGGAACAGTCCGTCGGTGGAACTATGAGCCGCACGTCTTATCCCAGAAGGAAATGGTGACCCTGCGGATAGAAGTTTCTCCTTCAACCTGCGCGTTGAGGGGTAAGCATCCAGAAGTTTCGTTCCTGAGTGCGAATCCGCCGACCCACCAGGAGCCCGCGGCATGCTGGGAGGAGGGGCAGCTTTTGTACGTCACGGACAGGTAGCCGGCTGGCGGACCGTTTTCAGTGACGATACTGGCCCAGCTACTTGCTTCCGGGGTTATGGATACTGTCACTGTCGCATCTGGCGAGAGGTGAGTCCCGATCTTGGCAAAGGTGATCCCATCCACCGCATCCGAGCGCGGTGAATTATACCCATCGAGGATTCCTGGATACAACAAGGGGCCAAGCGCCAGATCGTCCGCTTGGATTGGGAAAGAGTCCTTTTGGGGACGAGACATGGCACAGTCAACGGTCGTTTTGGCCTCTGGCAAGGCGGCAACTCGGATGGGTGACGATGAGGCCGAGCTGACAGGTTGGGATGTGACTGGGGCGGGTTGAGGGCTGGTGCACCCTGTCAGTACGATCAGCAGTGTCGTGAGCCCAAAAATCCCTAAGCGATACTGGTCCCGCCACGTGGCTCGAAGACTCAAGTCCATATCAGCAGTGGCCTCGTGCGGTGGTAAGGGTTGCATGGCAATTAGCGTAGCCGAAGTGTCCATTCGCCAACAGAGCCGGTGAGTCGCTGGCAGCGAGAACAGCGAATCCAATTCCGCCAAACCTTGATCTCGCCAAGAGCCATACCGTTCCTCATTGGGTGTCCCATATAGATAGCGAGATTCGTCCCGCAAGCCGGTCCACCACCGGACGCAGATTTGCCCTGCAGCCGAGCTCTAAAATCGACATCGATGGGCGGATTTCCGCAGCTTCCCGATTCCCGTATGACCCGCCCGCAAAAATGCCCGCTGGCCTTATGCGGGACAAGTTTTCCGTCCACGCGGACCCTCTTCTGACTCCGATAATCGTTGGGGCGAGGCTAGCCAATACCTGCAAAGGCTCAGATGGCTTGGTCGTCGCAACCGAAACGGCGCGTTGTCATCTTCATCGACGGCAAACAGTCTGTAGGAAAGTGACACGAAACTGAGAACTTGAATGACCGAGGGTAGAACGTCGTTGCAGGTCAGGGCGATCTTCTGGTGACAAGCAACGTGGGATCCTACATTTGTTGGTTCTCGTTTTGGATGTCACTTTTCTCAATTTCGTGTCACCAGAGTGTCACCGTTCTCAATTTCGTGTCACCAGTCATTAGCCTGGTTGTGGTCATCCGCTGCGACGCGTAACACCGGCTAGCAGAAGTTCCGTGCGTCCCGCAAGGGGAACGGCGGATTCTGGCGGTCATTGCAACAGGAGGGGTTCGATCAGTTCGATCGGTTTCTTGAACTCTAGTCGTTTGCGTGGTCTGTCGTTGAGTTCAGCGGCGACCCAGTCAAGATCCTGGGCACTGTGGATGCTCAAATCAGTGCCTTTGGGGAAATACTGGCGCAGCAGTCCATTTGTGTTCTCGTTGATACCACGCTGCCAGGGCGAATGCGGGTCGCAAAAGTAGATCTCGATGCCCGTATCAATCTTCACGGTTTTCCAGTCCTGCATTTCAATGCCTTGATCCCAGGTCAGGGAATGTCGCAGTGCTTGCGGGAGTGTTTTGATCTTTGCGGTCAATGCCTCCCGCATCTGCTCAGCTTTGTACCCCTGGGGTAAGTGAACGAGCATCGTGTAGTTGGTGTTGCGTTCCACCAGGGTCCCAATAGCGGTCTGGTTACCCTTGCCAATGATCAAATCCCCTTCCCAATGTCCTGGCACGGCACGGTCTTCCACTTCGGGTGGGCGATGGGAAATATTGATCATTCCCGGGATCCGATTCTTACGCTGCCCGGTCTTGCGGGAGGGGCGCCGCACGGCCCGCCCAGTGCGTAAATACGCGACCAGATCCCGATTCAAGGCGCCCCTGGACTGGACGTACAGGGATTGGTAAATAGTCTCCGGTGACACCCGCATCTCCTCTTCGTTGGGGAACTGGACGCGTAATCGTCCTGCGATTTGTTCCGGTGAATACTTCTTGGCAAGGTCCGCTTCCACCACTGTACGCAGGGCTATGTTCGTGTGGAGTTTGGCCGGTTTCGGCCGGCTGGCACGCTCGTAGGCGAGCATGTGGGCCGAGGTTGCCCGGTAGGCGGTGCCGGGTTTCGTGTTGCGTCTCAACTCCCTGGATACCGTCGAGGCAGACCGGCCAATAACCTCCCCAATCGCTCTCAAGGACTGTCCCTGGGCACGGAGAATCGCGATCTCTTCACGCTGAGTGAAGGTCAGGCAACGGCCCTTTAAATTCCTGCCGCGGCGGGGCCGCACACCACCAGCGTTAGCCAGAACAGTGCGCCCGGTACGCCTACTGGTATTGATCGGAATAACGGCATCAGTGATGAAATCACCTGCCTGCATCCCTGCCCAAAAGACCTGCAATAGATCCGGCCGGAAAAGGATTGAATAGTTCGCCATAGCAACACTCATTCACTAAGTGTTGCAATCACCGCAAGAACCCAAGGAACCTCCAATGGACCGAAGTCCTCGGGTCGAAATTCGCTCCCGCTTTACAGGCCCGACACTGAATAGCTGCGCTTGATATTGGCCGTCGCACGTCCCCAGTCGCTAGCCTTGACGCGTGCTTGGTGCAGCTCGAAAGAGCGAGCGTCCTGGAAGGATTCGGATACATCCCAGACCCATGGATTGTCGCTCTGTTCCACCGCGAAGGAAATGCACCCGGATCCAGCCAGCGTCAATTCAAGATGTCGGGGTAGAAACTCCGTAACGACTGCAGTCTCGTGGTCACTCTGGCATATCAGCTGCCCAGTCAAAATGATGTTGTTCACGAGATAGATCCTGCCACAGACAGGTTTGAAGCAGAACTAGCCAGGGAGTCCCGCAAGCCGGTCGATCACAGGTCGGCCCGATCACCTGGGCTAACAGTGGCTGTGAGATCTTTTGGGATGTCCGCGGGGGAACGTTGACCGGTCGCGGTGTTGGCCGTTTTGTTCAAGACGTGTGGAGTCGATGTTCATATAGTGATGGAATGACTTTAAGACTCGGATTCATCGGTATTGTCACCAAAGATATGGCCGCATCGCTGGCTTTCTACCGAAAGTTAGGCGTACACATTGCAAAAGATCAAGATAACGCACCGCACGTTGATGGGAAACTCGACGACGGAACTGTCCTAGCGTGGGACACCATCGAGACCATCCGTAGCTTCGATGCCGACTACATCTCACCCGTCGGAGGCCATCACATTGCTTTGGCTTTCGATAAAGGTAGCCCTGCCGCTGTTGATGCTGCGTTCGCGGAGCTGATCGCGGCTGGTTACATCTCGCATGTTGATCCGTGGGACGCGCACTGGGGGCAGCGTTATGCCACTCTTCTTGACCCCGATGGCAATTCCATTGATCTCTACGCTGAGCTCGAGGAAAACTGACCCGGGCTCGCGCCGACCAGCCGCCGGAACTCTCTTGAGAGATGAGCCTGGTCGGCGTACCCGGCCACTGCAGCGGCGTCGAAAAGGCTAGTTCCTTCTTGCAGCAGCGAACGCGCACGTTTTGCACGATCAATTCGTGCCAGCGTTAGATAGGGGTACCCAAAATCCTGTTGCATTCTGCGCCTGAACGTACGCTGTGACCAGTCCATTATCTCGGCCACTCGCCACGGGGGTGTGCCCCGTCGGGCATGACCGTGAATGAACGCACTCCACGGGCCAATTTGGCTTGATTGTGGACTGAAAGCAGCGACAAGTTCTGGTACATCCGGCCATGTGGCACCAGCACATTGAAGTAGTGTGCGCGCCTGCATAGTCGCTTTGTGACCTAGCAGATCGGTCATCAACACAACCTGATCACTGATTTCACTTAGATCAAGGGCGAGCACGCTTCTTGCTGCACCGGGCGGAAACCGGAGACCGAGGGTGCCATCGCCCCTATCGGCCCGCGTCTCGATCCAACGAGTTGACGGTCCCGCAATGAAAACCTCCTCATTCCGCAGAATCAGATCGGCACATCCATCAGCCGGAATGACGGCTTCAACACTCCCTCTCGAACGCCAGATCGTATGCCCTGCGCCAAGAGC
This sequence comes from Arthrobacter sp. TMP15, assembly GCF_039529835.1. Lineage (NCBI taxonomy): Bacteria > Bacillati > Actinomycetota > Actinomycetes > Micrococcales > Micrococcaceae > Arthrobacter > Arthrobacter sp. TMP15. The sequence goes on from NZ_CP154262.1 coordinate 1,895,318, forward strand.
CTGTTCCGTATACATTTCACCAGCATCTCAGCAATCGCTCCCTTCCCGTGTATTCATTCCGGAGACGATCTTCCCCAGCACCGAAGCTCGGTCGCTCGTTAGCCCGTATGGGGAACGGCGGATTCTGGCGGTCATTGCAACAGGAGGGGTTCGATCAGTTCGATCGGTTTCTTGAACTCTAGTCGTTTGCGTGGTCTGTCGTTGAGTTCAGCGGCGACCCAGTCAAGATCCTGGGCACTGTGGATGCTCAAATCAGTGCCTTTGGGGAAATACTGGCGCAGCAGTCCATTTGTGTTCTCGTTGATACCACGCTGCCAGGGCGAATGCGGGTCGCAAAAGTAGATCTCGATGCCCGTATCAATCTTCACGGTTTTCCAGTCCTGCATTTCAATGCCTTGATCCCAGGTCAGGGAATGTCGCAGTGCTTGCGGGAGTGTTTTGATCTTTGCGGTCAATGCCTCCCGCATCTGCTCAGCTTTGTACCCCTGGGGTAAGTGAACGAGCATCGTGTAGTTGGTGTTGCGTTCCACCAGGGTCCCAATAGCGGTCTGGTTACCCTTGCCAATGATCAAATCCCCTTCCCAATGTCCTGGCACGGCACGGTCTTCCACTTCGGGTGGGCGATGGGAAATATTGATCATTCCCGGGATCCGATTCTTACGCTGCCCGGTCTTGCGGGAGGGGCGCCGCACGGCCCGCCCAGTGCGTAAACACGCGACCAGATCCCGATTCAAGGCGCCCCTGGACTGGACGTACAGGGATTGGTAAATAGTCTCCGGTGACACCCGCATCTCCTCTTCGTTGGGGAACTGGACGCGTAATCGTCCTGCGATTTGTTCCGGTGAATACTTCTTGGCAAGGTCCGCTTCCACCACTGTACGCAGGGCTATGTTCGTGTGGAGTTTGGCCGGTTTCGGCCGGCTGGCACGCTCGTAGGCGAGCATGTGGGCCGAGGTTGCCCGGTAGGCGGTGCCGGGTTTCGTGTTGCGTCTCAACTCCCTGGATACCGTCGAGGCAGACCGGCCAATAACCTCCCCAATCGCTCTCAAGGACTGTCCCTGGGCACGGAGAATCGCGATCTCTTCACGCTGAGTGAAGGTCAGGCAACGGCCCTTTAAATTCCTGCCGCGGCGGGGCCGCACACCACCAGCGTTAGCCAGAACAGTGCGCCCGGTACGCCTACTGGTATTGATCGGAATAACGGCATCAGTGATGAAATCACCTGCCTGCATCCCTGCCCAAAAGACCTGCAATAGATCCGGCCGGAAAAGGATTGAATAGTTCGCCATAGCAACACTCATTCACTAAGTGTTGCAATCACCGCAAGAACCCAAGGAACCTTATACGGGACAGTGTTTTGAGCGTCTCTGGTCGGCCGTAGGAAAGTGTCACGAAATTGAGAATTTCTGTGATCTGGGCCCAGGCGTCGTCGCAGGTCAGCGCGTTTCGCTGGTGACAGCCAGCTCGGGATCCTACAGGTCTTTTCCTTGCTTCCCGCCGCCGTGGTCAGCAACGCGATTGCACATGTGGTGGCCGTGGAGGACGGGTTTGTCTACCACGACTGGCTTGCGGGACCGCTAGTAGTATCCGGCGTGGTCACCCTGGCGATTGCATTTATCAGTGGACTCATTGCACGCAGGTAGTGGTCACGACCTTGAGACCGCCAGGGCAACCAGACAACGGGGGTGCTCCTGTCGAGGTTCCCCTATGACGCGTTGCTTATGGCCAGCCGGACACGAGTTGGTATACTCGCCAGCTGTTGCTGTCAGTCGAGCATCGATAGGTACTGCGGCCGGCACTTCATCGCATGGATGAGTTCTTCGGTCCCGTCATCCCAGACCAGCACCACGAGTTCCAACAGCCTGCTTCGGGTATCAAATCCCAGACGAAGGAAACGCCGCGGATCTTCATCATCCAGCGGCACCTCCCGGAGCGGCCAAGAGGCTGCCTCGATCCCGTCCTCATCGCTGATTCCGTGCTTGTGCGCGGAGCCGCGAACGATCATGAGCTGGTAAGCGTGTTGTCTGTGTGCGCCCAGCTCGACAGCGCAGCGCGGAACGCCTCGGAGCGGTTCAGGTGCTCGCGCTCAGCGCGTTCCATGACTGCAGCAAGCTCCTCGGTGGTCAAGCGCACGGGCACGACCTGCGAAGCGGTTGCACCCCTGGCGGGGCGCCCCATGCGGGCCTTGAGGTCTTCGACGTCGTAGCCTGCCTCGGCTTCCTCGACCCACTGGTCGATCTCGGCCTCCGAGACTGGCTGCCCGTGTAGTTTTCTTTCCATGAGTACTATCGTAATACGAATCCCCTGGCGGAGCCAGAGTATCCAGCGAGCCGGTACGCCAGAGTCAGCCCGTGACATAACATCTGGAATCCCTCATTGAAAAACTTGTCCATGCACCAGAGCAGCTTTGACCCTGAGCCGCCTTCCGTGAAGCCGTTTGCATGGGCGCGAGGTCTTCGACGTCGTCGCAAACCGCTGACCTGTAACCGCTGACACGAGAGTCCCAACACTAAGACTGCCCCAGCATCGCGAGGCAACAACGACTAGGTCCCTCGTGTCGTTAAAGGTTCCCCAGTGGAGCACGGCCAACGCGGAACGATTAAAGGCGCTGCCCTCGTTTCAGTGAACCGCGTGACAACCGTCACATGGGACATCCTGCCAAGGATGAATCGAACTTGGTTTGGTGACGATCAAAGATACGCTGGCCACATGGTCTACAACACTCATCAGCGCGAAATTGCAGCCCCTGCTAGTGAAGTAGGGTCCCTCATTGACTCGCTTGCGAGTGAGAATGATCGGCTGTGGCCCCGAAGCGAGTGGCCAGCAATGCGCTTGAATGGACCGCTTGGCGTGGGCGCAGCGGGAGGACATGGGCCAGTGCGCTACGTTGTGTCTGTATTCGAGCCCGGCAGGCGGATCGAATTTCAGTTCACCGGCCCATCGGGTTTCAATGGGCACCACGGTTTCACTGCAACCAGCCTTACGGACAATTCAACGCTACTCCGGCACGAGCTTTCCGTGTCGCCGAGCGGAGCGGCGAAACTCACCTGGCCAATCTTCTTCAGACCTATGCACGATGCTCTTATCGAAGAAAGTCTTGATCGCGCAGAAAACGAATTTAGTTCCTCACCAGATGCTGCACACCGCCGGTCGCTGTGGACGAAGATACTTAGGGCACCATTCTCCGCACGGATGACCCGCAAGTAGCAAGCCCGGTAGAGGTTCGGCATACGAGATTGGCACTGCGGACGATCGTTTCGATCTTCCACATACCCTGACGCCCGCTGTATAGGATGGTGCGATGTCCGAAACTTTTACTCTCACAAGCGATCGAGTATCGCTCCAGCCATTCATTGAACGTCACCTTAGCGCCCGAATTCACTATCAAGCGCTGCCGGAGGTTGCTCGCTATCTCTACCGCTCACCGCTGACTCCTGAGGCAACTCGCGAGTCGGCTTTGGCCAATAGAGAACGGCGTTTTGAGAGTCCTGGGGATCGCCTGCTATTCGCCGTGGTCAGCAACGTAGACGATATTGTCTTGGGCGAAGTCGTTGCCACGTTGGAGAATCCTCACGCCCGTCAAATTGAGATCGGGTGGATCTTTGACCCAGGCAGCGCGGGTCGGGGTTACGCGACAGAAGCAGCGAAGACGCTACTTACCTACCTGTTTACAGCTGAGAACGCTCATCGGGTATTTGCTCGTCTGGACGCAGAGAACGACGCCTCACGACGATTGTGTGAGCGTTTGGGAATGCGAGAGGAAGCCCACCTCATCGAGAATGACCGCGACGGCGATCGATGGGGTTCGGAGTATGTTTATGCGATGCTTGCCCGCGAGTTTGAACCGGCACAAGCGTAGAAAGAGTGCATCGTCGATAGCTCATCCGGATCGTCAATGCCCTATCCACCCATGAAGATGAGCGTGCAGGTACATCCTCTACAGAGAATCCTGTCCCACAGACCGTTCGGCTTGCGAGTTGCCAGCTTGTGCGTGGAGTGTCGCTGCACTTCAGTCGACGCGCGTGGCTACACGGTCGCAGAGCGTGACCCACTCACCCTCGGGTTTGAACTCCCAGTGGTGAGTTTGAGTACGACTGTCGTCGCTGAATGTGATCGTTGCTCGTGCCTGTTCGCCGGTGAAGTGCCACGTGTCCCCGTCAACGTCTACCTGATAATTGTTTGCGAATCCGCCATTGTCTATGGTCCACGAGAAATAGCAGCCTCGCTTGGGATCCCAGCCCAGGAAGCTCATCGTGTCAAACGGTCCATTGGCATGCTCATCTTGCACTATAAAAAAACCCGCCCGAATACCAGTGAGCGGAGTGAGCGCTACGCCACGGTCCACCTTGCCTGTCGGTTCCAAATGCCGTGCCCTCTGCAGACCAGTCGCCGAGAAAAGCTGTCAGCCTCATTTGCTCATTCGTCATGAGGAGACTCTGGCATATCGACAGGTCCTCCGTCTAGGACTCGATGCGGTGGGCGGACATTTCGTACAATTTGTCCATTTAGGGTTCCTCTGCGAAACAGTGTGAACCGGGAGTTATTGCGTTTGAGGTTGCGGCATTTGGCGTTGAAAACCACAACCGAGATCAATCTCCGACCGCATCATCAGGAGGACTCCGCAGCTCCTCTCGTGCGGCCAGCGGCAAGGAGGCTACGCGCATTTGCTACTGTCCTGCTAGGTAACCGGCGACGGTTTCGTCCGCGCCGTTGCCTTGATCACCACCGTCATCATCGTCGCAAAGACGGCAAGGAACGCGAGCCCGCTGGCCATGTACAGGCCTGTCTCCAACGCGAACGCTGCCTCGGAGTTCCAATCGAAGTAGGTATCGCCCACGGAGTTTAGGTTGGCAAATGAAAGGAAGAAGTATGCTGGGGCACCCAGGGTAATGATTCCAGCCCACAGTGACACAGCGGCCCAGTTCGGAAGTACGGTTCGGCGGGAAAGAGTCGTCACGCCCCAAAGAAGACCGAGCAATGAGCCGAGCGCAGCGAAGACGAAGCCCGGAATCGTGCTGTAGTTCTGACCGGCAGCATGCAAGTCAGCAATCGTCGTTTCAAGCGGCATCTCGCTCGCGGCGACCACTGCCCAATCATTCATCAATGTCGCTCCAAGCATGGCGTAAACGATGATCGCAACGATTCCGAGGAGTGTAGGCAGTATCCGCATCATGCAAGGCTAGCAGCGGCCCTCAACCGATTTTCCACTATCCGGAATCCTCTCAACGGCGTACGGCCTCGGCGGAGAACCTCTCGAACTACATGGAGATGGATGAAAATGCCAGATTCATTTTCACACCCATGAATTGTTGGCGGGCGTAGCGCTTAGGGTTCCGCATACGGAAATGGCCGCGTTCGTAACCGGTGGGGTTAGCCATGGTGGAAATCCTAAGCGTGAATCTCCGGACAGATCTTCCTCAGACCCCGGTGTGGCCCGTTCCACCGTCTACCGTGCCATCAAACGCGCCGGCGAGGCCGCCGCTTAGATCCGCAGGATTGCAACGTCCACTCCGGAATCAACGCCGGCACGTTCTTAGGGAATTTCCGGGCAGATCTTCCCCAGACCCCTGGTCAGTGAAACCCGAAACCCTAGCGCTCAATCCTGTTCCATTACTACCAAGACTCCGAGCACACCGTTGGTGACGTTTGTGTTGATTCGTGGCCAGGATCGGGAAACCTGGTCTATCCGCTCCATGGAAGCCATTGCGGCCTAAGCAAGCCGGGTGACTGTCGGCTGTTACCGTAAGAGCATTCGTATCAACTCTGGGGGAACAATTATGAGCTATCCAAACGACCAGGCGCCGCAAGGGTACCCAGTTGCTTATGTCCAGGCACCTGTCTACATCCAAGCACAGCCCAAGGGGCTGAGCGTCGCAAGTATGGTGCTCGGGCTCGTCTCCATCTTCTTTGGCTGGACGTTTCTCGTCCCCCTCCTCGGGCTGATCCTTGGAATAGTCGGCATCAAGAAAGAGCCCGCCGGCAAGGGAATGGCCGTCACGGGCATCATCCTCAACGGACTTATGATCGCCGGCTGGCTCCTCTTGATCGTCTTCCTATTCACCGTCGGAATCTGGGGCGCAGCCGCCTCCGTCAATAGCGGAAACGCATAGCCAGATTTCAAGCCATCCCGGTACTGAACTTGGCACCCTACGGCACAATAAAGTCCGTTTTCTGCAGCGACCCCAATTAGGAGACGATCCATGAAACAGTATGGATGAACCACGGTAACGTAGGGCCCTGCGCCCAGGCGACGGCCCAATTTCCGGGCTTCGGCCAAACCCATTTCAACGACCACTCAAAAGCTATCCCACACGAGGTTCCTCAGCGAACAGACCCGCTAGACCCTCAGGCCAATGATTAGGCCAGGCGTTCAGAATAGCGGTTGGCGGAACGGATTTCGGGCGTGCTTGCTTCTCGATTGGTGGCTAGACTCTTGGGGTGTCTACCGTTTGGAGCCTCCAAGTCATCGTGCTGAACGGCGGATCGAGTTCTGGCAAGTCCTCCATTGCTCGAGCGCTTCAGGAAATCCTCCCGGGCATCTGGTTGACGTTCGGCGTCGACACGTTCATTGCCGCCCTTCCTGGCGGAGGTGACAGCTCGAAAGCAGGAATTACCTTTGAGCAAGGCGGCACGATCACCTTCAGTACTGAGCATCGAGCTTTAGAGCGCAGCTGGTATACCGGCCTCAGCGCTACGGCTCGAGCAGGGGCTCACTTGATCCTCGATGAGGTCCTTCTCTCCGGGGATGCTGGACAGGAGCGTATCCGGTCAACATTTGCCGACGTGGACCTGATCTGGGTGGGAGTGCACTGCGACTCCGACGTCGCCGTATCCCGCGAGTCACAACGCCTTGACCGTGTAGAAGGCATGGCGCGACAGCAAGCCCTGAGCGTGCACGCCGGGGTTTTCTACGACATCGAGGTCGACACCACGAATCGCTCAACCGATGACTGCGCGCGTGATATCGCTAGCCAACTCTCCCCCGATGCCCTTCCCCGTTGAGGATCCTCATGTAGGAACCCCGTGCTGCCGCGTGTCTGTCCACAGAGGGTTCCGCTTGCGGGGGCACAACCAAGAGCGCATCGTCCCCGTGCAACTCTCACCTGATCGGAGCTCACTCAGATCCGACCGGGTACCTATCTCCCTTGTCGCGAACCCCAGGCTGTGCGACAGCTGACGTCCCCAGGCCGCTACGCCGAGGTGATTCACGAAGGAGCACCCAGAGTAGCGTCTGTCGAATCGCCGAATGGGGGGACGTAATGTCCGTGTTGCATCTGCAACAGTTTTGAGACATTATCTAGATATATTCTATATCTAGATAATGGGGTTCGCATGAATTTGATCGACGAATGGCCCGAGCGCGACCGCCCATGGGCGAGCCGGTACATGATTGTAGTGTCGCGGCCCGAAGTGCCATCAGCGGCCATCGATGCCCGAGCACGCGAGTTGATCTCCGCTTTGCGTGAGGCGGATGCCCCCGCCGATGTGCTCTTCGGCGACCCAGACGAGATCGCCGAAGAGGATGTCCGCGTCCTCGGCACCAACGAAGAGGCCGTCTCAGCTTCGGAGGGTGGCGGCCCTCGTCAGGGGCTGAACTTTATCGGCACCGCGCTCACGTTTTTAGGAGTCTCCAGCGCGCTAGTCATGCTGACCCGCGGTGTCTGGCAAATCGATGTCGAGCTCGGCCCATTGTGCATCGTGCTCGGCATTCTAGGAGCGTCGATAGCGGCAAATCTCGCGTGGACGCGCTTCGTCGCAGGTAGCACTGGATGGACTCTTGTGGCCGGCGCTGGAGGTCTCACTTACATGGCCGGGTGCATCTGGCTCGCGGCGGCCGTAGGGCCTGGCTATTTGCTGATTGCAAGGGTCCCGCTCTGGGCGCTGATGATCGGGATGGCTTTGCCCGGCGTTCTTGTTCTACTCGTCGCCCGTTTGGTTCCTCGGCGCCCCCTTCGATCCGCGTGGGCAGACGACGAGTGGCTCAGGCGCTTTCGCGGCTCGATGCGCAGCCAGGGAGTATACGGGGATGTCGCTCGGGAGCACGAGCACAGCGTGCGGGCTGGGATCGATGAGGGCGAAGGTGGCTACTATGTCGAGTTCGGTCACCCTGTCGTGTTCGCGCGATCATTGGCCGTGGACGATAACCGCGCCGCCATTCGCCGGTGGCGATGGAGCAGCTCTTTCCAGGTGGCGGTACCTCTGCTGATGTGCGTCCTGATTGCGTTCAGCGAGTCATTTGGCGCTTGGCGATCAACCGCAATGCTCTTCCTCTTTGTGAGCGGCATAGTCGCCGCCTACACGAGCTGGCGCCATCGCCCGGCGGAGCAGAAAAGATGAGTCTCGCAGCCTGGCAGCGGGCATCCCTACCGATGCTGATCCTCAGCGTGCTGGAAAGTCAGCCCCGACACGGATACGGCGTCTCGCAAGCGCTTGTCGAGGTTGGCCTCCAGCCCATCAAAGGAGCTCAGTTGTATCCGACACTCGTGAAGCTTGAAGCAGACGGAGCAATCTCCGCGACTTGGGAGCCGGCAGCATCAGGTCCTGCACGCAAGGTCTATTCCATCTCCGGTCAAGGTCGCGAGCAACTCGCGACCTTGAGGCTGGAGTGGGAGAGGTTTAGCAAAGCAGCCCGAGCGCTCGGCGTATAAACGCGGCGATCACGTCGAGTCCGAAGGAGAAGCAAAAGGAAGCAGCGCTAGTGACTGGTTGGAACGGAGTGGCGAACCCGCACGTCGCGCATCTCCGTATGCGCCAGCGGGTATCGCGCTTAGCTCACTAGAGATGTCAGTTGTCTTTGTCGCGAAACCCGGTCCGCGCACCGGTTGAGTCATTTCAGGGCCGTTGGAGGTTCCCCTAGGAACAGAGTCGTCTGTGCTGGCACCTTGTGAAATTATCAGCAGAGCATTTCTGACAAATCAGACCAGTGGCCACCACTCCTGATATCTATGGACTCGACGCCTGAACATGAAACACCCCGCCCAGCTATGATGTCAGGATGGGCGAGGAGATCACGGGTCAGGCAAGGTCAGGATGGGCCACTCAGGCACGCGATTTCATCCCTGCAACGCATCGCGGACTACCGATGCTGCGCCTTTACCTCCCATTCCGAGACCCCGCTCTCGAGTACGGGAAAGACATTGTGCGGTGGTCCCAGCACGTCGCGGTAGAAGATCATTCTGCCTCGCTAGATTGGTTTGAAGCGACCACAGGCATCGTCGAAGAACACCCGTCGGTTCGTGACCTCGTCTCCTGTATGGGCGAGTTGGATGAACAAACCGCAAACGCCCTTCGTGATGTGATTGGCGTTGTCTGGCTCCAATGTCTCCGTTGGATGGGCTACGCCGAAGCACCGCATACCAGCTCGCCAAGGCGAGTGTTCGGGGAGGAATACTTCGAGGCAAACCTCTGTCCAGACGACGTGCGGGCCGGACGAAGGGTCCCGGAGTTCGCGTGGGATGCCGAACGGCGTCTCGCATGGGGTGCTCGGCTCTACCCAGACTCGTTGATCGTGGCCGCAGAGCTACCCATCTTTCGGCAACTAATCAACGATCCCCGAATTGACACTGCGTCGGTGAGAGCTGATCGAGACGAGCTGCCACCAAGCGCGGGCGATTGACGGGTCCACTGGATGTCCCTGTCCCGCAGGAGGTTCGGCTTGCGGACGGCAGAAACGACTATTCGGTTAGAACGAACTCTTCGAGCTGGTTTAGTGCCTTTGCGTGCCCGTTTCGACTGCCCTCGATCATCCCGTCACCGACGAACGAGGTGACTTGGCTCGTGAGCCGCACCTCGGTACCATCGCCGTTAACGGCGAAACTCCATGTGACCACGCCCGCGCTGAGCGGCTCCTCAGAGGTCGCCACAGTCTCGGTATAGACAACAAGCGATTGCGGCACGATGAGCGAGTAGTCAACGATGTTGATGAAATCGAGCGATTCGAGCGGGCCACAACGGTATCGGTCTCGACCACCAACTTCGAACGCTGCTTGTTCGTAGACCATTGCTTCGCCCGCCGGAACGCTCCACTGTGCTTGCTGATTCGAATCAGCGAATGCTTCCCAAACCCTCGATAAATCGGCATCAAGTGTTTTCGTGAACTTCAGGGTTTCGTGAACGATAGACATTCCAGCTCCTCTGCGATTATGTATCCCATGATGCCATTGGCGACCGTCCTGCGGCACGGTTTGGTATCCAATCCAAGGCAAATTGTCCCTATCCTCACTGGCAAAGCCAGCCTGACCCGTTCCGTAAACTTTGGACCGGATATCGACTCGGAGCGTCAGAGGATGAATTTGGCTGACTTATCGTTCCGGAGAATGTTCCCCAGCGGAACGGCCTATGCAGACCCTAGGGCTCTTACTATTGGTGTATGCCCAATTCACTTCCTGCTTCTGCGCTCCCCTTGTCAGAGATCGAGCAGTCTCTCATCGGCCTGGCACGCGAGACAATCAATGCAACCACTGATGCCGGACCTGGGGACGAAGGTGTGCACACAATGGGCGCTGCAGTTCGAGCAAAAGACGGACGGATCTTTTCAGGCGTGAATCTGTTCCACTTCACAGGCGGTCCCTGCGCTGAGCTCGTCGCGCTCGGAGCAGCGCGCGCCGCAGGTGCGGCTGAATTAACTCACATTGTGGCCGTTGGAAATCATGACCGAGGCGTGAAAAGTCCTTGCGGGCGGGATCGGCAGATTCTTGTTGATTACTACCCAGGAATCCGCGTAATCCTCGATACTCCACATGGACTTGTGAGCGTTATTGCCAGCGACCTCTTGCCGTTCAGCTACGACTACCTTGCCGAGCAAGCCTGAATTAGGACGTCCTGTAAATGGGTTCCCTTACGGCGCCGTCCCCACGATATGCACTGCCTTGTCCTTTGTCGGCAGATAGGTTGGGATCATGCACAGTGTTTGGGATGCTGACGATTCGGGTGTGATGCGGTTGCCGTCCGGCCGATTACTGCGCGGCCGCGGCCTTCATCAACCAATCCCCAGTGGAGCTACGCCCGACTTCGCGGTCTACCTTCTGGGCAAGAGACCTTCCCCGTCCAAATGGGAAGCACGATGGGTGCTGTGGCCCGACTTACGGCTGCCCAAGGACCGCGACGACGCGCGGGACGCGCTGCGTGAAGCCTGGCTTCGTTCCGAGAGAGAACGAGTCGAGATCGTTTGCGATGGCGGCCATGGGCGCACGGGCACCGCGCTGGCGTGTATCGCCGTGCTCGACGGCGTGCCCGCCGACAAGGCAGTGAAGTTTGTTCGCGAGCAATACAACTCACGCGCAGTCGAGACACCGTGGCAACGCCGGTATGTCGCGCACTTCACCGCGGACTGACCCACTCGCCTGACGACCCACCTCAAGAGTTCAGTCGCACAAGCGGTTCCCGAACTGGCAATGAAGCCGTATTTGCAGAGCTTATGAGACTGAACTTGTGGGTTTAGCGCGGTTGAACCGGATTACTGCCTGATCAGCCAGAATCGATAAGAGCATCCCAGAGCCGACAACAAGAAATGCCGCAAGCAGTCCGAGCATGGCACCAAACGTGCTTGAGCTACGTACGTTTTCGAAAGTCGCCGGGGACACCTCGGCTGTGAAATTGACCCAGAGTGCTGACCAAATGATCCACCCAACACCCATGCCCAAGCATCCTGCCACGAACCTGATCGAGCCCCGGATCGCCAACGCACTCATTTTTCGCATTTACCTCCTCCTCTGTTGGTTCAAAGAGTACCCGGCTTACCGAAGTATGAATGCAATCCCCGTCCCATATACCGTTCCGCATCCGGGCACGGCAGAAATGTTGACTACTACTGAAATTCGTCACCGAGCAGGTCTGCCAGTTACGCCCAGCTGCGCGTGACTAATACCAGAAGGTACCCGTCAACGTCGGTGAAAGTCATGCCATGCTGGTCCCAATAAGGATTCCGTGCGGCAACTCGAACGCCCCCGGCATGCTCGATCCTCGAAATGGCATCTTCATCAATAGTGCCACCAAGATAAATCACAAAGAGATCTTCAGCGCTGGGCGTAGGTTGCAGGGTATCGTCTTGGACGATTTCCAAGTGCCAAGTCGCATCTGGCCAGCCAATAAAAGCAAGCTTGTGTCCCGAAACCTCGTCTTCCTGACGTCCCTGGAGAGGCAACCCAACTCCGTCGACCCAAAATCGAATGGCTGCTTCAATGTCGCGTGTAGGACGTGCGAAACGAATATGGTGTTGCGGTTCAGGTTTCATAAGCAGCAATCATAGGCAGCGCATCGTTATTCCCGCTATCCATTCCCCAGCGGACAGCCCAACATACCTCGAGTCCACGGTTGCGACAGGCGCTCAGACTAGTTCTTGGCGGACCGGCTTGCGGGACGCTCCGGGCACCAGGTGGTTACCTAGGGGAGCCACACTTGCTTTGCCGTTGATCAGTGCATTGCGTGACGTCATGGCGACGGCCGGGGATTTTTACTGGGATAGCATTCAGCACATGGAGTCTTCCCCCGCGAATGCCGACCGTAAGACCGCGAACGAGCCTGGCCTGATCGCCCGGTATCCCCTTGCAAGTTTCTTCATCCTCGCCTTCGCAATTTCATGGATCGCGTGGAGTCCGTGGTGGCTGGGGCAGGACGGTCTCGGATTGCTCCCGATACCTGGCTCCCTTCAGGTAATAGCACTGGTGAACCCGCTAGGCATCTTCGGCCCGGCCGCTGCCGCCCTTATCGTCATCCGAGCCACCGATGGCCATGCCGGAGTCCGTCGCTTCTGGGGAAACGTAACTAGCCTTCGGCTCGGTCTGCCGTGGTGGAGCGCGGCCCTGTTAGGCATCCCCGCAATCCTGTTAGCCGGAGTAATACTCCTGCCCGGAACGCTAGGTTCCTTCAGAACGGATGGCCTGACCGCAGTCCTGATGATCTACCCTGTGCAACTCCTCGGCATCGTCTTCCTCGGCGGCGGTCTGGAGGAAATTGGCTGGCGCGGTTTCGCCCAGCCCAAGCTTCAAAAGAAAACGTCACCACTGGCGGCAGCACTGCTGATCGGTATCGTCTGGGCCGCATGGCATACGCCCCTGTTCCTGACTCAAACGTGGGATACACCCCGGAGCACTATTGCACAGGTTCTGCTGTACGTGGTCGTTGTCATTGGGCTTTCAGTGATCATGGCATGGGTGCGCAACGGCAGCGACAGCACCCTTGCTGCGGTCCTGGCCCATTCATCCGTCAATGGCTCCCTCGGCGTCTTGGTGGTCGCATTCCCCGGATCGCTCGTCGAAACCACGAACTGGTGGGGCCTTGGCATTATCCTGGCTGCCGCAGTGGTTGGTGTACTGACAAGGGGCCGTCTCGGTATCGGCGAGGTTATCGAAGCCCCCACAACAATGGCGCGTCCCACATAGTCCACAGTGCCCGGTGAAGGTTCCCCAGCGGACAGCTAATTAGATCTCACAGCTACTTCTGCCTCAGGTGATCTGGCCGACCTGTGATCGACCGGCATACGGGACCGTTCGGTGATGTCTATAAGGGAGACCCCTTTCGGTGCGACTCGGTTTACCTGTGGCGGTTACCTGAAGCAAATGTCATGATGTTTATGAGGCGGGCCACACCATTGAAGGTAGATCAGTGGATGGATTAGTGGGGGTCCGGTGATCGAGGGGAAGAAGAAATGCGCTTCAGTAAGCCTTTGGCACGGAACCCGTGGCCACATGACATGGCAATTACGGTCGAGGACCATCCGTTTCCCCTGAATCTTCTGTTGTTTGTCCGTCAGGCTTGGCAGCTCGAAGTCGATGCCGACATTCCCAAACTCCTGCCGCTGCCAGCGAGAGGTAATTCCAAGGCCCCAGACTCGGCCAGCCTCCCCGAGTGGGGCACCCGTTGGCAAACCGCTTGGGATAGGGCTTGGACCTGGTACCAGATTGCCGACTCCTCTCGGCCGGAATACCCGACACAGGAAAGCATGCGTCAGATGCAGGAAACCATGCGGCAAGTCATGCAGCCTGGGCAACCCCTCCACCCGAGCGTTCCGCCCTTGTGGACAGCTGACTACGATTGGGATGGCATCGACCAAGACGCGTTCAACGCCTGGGACCAAAGCCTGGCCCCGAAAATCCTGACGGACGTGGAACGCCAAAATCTGTCCAGCCTCATCCCGGCTTGGGAATCGGGGATGGACACCGTCATCGTGCTCCCTTATGCTGGCTACTTCGCCCAGCGAATCAGCCGCCGACATCTCGCCGTATCGGCCTCCACCAGAAACAATCCTGAAAGCTACCGTCAGGCATTACAAACTGCTTGGGCCGGTTAAGTAGTTCGGGACTTCAGGCGTCCGCGCAGCGTTCCTCATTGGGACGAGAGTTAAGCCCACTGACCACTTCATCAGTACGCCCACATGCAAGTCGACGCCATTGATGAGCGAACCGCTTTCGATGCAGCTGCCGGATCTGACAGAGTGAGTCCATGGATATCACTTTGTTGCTCGTCGTTCTGATTCTCATCGTGATGTTTGCAAGCATCAGCATTGTTGGTGCGTTGCATCGGATTCGCAACGCGAGTGAAAAAGCACTCGCCATTCTGGAAAGTCAGACCGCTCGGCAGAATACGGACAACTCGTCCCAGTAGCGGTTCGGCTTGCGGGTGTGGAATCCCGGTGCTGACGACTTCTGACGGCGATGTGTAGCCGGTTTAAAGAAAATGACAGTAGCGGTAAGGTGTTAGGCATTCGCTAGTCTGCATTTCGGCTGGCAACCACATCGGTCACATCGGTCTTTTGGGGGAAATATGTTGACGACGTTCATGCGATCCGTAAGTGCAGATCCCGCCATTCCTGCAGCCTGGATGGTGTTTCAGTTCGTAGTATCACTGGTGCTGGTCGTGTTGTTGGTCGCATCTTTGGTAAGCATCGTGCGGACTAAGAATCAGCCGCCAGCCCGAATCATCTTATGGGTACTGATTATTTTTCTCCTGCCGTTCATTGGTCCTATCTTCTGGTTTATCGGCAGACGAAAGGCGCCAGAGTCTATCCACTCACTGCCATCCTGAATCTAGACAAGGCACGGCCTCCACGACCCATGTCGCAAATTCGCTATCGACGACACCCTCGTGCTCCTGCATCCGGTGAAGGTTCCGCCTACGGGCGGCGTCGCGCGGAATTGCTTTCTAGACGTTGAAGAATGGACGGGCTTTTGCCAGGCCGGTAACGACCAAATCCGCTGGTTCGGTCGGTACCCAATCTGAAGCATCGAGGCGAAGACGGTCGGAGACGATGGCTCGCCCGGCGAGAACGTCCCGCGAGATGCCATCGTGAAGGTATCCGAGCCGACGCGAGACGCCCTGCGAACCAACATTGTCCTGGAACACCTCGGTCAGCGCGGTGACGGCTCCCAGTCCCTCAAAAGCAAGACTCAGCAAGGCCGTCCGGGCCTCAGTACCAATACCCTGCCGGTGAAATTCAAAGCCAAGCCACGACTCGGTTTTTACTTCACGCAGTACAGGAAAATTGCGTGCCTTCAGCGTGACCATGCCTACTGGCTGGTCTCCTCGGAATACGCCCATTTCCAAGGCCCAATCCTCCGTACACCACGCGCCCCGTCGGCTCCAGTGCTGTTGCATCACGTGAAGTGCCCGCTCACGAGGAGGAAGATCTGTCCATGGTGTCAGAAATGGCTGCTCGCCAGGTTCGTGTACGCCATTGGCCGCGACCTGAGCCAGCTCGGATAACTCTTCATCGTTAGGAACGCGGAGTTCCAACCGCTTGGTTGCAAGCTTCAAGTGGGCGAGAGGCCAGTAATCGTTTAGCACTTCGCCAGTATCGCACGGCAGCATCCACCGGTTTGCGTTTAGACACGCGAGAAAACGCAGGCCAACTTCCTCCACTGCCCCGCAGAAGGTTGGCTCTGCGGGAACTCAAGACTGACGGCAAGAGAGAACCCAGTTGCCACTATTTGGATCGATGACCCCTGAAAGTTTTGAGCGGGGCGATCTCGCGCCAGCCTAGGCTGTCATAGAGGGGGCGACCCTCAGCGGATGCCATTAGCAGGCCCGTCTCAGCACCTTGCGAAACCGCCCAATGCTCCAGTCCGATCATAATTCTGCCCGCGAACCCTTGGCGGCGGAACGCATATTCGGTTCCGATCCGATCGAATACCGCATCCGATCCAGTGACTGCGACCTGACCCCGTGCCGCGGTATCGCCATTCACTTTCGCGGCAGCACTCGCCACTAGGTGTGAGGATTTGACCTCAATACCGTCTGGCGGTGTCCGAGACCCCATCTCCGTCATCATCATTCGTTCGTCATAGGTCACGTCCGCAAGCCCGTCTGGTTGTGCTTTGGGCAAACAGCCAAGGACGGTCACCCACACGTCGGTGCGACCATTGGCAAGTTTCGCCACCTGATCTAACTCTTCACCCGTTGGCGAGACGACGAAGTATTCTGCCACGCGAGTTTCAGCACACACGTGCACCAGCCGACCATTAGCAGCCCGCTCACTCACTATGCCCCGTGTGAGGCACCAACCCTGAATCCAGCGTTCAAGGAGCTCAGGCAGCGGAGGCGTATACATCACTGGCGAGCCTATCAGCGGCCAGGGCTCGCCTCCTCTTCATGGGTGAAGATGGCGAGCCCTGAATGATGCCAATTACATCTCGCTAGTAGCCTTAGCGCGCATCAAAGAATCGCTAGCGAATCCATTGGGTTCGCCGGGTCACTGAAGGTTCCCCCGTGGGCACTCCCATGCCTTAAAGGATGCTGTGAAAAATCAGTTGATCAGTCCCGGAAATGTAGAGTTGAGGTCATGTCTTCAATCCGGAACCTTGCTGTGGGCTTGCCGATCAAAAATGGCCACATTCTCGCGCAAGTAGGGCACGACGCTGTGAAGGGCACGGACTACTTGCGCGCAATCGGCGGTGGAATCGAGGTCAGCGAGACCGCCGAGGAAGCGCTGCGACGGGAGTTCCTTGAGGAACTCGAAAACGAACTCGGTGCAGTTCAGTTACTCGGAGTCATCGAGAACATTTTTAGAATACGAGGGAAAACCCGGGCATGAGATAGTTCATGTCTTCGGCGTCCAGTCTGCTGAAATCGACTCGATCTCGCTCGACTCAAAACTGTACGTTCTGGATGAGGGAAGTACAGTCGCTTGGTTCAACATCTCTTGTATGGAGCAGCCCCTGTACCCGGAAGGATCCACGGCACTTATTTATGTTTGGGAAGACTCAATCAAATAATCGAAAGGCCCAGATCAACTGCCTACGGCGTCCCGCCGAGGGTTCCACTTACGGGCACGCCACGGCAAAGAGAAAATTGGATCATGACAATGGGAACCGGCGATTTTGAGTTGACCATGGACGAGTTGCGAGTCGTGGCACGCTATGTAGCGGAGGCTGCACAGCAAGTGCTTCCTGTGTTTGAGGCTGCCAATCCAAACGATCCTCGGCCGCGCGCTGCCGTCGACGCTGCTTGGGAGTTTGTCGACGGCGCAAGAAGGACCAACCTACAGCGTGTCACAGCTGTAGACGCCCACCGTGCTGCAAAAGATGCGACCAACGAATCAGTACAACTGGCCGCACGCACTGCGGGCGACGCCGCAGCCGCTGCGTACCTGCACCCAATTGCGAAAGCGACTCAGGTGGGTCATATCCTGCGCGGGCTTGCAAGTGCGGCGCGCATAGCTGAGTTGGTTGCAGGCGACAATCCCGAGGTTGGTGACGTCTTCATTGAGCGAGCCAAGAACCATGCCACGCCAGTCCTGATCGATGTTCTCCGCCGGTATCCAATCGCACCAACGGGACAGAACCGCGTCACTCACCTCATGAGTACCTTGGACTCCAAGCTACGCGAATCCCGTTGAGGGTTCGGCTTATGGGAAGCCTCCAATGGTGCTGCTAGGGTCGAATTATGCCCATCACCTTCGTTCCAATGACGCCGGCCGACACGGAAGATATCGTCAGCTTCCTGATATCAAACAGTTTCCCCTTCCATGTTCATGCGACCCCGCAAGCTGCGAACATACGGACGAAGATTGAGAATGGGCGTTTTTGGAACGATGACACCCAGGGCTATTGGATAGTGATGGACGAACATCGTATCGGCATGGTCGCCCTGGAAGACTTGCAAGAAGAAGATTCCCCCCTCTTCGACCTGCGCCTGGACGAGGCCCAACGAGGTAAAGGTGTCGGCCTGGAAGTGCTGCGTTCTCTCTGCGACATGGTTTTCAAAACGATGCCGAACACGCTCCGCTTCGAGGGACAAACACGAGAAGACAACATCGCCATGCGCAAGACCTTCCTTCGCGCAGGTTTCCTCAAGGAGGCGCACTACCGGATGGGATGGCCGACCAACGACGGCGGACATGTCGCTTCCATCGCCTACTCGATCTTGCGCCAAGACTGGGTAACCGGGGACGTGACCCGTTTCGACTGGGAAGACTTAGCTATCTAGAATTTCGTCCCGCAAACCGTTCCGCATATGGTTGTAGGTAGTAGCTGGCCACATTGTCGTGGCAGTGCCGCACGTGTTTGGAGCAAGGAAGCGCACGACGAAATTAGTTAGCCGAAGAGGTTGCCGAGGCTGATGGGCTCTTACGGATCTAAGACGAGAATGTTTTCCGTAACCTTGGTCCATCCAGGTTCTAGCTTTGCCGTATCCGAACCATCCGCCAGGAGTCTTGCCGATGACACGCCTGCTCCAGCAGACTCGACAATCTGACCAGTACCGGTATTCGGGCCACATCCCACAAACCAATTCGGGGGCTCACCAGGTGGAACTACGGCGAGGCAAGCAGTCTTAGAATCATCGCTTTCCGCAACGAAATAGCGGACCCCATCACGGGTTGCCAGTAGCCGCGCGGTTTCACCATTGACTGGCTCTGGGACCGTAACAAATGCGGGCAAAGCATCTGCCGGCGTAGCATCACGGTTGAGTGCTTTGATTTCTGGTTGACCAGAACAACCACTCAGCAGAAGAACTGCAATACCCGCAGCAGCAACTAGCGAAAATGACGCACGTTTCATGTGATCCCCCATGTCGATTTCACTAGACGCTACAGCAACCGTGTCCAGTGAACCAATGAATCGAACACGACGACGCTCAAGAGCGCGTCCCGGTGACCGTTCCCCTCTGGAACTGCCATGGCACGACTTTCTGGCTCCCGCGTGCGCCTGAATCCACAGGCCGGTATCCGACCGGCTTGCGGCACGGGCCGAAACTCTTATCCGGACATACCCCTTGCAGGACGGTGCTGTAACTTTTTACGCCGACTTCGACCCCCGCAAGGGTAATCGGTGCCCACAATTTGCTGGCTGCTGAATCCTAGGGGCGGTACCGTCACGTTCGCGAAGACTTATTAGCTAATGACTTATGCATGCAAGTATGAATTCATGGAGATTCGATACCCTACTCCGCTAGTAGCCGGGGATGTAATAGGCGTTACTTCCCCCTCGACTGGTGTGCCAAGATCGCTTACGCGGCGCTTGAATTTTGCGGTACAGCAATTGCGTGACCGTGGTTTCGCGGTGGTTGTGGGCGACTGTATGGACGGTTCCACTCACATCAGCGCACCCGCTCAACAACGAGCCCGTGAGCTAATGAGGATGATTTTGGACCCCACTATCAAAGCCATTGTGCCTCCGTGGGGAGGGGCAACCGCCATTGACCTTATTCCTCACCTTGATTTCGATGCACTCACTTCCGCAGAACCAACCTGGTTCGTGGGGTACTCCGATATTTCAACGTTACTCACCCCAATCACTCTCCGAACAGGTATGGCAACGCTCCATGGGAGCAACCTCCTGGACACGCCATATCGTGTCCCGGAATCATTGATGTCATGGATAGATATCGCTTCACTGCCTACTGGCTCAAGTTTCAAGCAAGCATCACCGGGCGTTTATCGTGTCAATGACTGGGACGATTGGGAAAACCAGCCCGAATTAACTGAAAATACATGGAACGGCACCGGAGCTTGGGAACGGCTCGACACCGGCCAGGACGAGGTAAGCGTTACAGGCCGTCTAATCGGCGGATGCATAGAGACCATGGTCAACCTTGCCGGTACCCCCTACCTGAATTCCGAAGCGTTGCGCAAATACCACTCTGGCTCCTTGATCGTCTATATAGAAGCTTCCGGTGTTGATGCAACCACGATTTGCCGCCACCTCCACGGTATGCGCTTAGCCGGCTTCTTCGACGGTGCCGAAGCCATTCTCGTGGGACGCACCGGCGCCCCTGACTCTGCGACGCTCACCCAGGCAGAGGCGGCCCTCGACGCCCTGGGAACGCTCGGCATACCCATCATCGGCAATGTGGAATGCGGCCATGTCCCGCCACAACTCCCAATCGTCAACGGAGCCCAAGGCCACCTTGTATTCAACGAAAAAGACCAATACCTAGAACAGACTTTGGCCTGATCCTAGGAATCGACTTCAAGCCACCACTCATAGGTGCGGAAGCGGATCAACCAGGCCTTGACCAAGTCCAACAGGCGGGTCGGCCAGAAGATTAGGATTGAAACTCAACAATCGACTTGACAGGTGAACGATGAGTCTTTCAAAGGCCTACCCACATGGCCCTAGGCTGAGTTTCCGTGACTTCACGGCGGAGGACATCCCGGCTGTGCACGAGTTCACCTCAGATCCTGAGGTTACTCGCTGGTCAACATGGGGACCGAATACTTTAGAGCAAACAATTTCCTTTGTTAAGGATGCGGCCCGTGCGCACCTGGAAGAGGGCCGATCAGCGTTTTCACTTGCTGCTGTTTTAGAGGGTAAGACCATTGGCTCTGTGGCCATTTGGACTACCAATCCATACGATCACAACGGAGAGCTTGGATACACCTTCCACCGCTCCTACTGGGGAAACGGCTATGCCACCGAAACTACGGTCCAGCTACTTAAATTTGGGTTCGATACGCTCAAACTGGAGCGAATCAGCGCCACCTGCCATCCTGGCAACATCGGTTCAATTCGAGTTCTAGAAAAGAGCGGGTTCACCCTAGAGGGGCGGCTTCGTTCCCACCGATTGGTGCGAGGAGTTCGCGGGGACTCTATGCTCTATTCCATTTTGCGCGATGAACACGCCAGCGTAAGAGCCGAGACAATAACTGACTTGGAAAACGACGAATCACGTTAATCCCACTCAACATTCCGCATACGGACGCGAAATCGCTGATTGGAAGAATTTCAATAGTCCTTGCAGCCATCATGGACAACCGCAGCTGCTTTCGATGTGTGAGTTCTGCTGCGGTGTCGGCGGGGACTTAGTTTCGGTTCCGTGAAGTGCGGTTCTGTCTTTTTTGTATCAGTATCGACATGATAATGATCAGAACACCGAGGACGGCAGCTAGCAACGCCACTCCTTGATTCTCGAGTGAGTTCGAAATAATCAAACCCGCGAAGATGACCACGACAGTGAGGGTTAAACCGATGGGCAAAGGTTTCATTTAGTCTCCGATGATTGAAGATGACTCGCTGTCGGCAGTTCTCCGATGATCGAGCAACCAAGGGCGAACCAAGGAATTATGCGATTCACGGTGCACTCTCCAACGTATGCGAAACTCGCATGATTATCGAACTCTATTCGAAGACGCACCAGACTGTGATCGCACTAGCGAATTGCTCCACCATTCACGGATGAGTGGCTGTACCACTGGCGGTTCCGCAGTGAAACATGCTCCGGCAGTGTCACACCAATCTCTCTAATGGTTCTTGGTAGGCACGGTTCCGCGGCTGGGTTGGTTCGGGATTGTTTACGAGAACCGGCCTGTCAGGTGCACGGTGACTTCGTCGCCCATGCCCTTCGCGAGGAGCTTCCGGAACGCCGCCCGCAGCGGCATCATGTGAGTACCGCCACCCACGGGCAACATGGTGGCTTCGTAGGGGTAGCCGTCGACGGTGCCACCAATCTTGACTGCTTTGCCGGTGCCGAAGAATTCGGCGGAGTTGGGCATCTGGATGCAGGGCCAACCGCTTTTGGAGTCAGCAATGACGGTGGCCGTGAATATGGCTTCGAGTTTCTGTTCGGGATGGTCGGGTGTGGTCGTCATGATTCCTCGCTTGGTGTCGTCACAAAGTTGCGGGCTCCGGGTCCGGTGAGTTCCTCGGCCTCGACGGGTCTGCCTGACACGGCAAGTAAAAGGACAATTGCGGGGCCGTGTACCTCTGGGCCGTCGCCGTGCTCGAAAGATGTATCGGTAGCGATCAAGCGCAGCCCGTGAGCCTCCTCCTTGCCGCCGCCCATCTTGACACTGGTCTTCACCTGGTAGGCAAGCGCGCGGGAGACATATGCGGGCGGGTAGTTGCGCCGGATCTTGAGAGGACGGCGAATATCCTCACCGTGTATGAATACCTCCACCAGTCGAGTGGCCAATGCCGCCGGTGGTGTGGCGGTGTGGCTGCATACTTCCTGAAACGCGTTCAGCGTGTCGTCCGAATTGGCTGCTTTCTCCCGAGTGATCCCGACGGCGTTATCTCGGTCGAAGTCGAAACCAGCAGCCACCATGCGACGCACAAATCCCAGGCGGGTCGTCTTGGCCGAATCCACGAGGTGAGCCAGAACATCGTGGACGTCCCAGCCGGGACACGATGAAGGAGTGCGCCACTTGTCAGGTTCAAGTCTTGAAAGGTCCTCGATCAGCGCCTGCCGTTCGAAATGTACAGCAGCCCAGATTTCAGAATTGGACAAGTTCGTCATGTAACTATTGTTGCAGTAGTGCTTACTTCTTTACAAGTAGTAGAATGGAATCATGGTTGAGCGAAGATCGTATAGTTCCTACAACGACGGATGCGCGTCGGCGCATGCGCTCGACTTGATCGGGGAACGGTGGGCGCTCATCGTGGTGCGGGAGTTGCTACTAGGCCCCAAACGCTTTCTCGACCTCCAACGCAACATCCCGGGAATCGGTCCAGCCGTCCTCACACGCCGATTGCAGGACCTCGAAGAAACTGGCATCGTGGTGCGCAACCAACTTTCAGCACCGGCCAAAGTGATGGTCTACGGACTCACAGAGTGGGGCCTCGGCCTGGAAGCCGTCAACACCGCGTTGTCCTTATGGGCTGTCAAATCTCCACGCCTGCCGTTCGAAGCCGATATGGGACCTGACACCCTTGTCCTAGTAATGCGCGCGCACGCACGCCCACTGCCTGAAGGCACACCAGAGCGCAGAATTTCGCTGAAACTAAGTGACTCGCGCGTATCTGGGCAGGAGACCGTGGACTACGTGGCCACTATGACAACCACAGAATCCACGATCACAAAGGCGCCCACCGTTGACTCTGTCGATGCGACAATCAGCAGCACCACTAGGGCGTGGAAAGCAGTCATCATCGCAGGGGCATCTATTGAAAGCGAAGATGATATCGCGGTCGTCGGTAATCAAGTCGCGGTCCAAATGTTAGTTGACGCCACAAAGCTATAAGCTCACTACTTCCCATAACAAGCGACAGAACTCGAGCCCGAGACCATACTCAGGTTGGGTGCCATGACTGACCCCATAGACGTTCCACCTATGGTCTGATGTAAAATTTCCTCAAGGTCGACCCATACTCAAACACGCCAAGAATCTGCCCCGGAGAGGAAAACGAAATCCAACGTGTCACAGGAATCCTCTCCTGTGACTCCTTACGACACAATAAAGTCAGTTTTCTGTTGCGATGTCTGTAAGCGTCCCACTCTCCAGCCCGAACGGAAATTTCACGGCAGAGAACGCTTCGGTAGATTCGGGAACACGGAGAGCTTGAGGCAAATCGCTCGATCACACTCCCCCGCGTGGAGGCCGACACTGTGCCCACTACACCCAGCACCAAGCAGTGCCACGCCTACGGACAGGCGGCGGGAAGACGGCGGCGGGAAGACCGGTGGCGTGCTGCGCCTGCATCAACGATCAGTTCGTTGGGTGCGTCCCAGCAACCATCTCTGCCAGCTTGCTTAGCGTTCCTTCCAGCTCATGCGACTGGACTAGTGGGAAAGTAACGCGTCCAAGTACCTCTTTATCTGTGACGGCGCTCCAGTCGTAAGTCAGCAACACTTTGGTTGAAGTTGGCGACTGTACCTCCAACTCCCACACCCATTCCCATCCAGCAGGCTCCTTACCTGCATCTGCGGTTTTCCACGCAAGTAGCTTATTGACGTCGTATCCAACCACGTGGTTCTCGGTCTGATACTCGCCACCGAGCTTCTCGAGATACATGTTCATGGTGAAGACCTGCCCGACGGCGGTGATCCGGTCAGTTTTCTCATCGGAACGCACCATCCCCGATCCATCCAGTTCGGCATGGTTAGCCGGAAGACTCAAGACAGCAAAGACTTCCTTTGCTGGAGCATCAATCACTCGGTCAACGGTAAGTTTTTTCTCGGTATCAGCCATACACTAAGCATTGCGCAGTCTCTGAATAAAAACTAGGGCGCCGGGGGTTTACGCTGCAGTGGTCCCGTTACTACGGCAGCGCAGAATGGGTTGGCGGGGCGGCAGCGCCGGAACTTCCAATCATTTTGTCCTTGAGTACCTCGTGGAGAAATGCCATGGCGTCTCCCCCATCAAGACCTAGTGACCGAATGTGATGAACGTACTCTTCTGCTGCTTTCTGCGCTTGTCGTTGAAGAGGGTCGTCATGAACTGAAACGAACGTTCCATGCCTGCCTCGGGATTCGAGGGCACCGTTGAGTTCAAGTTCACGATAGGCACGTGCCACGGTGTTCGGCGCGAGGGCTAGATCGGAGGCCAGTCTTCTAACAGTCGGCAGCCTGGTTCCGGGCTGCAAATCGCCACTCTGGATGAGGTCCAGGACTTGAACCCGAATTTGCTCAAAAGGGGGCACTGGCGAGCGGGGATCAACAAAGAGCATGGTTATGCACCTTGGCCAAGGACAACTTTCGTGGCCCCAATTTCCGGCCACAGGTGATGACGAAAGTAGTTGAAAGAACTGCCGTAGCGAAAAACCATGAAGATCCCGGAACAGCCCAACATGGGAGTTGTTTGGGCAATAATCAGTGCCGTTGATCCCGGAGTTGCGACACCCATGCCCTCTAGCACTGCCAAGCCCATGGCAGACAAAGCCAACCAAGCCATGACTGTTGCCAGCATCCCCACCTTCAGGACTGTGTGGGCCCGAACAGCATCGTCCCATGCAAGCTCAAGGGTGCTCGATACCGTTTGGGCTTTCTGCATAATTTTTCGTAGAGCTGTCCAGCAGGCAACTTGGACAATGACCGCTATAAACAGAAAGGGAAGAGCCGCACCCTGAAGCAGATTACCTAAATCAATCACACCCACTGTCCCCATTACCAAGCCTGCCACTCCCAGAACAACAGCCAAAAGAGTTATAGCTGGCGCAGACCAGAATCGCCAAGAACTGATGTAATCGGTGACGCTCACTGCTTGGGCCCGGGCCAACCGCGGGACATCTCTACGTGGAGCAGCAACAGCATCCTTCA
This sequence comes from Arthrobacter sp. TMP15, assembly GCF_039529835.1. Taxonomy (NCBI): domain Bacteria; kingdom Bacillati; phylum Actinomycetota; class Actinomycetes; order Micrococcales; family Micrococcaceae; genus Arthrobacter; species Arthrobacter sp. TMP15. The sequence goes on from NZ_CP154262.1 coordinate 1,920,725, forward strand.
TCATGGCGGCAACATCAAAGAGCGTCGCTCCGATCAGGACGGCAGGAAAAACAGTCAACATGACAAACGAAAATGAGAGAGATGCATTGGGAGTCATAACGAGTTGCCAAGCGGCAACCAATCCACCGGTCAGTCCTCCATAGAACGATGCCTTGTGGCTCCGCCTTAGCCGGACGCGAAGAGATTCTTGAATCTGATCCGTACCCATGGGCAGCCCGACCTGTTGCCAGAACATAAACACCTGCTTGTGCTGGTATCTGCTGCTGTGAACAAATATAAACGCCGCCACGGCGACAAGCACGGCGAATCCTACGGCGAAGCGGTCAACCGATGACTCCAAAAACATAATGCCCCCTCATTGCTATCTGTATCAATGTATCATTACAATCTTTCATGCAAGGATGAGGAATATGACAAACCCGGCCCAGCATGAATTCTCGACACATGAGGGCACATATCGTCAATCTGAAGTGAGCGCCGTCGTTGGTAACGGCGTAGCTTCATGGGAGCGCGCCAGTCATGACGTGCTCTACTGGAAAGTCAAAACCGCCAGTGGGTTCACAGTAGATAGTTCCGGGCCGGTGGTTCCCGGCGAGAACGTGAATGTGACCGCGCGAATGTTTGGCATCAGTGTGGTTGAGCCGGTTCAAGTTGTTTCCGTGGTTCAGGAAAAAGACAGGGTGGGCTTTGCCTATAAAACGCTGCCTGGCCACCCAGTGAGCGGCGAGGAAGCTTTTATTGTGCATCGTCACGGGGAAGAAGTGAGCCTAAGCGTTCGCTCCCTAACCGGGCCGTCACCTGCGCAACCGTGGCGGATGCTGTACCCGCTGCTTTTGATCATTCAGCGGATAGTTCGCCGACGATACTTGCGTGCCCTTCGCTGATTCCCCTTCTCAGCCTTACAACAGACTCCCTTACAACAGACTCTCAGCCGTGCAACAGACTAGGAGCACAGGATGGGCATCAGGCCCTGCAGCAGCACTGGAATCGATAGTGGAGCCGGCATTGGAGCCGCAGCATGGCTTATCGATTCCACGCTGCCATGGCAGCAGTTGGTCGGGTTTGGTCCGGATGGATTCCCTGAGTACGCAAGGCTGCGTTTCCTCGTGGACCCCACCAACCCAGCGCAAAGCGAAACTGATGCACCGCCCAACACCGAGAATTTGTCCCAGACCGCTCAACTAATGGCTGCAGTTGAGGTACTCCAACGCCACACCAGCACACCAGATGAACTTTATTTCTGTTTTTGGGATGGCTACGGGTTCATCATGCCTGGCGCGAGGTTTGATGTCCCAGAACGCTCATATTTTCTTTACCATGGGAACCCTACAGAAACTACAGAAACTACAGAGACCGGCAACACCGAGTGGCGAATCGCCGCCTGCGATCGAGCCCCGAGCCAACTGTGGATTCCGGACCCTGCGTTCATCTGGCCGGCGGACCGCTCTTGGTGTGTGGCCAATGACGTAGACCCGCACTGGGCCGGCATCGGGGCAAGTGGACAAGCCATTGCCGCGCTAAAGGCTGACAAGCGCCTCGATATTGTCTCTGCTGATCCTGCTGCACCCCAACCGGCCTATAGATAGTGTGGAGAAGCGACTCAAACGGGTGGCAAAGTCAACCTACACGAATATGAGCACCCCCTTGGAGTCTCCTGCGAAAAGGTACACGTTACTGAGGTAATGAAACGGAACTGAGGCCTGCTCGCCAACACATCGGTAAGGCGCATCCATGGAACCAATTCGGTTCCTCATGCGCCGGGGAACATCGAAATGCAAGGCCCGCCACTTTACGTCCTGGCCACGTCCGAACAGTCCTGAAGCAACCCTTGCCTTGCCCTTGATCATCCCGCCGATAGGATGGCATCATGACACAGACACGAGCTGGCGCGCGCCAGACACCGTCATGATGTTCTCTCAGACTCCCCTGCGCCATGTTGGTATAAACGATTTCAATGTGCCTGATCCGGATGCGTGGCCGGCAACTCTTCCTTCTGTTCAACAACTCCTTCGCGACGGGCTCGTATTGGGTCGGGCAACGGTTTTTGTTGGGGAGAACGGGTCTGGTAAATCAACCTTGGTTGAGGCGATCGCCATGGCGTGCGGGGTCAATCCGGAGGGCGGATCCACCCATGCCAGGCATCACAGTCGGCCTACGGAGTCTGATCTGCATTCTTTCTTGAAGGTGACGCGCAATGCTGGTGCCAGTAAGTACGGGTACTTTCTGCGTGCGGAGACTATGCACTCGTTCTTTACTTACCTTGAGGAGAACCCCTCCACCGGGCTTCCAGACACCGATTTTCACAGTCTTTCCCACGGCGAATCGTTCTTGGAGTTGATTGTTAGCAGGTTCCGCGGAGGCGGGCTGTGGATACTTGATGAGCCCGAATCGGCACTGTCATTTTCCGGCTGCCTCTCCCTGCTCAGCGTGCTCCAGAAATTAATGGACGACGGCGATTCCCAAGTTATTCTCTCCACCCACTCCCCGCTGTTGGCTTCCCTGCCGGGTGCCGATATTTATGAGGTGGGGCCTTGGGGCCTGCGTCCAAACAGCTGGGACGATCTGGACTTGGTGAAAAACTGGCGCTCATTCATGGACGCCCCGCACCGATTCCTCAAATACCTCTAACTCTTGCTCAACAGGCGCAGGCACAGAGCCAGTTCCGCCCTCCTTGAGAAAGCACCTCCAAGAGAATCCCGCTAAACTCCCATGTGTGAATCAAACGAAAGCCGCCTTCGGCACCAAAACGCTCATCTCTACCGCCGCCGCAGACTTCGTGCTGGTTCTTCTTTTCGCTCTTGCGGGACGCAGTTCTCATCATGAGGCCTTGACGGTGGTGGGTGTCCTAGCGACGGCTTGGCCATTCCTGGCCTCTCTTGCTCTGGGCTGGCTTGTATGCCAGAGCTGGAAACACCCGCTACGAATTCTTCCTCAGGGAGTCTGCCTGTGGTTGATCACCGTTGCCGGTGGCATGGCCCTACGCCTGATCTCCGGATCAACAGCAGAACTTCCCTTCGTTGCGGTCGCCACGATCACTCTTGGGGTCTTCTTGCTGGGGCACCGTTTCCTTGCAACTTTCTTCACGCGCCGTCATCAGGGCAGTGATGCAACTCCCGCTTGAGATACCATCGAGATGAGCAAATTGTCTCCCAACCATCACACTCCATGACAAGGAACCCACCTGTGATCACAGCTTTTGTCCTGATCAAAACTGATGCAACGCGGATCCCCGAATCAGCTCAGGAAATCTCCGAACTCAACGGCATCAGCGAAGTTTATTCGGTGACCGGGGAGTGGGATCTGATTGCTATTGCCCGCGTGGAGAAACACGAAGACTTAGCTGACGTCATTGCAGATAGACTTTCCAAAGTTAAGTCAGTTGTCTCCACCACCACACAAATCTCTTTTCGCGCATACTCCCAACACGATTTGGATGCCGCGTTTTCTCTCGGCTTCAACAACTAAATCCATGATGCAACTAGAAATTGCTGTCCAGGATGTCCCCGGCGCCACACTGGCGGCCACGCTTGGGGCCGCTCGCATTGAGTTGTGCTGTGCCCTCCAGCTCGGTGGACTTACTCCATCACAAGGCTTATTAAAAAGCGTCCACGATGCTGAGCCCAGGCTACCTATTCACGCTCTGATCCGTCCCCGTCCCGGCGACTACGTTTACGACGAAGCGGCAGTTGCTCTGATGGCTGCGGAGATCAAAGAAGTCCATAGCGGGGGCGCAGCCGGGGTCGTGATTGGAGCGTTGACACCAGTTGGTGGCATAGATTACGCGGCAGTGGAAACCCTTGTTGCAGCTGCTGAGGGCCTGCACATCACCTTCCACCGGGCGGTGGATCACTTAACTTTCGCCGATGCCGTGGCAGCAGTTCCGCGTCTAGCCGACCTTGGCGTGCAACGCATACTGAGCTCGGGCGGCGCTGGACGGGCCGGCGAGGGTCTCCATCAACTAATTGCCATGCATGAAGCGGCCGCTGGCAGACTCACGGTGATGGCCGGTGGCGGAGTCGATATCGCTGATATTGCCACCTTCCATGCGGCAGGCTTGCGCGACGTGCATCTCTCCGCCAAACGCAACATCTGCCAACTCCCACCAGCACCCATGACAGCGTCAGCACTCGCGCAGGACCACAGCTACTTCAGCACAGACGCCGGACTAGTCAAGCAAGCCGTGCAGGCTGTGCAGAAAACTCAAGAATCTCAAGAAACACTAACGCCGGCCTAGCTTTCGGTGCTCAGCGCAACCCAAGACTTCAGCACGTTGGCTGCGGCACCGCCGTCGATCGCTGCCTCGGCGCGGGCTGCGGCAAATTTCATCCGTTCAAGCAGTGGTCCAGAACTTGACCGCTCATAAGCGACGAGCCCGGCAGCAGCATTGAGCACCACGGCATCACGGATCGGTGAGCGTTCTCCATCCAGAATGCGTTGTACCACTTCAGCATTAAATTCGGCATTCTTCCCGCGCAGGTCCTCTATGGTTGCCCGGGCTATGCCTAGATCCAGCGGATCGAAACTGCTTTGCGTGATTTCGTTGTTCCGCACCTCCCAAATACTGGAGGTTCCCGTGGTCGTCAGTTCATCTAGTCCGTCGCTGCCCCTGAAAACCAGGGCGCGGATGTTCCTCGCCGCCAACACGCCAGCCATGAGTGGGGCCATCCGGGCGTCTGCGACACCAATTGCGGAAGCTACAACGCGAGCCGGGTTTGTCAGCGGCCCAAGGAAGTTAAACGCCGTGGGGACCCCAATCTCTTTGCGCGCTACGGCCGCGTATCGCATGGACGGGTGGAAGAAGTTCGCGAAACAAAAGGTGATGCCCACTTCGGTGGCAGCGAGGGCTACTTTTTCCAAGGACAGATCCAGGCGAACACCTAATTTTTCTAGTACGTCAGCGGAACCGGCGGCGGAGGAAGATGCCCTGTTTCCGTGTTTGATCACAGTGGCACCTGCCCCGGCACAGACGAGCGCTGCCATGGTGGAGATGTTCACAGTATTGAGTCTGTCCCCTCCAGTGCCCACAATGTCTAAGGCGTCGCCAACAACGTGCAGCGGACGGGCGTTGGCAAGCATTGCCTCGACCAGTCCAGTCACCTCGGCAACAGTCTCGCCCTTGGACCGCAGGGCAACAAGGAAGCCGGCAATCTGAACATCCGTAGCATTTCCGGCCATGATCGTGTTCATAGCCCACTGGGTGTCATCCTGGCTAAGGTCCTCCCCGCCAATCAGGGCAGCGATCAGATTTGGCCACGTGGGGGTGCTTGGGGATGCGTTTTGGAGAGGATTCACTCTCAAGATGTTAGACGAAAGTGGACCCAACGCACAGATTGTGACCATTGACACAGCGAACATGTTGTGCATGGGCAACTGTGATTAACCTGTGAATTCCCCGGAATTTCGCAAGTTTGTAGAAAAAGATCCGTGACTCGGAGTTTTGCATTGGGAACTCTGGGGTTTTATAGACATAATGTCTATGTGACAACTGTGACCCATGCCCCCAGTAATCCGGCGCATCCGACACTGAATCGACCGAACATGGTTTCTGTAGGAACCGTAGTTTGGTTGGCCAGTGAGCTGATGTTCTTCGCCGGCCTTTTTGCCATGTACTTCACGCTGCGTTCCACCACTGGTGGGATGTGGGCAGAAGAAACGGCGAAGCTGAACTTCCCGTTCGCCCTTGTGAACACTCTGATCCTGGTTTCTAGCTCATTTAGCTGCCAGATGGGTGTGTTTACTGCGGAGAACCTTCGGCCTCGCCGCACGGGACGCCGCTTCCAATTCTCCCAATGGGGAATGACGGAGTGGTTCCTGTTGACCTTCGTTCTTGGAGCCATCTTCGTGGCCGGTCAGACGACCGAATACGCCATGCTGACCTCCGAGTACGTGACACTGAACTCAAACCCCTATGGCTCCGCCTTCTACATTACGACCGGCTTCCACGGCCTGCACGTTCTCGGTGGGCTTATTGCATTCCTCCTCATTATTGGACGCGCCTACGCGGCCAAAAAGTTTGGACACTTCGAAGCCACCAGCGCAATCGTGACTTCTTACTACTGGCACTTTGTGGATGTCGTGTGGATTGGCCTCTTCTTGGTCATCTACGTCCTCAAGTAAGCTGACAAACAGCTCACTTCTACACGTAAGAATTAGCATTTGCGGCCCTCACCCGGGGCTGCTGGATACAGATCAAAGGAACCACCAAGTGAAGGCACTCTCGCAGAAGCGACGTCATCCGCTGGCAGCACTAGCGCTGCTGGTGCTTGGGCTCATGCTGACAGGTGGGTTATACGCCGTTGTCACAACCGTGAATGAGGCCAAGGCCGATACCACCACTTTTACAGCGCAGCAGGTGGACGAAGGCGAGAAGCTCTTCGTCGCCAACTGCGCCACCTGTCACGGCCTAGGCGCCAGCGGCACGGACGCTGGACCGTCCCTGGCCGGAGTTGGCGCTGCAGCCGTCGACTTCCAGGTCGGCACTGGGCGCATGCCCATGCAGATGCAAGGGCCCCAGGCGCGTCAGAAACCGCAGCAATTCACCACTGAACAAACCCGTGAATTGGCCGCCTACGTTGCCACGTTGGGCGACGGACCGGCTCTGCCGGAGGAGCAGTACATCGACGGCGGCGGCGACGCAGCTGTGGGTGGCGAACTCTTCCGAGTTAACTGCGCCATGTGCCACAACGCTGCTGCAGCCGGTGGAGCATTGACTCGTGGCAAGTTTGCACCGCCACTGGACGGTGTAACCAGCAGCCACATGTACAGTGCCATGGTGACCGGGCCGCAGAACATGCCGGTGTTCAACGACGCCAACATCAGCCCTGAGGGCAAACGCGACATCATCACGTTCTTGAACACCATTGAGAACCAGGGCTCACCTGGCGGCGCCAAGCTCGGCTCACTAGGACCAGTATCCGAGGGCTTGTTCCTTTGGACTGCTGTATTGGGTGTCATCATCGGCTTCACCATCTGGTTGACCTCACGTACTTCCTAGTACAAGAAGCTACAGATACTGGCTGCACTGGCAGCCGCGAGAAACTTACATTACGACCCCGGGAACGTACCGGGATAAGAGAAGGATGAGGGGATTATGGGCAACCATAGTGACGGCTCGCCGACAAGCTCGGACGCCGTAGCTAAGGCTGGTCAGCAAGAGGTGGACAAGTTCCAAGATCCGGGACTGCCTCCACACAGATTGCGACTAGCTGATACGAATCCCAAGGCGGCAAAACGGGCCGAACGCCAGGTGGCGTGGCTCTTTGTCATATCCATCGTCGGCACGCTGCTGTTCATGGTTGGTTACTTCGGCGTACGCCTTGATGACACGTTTGCCACCTTGCGGCTCCAAAACACCTTCCTGGGCCTTGGCGTAGCATTTGCCATGCTGGGTATTGGAACTGGCATTGTGCACTGGGCCCGCGCCCTCATGCCGGACCACGAAGTGGCCGAAGATCGCCACGAGTTGCGTTCCGAAGAGGACCGCCTGGCTGCCGTCCAAATCATCGACGATATTGTCGAAGAGACAGGCATCAAGCGTCGACCCTTGATTCGCAACACCCTCATCGGTGCTGTGGCCTTGGCTCCTCTTCCGGCAATCGCCATTTTCCGCGACCTTGGTCCGTTGCCAGGAAATGCACTGCGCCACTCGCTCTGGAAAGCTGGCGAGCGTCTAGCCCGCGATCCTGACGGAACACCGATCAAGGCCTCAGATGTGACCATCGGTTCGGCTTTCCACGTGATCCCGGAGTCCCTGAACTCACTCACTGAGGGCAAGATCGCCGCCAAGGCTAAGGCCGTGGTGTTGTTGATGCGCCTAAACCCCGAAGACCTTCACCCCTCCGAAGGGCGCGAGGACTGGGGCTACAACGGCATCGTTGCCTACTCCAAGATCTGTACCCACGTTGGCTGCCCCGTTGCACTCTACGAGCAGCAAACGCACCACTTGCTGTGCCCCTGCCACCAGTCCACCTTCGACTTGACACAGGAGTGCAAGGTCATCTTTGGACCCGCTGTCCGTCCGCTGCCTCAGCTGCCCATTGCCATTGACGCAGACGGCTACCTTGTCGCCCAGAGCGACTTCCATGAACCTGTTGGACCGAGCTTTTGGGAGCGTGGCTAATAATGACTACTGCAACGCAAACACCTTTCGAAGCCAAAACACCCGCAGGACGGATCACCAACTTTGTTGATGAGCGTGTTGGCGGATCAGGAATACTCCGAGAGTTCGGACGCAAGGTCTTCCCCGACCACTGGTCATTCATGTTTGGCGAAGTCGCCCTCTACACGTTCGTCATCCTGCTGCTCTCGGGCACCTTTCTGACGTTCTTCTACGATCCCTCCATGGCGGAGACCCATTACAGCGGCCCCTATGTCCCGCTCAATGGTGTGGAAATGTCAGTGGCCTACGATTCAACTCTGCGCCTGTCCTTTGAGGTTCGTGGCGGCCTGTTCATGCGCCAGGTCCACCACTGGTCGGCACTATTATTCGTTGCTGCAGTGTCCGTGCACATGCTGCGAGTTTTCTTTACCGGTGCTTTCCGCAAACCTCGTGAACTGAACTGGGTTGTTGGCAGCGTGCTGCTGATCTTGTCCATGGCGGCAGGCTTCACCGGCTACTCACTACCTGATGATCTGCTCTCCGGCAACGGATTGCGCATTATTGATGGTGTTACCAAATCCATTCCCATTGTTGGAACGTACATCTCGTTCTTCCTCTTTGGCGGAGAATTCCCTGGAACCATGATCATCGGTCGCTTGTACATGATGCACATCATGCTGGTGCCCGCCATGATCCTGCTGATGATCGCCATTCACCTGTTTATGGTAGTTATCCACAAGCACACGCAGTACCCTGGCCCGGGTCGCAACGACCGCAATGTGGTTGGTTACCCACTGGGCCCGGTATATGCAGCTAAGGCCGGCGGATTCTTCTTCATTGTCTTTGGCATCATCGCTCTCATCTCCGCGTTCTTCCAGATCAACCCGGTCTGGAACTACGGCCCCTACGACCCCTCCCCCGTTTCAGCAGGTACCCAACCTGACTGGTACATCGGATTTGTTGATGGCGCCCTGCGACTCATGCCAGGCTGGCTATTCAACATCCCGCTTGAGTGGAATATTCCGTTCCCGTGGGGCGTGAACACGCTCTCGATGAACGTTCTCATACCCGCACTTGTACCTGCCGGCATCATCTTTACACTGATGTTTGCTTACCCCTGGATTGAGCGTTGGGTAACCCGCGACAATCGCGAGCACCACGTGCTTGACCGCCCACGCAATGCGCCGACACGGACCGCCATTGGTGTTGCAGGGTTCATCTTCTACTGCGTCATGTGGGCCGCTGCAAGCTCCGACTTGATCGCCACACACTTTGAAGTGTCCCTCAACGACGTCCTTTACTGGATGCGTGCATTATTCTTCCTAGGCCCGATCCTTGGTTTCATCGTCAGCAAGCGAGTGTCCCTCGCCTTGCAACGTAAGGACCGAGAAATCGCTCTACACGGTCGTGAAACCGGACGTATTGTCCGCTTGCCCCATGGTGAGTTCCAGGAAATCCATGCACAGCTCGATGACTACAAGCGTTACAAGCTTGTTGCCCACGAGTCTCCTGTTCCCGAGGCAGGCATCCCGAACGAAAACGGGATTGTCACCAAGAAGGAACGGCTACGCAGTAAGCTCAGCAGCTTCTTCTTCGAAGACCGTGTTGCTACTGCATCACCTTCGGAGCTTGCTGCCGGTCACGATCACGAGGCTATTGACGCCAGTGAAGACGACAAGGCGATCACGCACTAAAGGCCCCCACGAGAAGCCGTGCTGCACTTCCCTTCGGGGCAAGAGCAGCACGGCTTTTTTGTTCAGATTAACTTACTTGTTGGTCCCCTAGATCACTGCTTTGAGCCCAAGACACAAGGAGATGATACCCGATCACGCTTGCAGCGAGCTCACAGTGGAGCTGCAAGTGGGCGCCAGCTTACTCAAAATACTCTGGCTAATAGATACGGCGTGCACGTACGCCGGGGCGTTGTAGGGGCACACGCAGCTTGTAACGATCTGCGCGGTAGAAAGACACAGAGTAATCCACTGTGGAACGCGATACAAAGGCGTGACGTTCGGTGCGCAGCACGGGTGCGCCTATGTCCACCTGTAGTAAGCGCGCAATTGAGGGCGTGGCAGCATTTGCCTCGATAGTGTCCTCACCCCATTCAATAACAAGCCCATACCGCTCCCCCAAAATGTTATAGAGGGAGGATGGCGGGCCAGCGTCCAATATCCCTGGCACGCGCCATGCTGGGATGAAGTTCTCATCCACGCTCATGGGCTCCTCGTCGGCAAGCAAAAGTCTGCGCAGACGAATCACGCCTTGCCCTTCATCAAGTTGGAGTTCACGGGCCAAACGAGCTGTGGCTGGTATTTGTTCGAACGCCAAGGTTCTGGCAGACGGGCGCATGCCACGTCGAGCCATCTCTTCTGAATATGACGTCAATTTCAGTGTCACCTCCAGTTTGGTTCTGGCAACGAAGGTGCCCAAACCAACCACGCGCTCAAGTAACTCTTCCTCAACGAGAGCCTGAACGGCATGACGGAGCGTCATACGAGCCACACCGAAATGGGTGGCTAGGTCCCGCTCCGAAGGCAATTGCCGCCCCGCCTTACTGTGGTTCACAATGTAGTTGCGCAGCAAGTCTCGCAACTGGATGTGAACGGAAACCTTTGAATCTCTGTCCAACGCGCCCGAGATGTCCTTCGCCGACGGCACCGAATAGCCCATGAAACTCCTCTGTTTACAAGTATCAGCCTAAAACACGACTACTCTCAATACAGAAACATCTTTCAACAAGGAGTAGTAAACGCATGTACACCCGGAAAGCCACTGTGGCGGCGAGCATTGGCTTGCATGCCCGTCCCGCCGCAGTATTTGTTCGAGCGGTTAATAGGACCGGCTTGCCCATAACCCTGTCCCAAGAAGGCATGGCTGGCGTGGATGGACGCTCGCTCCTTGAAGTAATGAGCGCGAATTTCGCCCACGGCGTGGAAGTAGAGATTGGTGTTGGCGACTGCGGGGCTGACATGGAGTCTGTAAAGACAGCCGTGGATCATTTGGCGCAGCTGCTCCGAACGGACCTCACGGACCCTCTATAGCGGCACTGAAGCTGGTATAAGTTCCCGGGGACAACATGCCCAGTACCAATCACCTGGTTTTCTGCACTCCTAAACCCTAAACACCATGAAACAACAAAAGGGACTGTTTGCACCACGTGGGTGCAAACAGTCCCTTTTACTTCTCAGTTACTACTCGGCGCAACTTCTTAGTGCGCGTGGTCTCCGCGACTGTACTCGTAGACCCAACCAACCAGTGCGATGACCGCCAGGCCGGCACCGAACAAGAACACCCACCAGCCAACTGCCAGACCCAGGAAACCGGAGGCGGCTGCAAGTGCAAGCACCAGCGGCCACCAGCTCCAGGGGCTGAAGTGGCCCTGTTCCCCGGAGCCTTCATGAACTTCGGCGTCGGAACGGTCTTCCGGACGCAGACCAACGCGGTTCCCCGTGTAATAGACGTAGACGCCGATCATCAGGCACAGTGCCGACATGAGGAAAATAGCAAGGAAGCCAACTGGTTCCATCCATTGGACCATCAGGCCGTAAACAATCCCTACGGGTATAAAGAAAACGCCTAAGAGGAGAAAGAGCCAGGCTTCAACCTTCATTTGAGGTCCCCTTTCGAGACAGTTCGTACGGGCTGTGCCGGCACATAATGCGGGGCAAGCTCGGGATGGTGGAGATCCAGTGCCGGGCGTTCCGAGCGGATACGGGGCAGTGAGGTGAAGTTGTGGCGCGGTGGCGGGCAGGATGTTGCCCACTCCAGTGAAGCTCCGAAGCCCCAAGGGTCGTCAACTTCAACCTTCTTGCCGCTGCGCCAGGTGATGTACACGTTCCAGAACCAAGGAATCATTGAGGCACCCAAGACGAACGAGGCGATGGTGGAGAATTGGTTCATCCACGTGAAGTTGTCTTCGATCATGTAGTCAGCGTAACGACGGGGCATACCAAGAACACCCAACCAGTGCTGGATCAGGAAAGTGCCGTGGAAGCCCAGGAACAAGAGCCAGAAGTGGATCTTGCCGAGGCGCTCGTTAAGCATCTTGCCAGTGAACTTGGGCCACCAGAAGTAGAATCCGGCAAACATTGCGAACACTACTGTGCCAAACACTACGTAGTGGAAGTGAGCAACCACGAAGTAGGTGTCCGTGACGTGGAAGTCAAGTGGCGGAGAGGCCAGGATAATACCCGTCAGTCCACCAAAGAGGAATGTCACAATGAAGCCCAGACTCCACAGCATAGGCGTCTCAAACGTCAACGACCCTCGCCACATGGTGCCAATCCAGTTGAAGAATTTTACTCCCGTTGGAACGGCGATGAGCATTGTCATGAACGAGAAGAACGGCAGAGCAACTTGTCCTGTGGCGTACATGTGGTGGGCCCACACGGTCACTGACAGTGCAGCAATTGAAATCGTGGCAAACACAAGACCCTTGTAACCAAAGATCGGCTTACGGCTAAAAACGGGGAAAATCTCCGAGACAATTCCGAAGAACGGCAGCGCAATAATGTAGACCTCAGGGTGCCCGAAGAACCAGAATAGGTGCTGCCAAAGCATCGCACCACCAAATTCGGCATCAAATATATGTGCCCCGAATCGCCTGTCCGCACCCAACGCGAACAATGCTGCCGCCAACGGCGGGAACGCCATGAGAACCAAAATACCTGTGATCAAGGTGTTCCAGGTGAAGATGGGCATACGCCACATCGTCATTCCGGGTGCTCGCAAGCAGATGATGGTGGTGATGAAGTTTACCGAACCCAAAATGGTTCCGAAGCCGGATAGCGCCAGACCGAACACCCACAAATCTCCGCCCACGCCGGGACTGAAAGTTGTGTTGGACAACGGGGCGTAGGCAAACCAGCCGAAGGCCGCTGCACCCTGGGGGGTGAGGAACCCTGTCACTGCAATGGTGCTACCAAAGAGGAAGAACCAGAAGGCCAGAGCGTTCAAACGCGGGAATGCCACGTCAGGTGCACCAATTTGCAAGGGCATGATGACGTTGGCAAAGCCGGCGAACAGAGGCGTAGCAAACATCAACAGCATGATGGTGCCGTGCATGGTGAACAACTGGTTGTACTGATCTTTGGTTTGCAGGATCTGCATCCCAGGCTCGAAGAGCTCTGCACGGATGATCAGCGCCATGACGCCACCAAGGCAGAAGAAAATAAATGATGCAATCAGGTACATGTACCCAATCGTTTTGTGGTCGGTTGACGTGATCCAGTTGACGACAATGCGTCCCTTGGATACGGGAACAACTCTAGGTGCAGCCGAAGTCACTTCAGCTGCCGAGTACTCGAGCGTAGACACTTTCCTCTCCCCCCTACTTCTGATTCGCAGTGTTGGCGGCATTGGGATTACGGTCATACTTCTCGGTCAGTTCGCCTGTCTGGCCCTTTGACTTCAGTTCGTTCAGATGCGCATCAAATTCAGCCTGCGTGACCACCTTGACGTTGAACAGCATTTCCGAGTGGTATTCCCCGCACAGCTCGGCACATTTGCCGTCATACGTACCCAGCGCCGTGGGCGTAAGGGTCATGTAGTTTGTCTTGCCCGGGAGTATATCCTTCTTGTTCAAGAATGCTGGAACCCAGAAGGAGTGAATAACGTCGCGGGCGTTCAGCTGAAGTTCAACGGAACGGTTCACCGGTAAATACAGCGTGGGCAATGTCGACTTATCGAACGGCTTCCCGTCAAGTTCAGCCTGCACTCCGACGGAGTAAACAGAGTCCTTGACGTCGTTGCCGGCTAAGTAGTTGAAGTCCCACGACCACTGCTTGGCGCGAACATCGATGGTGACATCCGGGTTGTCGTCACGGGCGTCAATTGACTGCGACTCCACATCCGTGAAGTGGAAGAAAACCAGCACCATGAACAGCGGCACCAACACATAAAAGACCTCCAGCGGGAGGTTGTAACTGGTCTGACGCGGGAAACCAGTGGCACCCTTGCGACGACGGTAGGCAATGATGCACCAGATGATCAGTCCCCATGTAATGAGACCAATGATCAAGACTGTGATCCAGGTGTTTACCCATAGATCAATGATCCCAGCTGTGTGATTGGTGGTATCACGCTCGGATGGCATCCAGCCGTTCTTATTCTCTGCCGTACATCCTGACAAAGCTAACGCTCCGGCAATTGCCACCCCTGATAGGGAGATGACTTTTGCGCGTCGGCTGCCGGTTCGGTCCTGCGAACTCACAGACGGCCCTTCCTCTTCTTACTGTGCTCGGCAGCGATTTAATGCAGCCCGAGCTAAATGGGTTTTACTACTCGATGTAGAGCTTACCGCTATGGCAGGCAAAAAGCGCACCAAACTCTCCGTGCGTCGGATGTCCTTCGGGAATTTTTTCCGACAGGCTCTACATCGAGTAGAAATCATGGCTTAGTGGAATGAATCACCGCAGGCGCAAGAGCCGCCGGCGTTGGGGTTATCAATGGTGAAACCCTGCTTTGAAATAGTGTCTTCAAAGTCAATGCTTGCGCCCTCCAAGTACGGCACGCTCATCTTGTCAATGACAACTTCGACGCCTTCAAAATTGCGCACAGCATCCCCGTCAAGCATGCGCTCGTCAAAGTAGAGCTGGTAGATCAGCCCTGAACAACCGCCAGGCTGCACCGCGACGCGCAAACGAAGGTCCGTGCGGCCTTCTTGTTCAAGCAGGCTGCGCACCTTACCGGCAGCAACATCGCTGATGAGCACACCGTGGGTGGGCAGTTCGACATCTGCAATAGCGGCAGATGAGGTTTCTTCGTGGACATTTGCTGTCATGGCATTTCCTTACGTGAGGGTACAACTACATGCTACGTCGAGCCCGGCAGGGGCGCTAACTTATGTCAACCATAGCCCTACGCCTTCTGTTCCCCGGGCTCCCCTGATTTCTCTGGTTGCCCCAATGCGCCGGCATTGATGGCCGCCAGCAGGAGCGTCTGCGCCACAATGGCTTTTTCAAAATCTCCCAAGTGCAAAGACTCGTTGGCGCTGTGGGCGCGCGAATCCGGATCCTCCACGCCTGTGACCAGGATCTGTGCATGGGGGTAGGTTGCCTTCAAGTCAGCAATGAACGGAATGGATCCGCCCATCCCTGTTTCCACCGCGGAAACACCCCAAGACTCCCCTAGCGCCCATAGGGCGGCCTGGGCCGCCGGAGCGTGGGTGTCAGTGGCGAACGCCTGCCCGGCTTCACCTGCAGTGAAGCTGACCTGCGCGCCAAAGGGTGCATGGGCCACAACATGCTTTTCCAAGGCCTCCATGGCCGACGCCGGATCCTGGCCAGGTGCCAGGCGCAGGCTAATCTTGGCCCGGGTTGAGGCCAGCAAAGTATTTGAGCTCATCTCCACGGATGGAATGTCCATACCAATCACTGACAGGGCCGGCTGGGTCCAGAGACGGGAGGTGATGCTTCCCATTCCGGCTAATTTGACGCCGTCCAGCACGCCGGCATCAGCCCGGAACGCTTCTTCTTCATAGTCCACCGCTGCGGCTTCCCCGTGATGGAGACCCTTGATGGCAACGGAGCCCTGATCATCGTGAAAGGTTGAAATGAGCCGCGCCATAAGAGTCGGTGCGTCCAGGATCGGGCCCCCGAACATGCCGGAGTGCACGGCATGACTTGTCACCCGGACTTCCACTGTGCCATCGACCAAGCCACGCAGGCTGGTGGTGAGAGCGGGGACGCCCACCTGCCAGTTGGCCGAGTCAGCAACAACAATCACGTCTCCGGCGAGGAGCTCCCGGTGCGTTTCTAGGAAGGTGGCGAAAGTGGGTGAGCCGGCTTCCTCCTCACCTTCAATAAAGAACGTCACACCGATCCCGAACGTGTCCCCAAGAGTTTCGGTGATGGCCCGGAACGCGGCAACATGGGCCATGATGCCGGCCTTGTCATCTGCTGCCCCACGACCATAGAGGCGACCATCGCGTTCCACTGCCGTAAATGGTTCGCTGTTCCATAGCTCGCTGTCACCGGGAGGTTGCACATCGTGGTGGGCGTACAACACAACTGTTGGCATACCCGGCGCCGCGGCTTTCCTGGCGACAATGGCGGGACCGCCCTGTCCGCCGTCGTCCTTGGCCACACGAAGGATCTGCACGTCATCAAGTCCGGTGGAACGAATCAGTGCGGCAACGGCTTCTGAGCTGCGCTCAAGCTGGGCGGCGTCGAAGGCATCCCACGCGATGCCGGGGATAGCAACAAGTTGAACAAGTTCTGCCACCGTTTTAGAGAAGTTCTCTGCCACGCTTTGACGCAGCGCGGTGGTTGGCAAGTGGGCTGTAAGATTTGCAAGATTGGCGCCAGGAGTATTGGCTACCGGTTGGTGAGGTCTCATATTGCAAAGACTACAGTCGGCGAAGTCCTTGCGGTCAAGCTCAGCAGTTGGTTCGGGGTATCCTTTATGGGTGTTTGGACGTAAGAAAGATCAAGCCCCTGCCCAGCAGATAACGCCTGCCTCCCCCGATCAGTTTGCTCGGTCCAAGGACCCGCAGACGGCCAAGGGCGTGCCCACGCCCTCCCGGAAGGCCCAGGAAGAGGCACGCAAACGGCCTTTGGTGCCCAACGACCGCGCTGCGGCCAAGGTTGCCGCTCGTGATGCCCGACGCGTGGAACAAGCACGGATGCGCCGCGCCCTTGACACCGGTGAAGAGCGATTCCTGCCTGCCCGTGACAAGGGTCCACAGAAGCGATATGCCCGTGACTACGTTGACGCCAGGTTCAGTCTGGGAGAATTTGTGATGTTTGCTGCCCTGGCAATCGTGTTGTTGACAGTGCTCATTCCTGTGCGCAACGCCGACGGCAGCTCCAATAATTCGCAGCTGATTGTGTTTGGTATCTTCTGGGCCATGGTGGCTTTTGTTGCCGTGGACGTGTTGCTGATGTCGCGCAAGCTCAAACGCTTAATGGCGGCAAAATTTGGTTCTGTTGACTCCGGTGTTATTTGGTATGGAGCTATGCGCTCCATGCAGTTCCGCCGGTTGCGTTTGCCCAAGCCCCTTGTCAGCCGTGGTGAATGGCCCACCTGAGCTCCAGCTCAGTGATGCCTGCCTCAGAGAACCCGAGCGCAACCCGCCGGCCCTTCCTTAACGGAAGCGGCCGGCGTCGTTCTTTTAAAACTGGTAGCCATTATTCGGCCAAACTCCCTGCCGCCAGGTAGCCGGAATCGCTAGGCTGGGTAGATGGAATACCGCTACCTTGGCCGGTCAGGCCTGAAGATCACTGAAATCACCTACGGCAATTGGCTTACCCACGGCTCCCAAGTGGAAAATGATGTGGCCGCGGCATGTGTACGCGCAGCCCTCGACGCCGGCATCACAACTTTTGACACGGCTGACGCCTACGCCAACGGTGCCGCTGAGGAGGTGCTCGGGGCCGCGTTGTCTTCCGAAAGACGCGAATCCCTTGAGGTCTTCACCAAGGTGTACTGGCCGGTTGGGCCCAAAGGACCAAACGATACAGGTCTCTCGCGCAAACACATCATGGAAGGCATCAATAACTCCCTGCGCCGGCTCAACATGGACTATGTGGATCTTTACCAGGCACACCGCTACGACTTTGAAACCCCGCTTGAGGAAACCATTGCCGCTTTCGCAGACGTGGTACGAGAAGGCAAGGCACTCTACATTGGGGTCTCTGAATGGAATGCCGAGCAGTTGCGCGAAGGACAGCGGCTGGCTCGGGAGGCAGGGTTCTCATTGGTCTCCAACCAGCCCCAGTACTCTGCGCTGTGGCGTGTGATAGAGCCCGACGTCATCCCGGCTTGCCTTGAACTGGGCATATCCCAGGTTGTTTGGTCACCTATGGCGCAGGGAGTACTAAGTGGAAAGTACCTGCCCGGGGCTCCTGTGCCAGCCGGATCCCGTGCCACGGATGAGCAGGGTGGCAAGAACACCATCAAGGACTTCCTCAATGAGGACATTCTCACAAATGTGCAAAAGCTGCGCCCCATCGCTGATGAGCTGAATCTGAGCATGCCCCAATTAGCCATCGCCTGGGTGCTGCAGAACGAGAACGTGGCAACAGCCTTGGTAGGCGCCTCACGCCCTGAACAGGTTGCCGAAAACGTCAAGGCCTCCGGAGTTAAGATTCCGGCCGAGCTCATGACTGTGATCGACACTGCTCTGGCGCCGAGCGTCGTGAACGATCCTTCGAAGACGATCAGCCCGGCGACAAGAGTGGCCTAGGTTACTGACCCAGTTTTGCGCGCCGCAGCTGCACTAGTTCCTTATTGATCCGGGCCGCCCAGAAAGGCCCCTCATACAGGAATGCTGTGTAGCCCTGCACAAGTGTGGCTCCGGCGTCGAGGCGTTCCTGCACTTCAGCGCCTGTTTCCACACCGCCTACGGAGATCAATGTCAGCTGGTCATTTACGGCTGCCTTGAGCTGACGCAACACCTCAAGTGAACGTGCCTTCAGCGGCGCACCAGAAAGCCCGCCAGCACCCGTCTGCGCAACGTCAGCGGCGGTGCTGGCCAATCCGTCGCGGCTGATGGTGGTGTTGGTGGCGATAATACCGTCCAGTTCCAGCTCAAGAGCAAGCGCGGCGACGTCGGCTATGTCCGCATCGGCCAAATCCGGTGCGATCTTCACCAACAACGGCACATGACGTCCGGCAGCCGTGTCGGCAGCCTCGCGAACACCTGTCAGCAAAGGACGCAGCGTTGCCACGTCCTGAAGCAGGCGAAGCCCGGGAGTGTTAGGTGAACTGACATTGACCACCAGGTAGTCAGCCGACGGGGCAAGAGTGCTGGCACTAAGAAGGTAATCCGCCAAAGCATCTTCGAGCTCAACCGTCTTGGTTTTACCAATGTTCACACCAACGATCGGGCGAACCGACGAATAACTTTTGCCCAAGCCTGCCAAAGCCTGCGCAAGTCTGGGCGCCACGGTGGCAGCGCCGTCGTTGTTAAAGCCCATACGGTTAATCACGGCACGATCAGCCACCAGACGGAACAATCGAGGCTGCGGGTTGCCGGATTGCGCCTGGGCCGTGATGGTGCCTACCTCTACGTGGCCAAAGCCCAGATTGGCCAACGCATTGATGCCTTTGCCCTCCTTATCAAACCCGGCGGCGAGTCCGAACGGAGTGGGGAACGTGAGGCCAAGCGCCTGCGTCTGTAGCGATGCCGGCGGTGCGAACATTCTGCGCAACACGGCGCCGGCCCCTGTTGCTTGAGTTGCCTTGACCAGGCAGAAACCGATTTTGTGCGCCCGTTCGGCGTCCATCCAGGAAAAACAGAGCCGGAAAACTGTGGGATATATTCGCATGTCTCTAGTTTTCCGGTTCTACGCCGGAACTGCAAAACCTCCTGAAGAATTCATTGCGTAAAACCACCGGTTAAAGAGGGTTAGCATGTCCTCATGGACAGCAATAGTGGATTGACATGGCAGCACGCGGACGTTGTGGTTGTTGGAGCCGGGCTCTCCGGTTTGGTGTGCGCGGCCGAGGCCTACAATGCCGGGCGAACGGTGCTGATAGTGGATCAGGAACCGCAGGCTTCCATGGGTGGGCAGGCACACTGGTCCTTTGGTGGGCTGTTCCTGGTTGACTCCCCCGAGCAACGCCGACTGGGTGTGAAGGATTCAGCTGAACTCGCCCTGGCCGATTGGCTTGGTTCGGCCGCCTTTGACCGCCTTGAGGATACATGGCCCAGACGTTGGGCGGAAGCTTATGTCGATTTTGCAGCCGGCGAGAAGCGGGCGTGGCTCCACGCCTTGGGCGTGCGATTCTTTCCCCTGGTCCAGTGGGCGGAGCGTGGCGGCTATGACGCTCAAGGCCACGGAAACTCTGTTCCCCGTTTCCACGTTGTGTGGGGAACAGGGCCCGGCATACTGGCCCCTTTCCTAGCAAAAATCCAAGAAGGTGTTGGTGCAGGAAAGATCCAGCTTGCTTTCCGGCACCGGGCCACCGAGCTGATGTTCGACGCCGGAGCCGTCACCGGAGTGCGCGGTGAAATACTTCAAGCCTCTGACGTGGACCGTGGCGTGGCCAGCAGCAGGAGCGTTGCCGGGGAATTCAGCGTCTCTTCAAGTGCGGTTATTGTCACGACCGGGGGAATTGGTGGGAACCATAAAATGGTCCGTGAACAATGGCCCAACGGTAGCGGTCCCCAGTCCATGCTCACCGGTGTTCCGGCCTCGGTGGATGGTGAATTCCAACAAGTAGTGGCTCGTGCGGGTGCCAATTTGATAAACACAGACCGCATGTGGCACTACCCAGAAGGTATTCACAACCCTGACCCAGTGTGGCCAAACCACGGGATCCGTATTCTCTCCGGTCCGTCTCCACTGTGGTTGGATGCAACAGGTCACCGCTTACCCATTCCGCTCTTCCCCGGCTTCGATTCTCTGGGCACCCTGCGGCATCTGGAAACCACTGGCCATTCTCACTCATGGTTTGTGCTGAATCAGACGATTATCAGCAAAGAGTTTGCACTTTCAGGTTCCGAACAAAATCCAGACTTGACGGGAAAGGACATGAAACTACTGGCCAAACGGGCTCTCCCAGGTGTTGGAGGGCAAGTGCAAAAATTTATTGACAGTGGAATAGATTTTGTTCAGTCACAGAGCGCGACTGAGTTGGCCGCAAAAATGAATAAACTCGTGGGCGCCAATCTCATCGACCCCGCCGGACTCCTGGAAACTCTCAGCGCCAGGGACCGTCAGGTCACCAGTGGTTTAGGCAAGGACACCCAGCTCAATGCCATCCGGGAGGCCCGCCGGTTCGCAACGGATAAGCTCATGCGTGTTGTGCCTCCCCATCCGATCCTTGCTCCAGAACACGGACCCCTGATTGCCGTCCGGCTATCGACTCTCACGCGCAAGAGCCTTGGCGGGTTGGCTACCGATCTTTCCGCCCGGGTTCTCCGCTCCGATGGTTCCCCCATAGCAGGACTTTACGCAGCCGGTGAGGCTGCAGGTTTTGGTGGCGGAGGGATGCACGGGCACAGATCTCTTGAAGGGACGTTCCTAGGCGGCTGCCTCTTCTCCGGACGCATTGCCGGGCGCCATGCGGCAAGTGTCACGGACGCATGAGCGTGTCTGAACCCCACGGTCTTTCAGACACGCAGTGGGTCCCCGATATCCTTGGAGCGGACTACCAGAACACCACGCTGCTGGTTCCCGTGCGCGAGAACACCAATACCCGATCCGGAGGACAACCCGGAGAGGGTGCGAGAAGTTCTGGCTCACTCTCCGGCGCCACCGCTGCCCATACAAGTGAGGAACCGCCTTTAGCGGACACCTATAGGGCCACTTTAATTCGGCATAAGCCAGCTGCAAGTCTTGCACGTGATTATGAACCGAATGGACATGCTGTGCTGTTCATCCATGGCTGGAGCGACTACTTCTTCAACACCGGGCTAGCCGAATTCTTCACGGAGCGTGGCTATTTTTTCTACGCCTTGGATCTCCACAACCATGGTCGCAGTCTGGGATCTCCGGAGATGGGCGGCTATGTTGGCAACCTTGCGGACTACGACGCTGAGATCCTTGCCGCGCATGCCCTCATCGCCAGGGAATCCATGACCAATCCGGGACTCCCTGACCCATCAAGAGAGCCCGCACCAGGGGCAGATTCACAGCACCCAGTGATCCTCATGGGCCACTCCACCGGTGGGTTGATTGCAACATTGTGGGCACACCACCACCCCGGCCTTGTCAGTCACCTGATACTCAACAGCCCGTGGCTGGAAATTCAGGGCGGTGCAGCCATCCGGCGCGCTGCAAGTCCGCTGGTGCAACTAGCCGACCTGCGCCCCCTCATGCGCATGCGCGTTCCCGAGCGGTCTTTTTACTGGCGAGGTATTAGTTCCGCCGCTTACGGGGAATGGAACGTGGACAGGAACTTGCGTCCACCTCATGCATTCCCAGTTCGGGCCGGGTGGATGAAAGCAATCTTGGCGGGACAGCAAGAAGTTGCCGCTGGTTTGAAACTGCCCATGCCAGTGCTGGTACTGCTCGCAGCCAAAAGCATGCTCGGTCCGGTCTGGAGCGATCTAATGCTTAAGGCAGACGTTGTTCTTGACGTGCGTTCGCTAGCCTTACGGACGCTTTCGTTGGGTAACAGTGTCACGCTGGAGAGAATCGACGGTGCCCTCCACGAGGTGTTTCTTTCGAGTAAACCTGTTCGTGAGGATGGATATGCTCGCCTGGAGCGGTGGCTGCGCGGCTACGTTGACTAACTACTACACTGCAAACGTACGCAGCGACAATTATTTAGCACTGCTGTACTAATATCTAATACGTACGTACTAAATTTTCTCGAGTCAGGAAGCAGAGGCGTTTCCATTGGCCGCCGCTGCATCGACGGCCCCACCGTAGCGGCGGTCTCTGCGCGCGTATTCATCCACGGCTTCCCACAGAATCAGACGGTCCACATCCGGCCACAGGGTGTTCATGAACACAAATTCTGCATAGGCTGACTGCCACAGCAAAAAATTGGACAACCTCTGCTCTCCGCTGGAGCGAAGGAACAAGTCAACATCCGGAACATCCGGAAGGTACATGTATTTTTGGATTGTCTTTTCATTCACCGCCCTGGGGCTCAGACGCCCGGCAGCAACGTCGGAGGCCAATGCCGAAACAGCGTCGGCAATTTCTGCTCGCCCCCCGTAATTAACACACATGGTTAAAGTTATGACGTCGTTGTCTTTTGTGTGCTCCTGCGCTTCTTCTAGCTCTTTAATAACGGAGCCCCAAAGTTTTGGCTTACGCCCAGCCCACCGAATACGTACACCCCACGCGTCCAACTGATCCCTTTGACGTCTTAATACATCCTTATTAAATCCCATTAAGAAACGAATTTCTTCGGGCGATCGCTTCCAGTTCTCGGTGGAAAAAGCATAGACGCTAACGTATTTAATACCCATCTCGATGGCACCGGCCATAACGTCAAGCAGCGCTGGCTCACCTGCTTTATGACCTTCCACTCTGGGCAGTCCGCGCTGATTGGCCCATCGCCCGTTTCCGTCCATGACAATGGCAACATGTCTGGGAATCAGTTCGCCGGGTAAAGCCGGAACGCTTCTCCCCGATTCATGCGGCCACGGTGCCACAACTTGGGGTTTGGATTTGCTCCGAGTACTGCGTTGGATAGCCATATATTTATACACGCTCCACAAGTTTCAAGGAGCGTAAAGTACGCTCCAGATGCCACTGGACATATCCGGCCACCAAACCAGCGGCTTCCCGTCGGTGGATGGTCATTGAGGCGTCCGCCCCGGGCCAGTTCCCGCTCAATAGATGTGCCAGCAGAGCCATTGTTTCTGGCGCCGGGGCAGGAGAGCCTGGTGGGCGGCAGTCGTGGCAAACGGCCCCTCCCAAAGCAGCGTTGAAGGCCCCGTGCGGGCCTGGCTCCCCGCAGCGGGCGCAGTCCAAGAAGCTTGGCGCCCAGCCTCCTATGGAGACGGCCCGCAGCAGATAGGAGTCAAGGATCAGCTCAGGTGCATGCGCGCCACGACTCAGGGACGCTAGTGCACCTACCAGAAGCAGATAATGAGAGGTTGACGTTTCGCCATCTACATCTGTGAGTCGTTCGGCAGTTTCGGTCATGGCTGCTGCAACAACATAACGGTCATAGTTGGCGCAGATGGCGTCACCGTAACTGGCCCGGGCAACTGCCTGAGTCACAATATCCAGGGAACGTCCCTTAACCAATTGCAGATCGGCCACCATGAACGGTTCCAATCGTGCACCAAACTTGCTACTGGTGCGTCGGACTCCTTTAGCCACTGCGCGCAGCTGACCGTGGCGGTGGGTCAGCAAAGTGATGATCCTATCCGCTTCGCCCAACTTATGGGTGCGCAACACAACAGCATCATCCCGATAGGTGCGAAGTGCATGATTGGACATTCTTATATTCTCCCACCTTTGCCCACCAGGGAGGCAGTGGGCTCACCGGAGTCTAGAGTGTCCTTTGCCCCAAAACTTGAGAGCAGGCACTCAGGCCACCGGGCATGTGTGCCTCAGCACTGGGAACATGCCCGGTGTCACCGTCAAACGATCTGGGAGTCCCGGATAGCGCGGTTCACAGCGGAAACAACTGCCTTCAGTGAAGAGGTTGAGGTGTTGGAGTCAATGCCTACACCCCAAAGGACTCGCTCCCCAACCGCGCACTCCACAAACGCAGCGGCCCGGGCGTCGCCACCTTCAGAGAGAGCGTGTTCGGAGTAGTCAAGTACTCGCACATCCATACCGTCCTCCGCCAGAATGGCCAGTAACGCCGCGATGGGTCCGTTTCCTGTACCGGTTCTGGTGTGTGCCACGCCGTCGATCAACAGTTTGGCCGTGAGGCTCATTTCACCATCGTCGTCAGTGGAGGTGGTGAATGGGCCAATACGGTAGCGGCCCCACTGCTCATCGGCGCTTTCACCGGGCAGGTATTCGTCCTTGAACACTGTCCACAGCTCTGCGGCGCTAACTTCCCCACCCACTGTGTCGGTGCGCTGCTGAATGACACCGGAGAACTCGATCTGGGCGCGGCGAGGAAGGTCAAGACTGTGCTCGTTCTTGAGCAGGTAGGCCACTCCACCCTTGCCGGATTGCGAGTTCACCCGGATGACTGCCTCGTAGCTCCGCCCCAGGTCCTTGGGATCAACAGGCAGGTAAGGAACAGCCCAGGTGTGCTGGCTAACGTCCACTCCGGCAGAGGCAGCGTCCGCGGCCATGGCGTCGAAGCCTTTCTTGATCGCGTCCTGGTGGGAGCCGGAGAACGCGGTGAAGACAAGGTCACCACCGTAGGGTGAGCGCTCAGGGACGGGAAGCTGGTTGCAGTACTCAACCGTGCGGCGGATTTCATCTATGTCGGAGAAGTCGAGCATCGGGTCAATGCCCTGGGTGAACATGTTCAGGCCCAAAGTCACCAAGTCAACATTGCCTGTACGCTCCCCATTGCCAAACAGGCAGCCCTCAATACGGTCCGCTCCTGCCAAGTAACCCAATTCGGCCGCAGCAACACCGGTACCGCGGTCGTTGTGCGGGTGCAAAGACAAAATGATACCTTCCCGCGGGTGCAGGTTCCGGCTCATCCACTCTATGGAGTCAGCGTAAACATTCGGGGTGGCCATTTCCACAGTGGCCGGCAGGTTGATGATCACCTGATTGTCAGCGGATGCTTCGAAAATATCTGCGATGGCATTGCACACGCGCAGCGCATATTCCGGTTCAGTGCCGGTGAAGGATTCGGGAGAGTACTCGTAAGTGATGAGAGTATCCCCCATCGTCTCTTCGTATTTTTTGCAAAGGCGGGCCCCCTGCAAAGCTATATCCAAGATGCCGTCTTCGTCTTGATTAAACACAACACGGCGCTGCAGCACTGACGTGGAGTTGTAAAGGTGCACAATGGCGCTCTTGGCACCGATCAGGGATTCGTAGGTCCGCTCAATCAGGTGCTCGCGAGCCTGAGTCAGCACTTGAATGCTCACATCATCGGGAATATGACCGCCTTCAATGAGCTGGCGGACAAAGTCAAAGTCTGTTTGCGAGGCTGAAGGGAAACCGACTTCGATCTCCTTGAAGCCCATCTTCACCAATAGCGCAAACATTTTCATCTTGCGCCCGGGACTCATGGGGTCGATCAACGCCTGATTGCCGTCACGCAGATCAACAGCACACCACCGCGGCGCCTTGGTAATCGCTTTATCCGGCCATGTACGGTCTGGCAGAGCCACCGAGATTTGATCTTGAAATGGCAGATAGCGGTGAGTGGGCATTCCGGAAGTTTTTTGCGTATTTCGCATGGGAGTGACCTTAAAGTTTGTTCAACGAATGGGAAGCCGGCCGGGCAACACAAACACCGCAGCGAGGGTGGCCAGATTCCACGTTGATCAATTCAACGGGCTACAAGCCTCGCCGCGGCAGCTAAGAAGAAGCATTCCAGTGCGCACATTTTTACCCTAACACGACACGTAGGATGATGGTGAAAGAAGTCACCATTGACCTCAGTACGGTGTCAGCTCAGTACGGTTTCAGCAGGTACTGATGTAAGCAAGCAGCTGAACTACACAGCTAGAAAAGAAGGGGAACCGATCCATTTGACCCATTCCGGTATTAATCTCTTGAACATTGACCACAGCACAAGGCCACAGGATGATTTATTCAAGCATGTGAACGGTCTCTGGTTGGCCTCGGAGGTGATTCCCGACGACAGAGCACTGACCGGCTCCTTCATCACCTTGCGTGATGAATCCGAAGCTGCCGTCAAGGCAATCATCGAACACGCCGGCACCGAAGCCACCAACCCTGATGCAGAAAACCCGATACTTTCAGCCAAGATCGGGGCGCTGTACTCAGACTTTATGGATGAAGCGGCTATTGAGCGTGCAGGGGCTTCCCCCCTGACGGAAAAGCTTGAGGCAATCCACTCCGCAGCTAGTATCACCGAAATTGTGCGCCTAATGGGTGAGCTTGACCGAACTGGTGGCAGCACTCTGTTTGGCGCCTATGTCAATAACGACGCCGGAAATCCTGACCGGGCTTTGCTGCACCTTTTCCAGGCTGGGCTGGGACTGCCAGATGAGTCCTACTACCGTGAGGAAAAGTTCGAGCCTATCCGATCCGCCTATATCAGCCATGTCCAGGCCATGCTTGAACTGGCTGGTGTCAAGGATGCCGCTGGCAAGGCTCCCCGTATTATGGCGCTAGAAACAGAGATTGCCGCCACGCATCTGGACAAGGTCTCATTGCGGGATCCGCAAAAAACCTACAACCTTAAGAGTTTTGCGGAAACCTTGGAGTTGTTGCCTGCCCTGGAAACCTGGCTGGAAGCACTGGGTGTCACGCCCGAGCAGAGCGCAGACCTGGTGGTGGCAACTCCTGGGTTCTTCACCGGCCAGAATGCGCTACTGGTGGAAGAACGCCGTGCAGACTGGCAGGCATGGTTGGCCATGCGGACCATTTCAAGCATGGCAGGCTACCTATCCAAGGACTTTGTCGACACGAACTTTGCCTTCTACGGAACAACGCTCAGCGGAACTCCAGCCATCCGAGACCGGTGGAAACGCGGGGTTGCCTTGGTTGAGGGCGTACTTGGTGAGGCGGTGGGCCAACTCTACGTGGCCCAGCACTTCCCGGAGTCACACAAGGCACACATGGAAAAGCTCGTGGCCAACCTCATTGAGGCATACCGCACAAGCATCGTTGAATTGAGGTGGATGAGCGAAGAAACCAAGGATAGGGCGCTGGAGAAACTGGCTGCCTTCACCCCTAAAATCGGGTACCCCGCCAAATGGCGCGACTACTCCAAACTGGAGATAGTGGCTGGGGAATTACTGGCGAACGTTGAACGCAGCAATGCCTTTGAGCTGGCCCGCCAGCTGGCTAAGATCGGGGCCCCGATTGACCGGGAAGAGTGGTTAATGAGCCCTCAAACAGTCAATGCTTACTACAACCCCACCATGAATGAGGTGGTTTTCCCAGCAGCAATACTCCAACCGCCTTTCTACGACGCCGAAGCTGACGACGCTGCAAACTACGGTGGCATTGGGGCCGTGATCGGACATGAAATTGGCCACGGATTCGACGATCAGGGCTCCCAGTTCGACGGTACCGGTGCCTTAAGGAACTGGTGGACAGATGAGGACAGGGCAGCTTTTGAAAAGTTGACGGCCAGACTTGTTCAGCAGTACAACAAGCTCTCCCCCACGGCCGCCCCCCAGGAGTTTGTCAACGGCGAACTCACCCTCGGTGAGAATATTGGTGACCTTGGCGGTTTGGCCATTGGTTTCAAGGCCTACCAGCTCAGCCTGAACGGCACGGCGTCACCGGTTGTTGACGGACTGACAGGGGCTCAACGGTTCTTTTTCTCCTGGGCCGAATGCTGGCGCACCAAAATCCGAACAGAGGAAGCAATCCGACGCCTGACTATTGATCCGCACTCCCCCGGAGAATTGCGCTGCAATGCTGTGGCCAGCAACTTGGATGCCTTTCACGAGGCCTTTGGTACCAAAACAACAGATGCCATGTGGCTTGAACCTGCGCAACGCGTGAGTATTTGGTAGCTCTGTAAGAACAAGACTGCAATGTATGTGGCGGAGTTGCCCGGATCATCCAGGGCAACTCCGCCACTTACATCGCAGTTCAACTTTTTCCATCACCGCGACAGAACGTGATGGTTTACTGCGCGTAATTCTCGGCATAGAACTGAGGGTTCACCCTCAGGCATTCCCCACCTTTGTCCGCGGTGCTGGCCACGATATCCTCAGGCACCACAGCACTGCCAAACTGCGTCCCAGAACCCCAATCGGTGCCAACCACTACGCGTACCCCTGAGATGGTGGGATCAGATTGAACCGCTGATGCGGGAAGTTTGAACAATGTGGCAACGTCGGCAGCCACGTCCGCCATGTCAGAACCATAAAAGACTTTCGATTCTTTCTCAGCTGGAAATTCACCCAACTGATAAGAGTTGCTAAACCCTGCTGTGGTGAGAGCCTGGAGGAGTTCTATTGGCCTGCCCACTACTGCTGACGCGTTGGCTATACCCACTGGTTGCAGGGCCTTATCGTAGGCGGGGACAACCGGATCCGTTGTGGGCGCAACCTCCGAGGTGGGAGCTGCCGCAGGTGCAGTGGTGGCAGGGGTTAGTGACTTGTCGTTCCGTAGCGCAGCGAAGAACTGCCCCGACTGAGGTTCCTTGAGCTGAACCTTGTTGGGATCCCCTGCATAGGGTTCGTAGGGCACTGTGACAAAGGCGACGTTAGCGAGGTCAATTTTGGCCAGTCGGTTGGCAATTGTCACCATCGAAGGAATATTTGCCAGCCCATCGTCAATCGTCAGATTCTTAGTGACAACATCGGCTAGGTTGTAGAGCTTTGGCAGGTTAAGCAGCGTTCCTTCACTTTTGACTTTGCGGACCATTGATCCCAGGAAGTACTGCTGAGCCTTGATGCGCTCAAGGTCGCTGGCGTCCCCAAATGCGTGACGGGTGCGCAGGAATGCTAGTGCCTGCTCGCCCTGGACTAGGCTTTCACCCTTTGGGAGTTTAAGCCACGAGCCGTTGTAGTCATACACGGCATGATCAACACACACTTCAACTCCACCTAGGGCATTGGAGAGTTCTTTTACCGCGGTAAAGTCCGCCAACATGAAGTGGTCAATGGTCAATCCGGTAACGTCATTGATGGCCGCTACCGTGCACCCCGGTCCGGCTTGCAGGGCTGCGTTTAGCTGCCCTACTGCGGCACCCGGCATGACGGTGCCGCCACCAACCGGCTTACACGCGGGTATGGGCACCATCAAGTCTCGAGGAAAACTCGTCACGGAGACTCTGCTGTTATCTGCCGAGATGTCCATCAGCAACATGACGTCGGAGTTACCCTCACCTGCGGAGTCATCGGCGGTGCCGTACTCACTGTTGGCACCTGCACGAGTATCGGTGCCAAGGATCAATATCTGTACCGATCCTGTGTCTTCAACCTGTGGCTTATCCGAGGATTTGTTGCCAACCCCGGCGTTCAAGGGCGAGGTGGTGACATTGGACTGCAGTTTATAAAAGAGTAGGCCAGCAGTTCCCAGACCCAGAACAAGCACGGCCGAGAGCGCCAGAGCGGTAACTCTCAACCACAAGGGAGCCCGGCGGGAGATTTTGAAGTGTCTGCCAAGTGGTTTCTGTACAGTATGGATCCTGGTGCGAGGGGTGCTGGCGGCGCTGACTGCTCCCGTTTCGGCACGACGTCGCCCCATGTAAGAACCTTTCACTGTGAATAATGACTTTGTTGAGCTTAGCGGTCAAGACTGGGAAGTTCCCACATGCCGCGCACGCAGGACACGATATCGCCTCTTATTGATACTTCTGCGTCTTCATCTGTGCTGAGACGGCGATGCGGCGTGCTGATGCCGGGCTACAGTTCCCCACCTTCTAGACGTTTGTGTCTAGAACCCAAGCTTGACAAGCTGCTTCGGATCTCTCTGCCAATCCTTGGCAACCTTCACATGAAGATCAAGATAAATTTTTGTCCCTAGGAGGGCTTCGATACCCTTCCGCGCGTTAGTGCCTACTTCACGCAAACGTGCGCCGCCCTTGCCAATAATGATCGCCTTTTGCGAAGACCGCTCCACATAGAGGTTTACGCGCACATCAAGAAGCGGATTGTCCTCCGTGCGTCCCTCACGCGCCACAATCTCCTCAACAACCACGGCCAAAGAGTGTGGCAATTCATCGCGTACACCCTCAAGGGCTGCCTCCCGGATGAGCTCGGCGACCATGACGGCTTCCGGCTCATCGGTAAGTTCACCGTCAGGATAAAGTGCCGGAGAAAGCGGAAGATATTCGGCAAAGACAGCGGCCAAAGTCTGAACTTGAAAGTCCTCCACTGCTGAGACAGGGACGACGGCGGCGAAACCTCTCTCACCGATCACCTCACGGCCCAACGCTTCAACAGCAATCAGCTGATCTGTGACTGCTTGGCGATCGACCGTGTCAGTTTTAGTCACGATTGCCACGACAGGCTTGTTGCCAACGTTTCCCAACTGCGCTGCAATATACCGGTCCCCGGGACCAATTTTCTCATTGGCCGGAAGGCAAAACCCAATGACATCAACTTCTGAAAGCGTGTCGGCCACGAGATCGTTGAGGCGCTTTCCCAGCAGGGTCCGTGGCCTATGCAGTCCAGGCGTGTCTACTAAAACCAGCTGGAAAGCATCACTGTGGACAATACCGCGGATGGTGTGCCGGGTAGTCTGCGGTTTGGCCGAAGTTATAGCTACCTTCTGGCCTACTAGTGCATTTGTCAGTGTTGACTTCCCGGCGTTGGGCCGTCCAGCTAGAACAGCAAAGCCGGCACGGAACCCCTCAGCCTTGGCTTCAATGAGGCCTGACGTGCCCTTTGACTTACTCATGTTCGCTCCTGTGGTGCTCTTCGGTGGGGTTGCTGCTGTCTGTACGCTCATTCTCGGCTGGTTCAATGGTGCTGGCAATGACGTGGCTGACCCTATTACGGGAAGCTTCCATCCTGTCGGCAACCAAAAGAAGTCCGTTTACTTCTACGCGGCTACCTAGCGTTGGGATCTTACCCAGATGTTTGGCCAGGAACCCGCCCACGGTGTCCACTTCGTCGTCGTCAATGTCTTTGCCGAACAGTTCGCCAAACTCATCAACTGCCATGCGAGCCTTAATTCTGTACTTACCGTCTCCCAGGTTCGCCACCTCTGGCGAAACGAGATCATATTCATCAGCGATTTCACCAACAATTTCCTCAATCAAATCCTCGAGCGTCACCAGGCCAGCAGTACCGCCATACTCATCAACCACAATGGCTACATGCGTAGATTCTCGTTGGAGTTCCTTCAACAGGTCATCAACAGGTTTGGACTCAGGGACATACCTGACGCTGCGAGCCAGGTGTTCAACCAAGGGGCGGGCTTCCTCGTCCCCAAGCCGGTGCAGGGTGGCCACAACGTCTTTCAGGTACAAGATGCCCAGGATGTGATCTGCACTCTCACCTATGACAGGAATCCGCGAATAACCCGAGTTAAGGAAGATTTCAAGTGCATCGTCCAACGCATCGTTTTGATTGATGCTGACGATGTCCATGCGCGGGACCATGACTGCACGCACCATTGTTTCACCGAGGTCAAATACGCTGTGGATGAGCTCAGCCTCATTGTCCTCAATCATCTCCGATTCACTGGCTCGGTCTACAAACTCACGGAATTCCTCTTCACTGACAAAAGCGTCGTTGGCCGACGCGGCATCCTTTGTCATGATAGAGCCTAGGCGGATCAGCCACTGGGGAATGGGTCCTAAGATACGACGCAGAATATGCACCAACCACGCCGTCCGGGCAATAAGGGTGGTGGCATGCATTCGACCAAGTCTGCGCGGGGAAACGCCCACAAGCATGAAGCCCAGGACTGCCATAACGATCGTGGCAATGAGCCCGGCTAGCCATTCGTTGCCAAGTAGCCCCACAAGGAAGATGGCAACTGCTACGGCTGCGGCCATTTCACACCACACCCGCCAGAAACGCAGTGCGTTGATGTGCACCAACGGCTGGGCTAACACCTTTTCTAGAGACGCCCCAGGACCGTGTGCGGACACAGAGTCGGCATCATGTCGTGGAAAGAAGTTCAGCGCTGATTCGATGGCCGCTAAAAACGCGGCCATGGCCGTGAAGAGAACTCCCATGACCGGCAAAACAACTAGCGTCACTGCATTGTCTCCCGGGGAGCGTCCTTGCCCAGGAAGTTGGAGAGTAGTTCACGCTGGATACCAAACATCTCTTCTTTTTCTTCCGGTTCGCCGTGGTCGTAGCCCATGAGGTGCAGCATGCCGTGTGTGGTCAACAGCAACAATTCATCTTCCATGGAGTGCCCGGCGGCGCTCGCTTGTTCCTGGGCAATAACGGGGCACAACACAATATCGCCGAGCAGACCAGCGGGGGTACTCATTGAGGAAGTCCCCGGACGCAGTTCGTCCATCGGGAATGAGAGCACATCTGTTGCGCCAGGTTCATCCATCCATTCAAGGTGGAGTTTCTCCATGGTTTCAACATCTGCCAAGATAACCGACACCTCTGTTTGGGGGTGCAAAAACATGGCGTTCAAAATGTGCCTGATGAGCCTCACTAGCTCTTCCTGGCGCACCTCCACGCCTGATTCATTGTTTACTTCGATGCTCATCGCGAGGTGCTTTCTTTCTGTGGCTGTGGTTGTGTTGTTGGGCCGGGACGGGCATCATCCCAATTGTTGTAGGCGCTGACTATGGCGCCAACCAAACGGTGCCGGAGAACATCTGAGGCATCCAAAATGGAGAAGTTGATGTCATCAAGGCCATCAAGAATCTCCCGTACCACTCGAAGCCCGGACTTTGTCCCGCTGGGTAGGTCAACCTGGGTGATGTCACCTGTGATGACAATCTTAGAGCCAAAGCCCAACCGGGTCAGGAACATCTTCATTTGTTCAGGCGTAGTGTTTTGCGCTTCATCCAAGATGATGAAAGCGTCATTGAGTGTCCGTCCACGCATGTAGGCCAACGGGGCAACTTCTATTGTGCCTGCAGCCATGAGGCGCGGGATGGTTTCCGGATCCATCATCTCGTGTAGGGCGTCGTAGAGAGGGCGAAGATACGGATCTATCTTGTCGTTGAGTGTCCCGGGTAGGAAGCCCAAGCGTTCCCCCGCCTCAACGGCTGGACGGGTCAATATTATGCGGCTTACTTCCTTGTGCTGCAGTGCTTGCACAGCTTTGGCCATGGCCAAATAGGTTTTCCCTGTGCCTGCCGGACCAATGCCGAACACCACGGTATTACGATCGATCGCGTCAACATAGTCTTTTTGGTTCGTGGTCTTGGGGCGGATGGTCCTGCCACGGCTGGAAAGAATATCATGGCTGAAAACGTCAACAATTGACGTCTGCGGGTGGGTTTTAAGCATGGTCACCAGTTGTTCCCACATATCCGCGCTCATGGGACAGTCTCTGGCTACCATGCCGCGCGCTTCTTCCATCAAGTGCATAATCCGTGGAACAACACCGGAGGGACCAGTAATGGTCAGAACATTACCGCGCGCCAAGAAAGTTACTTCCGGATACAGATTTTCAACAATCCGCAGACCTTCGTCCTCGGCACCCAAAGCGGCAACCATCTGTTCAGTCGATAAGAAATGCACCACTTCCGTGCGCGTTCCATCAACAGAATGTGGGAAGTGCCGTCCCGGGCCCTGGTCCGAGAAGGAGTCCTGAGGGTGCGCTGTTCTCTCTGTCATAAGTTCGGCCATCCGGCCTGAAATCTCTCCTTGATTTGCCCGGTACCATTTCCGGAATTCTTGACATTGCTAACTATTCTCGATTCTAGTGCACAGCCTTGGACCTGTGCTCATATAGCAGTTATGCCGAGGGCACATCTTTGTGCCATATGCCACGGGAAGTGTTTCGATACGGTTTCAGTTCCTGCGCTAACCCTTTTTTAAGGGCATCTGGAGAACTTGCTGTGCCAAGCTGAGAAAGGTTCAAAGTCTTGTGGGGAAGCTTGGAACTACCAAGAACATTGTGGCGCCGGGAACAACCGGCTGCCTTTAACACTCAAGATTAACGAGAGCGTTTCAACATGTCTGCCTTCTTCCCCGCACCTTCAGGGCGCCCCGGCGCCTGTGCTGGTCCTGCCTGCCGGCAGCGCCGCTCGATGGCGCGCATGCGGATCGTAGACAGAATCGCCATTATTGGGCTCTCACTCTCACTGGCCCTTGTCGGTTGCACGCCCAACGAAGCGCAACAGCACGACGCGACGATGCCTACAACGAATGCTTCAACCGCGTCCGGGCGTGTAACAAGTGCGCCGCTTGAAACAGCGATAGCCGCCCAGACATTGCCCGTGTACTGGCTCGGCCATAGCAATGACGACGTTTTCTTGTACCGCGAGTTTTTTCCCGCTCAGCCCACAGACGATCCGCTGGTGACAGCGTTGCGAACAATGATGGGCAGCCAACCCCACGACCCTGATTACTTTTCACTTTGGAACAGTCCCTCCAGGCTTGGTGCCTCCATTTCGGCAAAAAACATCATCACCATTGATATATCGGCTGATGCTTTCGCTAAAAAAGCGGATCAAGGTCTGGCTGAGCGCTCAATTTCACAGTTGATCTATACAGCTACGGCCGCCGCTGCAATGGCCGGCCTCGTCGACACCGATAGCTCCATACAGGTTTCTGTCCTCGTTGACGGACACACTGGTTATAAGGCTTTTGGTCAGGTGCTCCTGGATCGTCCACTCACTCGCAAGGCGACATTTCTGGCACCTGTCTGGATTATTGACCCAGCTGACGGTGCTACGCACAAGAGTCTGCCTCTGAAAGTCAGCGGTCAGGGCGTCTCACCCACCGGAGCCCTCTTGTGGTCACTTGACCGATTCTCGGACGGCAAAGTCGGTGAACAGTATTTGAACGGGACAGTGTCCATTCCAGCGGGTGCCAAGGAATTGGGTGAGTTCAGCTTCAACATTGCCCCACCGCCCGGCAGCTACCAACTCTCGGTGTACATTGCTGACCCTTCACTCCCAGGTCAAAAGGTAGGTATTGACAGCAAAAGGGTCTCCATCGTGGAGCCCTCCCCCAAATAATTATCTGAGGGCCCCGCAGTCGTCCTTTAGACAGTGCAGTGAGCTGGCGAACTGTGGCAGGCGCCGGGTGGGCCCACGGTTGCGAGGGCCCCGCAGTGAGCTGGCGAACTGTGGAACGTGCCGGGTGGGCCCACGGTTGCGAGGGCCCCGCAGTGAGCTGGCGAACTGTGGGAGCAACCGGGGACTACCAGCGGCCCAGTTCTTGGCTTAAAAGTACGACGGCGGCGGGTCCAGCTGTGGAGGAGCGCAGCACATGCTTGCCCAGGAGTGCTCGCCTGGCACCGGCGGCAACGAATGCTTCGACCTCGGCGGCGCTCATGCCGCCTTCCGGCCCTACTATCAGCAACACAGAGTATTGCCGAGCCACAGTGCTCTTCGCGTCTGGGTTGGCTAGTAACCACTCGTGGGCACGCGTCGCCACCGAATCTACGGCGTCCTCGTGTAGGACTAATGCAAGGTCAGCTCCTTGAATATGTTCACATACGGCCGCGGTTCCTGCCAGTTCTCCCACACGTGGCACAGTAGCTCGTCTGGCTTGTTTGGCGGCAGCAACCACGACTTGACGCCATTTCTCCGGCCCCTTGACGGCTTTGTCCATTTTCCAGCGCACAATGGATCGCTCCGCCTGCCACGGCACAACTGCATCGATCCCCAACTCTGTGGCCATTTCAATGGCCAATTCATCTCTGTCGCCCTTGGCCAGAGCCTGGACAAGAGTGAATTCGACGGCTGGTTTTTGCTC
Organism: Arthrobacter sp. TMP15; assembly: GCF_039529835.1. Lineage (NCBI taxonomy): Bacteria > Bacillati > Actinomycetota > Actinomycetes > Micrococcales > Micrococcaceae > Arthrobacter > Arthrobacter sp. TMP15. Next base: position 1,956,616 of record NZ_CP154262.1, read on the forward strand.
AGGCAAAACAGCTTCCACCTGCACCGTCAGGATGCCTTTTTCGGCGTTGGTGACGGTGCAGGTCAAACGCAACCCTGCGCCGTCGCACACGTCAACCGGCTCACCAATGCTGAGCCGTTTGACAGTTGCCGCGTGGCGTCCTTCAGCACCGTCCAGGGAAAATCGGGCGCCGGGGCATAGCGCGCCAATTGACTCTGGGGCAGCGTAAAAGACCGGGTTACTCATGGCCGCTTAGAGACTGCCGAACTTATCACGCAGTTTGGCGAACATGCCGCCACTTGTGACTAGTTTGCCTTCGCTGTACGTTTCTCCGCGCAAGGCGGCCAGTTGCTTTAGTAGCTCTTCCTGGGCTGCATCCGGTTTGGTGGGCGTTTCAACATGCACATGGACCTTCAGATCGCCTCGACCGAACCCACGCAGATGTGTGACACCTAGACCGCGCAAATTAACCACTTCGCCGGCTTGTGTGCCCGGCTTGATGCTGACTGGTTGTTCGCCGTCGAACGTTTCAAAGCTGAGCTCTGTGCCCAAAGCCGCAGCTGTCATGGGGACACTGAGTGTGGCGTGCAGGTCATCGCCGTCGCGTAGGAATGCGGGGTCATTATTGACCTTCATCTCCACATACAGGTCACCGGCCGGTCCACCGGCAGGTCCTGCTTCGCCCTGGCCGCCAAGCTGAATACGTGTGCCGGTGCTAACTCCGGCCGGAACCTTTATGGTGAAGGAGCGGCGGTTGCGGACACGACCTTCTCCCATGCATTCATTACAGGGGTCAATGATCATGGTGCCAAAACCCTGGCAGGAATTGCAGGTTGCCAGGGTCATGACATTACCCAAAATGGAGCGCATGGGTCGCTGGATCTGGCCGCTGCCGTGGCAGACATCGCAGGTGGTGGGTGAGGTACCTTTGCGGCAGCAGCTGCCATCGCAGGTGGGGCACGTGATGGCAGTGTCAATTTCAAGTTTCTTATTGACGCCAAACACGGCTTCGCGCAGTTCAACACGTACCGTGATGAGGGCATCTTGGCCACGGCGCATACGTGATGCCGGGCCCCGGCCACCGCCTCCACCGCCGCCTCCGCCGCCTCCAAAGAAGGTTTCAAAGATGTCTTGGAAGGCGAACCCCTCGCCGCCAAAGTTACCTCCACCACCGCCGTTGTCATTGCCGTTTTCGTTGCCGGTGGTGTCATAGACACGTCGCTTTTGCGGGTCGGAAAGGACCTCATAGGCATGGGTCACTGCCTTGAAGCTGTCCTGAGCGTCCGGGGCGTCGTTGACGTCCGGATGAAGTTTGCGTGCCAGCTTGCGGTAGGCCTTTTTGATTTCTTCGGCTGTTGCGTCGCGGGCAACGCCCAATGCGTCGTAGTGATTACTCAAAATGTTGCTCTCTTTACGTGGAAACGGTGGCCGTTTAGCCGGCCAGAATTCTAGACAGGTACTGCGCTACTGCTCGCACACTTGACATGGTGTTGGGGTAATCCATCCGGGTAGGTCCAACCACACCCAGCTTGGCGCTTTCGCCGGGGCCGTAAATGCTTGCCACGACGGAGGCTTCAGACAGGGAATCATGGGGGTTCTCGCGGCCAATGACAACCGCCATTCCTAAGGTGTCCTGTGCCATAGCCTCAAGGAGTCGCAGTAACACCACTTGTTCCTCCAAGGCGTCAAGGACAGGACCAATACTCAGTGGGAAGTCATTGTTTGATCGGGCCAGGTTGGCCGTGCCCGCCATCACGATCCTGTCTTCGCGGGCGTTTTGAGCCAAGAGGACCAAGCCCTGTGCGAGCCTCGCCGCCGGGCCTTGTTCGGCACGCGGTACAGTCGCAGGAATTTTTATCGCCACGGCTGGGATCTTCGCTACTGCCAAGCCGTTGAGGCTTAGCAGAAACGCCTGCCGCAGCTGTGCCAGGCTCGCATCGTCAAGACAACTCCCGACGTCGATCACGTTTTGCTCCACTTTTCCCGAGGCCAGAATCAGCACAACAAGCACCTGGCTCGCGGCAAGGGCAACAAACTCAATATGACGGACAGTGGCTGCGGCCGAACGGGGATACTGGACAACGGCAACTTGGTTAGTCAGATGCGCCAGCGCACGCACCGTTCGCTCCAGCACGTCATCCAAATCCGTTGAGCCTTCAAGCAGGACAGATATCGCTCGACGCTCAGCAGCGGAGAGTGGCTTTACCGAGGAAAGCTGATCAACGAAGAGCCTGTACCCCTTGTCAGTGGGGATTCGTCCGGAACTTGTGTGCGGTGCTGCAATCAAGCCCTCTTCTTCCAAGGCCGCCATGTCGTTGCGGATGGTGGCGCTTGAAACACCCAGCTGGTGCCTTTCAACCAAGGCCTTGGAGCCGACGGGCTCGCGTGTATGCACATAATCTTCAACGATCGCCCGAAGGACCTCTAACTTACGTGGTTCGCTCATACCCATCACCTCCCTGTTTGCTGGCCGTCTAGACCCTGCTGTTTGTTGGTCGTGTAGACCCTGCTGTTTGTTGCGGAAGCAGGGACCACGTCTTCAACGTTGGCACTCTAGACATCCAAGTGCCAATTCTAATACTTTTACGCTGACCCACAAATGGCCGCAACCTCCACCAATGCTCGAATTGGTGCACTTCCACCGGATAGCATGGGTTTTCAGCGAGCAGCGTTCGCCATGAGCGTTGCATTGAACGTCGAGAGTTAGGGTTTTTTGTGCATTACAACCAGTGGGGCCCCCAAGACCTCAGCCCACCGCCCGCGCGCATCTTACGCCGAGTTGAGGCTCGCTCGGGGCTGGTTGTGGAGGAAGTGCCCTCCGGCTGGGTTGGGGCGGTGGTTCGGCTTGAGAAATCCGGTGGCATGCACATTGTCGAACTTGCCGACAGACGAGAAAAGATCCGCGCTTTCCCCCTTGGTTTCGGATTTTTGCTTGAGGGTGAGCCCATTGAACTCATTGCACCGGTGATCAACGCGCCCAAAGCGGCGCTGCGAACGGCTTCGGGCTCCGTTAAAGTTGCTGATACCCGAGCGAAAGTTGCCAAGGCCAGCCGCATTTGGGTTGAAGGTAAGCACGACGCCGAACTGGTTGAGAAGGTATGGGGTGATGATCTTCGAGTTGAAGGCATTGTGGTGGAACCGCTGCGAGGCATTGACGATTTAACAGGCGCTGTCGCCGAATTTTCCCCTGGGCCCAACCGTCGGCTCGGTATCTTGGTTGACCATCTGGTGCCCGGATCCAAAGAAACCCGCATTGTGGGAAATCTCATGAAAGTTCCACGAATGGCCGCCAACGTCTTAGTTGTTGGTCACCCTTATGTCGACGTGTGGCAGGCCATCAAACCATCGACCCTGGGCATTCCCGCCTGGCCTGTAGTCCCGAGAACAATGGAGTGGAAGCTAGGAATCCTCAAAGCCTTCGGCTGGCCCCACACAACCGCCGAAGACGTTGGGCTTGGCTGGCAGCGATTACTCTCCAAAGTGAATTCCTACTCAGACCTGGAACCTTCGCTGCTGGGACGCGTTGAAGAAGTCATAGATTTCCTAACGGCACCGGTACCCTAGTGCTGAGGCCTATTTCCTACAAGCCTTGGTATCGCCCGCTTTTTTAGTATGTTGAAAGGCTTGTCATTGTGAGTCAACCGGATAACCAAACCGATGCTGTCCGCGAACGGCCGCTCACGCCGTCAGAAGATAGGCAGTGGGCTTTCTTGGCCCACTGCGGCGGCATCCTTGGCTGCATTCCATCATTTTTGATCTACAAGGTCTTTGGCCCCCGTGGCCGGTTTACTGCACAAGAATCTTTTGAAGCTCTGAACTTCACGTTGCCACCCACAATTGCAGCCGTCTTCTTGAACATCTTGGCCCTGGTGTTTTCAATGTTCAACCCATCAGTGGGTACCATCTTCGCCCTACTAGCTCTCCTTGTATGGGCAGCCCTGACAGTCTTCTCAGTCATCGGTGCAATCCATGTCAACAAGGGCCAGCCGTACCGCTACTCAATGAACCTTCGTCTACTCAAATAGGTCCTCTGGCAATTAGCGGTGTAGGAAATCGCTAGTCCAGCAACGCCCTCGTGACAGCGTCACCCAAGAGACGTCCCTTCAGGGTGAGCACAAGTGTCCCGGCAAACGCTTTAATCGGATCTACCAGCTCCTGCGCGATGAGTCCCGCAACAGCTTTGCGTGCCGAAGCAGACAATGTCTTGATCTCCAGACCTTCCACTAATCGCGAAACCAGCATAATCCGTTCAACCTCGCGCGTCTGCGCATCGAGAGTTTCCCGGCCGGCAGCAGGGGATTCCCCTGCATCCAACCTAGTCGCATAGGCGGTTGGATGCTTGACATTCCACCAACGCACGCCACCCATGTGTGAGTGCGCTCCGGGTCCAATTCCCCACCAGTCATCACCACGCCAGTAGGCCAGATTGTGCTGGCAAGCATCTTCCGGGGTTCTTGACCAATTACTGACCTCGTACCAGGACATTCCGGCTTCCTGAAACAGGGCGTCAGCAAGTTCATACTTGATGGCGTGATCGTCGTCGTCAATGTTTGGTACCTGCCCGCGACGTATCTGGGCTGCGAGCTTGGTGCCCTCTTCAACGATAAGTGAGTAGGCGGAAATATGGTCAGGGCAATAACTCAACGCTGTGCGTACCGAGGTTTCCCAATCCGCGACTGACTCCCCCGGCGTGCCATAAATCAAGTCCACGCTGACCTTCAGCCCCACCTCACGCGCCCAGGCGACTGCCTGCGGGACTCGCTCCGGTTTGTGTGTGCGGTCCAGCACCTTCAAAACATGGGGCACAGCAGATTGCATGCCGAAAGAGACTCTGGTGAATCCGCCGTCGAACAGTTCCTGCAAGGACTCCCTGGTAACAGAATCCGGGTTGGCTTCGGTAGTCACCTCCGCGCCTGCCTCAAGCCCCCAGCGTGCGACGGCGGAATTCAGTACCCGGGTGAGGTCACCAGCGGGTAAAAGAGTAGGTGTGCCCCCGCCAAAGAAGACTGTGCTCAGCTTGCGCTGCGGCATTCCGGAAGCGGCCATGGCAAGAGCCGCGAACTCCACCTCACGCACGGCAGTGGCTGCGTACGCATCTTGCGAGGCTCCCCCACCCAATTCCGTAGCCGTATAGGTGTTGAAATCGCAGTAACCGCAGCGCACAGCGCAAAAGGGTATGTGCGCGTACAAACTGAACTTGCGATTCTGCACGCCGACGGCAGCTTGCGCGGGCAGGATCCCGTCGGCCGGAGCAGGGTCTCCGAGGGGTAAAGCGCTGGGTGTCACTTCTTTGACTTGTCCTTGGGTGCTTCGGCAGTTGTCAGTGCGGCAATGAACGCTTCCTGGGGAACCTCAACACGGCCCACCATCTTCATGCGTTTCTTGCCTTCCTTCTGCTTTTCAAGCAGTTTGCGCTTACGCGAGATGTCGCCGCCGTAACATTTGGCCAAGACGTCCTTTCGGATGGCCCGGATACTTTCCCGGGCGATGATGCGCGCTCCAATGGCCGCCTGAATTGGCACCTCGAACTGCTGACGAGGGATGAGCTCACGTAGTTTCCCCGTCATCATGACACCGTAGGCATACGCCTTATCTCGGTGAGTGATGGCACTAAAAGCATCGACCTGCTCGCCCTGCAACAGAATGTCTACCTTGACCAGATCGGCGGCCTGATCGCCGTCGGCCTTCCAGTCCAGCGAGCCATATCCACGAGTTTTGGACTTTAAAATATCAAAGAAATCAAACACGATCTCGGCCAGTGGCAGTCTGTACCGGATTTCAACGCGATCCTCGGAGAGGTAGTCCATGCCGCCGAGGATGCCACGGCGACTCTGGCACAGCTCCATGATCGCACCAACAAATTCCGTTGGGGCCAGAATGGTGGCCGCCACCATCGGTTCGCGTACTTCAGCAATTTTCCCTGCCGGGTATTCGCTGGGGTTCGTCACATGGACTAGTTTCTTATCCTCAAGAGTTACCTCGTACTCCACGTTCGGAGCAGTCGAGATCAAATCCAGGTTGTGTTCGCGCTCAAGACGTTCACGGGTGATTTCCAAGTGCAGCAAGCCAAGGAAACCAACTCGGAACCCAAAACCAAGAGCCGCGGAGGTTTCCGGTTCATAGATGAGGGCAGCATCATTGAGCATGAGCTTCTCAAGTGCATCCCGCAGCACCGGATAATCTGTGCCGTCCATGGGGTATAAACCCGAGAACACCATGGGTTTGGCTTCCTGATAACCAGGCAACGATTGCGTTGCCGGCTTGTGGAACGTAGTAACGGTGTCGCCCACCTTAGATAGGCGCACATCTTTCACACCAGTAATGAGGTACCCCACTTCGCCAACGCCCAAGCCCTTGGAAGGTTTCGGTTCCGGTGAGCTGACACCAATTTCCAGGAGTTCGTGCGTAGCACGTGTGGACATCATCTGGATTTTCTCGCGCGGACTCAGGCTGCCATCGATGACTCGAACATACGTGACAACGCCACGGTAAGTGTCATAGACCGAGTCGAAAATCATGGCCCGTGCCGGAGCATCGGGGTCACCCACGGGAGCTGGTAAGTCCCGAACAATAAGATCCAGCAGGGCCTCAACGCCGACCCCGGTTTTACCTGAGACCATCAACACGTCTTCGGGTTTTCCACCAATGAGATTCGCCAGTTCCAACGCATACTTTTCTGGCTGCGCGGCAGGCAGATCAATTTTGTTCAAAACCGGAATGATCGTGAGGTTGTTCTCCATGGCCAGGTATAGGTTCGCCAAAGTCTGGGCCTCGATGCCTTGCGCAGCATCCACAAGTAAAATGGCACCTTCACACGCAGCCAACGAACGCGATACTTCGTAGGTGAAGTCAACGTGTCCAGGGGTGTCGATCATATTCAGGCAATAGGCCGTACCGTCCACTTCCCATGGGATGCGCACTGCTTGGGACTTGATGGTGATGCCGCGTTCGCGCTCAATGTCCATGCGGTCAAGATATTGCGCCTTCATGTCACGCTGCTGAACCACTCCGGTGAGCTGGAGCATCCGATCGGCCAGGGTTGATTTACCGTGGTCAATGTGCGCGATGATGCAGAAATTCCTGATGATCGCCGGATCGGTCGCGGCGGGCACCGGGGCAGTGCGGGCCATGGGTGACACTAGTGTTCCTTACTGTTGCGTGAGCGCAGGGACAGCGGTGGAATCACCGAACCGTGCAGGAGGTTGCGTCCGCACGTTCCACGTCGGACACTCATTGCCATCAAGTCTGCCATGAATACGTGCCGGGCACAGAACTGACGGGCCAAGCCAAGCCACCGGTTCACGTGCGATTATGCGTCATCACTGCAAGATACGCTCCCAGTTCAGCCCAAAGAGGCTCTCTTGTCGATACTGTAGAAACCATGCCAACCACATCCGAGCGCATTTTCCGTCTCCTCCGTTCACTGACGGGCTCACTGTTAAAGCCCGGCAAATCATTGCCTCCCAGCGGCAAGCCAAGCAGCTCTAGACGCACCACGCCAAGGGTCAAGCAGGCGGCGCCTTCGGCGTCGAACGGTGTTTTCACTGGACTTAGTGCACCATATCCAGGAGATTTCAATGGAAGCTCCACCGTAAGCTACTCCCCCGAAATTGACGGCGCTGCTGACCCCGGAGAGATCGTATGGACATGGGTACCGTATGAGGAGGATTACAACCAAGGCAAAGACAGGCCAGTCTTGGTAGTTGGCAAATCTGGAAAGCGACTACTGGCACTCATGCTCACCAGCAAGGATCACAGCAATGACCGGCGCGCCGACTTGGATTACATTGACATTGGTACCGGCGCCTGGGATAAACAAGGCCGGCCCAGCGAAGTGAAGTTGGATCGGATCCTGCAGGTCTCCCCAGCCGACATGCGCCGCGAGGGGGCGATCCTTGACGCTAAACGTTTTGCCGTGGTGGCCTCTGCTCTGAGAAAGCAGCACGGTTGGAAGTAAGCAAGACGGATACAGCACGGGAATCTGATAAGATTTATCACTGTGTGTGTTCGTGCAGGTCGGCGGACACAACAGCTTGACCTGACGTTCACCATAATTCGAGCATCCCCACGCCGCTGTCAACGGTCAAGCTACGCCCTCTACGACCGAATTTACGTATCAAAAGAGAGTTAAACAACGTGGCTAATATTAAGTCCCAGAAGAAGCGCATCCTCACTAACGAGAAGGCGCGTCAGCGCAATCTTGCGGTCCGCTCAGGAGTCAAGACCGCCATCCGCGCAGTTAACACTGCCGTGGCCGCTGGCGATAAGGATGCAGCTACGGCTGCACTGGTGAATGCAGGCCGCAAGCTGGACAAGGCTGTCGGCAAAGGCGTCTTGCACGCTAACAATGCTGCCAACCGCAAGTCAGCCATCTCCAAGAAGGTTAACGCCATCTAAGAGAAGCTGATCTGCTTCGCAACGCTGACGAAGGGACCCCACCATTTGGTGGGGTCCCTTCGTGTTTAGCGGGTCAGTTCTAACAGGAGAGCACTCACAGGCGAGTACTCAAAGGCTGGGGCCAACAGGCTAGGGCCCACAGGCTAGGGCCCACAGGCTAGGGACGCGCCGCCGTGGCGATGACTGTCACAGCATGTTCCACCGCATACACCGGATCCTTTGCTGCGCCCTTAACCTGGGCGTCGGCTTCGGCCAAAACCTTGATGGCAGTTATCAAAGCCGCACCGCTCCAGTGTCCTGCATCCCGACGGGCCGAATCCACCTGCCAGGGAGACATGCCGAGGTCCCGGGCCAACTGGGCCGAACTACCCCGCAGTGAAAACACCTTGGCAACCTGGCGCACCTTCATTGCCAGGGCACCCACCAAGGGAACGGGATCCACGCCTGTTGCCAGTGCGTGCCTCAGCGTTGACAAGGCAACGGGGGCATTGCCAGCCAGGGCCGCGTCTGCCACGCGGAACGCAGTTGCTTCTACCCGGCCACCGTAATACTTATCGACGTCGTCGGTGCTGACCGTCCCCGTAGTATCGGCAATCAGCTGTGAGCACGCGGCAGCCAGCTCGGACAGACTTGCTCCAACTGCTGCAACCAATCCACGAACGGCTTGGGCGTCGATCCGCCTCCGGGCAAGGGAGAACTCTGCACTGACAAATTGGGTCTTTTCCGCGTCCTTCTTCAACGGCTGGCATTCGATCCGGGTAGCACCCACAACTTTCAAGGCGTCCAAGAGTTTCTTACCGCGAGTACCCCCACCATGGGCTAGCACAAGCGTAACGTCCGGAGCGGGGTCCTTGATGTATGTCAGGGCATCCAGCAGAAAATCATCATTCATGGTGGCAAGTGCACCCACTTCGATTAATTTCGGTTCGCTAAACAGTGATGGGCTGGCAACCATGCCCAGCTGACCGGCTGTGTAATGAGCGGCATCAAGGGAGGTCAGTTCCAACTCCGGGTTTTTCTCCCGTAATTTCTTGCGCACATCATCCACAGCCCGACTAGCAATAAAATCTTCGGGACCAAAGAGTAGCACCACTGGTGCTAGCGGAACGTCTCGCCAATCAGCACTATTTGTGGAGCGCTGTGTGGTTCTAGCTCCTTGGGTTGCTCTCGGTGCTGGGCTCACTGGTATGTTCCTGTCCATGCTGTATTCACAGCGTCTACTCTGCCACCCCTGCGCAGTATTCCCTATCCGCCCTTGCAGTATATCCGCGCCCTGTTCACAACCGAAGAACAGCTGCTGTCCACCACGCTGTTGTTGCCGCAACGAGGGTCACCAATACTCCAAAAACAAATCGTTTTGGCACAAAATGATCAATACAACCCAGTAGTCTCGTTTGAAGAACCGCTACTCGCTGCGTCTGGACAATACTAAACAAACAGGCCAATACTGCCATGTTCAAAACTGCCATGAGGATCACTCCCTGTGGACCTTCCGGCCAAGGAAGACTGGCTGCCGGCAGGGCTGACATTGTGCGCGCCACCCAACCAACCCACCAAGCGCCCGATCCACTAATGGCAGCACACAGCGCACCCACTGGTGGCAATATAGCCGCGCTGACCATGCCCAGGGTTCCCACAGTCGTCACCAGGGCCACAACAGGGGCGGCAAGCATGTTGGCAGGAATAGTGTACGGCGTGAGCCGAGCCTGCAGAAGGACAATGACAGGTGCACAGAACAGTTGTGCGGAAAGTGGAATAGCCACTGCCTGGGCAAGCCAGAGCGGCATCAGCACCGAAAGCCAACCCACACAGCGTCGGCCAACCAGATGTAGCCCCAAGGTAGCCAGCACTGACAGGATGAACGCATAGTCCACGGCAAGCCACGGATCAGCCAGAATCAGCACCAGAATACTTGCCGATAGCAGGGCACCAACACGTTTTGGCCGACCACTCAAGATAGCCATGGCTCCCATGGCACCCATAACGGCAGCCCGCAACACACTGGGATCAGGTCCAACCAGCAAAACGAACACCAGAAGTCCCGCACCGGAGACACCTATAGCAAGGAGTTGAGGCGTTCGCATAGAACGCAAGGCAAGCATCAGCGAGGCCAATACGAGTGTGCAGTTTGCGCCGCTGACGGCGGTCAGATGTGTCAATCCCACGGTTTTCATGGCGTCGTTGAGCTCGCTGTTCATACCGCCTCGGTCACCCATGACCATACCGGGCAGGAGTCCGGCAGTGTCTTTTGAATGGGTATCCCAGACACCGTGAACCGCCGATACCCACGCTTTCCGAATGGCGGCGAGCGAACGTTGGGCCCAACCTTTGGCAGCCGCCTGTGACTGTGGCCCCGTTGTAGGGTGCAGGATTCCAGAGACTTTCACGCGCGCCTGCGCAGGAGCAATTCTTCCAGCTGTATCCGCCCGATCCCCTGGTTTTAGTTGCGCCCAGCTTGTATCTGCCATGACTCTGACAGTCATTCTGCCGGTAAGTACGCGTTGATGGGCACTGGCGCGAACAACGAATGCGTCAAAGGTAACAATCGGTGGGCCGTTGGCCGAGTCCAGCGTTCTCGGAGTTGTTCCCACCTCAAGAGTGAGCACCCAATCAGAACCGTCTGAGACCGCCAGTTCAAGTGGAGAGTTGGCGGCAGTGTAGATCCTTAAACCCGCAGACAGAAGCACGGCGAAGATGCACAGGCCAGCAAGCAGTACAGTGGGTCCGGATGCAGCAACGAAGGCAACGGGTACCCTCCATCCGTTCGGGCGGCGGTCCGTACGACTGAGCTTTGGACCGTTGCCTCGCGAGCCGTTCCGCACCAGCCATTGAACACTTGTGCTGACCAGCATTCCGCCACCTAAAACGATCACCCATACCAGGAGGATGCTCACCGGCGCTGCGATGGCGATGGCCGCTGTTGCCCAAGCAGCCACCACCGCAGGCAATAATCTGATGTCTGCACGGTGTGTTGGTTCCGCTGCGGCTTGCTCTGTATGGGCAGCAGCCAGCTTACGCTTCAGGTCTTCAACGTGCCGGCGCAGGCGCCAACGACGTCTTTTTGCCGGTTCGGAACCTACATCTCCCACAGCAGCTTTGGTAAAACGCGCCCACCGCGGCTCCCGCTCCCTCATGCTGCACGGCTCTTATGGCTAAGCCCATGTGGCTGCGCCGCAGTATTCCCGCGATGCGCGGTCATGACACTGTCACCAAATCCCGAAGCCCCGCCAGCAATTTGGCCCCAATCCCACTCACGGCGTCCAAAGCATCTACAGAGGAATAGCGTCCGTGATCTGTGCGCCAAGCCACTATCCTGTCAGCCAGCACCGGCCCAATACCGGGCAATTCGTCAAATTCTGCTGCCGTAGCGGTGTTGAGGTTTAGCAGTGGGGCACTGCCCACCCCTGGGTTGCCGAGAGGCTGTCCTACTGCTCCCGGCACATGAGCAGTTTCTGGCAGTTCCGCCACCCCCGGCTGTGCAGGCATGCTGGCCGCCTGCTCTTGCGTCAGAACGAGAATCTGCATACCGTCTATTAAGGGCGCTGCCAGGTTCAAGGCAGACAACTCGGCCGTGGGGAGAGCCCCGCCGGCAGCACCCAAAGCCTGGAAAATTCTCTTGCCCTGCTCCAGTACGAAAACTCCCGGATTCTTGACTGCGCCGACAACGTGGACCACGAGAGAATTCTGCGTCTGCTGTACGTCTAATCCTAAAGGTGCCCCGGGCGTTGATGCGGCGTCAGCTCCGGCACCAGTAGCTGGAATCGACGCACTTGCTCCAGCTGATGCTTTAGCCGCGTTCAATGACTCTTCTGAACTCACAGGGGCTGGGCCATCCATGGCAGGGACCGCGACTTTGCCGCCATGTTCAGTAGATAATTCGGCGGAGGCTACCTGCACCCCGGCCGATTCAATCCACAGTATCCCCAGGGTGGCAGCCATCATGGCCAACACCACTACTATGGCACGCAGAGAAATTACCCATCTGGGTCCCCGCAAGGGCAAGCGTGCGCCAACAACATGCGCGGTGTTTCTGGGCAAAGGCCCAGGCGAGTTAGACTCACCGCGGCCAGTGTTCTCAGGCCCGGTTGATCGCGTATTGAAGTCGTCGTTGGAACTACCCATAGGCTAACGGTAGGCCGAGGATCGCCCACCCCGGCGGTGCTTTACTTGATCTGTCCTAAATCTGTGCGTAACTCATATTTTGTGCGCCGCTGTGGAGGAAAAGGTTAGTGCAGACCGGCTAATGGATAGTCGGGGTTCTGGATGTCCGGGGCGGCAGGAGCGTCCGCAACAACCACAACTAGTACGCCAAGGCCTGCATGGGCGGCCAGTACTGCGGGCAGACGCGTGAGAGTCACAGCAGCCAAACCGGGAAAGCGTACCGCCAAAGAATCCCCGAGTTTTCGGCCCTGGATCTCGTTGCCAAAATAGTGGACGCTAATCTGGGTGGCTTCATCCCCCCTTGCCGCGATATTCCCAGCTGCCAATGCTTCCAATCGAGCGATGGCTCTCGCCGCAGAGCGCACTTTTTCCAAGGGGACCACGGCGCCGTCCCTTATCCCCAGGATCGGTTTGATATCCAAAACTGTTCCCAGCCATGAAGATGCCATACTGATCCGTCCACCTCGACGAAGCTGCTCCAAACTAGGAACGTAAAAATAGACTGACGTTCCCACCACCGCCGCATGGGCAGCGGCCACAACCTCATCCGCCCCCGCACCGTGGGCAGCGGCAGAAAGTGCTGCCTGGACACCTCTGCCCTGTCCCATTCCCACAGTCCCAGAGTCAACGACGTGGACAGGGATCTGGACGCGGTCAGCACCTATCTGGGCGGCATCGAAGGTACCCGAAAGTTTGGTTGAAATATGCAACGACACCACCGCGTCAAAGCCTGCGTCAGCGGCGGCCTTGTACGCGCGCTCGAACTGCCCGGGCGATGGCCTCGATGTTTTCACTGACTTGCCCGCAGCCAAAGCCAGCGAAATATGCGTTTCCAGTTCTGCATCATCGTCTGAATAAACATTCTCGCCAATAATAACCGGCATAGGCACCACGTTCAGGTACCCGTTCTCGGCAAACTTAAGTACCCACTCAGGAGGCAGCGCTGCAGCCGAATCAGTGACGATGGCGATTGCCGGCCGCGGTGGTCCTGGAGTCTCATCGGCATCCGGTGTTTGCCCGATGGTTTTGGGAAGGAGACGTTGGAGATGTTGGAGCAGCCACGCACCTGCTGGCGTTTTCGTAGTCACAGCTTCCCTTCCCTTAAACAGTCCTTGGGCGTTCCTGACAAAAGTGCCTTCCCTGCCTCTGGCAGGGAAGGCACTAACAAGCAGTGGCTCTCCCCGCTAGGCAGGAACGATATTGACCAGCTTAGGCGCACGAACGATCACTGTGCGGATTCCACGGCCGTCAAGAACCTTTTGTACAACCGGCGATGCCAACGCCAACTCGCGCAGATCATCTTCAGAGATATCAGGTGACACTTCCAAACGCTCGCGGACCTTGCCTTGGATTTGCACAACGGCGGTAATGCTCGCCTGCACCAGAAGTGACTCATCGACAGCTGGGAAGCCAGCGTTCGCTACCGAGGCTGGATGGCCAAGAGCACTCCACATGTCTTCTGCGGTGTACGGCGCGAAGAGACTCAGAATAATAGCGACAGCTTCTGCAGCCTCTCGCACCGCGGGATCCAACGCACCAGCACCGGAATCAATGACCTTGCGTGTAGCATTTACCAATTCCATGATCTTGGCGACCACAACATTGAATTTGTGTCCTTCAAGGAGTGCCTTGGACTCGTGGACGGTCCTGTGGGTCAGAGACCGCAAGGAGGCGTCGCCAGCCAATACATCGGCGCCGGGCTCGCTGTTAACATCGTTACCCAAACGCCAAGCCCGTGCCAGGAACTTCGCCGAGCCCGACGGCGAAACATCCGCCCAATCGACGTCGTCCTCGGGCGGACCGGCAAAGACCATGGTGAGGCGGACGGCGTCGACCCCGTATTTATCCAGCTGCTCGCCCAGATCAACCCCGTTGCCTAGGGACTTACTCATGGCTTTGCCCCCGTTCAGCACCTGCCCCTGGTTCAACAGGGCACTGAAAGGCTCGGTGGCCTCCAACATGCCCATGTCGTGGATGACCTTGGTGAAGAAGCGGGCGTACAGCAGATGCAAAATGGCGTGCTCAACACCGCCGACGTACTGACCAACCGGCATCCAGTCATTGACCTTGGCCGGATCGAAGGGGCCCTGCGTGAACTGCGGTGAGACAAAACGCAAGAAGTACCAGGAGGAATCAACAAAAGTATCCATTGTGTCGGTGTCACGCTTGGCTGCCCCGCCGCACGTGGGGCAAGCAACGTTGACCCAATCCGTGGCAGCCGCCAGCGGGGAGGTGCCCTTGGGTGAGAGGTCCTCGCCGCGCAGGTTCTCCGGCAGGCGGACAGGTAGTTGCTCGTCAGGAACCGGGACCTCACCGCAAGCGGCACAATGAATGATGGGAATCGGGGTGCCCCAGAAACGCTGGCGTGAGAGCAACCAGTCGCGAAGACGGAAGTTCACAAACTTCTCACCCGTGCCCAGTTTCTCCAAAATTTCAATTGCCGCGGGGATGGCCTCAGACTTCGAGAGCCCGCTGAGCTCCCCGGAATTCATCAAGGTACCCTCACCCGTGCTGGCGATGCCACTTTCAGCGGGATCTTCCATGCCTGTGTCCAAGACTGCCCGCACTGGCAATTTGAAGGCCTTAGCGAAGTCCAGGTCACGCTGGTCGTGTGCGGGAACGGCCATAATGGCGCCCGTGCCGTAATCAGCTAGGACGTAATCAGCCGCCCACACCGGCAGCTTTTCACCCGTGAGCGGGTTAATAGCGTAGCGGCCAGTGAACACGCCGGACTTCGGGCGTTCCGTTGACTGGCGCTCAATGTCACTAAGTGCCTTGACTTGTTCACGGTATTCGCTCAATGCCTCAGCGTTCTCGGCCGTGACAAGATCCAGAGCCAACGGAGCATCAGCTGCAACCACAAAGAACGTTGCCCCGTAGAGGGTGTCCGGACGGGTGGTAAAAACTTTCAGTTCCTGCTCAGGTTTCTGCTCCCCCGCAGCTTCAATCAAAAATGTGACGTGAGCGCCTTCGGAGCGGCCAATCCAGTTTTTCTGCATAGCCAGGACACGGTCAGGCCAGTGCCCCTTCAGCGCGTCCATGTCATCCAAGAGTCGATCGGCGTAATCAGTGATCTTGAAATACCACTGGTTCAGGGACTTCTTAGTCACAACTGTGCCGCAGCGCTCACAGGCACCACCGACAACTTGTTCGTTAGCTAGGACCGTCTGGTCCTTGGGGCACCAGTTAACGGGTGAGTTCTTCCTATACGCCAGTCCACGCTCATGAAAGCGTTTAAACAACCACTGGGTCCACCGGTAGTACTCCGGGTCAGAGGTCTGTAGCCGCCGTGACCAATCAACCGAGATGGCATAACGCTTGAACGACTCGGCCTGCGTGTCAATGTTTGCATACGTCCACTCGCTGGGGTGGGCATTGCGTTTAATCGCAGCATTCTCGGCAGGCAACCCAAAAGAGTCCCAACCGATCGGGTGCAGGACGTCGTAGCCCAGCTGACGCCAGTAGCGTGAAACAACGTCGCCCATGGCGAACGCTTCAGCATGGCCCATATGCAGGTCCCCGGAAGGATACGGGAACATATCCAGGACGTAGCGGCGTTCCTTGGATCCGTCATCAAGTGGAGCAAAAACGTTCAGTTCATCCCAGACGGCCGGCCATTTGGCTTCCATCGAGGTGAAACTGTAGACGCCCTCTTCGCTGTTCTCTTCAGTCTGGGACTGCACGCTCACGTACCCTGCCTTTTCATTCATCTATGGCTTATTGCACTTTCCGGCCCTTTACACGCAAAAGCCCCTCGACGTAGCAAGGGGCGCACCGCAACACTTGTTGCGGTTAGCTAAGGAGGAGAAGTTTGTGCACACCCTTACTTTACCGCACCTTCAAAGTTGACCAGCGCGCCTGCACACCGTTAACGACGAATATGGCGCAGCAAGCACTGCTGCGCCATATTCGATCTCAACCATGCGCAGATGCGAGGTTGGGGTGCTACTTGGTGCTTGTTACTTCACGTCTTCGTCAACCCAGTCCATGGACTTGGTGACAGCCTTCTTCCAGAGACGCATCTGACGGTCACGCTCAGATGATTCCATGTTCGGCTCCCAACGCTTATCTTCAGACCAGTTCGAGGACAGCTCGCCGAGGTCTTTCCAGAAACCAACAGCCAGGCCAGCTGCATAGGCAGCACCCAGAGCCGTGGTCTCGGTGACCTTGGGACGGATCACCGGAACGCCGAGAATATCAGCCTGGAACTGCATGAGCGCGTCGTTGGCGACCATTCCGCCGTCGACCTTCAACTCAGTCAGGTCAACACCAGAGTCAGCATTGACGGCATCAAGTACTTCGCGCGTCTGGAATGCTGTTGCTTCCAGCGCAGCCCGGGCAATATGGTTTTTGTTCACAAAGCGGGTGAGGCCAACAATGGCGCCGCGAGCATCTGAACGCCAGTACGGTGCAAACAGACCGGAGAACGCGGGGACAATGTAAACGCCACCGTTGTCCTCTACTGCCGCAGCCAACTCCTCAACTTCAGGTGCAGACTTTATCATCCCGATGTTGTCACGCAACCACTGGATCAGGGACCCGGTGACGGCGATTGAACCTTCAAGTGCGTAGTGCGGGGCAGCATCGCCAAGCTTGTAGCCAAGCGTGGTGAGCAGGCCGTTCTTCGAGTGGACAATTTCCTCGCCCGTGTTGAAGATCAGGAAGCAACCCGTGCCATAAGTGTTCTTGGCTTCACCAGTCTTGAACGCCGCCTGACCGAAGGTGGCAGCCTGCTGATCGCCAAGGATGCCGGCTACGGGAACTTCGCGCAGCAGCTGGCTGCCGTGGACGTGGCCATAAACCTCAGAGGATGACTTGATGGCAGGCATCATTGACTTCGGAACACCAAAGATCTCGAGAATCTCTTCGTCCCACTGCAGCGTTTCCAGATCCATGAACAGTGTGCGTGATGCATTGGTGACATCGGTGATGTGCACACCCCCATCAATGCCACCGGTCAGGTTCCACGTGACCCAGCTATCGGTGTTGCCGAAGAGGAGATCCCCAGCTTCTGCCTTGGCGCGGGCACCCTCAACGTTGTCAAGGATCCACTTGATCTTGGTACCTGAGAAGTAGGTAGCCAGTGGCAAGCCAACCTTGGACTTGAAACGCTCAACGCCACCGTCGGCAGCCAGTTCATCAACGATCGGCTGGGTGCGGGTGTCCTGCCACACGATGGCGTTGTATACGGGAATGCCAGTGTTCTTGTCCCAAACAACCGCGGTTTCACGCTGGTTGGTGATGCCAACTCCGACAATGTCGTGACGGGTCAAGTTGGCTTGTGCCAACGCAGTACCAATCACTTCGCGAATATTGTTCCAGATCTCTGTCGCGTTGTGCTCAACCCAGCCGGCCTTGGGGAAAATCTGCTCGTGTTCAAGCTGGCCCGTGGAAACAATGTTCCCGTCGTGGTCAAACACAATGGCACGGCTGCTGGTAGTTCCTTGATCAATGGCAATTACATACTGAGACATCATTGTTTCCTTTGCTCGTGATTCGTTTTAAGAACACATTGGTGAGTGGATTAGCCCACTACCAGCGGCAGCGCTGCTGCCACACCGCCACCCAAAGCTCCGCCAATCATCGGTCCTACAACCGGTACCCAGGCGTAGCTCCAGTCACTTGAGCCCTTGCCCTTGATGGGCAGCAATGCGTGGGCAATACGCGGGCCAAGGTCACGAGCAGGGTTGATGGCGTAACCGGTAGGTCCACCGAGTGAAGCACCGATTCCAACAACCAGCAAGGCCACCGGCAACGCGCCAAGTTCGGCTGGGCCATTTGAGAAGTGAAGGATAACAAATACAAGAACGAAGGTACCGATGACTTCAGTGGCAACGTTCCAGCCGTAGCTGCGGATGGCAGGACCTGTGGAGAATACGCCCAGTTTGGTGGCTGCATCCGGTTCGCTATCGAAGTGCTGCTTGTAGGCGATGTAGCAGAACACCGCACCGATAATGGCACCAACCATTTCGCCACCGAAGTAGGTCATGGTAGATGCGAACGTTACTGCCACATCCGGGGCGTACTCGGCTTTGCCGTTGGCCAGGAGACCAATCGTGACTGCCGGGTTGAGGTGGGCGCCTGACTTCGCGGCAACAAATACACCTGCGAACACGGCCAAGCCCCAGCCCCAGTTGACGAGAAGAAAACCGCCGGAATTACCCTTGGTTCCTTTCAGTGCAACGTTTGCAACGACACCGCAACCCAACAGGGTGAGCATCATGGTTCCCATCACTTCGGACGCGAACACTATTCCAAGAGACATCTTTGACTCCAACTGGTTATTTTTACATGAAAGGGCCAGCCCGTATTGACTGGCCCTCTTGAGCCCCCTTCGCCCTAGGGGCTTAGGCAATCAAGCTTTCTACCTGGACACCGTGGAAACGCGCCAGCACGTCGATGGCATGATCAATTTCCTGTGCTACCTTCTCTTTGTTCCAGCCCAGCGGCTTGGCAAGGGCTGCCGCCGTCTCTGCCAGTAGTTCACTGGTGACAAGACCACGGAACGCCAGAGAGGTGCGGCGGATCATGACATCGATGAGGTGTCCAATTTGTTCGTTCTCAACCATGAAGAGCACTTCGCGGTCGCTGAGCTCATCCGTTGAGTCAAACACCGTGTCTTCACCGTCGTTCAAGAAAGCCAACACCTCTTCGGCACGGGTGCCGTAACGGGTCAGCAATACCCCTGATCGGGCCACGTCGACTGATCCGCTGGTGTGCGAGGCAATCCAGGCTTCAACGCCCTCACTGGTTGCGGGGAAGTTCACGCCGCCACCGATGGGTAGCTTGGCTGTGGAAGTTTTCCGAGCAGTCCCCAGAATGGCCAGTACGTCATTGGCCATGTGCTCGGACAGGGCACGGAAGGTTGTCCACTTACCGCCAACCAGGCTCAAGACGGGCACCGATGAACCGCCAATGGTGCGCTCTGCTCGCTCAATGCGGTAGTCGCGGGACACGAAGCCCGGCGCTGTTTCATCGTGGCGAGGTAGTGGGCGAACACCCGAGAAGCTATAGACGATGTCATCGCGGGTCACCAGGACCCTGGGGAAGACATGGCCAATCAGGTCGAAGAAGTAATCGATTTCAGTTTCTGTGCAGACAGCATCCTTGGTCATATCCGCATCAACATCTGTTGTCCCCACGAGAACTCGGTCACCCATGGGGTAGATCAGAACTATGCGGCCATCAGTGTGCTCAAAGAATATTTCACGTCCGTTGCAGGCGGCCAGCAGACCCGGGTGGTCCAGCACAATGTGCGAGCCTTTAGTACCGCCCATGAAACGAGAGGCGTTGCCCATGGCGCTGTTGGTCATATCAACCCAAGCACCAGTGGTGTTGACAATGACGTCAGCTGTGAACGTAAACGTCTCACCTGTCAGCTGATCGGTAACTTCCACACCCTTGTCATTAACTGCAGTGACACCAACGTAGTTGCTGGCACGGGCGTGCTCGGTACCGTCCGCTGCCGTTCCGGCCTTCTCCCCGTCTTGCAGGACGTCAAGGGTGAGTCGTTCCGGGTTGTGCACAGACGCGTCGTAGTAAGTTGCTGCGTACTTCAGGTTCGCCGGCAGCTGGGGAAGCTCGGCAAGAGCCTTCTTCCGGCCCTTGAATTCGTGCCGAGGGACGGTCCCACCGTCGCGAGAGAACGCGTCATAAAGTGTTAGGCCCGCCTTGATTAGGAAGGCTCCACGCTCCTGAGGCTTGCCCTGCTTGTGAGTTAGGAAGCGAATGGGGGCGCTTAGAATCCCTGAGAAGGTGCTGAAGATGGGGATGGTTGTCTGCAACGGCTTAACGTAATGCGGTGCGATCTTCAGCAACCCGTTGCGCTCTTCGACAGATTCCTTCACAAGACGGAATTCACCATTTTCAAGGTAACGGATACCGCCGTGGATCATATGGGAAGAGGCGCCGGAGGCTCCTTGGCAGAAGTCTCCCCGTTCAACGAGCGCAACATCAATACCTTGCAGTGCCAAATCACGGAACGTGCCAACACCATTGATGCCGCCGCCAATGATCAAAACCTGAGCGTGCGGGCGCTTCTTCAGCGCCTCCACTTCTGCACGAACTACGGGGTGCTGGTCCTGGGATTCTTGATTCTTGCCACTGCTGCCGACGATACTCATTTTGACCTCGTTCGAGTCCCGTTGTGTTGCGCGTTTAGCGCCTGTTCCCACTATTGTTTGAATAAATGGAAAATATAGTCAACACGTCTGCACGAACGTGCAGAAAGGACGCAGATCACATGCCTGTGAAGCGAACAAAACAGCAAGATGCCCTCCGCGCTGCACAAATGTACTACTTGCAGGATCAAACAATGGATGCCATTGCCCGTGAACTTCGCACCTCGCGGTCAACCGTTTCCAGGCTGCTTTCTACTGCTCGTGAAACAGGACTTGTGCAGGTCCAAATCAAGACACCCTCAGATAGGGCTCCGGAGTTGGAGCGTGTGATCCGTAAGCGCCACAAAGTGGAGGTGCATGTTGTTCCAGTATCGGACATGCTCAACGAGGTGGAGGTGCTTGAGCGTGTCAGCATGCAAGCTGCACGCACCATTGGTCCATTAGTTGACTCCAACGCTGTGATAGGTGTGGCGTGGGGATCAACCGTCAGCACTGTCAGCCGACACCTGACACGGAAAACAACCCACGGCACCACCATTGTCCAGTTGAACGGTGCAGGGAACACACAGACCTCTGGCATCACGTACGCTTCTGAGATCGTCCGCCGCTTCGGCACGGCCTACGGAGCGAAAGTTGAACAATTTCCTGTGCCTGCCTTCTTTGACCAAGCCGAGACAAAAAACATGATGTGGCAAGAACGCAGTGTCCAACGCATTCTCGACTTACAAGACCGCATGACGATCGCTATCTTTGGTGTCGGCTCCATGGACGCTGAAATTCCCAGTCATGTGTACTCCGGTGGCTACCTTGACTCCACTGACCTGGACGCCCTTGAAGCCAGTGGTGTGGCGGGCGATGTGGCGACAGTCTTCTTCCGCTCGGATGGGAGCGATGACGGCATTGTGCTCAACGATCGCTCGAGCGGACCTAGCCTTGACACCCTGCGCAAGGTCCGCCGTCGTATCTGCGTAGTCTCTGGACGCAAAAAGATCACTGGCCTGCGCGGGGCGCTCGCAGCCGGACTTGCCACTGACCTGATTTTGGATGAGGGCACAGCCCGGGAATTAGTAGAGCAAGACAGTCACGCAACGGACCCGATCTTTGGCTTCCTCAACGGACTGGACGGTCTCTGAGCAGCAACAGCTGCAAGTATTGGCCGCGCGGCACTGAGCGCTGGCGCCCGCGGATAGGTAAAGTTGCGCGTATGCAACTCTCCCCCAAATATGAGCTCAACAACGGCGTCAAAATCGATGTCCTTGGCTATGGTGTCTACAAAGTGCCTGCCGAAGAGTGCCTGGACCTGGTCTCGACCGCGCTGGATGCCGGGTACCGGACGGTGGATACGGCCGCGCTGTATGGCAACGAGGAGGGTGTGGGGGCGGCTATCAATCACTCCATAGCGGCCGGGACTCCTCGAGAAGAACTTTTTGTCACCTCCAAAGTGTGGAACACGGAGCAAGGCTATGCCTCAACGCTTGCCGCATTTGCGTCAAGCATGGAGCGTCTGGGACTGGATTATTTGGATATGTACCTGATCCATTGGCCCTGCCCAGCCCAAGACCTGTTCATCCCCACCTACAAAGCACTTGAAACCCTGTACCACCAAGGGCGCGTGCGGGCCATTGGGGTGAGTAACTTTGAAGAACCCCACCTGCGTCAGCTCCTTGAGGCTGTGGACGTTGTTCCAGCAGTGAACCAAATTGAGCTGCATCCTTGGCTGACCCAGACTAAATTACGCGCAGTTCACGCTGAACTCGGGATTGCCACTCAGGCGTGGAGCCCACTATCCCGAGGCACCATCCTGGACGATCCTGTGCTGCTTGAGATTGCTGGACTGCACGGCCGCTCGGTTGCCCAAATTGTGTTGCGCTGGCATGTTCAATCCGGACATCTAGTGATCCCCAAAGCAAGTTCGGCGCAACGAATTGCAGAGAATTTGGCCGTCTTTGACTTTATTCTCGACGCGTCGGAGATGTCCCGGATTAATGCCATGGACAAGGGCCAACGCGCTGGCTCCCACCCGAGCGAGGTCAACTAGCCTTGGTCCTAAAATTTCTAGCCGAAAAGAAGAGTACGACGGCGTCCGGCTCACCAATCGGGTTGAACCTGGCCAACCGCGAGAGTGCCCACGTCCTCGAGGTCGCCGACACTGCGGTGCACTACTGGGAATACGCAGCTGTGCCGCGTAGCGATGCTGTTGCTGACTCAGACGCTGTGCATGCCGCCACCTCACCAGCGGTGCCCGCACGCACCATTGTGATGGTCCATGGTTTCCGTGGTGACCATCACGGACTGGAACGCGTGGTTGAACTGCTGCCTGATTTTCGTGTCATCATGGCCGATCTCCCCGGGTTTGGCGCATCCCCAGCGTTCGCCCATGGCCAGCATGACATAGCCGGCTACGGGAACTTCCTTGAGAACTTCCTCAGGGCCTTGGACCTGGGACCGGACACTGTCTTGCTGGGCCACTCTTTTGGTTCAATCGTTGTCAGCCATTTTGTGGCAACACGGCCGAAGCGCGTGTATCCGCTGATTCTTGTGAACCCCATCGCAGCCCCTGCTTTGGAAGGCCCAAAGGGCATTATGACCACGCTTGCGGTTTTCTATTACTGGGCTGCAGCGAAACTTCCCGCCGCCTTGGGTAATGCGTTATTGCGCAGCAAACTCATTGTCCATGTCATGAGCGTGACTATGGCTAAAACGCGCGACCCACAGCTGCTCAAGTTCATCCATGGCCAGCATCATGCGTACTTTAGCGGTTTCGCAGACAGGGATATGCTGCTTGAGTCCTTCCGCGCCTCCGTCAGTGGCACTGTACGCCAAGTCGCCACTGAACTTTCCTTGCCTACACTCTTGATTGCCGGATCCGAGGATGAAATAGCAACTCTGCCCAATCAGCACAAGCTGATGGAACTTCTACCCGACGGTGAACTCCAAGTCATTAACAACGTTGGCCATCTGATCCACTACGAAACACCCGAGCCGGCTGCCGCCGCTATCATCGAGTTTCTTGAAAGGCACCCCGCACCGTGAGTATTTCCGACTCCCTGAACAACCACGAAAATGCGCTCCAGAAACAAGCAGACGGTAGGCCAGCCATCGTCATGGATGCCCGATTCACCCGCATGGACCACCACGACGGCATCAGCCGCTACGGCGCAAGCCTCATGGCCGCCGTCGCCCCTTACGCTGATGTGACAATGCTCATTCATGACGAACGTCAGCTGGCATTGCTACCGGATTTGCCCTGGGTGAAAATCAACTCACCGCTCTCGCCCATGGAATTGTTCGTGGCCCGCCATGTGAACAAGCTTGGCGCCGACGTGGTGTTTTGTCCCATGCAGACAATGGGAAGTTGGGGCAGAAAATACCCGCTGGTTCTGACACTGCACGACCTCATTTACTATGAGCACCCGGCACCCCCCGGGTTCCTCCCAGCCCCCGTCCGGGTGCTGTGGCGTCTCTACCACAAGGCGTATTGGCCGCAGCGGATGTTGCTCAACCGGGCCAATACTGTGGCGACTATCAGCGAAACCACTCTGTCTCTGATGCGCAAACACAGGCTCACCAAACGCCCTGTCCGGATCATTGGAAATGCACCCCAAGGGCAGCGGACCCCACGAGATCCGTCGGTTTCGCCGGAGAAATCGCTCACCTATATGGGTTCATTCATGCCCTATAAAAACGTGGAAACGTTGATCCGGGCTATGGCCGAACTGCCAGATTTCACGCTTAACTTACTCAGCCGCATCACCGACGAACGCCGTAGAGAACTCGCGGCTTTGGTGCCCTCTGGTGCCAAAGTGGTGTTCCACAACGGTGTCACGGACGAGCAGTACGATCAGATGCTTCTGCGCACAACTGCGCTAGTTACTCTAAGTAAAGCCGAAGGCTACGGCCTGCCGCTGGTTGAGGCGATGGCCTTGGGGACACCGGTGGTGGTGGCGGACACTGAGATTTTCCGTGAAGTTGGCGGAGATGCCGCTCATTATGTGCCAGCTGATTCACCTGAGGCTTTTGCGGCTGCTGTGCATGCTCTGGCTGAACCCGCTCAATGGGCGGAGAGTTCGACGGCGTCCATTGCCCAAGCGGGTACGTTCAGCTGGGATTCCTCCGCGCGCGAACTGTTGGCAATTGCACAGGAGCTGCGCCGCTAGCAATGACCACGCAGCTGATCCGCGCCTCCCAAAAGCCTCACTTCGGCCGCCCTATTTCTCAGCAGAGCTTAGAAGCCGTGGTTCGCGAACCCATTAGGACCTAGAAGCCGCTGCGAATGCTTGTCACCCCTGGGCACCTGCGTCTCGAGGAGAAGTTGGGACGCGAAGATCCGGGTGCTGAGGTCATTTTATCCACCACCATCACGAATGCTCAGGGGATCCGCGCCCAGGAATACCGGTACTGGAGCGCAGGTATCTATCCTGCCGAGGCTGAGCATCTGGAAACCTCTCAATCCGCACTTCAGATATACAGGGCCTACGAGTCCAATGTGACACTGGGACATGGCCCCACGGCCGTTGCGGCAGCAGCACAACGAACGGCCAAACTCCTGGATACGGGTCCTATCCAATCTCCGTTATTCTGGCTCACAGGAACTGTCACCGGTCTTGGTCTGACGATACTGACGCTGGCGTTCTCACTCTCCAAACGCAAACGTCATGAGTCGATCTTTCGCAGACTCACCACTGCTCAGCACCTGCTCGCCGGCGTGGTGCTGAGCCTCGATGCACTTGAGCTTGCCCTGGCCCTGGATGACACACGGCTGAACACCGCAGTGATGCTTGGGACAGCTCCAAAGAACATGTCAGCTGAATCTGACCAGCGGATATTTGAAAGCGCCTTGGCTATGGCATGGCGCTTGGCCGATGACCTCCAGGAACGTCCCTTATCGCAGCGCCTTGACCCCGGGTACGTGGCTGAAGTTGCGAAGTTGAAACAATCGGTTCAGACGCTTGTCCTACGCAACACCGACGTCCACCGACGTACTCAATCCCTACTCGATGCAGCACGTGGCCGAAACCCGAAACGCAACACCTCAGAGATCCCCAAGGTGACCTCCTAAAACCTGTATACCCTCACGCCGTGGCTTGGGGCTCCCGGACATCCAGCACACCTGTTGGTTTTGCGCGTTTGTCATGATCGATTGGCTTACAGCCTTCTTGTTGTCCTAGTAATAAGAGCCTTTAGCCATTTGGAGTATTGGGGCCGGTGCGGATCGGTGATCAAGGGTGGAGAATAACTGCCACTAGTCGTAATCCACCCAATCTTGCCGTCCGGGCCAAGTTTGGGAGTCCACCTGCGCCACTTGGTTCCTTGCCGATCGGGTTCATCTATGCAGCGCCGGAGTCCGTGCCGATTCTCCTCATCCTTGAAGTGCTTCATCGTGTGATGGCGTGCGCAGGCGGGGCGTTAGTTTCCAATGGTTGAGGCACCACCAAACTCAAAAGCTCGTAAGTGATCAAACTCAGTGTCCATCTCAGGATCGGGACAATTGGGCATTTAACAGCCTTCGGCCAACGCCTGCAACACGGCCTTCTCGGCAGCCGCAATGTACAATGTTGTGTGTCCAGCACCAACGGCTCCGGCAATAGTGGATTTAGCACTATATGGTGACGCGCCAGCTTTGACAGCCCCTCCAGAAACGTGCAGCGATATACATGCCCGAAGCGCTGACAGTCAACACGTACAACGTTGGCCATGACATCCCTTCGCTTCCAGCGTCACAGCTGCGTCTGCGCTCTATCAGCGCTTCCTTCACACGAGTGACGACGGTCTCGGGTACATCTTCTCCCGTGTCCTGCCCGCCTTTCCCGCAAAAGAGCACACCGTGGTATGTCCCGCCAGAACTAACAACCGAGTCTCCATCGCAGCCGCATTTTCCATCGAGAGACTCGCAGTGTACGCCAGCAGCGGCCGTCAATTCGGGAATCCCCAGAGACATCCGAGACGAGCTAAGGGTTCACGACTGCCGATGATTCCCTCGGGGACGTCATTATCTCCAACCTCAACCGAGGGTGAAGGCTAGTTGCACAGCAGCTACAAAACGTCTAGGCCATCGCACCGAACTTGTACAGGAGAGCCCACTCGTCGAGCCGCGTTGGAAGCCTTCAATGCCCTCATGTTCGTTGTGACAGTCGCCGCCAGTGCGTATGGGAAAAGTAGAATCGTTCGATAATCTGGAGCCTCTTCACCTGTCTGGCCGGAAGTGCCACCCGAGGCGGGCCTGCCCACAGACACAGGAGCGGGGCCAATGCTGCGCACGGACTCAGGGAGTTGCAAGGCCGCCGCAAATGCCGCAACGTCCTTTTCTGCTCCAGTCAGCGAGGCAAGGCGCATGGCCGGGGGAAGCCCGAGCTCCTGCCGCAAAGTAAATTCCCGCTCAGCATGCCCGGCGGGGTCCCATCTAACTAGCGCCGAAACCTCAACTGAGTCCTCAGCCGTGACTACAACAATTCCTCCGTCTTTGGCAGATCTCACCAGGGCTGCGGCATTCATCCACCGACGGAGTGTCTCTTCACCAGCACGCAACGACTCACGCCGGAGCATAGAATCTCCGTCCAAGAGCAGTGCCGCGGAGTAGCCGTGATGAGCCACCGGTTCAGCACCTATAGTTGCCACAACTATGGCGGGCCTGTCAGGCACAGTTGTCCTAATGTGATCCCCTGAAGAGGAAATCACTGGCACTGAGGGGAAAGCCCTGCCCAATTCCTCTGCGGTCCGCAGTGCACCGATGGAAATAGCCCGCAATTGGCGGTTCCCACACGTACCGCAGCTAAAGGCCGTTTCCGCCTGCCCGCACCATTTGCACGTGACCATGGAAGAAGCCGACCCCGGGGACCGTGTTTGCATCAGAGGCCCTGTGCAATGTCTGCATCTGGCCACCTCTCGACAGCGCTGGCAGGCTAATGCCGGAGCGTAGCCGGTTCGGGCCACCTGAACCAATACCGGGCCCGTCTTCAGCGCGGCCTTTGCGGTTTCCCAGGCCCTGTGTGGCAGCCGGGCCATGGCGGCGGCGGGGTCACGTTCCAGCTCATAGGAATCCGCCGTGCTAATGACCCGCGCCGTGGCCTTGCGCACCTCTGGGCGTTCAGCTAAGAGCTCTTGGGCCCATCCTGTGGCGACCAACCGCTGGGACTCACTGCTTCGGCTGTGCCCGGCCATCAACACCGCCGTTGCCTCAACTTCAGAGCGTAACAACAGAACGTCACGGCTGTGTTGGTAGGGAGCTCTACGTTCAATATGAAGCTCGTCACCGTCATCCCAGCAACAAACCAAACCTAGCTCTGCTACTGGCGCGTACGCCGCGGAACGAGTACCGATCACAATGCGCACGTCCCCTGAAAGAACTCGCAGGAAGTTGGCGTATCTCTTGCTGGGACCATCGTCAGCGGTGAGCTTGACGAAGCTGCCCTTCGGAAGGACCGCGGTAAATGCCTGCTCCAATAATTCGAGGTCACGTAGATCGGGAACAACCACGATGGCTCCCCGCCCTGACAATTGGCAGTATGCAACTACTTGAGCCAGTTGGTGGTGCCATGACCGGGGCCCCCAACCGTGGAGTGCGCCGAGTACGCCTTTGGGGCACTGGCCCAAAGCCAATTTCGTCAAGAAGTCCTCGGCATGAGCAAACTCAGTGAAGAGAGAATGCCCGGGTTTAGCCTCGGGAAGCATCTCCACGGGCGCGGGTCCGGTTTCCTTCTTCAGGTAGATCTTCTCGAGGCTGGCGACACGCGGTGGGACAGCAACCCGCAACACATCAGCTACTGTGCCGGCGTACCGTGCGGCAACCCTCCGCGCCAGCTCAAGTACCTGTGGGGTGAGCACAGGGACAGCTGAATAAACCCTGCTCAGTGGCACCAGCCTTTCGCTTTCAGACTCAGCAGTGCGCGCAACGAGATACCCGTTGAGGTCTTGGCCAGAGAACTTTACCTTCACCCGAACCCCTGGCTGGGCCTCTGCGTCCAACTCCAGGGGGACGGAGTAATCAAACATTCGGTCAAGATGGGGCAGCGGTGAATCAATCGCAACTTGGGCAACTGGTAGCGACGGCGCCAACACGACTCCACTGTGCGGATCTGCTACACGATCCTTGGTGACGAATCCACTCAAAAGACTTAACTGCACACCGTGATTGGGCGAAGCGTGACTAGCGGCAGTGTGGTTCTCGGCTTCGGTCACGGCATCCTCCTCTGATATGTGTTGCCAGACCTACGGGCAAAAACTGTAGGCCATGGACAGGGCCTCCAAACCCAACTGTGCAGGTCCACATTAGTCGTCCTGAAACCAGCTAAGCACAGCCCGCTGACAAAGGAGTCGGCGAACTGTGCTTGGCTGTGGACAACTTCGAGCTTAGGCGTTGAAGAACGCCTTCAGTGCAGCTACCCGGTCAAGATTTTCCCACGTGAAATCGGGGTCGTCGCGGCCAAAGTGACCATGTGCTGCCGTTTTGGCGTAAATGGGGCGTTTCAGATCAAGGCTGTCGATGATGGCCAGCGGACGCAAATCGAAGATAGCCGCAATGGCTTCTTCAATCATGCGAGGGTCAACATGCTCGGTGCCAAAAGTCTCAACATAGGTTCCCACCGGCTTGGCCACCCCAATGGCATAGCCCACCTGAATTTCGGCACGATCCGCAAGGCCGGCGGCCACCACATTTTTGGCAACCCAGCGCATGGCATAGGCCGCTGAACGGTCAACTTTTGATGGGTCCTTACCCGAGAAGGCACCACCTCCGTGGCGTGCCATTCCACCATAAGTGTCAACAATGATCTTGCGTCCCGTCAGCCCCGCATCACCTACGGGACCACCAACAACGAAGGGGCCTGCAGGGTTTAAATAGGTTTGAATCTTAGAAACATCCAGACCAGAAGCCTCCATGACCGGGGCAATGACGAATTCTTGCAAGTCGGCTCGCAACTTATCAAGGGAGGTGCCTTCGGCGTGCTGGCTGGAGATGACAACAGTGTCAACCGAAACAGGCTTTTCGCCGTCGTACCCAATGGTCACTTGCGTTTTACCATCCGGTCGCAAGTACTCCAATTCACCCGATTTGCGCACGCTTGAGAGGCGCTCGGAAAGCCTATGCGCCAAGTAAATGGGGGTCGGCATATATGAGGCTGTTTCGTTGCTGGCGTAGCCAAACATCAACCCTTGGTCGCCAGCACCCTGGGCATCATACTTATCAACTGCGGTTCCCTCGCGGGTCTCGAAAGCGTTAAACACGCCGTCGGAAATATCTTGGGACTGCTGCCCGATAGAAACCGAAACACCACAGCGGGCACCGTCAAACCCGTTGGCAGAGGAGTCATAGCCAATGTCGAGGATGGTGTTGCGCACGATTTGCGGAATTTCCACGTAGGCATTGGTCGTGACCTCGCCGGCCACATGGACCAAGCCAGTGGTTGCCATCGTTTCAACCGCAACTCGCGATTCCGGGTCTTCGGCTAGCAGCGCGTCAAGGATAGCGTCACTGATCTGGTCACAAATCTTATCGGGGTGGCCTGCCGTCACGGATTCGGAGGTAAATAGGCGCAGGGGGTTCGCTGAAGTCACGTCTCTACTTTACTTTGGTTTGTGCTGCGCTTCATGGGCGCCTGACATGGGCTGTCATAGTGGTCGGAGCTAGGTGGCTTGTGCTTTATCCTGTGCCGACACGGTCTTCGTTGCATCAAGGCGCTGCGCTATGAGATGTACGACGGCGTTGGCCACCTCACGCTTGCTGCCACCGGCCTGCACGGGGCTGGCACCGTCCAAGGCAAGAATCTCTACCTGGTTGGTATCCTGCCCAAAGACGCGCTCAGTATTGGTGTCCCCGGGCCCGACTTCATTGACAACCAACAAGTCGCATCCTTTTCGCATCAGCTTTTCCTGTGCGTAGCGAAGAACGTCGCCTTGTTCATCACCGGTTTCTGCGGCAAAACCAACAATCAGCTGCTGCTGGTTCTGCGCCGCCCGATGGGCAACAACCTCGATAAGGATGTCCGGATTACGGACAAGTGTAATAACAGGGTCCTGCGTATTGTCCCGCTTTTTAATCTTGCCCGTTGAAATACTTGACGGGCGGAAATCAGCCACGGCGGCGGCCATGATGACAACATCCGCCGTTGCCGCCGCTGCCAGCGTGGCCGAGCGCAATTCAAGGGCCGTTTCAATTCGTTGAAGTTTGGCCCCGGCAGGCGCCGCTACTTCCATTGGAGCGTGGATCAGGGTGACCTGGGCACCGGCAGCCAGGGCCGCTTCTGCAAGTGCCACGCCCTGCTTGCCCGAGGACTTGTTGCCAAGGTAGCGGACAGGGTCAAGAGGTTCCCGCGTCCCACCTGCCGTGATAAGTACGTGAACTCCGGAGAGAGAACCCTCCGAGACGGACGTCTCACTGGAAGACTTTTCGCTGCTTCGCAACTCATGGGGAGCTGCCAGCTCGCTGAGCTGTGTGTCCTGCGTATCAGAGCGGTTCTGGGCTACCTTGAGCTCTGCCGCCCTTGTGGGGGTCTCTTGCGTAGAGACGTCCCGGACCAATGCTATGGCTGCAGCGAATATTGCTTCGGGCTCGGGAAGGCGGCCGGGACCCGTGTCAGGGCCAGTCAACCTGCCCACTGCAGGATCCAACACATGCACCCCACGGGAGCGCAAGGTGGCTACGTTGGCCTGCGTGGATGCGTGCTGCCACATCTCTGTGTGCATGGCTGGAGCAAAGAGGACAGGTCCGCGAGCCATCAACAACGTGGTTGTTAAAAGGTCGTTGGCATGGCCGCCGGCAGCCTTAGCCAAAAGGTCGGCGGTTGCCGGCGCCACAACGATCAGGTCCGCCTCATGACCAATCCGGACATGGTTCACCTGGTCTACAGCCGCAAAAACATCGTTGGTGACGGGTTGTCCGCTCAATGCCTCCCACGTTGCCACGCCCACAAATTTCGTGGACGCGTCAGTAGGGATGACAGTGACCAGATGCCCTGCTTCAGTAAACAGACGCAGTAGCAAGGCCGACTTGTAGGCGGCGATGCCGCCGCCTACCCCTAGGACAATGTTCAGCTCAGTCACCTTGCAGTTTTCTTAAATCGCTTACGCGGTTTCGTTCGGCGTGGAAACCAGCAGGCCCTCGTCGATTTCACGGAAGGCGATTGAGAGGGACTTCTCGTTCAGCCTGGTATCAACGAGTGGGCCAACGTACTCGAACAGGCCCTCGTGGAGCTGTGCGTAGTAGGCGTTGATCTGGCGTGCGCGCTTTGCACCAAAGATGACCAGTCCGTACTTCGAATCTGCTGCTTCAAGCAGTGAATCGATCGGGGGATTGATGATGCCTTCGGGTTGTGTAGTCAATTACTTCTCCAAAAAAATCGAAAGGGTGTCCTGCAGATCAGAAAATTGTGGCAACACTTTTAAGTGCCTACACAATCTGATCAAACAAGGTGGTGGGGGGTGAGCCCCATCAGTTCAACAAGCGCGGCTGCGGCACGGCTTACATCGTCATTGACGATGACATAATCAAACTCCGGCGCGGCAGCAAGTTCCAGTTTAGCCGTTTCTAGGCGACGTTGCTGTTCCTGCGCACTTTCTGTGCCGCGTCCCACTAAACGGCGGACAAGTTCTGCCCAATTTGGCGGGGAAAGGAACACGAAATCCGCCTCAGGCATGGCGGCTTTAACCTGTCGGGCCCCCTGCAAGTCAATTTCAAGCAGGACTGACTTTCCAGCGGCAACGGCATCCTGGACGGTGCTGCGCAATGTGCCGTAACGGTTTACGCCATGAACCACCGCCCACTCCAGCAGATCCCCACTGGCGGCCAGCTGATCAAACTCCTTAGCACTTTTGAAGAAGTAATGAACACCTTCCTCTTCCCCTGGCCGTGCAGCACGGGTAGTGGCGGAGACAGAAAGCCAGACATCCGGATAATTGTCCCGGATGAACGTTGAGACAGTACCTTTTCCTACAGCGGTTGGTCCGGCCAGCACCGTCACGCCACAACGGCTCTTTAGGCGGGTGGTCTTTTCACTTGGGACATGAACCTCGCTCATGACGTCTGTCCCAGGTAGTGAACCAAAGCCCGGCGTTGGTGTACGCCCAGGCCACGCACCCTGCGGGTTGGGGCAATCCCCAGCTCGCTCATGATCACAGTTGCACGTACCTTTCCTATGCCCGGGAGGGCTTCAAGTAATTCACACACTTTAAGTCGCTCGAGAGCGGGTTCGCAAGCTGCCGCTTCAAGCACTGCGGCAACACTCTTGTGCCCGGACTTCAAATCAGCTTTGGCTTGGGAGCGTACGGCTCGTGCAGCCAGGGCTTTGATGCGTGCCTCTGCGCGTTCATGTTGGGACAATTGCGGCAAATTCACGAAAAAGCTCCCTGTTGATGGCTCTCCCCGGTGCGGGTTACGAACGCAGTAATTCTTCGAACATATCCCTACCGGGGAGGCAAATCAATCTGTCGGAAAGCTTGAAGTGCTGCTATAAGCCCGCCAGCGTCTCCACCGTGGCTGCGCGTAACGCGGCAACCTGCGGTCCGGCAACGAGGATACCCCGGCTGGAGGTCGCCAGCACAGCCGGATACGCAGTACCAAATGTAGCCCGCATATTTACCCCGGTGGCGCCTTGCGCTCCGAGCCCCGGCGCCAGTAGCGGCCCGTGGACCGCAGCAAGATCTATACCCAAATCAGCTAGCGCACCGCCCACTGTGGCACCAACAACCAGGCCCACAGATCCCAGTGCTTCAGCGGCATAGCGTTGATTTTCGACGCCTGCAGCCTCCACGATGCGCTTGGCAACAGAATCGCTGCCACCCACGTGCTGTACCGAGGCACCCTCCGGATTAGAGGTTAGGGCAAGCACAAAGACACCCCGGCCGTTCGCTGCTGCCATCTCAAGAGCCGGGCGCAGCGATTCGAAACCCAAGTAAGGGCTTAGCGTTACGGCATCAGCCGCCAAGGCTGAACCATCTCGCAGCCATGCGTCAGCGTAGCCAGCCATGGTAGAGCCGATGTCTCCGCGTTTAGCGTCAGCGATGGTCAAAAACTGCGCCTGAGCAGCGGCAGCCAGCAGCTCCTCCAAGGCGGCCATACCAGCGGAGCCGTGGCGCTCGTAGAGAGCCACCTGTGGTTTGATGGCTGCTGCTAACGGCGCCACAGCCTCAAGCACAGTTCGTGAGAACCTCCGCACGCCATCGGCGCTGTCATCCAGCCCCCATGCTGCCAGGAGGGCCGGATGCGGGTCGATACCCACACAAAGGGGTCCCCTGGCAAGCATGGCTGCGGCAAGCCGAGCCCCAAAAGGCTCCCGCTCACCGCTGTTAGTTGGCATTCTGAGCTGCCAGTCCTGCGGCAAGAACAATGGCGTGTTCCTGCAAACTGGTGACATCCCATTCGTAGGAACGCAAGGCTTCCATGGCCTGAACTGCCACGTTGAATTCAGCAACAGTGGTGATGCAGGGCCGGCCGTTGGAGATTGCCGCCGCACGAATCTCGTAGCCATCTCCGCGCGCTTGACCACCTGAGGGGGTGTTGAAGATCATGTCGATCTTGCCATTGTTGATCAGGTCGACAATGCTCTGATCCCCGGACACTGTGCTTTCTTGGCTGATCTTGCGCACAGTGGTGGAGGCAATGCCGTTGCGGCGCAGCACGTCCGCGGTACCACTGGTGGCAACAATCGTGTAGTCCAGGTCCACGAGACGCTTGACGGCCATAATGATGGAGCGTTTGTCACGATTCGCCACCGAAACAAAGACAGTCCCGGAGACCGGCAAGGCACCACTGGCAGCAGCCTGGCTCTTGGCGAAAGCAGTATCAAAATGTTTGTCGATCCCCATCACCTCACCGGTGGAGCGCATCTCCGGGCCCAGCAGGGAGTCAACTACGTGCCCTTCGGGGGTGCGGAAACGGTTGAAGGGTAGAACAGCTTCTTTGACAGCCACGGGGGCGTTATCTGGCAGATTGCCGCCGTCGCCCACTTCAGGCAGGATGTGGTGCACGCTGCGCAAGTGGGCGATGGAAACGCCAACACCGATCAAAGCCGCGGCCTTGGCCATCTGCACACCCGTGGCCTTCGACACAAACGGGACAGTACGCGAAGCCCGCGGGTTGGCTTCAAGTACGTAGAGAATGTCAGCCGCCAAAGCGAACTGAATGTTGATCAAGCCACGTACACCAACACCTTCGGCAATGGCACGGGTGGCCTTGCGGACACGCTCCTGCACGTCTTTGCCCAGAGTGATGGGAGGCAGCACGCAAGCGGAATCGCCAGAGTGGATACCGGCCTCTTCAATGTGCTCCATAATGCCGCCAAGGTACATATCCTTGCCGTCAAACAACGCGTCAACATCAATTTCAATGGCGTCTTCAAGGAACCTGTCAATGAGCACCGGGTGTGCTTCAGTGATCTCGGTGGCGTTCGTGATGTAGCGGGAGAGATGCGCCTCGTCGTAGACGATCTCCATGCCGCGGCCGCCCAGCACGTAGGAGGGGCGCACAAGGACGGGGTAGCCAATCTCATCGGCAATCTTTTTTGCATCGTTGAAGGACACAGCGGTGCCATTCTTTGGCGCTATCAGGCCGGCCTCATCAAGCACACGCGAGAACATACCGCGGTGTTCCGCTAAATCGATGGCTTCCGGAGAGGTTCCCAAGATGGGCACACCGGCATCAGCCAGTTCCGCAGCAAGCTTCAGCGGGGTCTGGCCACCGAGCTGCACAAAAACACCCAGCACCCCGCCTGTACGCTCTTCAGCCGCGATGATCTCCAGGACGTCCTCAAGTGTCAGCGGTTCAAAATAAAGACGCGTGGAGACGTCGTAGTCGGTGGAGACGGTTTCCGGGTTGCAGTTGACCATGACTGTCTCGTAGCCGGCTTTGCGCAGTGCCATGGAGGCGTGCACGCAGGAGTAGTCGAACTCGATACCCTGACCGATGCGGTTGGGCCCGGAACCCAAGATGATGACAGAGGGCTTTTCGTGCAGCGCAATCTCATCTTCCTCGTCGTAGGTGGAGTAGTGGTATGGGGTGTACGCTGCAAATTCAGCTGCACAAGTGTCCACAGTCTTGTACACGGGGCGGATGTTCAATGCCTGGCGGACGCCGCGCACCACTGCCTCAGAGTTGTGTGTCAGCTCACCGATCTGAGCGTCGGAGAAGCCGTGGCGCTTGGCAAGCTTGAGCATCTCCGGTGTCAGCGCGGTGGACTGGCGGATAGTTGCCGAGACCTCGTTCAGCAGCACCAGCTGGTCCAAGAACCAGGGGTCAATGCCTGTGGCTTCGTACATTTGCTCAATGGTGGCACCGCCCAACAGGGCACGCTGCACCTGGCCAAGGCGCTCGGTGGTGGGGCGTTTGGAAGCCTCAATGAGGTCAGGAACGTCCAGTTCATTGACACTTTGGAATTCAAGACTGGCACCCTTTTGCTCCAGTGAGCGCAGTGCCTTCTGGAGCGCTTCGGTGAAGTTACGCCCCATGGCCATAGCCTCACCAACACTCTTCATGGTGGTGGTCAATGTGTCATCGGCCGCCGGGAACTTCTCAAACGCGAAGCGGGGAACCTTAACAACCACGTAATCCAAAGCAGGTTCAAAGGAAGCCGGAGTCTTCTGCGTGATGTCATTGGGGATCTCATCCAGCGTGTACCCAAGTGAGAGCTTCGTGGCGATCTTGGCGATGGCGAAACCGGTTGCCTTCGAGGCCAATGCCGATGAGCGTGACACACGCGGATTCATCTCAATGACCACTACTCGGCCGGTGTCTGGCTCAATGGCGAACTGGATGTTGCAACCACCGGTGTCAACGCCCACCTCACGGATGATGGCGATGGAAATATCGCGCAGGTTCTGGTATTCACGATCCGTCAGCGTCATGGCCGGGGCCACCGTGATGGAGTCACCGGTGTGAACGCCCACCGGATCAAAGTTCTCAATGGAGCAAACAACAACAACATTGTCGTTTTTGTCGCGCATCATTTCAAGCTCATACTCCTTCCAGCCAAGGATGCTCTCTTCAAGCAAAACCTCAGTGGTGGGGCTGTACTGCAGTCCCTGGCCAACAATGCGGGACAAGTCCTCTGGGCTGTAAGCCAGTCCGGAACCCAGCCCACCCATGGTGAATGACGGGCGCACCACCATGGGGTAGCCAAGATCTTCAGCAGCAACAAATGCCTCATCCAAGGTGTGAATGATGTGGCTACGGGCAGATTCTGCTCCGCAACGCTCAACCACGCCCTTGAACTTTTCACGGTCCTCACCCAGCTCAATGGCGGCGATATTGGCACCGATCAACTCAACGTTGTACTTTTCAAGCACACCGTTTTTGTCCAAGGCGATGGCGGTGTTCAGCGCCGTCTGACCACCCAAGGTTGGCAGGATTGCATCGGGGCGTTCCTTGGCGATGATCTGTTCAACCACCTCGGGAGTGATGGGTTCAACGTAGGTGGCATCGGCAAACTCTGGATCAGTCATGATCGTTGCCGGGTTGGAGTTTACCAGGATGACCCGCAGGCCCTCTTCCTTCAAAACGCGCAGCGCCTGGGTGCCCGAGTAGTCAAACTCGGCAGCCTGTCCGATCACGATCGGGCCGGAGCCAATAACCAAAACTGATTTAAGATCTTCCCTCTTTGGCATTACTTGTCTTCCTGGCTCTGTGTGGTCTGGCTCTGTGTGGTCTGGCTCTGTGCGGTTTTGTACTTAGTCATGAGATTGATGAACCTGTCAAACAGGTAGGCGGCATCGTGTGGACCGGCCGCGGCTTCCGGGTGATACTGCACGGAGAAGGCTGGAATATCCAGGCAGGACAGCCCTTCAACCACGTGGTCGTTGAGGCTGATGTGGGAAACTTCAACCCTGCCAAAACGATCCTCGGGCGCCTGGCCAGGTCCGTCAAGGGGTGCGTCCACGGCGAAGCCGTGGTTTTGGCTGGTGATTTCCACCTTGCCAGTGCTGCGGTCCAGAACCGGCTGGTTCATGCCACGGTGTCCGTAGCGCAACTTGTAGGTGCCAAAGCCCAGGGCGCGTCCCAGAATTTGGTTTCCAAAGCAGATGCCAAAGTACGGCACCCCAGCGTCCAGGAAGCTACGGACAAAGCCAACCTGGCGGTCGGCCGTAGCTGGATCACCGGGGCCATTGGAGATGAACACGCCATCCGGGTTCAACGCTTGGGCTTCTTCGAAAGTGGCAGTTGCGGGCAGGACATGCAGGCGCACCCCACGCTCGGCGAAGCGTGCAGGGGTCATGGCCTTCATGCCAAGGTCCAGTGCAACGATTGTAAAGAGGGTCTCCCCCGTCCAGCCGTGCTGGGCAGGTTCAACCACGTACGCTTCCTTGCAACTGACCTCCTCGGCCAGGCGCAGGCCCTCCATGGACGGCTGAGCCTGAACTTCGGTGAGGAGTTCAGTCTCAGGACGCGCTGCATCGGCACCGGAGAAAATACCGGCCTTCATGGCACCGCGTTCACGCAGGTGCCGGGTGATGGCGCGAGTGTCTACTCCTTGAATGCCAACAATGTTCTGCGCAGACAGTTCCTCATCGAGGGTCCCTTCGCTGCGCCAGTTGGACGGGCGGCGTGCCGCGTCACGGACAATGTAACCCGCAGCCCAAATTCTGGCTGACTCATTATCTGCTTTGTTCACACCCGTATTACCTATGTGAGGTGCCGTCTGCACTATCAGCTGGCGTGCGTAAGAGGGGTCTGTCAACGTTTCCTGGTAGCCGGTCATTCCGGTGGTGAAGACCGCCTCACCCAGGGCCGTGCCCTGAGCACCGTAGC
This sequence comes from Arthrobacter sp. TMP15, assembly GCF_039529835.1. Taxonomy (NCBI): domain Bacteria; kingdom Bacillati; phylum Actinomycetota; class Actinomycetes; order Micrococcales; family Micrococcaceae; genus Arthrobacter; species Arthrobacter sp. TMP15. Next base: position 1,995,001 of record NZ_CP154262.1, read on the forward strand.
TGCTGCCGCGGAAAGTGCGTCCATCTTCCAAGACCAAAAGTGCCTGTGTAGGCATGATTGCATCACTCATTCTCAATTGTTCTTTCCGTTGTGCTCGGCTGTGGGTGTGTCCGTTAAGGGCGTACCATTCACGGTCGCTTCTTCTGCATCTTCTAAGTCATTCTCCGCCACGTTAGGTACTGTGGCGGTTTGCTCTGTGGGTAACAATCCCTGCAACGCCTCCATTAGGGGGCGTTTGGCTCCGGCTTCAGTGGTGCGGAAACCGGTGTCTACTTCGGTTTCTTCAAGGAACCAGCTGATAACAACCAGCCCGTCCCTTTCAACAAATTTCCCGGCCATCCCGGACGCAGTGCCCACATCGGTGAGGCATTCTTTGGCAATGAAGATGTCCTGCGCGCCCGAGCGGTCCATGACAATCCCGCAGGGATAGACATGGACAACGCCCGGTGTGCGGATACCGAGCTCGTGAACTGCCAACCGGTCAAGCCAGTCGCCAGTGGTGGTTGTGACTACATACGTTCCAGGCACACTGATCAAAGCTGTGCCGAGGTCCGCGGGGATGGGTGGCAACGGTGCTACTTCCGCCTGACGTTTAAGTTTGTTGCGCCATCCCCAACCCATCAATCCAAAGACAACAACCACAAGCATCAAGGTCAGGATGCCTGGCAGGATTCTCTCATCCACTAGTTGGCTCCGTGGATGTAAGGGGTGTTCAGTTTGCTTCCGAGGACTGTTGGGTGCCCATGGAAGAACGTCGCAGCAACCTTGCCGGGCAAAACCAGTCCGGCAAAGGGGGAATTACGTCCCTTCGTAGCCATATTTTTCGGATCCACGTTCCATCGGGCATGCGGATCCACCAAGACAATATTGGCTGGTTCCCCAACTTCCAACGGACGGCCCTGGTCAGTGAGCTGACCTATCCGTGCAGGTGCAGTTGAGGTGACGCGGGCAAAGTCTTCCCACGTCATTAGGCCTGTCTCAATCATGGTTTCCTGCACTACCGACAACGCTGTTTCCAGTCCCGTCATGCCCATGGCCGCCGCGGCCCACTCGCATTCCTTAGCTTCGCTGGGGTGCGGAGCATGGTCGGTGCCTACAATGTCGATGGTGCCATCGGCCAATGCTGCGCGCAGGGCGTGGACATCGGCGCCCGTGCGCAAAGGTGGGTTGACCTTATAGACGGGGTTGTAGCTTCGGACCAGTTCTTCGGTCAGAAGCAGGTGGTGGGGGGTGACCTCGGCGGTGACTTTAATGCCACGCTCTTTGGCCCAGCGGATGATTTCTACTGAGCCAGCTGTTGAGACGTGACATATGTGGAGGCGCGAGTCCACATGTTGAGCCAATAGAACATCCCGGGCAATGATGGATTCTTCTGCCACAGCTGGCCAGCCGGCCAGGCCCAGGTCGGCAGAAACTTTACCCTCGTTCATTTGGGCACCCTCGGTGAGGCGGGGCTCCTGCGCATGCTGGGCAATGACGCCGTCGAACGCCTTCACGTATTCAAGAGCGCGGCGCATCATGACTGGATCGCTGACGCAAATACCGTCGTCAGAGAAAACCCTGACTCTGGCCCTAGAGTCCGCCATGGCGCCAAGCTCGGCAAGCTGCTTGCCAGCCAGCCCAACTGTTACGGCCCCTACCGGCCGCACGTCAACCCAACCAGATTCACGTCCCAAAGTGTAAACCTGTTCAACAACGCCAGCAGTGTCTGCAACCGGTGAACTATTGGCCATGGCGTGCACTGCTGTGAAGCCGCCCAGGGCTGCCGCACGAGTTCCCGTTTCAACAGTCTCGGCGTCTTCCCTGCCTGGTTCGCGCAGATGAGTGTGTAAGTCAACCATCCCCGGCAGCGCCACGAGGCCGTCGCCTTCAATAACCGTGGCACCGACCACAACGTCGGGGCCAAGGTCAGCTCCTACGGCTGTGATGACGCCGCCGCTGATGAGGATGTCGGCAGTGGTATTGCCGTACAGGGAAGCCGAACGAATCAAATAACTTGTGGAAGTCATGAATGGTCCTTTACAGACGGGATGGTGCTTGAATTTGTTGAAAGCCACGGGAGAACTGGCACGATTTTTTCCTCACGCATTTCCCCGGACAGCAGCAAGTACAGGGCTGCCATGCGTACTGAGACACCGTTGCGTACCTGTGCAAGCACCGTTGAGCGTGGAGAATCGGCGGCTGCAGAGGAGATTTCCAAGCCACGGTTCATCGGCCCGGGGTGCATGATGATGGTGTCCTTGAGATTCAGCGCGTCAAGTCTGGCCAGGCGGGCGTCGTCGAACCCCCACCGGCGGGCATACTCCTGCGTGGAAGGGAAGAATGAGGCGTTCATGCGCTCTGCCTGCACCCGTAGCATCATGACTGCGTCTACTCCGCTCTCAAGCGTTGCATCAAGGTCGTAGCTGACCTCGCAGGGCCAATGCTCCACTCCAATAGGGAGCAGGGTGGGCGGTGCCACGAGAGTGACGTGGGCACCAAGGGTGTGCAGCAGCCACACATTGGAACGCGCCACGCGCGAGTGCAGGACATCCCCCACGATGAGCACCCGCATGCCCGTCAAGTCAGCTCCAACAGATGCGCTGCCACTGAGTTTGGCCCAATGGGCCCGCATAGTGAAGGCATCAAGCAATGCTTGTGTGGGGTGGGCATGGGTGCCATCCCCGGCGTTGATCACCGCTGCGTCTATCCACCCGGAGTTGGCTAGTCTTGCTGGTGCGCCGGAGGCCCAGTGCCTTATGACAACTGCGTCAGCACTCATGGCTTCCAGAGTCTGGGCTGTGTCTTTGAGAGATTCACCCTTAGACACTGAGGAACCTTTGGCGCTAAAATTGATGACGTCGGCGGAAAGCCGCTTTGCCGCAGCTTCAAATGAAATGCGTGTGCGGGTTGAGTCTTCAAAAAATAAGTTCACCACGGTTCGGCCGCGCAGAGCCGGAAGCTTCTTAATTTCTCGCTCACCAACGGCAGACATTTCCTGTGCAGTGTCCAGGATCTGGATGGCGTTCGCCCGGCTCAGTTCCTCTGTTGACAGCAGGTGCCTCATGCGCCCGCCTCAATGAGCACTTCGTCATTTTCGACGCTGCCACCATCAATCTCAGAAAGCCGCACACGCACCTTCTCGCTGGAAGACGTGGGAAGGTTCTTGCCCACATGGTCTGCTCTGATGGGCAGTTCACGGTGTCCTCGGTCAACGAGCACGGCGAGTCTGACAACGCGAGGGCGGCCTAGATCGACGAGCGCGTCAAGGGCTGCACGGATGGTGCGACCTGAGTACAGCACGTCATCCACAAGGACTATGGTTTTTCCATCGATACCCGAAGCGGGCAGTTGTGTTCTTTGCGGGGCCCGTGTTGGGTGCCGGGCCAGGTCGTCGCGAAACATGGTGACGTCCAATTGGCCTACGATGGCGGCAGGATCCACTGCGGGATCGCTGGCGGCCAATTTGGTGGCCAACCGTTGGGCTAAAGGATAGCCTCGCCGCGGGATACCCAGCAGCAACAGGTTCCCTGCACCTTTGTTGGCTTCAAGAATTTCATAGGCGATACGAGTCAGTGCCCGCTCGATGTCCGCTGCGGTGAGAACCACACGGGACACAGCGACTGGCACTGAGTTTTGCAAAACTTCCTCAAACTCATCAGAGGAGTTGTTCATTTTCTCGCGTCCCCTTTCCCCGCCTCACAGGACGGAATTAAAAGGTTGATTGCGTACACCTCAAACTACCACAGCAGTCCTGGGCATTTTCACGACTAAAGCGCCTCGAGCTGGGACGCAGTTTGGTGGGAGATAAGCGCAAGCTCACGGCCCGTTCGTGAATAAGCTACAGAGGGAAGATTACGCGCGCCATCTTTGTCGCGGCATCTTGTGGCCCTAGTCTTGAACTCATGAGTGAACCAGGCCGATGGCAACCCCCCGCCCCAGGCGCCCCGGAGCAACAATATCCACAAGACCCGCATGGACAGCCACAATATGGACACCAGCAGTACGCCCAGCAACAGTATGCACAGCAACAGTATGCACAGCCGCTCCCCCAAGGGAACCAGAACTTCGCCCAAGCCAACGCGCAGGGAACTGCGCTAAGTCACACATCTGAGTATTGGGTCCACCACGCTCCCGATCCCCGCCGGAAAAAGTCACCGGGTGCAGCAGTGAAGGTGACAAACCTCATCTTACTGTGTGCCTTTGCACTCATAACCGTTATCACTTTGGCGTTCTTCGCCATTTCTATCGGTGCAAACGTGTTTTTGATCTGTGGTGCCCTCGCTTTGATTCCCCTTTCCATCTGTGTAGCCACACTGATGTGGATCGACAGGTGGGAACCAGAACCCATCTCCGCCCTGATCTTAGGTTTTTGTTGGGGTGCAGGCATGGCTGTTATTACCACCTTGGTGGTGGGCAGCTGGGTCCAGCCGCTGCTCATGAGTGGAGCGAGCGGAGCTGACGCCGACATGGTTGGCGCAGTGGTCCAAGCACCCATGGTTGAGGAACTCTGCAAAGGCGCAGGGGTGCTCTTGCTGTTCTTCTTACGACGGAAAACCTTTGACGGGCCTATCGATGGAGTTGTGTATGCCGGCATAGTCGCCGCTGGTTTCGCCTTTACCGAGAACATTCTTTACTTTGGCCAGGCCCTTGTAGAGACGGACGGGGCTACCGGTGGGCTCATTGCCATCTTTGTATTGCGCGGTCTCATGTCTCCCTTTGCGCACGTCATGTTTACAGCAACACTTGGTGTCTGTGTGGGCTGGGCGGCCCGCAACGGCGGCACTTCCCTGGTCTTGGGGGCTTGGGTAGTTGGTTTGGTTCCCGCCATGGCGTTGCACGGGTTGTGGAACGGCTCCTCATTCCTAGGCGCAAACTTCTTCATTGTTTATATAGTTCTTCAGGTGCCGCTGTTCATTTTGTTCATACTCGGTGTGATCCTCTTGCGTCGCAGCGAAGCCAAGCTGACGCGCAAACGGCTCGCCGAATACGTTCCGTCAGGCTGGTTCACCCAGCAGGAGGTGCCGATGCTCGCCACAGGAGGTGGCCGGCGTCGGGCGCTGACCTGGTCTAAAACATTCTCTGCAGCACCCCTTATGAAGGAATTCATCCGCCTCGCAACCAGGCTGGCCTTTACACGTCAACGACTACTTGTTGACGCCAAGGGCGGGAAGCGCGGCGCCGCGGCCGGTCGCTTCGTCTCCGGACAAGCACTTGAGATGACACTACTGAACAAGATCGCAGCAGTACGCAGCGACCTTCTGGGCCGGCATGCCGCCACCGTCTGGAACCTACAACAACTCCAAGCCCAACAATTGCAGGCGCATCAGCAGCAGAATAATTGGCAGCCACCTGTGCAATAGCGGTTAAACCGATGGCCCGGTGCATTGAGTGCACCGGGCCATTACTGTATCTCGATTTGTGCTTCCCCTGGACCAGGGATACGACTACTATTCTCTTGATTGCCTCTCAGGCAAGCAAAGTCGGCTTGATCTGCTGAAGCCGCCCAAGTAGGCCGTTGACGAACTGGGGAGACTCATCAGTGGAGAGCATTTTGGCCAACTCCACTGCCTCGCTAACTGCGACACCATCAGGGACATCATCGTTGTAGAGCAGTTCCCAAGTACCGATTCGCAAGATAATCCTGTCCACGGCGGGCATGCGCTCAAGTGTCCAGCCCTGGGAATAGGTGGCTAGGAACTCATCAATATTTTCGGCCATGGCTGTGACGCCCTCGACCAAATCTACTGTGTAGAGGTTAATAATTTGACCTGTTTTTTCACGGCGCGCCGTCAGGGCAGACATGGCACTGACTTCACGTTGCTCTGCCTCAAACAGGATGTCCAAAGCACGGCGTCGAGCCTTGCTTCGCGCTGAATTCGGTTTGCCCGTGGTGTTGGGTTGACTACTTGCCACTACTCGCTGACACGTCCCAAGTAGCTACCGTCACGGGTGTCGACCTTGACCAAGGTGTTGTTCTCAACGAACAAGGGAACCTGGATTTCAAAGCCTGTCTCAACTGTTGCGGGCTTGTTGCCTGCGGAGGACCGATCGCCCTGAAGACCCGGCTCGGTGTAGGTTATGCGCAACTGAACCGACGGTGGCAGCTCAATGTACAACGGGGAACCTTCGTACAGTGCGATGGTCACGTTGAGGTTTTCAAGCATGAAGTTGGTGGCATCGCCAACGGTTTTACCCGGCACGGTGAGCTGGTCATAGTTGTCGTTGTCCATGAAAACGAAGTCTTCGCCATCTTGGTACAGGTACTGGAAGTCCGAGCGATCAACGGTTGCAGTTTCAATCTTCAGCCCGGCGTTGAATGTCTTATCAACTACTTTTCCCGAGAGGATGTTGCGCATCTTCGTCCGGACAAAAGCGCCGCCCTTGCCGGGCTTGACGTGCTGGAACTCGATGACGTTCCAAAGCTGTCCCTCAAGTTTGAGTACAGTGCCGTTCTTAATGTCGTTAGTCGTTGCCACAGTAGCCTCTTAGCGTATAAGTATTATCAAAAATCCATAGACCACACTACCGTACCTAGCAGCACTGCATGGCATGAGGCTCACCACAGCCGCTCAAACCCTTGCACTTACCCGGCCGTTGCGGTGGTCTCAGCAGGTGCGAGGGGCCCCCACCCGAGGCAGGTGGTCTCAGCAGGTGGGTGGGGCCACGCCTGCGAGGGGCCCCCACCCGAGGCACGAGGGCGGGGAGCAGGTGGGGACTATTCCCTCTCGGCCAAGTCCAAAGCGCGCGTCAGCGAGACCGTTGCCGAGTAAATTGCCGTCGCGTCCGAACCTGACGCCACGCGAAGATCAAGGGAGGTGGCAAAGTTTTTGGCAGCGGCTTCAAACTGTCCGTTACTGAAGTGCACCTTTCCCAGTTGTTGAAATACCCACGGTTCCATGGGTGTCCCGGCAACTGTGGGCAGAATGGTGCGCAGGACTCTTTCGGCTCTATCAAAGTTCTTTGTTGCACGCAGGACCTCGGCATCGAGTACCTGGAGTCTAATTGATTCGGGGTCAATCAGACGTGCATCTGCCGCGGCTTCGGCGGCCTCGGCAGTGAGTCCGCGGGCCAGCAACACGAAGATTTTATCTCCTGCGTCAGTGGAGCTCTCAAGCGCGGAATTGCAGGCGTCCTCGTCGACCACTTCGGGCAGCAGTGTCTGCGGGTTCACTGCGGTGCCCGGGAAACCTGCTGAGGGCCAGTCCATCAAACCCATACTAGGAAGCAATCTCTTGGTAGGCGGCAAACAACAAGGAAGCATCAGGGACATCTAGGATTCCTGGCTTGCCAACGCCGTCGAGCACAACAAAGCGCAGCAGATCCCCTCGGGTCTTCTTGTCCCTGCGCATGGCATCCAGGAGTGCCTGCCAGCGGTCCCTGCGGTAGCTCAGGGGTAGCCCTAAGAGTTCAAGGATGGAGCGGTGACGGTCGGCGTCCTCATCGCTGAGGCGACCGACGCTGCGGGCTAGCTCGGCAGCGAACATCATGCCTACCGACACTGCCGCACCGTGGCGCCAAGAGTAACGCTCTGTTAGCTCAATGGCGTGGCCCAGGGTGTGGCCATAATTGAGGATCTCCCGTACCCCGGACTCTTTTAGGTCCTCGGAAACAACTTTCGCTTTCACGGCGATGGCACGTTCAATGAGCTCGCGAAGAACCGGCGACTTGGGATCCTTGACTGCCTCCGGGTTGGCCTCGATCAATTCCAGGATCACAGGGTCTGCAATGAACCCGCATTTAATGACTTCTGCCATTCCTGAAATCAGCTCATTCGGGGGCAACGTATCGAGGGTGTCCAAGTCAACGAGGACCCCTGCTGGCGGGTGGAAAGAACCAACCAGGTTCTTGCCTTCTGCCGTATTTATGCCAGTCTTGCCACCCACAGCAGCATCAACCATTCCCAACAGGGAGGTAGGCAGGTGGACAACTTTCACTCCGCGCAACCATGTGGCGGCAACGAAACCTGCAAGATCGGTGACAGCCCCTCCACCCACAGCGACAACAGCGTCAGAGCGGGTGAAATCGTTTTTGCCTAGAACTTCCCAGCAGAAGGAGGCAACTTGGATGTGTTTACCTTCTTCCGCATCAGGAATTTCTGCCGTCAGTGTGGTGTAGCCGGCGCCTTCCAAGTCATCACGAACCGTGTCACCTGTCAGGCGCAATGCGCGAGGGTGAATCACCAGAACTTTTTTTACCCGTTCACCCAGCAGTGCCGGCAACTGTGCCAACAGCCCGCGCCCTACAACAACGTCGTAGTTTTCTTGGGGCAAGGCCCCGGTAACTTTGATGATGGTATTGGTGGAACCGGGGCCAGCTGGGATCTCTGCACTAGCTACAGGTTCTGACTCGGCAGGGTGCACGGTGTTCTCAGTGTTCATGGTTTACAGATTCTCTTTCCTTGATTCTGCTGCCAACAGGTGGATCAGCCGCGCAACAAGCTGTGGCACATTTGAATTGCTAACATTTAGGTTGATATTTGCCAGGCGTTCATAGACGGGCCCGCGTGCGGTGGCCAGGCGCTGCCAGGTTGCCACCGGGTCGGCGGCGAGAAGCGGGCGTCCGGTGTTGCGCGTTATTCGCTCCCTTACAGTTGCCAGATCGGCACTGAGGTAGACCACAGTGGCCCCGGCGAGTAATTGTTGCGTCCCAGAGTCTAGAACCGCACCCCCGCCAAGGGACAGGACAACTGACTTTGTTGCAGGCTTCTGGGAGTCTAAAACCTCCGCAATAGCCCTCGCTTCCAGCTGCCTGAAGTGATGTTCACCCTTCGCCGCAAAAATTCGTGGGACGGGACCGTGCTTAGCAACAATTTTGTGGTCCGAATCAACAAAGTCCAGCCTCAACACACGAGCAAGCTCTGCGCCTATCACCGATTTCCCAACGGCCATGGGCCCAATAATGACTATGGGCCGCTGGGGCGTGAAGTCCGGCGTCCCAACCGGCTCCTTGCCCGTTGCCATCAGCGACCGCGTCCCATCAGTGCCCCTGCGTATCCAGATTCGAGGGTATGGCTGCCAAGAAACTCTCCATATTGCGCTTGGTCTCTGCCATGGAGTCTCCACCAAACTTTTCCACAAGTGCTTCTGCCAGAACCAAGGCTGTCATAGCCTCAGCCACAACTCCGGCAGCCGGCACGGCACAAACATCGGAACGCTGGTGGTGAGCCTTAGCAGCCTTCCCCGTAGCGACGTCAACGGTTTTCAAGGCACGCGGCACCGTCGCAATCGGTTTCATTGCTGCACGGACGCGCAACACATCCCCGATACTCATACCACCCTCGATGCCACCGGCACGGTTTGAGGTACGCACAATCCGTCCGTTCTCATCATGGACCATCTCATCGTGTGCTGCGGATCCTCTGCGAGCTGCCGTGGCAAAGCCGTCACCTACTTCCACTCCCTTGATGGCTTGGATACCCATCAGGGCCCCCGCCAGTCTGGAGTCGAGGCGACGGTCCCAATGAACATAGCTGCCAAGTCCTGGGGGCAGCCCATAGGCCAACACTTCAACAACACCGCCGAGGGTTTCTCCCTGCTTTTGGGCGGTATCCACTTCCTGCACCATGGCAGCTGAGGTTGCTGCGTCAAAGCAGCGCAGTGGGTCTGCATCAAGTGCACCAACATCGGCAAAGCCGGGCAGGGCAGCAGTGTCCGGTGAGCTAACCCCGGCGATTTGGACTGTATGGCTGATAAGTCTCACACCAACTGCGGCCAACATTTGTCCCGCAACAACACCAAGGGCAACGCGGGTTGCGGTTTCACGGGCGCTGGCACGCTCCAACACCGGTCGCGCCTCATCGAAGGCGTACTTTTGCATGCCGGTAAAGTCGGCGTGACCTGGGCGAGGGCGAGTCAACGGGGCATTGCGGGCCTGACCCTGAAGTTCGCCAGCATCTACAGGATCCGCTGACATGATCTGTTCCCACTTGGGCCATTCGGAGTTAGCGATCTGGATGGCGATGGGCCCGCCTTGTGTCAGACCGTGTCGGACTCCGCCCAAAATGGTGACAACGTCCTGCTCAAACTTCATCCTCGCACCACGGCCGTAGCCCAGACGACGACGGGCGAGTGCCTCACGGATGTGGACGCTCGTAAGCTCCACACCGGCAGGCACGCCTTCAATAATTCCGACAAGGGCCGGGCCATGTGATTCTCCGGCGGTCAACCAACGCAACATACTCTCTATCCTGCCATGTTCTGTTCGTGGGGTGCCCGCCTATGCACGCCAATTGCGTCGCACATCACATTGATGACGTCCCTTACTTGATCTGTTGCGAGGGTGCCGTAACCTCCCGCCTCCGCAAACAGCTTGACTTGCTCAACACCTTGGTAAAGAAGCATCTCAATCCCGGCCACCACTGTGCCGCCGTGGTTCTCCCAAGCCTTCGCCAGTGCACTGGGCCAAGGATCGTATGCCACATCAAGCAGCACTGAACCGGACACGCTCGTAGTACTGTCAGCAAACTCATCAGCCAGCTCATCGGCACCGTGCGGTGGCAGGGTGGAGATTACGACGTCGAACCCTGCCAGTGCTTCCGCCGCACCTTCGAATGCAGCAAGACAAGCAGTGGCCCCTAATGCTGTGGCTACTTCCAGCGTTGGGGCTGCATTGACTGGGTTACGCACAAAAATCACTATTTCTGTGGCCTCCAGTTGGCACAGCGCCGCAATCGCAGAAACGGCGGTACCTCCCCCACCTAGAATCGCGGCTCGCGGACGCTCACCGGCTCCAGCATGTTTAAGGGCGTTCACAATGCCAGCCACATCGGTGTTCTCTCCCCGAAGCATGGGGGCACCGGCGTCGTCCTGCCTCACGACGATCGTGTTGACGGCGCCCAAAACCCGGGCTACCGGACTTAGTTCATCAACAAGACCTACTGCTGCTTGTTTCAGCGGCATGGTCACGGACAGGCCATACCAATTTCCTTCTGTCTTCACCCGCGCCATCAGTGCTGGAAGTTCAAAAACATCCACATCAATGGCGCCATAGTTGAAGTTCGCGCCGAGAACGTCATAGGCAGCGTTGTGCATCGCAGGAGATTTGGAGTGCCCAATAGGATGACCCAAAACGGCGCCCTGAAGCAAAACCGTCACCTACTTGCACTCTCCCGGGTTTGCATCACACCAGGCAACGTACTTCGCCACGTTGGTCTTATGCTCAGCAAACGTGGCAGCGTACAACGTCTCACCCGTCTTCAGATCAACTGTCACCCAAAAGTAATACGGGTTCGCCTCAGGGTGAGCCGCAGCTTCTATTGCTTTGATCCCTGGTGAACCGATGGGACCCACGGGCAGACCGGGATTGGCGAATGTGTTGTAGAGATTTGTTTTATCAGCCTTTTGGGCCGACGTGATGTTGTACGTTTTTAAACCCAGCCCGTAAGCCACGGTGGCATCGGACTCAAGGCGTCCACCCGTTTCTCCATTGGGGTTGTTGATTCTGTTCTCAATTGCACCAGAAATCTTGGCATAGTTCGCCGCGTTGCCTTCGAACTCAATGATGCTTCCAATGGTTAGAACCCGGTACTGCTCCGTTGGATCCTTCACCCCAGTGTCAGTCAGCGACTTCTTCGTGCCGGCCACCATTTCGCTGAGGATCGCCTTGGCATCGAGTTCGATCGGAAAACGGTATTCACCGGGTGCCAAGTAACCTTCAAGATTTTTAGCCTCTTCGGGGAGGTCAAACAACTGGGGCTGTTTTGCCAGCGACTCAAACTCGGCCTCGGGAATGCCCGTGTCTTTGGCCAAGACTGCAAGGGTGTCACTCATACGCAGGTTCTGGGCAACGGCTGCGTAGTGCACTTTGTCATCTCCCACAGCCAGAAGAACACTCACGGCATCTGCAGCTTTCATCTGCAGTTTCATGCCAAACGTGCCCGGCTGCAACGCGCTGGCCCCATCTGCAGCGTTCAGAGCATCAAGGAACGCCTGCTCGCTGGCAACGACATCCTCTGTCTTTAGATCATTCGCTACCATCCTGGCAGTGGCACCTTCCGGGACCATAAACTGCACTGAGCTGGTGCCCGGTCCGGGATAATCGGCGGCCTGAAAGCCACTCAGGAGAGGTTTGGCAGCCTGCACGGCAAAAAATACAACTACCCCAAAAAGCAACAGGATGATAAAGAAGATCACACTACGGCGGCGCTTGCGCACACGTTTTGACACCCGGCTCGATCGCCGCGATGGCAGTCCTTGCGCAGATGCCTGACCATGGTAGAGAGGAGCCATGGCTGACTCCGGCACCGGTTGCTGATACTGATCATCATCATCGGCTAAAGCATGGTCATAATCATGGGCACTGGTGGGTTCCTGGGTCGAGGAGGGATCGTCCCGGGAAACGCCGGAATCATTCCCGGGAACGTGCGCGGGGCCGCGAAATAGACCGCTCATGGTTCCGGCGTCGTTTCTTCGGGCACGCCGATTTGCGTTGAAATGGTGGAAACCTCTTCATAGTCGGATGATCCGGCGGTCCCCACAACCTCCGCCGTTACTGCGCGCACAGCTAAGCCAACATCGGCATTACGCGCTTTTTGCGTATCAATAGCGTGCTGCAATATTTCAACAGCTGCCACTTGATCTACTACTTTACGGTGCTCACGGCTGCTCATGCCAGCCCGATGCAGCGCCTGGTGGGCGCTGACTGTGCTCAAACGTTCATCGAACAAGTGTACCGGGACATCTAGTCCGGCGCTCTGCAGTGCTGAGACCAAGTGCTGGGCGTAATCCCGGGCCATCTGCGCCGAAGACTTTTCCTCCCCTTTGAGGGTCCTTGGCAGACCCACAATGATCTGGCAAACCCCGCGGGAAGTAGCCTCATTGACAATGATTTTAATGTCGCTGTGGCGTTTCAGATCACGGCTGAGTGTTTTGACGGGAGTAGCCAAAATACCGTCCGGATCGCAGGCAGCCAAACCGACGCGGACCATACCTACGTCCACACCCATTTTGGCCCCCTGCGGGAATTGTCTTGTTCCCTGCGGGAATTCTAGTTCGGACATGGAGCGTTACGGCCGCTCTTTAACAGCGTTGCTCACGGCGGCCAGGGCCGCACCAATGGCGTTGACGTCGGAGCCACCGCCTTGGGCCATATCAGGCTTACCACCGCCGCCTCCCCCGAGGATACCCGAGGCCAACTTCACGAGGTTCCCGGCCTTCACGCCGTTCTGACGCGCCCCTTCATTAGTCACTATCAAGATGATCGGGCGCCCGTTGCTTGCACCGGCAACAGCTACTGCGGACGCTGCTGAGCCAAGACGGTCGCGTAGATCAAGAGCCAGTGCGCGCAGGTCGTCAGCGCTGTTGACATCGCCAGCATCATGGCCAATGAAGCGAACTCCGTTGGCGTCTACGGCCGTTCCAACAAGGTTGGCTGCTGCCGCGCTGAGTTGTTCCTTGCGTAGGCGGTCAAGTTCCTTTTCGGCCGTTTTGAGCTTGGCCAGCGTTGCCGCTACCCGGTCTTGGAGAAGGTTTGCCGGCACTTTGAGCATGTCGGTGAGTTCAGCGACAAGGGTCCGTTCTGCGGCGAGGTGACGGAACGCGTCCAAACCAACAAAAGCTTCAACACGCCGGTTCCCGGAACCTACGGATTGCTCACCAAGCAAAGTGAGGGAACCAATCCGGGATGTGGTGTCCACGTGGGTGCCGCCACAAAGCTCGCGTGACCAGGCGCCGTCGATCTCCACCACACGAACCTGGGAGCCGTAGTTTTCGCCAAAGAGGGCCATCGCACCGAGCTCTTTCGCGGCGTCAAGATCCATAACTTTGGTTTCAACCGTGAAATTATTGCGAATAGCGATATTTGCTACTTCTTCAATTTCCGAGCGTGTGGCCGTGCTCAGACCTTCACCCCAGGCGAAGTCGAAGCGCAGGTAGCCGGCCTTGTTGAAGGAACCACGCTGCAGCGCTTCCGGGCCTAGAATTTGGTGCAGGGCCGCGTGCACAATATGTGTCCCAGTGTGGGCCTGTTCACCTGCACGACGCCGTTCACGGTCCACTGCGGCCTGAACCAGTGCATCCGCTGGCAGTTCTCCTTCACGGACAATCGCCCTGTGTACACTCAGTCCCTTGATTGGCCGCTGCACGTCAAGAACTTCAACAACAAACCCATCCCCGGTGATCAGCCCAGTGTCAGCGGCTTGACCGCCAGCCTCAGCATAAAAAGGTGTTGCATCAAGAACAAGGGAGATCTCTTCCCCCGTTGAGGCATGCTGGACGGCGGCACCATTGGAGAGGATTGAGCGAACCCGGCCTTCCCCGACGAGCTCGGTGTAGCCGGTGAAGACTGTCTCCCCTTGTGCCAGCACATCGTGAAAAACGGAAAGGTCTGCGTGGCCGCTCTTCTTTGCCTTGGCATCCTTTTGAGCACGTTGACGCTGCTCAAGCATGAGCTTGCGGAAACCCGGCTCATCAACTTCAAGCCCAGCCTCTGCAGCCATTTCAAGGGTCAAGTCAATCGGGAAGCCGTAAGTGTCATGCAAGGCAAAGGCTTCGCCTCCGGAGAGCGGAGTATTTGCTGCCTTGGATTCTTTAACGGACTCCTCTAGGCGAGCCGTGCCACTTGCAATGGTGCGTAAGAAGGAGCGCTCCTCGGCATAAGCTATGCGTGCGATCCTGGCAAAGTCGGTTTCAACCTCGGGGTAGGCGCCCTTCATGGCGTCACGCGAGACAGGCAGCAGTTCAGGTAGGACAGCGCTCTCCACGCCCAGCAAACGCATGGAGCGCACTGCTCTGCGAATCAGACGGCGCAGGACATAGCCCCGGCCCTCATTGGAAGGGGAAACACCATCGGAAATCAGCATCAGTGAGGAGCGGATATGGTCAGCAACAACGCGCAGACGGACATCGTCAGTGTGATGCGGATCCTTTGGATCCTCAGTAGAAGTGTAATTTTTTCCGGCTAGCTCGGCAGCCTTGTCCAAGACGGGACGGACCTGATCCGTCTCGTACATGTTCTGTACATTCTGGAGAATCATGGCTAGGCGTTCAAGCCCTAAACCGGTGTCAATGTTCTTCTTAGGCAAGTCACCGAGGATCTCAAAATCATCTTTGCCTGTGCCCTCACCGCGCTGGTACTGCATGAACACCAGGTTCCAGATTTCGATGTAACGGGTGTCATCAGCCTCAGGGCCACCGTCTATCCCATACTCCGGGCCACGGTCATAGAAAATTTCAGAGCAGGGTCCGGCCGGACCAGGCTGACCAGTGGACCAATAGTTATCAGCCTTCCCCATTTTTTGGATGCGGGCTGCCGGAACACCAATCTTGTCACGCCAGATTTCCAATGCTTCCTCGTCATCAAGGTAAACAGTGACCCATAGTTTCTCTGCCGGCAGGCCATAGCCGCCGTCTTCTAACGGTGTGGTCAGCAGCTCCCACGCATAGCTGATGGCGCCTTCTTTGAAGTAGTCACCAAAGGAGAAATTTCCGCACATTTGAAAGAAAGTGCCGTGGCGGACAGTCTTGCCTACCTCTTCAATATCGCCAGTACGAATGCACTTCTGCACGCTTGTTGCCCTGGCAAAAGGTGGAACTTCCCGGGCTGTCAGATACGGAATGAAAGGGACCATTCCTGCCACAGTAAACAGAAGTGACGGGTCGGAGGACACCAGAGAAGCCGAGGGCACGGGGGTGTGGGACTTGCTGGTAAAAAAATCTACCCAGCGGCGTGCAATATCGTGCGATTTCATTAGCCTGGTGGCTCCTTCAATAGTTCTGGAGTTCTGGAGTTCTAGAGTTCAGGCACCCTAGAGTTGTTTGCTTTAGTCCCCTGTTGCCTTGAAGTTCGGGCGAGGGTGCACCGACGCCGTACAGGGTGAGAACTTGCTGCGTATTGGCCACTGCGCTTCGCTCTGAGACTCTTCACGACCGATAAATTTGGTCAGTGGCGTGCGGTTTTCGGTGCCTGGTCCATACCCAGGGCCACCCGTAAATCAGTTTCTCGTTCATCCATGTTCTCACGCATCGCGTCAGCAAAGTCATGAACGGCATCGCTCATGCGCCCTACGGCGCGGTTGAGGCCTTCAGGGCCGATGACCCCTTGTGCGGCAGCAATTTTACGGGCGGCAATGACACCAATCGTGATGCCGACGCCAAGCCAAAAGATCTTTTTCATCAGTTTTCGTCCTTTAGTGGCTTCTTTTAGCGGCTGCGCCTGGCGCGGGTGGGCTTCTTGCGGCTGTCGAAGGCCTGGCGCACACCATAGGAGAACGCCGCAACCTTGATTAGCGGTGAGCCGATGGTCGCTGCGACCAAGGCTGACAGAGCTGAGATGTTAGCAGTGGCATCGGAGACGTTATTTGAGATCCCATCTACCTTGCCCAATTGTGTATTGGTCGTAACGACAGTGGCCGTGACTTCGTCAATGAGCGGCGTGGTGCCGTCTCCAATTTGCTTGATGGTGGTGCGAATTTCATCGAACACTTTGCCGAGCTTGTAGATGGGCACAGCCAACAAGGCCACCAAGACGGCGAAGACCCCTGCCGCAATCAATCCTGCAATGTCGCCACCACTCATGTGCGTGCCGCCTCAATTCCTTACTCGTTGGCTGTTCGCCGTCATTCGGCGCCTATTACATGGCCCGCTTACGCATGCCATTAACCTGGTGATTCGATTCTAATGATCTGTCTCTAAATGCAGCCTCAGTGCCTGTGGCAACGTCTTTCCAAAATACCCTAGTCCAAAAGGCTCGAGGCTTGGGTGACAAAAGGGCTTTGCTGGCCAATTTACTAGTAAAAAACCTGTTCTAGGAGACAATTCTTGGTGCATAAATAATGTTTTGCTAACAAAACAGCCCGCGGCAAGTGCCGCGGGCTGTTTTGTGTTTCAAACTGCGAGTAGTTCGAACTCTACTTCGCGCCAAATGAATTTAGCGTGAGTAGAATTCCACAACCAGCTGCTCTTCACAGGTTACGGGAACTTCAACACGCTTGGGACGGCGAACCAGGCGAGCCTGCAGGCTCTCCAGTTTTACGTCCAAGTATGCCGGGACGGCGGGGAGCACGTCGCGGTGGGCGCCGGCTGCAGCAAGCTGCAACGGTGTCATGGTCTGGCTGCGCGGGTGCACGTGGATCAGCTGACCCTCGGCAACGCGGAACGAGGGACGGTCCACGCGGGCGCCGTCAACCATGATGTGGCGGTGCACAACCAACTGGCGTGCCTGAGCGGTGGTGCGGGCGAAGCCTGCACGCAGGACCAAGGCGTCCAAACGGCATTCCAAGATTTCAACCAGGTTTTCACCGGTCATGCCCTTGGTGTGCTTGGCTTCTTCGAAGGCACGTGTCATCTGTGCTTCGCGGATGCCGTACTGGGCACGCAGACGCTGCTTTTCGCGCAACCGTACTGCGTAGTCGCTGTCCTGCTTCTTGCGGGCACGTCCATGCTCACCGGGGCCGTACGGACGGCGCTCCAGGTATTTGGCGGCCTTGGGAGTCAGGGCAATGCCGAGGGACCGCGAAAGGCGGGCCTGCCGGCGGGCACGTGTGTTGTTAGCCACTTGTGTCCTTCCAATATTTGCAATAAGTAGTGTCCTGGCCTCCATTATGGAGAGCTGGGGCTATTGCCGCCTTTTCGCTACAGCACCTGGGCATGACCATCCGCGGGTAAATCGGGCGGCTTGTGGGCCACTCGGAAGTTCGCGGTGTTGGGCATGGAGCCAAGGCTTGCCAGTGCGCCATCAACTCTACCACCTACGCTGTGGCCTTCGCGACGCAGGTATTGACACCGGAGGCGGCCTACTTCGGCTCGCCTTTACTCTCAGATTTACTAGCCGGGGACGGACTTTTTCCGCGAATTATTTCACGCAGGCGAGCCACCCGTGGGCCTAGATCACGTTCATGCCCATTGGCGGTGGGTAAGTAGTAGTCGCGGGAGATCAGATCATCTGGTGGATATTGCTGTGTGGCTATGGCGTGCGGGGAGTCGTGCGAATAGATGTAGCCCTTGCCGTGACCTAGCCCCTTCGAACCGGCATAGTGGGCATCCCGAAGGGCAGCCGGAACCATTGTGCCCTTGCCAGCGCGGACATCTGCCACGGCGGCATTGATGCTGTTGTAGGAAGCGTTTGACTTCGGCGCCGTAGCCACGTGAACTACTGCCTGGGCCAAGATGATCCGCGCCTCCGGCATGCCTATCAGCGTGACGGCCTGGGCCGCAGCCACGGCTGTTTGAAGGGCAGTTGGATCAGCCATGCCCACGTCTTCTGAGGCTGAAATCATGATGCGTCGGCTGATGAAACGGGGGTCCTCCCCCGCCTCCAGCATGCGGGCCAGATAATGCAGCGCCGCATCCACATCAGAACCGCGCACCGACTTAATGAAAGCGCTG
Organism: Arthrobacter sp. TMP15; assembly: GCF_039529835.1. NCBI lineage: Bacteria > Bacillati > Actinomycetota > Actinomycetes > Micrococcales > Micrococcaceae > Arthrobacter > Arthrobacter sp. TMP15. The sequence continues at coordinate 2,013,303 of NZ_CP154262.1, forward strand.
ATGATGTCGTAATGCTGATCCCCCGCCCTGTCATAACGCACAGCAGCGGCGTCAATGGCACGTTCAGCAACAGCTAAGTCAATAACCACCGCATTCTCCCCCACCCCGTTCTGGGCATCCGCATGATTGGGCGGGTCATTGGGCGTAAGTGTGGCATCACCGTAACTGGCCCGGGCGCCTTCACACTCAGAAAGGGCCACACCGGCTGCCGCCTCCAATGTGGTCAGGGCACGGCGGGCATCACCGCTTGCCAGACGCACAAGGTGATCCATGGCTTCATCTGTGACGGTGAGCAACCCATCCAATCCGCGCTGGTCGGTGATAGCGCGTTCAAGGAGGTCTTGGATATCTGCATTGGTCAGTGGCTTGAGCGTGAGCAGAATTGAACGCGAGAGTAGCGGGGCAACAACAGAGAATGATGGATTCTCTGTTGTTGCCGCTATCAGCACCACCCAACGGTTCTCCACCCCAGGTAGCAGCGCATCCTGTTGAGCCTTGTTGAATCGGTGGATCTCATCCAGAAACAAGACTGTGGTGCGACCGTGCAAGTCTCTGTCCGTCAGCGCCTGATCCATCACCCTGCGAACATCTTTAACACCGGCAGTAATGGCCGAAAGTTCCACAAACTTCCGTCCCGGGCCACGGGCAATCACGTGGGCAAGAGTGGTTTTCCCTGTTCCAGGGGGTCCCCACAGCATGACGGAGGCAGGCCCGGCCGCTCCCCCGGCGGCCCCACCTGCCGCTAACATTTGCAATGGCGAACCGGCACCAAGAAGATGTTGCTGGCCCACCACTTCCGCAAGGCTTCGCGGACGCATACGCACTGCCAGCGGACTGCGAGGGCGCGAGGACGCATCCTCCCGACCTCCCCCAAAGGCGAGGGTGCCGGCGTCGTCCGCTTCATCGCCATCGAAGGCGCTGCTAAAAAGGTCACTCACCCCTCTAGGCTAGCGCGCGGTAGTCTGGGATCGTGAACACCGCTCGCCGTATGGCCTTTGTCCCCGCAGACCGCCTCACCGGATGGGTAGAGCGTTTTGCCGCCGCCCATCAGGGCATCGACGTCACCGAAGACACGGACGACGGCGTGAGGTTGCGTTTGCATGATGGCTCGGTAGCGCTGCTGGCACCTCCGTGGCCCGACGATGGCAGACCGGGGCGAGGCACTGATTTGTTAGCACGGCTGGCGTCCGTGGGCGTCCAGGAACGCAGGCTGGGCCTGGTCCTTATCCGACGTGGCGGTTACGCCGTGGGAGTTGCCGTGGCCGGGAAACTCGTGGTTCACAAGGTTGGAACCGTTTCCTCCCGCTCCCGTGGCGCAGACCAGGCGTGGGCGATTACCCAGCGCACCGCGCAGGAAGCCGCAAAGATTTTCAGTGGAGAGAATTTTGAGTATATGGGCCCCGGAGGTGACAAGGCGCTGGTGGAGGCTGTTCTGGCCTCGCCGCTACTGCGTAGCCATAGGAACCGACCTCAGTTAGGGGCCCTTGCCGTGGCGGATCCTAATCTGGCCGTACTGCAGCGGGCGGCAGTTGATTTCTGTGCCATCCGGGTTCAGATCACTGAGCATCAGAGCACCGCCACGTGCTAACGAACTGCACCACTGCGCAGCAGTCACCTGGCGCCAACACAAAAAAGATGCTGCCCATCGGGGCAGCATCTTTTTTTGGGCCTAGATTAATGGACCTGGATTATGTGCCGCAAGCGCTTAGGACTCCGGCTTTGAACTCAGGTTTTGGACTCCGGCTTCGGCCTTGGCTTCGGCCTTGAAGTCCACTCCGGCTTCCTTGCGCTGCTGAGCCGTGATGGGGGCAGGGGCAGCCGTCAGTGGGTCATAGCCGCCACCGGACTTTGGGAATGCGATGACGTCGCGGATGGAATCCACTCCGGCCAGCAAGGACACGGCACGGTCCCAGCCAATGGCAATTCCACCATGGGGAGGGGCCCCAAACTTGAAGCCTTCAAGTAGGAAGCCGAACTTCTCCTGCGCTTCCTCGTGACTCAAGCCCATGACTTCAAAGACTCGTTCCTGGACTTCGCGGCGGTGAATACGGATGGAGCCGCCACCAATTTCGTTGCCGTTGCACACAATGTCGTAGGCAAAGGCGAGGGCAGATTCCGGATCCGTATCAAAAGTGTCCATGAACTCCGGTTTGGGTGAGGTGAACGCGTGGTGGACAGCTGTCCACTTACCTGCCCCAACAGCCACGTCCCCTGAGGCAACGGCCTCTGAGGCGGGCTCAAACATGGGGGCGTCCACGATCCAGACGAACGCCCAGTCGGCCGGGTTGATCAGGCCGGTTCGGTGGCCGATCTCAACACGGGCGGCACCTAGCAGTGCCCGGGAGGGGGAAACCTCACCGGCTGCGAAGAAGATGCAGTCACCGGGCTTGGCGCCCACGGCGTCGGCCAGACCGGCACGTTCTGTATCCGTAAGATTCTTGGCAACCGGACCAGTCAGCTCACCCTCTTCCTTGAACAAGACGTAGGCCAGGCCCTTGGCACCGCGCTGCTTGGCCCATTCCTGCCATGCATCGAGCTGACGGCGCGGCTGTGTGGCCCCACCTGGCATGACAACGGCGCCAACGTAGGGAGCCTTGAAGACCCCAAATTCGGTGTCCTTGAAGAACTCGGTCAGATCGGTCAGTTCCAAACCAAAACGCAGGTCTGGCTTGTCCGAACCGAAGCGGGCCATCGCGTCCCGGTAGGTCATCCGCTGGATCGGCAGCGGGATCTGCACATCGATCAGCTTCCACAGTGCCGAAACAATCTTTTCGCCCAAGGCAATGATGTCATCCTGGTCAACGAAGCTGGCTTCAATGTCCAACTGTGTGAACTCCGGCTGACGGTCAGCACGGAAGTCCTCATCACGGTAGCAGCGGGCGATCTGGTAGTACTTTTCAAACCCACCCACCTGCAGAAGCTGCTTGAACAGCTGCGGTGACTGCGGCAATGCATACCAGGAGCCTGGCGCCAGACGGGCAGGCACCACGAAGTCGCGAGCACCCTCAGGGGTGGAACGGGTCAGCGTCGGGGTCTCAATTTCGGTATAACCCTGTTCGTGCAACAACTCGCGGGCCACACGGTTGGCTTCCGAACGCAGACGCAGGTTCCGCTGCATACCAGGACGGCGCAGATCAAGGTAGCGGTGCTTGAGGCGTGCTTCCTCGCCCACTTCAACATGCTCGTCAATCTGGAAAGGAAGGGGAGCAGCTTCGTTCAGTACAACGACCGTATCCGCCATCACTTCGATCTCACCGGTGTCTAAACCGGCGTTTTCATTACCTTCAGGACGCCGCGCAACGGTGCCGGTAATTTGGAGCACGTATTCATTGCGCAGAGAATGAAAAACTTCTTCTTCGCGAACCACAATCTGCGCGAAGCCAGAGGCGTCTCGCAGGTCAAGGAAGGCTACTCCACCATGATCTCGACGGCGGGCAACCCAGCCCGAGAGAGTTACAGTCTGTCCAATATGCTCGGCCCGCAGGGAGCCCAGGTCATGTGTGCGCAGCACAACAGTCCTTTCAATGGTGATGTAAGGCCCTACGTTGCGGGGCCAGATAAGGGAGTTGCCATCAAGTTTAGCGTTGATCAAGCATGGTCCGGTCACGGGCTGACCTAGCCCCGCGGCGGGTTGGCACCCAGCGACCCGTCCACCCCCTGGTTGAGGTTGGAGATGATGACACCCCCGAGGGAATGACGGGGGTGTCATCACCTCCAACTTCAACGCGATTTCAGGCTCAAAGCGTTAGACCATGACAATGCGAGGCTTGAGGTCATCGACTGGTGGCATCCACGTCGCCGGGTCAGCGGCGAGTTGTTCTCCTGAACGGATGTCCTTGACTTGGTGGGCGCCTGATTCGTCAGTAAACCAGACGAACGGAATCCCGCGCTTATCGGCGTACTTGATCTGCTTGCCAAACTTGTCTGCTTTTGCGGCCACTTCCGTGGAAATGCCGCGGCGACGCAGATTCGCTGCAACGTCTTGGGCTTCACTCCAGCTGTCCTCATCTGCCAGGGTGACAAGCACTGCGGTGGGAACACTGCGTGATGCCTTGGCAAATTCTTGGCTCAAGATCCGGGCCACCAGGCGAGTGACTCCGATCGACAACCCCACGCCAGGGAACTTACGGTTCCCCTTGGAGGCAAGTGCGTCGTAACGCCCACCTGAACAGATCGAGCCAAGCGCCTCGTGGCCCACGAGCACCGTTTCATAAACTGTGCCTGTGTAATAGTCGAGTCCGCGAGCGATCGAGAGGTCGGCCACAACGGAGCCCGGTGCGCTTTTGACAGCGGCAGAGATGACCTGCTCGAGCTCGTCAAGGCCTTCCTCTAGCAATTCATTCGTGACCCCAAGGGCGCGGACTGCAGCAACAAATGAGGTGTCCTCGGTACGAATCGAGGCTAGAGCCAGTGCCTTCGCAGCTTGCTCCTGCGTGGCGCCAAGCTCGGTGATCAGCAACTGGGCGACGGCGCCGGCACCAATTTTTTCCAACTTATCGATGCTGCGCAGCACTCCTGCCGTGTCGGTTAGTCCAATACCGCCATAGAAACCCTCCGCCAACTTGCGGTTATTGATCCTGAGCTTGAAAGCAGGGATGGGCAAAGCAGATAACGCCTCGGCGATCACCAGCGCAAGTTCCACGTCGTAGCGGAAGGGAAGTACGCCGTCGGCCACTACATCAATGTCAGCCTGGGTGAACTCGCGCGCTCGGCCTTCCTGCGGACGCTCACCTCGCCAGACTTTCTGAATCTGGTACCGGCGGAACGGGAAGGACAGGTAGCCGGCATTCTCCACAACGTAACGGGCAAAGGGCACCGTCAGATCAAAGTGCAAAGCCAGTTGGTTCGGGTCTTCTTTGGCAGCAACTGTCGCGTTTCCATCGTCGTCCTGAAGGCGTGATAACCCGTAAACCTCTTTGTCGATCTCGCCTTTGCGGAGCAGATGGCCAACGGTTTCCACGGCTCGTGTCTCTATGGAACTAAACCCGTGCAGCTCGAAAGTCCGGCGCAGTGTGTCAAGCACATGCTGCTCCACCAACCGTTCCTCGGGAAGCCATTCGGGAAAACCAGACAAGGAGGCGTTGCGTGCCATGGGGGTTGGACTCCTAACATGCACCGCATCCGTAGTTCAATCACAGGATGCGGCGGGACGGGTAAACGTAATGGCGCCCAGCTTGCCTTGTCATGCTCGCCTCTATGCGAGAAATACATGGGTAAACTGGCACCGACAGCCATTTTATATTCTTCGGCGGTCCATCCCTAACCTACCCCGCTTGAGTAAGTCCGCGCCGGGTGAACATACCGCTCGATTTGAAGGAGAGGCACAGTTGGCCAACAAAAGTAAGCCAGGCCGTGAAACCAAGGCACGTGTTGCCCGCATGCAAGCCAACCAGGCGATGCACCAGCGAGCAGTGCAGCGACGCAAGCGCGACAATATCATCGCCTTCGTCGCCATGGGTGTGGCTCTAGTGATCGCCATCGTGCTGGCACTGACTGTGTTCATGCCCAAGGACAACGGCGCAGCGGACGGCAGCACGGGGGACAAAGCTGCAACAGAGAATAATGCAACTCCCCCAGCCGGCACTCCTGCCGGGACCAACAGCCCCACCGTGCCCAAGGCAGAAGCGGCCGCTGGCAAAACGTTCACCGGCACGTTGACGCTCAATGGCAAGCCTCTGGGGATCAGCCTCGATGGCACCAAAGCTCCCCAAGCGGCCGCCGTCTTCAAGTCCTTGGCCGACTCAGATTTCATGAATGGTAAGCTCTGCCACCGTTTGGCCGACGCACCCAACTTTGGCGTCCTGCAGTGCGGCTCGCTAAAAGGCAATGGAGAGGGTGATCCCGGGTACCAATGGGGTCCGGTAGAAAATACCCCGGCAGATGGCACCTACCCAGCCGGAACCATTGCTGTGGCGCGCGCAGGAACTACTTATTCAAACGGCACACAGTTTTTCATCACCTTCAAAGACACCATCCTCCCCCAGGAAGACGGCGGCTACACCATTGTTGGCAAGGTCACTAGCGGTCTTGACGTTGTAACTGCAATAGCCAAGACCGGGATTGAGGGCGACAGCACTGACGGTACGCCCAAGACCAAGGTGACGATAGACTCGTTCAAGCTCAACTAATTTTCACCAGGCCATCCCTTGGTCCTGCACGCTTGTGCTCACCGAGGGAAAAGTTTCATTGAGGTCCCGGCCGTGCCCATGCACCATCTGCCAGTTTCCAACAAGCGAAAGATTTTTAGCGGTGACACACAGTCAAGAATCCGACGAAACACTTGCCTCGGCCACAGGGCATGACTCCACAACAGAGCCTGGTTTACCTGCTCAGGAAGACCCGTCTGCGGCTCCTCTCCAGGAGGCCGTGCCTGCGAAAGGTGCTGAGCCTGCAGAATCCTCAGTAGCAGCTGACTCCGCTGCCACAGACTCTCCTGCCACAGATTCCCCGGCCACTGATTCCCCTGCGCCGGCAAAACCGGCTGCACCAGCAAAACCGCGGGTACCGGCGCCGTCACCTTCCCCGGCAGCTTTTGCCGCCCGGCCCAAGGTGGCTGCCACAGCTCAAGCACCTGCACCGGGTGCTCCTGCCGCCGCCGTGCCCGTAGTGGACCTCGTTGAGGCCGCCAAATTTGGTCGGGCGGAGGAAGACGGACACGTTTTTCTGCTCCTCGATGGCGAAGAATTTCCCGTGGGGCAATATCCAGGCGCCAGCAAAGATGAGGCGTTGGCCTACTTTGCCCGCAAATTTGATGACATTCTTGCCCAGATAACTTTGCTGGAACAGCGTGTTGAGGCCAAAGCAGCCACAACGGATATGCACAAGACAGTAGGACACCTGCGCGAGCAACTCGGGGAACGCACTGCCGTGGGAGACGTCAACGCCGCTTTGACCCGACTTGTCACTCTCGAGGCCAGCATCAAAGCCCTTGCCGGTGCCGAACGCGCCACTCACGACGCAGCCCGCGCAGTAGAACTGGCTGCCCGCGAAGCAATCGTCGCCGAAGCCGAAGGCATTGCTGGCGAAGACCCTGCGGCCATTCAGTGGAAGGTCAGCAGCGCCCGTATGAACGAGCTCTTTGAGTCCTGGAAGCAGGCTCAAAAGTCAGGCATGCGACTTGGCCGAGCAACAGAAGAGGGATTGTGGAAGCGATTCCGTAGCGCCCGCACAGTGTTTGATCGTCATCGTCGTGCTTACTTCTCGCAGCTGGATAACAACAATGCTGCGGCAAAGACTGCCAAGGAAGCCTTGATCGAAGCTGCCGAGCAGCTATCCTCATCGACCGATTGGGGCTTCGCCGCTGGCGAGTACCGTCGCCTAATGGACCAGTGGAAGAGTTCCCCTCGCGCCAGCCGCAAAGATGACGACGCCCTGTGGGCCCGTTTCCGCGGGGCCCAAGATAAGTTCTTTGCCGCTCGACAGGGCGCTAATAACGCTCTCGATGAAGAATTCGGCGCCAACCTTGTTGTCAAGGAAGCGTTGATCCTCGAAGCACAAGCACTGCTTCCCATCAAGGATCTCAATACCGCCAAGAAGTCACTGCAGAACATCCGCGACCGCTGGGAAGTCGCCGGTAAAGTTCCACGCGATGACATGCAGCGTGTTGAGGCGGGAATGCGCAAGGTCGAGGATGCTGTTCGGGCTGCCGATGAAGACAACTGGCGCCGCAGTGATCCGGAAGCGAAAGCCCGCACCAGCAGCGCCTTGAGTCAACTTGAAGCGACCATTGCAGGCTTGCGCGAAGATCTCGAGAAAGCCCAGAAGGCCGGGGACGCCAGGAAGGTCGCTAAAGCAACTGAGGCACTCGAAGCCCGTGAACTGTGGCTGGAGCAAATTCAGAAGGCAGCAGCAGACTTCTCATAGAGGTTTAACTGTTTCATCAGGCCCCTGGGCCGGGTTGTCCACAACCCGGCCCAGGGGCCTTTTCCTTCTCGCAGCCGAGGTGCAGTGTGGACTCATGAACGAAACCCCAAACGCTGCCAGCGCATTGCTTGTGCCAGGTGTCCCTTTCATACTTGCTGAACTCCATGCAATGAAACTTGACGGCGTTCTCGTTCAAGTCACAGGTCACGCTTTTCGCAGATCCGACACGGAAGAAACACCTGGGCTGCGGGCCCAAGCCCTGGCGCACCATGTCCCGGCAGCTCTGTCATACCGGGCCGCCCTAGGACAACTCTCCGCCGCCTGGGTTTACGGCTGTGCCCCCGTGCCACAGGTCATATCGCTTCTGCTGGACAATGACGGCAATAGCGCCTCGCTCCCGCTGTTCAGCGGGTGCAACCTCCGCCAAGTGTATTTAGATAGGTTTGATGTGCTCAGAATGGGAGGGGTGCTTATAACAAGCCCGCTACGTACGGCTCTAGATGTGGCACGGAGTGCTCCCGCGCCTCTGGCTAGAGCCGTCTTAGCAGCCATCAGTTGTCACCCGGCAATGCACTGCCCACTGGGCAGGATCCGTCAAGGGCTGGCAGAGGCAATGCACGTGCCGGGGAAATGCCGCGGCGAGGCGCTGCTGGCGAGTATGATCGAGGACCAGTCCCCATGATTCCACCGACAGCAAGAACACCCCGACGAAGGTACAGACACCATCGACACCACAGGCACAATAGACACCACAGACCTGGCTACTTTGTTTGGCTTCTTCTTCGTGTTGCTCCTGGCCGGGGCAACCGCCCTGCCGTGGGGGCTTCGAAGCTATCGCGGCCAATGGCGGCCGTGGAATAGGTTGATGGCGTACCCGGGTCCTGCCATGACGTATATGGGGGTGGGACTGCTGTTTTTTGCGGCAACCTGCCTGGTGAGTCTGATCGCCGATGGCTTCGATGCGCAGCCAACTACCGAAGGAACTTGGTGGCAGTTGCTGCTCACGGCCCTGGCCGGGACCGGAGTCATTGTCTTTGTCGTGGGCCTCATTTTCAGCTACTGATGGATGCCCGCTGTCCTGCGCCCCCGCTGGATCCGCCAGGTTGAGGGCATCTCACCCATCATCAACGACGACGGTAGCCCGGCACAGCTGCCAGCCTGGACGGCAGCGCGGCGTGGTCACTCACTAGCCTGCTCGGAGGGTCCGTTGCTAGATGCGGAAGCCGCCGACCTGATGTGGCGCAACTACACGGTGCGGGCCCCCATGGGAAAACCAGATGGCCCTTCCAAGACCCTGTTACAGTTCTCACTCGTTGCCTCCAACGGCCGGGCAACCCCGGCCGCACTTTTGCTCATGCAACCGTTGCGCACGCCGTTGGCCGTGGTGCAGGCAGTGGAAACCCGCCCGTCGCCGGAAGATGCCCGTAGGGACATGATTGCTTATCTGGGCAAAGGGGGGCACGCGTGCCTCGCATGGCAGGAAACGTACTGGCCGCTGGCGCCGGGTAACGCGGACAACCGGAAACTTTCGGCCAAGCTAGCATTGACAGTCGGGCCCGGGGCCCGAAGGAAGGTCGATTCCCCTTACCGCCTGGATGCGCTGCCCAACACCGCCGTCGCCGAGGCGATAGCGCACTTCATCGTTGAGCACCGCGCACCGGGGCACTCGATGGCAGGTGGCGACGGGCGGTGGTGCCGCCATCGAGCTGTTGGAATTTTCAACGGGCCAGCTTCGGGACATGTGGGGCATGCCAGTGGACGGGGCAGCCCTTCACGGCATGCTTGCCAGAATGGGCCTACCCGCGTCGGTAGATGATGGCTAGGCGCGTCTGTGTGAACCCGTTGATCTGTAGACGTCAAAAACCCCGTCGATGCGGCGCACAGAGTTCAGCACGTGGTCAAGATACTTTGGGTCACCCATTTCAAAAGCAAACTTGGACAAGGCCACCCGGTCACGCGAGGTATTCATGCTGGCCGCTAGAATATTGACGTGACTTTCAGCAAGAACTCGTGTCACATCCGAAAGTAAATTCTTCCGATCAAAAGCCTCTACCTGAATCTCTACCAGGAAGACGCCCGACTGGGTAGGCGCCCAATTAACGTCTATGAGTTTGTCAGGCTCTTTTTTCAGGTTCAGCAGGTTAGGGCAATCCTGGCGATGCACGGAAATTCCCGAGCCCTTGGTGACGTAACCGGAAATGGGGTCAGGCGGTACCGGGGTACAGCATCTGGCAAGTTTAACCAGCATGTCATCGATGCCATCAACAATGACACCGGAATCTGACACCCGTGAACGGGCTGCCGGTACACGGGTCTCAAGAGGCGCCAGCACCTCTTCGATATCCTCATTGACCCCTAGGAGGTCACGAAGGCGTTCAACCACTGACTGGGCGGAGGAGTGCCCATCCCCTACTCCGGCATAGAGTCCAGCAATATCGGTGTAGTGGAAGTGCTCCGTGACAGCCATCAAAGCATCATGGGTCATCATTTTTTGCAGCGGAAGGTTTTGCTTGCGCATTGCCTTAGTCAGGAGATCCTTGCCCTTTTCGATGGACTCATCACGGCGTTCCTTCGTGAACCACTGCCGGATCTTATTGCGGGCACGTGCACTCTTAACAAACTTCTGCCAGTCCTGGCTGGGCCCGGCACCTTCCGCTTTATTCGTGAAGATCTCAACCGTGTCACCGTGCGCCAACTCACTGTTCAGAGGCACCAATTTACCGTTGACTCGTGCACCGATAGTTCTATTACCCACCTCCGTGTGCACGGAATAAGCGAAGTCTACCGGGGTTGACCCCTCAGGAAGGGCTATAACTTGTCCCTTGGGAGTGTAGACGTACACTTCCTTGGTGTTCATTTCATAACGCAGCGACTCTAGAAACTCATTGGGGTCACTGGTCTCCTGCTGCCAGTCGACAAGGGTGCGCAACCAATTCATGTCCTCCTGGACACTTACTGGGGCCTTGTTTCCGGTCTTATACTTCCAGTGAGCTGCAACACCGTACTCTGCACGCTGATGCATTTCAAGGGTACGAATTTGAATCTCAACTAATTTGCCACCTGGGCCAACAACCGTTGTGTGCAGTGACTGGTACATATTGAACTTAGGCAACGCAATATAGTCTTTGAACCGTCCAACCAAGGGACTCCACAACGCGTGAATTTGTCCCAGCGCAGCATAGCAATCGCCCACGGAGTCAACTAGTATGCGGACACCTATGAGGTCATTGATGTCATCAAAGTCTTTGTTTCGAACCACCATTTTTTGGTAGATCGAATAGTAATGCTTGGGCCGGCCCGTGACATCCGCTTTGAGTTTTGAGACACGCAACATTTCAACGATCTCACGCCGAATAATGCTCAGTTGCTTCTCACGTTCAGGTGAACGGTCTTGAACCATCCTGACAATTTCTTCATACACTTTGGGATAAAGTGCTGCGAAGGAAAGCTCTTCAAGCTCCCACTTCATGGCGTTCATACCTAATCGATGGGCCAAAGGCGCGAAGATATCTAGGGTTTCACGGGCCTTCTTGCCTGAGGATGCTGCCGAAACAAACCGCCAAGTACGAGCGTTGTGCAGCCTGTCGGCAAGTTTAATGACCAACACACGAATGTCCTTGGCCATGGCAATGACCATTTTTCGCACTGTTTCGGCCTGTGCAGCGTCGCCAAACTCGACCTTGTCCAGCTTAGTTACACCATCAACAAGCATCGTGATCTCGGGCCCGAAATCGCGTTCCAATTCAACTAGCGTGTAAGAGGTATCTTCCACGGTATCGTGCAGCAGTGCCGCGGCTAGAGTGCTCCCGGTCATCCCCATTTCGGCGAGGATGGTGGCCACGGCCACAGGGTGGGTGATGTAGGGGTCCCCACTCTTGCGCTTCTGGCCCTCATGGTATTGCTCAGCAACAGTGAAAGCTCGCTGAATCAGGTCAAAGTCTTCTTTGGGATTCCTGGCACGCACTATGCGAAGTAACGGTTCCAGAATAGGGGAATAGCTCTCGTTCGACCATCCTGTAAGCCGGGCAAGGCGAGACCTTGTCCGTTCACGACGTCCTGGGAACGTGGGCTTGGGTTCACCGGCCAGCGGACGCTCTGGAGTGCCCGATGCACTCTTCCTGCTGCTATCGGTCAAAATCTCATGCGAGGGCGATTCTTCGTTCAACGCATTACCTCCCTCACGCATTTGCTGACCATGCGCCCCCAACTCCGGGGCATTAATCCAGTCTAAGGTGCTTGGCAAGTGGAATTGACCAAAGTAGGAGGCGCCGGATGCTGAGCATCCGACGCCTCCTGGTTTCGAACTTCGGGTTTCACCCCTGCAGTTTGGTTCGCAGACTCATCCGGTGGAAGGTTCAGTGACCTGCGCCCAACGGGTGTCTATGTGCTAGAGCGCGACGGCCGTTTCAGTTGCCTCTCGCTGCTGAACCTTTTTAGCTTGTTTGACCAGCTCGGGCTCATGCTCACGCAGCCATGAGTACATAGGGGCTGCTACGAAAATGGTGGAGAAAGTGCTGACGATAATGCCAATAAACAGCGCCAGGGACAAGTCCCGCAAGGTTCCGGCACCGAGTAGGAGGGCACCAATGAACAAAATGGAGCCCACCGGAAGCACAGCAACCATCGTCGTATTAATGGAGCGGACAAGAGTCTGGTTGACAGCCAGATTCACCTCCTGGGCGAAGGTTCGCCGAGTAGATTTGGTGATGTCCACAGTGTTCTCTCGGATCTTATCGAACACCACCACTGTGTCATAGAGGGAGTAGCTCAAAATCGTTAGGAATCCAATAATGGCCGACGGCGTGACCTCAAAGTTGGAGGCACCGTAGACTCCCGCCGTCACCACCATGACCACGAGCAAACCAACAATGGCTGCAATGGACATGCGCCAGGTCCTGAAATACAACGCCATCAAGACAGTGGCAAGCAGCACGAACACAAAGAATCCGATGATGGCCTGACGCGAAACGTCTTGTCCCCAGGTGGGGCCCACAAAGGTTGACGTGATGTGGTCCTCGGTAACCCCGTAGGCAGCCTTCAACGCATCCTTGACCTTCAACGTCGCATCATCGCTGAGCCTGTCCGTCTGAACCTGCATGGTGTCACTTGCAATGTTTGTGACAACGGCAACAGTTCCGGGTTCAGCTTTAGCAACCGCCTCTTCACCAATAAGCACATCAGTATGGGCCACTTGGGAAATAGTGAACTGTGAACCACCTCGGAACTCAATTCCGAAGTTGTACCCTCCCCCAAACAGCGGGAAGAGGATTGAAAGCAGTACCGCGATGCCGGCAATACCAAACCAAATTTTACGTTTTCCAACGAACTCGTAGGACCGTTCTCCGGTGTACAGTTCGTTGCCGAAAGTGGCGAAACTCTTCATTACTTCTTCTCCTCGGAGTCGTCACGTGACTCGGACTTTGCAGTCCCTGCGCCTCTACTGCCGACCAATTGAGTTTCCTTGGCAGCTAGGCGACGCTCGGCAATGGTTTGTCGGCGTTCAGCTTCACCGGCAGCGCGGGCGTTCTTGCCCTTGTGAACCTCTTGGCTCTCTTCGGGGGTACGGAAACGGCCGGCACCGCGGTACAGCGGCACAGCACCCAACTGGACGGGGTCAAGACCCGAGAAGGCGTGCCCCTCACCAAAGAACTTGGTGCGTGCAAGTAACTGCAAAGCCGGGTGAGTGAACATGAAGACAACAATGAGGTCGGCAACTGCAGTCAAACCGAGCGTGAAGGCGAAACCCTTAACGCTGCCAACAGAGACAAAGTACAAGACCAAGGAAGCCAAAATGTTCACTGCCTTGGATGCCAGAATTGTCCGCTTGGCTCGCGCCCAACCGTTTTCAACGGCGGCAACCAGGCCTCGTCCATCGCGTAGTTCATCTCTGACCCGTTCAAAGTAAACGATGAATGAATCAGCTGTTTGGCCGATGGCCACGATAATGCCCGCCACACCGGCCAATGAAAGCCGGTAGTTCTCAGCCCAGCCCAACAAGATGATGGCCAGGTAGGTGATTAGACCCGCAATAACCAGGGAAAGAATGGTCACAAAGCCCAAGGCGCGGTACTGGAACAGCGAGTAAATAACAACCAGGCCAAGACCAATCAAGCCTGCCAACATGCCCATTTCAAGCTGCTGCAGTCCCAGTGTTGCGGAGATCTGTATTTCGCTTTGAATTTCGAAGCTGATCGGCAGCGAACCAAACTTCAGTTTATCTGAGAGTGACTTGGCGCTGTCTTCCGTGAACTGGCCTGTGATCGAAGACTGCCCGTCAGTGATGACAGCCATAGAGGACGGCGCCGAAATAACACTGTCGTCAAGAACAATGGCGAAACGGGCCTGCGGATCATTGGGGTTTGCCTGGTACTTGGCATTCAAGCGCTGGGTAACGTCTTTGAAAGCCTTCGCACCGTCAGGCTTCTGCAATGTCAGCTGCACAGACCACTCATTGGTTGTGGCGCCTTGGGCACCAGCCTGAAGACCATAGGAAGCAGTTTTGATCCACTTTCCGGGGACCTCAACAGGGCCCAGGATGTATTTGACACCGGAATCGGGCTCACAGCTCACAAGAGGCTTATCCGGATCGGATGTGGTGGGCCGTTCAGTCAGCGGAGGGATACAGCTGGTGGCCTCAAACTTTTTCATCAACGCGGCATCAACCCAGTTAGTGTCGCTGGAATTCACCGGAGCCGCCGTGGGAACAGGAAGCTTGTCTTCTGGGGTTCGCTCAGCCTCTGGAACAGCTCCGCTGGGAGCCTGCGTTGCCGCAATGACCGGGCGGAAGTTCATGTTGGCGGATGCCTTGATGAGTTCGCGTTCCTGGTCCGTGGGCTTGCCCGGCAGGCTCACAACAACGTTGCGTCCACCCTCGGTTGAAATCTCTGCTTCTGAGACACCTGAACCGTCAACACGCTGACGGATGATGGACACGGCCTGATCCAACTGCTCGGAGGTGATGTTACCGGCACCTTCAACCTTGGGCGCCAGAATCATCTGGGTACCACCCTCGAGATCAAGCCCAAGTTTTGGTGCCCACGTGGCTGCGCCGGCTAGAACGCCGCCGCCTACTGCCAGGGTGCATGCGATGATGATCGCCGCAAGCCACAGAAGAGTTCTGCGAGCTGTTGACGTGGGACCAGTTCGTGCCATCAAGGGATCCTTCTATTGGTCAAGCTATTGGTCAAGCTATTAGTCAAAGAGTGCGGCAACGCGCCGCGCAGTTATGAACATGACAATGCTGCTGTGCCCAGAAACTTCACAGGCCCAGCAGCTGCCAACCCGGAAATGGTTAGTTGTCTTTGTTGTTTTCGTTCTTCAGGCGTTCGATCGAGTCCTCTACGGACTCTACTGACTCTGACGCCTTATCCAGGTTTAGTGTCAGTGAAGATGCATCATCAGGGACAATGGTTTCTTCATCCGCGGCAGTGATGATCTTGGCAACCGTCTGACGGTGCACAGTTGCTGTGGTGCCGGGGGAGATTTCCAACAGAATTTTGTTTTCTTCCTCATCAATGGCAAGAACCTTGCCGAAGAGGCCAAAGTTAGTCATCATCTCAACGCCGGGTGCCAGCTTGGAACGCTGCTCCTGCGCTGCTGCTTTGGTCTTTTTTTGTTTGCGGACCATCATGAAGATGAGCAGGCCAAACATGGCGAACAAAAGAAGGTTCATGGGGCTCAGGAAACCCGCCTGCGGGGCGGGGTCGTTGGCCAATATACTGCTAAAAGACACAGCTGGGATTCCATTCGTCTAAGTAAGTGGTGGAGGCCCGGCACGGAGCGAACGTGCCCGACGTCATAACAGTCTAGGGGGTAAAGCTGAACGTCGAGTCAGAATCTGCACTCAAATGCACACATCGTTGTAAAAGATTCCCCAAATACAGCTGCTTGTCGTGTGCTGTTCTCTCTTGAGAACTAAATTTTTTAACGCCCTTACCTCTGCACTATCTGTGTGTCCGTCCGAGCCCGCTGGACAGAGCTGAACGTCCACGCACGCATCGGGCGTTGCGCTGACTAAGTCTCCAGCTGTTCCTCCTCGTAGGGGAGCATGGCTGCTGCTACGGCGTTTCCGGGCATCTTTAGCCCAAGGTGCTCCCACGCGGCTGGAAGGGCAATGCGTCCCCGCGGAGTCCGGCCCAACAATCCCTCGCGTACCAGGAACGGCTCGGCAACCGTTTCAACAGTTTCAGGTTCCTCCCCGACCGCAATGGCAAGTGTGGAGAGTCCCACAGGTCCGCCATTGAATTTCTTCACCAACGCCTCCAGCACCGATCTATCCAAACGGTCGAGGCCTTTTACATCAACCTCATACATGTCAAGGGCCGCCGATGCTGTGCGTGCATCAATCGTTTCAACCCCGTGCACCAGCGCCCAATCACGTACTCGGCGCAGGAGCCGGTTTGCGATGCGAGGAGTTCCCCGGGACCGGCCAGCAATCTCCGAAAAACCAGCACTAGTTAGTTTTAGATCCATCATGCCGGCAGAACGGCGCAGGACAAGCTCCAGCTCAGCCACCGAATAGAATTCCAGATGCCCGGTAAACCCAAAACGGTCACGCAGCGGCCCGGGCAACAAGCCTGCGCGCGTTGTGGCACCCACGAGGGTAAACGATGGCAATTCCAGCGGAATAGCTGTGGCCCCGGCTCCTTTTCCCACAATGATGTCAACCCGGAAGTCCTCCATGGCCATATAAAGCATTTCCTCAGCCGGGCGGGACATCCGGTGGATCTCATCGAGGAAGAGTACCTCGCCTTCAGACAACGAAGACAAAATGGCGGCAAGGTCACCAGCATGCTGGATGGCCGGTCCGGAACTGATTCGAAGGGGTGCGTTCATTTCCGCAGCCACAATCATGGCCAGAGTAGTTTTGCCCAACCCTGGGGGGCCGGACATCAACACGTGGTCGGCGCTACGGCCCCGGATCTTTGATGCTGCCAACACTAGCGCAAGCTGCTTACGCACCCGCTCCTGGCCAACAAAGTCATCAAGATTTTTGGGCCGCAGCGCTGCTTCGAGTTCGCGTTCTGCCGGTTCCACAAGAGGCGCGGCCAGTTCGCGTGCAGCACTTGGTCCGGCGGGGGCGCCGCCGTTACCGATGCTGATCTGCCCAGGCAGCAACGGTGTTGGTTCTTCTACACCAGCCATCGTCTACCGCGCACCGTTCTTCGCCCTGGTGTTATCTTGGCCCAGCCAACGTAGTGTGGCACGCAAAACAGCGGGCACGTTGGCGCCCTCGGCCAGCTCAGGTTCTGCCGCCAGAGCGGCGTCAATAGCCTTCAAAGCATCCTTCTCATTCCAGCCAAGACTTGTCATGGCTGCTACGACCTGGTCTTTCCACTCAAGCGCGGCCGCAGGCGCCGAAGCAATCGGGGCACCTGTGGGTTTGAGTTTTCCTTTGAGCTCAAGGACTATCCGGCCAGCAACCTTGGGCCCCACACCCGGAACCTTTGTAAACACTTTGCCGTCTCCTGTGTCCACGCCGATTCTGATGCTCTCAGGCTCCAGCACCGACAAAATAGCCAATGCCAACCGGGGACCAATTCCGCTCACTGAGAGCAGCACCTCAAACACTTCACGCTCTTGTTCATCCGCGAACCCATACAGGGTCATTGAATCTTCACGAATAATCATGGCAGTGGTGAGGCGCACCTCATCCCCCAGCCGCAAGCCGCCGAGAGTCTTTGGTGTTGCGTGCACCAGCATGCCCACCCCGTTGACATCAATGACGGCCTGAGCCAAGGAAAGTGCGGCCACAGGCCCACGGACAAAACTGATCATTAGAACTTCTCCTGACAAAACCAAACTGACTGGTGGCTACACACTAACAAGCATATAGAACATACGTACTAACACCTAGTGCCAGGTGGAGCCCGGTTTTTCCTTGTTTTTCTTAACTCTTGCCTTACTTTCAGCCTCACGCCAAAGCTGTTGCGCCGCCGTCGAACTTTGGGAGTTTGTAGAAAAAGAGCCACCGCTGCGCCAGGCATGGGCAATAGCAAGGGCCAGCGCATCGGCTGCGTCGGCGGGGCGGGGCGGCTCATCCAGTCTTAACAACCGGGTAACCATAGCCGTGACGTGTTCCTTATCGGCCCGCCCATTGCCGGTGACAGCCGCCTTGACCTCGGAGGGAGTGTGCATGGCCACGGGAATCCCACGGCGCGCGGCGGCCACCATCACCACCCCTGACACTTGGGCCACGCCCATCACCGTACTGAGGTTGGTTTGGGCAAACACACGCTCTATCGCCAAAACATCAGGCTTAAACGCGTCCAGCCACTGATCAACCGCATCCGCGATCACCAGTAGCCGGGCGTCAAGGGAAAGCTCATGTGAACTCCCCACCACCCCAACCCCCACCAAGGTGGCCGTGCGGTTGGGGGCCACGTCAACCACGCCGAGCCCACACCGGGTTAGACCCGGGTCAACACCTAAAACACGCAGTTTTGGGTCCTTTTCCTTTTTATCTTCTACGAGATTCTGAAACTTCTTAGTCTTCTTTGTCTTCTTCCAGAGCGGCCAGGACATCGGCGCTCATGTCTGCATTTGAGTAGATATTTTGGACGTCATCCAGGTCTTCCAGCGCGTCGTAGAGTTTCATAAATTTGCGCGCGTTCTCCACATCAAGTTCCACCTGCATGGAGGGAACGAAACCCGCTTCGTCACTTTCGTATTCGATGCCAGCGGCTGTTAGAGCTTCACGGACGGATGGCAGATCCTGCGGATCGGAGATAACTTCAAAGCTCTCCCCATGATCCTTGACCTCTTCTGCGCCTGCATCCAGCACGGCCATGAGCAAGTCATCTTCGGTCAGGTCATTCTTCTGCAAACCAACAATGCCCTTGCGAGTAAACATGTAGGCAACGGATCCGGGGTCACCCATGTTGCCTCCGTTGCGGCCCACCGCGAGGCGGACCTCGGAAGCTGCACGATTCTTATTATCGGTGAGACATTCAATCAGGATGGCCGAACCTTGCGGACCGTAACCTTCATACATGATGGTCTGGTAGTCAACTGCGTCACCGAGCTGGCCGGAACCGCGTTTGATGGCGCGTTCGATGTTATCTGCCGGAACTGACGTCTTTTTGGCTTTCGTGACGGCGAGTTCAAGGGCAGGGTTGCCCACCAAGTCAGCTCCACCACCACGTGCAGCAACTTCAATGGTCTTGATGAGCTTGGCAAACGACTTTGCTCGGCGGCTATCAAGAATGGCCTTTTTGTGCTTGGTCGTTGCCCATTTGGAGTGGCCTGACATAGTTACGCTTCTCCTTTAATCATCCGAATAAACAGTTCATGGATGCGGCGCTCCCCTGTCACTTCCGGGTGGAAGGAGGTGGCCAGCAAATGCCTGGTACGAACGGCGACTGCACGAACTTCTAAATCAATCCTATCGTTTAGTGCAGCTCGGGGCGGTTTCACAGTGGCCAGCACTTCCACGTTGGGCCCCACACGCTCGACCCAGGGTGCCCGGATGAACACAGCATGTAGAGGAATTTCGGGCTCCCCCGGCTGGGTTAGACCGTGGAACTCAAGCTCAGTTTCAAAGGAATCCACCTGCCGGCCAAAGGCGTTGCGGCGCACTGTAATGTCCAGGCCACCGAAGGTACATTGCGGATTCCCGGACCCGTCGGTCGCGGGATCGGCGATTTCATCTGCAAGCAGGATCATGCCCGCGCAGCTGCCGTAAACGGGCATTCCTGCTGCAATACGGTCAATCAGCGGCTCGCGCATACCAAAAATGCGGCTGAGTTTATCGATCGTGGTTGACTCCCCACCCGGGATCACCAGCCCGTCAACCCCGGCCAGTTCACTCGGACGGCGCACCCCCACTGCCTTTGCACCGCAATCCATCAGCGCATTCGCATGCTCTCTGACGTCGCCTTGCAATGCCAAAATGCCAATAGTTGGTCCGGACGAGGTGGCGGAAGTGGTTTTAAAAGTCACCGTTTCATCATAG
Source organism: Arthrobacter sp. TMP15 (assembly GCF_039529835.1). Classification (NCBI taxonomy): domain Bacteria; kingdom Bacillati; phylum Actinomycetota; class Actinomycetes; order Micrococcales; family Micrococcaceae; genus Arthrobacter; species Arthrobacter sp. TMP15. The sequence continues at coordinate 2,033,119 of NZ_CP154262.1, forward strand.
ATGGGCCTCATCTCACACAGGGAACTTCGTCTACGCGCCGGAGCGGATGGACCGCGTAGCTCTGCAAGCAAGTAGCATTGTCCGCAGGACTGACGTACTACAGAGACGAGGAACTTAGAGTATGTGCGGAATCGCTGGTTACTACGGTTATGGGGAAGATCTATCCCTGTTACAGCAGATGAATGCGTGCATGGTGCACCGCGGCCCCGATGGTGAGGGTGTGTACACGCACGGCAACGTAGGACTGGCCCATCGCCGTCTTTCCATCATTGATGTGGCCCACGGCCAGGAGCCAATGTACAGCGCGGACGGGCAGACAGTTCTGGTCTACAACGGCGAGGTGTACAACTACCTCGACCTGCGAGCCGAGCTAGAAGCCCTAGGACGAGTTTTCAGCACCCAATCGGACACCGAAGTTGTGTTGCAATCCTACGAGCAGTGGGGGGACGCGGCCTTCGATAAATTTAACGGAATGTTTGGTTTCGCCATTCATGACCTCAAAAACAACCGTCTGGTGCTAGCCCGCGATCACTTCGGCATCAAACCTCTGTACTACGCCACGGCAGGTACTGCCGAGGCTCCCACTCTGCTCTTTGGCTCAGAAATCAAGCCCTTGTTGGCCACCAACAAGCTTGAACGCAGTGTTGATGAGCGCATTTTGTTCCGCTACCTGCAGTTTAGAATCCACGACGACGAGCCAGCCACGTTCTTTGCCGGCGTGCAGAAGCTGATGCCAGGGGAGAAACTGGTGGTCAACACCGTAGATTCCGAGGCTGGAGTAGCCGGGACCGTGCGCATCAGTTCTTACACTCGGTTCAAAGAAGAACTCGCGGAGCTCGCCAAGATTGAAACCCCGTACTCACAGGCTGTCATTGACGAGTACCGGGACCGTTTCACCGAAGGTGTGCGCCTGCGTCTGCAGTCGGAAGTCCCCGTAGGCACCGCCTTGTCAGGGGGCCTGGACTCATCCGCCGTCGTGGCAACTATCAACAAGCTCATGCAGGAAAATGCTGCCGCAACTGATTCTTTGGGCGCCAAGCAGCAAACATTTTCGGCTGTGTTCCCAAACTCCATCAATGATGAAGAGAAATACGCAGATGCCGTCCTCGCCCGGTGCGAGGGCAATGTCATCAGCCACAAGATTTTGCCGCAGCCAAGTGAGTTTGTTGAAGATCTGGAAGATTTTGTGCGGACCATGGAGGAGCCTGTCATCTCCTCGGGTCCTTATGCCCAGTATCAGGTCATGCGCGAGGCCTCCAAGCATGTCTCAGTGCTGCTTGATGGTCAGGGCGCCGATGAGATGATGGCCGGATACATCCCCTATTACTTCGCCTACTTGCGCCAGCTCAAAAAGAACGGCCAGAACGCGAAACTTGCCAAGGAGCTTGTGGCGAGTTCAGATATCCTGTTCCGGCTCGCTCGTTTCCGGATTCAAGGCAAGCTCACCTTCAAGAAAGAAGTGGGCATTTCTGCCCTGCTGGATAAGAAGTTCACGGCAAAATACAAGGCCGAAAAGTTCGCCAACATCGCCGATAACTTGAAGCTGCGCCTCATCGATGACCTGTTCCACAAGTCATTGCCTGCTGTGCTGCGTTATGAAGACAAGAACACCATGCGATTTTCCTTGGAGGGCCGCGTGCCGTTCTTGGACAAAGAAGTGGTGAAGTTCCTGTTCAGCCTTGACGATGAGTCAATCATCAAAGGCGGTTGGAACAAGCGGATCTTGCGCGATGCTACACGAGACTTGCTCCCGGAAATGATCAGCAACCGTCGCAACAAAATTGGTTTCACCACTCCTGAAGCTGAATGGTTTTCACACATGAAAGAGAAGATCTATGAGATCTTCCTTTCCAGCTCCTTTGGTGCCCGCCCGTACTGGAACCAGGACGCGGTTATTTACGCGTTCGAGGAACTCCTCAGCGGCAAGAGCTCAGGTTCCACCATGGTGTTCTGGCGTTTGATCAACACTGAGTTGTGGTTGCGCGAGTTCTTTGACGAGCCTGAAATCAAGGCCGGCATTGAGGGTAAGAGCGATTACATTCCCAACGCGGACAAGCAATTAAACATCAGCGTGCCAGGCGGTGCCGGAACTTTCCGACGTTACCCGCTGCGCACAGAGGTTTTCTACAAAGAAACCGACTTTGATCCCACGGCCATGACGTATGTGAAACGCTTTTTTGATGGCCTGCCCACAGCTGGCGGGGACCATGGCACGGCCACTGCTGACACACCGTGGTACTTGTTTGTCTCTGAAAAGATTGTTGCCATGACCCAGGGCCGCTCCATTCCTGTCTGGGACATCAAGGTCAGCAATGCTGCACGCTTTTTCAGTAAGTTCGTAACGCGCAACCCGGGCGGCATTGGATTAGCCAGTCCATGGTCAATGCAGCTTGCCATCGATGAGGTGGGTTTGCCGCGCATTATGTACGCCTCCGCCCGCAGCGTCATCGGTAAAATCCAAGGAAAATCCGGGGTATTTTACGAAGTGGTGGGCCACAATATCAACGCCATCGATGGTGCCGCCGGATACCAGGTTGGCACCTCAACCCACTCGGTAAAGTACGCCCCTATCGACCCCGACGGCGTAGCAGCCCGCTTGAGCGCCTTGGTGCGGGCAAGCGTTCCGGCAGAGTTCGCAGCAACCTTTGCGGGAACAGCCATCATGGACGCCAACGATCTGGGAGTTGTTGCCTTGGGCCATGACACCGCCCTGACCACGGCAGTCCTTGAGGACATCTTCCGTGACAACCCACAGGGACAGACCACCGAGACCACTCCGATGTCTCTGGTGTTCACCCAAAAGTAGTCCCTCCGCAGGTCGGGCAACGAAGCAAACCAAGGACGACGGCGAAACTCTCGTTTCGCCGTCGTCCTTACGTTAAACCATGAAAGAGTCAAAGAATGACCGTTGAGAACTCAACCAACCCGTTTCTGGCACCGAGTGAACTCCCCCACCAGTTACCTAATTTTGCTGCCATCGGGCCCGAAGACTATGTGGCCGGCTTCGAAGCGGGGTTTGCGCAGCAGTTGGCGGAAGTTCACGCCATCACAGAGAATCCAGAGCCCGCCTCGTTTGCCAACACCGTTGCGGCGATGGAGCGCAGCGGCGCGATTCTGACGCGTGTTGCTAATGCGTTTTTCAACATGGCAGGGGCCAATGCCACCCCAGTCATACAGGAACTGGAGACGCATATTGGTCCGCGGGTTTCCGCCCATGACGACTCGGTGCTACTCAATGGCGCCCTTTACGGGCGGTTCCTTGACGTGCCCGCCGATGGGCTGGACGCTGAGTCCGCTCGGCTCCTCTCCGAATGGCAGAAGTCTTTCACGCTCGCTGGCGTAGCCCTGACTGCTGCTGATCAGGACCGCCTGCGTGAGCTCAACGGGCAGCTGGCTTCTCTCAGCACAGAGTTTTCTCAACTGGTCATGCAGGCAGGTAACGAGGCTGCTATCCATGTACAGGATCCGACCGAGCTGGATGGGCTCAGTGCGGATGACCTTGCGACGGCGGCTGCGGCAGCCATTACAGCCGGGCACTCTGGTGGATACTTGCTCACCTTGATTCTGCCCACCGCCCAGCCAGCCTTGAAGGTACTCACCAACAGAGACACCAGGCGCAGACTGCATCTTGCTTCTGTTGGGCGCGGCGGCGCCACTGCGGACTCTGACAACGAGTCCGACGGCGCCACTGTGGTGCTGGAGCTAGCCGCGACAATGGCGGCGTTGCGCGCCGAGAGAGCGGAACTCCTTGGCTTTGCTTCCGAGGCTGAACGCGCCATCGAGTCCCAGACGGCACCCTCATTGGAGGCTGTCCATGAGATGCTCTCCCCCATCACCGCGGCTGCTGCCCATAATGCGGCGTCCGAGGCGAAGAGACTGCGCGAGGTTGCCGGCCACGACCTTGAAGCATGGGACACGGCGTTTTATGCTGAGCAAATTCGTCGGGATGAATACGGCGTTGATCTGGCAGCTCTGCGCCCGTGGTTTGAACTTGAATCCGTGCTGCGCAAAGGCGTGTTCTATGCTGCAACTCGCCTGTACGGAGTTTCTTTTACCGAGCGAACAGATTTGGCTGGTTACCACCCCGATGTGCGCGTGTGGGAAGTATTCAACGCTGACGGTTCCGCGCTGGGGCTATTTCTTGGCGACTATTACACCCGGGACACCAAACGCGGCGGTGCCTGGATGAATTCCTTAGTCGAGCAATCGGCTCTTGAGGGAACCACCGCCGTCGTGGTTAACAACCTAAACATCCCGAAGCCGCCTTTCGGTGAACCCACGCTGCTGACTTTTGATGAAGTGGTGACGTGCTTCCATGAATTTGGTCATGCCCTGCACGGACTTTTCTCCGACGTTACCTACCCCACTTTTTCGGGCACAAATGTACCGCGAGATTTTGTGGAATACCCCTCTCAGGTCAATGAGATGTGGATCTTGTGGCCAGAGGTACTTGAGAACTATGCCACGCATCATCTCACCGGGGAGCCCCTACCCGCTGGCACGGCCAAAAAATTGACCGATGCTGCACTGTGGGGACAAGGCTTTGCCACCGCAGAATATTTAGGCGCTGCGTTACTTGATCTGGCGTGGCACGAGCTAGCTCCAGGCTCGGTTGTCAGCGACCCGCCAGCTTTTGAGACGACGGCACTTGCCGCTGTGGGACTCGATATTCCGGCTCTGCCGCCGCGCTACAGGACGGGCTACTTCAGTCACATTTTCGCCGGTGGTTATGCTGCCGGATACTACTCATATATCTGGTCCGAGGTGCTCGACGCAGACACAGTGGCGTGGTTTAAGGCCAATGGCGGGCTGACACGATCCAATGGAGAGCACTTCCGCAACACCCTGCTGTGCCGTGGTTTTTCCGTTGACCCCCTGAGAGCCTTCCACGACTTTGCTGGCCGAGACGCCAATACCCTGCCCCTGCTCGCCCGTCGGGGACTGGTCTAAGCGCATGGTGACGTTAGCAGACTGCCAACGCACACAGCATGCATGGTTCCAAGCCTTGGCCCAGGCAACAGGGGGTAGGGCATTCTCCACCCACAAGATGGATTGGGTATGGCTACCTGAGACTCGGGAAATGCTCTGCATGTTCCCTACCGAGATCACTGCCGCGGGGCTGAAACCTGCCCTGAGCGAAGCTGAACGCCGAGGAGCCTCATCTGTTGGGATCTGGCTAAACGCCTCAGTCCGGGAAGGTCTCCTGCCTGAGTACGGATTCGATCCCGGCTGGAAACCATGGTGGATGACTCGGGCCCTTGATCTCGAGAGCGTTTCCAAAGCCAGTGATGCCCTTGAAGAGCGCATCGGACTGACAGCCGTGGTGGATGACCAGGTGTGGCTTGCAACGGCCCGCATCAAGGAAGAGTGGGCCGGACGATCCTATGCCTTCCTGCCACCTGAACAGGACGGCAAACACCTGGCCGGAATTTTTGACATGGAGGTAGCCCCTGAGCATCGCCGCAGCGGAATCGGCACATCCTTGCTGAATGCGCTTTCAGAGGCGGCCTTCAATGCAGGTGCTGAGCACTTGCTGCTCAACGCCACCCCGGATGGCCAACGACTGTACCGTCAGCATGGTTTTGAGCTCATCGGCAAAGGACAAACCTGGTGGTTCCATCCACCTCGCTAGCCCCGCCCCGACGCTCGCTCACTCCACGTCGTGTTTTCGGGCACGCTCGCTCACTGCTAGTGCCGGCTATTTAGAACCATTAACTGATTCCACGGCACGTCCCAAAGCTGCCACATCCGATTGGCTTGCTGAGGCAAAGGGGCCTCTGGGCTGCGGTGTCTCGAGTCCCAGAATATTTGCCAGCGCGTGCAGTGCCCCCAACGGCGCCTTACTCTCGGAAACAGCTTGGGCAATGATCAGGAGACGTTTCAAAGGGATTCCTTGCAACGTACCAGCCCTGGCACTCCTCCACACCTCTGCATAGTCATCGGGCAGTAGCGCCGCTAACCCCGTATGCCATGCATCGACTTGCGGCAACAAGGACAAGAGCTGCACGTCGGCGCTTAATCCTATAGAGAAATCAGACCCCACAGCATCACGGAACGCTGAAACACGCTCTGCCACATTGGGCCGACGCATGGTTTCCTTGACTCCCAGAAGATTGGCAGAGGCAGCCAATTCAGCCAGCATTTCCGGCGATACATCGTATTGTGTCTGAACCGGTTTGTTATAGAAGCACAAGGGGAGATTGGTGGCGTCAGAAACTGTTTCGAACAGTGACCTGACTTCCAGATCGGAGAGCGGCAAGTAGGAAAAGGGTGCCAGCAGTAAACCTTGCGCCCCTGCACTCTGAGCATCTCGAGCCAGGTGAACCACTTCACGAGTGGATGCAGCACTGATGGCCACATAAACGGGAACGGTAGCCGAATTCGGTTGGCTCATACTGGCTGTGGCATCAACGGCAGCGGCTGTTACATCATGCCGCTCTCCCCGGTCAAAGCTCACACCCGCTCCGGAAGTCGCAAGGACAGTCACCCCGTTTACTCCTGCCTGGGCCGCGTTTCGGACCTGGTGGGTCAAGGCAGCAAAGTCAATTTCGGCGTCGGGCATCAATGGTGTGATGGGGTAGGCCAGAAGCCCTGAGAACAACTGAGTCATGGAAGGCAATCTTAAGTGAGCGAGCGTAGGAAAAAACACGACGTGGAGTGAGCGAGCGTGGGAAAAATGACGACGTGGAGTGAGCGAGCGTCGGAAAGAGAGCGGCACCGGACTCACTTGGAGGTGTGAGTCAGGTGCCGCCTTTCTTTAGTTGGGTTTACCAGCCGCGCTCGGCGAGGCGGTGCGGTGCGGGGATATCAGCTACGTTGATCCCCACCATCGCCTCACCCAAGCCGCGGGAGACATCGGCGATGACAGCAGGGTCATCGAAGAACGTGGTGGCCTTGACCACGGCTGCGGCGCGTTGGGCCGGGTTGCCTGACTTGAAGATTCCCGAACCAACAAACACGCCGTCGGCTCCCAGCTGCATCATCATGGCGGCGTCAGCCGGGGTAGCAATACCACCGGCGGTAAAGAGCACGACCGGGAGTTTGCCGGTGGCTGCGATTTCCTTGACCAGCTCATACGGTGCGGCCAATTCCTTGGCAGCCACGTACAACTCATCTTCTGGCAGGGCGGCCAGCTTTGCGATCTGGGCGCGGATCTTGCGCATGTGCCCGGTGGCGTTGGAGACGTCTCCAGTGCCTGCTTCACCCTTGGAGCGGATCATTGCAGCACCTTCATTGATGCGGCGCAGGGCCTCACCGAGGTTGGTTGCGCCACAAACAAAAGGCACCTTGAAGTTCCACTTGTCGATGTGGTGCTCGTAGTCAGCCGGGGTCAGGACCTCGGACTCGTCCACGTAGTCAACACCCAAGGACTCGAGAACCTGAGCCTCCACGAAGTGGCCTATCCGGGCCTTGGCCATGACGGGAATGGAGACAGCGGCAATAATGGCGTCAATCATGTCCGGATCGCTGGCGCGTGAGACTCCGCCCTGGGCACGAATGTCAGCAGGGACGCGCTCCAGCGCCATGACGGCGACCGCGCCGGCATCTTCTGCGATCTTGGCCTGTTCAACGTTAACGACGTCCATGATGACGCCGCCCTTGAGCATGTCCGCCATGCCGCGCTTGACTCGGTTGCTGCCGGTCACCGGTGTTACATCGGGTGTAGACACAAAAACCCCTCTGGAAAGGAACGACTAATTGGGCCCGTGAACGTGATCCGCAGCACGGGTGGCCTCAGTATATTCCGGGGGTGTGCATCATTTGAAACGAGTGTTACTGCCCCTCTGGGGGTCCAACGTGCACACTCGCCGCAAATGCTTGGCGCCGCACAGTTCCGATCCGTTGGAACACCGTGACAAGGCTTGCGATGGCCAGCAGGACAAGTACGACGGCGAGCACGGCCTCAGGGATCCCCAGACCTACCAGCCCGGTCGCCACAAGTACTACAACAAGTCGATCAGAGCGTTCTGCGATACCAACGTTGGCGCTCATGCCGAGGCCTTCGGCTCGTGCCTTCGCGTAGGAGACGATGGATCCCAGGACCAGGCAGGTCAGTGCCATGGCGGCGATGAAGTGATTGCTTCCGCCTGTGTAAAACCAGATGACGATGCCAGCAAAAACGGCTCCGTCACCCACCCGATCAAGTGTGGAGTCAAGGAACGCCCCCCATTTACCGGAGCGGCCCAGCATCCGCGCCATGAGCCCGTCCACTATGTCGGAGAAGACAAAGACTGTGATGACAACTGTCCCCCAAAACAGCTCACCTAGCGGGTAACCGATCAGCGCCCCCGCTGCTACACCCAGCGTGCCAACAATGGTGACTGCGTCAGGTGAAACCTTCAGACGGACTAGAAGGGCCGCAACCGGAGTAAAAATGGCAGCAAAGAGCGCACGCGCGTATTTATTAAGCATTGCTTTCCTTAGCACCAGTTGATGCGTCGGTCGGTGTGTGTGGCGTGTTCTCCCACGCCGCCGCGACCTGTTCCCGGACCTCGCCCAATGTCTGTGTAATGGCCTTGGTGCCAGCAATAATGGGTAGGAAGTTTCCGTCCCCTCCCCAGCGCGGGACGATGTGCTGGTGCAGATGGGCAGCAATACCAGCTCCGCCGGTAACCCCCTGGTTCATGCCCAAGTTGAAACCTGAGGGGTTGGACACGGCCCGCAGCACCCGCATTCCCTGTTGGGCCAACGCGGCAAATTCGGCTGTCTCAGCCACGGTCAAATCGGTGAAGTCCGGGATGTGCCGGTAAGGACACACCAGCAGATGTCCCGGGTTGTATGGGAAAAGGTTCAACACCACGTAGGCGAGCTTGCCACGGTGGACAATCAAAGACTCCTCATCTTCGCGTCCGGGGGCCGCACAGAAGGGACAATCGTGGGAACTGGTGACCTGCTCACCTTTTTTTACGTAGGCGAGCCGGTGCGGGGTCCAAAGCCGCTGAAAGGCATCAGGAACTCCTGGGAGTTCAAAGTCATCCTCTACGGCGTTGGACACCGCACCTTGCTCACTCACGCTGTACTTCCTTATTCCGCTGCTTGTTGGGCTTACGCTGTCCGGTTTCGGACGGCTTCAACGATGCGTTGCACCGCTTCATCGACGGGCACGGCATTGTCCTGGCTACCGTCACGGAAGCGGAACGAGACAGCGTTAGCGTCAACGTCGTCCCCGCCTGCAATGAGGACAAACGGGATCTTATCCTTGCTCGCTGTTCTGATCTTCTTCGGGAACCTGTCGCTTGAGATATCCACTTCAGCGCGGATACCCTCTGCCTTGAGTTTGGCAACGACGCAGTACATGTAGTCATTGAAAGCCTCCGCAACTGGGATGGCAACAACCTGTACGGGGGAAAGCCAGGCCGGGAACGCGCCGGCGTAATGCTCCGTCAGAACTCCCATGAAACGCTCCACTGAACCGAAGAGGGCACGGTGAATCATAACGGGCCGCTGACGCGTCCCGTCTGCTGCCTGGTATTCAAGTTCGAAGCGCTCAGGCAGGTTGAAATCAAGCTGAATGGTTGACATTTGCCAGGTGCGGCCCAAGGCATCCTTGGCCTGCACGGAGATCTTGGGGCCGTAGAAAGCTGCCCCTCCGGGATCGGCAACCAGCTCCAATCCCGATGCCTGAGCCACTTCTTCTAGTGTTTGGGTGGCTTCTTCCCAAATAACGTCATCTCCAACAAACTTTTCTGGATCTTTAGTGGAGAGCTCCAGATAGAAGTCATCCAGGCCGTAGTCCTTCAGCAGTGAAAGAACAAAATTCAAGGTCTCGGTGAGTTCATCCTTCATCTGCTCCTTGGTGCAGTAGATGTGCGCATCATCTTGTGTCATGCCACGAACACGGGTGAGACCGTGTACCACACCGGACTTTTCGTAGCGGTATACAGAACCAAATTCAAAGAGCCGCAGCGGCAGTTCACGGTATGAGCGTCCACGGGAGCGGAAGATCAGGTTGTGCATGGGGCAGTTCATGGGTTTGAGGTAGTAATCCTGGCCGGGCTTGCGCACCGTGCCGTCCTCGTTGAGCTCGGCATCCACATGCATGGGCGGGAACATCCCGTCCTTGTACCAGTCAAGGTGGCCGGAGACTTCGTAAAGGTTGGCCTTGGTGATGTGTGGGGTGTACACAAAGTCGTAACCGGCCTCAACGTGGCGTTTACGCGAGTAGTCTTCCATTTCCTTGCGGATGATCCCACCCTTGGGGTGGAAGACCGGCAGACCTGAGCCCAGCTCATCCGGGAAGGAAAACAAGTCCAGTTCAACACCGAGCTTGCGATGGTCGCGGCGCTCAGCTTCGGCGATACGCTCCTGGTAGGCCTTCAAGGCTTCCTTGGTGGGCCAAGCTGTGCCGTAGATGCGCTGCAACTGCTGGTTGTTTTGGTTACCCAACCAGTAGGCTGCGGAGGTGCGGGTCAGCGCGAAAGCGTTGGAAATCAACTTGGTGTTCTGCAGATGTGGGCCGCGACATAGATCGCACCACACCATGTCCCCACTCTTGCGATCGATGTTCTCATAAATCGTGATCTCACCGGCACCAACCTCAACATTGACGCCCTCGGCGGTGTCGCCGTCGTTCTTCTTGCCCAAAAGCTCAAGCTTATAAGGCTCGTTGGCCATAGCCTGACGCGCCTCATCCTCGGAAACGACGCGGCGAGCAAACTTTTGGTTTTGATTCACTATCCTGAGCATCATCTTCTCAAGCGTTTTCAGGTCCTCAGGAGTGAAGGGCTCGGCAACATCAAAATCAAAGTAGAACCCGTCGGTGATGTACGGGCCAATTCCAAGCTTCGCATCGGGACGCAACGCCTGTACTGCCTGGGCCATGACGTGGGCGGTCGAGTGCCGTAGGACATCCAAGCCATCTGCGGAGTCAATAGTGACGCCTTCAACGCTCGCATCAGCCTCAAGTACTGCCGAGAGGTCCTTTAAAACCCCACCAACACGCATGACAACGACTTCGCGGCGTTCAAAGAACAGTTCAGCGCCTGTGGTGCCGGTGGCCACCGAAGTCGTAACGCCCTCGACATTGATGGTGATTTCTGTTTCCACTGGCACGCTTGACTCCTTGATTGCTCCGGTGTGACTCCATGTTTAAGCAACATACGGGGGTTGCTGTGAGCCTCTTTGATGGTATCGGTTTGCCGGGGCACCAACCAACACGGGCGGCTCCGGGAGTAGATGGGTGTTTTGTAGATCCCAGGCTTCCAACGCTTGCACAGTGATCCCACGTGGACCTGTGCGTCGCGTGAGCCCGCGAATGAGCAGTATTCGGGTACCAAAAAGCAATGGTCCGGACTTTTCCTGCGCCTCGGTGAAGAACGTTGTATCCACACACCCAGTGCCGTCATCGATGCTGATGAACACTACCCGTTTCCCGCCCCGCATGGGCGGTGTTTGGGTTGCCACCCGCACCCCCGCCACCAAGACTTCCGTATTATTGCGCAGAGCCAGCAAGTGTTCGGCTCGGATCACACCCAGCCGGTCCAACAGTGGGGCATAACTATCCATCAGGTGTCCACTGACATCCAAGGACAACAAATCCAGTTCCGTACCCACCGTCTGCGCCAAATCTGCTGGCGAGTGGATCGCCTGAAGGCTGCCCAGTTCAATATCCTCTAAGGGCAATGCCAACTGTCCGGTAATAGCTTGGGTTCGTTTATTTGACTTATGCGCCGGCAGGCTATTGACGTGTGCAACGAGGTCCGCCCTGTTGGCCGTATTCCCTGTCCCAACTTGTGCCTGACGGTGCAGGGAATCCAGGGCTCCCAGCTGGGCCAAGCGTTTCAAGGTTGGTCGGCTCATTTTGGCCCGGTCACGCAGGTCCGCTAGAGATTCATAGGGTTGACCGGCCACAATGCGTTTGAGTTCTGTACCCGAAAGACCGTATACCCCGGCCAGACTTAGCCGGATGCCGGTCACAGCCTCGCCCTCAGCATCCTTACCACTGACATACCTGCCCACCACATCCTTAATAACCCGCTCAGCCCGGTACTCCCCGGTGCTTGCATTGATATCAAGGGCAAGGATGGGTATGCCCAGGCGTCTGGCCTCGGAAACCAATAAACGCCGCGGGTACATACCTGGATCGTGTTCCCACAAGCCTGCCAAAAACTCCGCAGGGTGGTGTGCTTTTAGCCAAGCGGATTGGTAGGTCGGAATGGCGAAAGCAGCACCATGGGCCTTGCAAAAACCAAAGCTTCCAAAGGCCCTCAGCGTCTCCCACACCTCCTCAATGACGGCCTGGCTGTAGCCATGCTCTGCCGAGTTGTCCCTAAAGTACTTTTCCACAACCGGTTCCAACATTGGGTTCCCCAGCTGACGCCTAAACTCGTCCGCCCGGGACAATGTGCACTTGGTCATAGTGCTGAAGGTGCGCAGTACCTGTTCGTGAAAAACCGTCACTCCATGGGTTTCCTGCAGCACTGGTATGAGGTCCGAATGAGCATAGTGTGCTTGCGCGAAACCTGCCCGGCTCTCCAAAAAAGGTTTCACCATATTTGATTTCATGGGCCCAGGTCGGAACAGCGAAATGTCAATGACAAGGTCACTGAACTCTGTGGGGGCCATTTTTCCCACCAGCTCCCGCTGCCCCGGTGACTCAATTTGAAAGCAACCCAGCGTGTGGGTGCTGCGGATCAGCTCAAAGGTGGGTTCGTCGTCGAGCGGGACGGCGTCAAGATCGATCCCACCATCCTCGCCGATGAAAGGGGCGTCAGGGGTATGCCCGCCTTCAGCTGCCACAGCCTTCTTCGACGGGTGTAACCGGATGACTTCTCGCACCGCATAAGCCATGGCACTTTGCATGCGCACACCCAGGACGTCGAGTTTGAGCATTCCCATTGCATCCATGTCATGTTTGTCGAACTGGCTCATGGGCAGCCCCATCCCACTGGGCTGGACAGGCGTGCGGCTCAGCAACGAGGAATCCCCCAAGATCACTCCACACGGGTGCATTGAAATATGCCTGGGCAGCCTGTCCAGACGCTCGGTGAGGTCAACCAGTAGATCCAACTGGCCACCGCGTTCCCGGGCGCCGCCGGCTTGACTGAACTCTTCGCGCTCCTCCCCCTCAGGGTCTCCACCTTCTTGGTTGTAGCGAGACTGCCGGACTTGAGCCGCAAAATCTCGCAGTTCAGGCTTCTCCTCCAACGCTTCCCTGAAAGAACCCGCCGAGAAACGCCACAATTGCTTGGCAATTTGATCAATTTCCCGTTTTTCTATCCCCAACGCCAGCCCCGCGTCCCTCACAGCACCGCGAGCACGATAACTATTTTGCATACTCATCAAGGTGACTCGTTTGGCACCAAAACGAGAAAATATTCGCCTATACACGTTATGGCGTTGAGCACTTTCCACATCAAGATCAATGTCAGGCAGCGTAGACCTGTCACTGGAAAGAAATCTTTCAAAAAGGAGGTCGTTGGCTATAGGGTCAACAGCGCTAACGCCCAAAACATAATTAACCAACGACGACGCCCCGGAACCTCTTGCTGCCCGGCGCACCCCCATTTCGCGAATCATTTCAGAGACTTCGGCCACAGTCAGAAAGTACGATTCGAAACCCAGCCCACCAATAGTGGCCAGTTCCATCTCAAGCCGGTTGCGGACTTTGTGCAGCTTCTCACCACGGAGGTCCGCAAACCGTTGAACAAGCCCTGCTTCGCTGCGCTGGCGTAGTTCGATGCCCGCCGGCTGGGACAGTCCCAAAACATCCAGTTCAGGGGTGGTTGGTTTTTTCCAGCCCAGATCGCTGGCCGGGTCCAGCCTGCACTTGTCAGCCAACTGGGCTGTGTTGGCCCACAGCTGTTCCAGCTCGGCACTGCCGTAGCCGCTTTGGTACACAATTTCTTTAGCTACTGCGGCCATCTGGGCGGCGCTTTTAAGCCAGGCCTGACCCGTAGGTTGCAAATCGTGGAGACGCTCAAGAGGGGCAATGTTCCGCGCAGCATCCAGAACATCTGCTGTAGGCGCGTCCTCCTCACGGGTGTAGCGCGCCGCGTTGCTCAGAACGGCAGGAACACCGAATTCCTGCGCCAGCTTTAGCATCCGCACCGCGTGAGCTGTGCTCATGGGAGCGCCAGGGGTACTGAGATGGCTGAGGATCTCAACAACCATTGACCCTGCTGGCATGGCGTTGCGCCACGCCAAAAATTTTGTGCGCGGAAGTAAATACTTGCGCCCGTTCAACGACCTGCCAACGGGTGAGTAGGGACCCAACAATACTGTCAACGCCGGCTTCTGAGTCTCCGGATCAAGCACACCGGCAGCCAGCTGCTCCAGCGTGATCCCCACCACCGGCTGGTTATGGGCGGCCGAGATCAGGCTGCACAGGGCGGCGTATCCTGCCCCCGGGGCCATACAAGCGTTTCCATGGGCTAGGACAACCACCCTTCCCACTTTTTCAAGACCCTCCGAGCCTTCTTCCAAAACGGCAAGGTCCACACCAATGATTGGGTCTATTCCAGCGGCCATGCACGCTTTAACATGTTTTACCGAGCCATAAAGACCGTCCCGGTCGGTGACAGCCAGCGCATCACCGTCCACTGCGGCCGTTTGGGCAAGATCGTCGGGCCAGGAAACCCCAAAGTGGGCACTGTAGGCGGAGTAGCTATGCAAATGGACAAAGTTACGCACCGCCCTGCTCCTCCATAAACAACTCATCCACAGCGTCATATATCTTTATGACGCGCCACCGTTCACTAGGCCGGTAGCGCACCACATCAACGGTTAAACTTTCATGTGCAGCTTCTGCAGGACCTTGCCCTGCCTCTTCCCGATGGACCTGCAACCGCCACATTTGCCTGTCAACAACCCCTACTCCTTCCCCCGGACGCACGCGTTTCTCGCTCTCCCACCAGGATCGGCGCTCATACCAGCACAGGGGATCAGCCGAAATGGCATAAAATTCCTCCCGCCACCACAACTGCAACGGCACACCATCAGATGAGGTCAGCACGGTGATAGCCTCACTAAAGATACCCATGCGCGATCTCCGTCCTCACCCTAAACACACGACATGTCCTAGGTGCGTCAAACGTATTAGTACATATATACTAATGGATTTAAGTGTACGCTCATCTTCACGCGGAAAGTAACCGCCAATTGGGAAGTAACGCGAGGCGGGAATTCTTCCGCACAGAAAGCGTTAAGTAGATAGCTGACAACGCAACAGGCGTCTAGCATGGCCTTATGGCCATTGTCTTAGCCGGACTGCTGGCGCCACACCGATTTCAAAGGAGCGTTCCATGACTGACATGGTCACCCTCATCGCTAAAACCAATCCGTTGGAACGCGACCTCAAAACAGCATCAAGAACTGTGCTGGAAACTGACATCCCCCGCCTCGGTGAACTTTATTTCACCGCTTATGACGCTGGACTGGCTGGCGAGTCTATCGAGGTTGCACTAGCCGATATCCAGGCCTCGATGGCAGGAAAATATGGCCGATTTCTCCCCGAAGCTTCCCACGTAGCGTTAGATGACCAGGGCAAAATTGTGGCCGCAGTATTGGTTGTGGAACGCGCTATTGGCGAAGACACTCCCGATGCGCCGTTCATCATCGAACTTATTACCGACCGAGGGCACCGCCGCCAAGGCCTCGCCGAAGACTTGGTCCTTGCCACTTTGGACACTCTTTTCAACGAGGGCCAAAGCGATGTGGCCTTGCGGGTTGAAGCCACCAACTCCGCCGCGTTGGCACTTTATCTATCCCTTGACTTCCATCGCTGGTCACCAGAAGAAACTGACGACTAAGGCTTTCTCGCTTTTGCCCCTACCCCTAATGCCCTAGTCGCTGAGCTAATCACTGAGTTAGTCACTGAGCTAGCGGAACAATCAACTCGGGTGAGTTATTGCGCACATTTCCAACATCTGTGGAAACAGCGTAAAGCATCCAACCCTCAGCCAAAGCCCACGCTTCTCCAAGTGCCGTCTTGAGAAGCGGGGCAACTTCCTTGTTCTGCGGATCCAACCAATCCGCTAACCCCTCCTGACTCAGCGGCACTGGCAGCCTGTCATGTAGCATGGCCAATTCACCTTCCGGCGGTGCTGCCATAGTTAAAATGGTGCAGGACAGCAGCCACTGCTCCGGTGAGCCATTTTCCTTCAAGGGATCTTTCCACCACTCATAGAGCCCGGCAAAAGTGATCAGCGAACCATCCAAGGAATGCACAAAGTATGGCTGCTTGGTCTTGCCATCGGGTGATTTCTTCCACTCGTAATAGCCCTGTACAGGCACGCAGCAACGCTTCGACTTCATGGCTGCACGAAAAGTGGGCTTCTCAGCTGCGGTTTCACTACGTGCGTTGAAGGCACGCACACCCACCGCAGGGTCCTTCGCCCACCCAGGCACCAGTCCCCACGTAGCCATGTGAATCTGGCGGTGCTTTACCCCGTCAATAAGCCTTTCAAGGACAATGGGTACATCGGCTGTGGGGGCAACGTTGTAAGAGGCACGCAGTTCTAGGGACGCATCAGCCTCCGCCTCCAGCTCTGCAACCAAATCTCCAACAGCCCTGGCCATCACGTATCGTCCGCACATGGTGTCCATCGTGGCACAAAATAAGGAATATGTACCCGCACCGGTAGCGTTGAACAAAGTAGAAACATAAAAACTTATTCTGCAAGGAGCATTTGACGTGGACTTTACCCCCGACGCCGGTACTATCACGATGTTTTCAACCACTTGGTGTGGCTATTGCAAGCGTCTAAAGAAACAACTGGACGCCTCCGGGATCGGCTATACGGAAATAAACATCGAAGATGTCCCCGGCACTGCCGAACTTGTTGAGAGCCTGAACAATGGTAACCAAACGGTCCCCACTATTTTGTTCCCCGACGGCACAGCCGCAACGAATCCTTCCCTCAAGGACGTTAAGGAACGGCTCGGCGTTTAGGTAAAACCCGCCCCACCCCCTCAATCCGTGTAGCCTGTCAGGACCCCAATGGCCGTTCCCGACAGGAATACCGCTGCTAAGGAGCTTTTCATGGTTAACAAGGTTCATAAAGTTAAGGGCGCCGTGGTGCTCAGTAAGAACGCCCCGGTCACATTGGAGACCATCTTGGTGCCGGACCCCGGCCCCGGTGAAGCTCTGGTTGACATCCTCACCAGTGGTGTCTGCCACACCGATTTGCATTATAAACAAGGCGGAATCAATGATGACTTCCCCTTCTTGCTAGGTCATGAGGCTACGGGTGTAGTCAACGCAGTAGGTGCGGGTGTCACAAATGTTGTGCCAGGTGACCGCGTCATTTTGAACTGGCGCGCTGTCTGCGGAACGTGTCGGGCCTGCGCCAAGGGCCAACCCCAGTATTGCTTTGACACGGAGAATGCCACCCAGAAAATGACGCTCGAGGACGGCACGGTCCTGACTCCGGCGTTGGGTATTGGTGCGTTCATTGAAAAGACGCTTGTGGCTGCCGGGCAGTGCACCAAAGTTGACCCCGAGGTTGACCCTGGTGCTGTAGGCCTTTTAGGCTGCGGAGTCATGGCAGGTATCGGTGCGGCCATCAACACCGGCGCCATTAAGCGTGGGGATTCTGTGGCCGTCATTGGTTGCGGCGGCGTCGGCTCCGCAGCCATCGCCGGGGCGGTCCTCGCCGGGGCAACAACTGTGATCGCTGTTGACAGGGATCCCAAGAAGCTCAAGGGTGCTTTGGCACTCGGCGCCACACACACTGTGGATTCCACAAAGGAGGACGCTGTCCTCGCCATCCAAAACCACACGGGCGGGTTCGGCGCAGATGTGGTGATTGACGCCGTCGGACGTCCCGAAACATACAAGCAGGCCTTCTATGCCCGCGATCTGGCCGGAACAGTGGTTTTGGTGGGAGTTCCAACGCCTGAGATGACATTGGAGCTGCCTCTGCTGGACGTGTTTGGGCGCGGCGGCTCGTTGAAGTCCTCGTGGTACGGAGATTGCCTGCCTTCGCGTGACTTCCCCATGCTCGTAGACCTGTACAAGCAGGGCAAGTTGGATCTGGACACCTTTGTGAGTGAGCGGATCACCATTAACGACATTGAAGCGGCCTTCACCAAGATGGGCGAAGGCTCCGTACTGCGCTCAGTGGTGGAAATGGCATGAGCGCGCGCATTGAACGTTTAGTTACTTCCGGGACATTCTCGCTCGACGGCGGCACCTGGGATGTAGAGAACAACGTTTGGATCGTTGGTGATGACACAGAGGTCTATGTCATTGACCCGGCCCATGATCCTGAGGCTATCGCGACGGCTGTTGGCACCAGGAAAGTCAAGGCTGTATTGCTCACGCACGGTCATGACGACCATATCCGCCACGCCCGCGATTTTGCGACGCTGGTGGGTGCGCCCGTGCTGATGAATCCGGAGGACCAGATGCTGTGGGAGAAGATCTACCCGGGGACAACTCCGGATGCGCCCATCGCGGACGGTGACAGCTTTGAAGTAGCCGGCATACGGTTGCTTGCATTGCACACCCCCGGGCACTCCCCCGGGTCCACGTGCTTCCATGCACTAGGGCTGGGGACAGTCTTTTCCGGTGACACCTTATTCAATGGTGGTCCGGGAGCTACGGGACGTTCCTATAGCGACTTCCCCACGATCGTTACCTCTATCAAGAGTCGGTTGCTGGTGTTGCCGGGCGAAACAATAGTCAACACCGGCCACGGTGACTCAACAACTATTGCTGCGGAGACTCCAGGAATCCTGGCCGATCAGCAGTAACAGCACCTGCGGTATCCGCCGTTGAGGTTGGAGATGATGACACCCCAGAGGACGATGGAGTGTCATCATCTCCAACCTCAACGGTCAATACAAGTACGCAGACTCCCGTTATGACTCGAACAGCTCTGTGTGCTTGGCATAAACCGCCAAAATAGCTGCTTCTACATCCTCCACGCTCAATCCTGGGCGCAGATCTTCTACGGCACCCGCCGTGGCAGGGTCCCACTGCAGCTCAAGTGCCGCATAGCTGTCAACAAGGACCTTGCGGATTGGAGCTGAGTTTTCCACCACAATCACTGAACTAAACAGCCAGGCGCCCGCCACAACCCGTTGAGCCGTACCCACCAGCTTGACGCTGCTTGAGGCAGAGCGACCAAAGACGCTGAATTCTCCCGGACAGTATTCCCCGGGAATCTCTCCCACGCCGGCATCCACCCCGAGGGAGCGCAGGGCTTGGGTAAAGAGGTCACCGAAGAAACCAAAACGGCCCTTGGCGCCGGCTATGGAATCGTTCTCATGCTGGATGTGGTCAACAATCAACGTGCCCTGATGATAGGCGGCAGCCCGCCCGCCGGCACGGCGCACGGCCGGCATAAAACCGTTGTCCCTTGAGGCTTGTTCCGCGGCGGAAAATCCTGCCAGCCTTGTGTCGCGCTGGCCAAAAGCTACTGTGGGTTCTGGCCGGTAGAAACGCAGCATATCCCCCTGCAGGCCCGTTTTCACTTGGCCCAGAAGGTCCAGAGCGTGGTGTAGATCAGCCTCAGCGCCAAGATTTATGAGCTGCTTGCGGACCTCCAACCGCGGAGCAACAATGCGGTTCACTTGCTCAGTGGAATAGGACGAACTGTTAATATCTGTTCCGTTCGCCCAAAGGGGCCGTTCACATCGTTAAGTACCGAGGAGGTCAATCCGATCCCATCTGCGCCGAGACTGACATGGGTGTCCAGTCCCAGCCACTGCCCTACCGGTTCACGGTAGATGTGGATGGAAAGGTCCACATTGGGGAACATATAGCCGCCCGGCTCCGGCGTCATGCGCGCGGAAACCCCATTGGCGCTATCGGCCAGCCCCAGCAGCCGCACCAACGCAGAAGAGTGCTCTCCGCCGTCAAGCATGGTAAACGGACTGTGTAACCAGGCCCGCCCCCGGCCCGGGGCATGTCCGGGGCAAGAACGGCCCTCGAGAGTTTTGATGAAACCCCCTGGCCAGATAGTCATGCCGTCCCAGGGGATGGAGCTCTCAAGGCTATCGAGGGGTTGATCCGCGTAGGCTTCAACAGCGGTTGTGTCATTTTTTTGCAGACGCCATGCCGTGACGCGCACTGCAACCCGACCCTCGGCAATCAGCTCCGCCTGGAGTAGCTCAATGGTCCGCCCAGGACGTAGGAGCATGGTTTCGATAGTGAATTCTCCGGCGGGAATCAAGCCCAAAATATCAAAGCTCAACCGGGCCAGACGCATGTCATCGCGTGGCCGGTATTGCTCCAAGGCGTGAACCATGATGCCCGTGACCGGGGCCATATGCTGTTCGTGCGAGTTCCAAGCACCCTGGGCATGCACGGTTGATTCGTAGCGGTTCTCACCGAGGTGGCGGTAGTAAGAATTACTGTCAACGGGGAATGTATGGGCGTCAGCGGTGTCAGCGGCTGCGCCCGTGGTGGTCTGCGACATGGCTACGACTCTACCGGCAGCAGCGCCTGCCACAGCAATTTCTCTTAGGCCTGCAGAGTTGGACGCACGGCTGTCTCGGGAGTCATAACGGGGCAATCATCCACGGCACTCTGGTCCAGTTTGCGGGTCCGGGAGACTCGCAACAAGTGGATAGCCAAACCTATAACGCCAACGCCGAGCACCAACGTAATCAAGGCCCACGGTGATCCCGCCGCAGCGGCAAGGGCTGCCTCGAACGCGGCCAAACCGATTGTTGCGTAGATGCAAGCCCACGCGATGGACCCTGCCACCGTGGCTGGAATATAGCGGCGCAAAGGCATGCGGCCAAGGCCTGCAGCCATGTTGATAGCTGTTTGCACCCCGATGGTCAGGAAGCTCACGCTCACGGCCGGTGCTCCCCAGCGTGCAATGATTTTCTCGGCCCGCTGCACCGCTGCGGAGTCTAAATGTTTCGCCAGCGCGGTCTTTCGGCCGCCGGCAGCCAGACCGCGGCCGGCCCAGTAGGTTGCGTTGGAGCGAAGCATGACTATAACGAACAGAATCAGGAAGGCCCAGACAAAAGGTAAGGAGAGGATGCTGTCCATCATGAGCGTGCGCTACCCCCTGGGTGCAGAACAGAATTTGGCCACATAGCTGTGGCCTATTGGTCTTCTCTTATAGTAGCGAAGACTGGTGAGGTTGCCCTAATTATGTTCCGGTGACAATGATCGCTTCCACCGGGACGACCAGGCGCAGGGCAGCTGGTTTTCAGGACACAAACAACCTGCTCACGTGAGTTAGTACACATTAACTGATTTGGGCGTTAGCATCGGAAGATGACCACCGATGTTCAGGCTTCCTACACGTCCGGCACCTCCACAACTCCTCTTTTGGAGAGCACCATTGGTGCGAACTTCCAGCGCACGGCCGCACGATTTCCTGCTCGGGAGGCCCTCATTGACAGGCCCTCGGGCCGGCGGTGGAGCTATGCCCAGCTAAATGACGACGTCGATGCTCTGGCCCGCGGGCTGCTCGCCGCCGGGATAGTCACCGGCGATCGCATAGGCATTTGGGCACCCAACGTGCCTGAATGGGTGATCCTGCAATTCGCCACCGCCAAGATCGGTGCCATCTTGGTCAACGTCAATCCGTCATACCGGGTCCATGAACTTAAATACGCCATCTCACAATCCGGGATGTCGATGATCGTGGCGCTGCCTGACTTCAAAGGCTCAGACTACCGAGCCATGATCAATCAAATCCGTCCCGACTGCCCGGACCTCACGGCGGCAATCTACATCGGCACGCCTTCCTGGGACGAGCTCGTGGCTGGCGGGCAGTCAGTGCCAGCTGACGCCGTCGAGCGTGCCATGAACGCCCTGACTCCAGATGATCCCATCAATATCCAGTACACCTCAGGCACCACCGGCTACCCCAAGGGCGCCACGTTGAGCCACCGCAACATCCTCAATAATGGCTACTTTGTGACGGAAACAATCGGCTTCACCGAGCATGACAAGCTCTGCGTTCCTGTGCCGTTCTATCACTGCTTCGGCATGGTCATGGGCAATCTGGGCGCGTCGACTCATGGGGCCGCCGTGGTCATTCCGGCGGCCGCGTTCGATCCTGCCGCCACCTTGCGTGCCGTCCAGGAGGAACGCTGCACAGCCCTGTACGGGGTACCCACCATGTTCATCGCCGCACAAAATTTGCCGGACTTTGCCAGTTATGACTTGAGTAGTTTACGCACCGGCATCATGGCTGGTTCTCCGTGCCCCGTGGAAGTCATGAAGCGGTGCATGACCGAGATGCATATGGAAGGTGTTTCCATTGCGTACGGCATGACGGAAACCTCACCGGTGTCGATGCAAACGTTAATGGACGACGACGTGGCCCACCGAACCGAGACAGTGGGCCGGGTGCACCCTCACCTTGAGGTCAAAATCGTGGATCCTTCCACCGGGGAGACTGTCCCCCGTGGAGAGTCAGGGGAGTTTTGTACCCGCGGCTACTCCGTCATGCTGGGCTATTGGAATGATTCTGAGAAGACTGCCGGGGCCATCGATCAGGAGCGCTGGATGCATACCGGCGACCTCGCCGTGATGAATAATGACGGTTACGTGAACATTGTGGGCCGCATCAAGGACATGGTCATCCGGGGCGGTGAAAATCTCTATCCACGGGAGATTGAGGAGTTTTTGTACCATCATCCCGACATTGCCGATGTCCAGGTGATTGGAGTGCCGGATGAGCGCTACGGCGAGGAGTTGTGCGCCTGGCTTCTGATGAAACCCGGTGCCATACCCTTGGATGCCGAGGCCATCGGCGTATATTGTGCCGGTCACCTCTCTCGCCACAAGGTCCCCCGCTATGTATTGGTGGTGGATGAATTCCCCATGACGGTCACGGGGAAGGTCCGCAAGATGGACATGCGGCAGCGAACCATCGAGCTACTGGGACTGTAGCCGTGACACTGGGATAGGCTCTGCTTTTGAGCTGCGAAAAGCTAGCGCACAAAAAGTCTTGTTCACCATTGAGATACTGGGGTTCTCCAACTATGCGCACAGACACTAAACACGCAGGTAATAAGAGCAATAGCTACGTAGTTGCTTACCTTTTCATCGGCGTAGCGGCGGCCATCGCAGGATTCTTGCCATGGCTCGTTACGGGGATGCGTCTGCCGCTGCAGAACCTCTGGGCAACCAGTACCCCACCGGGTCAAATGCCAATATCACTTCTCCCCTTTAGCCAGTACATGCTTACTCTTATTGCCGGGCTCATCATCACGGGATCGGCCATTGCTGGAGGAATCCTACGCCTGAGACGTTCACGACTTCCCCGCTTTGGCGCCACGGCAGCGGTCATTGGACTCTTGGGTGTGCAGCTTGCCGCCACGCTCCAGGCCAGCCTGACGGTATCAGCCGGATTACTGGATAACCAGGCCGCTGAGCTTTACCTGTCTGCACTATTAGCGGGCACAATTGCCTCCATCATGGTTGGCGTTCTGGTCCTGTTCCTTATTTCGCGTGCCCCTGCCTCCGGTGCTGTGATCGGAGCAAGCTTCGCCGCCGTGGCCCTCGCACCATGGCTTAGAGCACTCCTCATACCGCTCAATGACGTGACAACGTCACCGAACTCCTTCACGCTTGGTCTGATCCACTGGTTCCCGGCCGTTGTAGTGGGGCTGGCGATTGCCTGGTCGGTCTCCATGTCAACAGCTCGTTTGCTTGCGGCAGGATTCAGCCTCATCGTGCTGTGGTTTGGACCTGCCCTGTTCGCCGCTATCAGTATTGCCGCTGGCAGTCGTGTCCTTGCCTATCAGCCCGCTGGAATGGCGAAACTCGGTGCAAGCTCATTCCTGAACTTCATAGACTACCGTTCAGGCTCATTGGCCCCATTGGTTGTGGCCGCAGCAATAGCCACTGCCGGTTCTATTTGCCGCTCACTTTTCAAGAAGTTCAACCGCTCATCATCCGTCTCGCCTGCCTAGCCCGGGGCCTGCCTCGCCCGGGGTATCCGGGTAGCGGGGGTATCCGGGTCCGCGCCGATCCCTACTGTGGAGCCGGCTGCTCTCGCCCCGGGGCGCCGAGACTGCCACCTCGACATCTCTGCACGTCGGCGCCCGCATCGGTTACCGTGGATTCAGGTGAAGGTCTCCCGACGAGGTGGAGAGGCACATGTTGGGCTCTCCTCTCCGGGGATACCCCGGGGCACGCAGTATTGCTCGAGCAAGCACCGCGAGTGGGTCTCTGCGCTTCGCGCAGCAGCCCACCCGCACCGACAGATGAGTCGTCTTGAGGCCTTCACCGTCCTATTGCGGCACCACGAAGGGATGGCATCGACCCATGGTCCACAGCCAAGCCCACGGCACGGACTCGGAAACGGCCAGCCGAGACGTTCCAGGCGGCCATTTCCATCTCCGTGGCCATACCCCTCACCCGTCGTCGGCAACCGTAGCCGCGGCGCTGGCCCACGCATTCTTAGCCGCCCCGGCGTGGACCGCTGACGGGCTAATCGCTGCTGGTACGCAAGTTTTGGGTGTCCGACGGCGATGGCTGGGACCGCTGGTGAGTTCAGTCATCGGCGCTTATCACTACAAGCCTGCCGACGCTCCCCGCGAACTCGCAGCCTACATTGGCCAAAGTGATTCCTTCGCCGGAGCGGTCGCTAAGGCCCTCACCCAGCGAAAGCCTCTACGGATAGCGCGTTACGTACTCGCCGAGCCCGAGCAACGCCAAGGAACCCACCCCGTTCCAGCCATTGCCGGGCTTGCACAATTAGCTAGAGTTCTGGGACTGACGCTGGGTCAATTGGAGTGGTTTGCCGATACCGGCCACTGGAATCGGCTCGCTGGCAAGGGGCCTCTTCAGCATTACCGGTACAAATGGCTAGTGCGTCCGGGCAGAACGCCACGGTTGTTGGAAATTCCAGGGCTGCGCCTGCGGGCAATCCAGCGCAAGGTTTTGCAGGAACTGCTGAGCCCTCTCCCCTTACACGACGGCGCTCACGGTTTTGTCCCCGGCCGCAGCGCGGTCAGCGGAGCCACCCAACAGGTAGGCAGTGACACTGTCATTTCACTGGATCTAACGAGTTTCTTTGCCACAGTCACCGCTGGCAAAGTGTTCGGGATCCTGCGGCAGGCCGGCTATCCAGAAGCAGTGGCTCATACCCTAACTGGTCTAAGCACCCATGTAGTTCCACCATGGGTCATCACGTCAATGCCAGCCGGAGGAAGCTCCGCTGAACGATTTGCTTTAGCGCAGTCATTGCGGATTCCCCATCTGCCACAGGGCGCACCTGCGTCTCCCATGTTGGCCAACCTGGCACTACGACGACTGGATTCACGGCTCCAAGGTTGGGCTGAGAAGGCAGATACGCGTTATACGCGCTACGCCGATGACCTGAGTTTCAGCGGCGGTACTTCGTTGATTCAACGGGCAGACAGCTTCATTCGTGGCGTGAGCGTGATAGTTGCTGACGAGGGACACCTGCTCAATGAAAGAAAAACGCGGGTGCGCTCGGCCAGTACCCGTCAACAGGTCACGGGCATTGTGGTGAACCAGCGTACCAATATGCCCCGCCGCGACTTTGATGCCTTGAAAGCTACCCTGCACAATTGCGTGGTGCACGGCCCAGAAACTCAGAACCAGGCTGGGCACACGGATTTTCGTGCCCACTTGTTGGGCAGGATCACGTGGCTTGAGTTCCTCAACCCCACTCGCGCAATACGCTTGCGCCGGGACTTCGAGAAGATTCGCTGGTAGCAACCCCTATTTCGTGTTGTGCCTGCGACAGACATCGTCTGATTCAGTGAGCGAGCGTTAGCAAAAATACGACGTGAAGTGAGCGAGCGTCAGGGGGTGGTTAGCGCGGGAGGCGTTCGCGCAGGACGGGCCAAGCTGCACTAAATCCTGGATGCAAGTTTAGGGAGTCGAGCGTTTCAGGTGCGAACCATTCCAACGCCATGCTTTCCGGATCACTGATGACAGCTTCAAAGGGCACCACTGCAGTAACAACCACCGTGGTGTAACTCCAATAGCCAACGTCATAGACGGAGGTGAACATCAGCTCAACGTTCTCCCGCGGAACAGCTGCTTCTTCCCACGCCTCACGCAGTGCTCCATCCACTGCAGTTTCGCCTTGGTTGAGGGCGCCGCCGGGCAGACCCCATGTGCCGCCGTGGTGAGACCAGAGTGCCCGGTGCTGCAGCAAGACTCCACGGCCGGCATCGAACACCAACAGGCCAGCAGAACCAAACTTTCCCCAAAAGCTGCCCTGCTCCCCTGTCACCCAGGCATCGCCGGGATCACGGTCGCTGCCCAGGTGCCCCGGACGCACAACAGCCGCAGCATCCCGGGTGAAACGGGCTGCTGCGGCTGCGGGATCATGTGTAGACAAGAGTTAGAAGTCCCAGTCGTCGTCTTCGGTGTTGACTGCCTTACCAATGACATAAGAGGATCCTGAGCCGGAGAAGAAGTCATGGTTCTCATCGGCGTTCGGTGAGAGCGCGGACAGAATGGCCGGGTTCACATCGGTGACGGCCGAGGGGAACATTGCTTCGTAGCCCAAGTTCATCAGAGCTTTGTTGGCGTTGTAGTGCAGGAACTTCTTGACGTCCTCGGCCAGGCCGACGGAGTCGTAGAGATCGTGCGTGTACTGGACCTCGTTTTCGTAGAGTTCAAAGAGGAGCTCGAAGGTGTACGCCTTCAACTCTTCCTTGCGCTCTACCGAGAGGCCTTCCAAGCCTTTCTGGTACTTGTAGCCAATGTAGTAGCCGTGCACGGCCTCGTCGCGGATGATCAGACGGATCATGTCGGCGGTGTTTGTCAGCTTGGCCCGTGAAGACCAGTACATGGGCAGGTAGAAGCCCGAGTAGAACAGAAATGACTCCAACAACGTCGAAGCAATTTTGCGCTTCAGCGGATCGTCACCATAGTAGTAGCCCTCAATGATCTGGGCCTTTTTCTGCAAGTTCACGTTCTCTACCGACCAGCGGAAAGCCTCATCGATCTCCTTCGTGGAAGCCAAGGTGGAGAAGATCGAGGAGTAGCTCTTAGCGTGCACCGATTCCATGAATGCAATGTTCGTGTAAACAGCCTCCTCATGCGGGGTGATGGCATCCGGGATCAGTGAGACGGCACCCACGGTACCCTGCAGGGTGTCCAGCAAGG
The DNA here is from genome assembly GCF_039529835.1 of Arthrobacter sp. TMP15. Taxonomy (NCBI): domain Bacteria; kingdom Bacillati; phylum Actinomycetota; class Actinomycetes; order Micrococcales; family Micrococcaceae; genus Arthrobacter; species Arthrobacter sp. TMP15. The sequence goes on from NZ_CP154262.1 coordinate 2,060,135, forward strand.
TCAGCCCGGTGAATACGCGCATGGTCAGCAGCTGCTCATCCGGTGTCAACGTGGCCCAGGACTGGACGTCGTTGGACAGCGGCACCTTCTCCGGCAGCCAGAAGTTGTTGCAGAGGCGGTTCCAGACTTCCACGTCCTTATCGTCCTCGATGCGGTTCCAGTTGATGGCCTTTACGTGGCTCGCCAACTTCAGCTTTTCCGGTGTCATCGCTGCTTCTCTCCTTGTGAAAATTTTATGGCCGCAGGGGCCTAGTCAATCTTAAGCCAAAGGTACGACGGCGGGTCTCCACCGCCGTCGTACTCTTCAGTTATGCGGTGTTAGAGTGCGCAGCTGACGCAACCCTCAACTTCCGTCCCTTCCAGCGCGAGCTGGCGGAGGCGGATGTAGTAGATGGTCTTAATGCCCTTGCGCCAGGCGTAAATCTGCGCCTTGTTGATATCACGCGTGGTGGCCGTGTCCTTGAAGAACAACGTCAGCGACAGACCCTGATCCACGTGCTGGGTGGCAGCGGCGTAGGTGTCGATGATCTTCTCAAACCCGATCTCGTACGCGTCCTTGTAGAACTCAACGTTGTTGTTGGTCAGGTAAGGGGCCGGGTAGTAGACGCGCCCCAGCTTGCCTTCCTTGCGAATCTCGATCATGGAAGCGATCGGGTGGATCGAGGACGTGGAGTTGTTGATGTAGCTGATGGAGCCCGTGGGCGGGACAGCCTGCAGGTTCTGGTTGTAGATACCGTGCTCCATAACCGAAGCCTTCAGCGCACGCCAGTCATCCTGGGTGGGGATGTGCATACCCTCAAACAGCTCGGCAACGCGGGCGGTCTGAGGCAGCCATTCCCGGTCCGTGTACTTGTCGAAGAATTCACCCGAGGCGTACTTGGAGTTCTCGAAGTTGATGAAGGTGGAATCGTTTTCAATCGCCAACAGGTTCGAGGCCCGGATGCAGTGGTACACCACCGTGTAGAAGTAAATGTTGGTGAAGTCCAGGCCCTCTTCGGAACCGTAGTGGACCCGCTCACGGGCAAGGTAGCCGTGCAGGTTCATCTGGCCCAAACCGATGGCGCGCGACTGGCGGTTGCCCTTGGCGATAGACGGGACGCTGGTGATGTTTGACATGTCAGAGACGGCTGTCAGCGTGCGAATGGCCGTCTCGATGGTGCCGCCAAAGTCCGGTGAATCCATGGCCTTGGCAATGTTCAACGAGCCCAGGTTGCAGGAGATGTCTTTGCCGGTCTCAGCGTAGGAGAGGTCATCGTTGTACGTGGTGGGAGCGGAAACCTGGAGGATCTCAGAGCACAAGTTGCTCATGATGATCTTGCCTTCAATGGGGTTTTCGCGGTTCACCGTGTCTTCAAACATGATGTACGGGTAGCCGGATTCAAACTGGATCTCGGCGAGCGTCTGGAAGAACTCGCGTGCCTTGATCTTGGTCTTCTTAATCCGTGCGTCGTCCACCATTTCGTAGTACTTCTCGGTGACCGAGATATCAGAGAACGGAACGCCGTACACCTTTTCAACGTCGTACGGGGAGAACAGGTACATGTCCTCGTCGCGCTTGGCCAAATCAAAGGTGATGTCCGGGACAACAACACCCAAGGAGAGGGTCTTAATGCGTACCTTCTCGTCGGCGTTCTCGCGCTTGGTGTCCAAGAAGCGGTTGATATCCGGGTGGTGGGCGTGCAGGTAAACGGCGCCTGCACCCTGGCGTGCACCGAGCTGGTTGGCGTAGGAGAAGCTGTCCTCGAGAAGCTTCATCACCGGGATGACCCCGGAGGACTGGTTCTCGATCTGCTTGATGGGTGCGCCAACTTCGCGGATGTTAGTGAGGGCAAAAGCAACGCCGCCACCACGCTTGGACAGCTGCAACGCGGAGTTGATGGAGCGGCCAATGGACTCCATGTTATCTTCGATGCGCAACAGGAAGCAGGAGACGAGCTCGCCGCGCTGAGCCTTGCCGGCGTTCAAGAAGGTGGGGGTGGCCGGCTGGAAGCGGCCACCAATGATTTCATCGACGATGCTGTTGGCCAGTTCCTCATTGCCGCGGGCCAGGTGCAGGGCAACCATGCACACACGGTCTTCGTAGCGCTCCAGGAAGCGGTTGCCGTCAAAGGTTTTCAGCGTGTAGGACGTGTAGAACTTAAACGCGCCCAGAAAGGTCTCGAAGCGGAACTTCTTCTTGTAAGCGCGCTGGAAGAGCTCACGGGTGAAGTTCATCGAGTATTGGTCAAGCGTTTCGCGCTCATAGTACTGGTTTTTCACCAGGTATTCCAGCTTTTCTTCCAGGTCGTGGAAGAACACGGTGTTGTTATTCACATGCTGCAGGAAGTACTGCCGAGCAGCCGCTTTGTCAGCATCGAACTGGATATCGCCGTCGGCGTTGTACAAGTTCAACATGGCGTTGAGCTCGTGGTAGCCAAGTCCTTCCCAAGCTGCCGGCATGTCCTTAGAGGACTTCATTGTTGAGTCTTGTTCTGAGACAATCGTGTCCAAAATTCTTCCAATCCTTCGTGAACGCGGTCCACATCCTCAGATGTGCCCATGAGTTCAAAACGGTATAAATGCTGTACATTGCACTTCTCGGCGACTATGTCACCGGCGAGGCAATAGGTTTCGCCAAAATTTGTGTTCCCTGCGCCGATAACGCCACGGATTAGCTTTCGATTGTCCGCCACGTTAAGGAATTTGATGACCTGTTTTGGCACGGCTCCTCGCCGAGTTTCCCCACCATAGGTGGGCAAGATCAAAACGAAGGGTTCCTGCGCCAAAAGGGTTTCTTCAGAGGTATAAATCGGCAACCGCGCCGCTTCCAACCCCAATTTCATGACGAAACGGTGGGTGTTATCGGAAGCTGACGAGAAATAAATCAATCGGCTGCTGGTGTATCGAGAAGTTATCGCTGTTACTGCGGGTTCTGCTGCAACGGCTGACATGGCTTTCGCTTTCCAACTACTTACTTGCGGTTGTGGGGCCAACCGCTTGTTGGATTAGCCCCACTTGTGTGCGCTATGCGCACGTAAAATTATGGTGAGCTTGCAGGCTACAGCCTGCATACTCACTACGCGACGTTGAAGGCAGCGCCATCGACGGCTGCAGCCAATTCGGCAATCTTATCCGGGCGGAATCCTGACCAGTGATCGGCGTCCGTGATAACAACAGGTGCCTGCTGGTAGCCCAGGCTGAGCACATGCTCAAGAGCGGCGGGATCAGTTGAGATATCCACGCTCTGATATGTGATGCCTTTTTTATCCAACGCACGGTATGTTGCGTTGCACTGGACACATGCAGGTTTGGTGTAAACCGTGACGGTCATGATGGAGATCCCCTTTGTATATAACTGCCTGTGGCTGCCAAGAACGGCTAACTCGCTGCCTGTGGGACCAACGGTTCGCGTCAGGGTCTCGCCAGCTGTTCGAGCTGTTCCAGCGGCTCCTTTGGAACCACTTGAATTCTGTAATAGATACTACATGTAGTGCAGCCACCCAAGGTTGACCCCTACATGATGTATTACAAGTATGTCATTTTATGCACCGTTCGTCCACAGGCCAATCCATTTAAAAGCGCGAGAAATCAAGGCGGATTCTTAGCTGTCCACAGGTTGTGCAGTACTTAGCCACAAAAAACAGTGCGGCGTGTCGACGGTGCCCGGCGTGTCGGTGCTGGGCGGGGGCCGCAGATAGCACTCACCGGCAATCTATGCTTGCTAAGAAGTTCAGTCCCCGTTGGAGAAGAGAGTCTTGTGATCAATCCTGTGCATTTGCGGACCCTGTTGGAAGTTGTTCGCCGTGGGTCCTTTGCCGCCGCGGCCACACAATTGGGGTACACGGCGTCGGCCGTTTCACAGCAGATGTCAACACTTGAGCGTGACAGCGGCGTGAAGTTGTTCCACCGCTCGGCCCGCAGCGTCCTGCCCACCGACGCCGCCCTTGTCATGTCCCGCCATGCTGCCAAAGTTCTTACAGACATTGATGCGCTGCTTGCGGCGAGCGCCAGAACGGAAGAGGGGACCAGCCAGGAACTCCGGCTTGGTATCTTCCCATCCCTGGCAACTCATGTACTGCCACGGCTATTGCGAAGCCCTGACTGGCCCGGTCTTGGCATTAACTTGCACGTTTCTGTGGGTGAACCGCAACAGACCATTGGGGGCTTGCGAACCGGTGGCGAATTAGATGTTGCGCTGGTTTACCAGGTAGGACAGTCCGGGTTGGCGTGGCCGCACACCATCAATCGGCAGTGGATTGGGGACGATAAGTTCAGGGTGGTCCTGCCCAAGTCCTGGGGTATCCGTTCAGGTTCGGTGGTTGAGGCGACCCACCTCTCCGATATGCCGTGGATCATGCACCACCCCGGGACAAGCGATGCCACCGTGATTGAGCGGCTCTTTGCCAGTTGCAACCTACACCCCCGGGTGGTCTCATACAGTGATGACTTCAACGCCAGTCTGCAGATGGCCAGCGTGGGCCTGGGCGCTGCCCTGGTTCCAGAACTGGCCCTTGCGGGCAGGCCAGATAACGTGGTGGTTTTGGACGTTCCTGAGATTCGGCTGGCCAGGAACATCTTTGCCCTGCTCATCAATGACAACCGCACGGCACGTGTGGAGGTATTCGTTGACAAGTTGGCCCACATCCTCCAGGAACTGACAGGCACCAGCACGGTGGACCTGACCCCCTGACACTTAGGCTCTTTAGGCACTTAGGCACCCAGGCACTCAGGCTCTTAGTCCTTGGCGAACTTCCGGGCCGGTGCGATGAGGCGTTTGATGAGTTGCTTCTTCAGTGACGTAAACGGCGGGTAGATCAGCGAGAGCGTGTCCGGTGAGAGCGACTTGCGGAGCACGGCCTTGCGGTGTGAGAACGTTTCGATGGAATGCTGCCCATGGTAGCTGCCCATGCCGCTCTCCCCTACTCCGCCAAACGGCAGCCCTGGAACCAGCAGGTGTGCCGCTGGTACACCAAAGCTCAGCGCGCCCGACGACGTCTGCTCAAGGAAGTCCTGGCGCACACCTTCATCTTCGCTAAAGACATACAGGGCCAGTGGCTTGTGACGGCAGTTGATGAAGTCGATTGCTTGCGCAGCGGAGCCAATAGTGATCAGGGGCAACACTGGACCAAAGATCTCCTCCTCCATCAACTTCGCTTCAGCGTCCACGTGGATCACAGTGGGTTCAATGTAGCGGGTGGCGGCATCCATGCCTCCCCCGCTGACAAGGGCGGACCCGGCGTCGTCATGGAGGTCATGAGCGAGCAGTCCAGCTAAACGGGTATAAGCACTGTCGTTGATAATCCGGCCATAGGCCAAACTGTGGGAAGGCTCGCCACCGTAAAGGTCATTGATGGCTTCGGACAGTTCCTTGGCAAGTTTGGCCAGGGCGGTGTCAGTGCCCAAGACGTAGTCAGGGGCCACACAGGTTTGGCCGGCATTCATGAACTTGCCCCAGGCAATCCTGCGCGCCGCCGCCACCATGTCAACGCTCTCATCTATGTAAACAGGAGACTTCCCGCCCAGTTCTAGCGTCACAGGGGTCAGGTGCTTGGCGGCTGCGGCCATAACGATTCTGCCCACGCGCCCGTTCCCGGTGTAGAAGATATGATCAAAGCGCTGCTCCAGCAACTCAGTAGTTTCCGGCACTCCACCTTCAATAAGGCTCACAGCACCGCCAAGGTACTCCGGCACCCATCGGGCAAGGACTGCCGAGCAGGCCGGTGCCATCTCACTTGGTTTGCCAACCACCGTGTTCCCTGCTGCCAACGCACCTATCATCGGAGCTAAAAGCAACTGAATGGGGTAGTTCCACGGGGCAATCACAAGCACCACGCCCAGGGGATCAAGCACGGTTGAGGCATGGGCCGGTTGCAGCGCCAACGGCACGGCAGCCTTGCGTGGCTTTAACCACTCGGGCAGGTGCTTGATGGTGTGGGCGATCTCAGCAGTAAGGAAACCCAGTTCAGTCAGCCACGCCTCCGCCGGGTGTTTACCCAGATCGGCTGCCAGGGCTGCACTGAAGTCATCTTGATGATCCAGCAGCATCTGGTTCATGGCTTTGAGTTCTCGCAGCCTCCACGCAAGGGGCTTAGTTCTTCCACTGTTGAAAACTTCTCTTGCCGCAGCCACGGTTTCTTGTACGCTCATGCCCCTAATCTACCCGCGCCGTCCAAACAGCAGTAACGCGTGGTGCAGCCAAGCCGTCAGTAAGTTGTTGGAGAACAGCTCACTGACGGCTTGGGCACAGTTTTGCACTAATGGGGCGGGAACTAGACCAGCTGCGCGCGGACTTCCTTGGTGGCGGCCACCAGGTTGCGCAGTGACTCTTCGGTCTCTGCGTAGCCGCGGGTCTTTAGTCCGCAGTCCGGGTTGACCCAGAGCTGGCGGGCAGGGACGTGCTTGACTGCTGTGTCCAACAGTTCACGGACTTCATTTAGTCCGGGGACGCGGGGGCTGTGGATGTCGTAGACGCCCGGGCCCACGCCACGGCCGAAGCCGTGGTTTTCCAGGTCGTTGACAACCTCCATGCGGGAACGTGCAGCCTCGATGGAGGTTACATCAGCATCCAGACCATCAATGGCGTCAATAATGACACCAAACTCGGAATAGCAAAGGTGGGTGTGAATCTGTGTGCCGTCGCTGGCGCCTGCGGTGGAGAGACGGAAGGAGTTCACTGACCAGTCAAGGTAAGCACCCTGGTCTGCCCGGCGCAGAGGAAGCAGTTCGCGAAGTGCCGGTTCATCCACCTGAATCACTTTGATGCCGGCGGCTTCCAGGTCAGCGATTTCATCGCGTAGGGCCAGTCCTACTTGGTTGGCTGTGTCACCCAGAGGCTGGTCGTCACGGACGAAGGACCAGGCAAGGATCGTGACGGGGCCTGTGAGCATGCCCTTCATGGGTTTGGCCGTCAGCGACTGTGCGTATTCTGCCCACTGGACTGTGATTGCCTTCTCGCGGGTGACATCACCCCAAAGGATTGAGGGGCGGGTGCAACGGCTGCCGTACGACTGAACCCAGCCGTGAACAGTGACGTCGAAGCCTTCCAGGTTCTCAGCAAAGTACTGGACCATGTCGTTGCGTTCGGGCTCGCCATGAACCAGCACGTCAAAGTCGAGTTCTTCCTGGAGGTCAACCACACGCTTGATTTCCTCTCTCATCAACCGCGCGTATTCTTCGCCGGTGATAGCACCCCTGTTGGCGCGGGCACGGGCTGAGCGGATCTCCCCTGTCTGGGGGAACGAGCCAATGGTGGTGGTTGGTAGTGCCGGCAAGTCCAGTGACTTTTCTTGGGCAGCAACACGAACCGAGTATTCTGAACGGCTAAAATCTGCTGGGGTCAGGGCGGCCACGCGTGCACGCACTTCGGGGCGCCTGACGCCCTTGGCGCCAGCGCGGGAGGCGATGCTGGCTGTGGCTTCAGCTACGGCGGCAGCGGACGACGCCGGGTCCACCAGGTGCGCTGCCAGCGTCACCACTTCGGTGACCTTCTGGTCTGCGAATGCCAGCCAGCTGCGTAGTTGCGTTGAAAGCTGGGTTTCTTCGGTGACGTCATGAGGAACGTGCTGGGTGGAGGTGGAGGTGGACACCGTCACTGTGAGGCCGGCGCTGGCCAAGGCCTCCAAACGGTTGATCGATTCGGCGAGGTCGTTGCGCCAAATATTATGGCCGTCAACCACGCCGGCAACCACTATTTTGCCAGCAAGCAGGGCCAGCTTGTCAGCGCAAGGTACTGCTCCCTTGAACACGTCAATGTGCAGTGCCTGGATCTTCGTCGCGGCCAGGGTTGGGAGCAGTTCTGTGAGCGCTCCAAAAGGAGTGGAGACAAGGATCGCCGGGCGCTCTGGGGCATCGCCAAGAACGTCATACGCCCGGGCGACTGCTGCCTGGATTTCGGCCAGCGGAACATCCTGATCACTGACAAGGGCTGGCTCATCCAACTGCACCCAGCTGGCACCGGCAGCACCAAGACGGGTGAGCAGTTGCGCGTACACCTCAAGGACATCTTCAAGGCGTGAAAGCGGGTTGAAACCGGCCGGGGCATCCTCGGATGCCTTGCTCAGCAGCAGGAAGGTGACAGGACCTACCAAGTAGGGACGTGTTTCGAAACCGTTAGCTAGGGCAAACTCGAACTGTTCAACAATGCGGTTGGACGTCACCGAGAAGTTGGTTTCCGGACCAACTTCCGGCACCAGGTAGTGGTAGTTGGTGTCAAAGAATTTAGTCATTTCCAGCGGCTGAATCTCCACTGTGCCCCGGGCAAGAGTGAAGTAGGCGTTGAGATCCAGCTGGCCGTTTTCATTGCGCAACTCACCAAAGCGCGCAGGGACAGCACCTATATGAGTGGCTGCATCGAGCACCTGATCGTAGAAGGAGAAGGTGCCAGGGATCGCGGCAGGTTCAGTCAAGCCCAGTTCAGAGAGACGGCGGGCGGTGCCTAGGGCAATGTCTTGACCGGCGGCTTCCAGTGCACTCTGATCAATCTTTCCTGCCCAGAATGCTTCAACAGCCTTCTTTAATTCGCGACGGCGGCCAATCCGGGGGTAGCCCAGCAAAGAGGCTGAGGGGAAAACAAGGGCAGTGGACATAGTGGGTTCCTTAATAATATTTTAGGCGAAAAATGTGAAGAATATGCGGAGCTGGGACCGCCTGGGCTAGGCCGTAACCAACCGTGCAGCGCTGGGGGCTGGATTCCGGGGTGCCATGCGCGGCCGCCCCGGACGCAGGAGCTGAAGCTTGTCAAGGACTTCAAGAGCGGCGGCATGCTCGTTGAAGGTGTAAAGGTGGATGCCGGGGGCTCCGGCATCCAGTGCCGCACGGGCTAGATCTACTGTTGCGGATACGCCAATTCGCCTACATTCAACAGCGCTGTCGGCACGTCCCAGCGAATCAAGCAGCGAGGTTGAAGGAGCAACACCTGTCAGATCACCCAAGCGCTGCACGCGGCGCAGACTTGTAAACGGCATGACCCCGGGAATGATGGGGATACTCACCCCTGCCCGCCGTGCACGCCTGAGCAGGTCCTTGTACTGATTTGCGTGGAAGAACACTTGGGTGATGGCAAAGTCCGCCCCCGAGCGCTGTTTGGCCAGCAGGACTTCCACATCATGTTCAACCGAGGGTGACTCCGGGTGCTGCGACGGGTATGCCGCCACACCAATGGCAACCTTGCCGGCGCAGAGCAGCGCCGAACGGCCCTGCTCCACGCGGCGGATCAATTCGATCAAGTCTTGGGCATAGCTAAGTGATCCCGCCCGTGTCGCTGATGGTAATTCCTTGGGTAGATCCCCACGCAGGGCCAGGATGCCACGGACACCGTGGTCAAGGAGTTCGGAGATAATACTGGCAAGCTCATCGGCAGTGTTGCCAACACACGTCAGGTGGGCCAGCGGCAACAACGATGTTTCATGCAAGAGCCTGTTCAGCAGCTCAACCGCAGTGCTCCGGTTACTCCCGTTGGCTCCGTAGGTGACTGAAACATAGTCAGGGTTGGTGCTCTCCAGCTCCCTAATGGTGTCCCACAGCGTCACTTCGGCAACATCATTTTTGGGTGGAAAAAGTTCGTAAGACAGGGCTATCGGCGCACTTTGAGTCCATGGCGCCGACACCCGAATAAGGCTCGGAGGAGACATTTGCTTGGTCCTTGAGGGTGGGTCGGTGATCTCTACCCATAGCGAGAACACGTCTGTTCCGTACAGGTAAAGACAAGCCGATCTTTGATTCGTGAGGGGGCGTTCACAACTCAGCACACTGCCTAGAAAACAGTCATGAGGAGATGGATCCGCCAGCAAATGTCAGGCCCACATGGGGGCACCCACACCTTCGATTCAACAGAAGGTCGCTGACACACGTTGAGGAACTAACGTACGACCAAGCTTAGTCACGACTTTCTTGCGATAACAAGTCATCATCGAATTACGTCGTCAGTTTACGGAATATTTCATGCATTACGTTCGGCTATGAGCACAGTTTGCGTCCTTTGACCGAACTATCTGCACCCGGGGCGTCTGGAAGCTCACACAAAATGAGCCGATTACCACGGTTTGGCGTACTGCTCAGGCTCCGGGTCGTTGTAGTCCTCAGTCAACTTCTGAGACTTGCTGCGTTGCTTTTGCGCTTTCTTTCCAGTCTCAGCAAGTTCCTCTTGTTTACTGTCCGAGGGAGGTTTTGAGGCATCCTCTTCCGTGCCGGAATCAGACGGGCTCGAGCCATCGCCGTCGTCCTTGCTGGCTGAGAGCTTCTGGGCTAGGCGCTCTTGGGCATCCTTGAGCGCTGCTGACTCTCCGTCCTTGTTATTTTCGCTATTGGGTGCGAAGCAGTCCCGCGGGGATTGAGCCACTACTTCACTGCCCTGAGCGTAAAATTCCTTGGCCGAGGGCGTATTGCCGCCTTTTTTTTGCTCATCACCGAGCTTTTCCAGACTCAGCACCAGGTTCACGCGTACCTTGCAGGACTCGGCAGCGGGGACAAGCTCCAGGGCACGGAGAAACTGTTTCCGGGCCTGTTCGAAATCCCCGTGCAAGACAAAGCCGTCACCAAGTGCGAAGTGGGCCTTGTACCGTTCAACAACATTTGCACTCCCCATGAGTGCACCAGCCTGCGTAGTCCCACCGGCATTTCCATTGGCGTAGGCGGTAGCCGCCAGTCCAGCGGAAACGGGCAGGCTGAGCAGCTTCACGGCGAGCAGCATCGCCAATAGCAGCAGGGGTGCCGACCCCCACAGCAGGCGCCGTCGCCGCCGCCTTAAGCTCTGCCGGATATTGTGATGGCTCATGGTGCACCTTTTTCAGGACGCGGCAACTGGCGCCATGCGCGAGTGAGCGCAGCCAACTCCCACAGCACCACGGCAAAGGCCGCCAAAGCAAATATCCAATACACTTCCCACCGTCCAGCGCCCTCCCGGTCAGCGTGTGCTGGTGCTTTTGAGGCGGCGTGCGGTGCTGACTTGATCAGAGCGCCGCTGATGGAGCCCGGACCCGTCCTGTGGATATAGGGGACATTGAGCTGGGAGGCTATCTTGTTTAACGACTTTTCATCGATCCTTGACAGGGCAGGGGCATAGTCGGCACTCTTATCCAGAATGTAGGGCCCGGGTTTGTCGGTGCCAAAAGAGTAATCACGCATCTTCGCCCCGGCAGTGCTTCCGTACCCGAGCACGGCACCCCCATCGATGAGGGCCGTCGCTTCAGTGAACGGTTCTGGGGCGGTGGCTGCTGTTTGTTCACCATCGCCGAGGTAGTAGACAAGCCGCGGCCTTTCAGGGTGGCTCGCTTCCGCAGAGGTAAGTCGCTGCGCCAGCACCTCATCGGCAACGCTGATACTACTACCGTGCGAAGCGAAGGCGGAGCGCGGTGCCATGACCTGTGTGAGTGTTCGCAATGCCGTTGCATCAGTTGTCAGTGGCAGCGCAACTTTAGCTTCGCTGTCAAAGGTGATCAATGAGAACCGCGCACCGCTAAGTTCATCGGCCAACGCCATGATGTCCGTCTTCATTCCCGTAAGTCGTGGGGAGCTGGGATTGTAGTCCTCGGCGGAGGAGCTAGGAGTCATATCCACAACAAAAAATACGTTCAGCTCGGTGTTGGCCACGGGTGCAGTAGCACCCGTGAGACCTGGACGCATGCCGGCCAGACTCAGCAATACCACCAGTGCGGCGTACCGCCAACTGGCGGAGCTGCGATTGCGCCAAACTAGCAACACAGCTGCCGCTAGAAGGAGTACGCTCAGCGGCCAGAACAGCCACGGTGTCAGGATAGGCGTCATGGTCATCGGCGCAGCCGCCATGTCGCAGCACCCAAAAGTAGCAGCGACACCAGTGCTGCACCCAGCGGGCCGCCCGGCTGGTCAAGGACAGTGATTTGCGGTGCCCCCTGCAACTTTGAGCTCTCGGTGGCTTGTACCTGGTTCACAATGGACTCAACTGCCGCGTCTGACTCCAGCGCATGGTAACTGCCGCCTGTGCTGCTGCTCGTCTTCTTGAGGCCGTCAGCGGCCTGACCAAACGCCGTTTTTGAACCAAAGTCGTTGGGATTCAGAGAGTACACCCGGATACCCGTATTTTTTGCCAGCAAAGCTGCTTCTGAGAGTGCAAAAATGGGTTTGCCCGCCAGCATGTTGTCAGTGGCAAAAATAATTGATCGTGATCGTTGAGGATCAGCCGTGGCGGGGAAACCATTGACGCAGGACGCTAAACCATCGCCAATCAAGGACGATCCGGGCGCTTCATAGGTGCCCGCGAAATATTCAAAAGTTGAGGTGTCCATGCCCAAGGCCTTTTGCGCCACAGTGAGCTCACCGGTGACAAACTCATAGTCATCTGTCAAAGGGAACACCATGACTGCGCTGGAATCAAAGATGGTCAAGCCAATGCGTTCGCCCCTGAAGTTGCCAACAAGTTTTGAAAAAACACTCACAATCGCTTCATCGGTGCCAAGCATGGAACCGGATACGTCAAGGCACAGCATGATGTCCCTGTTCACGTGTTCGGGATTGAAGGTTTCTTCTTTGATGGGACGTGCGGCAGCCACGGCTAGCGAGAGGCCAAGAACAGCCAGCGCGGCCAGCGCCACAAGCAACCATTTCCTGCGCTGCGCCACGGCTCTCTTGTATGCGGGCAGTGCGGTGAGCCTGTCCACGTGGGCCACTGGCGTGCGCGGCACGGTGGAGTCTCCTCGGCGCCAGAAAATCACTGCCACGGCGACAATCATGGCCAGGGCCAGGGGCAGCAGCCACCAATATTTCAGTGCCACGATGCCACCACGTTCCGCGCTGTACCGGTTGCCTCGGTGACCGTAAGCCCCCCACCGTGAGCCGTGAACTCGCCGGGATAAAACAGTTCAACCGCGTCAGCAGCCACAGCAAGCTGCTCTCCTCTTAGTTGTGTCAGAGTCATGCGCTGGGCTGGCAACCCCGTCATTTCATGAACAAAGCCTCGCACTGCCAGGCTCAGCTCAAGGTGAGCGGCACGCTGGTCTATGGTGCCGGCGTCGTACTTGTTCTCAACGTCCGTGATTAGCTGCAAGTACTTGTTCCGCACAGACCCGGGATGGCGGGGTGGCACAAAGTCAGGCACGCCGGTGGTGGCCCGCTCACTGGTGGAAACCCATACCCACACGATCCAGCCAAGACACATCAGCACCAGGGCAGCACCCGTCAGCGGCCACCAGATTGAGTATCCAACGGGGGCAAAGAAAACACCGTCAGCGGCCACGCCGGTGCCTCTCCAAGAGGGTAAACACCTTTGCCACAACTTCGGTGGTGGCAGCGACGCTGGAGATGGCAATACCGCAGGAACCAAGCAGCGTCTCCAGCTCCTGGGCGCGAAGGGCCACGGCCTTGAAATAGCTGCGTGCAAGATCAGGGTCCTTCGCCAACAGCATCAGAACGGTGTCCATGCCTGCAACATCAACGCCTACCCCAGAGACAGCCTCGGGGCCGGCCAAAGTAGCATCCTGAATCTGCAGCCATAGGATTTCATGTTGGGCACAGAGCCTGCGCAGCACCTTGGCAAGGCGCGGCTCAGCAGTGAGCTCATCGGCCACAACCACCAGCAGCATGCGTTGTTTATAGTGCGCGGCCACATATTCCAGCCGGGAGCACAATTGGCTTGGCCCGCGAGTCATGCAGGCACCGTCCATGCCCTTCAGAAGTTGCTCCAGGTGCGCCTCCGTACCCTTGGCTGGCAGCGCAATAGAATTTTCTCCGTCACCGTGAACAAGCGCCACTGAATCACCGTGGCGGATGGCAAGCAGGCCGATGACACCCATCGCCATCACGGCAATATCCTTCTTCAACTCGCCACCGCGCGCCTGGGCAGCCATATTCCGGCCACTGTCACTGACAAAAAGTAGCTGCTGACTACGCATGGCTATGTAGCGTTTGATCAGCGGCGAACCCGTCCGGGCTGTGGCTTTCCAATCAATGTCACGAATCTCATCCCCCGGGACATAGCCGCGCAGGTCTTCAAAGTCCTGGCTGCGCCCATGAAATATTGCCCCGTATTCACCTTCCAGCATGCCCCGGGCCTTGCGGTGAGCCACAATGAACATCTTCGATTTCACCGCCGTCAGTAAGCTAGCCACCGCTGCCTAGGGTGTCTGCACTGAATCGACAATGGCGGAAATGATCGTTTCAACTCGTATATTTTGTGCCACGGCCTCAAATCCTAGGATGAGCCTGTGCCGCAAAACCCGCTCTGCCAAGGCCTTCACATCTTCCGGGATCACATGGTCACGGCCGTGAAGCAGGGCAAGTGCGCGCGCGGCCGAAGTGAAGGCAATGCTGGCGCGGGGGCTGGCACCAAATTCGATCAGCCCGGCCAGGGCAGGATCAATGTAGTCCCGCGCATGCCGGGTGACGTACACAAGGCCCACAATATAATTCACCAAGGATGGATCGAGGTAAACCTTTTTAGCAGTTTCCTGCAGTGCCACCACCTGCTCAAGGGTTGCCACCGGGGAAGGCGTGGCTCCCGCAAGGAACACTCCGGCGTCTATCCGCCTGATGATCTCCGCTTCCTCCGCGGGGCTTGGGTAGTCCAGGACGTCCTTGAGCATGAAACGGTCCATCTGCGCTTCGGGAAGCTGGTACGTGCCTTCCTGCTCAATCGGGTTCTGGGTGGCCATGACCATAAAGGGCGAAGGCAATGGATAAACCTGCCCACCAATAGTTGTCTGGCGTTCCGCCATGGCCTCAAGCATGGCCGACTGAGTCTTGGCACTTGAGCGGTTGATCTCATCAAGGAGCACAATGTTAGCGTGCACAGGTCCAAGCGCAGTCACAAAACTGCCATGGGCGGCGTCGTAGATCTGAGTGCCAACTATGTCACTGGGCAAAAGATCCGGGGTGCATTGGATCCGGTGAAAGAGAGCACTGATTGAATTGGCCAAGGTTTGCGCCGCAGTGGTCTTCGCCAGACCCGGCACCGACTCCAACAACACGTGGCCCCCTGTCATCAAGGAGATCAGCAACGTTTCGCGCAAAAGTGCCTGGCCAACCACCTTTTTTTCGAAACTCTGCGAGATGCTGTGCACCACCTGCTGTGCGTGGGCCAACTCCGCAGGGTCGATGTGGGGATTGGCACTGGTGGAAAGCAAGATCTAAGCCTTTCGTTGGGACTGTCTTTGTTGGCGCTCTAAGGAATGTACCCCAATGATCAGCACATCGGATCTTGCGCGCTCCGGCAATGGGGAGAACTTCCCATGAACACCTATCGGCCGGGATGGGCTGGGTCTAAAGTATGAAACATGAGTGAATTGCCAGTTGCCTATGCAGAATATCTCAAGGGTCGCAGCAGCGACTTTATTGCAACTGTGCTTCCCGTGCTATTGCAATCAGTGGCAGAGAAGACCCATGGGGTCCATATTGTCCTTAATTCTCATGTGATCCAGGCCCAGACGGATCCCGAGATTCCGTTTGGGGAGATTTTCGAGAGTGTTGACTAGGGCTTCTTAGGGCTTGGAATCCAGCAGTAGCTGAGTGGCGCTGGGGCTAAAAGCTTTTTCCATGAACAAGCAGGCCGCGCCGAAGGCTTCCGCACCTGAGTTGACTATTGTTCCCACCACTTCTACGCAATGGACACAACTTGTGGCGCTCAGTTCAGCCAGCAACTCCGGCATCTGGGCCAGGTAGCTGCTCGCCAATGCGGGCCAGAATGGTCCGCCAAACACAACCCGTTCCACATCAAGGAGGTTGGTCAGTACCGAGACGGCTCCTGCTAGTCTGCGTGCGGATTGGGCCATCAACTCAACTGCTGCGGGGTTACCGTTTTCGGCGGAGTAGGCAAGCGCCATTAGGTCTTCAAGAAGGGTTGCCGGCGCCAAGGGGTTCTGTGCCGGTAACACTCCTGCCTTCCGGGCCAGGGCCACCAGGGTTTCGGGCATGCAGGTGACCTTAACACAGCCTTTGCGTCCACAGTCGCAGTCGGGACCGGACGGATCGGCAATGATGTGTCCGATCTCCCCCACGTTCCCCGATGAGCCGCGAACAACCTCATCGTTCAGGACCAGCCCGGCACCGATTCCAGTACCCACGTAAACGTAGATGAAATCCTTTGCACTGCTGGCAGATCCGGCCCATAGTTCCGCAACGGCCGCAGCCGTAACATCCTTTTCCACCACAACCGCCAGCCCCGTGGCCTGATGGAGGATCTCACGTAGAGGTACCCGTGTCCAGCCTGTCATGTGGGGTGGGTCAACCACTGTTCCGCTGGCCGCATCAACGGGGCCAGGAGTGGCCACGCCAAGACCTGCGATCCGTTGTTCATCGATACCGGAATCCTTAATGATCCGGGTGACCCTGGCCCCCATGCCAGCCACTACCTCTGCGGGATCATTGGTCAAATCGGTGGGTTCATCCGCTGAGAAAAGCACAGTGCCTACGGCGTCAAGAAGCGCATAGCTTGTTTGTGCCGGGTCAATATGGATGCCAATGGCGTACATGCCGCGAGGGTTCAACCGCAAGATCGTTCGTGGTTTTCCCGGGCCGGAGGTCTCTTTGCCTGCTTCCATGATGAGCTCGGAGTTAAGCAGCCGACGGCAGATGTTGGAGACTGTTTGCGCCGCTAAACCTGTTGAGGCAGCCAGTTCCACCCGGCTCAGGCCTTCCTCGGACCTGCGGATGGAGTCCAAAATGACGGCTTGGTTAAAATCCCCCATCCTGGGAAGATTTGTACCGCGACGGCGGTGCGGCAAACCAATCTCGGGAACACCCAAAGTAAGACTCCTTGACATTCTATTGACCGTTGTTGAAGCTGACTCCCCCAGTCTTCAGTTGTCAGGTTACCCCCGCCTTGGACTCATGCGCGGATACGCCACGGATGCCGGCACAGTGCGTGCCTATGCCTTGACTGAAACTGTGACCGTGAACTTGTGGTTGCGCCCTTCTTCCCGGGTGGGACCCACTGTTTTGCTGAGAACCTGTTTGTACTCCAAATGACGGTTGTAAACACACCACAGCTCTCCGCCAGGGGCCAAGACCCTGGCGGCGGCAGCAAAGAGTTTCAGGGCGATTCCGGCATGGACGGTGGCGCCAACATGAAAGGGAGGATTAAGCACAATCAGCTCCGCTGACGCCGTGGCGAAGCTTTCTAATGCGTCGTCGCGGATCACATCTATCTGATCCGCCACCTCGTTGGCCAATGCTGTCGCAGCTGTGGACGCCACTGCGGCCCAGGATTGGTCGGTGGCAACTACACGTAGGTGTGGTCTTTTCAGGGCTAGGGATGCGGCGATGGTTCCGTTGCCTGAGCCCAAATCAATGGCGGTGGTTGCTTCCGTGCTCATCTTCGGGATGAAGTCCAGGAGGAAACGGGTACCAGCATCAACTTTTGTACCCCCAAAGGTGGCCCCATGTGCGCAAAGCCATAGGTTGAGGTCCAGGTGATGCTCTTTGCGCGGGAAGTTCGACCCCGGGACCTCGGCAAGTGGGCCGCTAACTTTCAGCGGTCGGGACTTATGCCAGGCTCGGCCCGGCACAACCTGCGAAAACTGTGTCCCAAGAACGGAGTTCATGGCCAGTGTCATGTGCTTAATGCGACCGCCAGCAAAGATCTGCACGCTCGCCGCTGCGTGGGCCCTGATCAACTCGGCGACTTCAACAACTTCTTCCAGGCTGCGTGGGAGCTGCCATAGAACCACTTCAGCTCCGGAAAAGAGGCTGGCATCTAGCGGCATTGAGTCGTAGACATCCGCTAATCCGGCTCGTGCGGCATTCGCGTTGAGAGCGTATTGGCCCGAGAGGGAGTCCTGGTGCACTCGGACACCTGTGAGGTTGTGCAGGCTGGCGGCACCGAGTGTCAGGGCACCGTACCTGTCTCCTACAATACTGACTTTTCCAGGGCCCATCCGGGCCAATCCAGTGGCGCTTTCCCGCAGGATCAACTCATCGCTGGCATCGAATGCAAAGAGGTTCTCAGCTTCAACGTCAGGAAACCTTCGCAACTGAGAAAAATCAAATTCTATGCCTTCAAAAATGCTGTATTCCTCCACCGTTCCACTCTACAGGGAGGAAATAACCTACCAGAAATACAGCCACTGGCAGAGGTGCTGCAGATCACATGCGTCGTATAATAGGGGCAGTCACCTCAGTCAAAGATACGTCGCCGTCGTCGACGACTCGAAGGATGATCATCATGAGTGAAATTACTCCGCTGCGCAGAAGAGTACGTGAAGGCAGCGGACTGAAAAACGTTGGTGGGGTGTGGGGGGAGTTTCTGGCTGAGTTTCTCGGCACTTTTGTCCTGATTTGTTTTGGCGACGGTGTGGTTGCCATGGCAGTCGCGGCGCTGCCCGGTAGCGGCCGCGCCGCCACCGACACCACCATCTTCATGGCCTCTGGGGACTGGTTACTGATCACGTGGGGCTGGGCGTTAGCGGTTGCCTTGGGTGTGTATGTTGCCGGGGGCGTCAGCGGGGCACACCTCAACCCTGCGGTGACATTGGCGTTTGCGGTACGCCGAAAATTCCCTTGGAATAAGGTCATCCCCTACGTTGTGGCCCAGGTTGTGGGAGCATTCGCTGCAGCCGCCCTTCTTTATGTTCTTTATTTCAACGCCATCGATGCTTTTAATGCGGCTTCCAAAACCCAGCGCGATGAAGCTGGCGGACTGGCAACATTTTCGATCTTTGCCACGTTCCCCGCTCCGTATTTCAAAGGAAACCTGACAGTACCGCTGATTGACCAGATTGTTGGCACAGCGTTTCTGGTGATGTTGATAGTAGCGATCATCGACATGCGCAACATGGCTGTCAAAGCCAATCTGGGTCCGCTGCTGATCGGCTTCGCGGTAGCAGCCATCGGCATGTCCTTTGGGGCGAACGCAGGCTATGCCATCAATCCCGCCCGTGACTTCGGCCCCCGCGTTCTGGCCTGGCTGGCTGGTTGGGGCGATGTGGCCATGCCAGGAACTATCACAGGAGTCCCCGGAGCTTTCAGCTGGTATTTTTGGGTGCCAATTGTTGGTCCGCTCGTTGGTGGCGTCATAGGTGTTTTGCTCTATGACTGGTTCATTGGCGACATCTTGCATGCGCGCCGGATTCTAGCGGAGCAAGAGCCCCCTGAACCGCAGACGGAACCCGGACCAGCGGAGGAAGAAGACTACTAACGCTCCAACGCTTTCACATAGAGCCACTGCTTACCCACTCGAGAAAAGGCACTGGTTTCCGTCAGGGAGTCCTTGAGTTTTCGGTTTGCCGCAGAGCGGTAGTGTGCCCGGAAACTCACAACACCTTCTCGATCAAAGTACCCCCCTTTGCTGGTGCTAAGGATTTCCAGCAAGTACCACTGCTGGTCGGGATCAAGGTCAAGTGTCCCTGGTGCGGTGTCCGGGTGCCAGGTGTGGCGAAGGTAGCTGGCGTCACCTATAGCGAAGGCCGTGAAACGAGAGCGCATGAGCGCCTCAGCGGTGGGCGGGTAGATGGGAAACGCTAACACCGCCGTCACAATGAATTTGGCACAGCAGTTCTCATACGACTCGCCACTTCTGCATGGACAACTCATTGCATCGGATGAGTTTGGGCGTGGAAGAATTCGATGTGATCCTTGATCGCTTGGGCTGCCTGAGCGCCGTCGTTCGCCAATACAGCAGCCATGATTCCGTGGTGCTGCTCGCGCAAGGAGGGAACTATCCGGGCCCACATGGCATCGCTGTCAATGGAGCCGCTGACGTAAGATTGCACCGCCGAGCGTAGTGATTCCATCATGGCCGTGATGACAGTGTTTCCGGCCAAGGAACTCAGAAGTACGTGGAAGGCCGCATCGAGAATATGAAATTCTTCCCGACCCAGCTCCGGCTCATTCATGGCTGTGAGCAGTTCGGCCAATCTTTTTTCCTGTTCCTCATTGCGGTCCCGCCCTGCTGCTTCAAGGGCGGCCCAACTTTCCATCATAATGCGGGTCTGGACTATGTCAGCGACCGGGAAATGGTTAGTCGCCATATGCAGGCGCAAGGCGGCCCCGAGACCGGCACTCGGATTGGCTATCACCACCGCCCCTGAGTTAGGCCCGGAACCCACCCCGGTGCGCACCAAACCCATGGCGTCAAGAACCCGGATGGCGTCCCGTACGGAGGCCCGGGAAATGCCATGGGCCAACGCCAGCGCGCGCTCACCGGGCAGTTGGTCGCCCATCTTGATCCTCCCATCCCTCAGATCGGCCTCAATACTGTTCAGAACCGCGTCGTAACTGCGGGGGGCGGGAGTGGGTGCGGGATTTAGCGTGGACACGCCATCATTGTCCCATTCTTTGCGTGTGCTTTTCTCCTGCAGTACCAGAAGTGCCAGAAGCGGTAATGGTGTGGCGCTGTTGCTGGCGGAGGGCAAAAAATCCGGCCACCCACAAGGGATGACCGGACCGTATTTTTGTGGAGCTGAGGGGACTCGAACCCCTGACCCCCTGCATGCCATGCAGGTGCGCTACCAGCTGCGCCACAGCCCCAAAACAATAAAAACTATTTAGTTATAAACCACTGCACAGGAACTATCTCCAACAGTGTGTTTGGTGGAGCTGAGGGGACTCGAACCCCTGACCCCCTGCATGCCATGCAGGTGCGCTACCAGCTGCGCCACAGCCCCAAACACTTTACAATCTTGCCCTAAAAGCTTTGACTCATCGGTCTAGGCTGAAGCAACTTATCTATCTTAGAACACCTGCTGGCCTGCTGCCAAATCGGCGCTCAACACCAGATTAGTCCTCAATGGGCTCGGCTAAATCTTCGGGTCTTTCATACGGTTCCGGGAGCGTACCAACATTATGTTCAAGCAAGCGCCACTGTGCTTCATTCGATCCTGAGTCCGCCAATGCTGACGCTTCAACAACCGACCAGTGGCAGTTCGAGAGCCCGGAGAGTGTCCGCCAAAGGTGTTCAGGCAGGCCCAGCAGTTTAGCCAGCGCAACTCGGGTAGCACCACCGTGGGTTGTGACAACGAGGGTGCCGCCATCGGCCAGTAGTTGAACCTCTTCCAAGATGGCATCGACCATTCGTTGAGCTACTTCGACCCGGGTTTCCCCACCCCCGGCGCGTATACCGGGTTCGTCCTGCTGCCATCGATGGATCTGGTCAGGGAAATCCGTGGTGATCTCATCAAAGGTTTTCCCTTCCCACTCTCCACCGAAGGTTTCGCGCAGACGGGGGTCTACACCCACCTCGTTTCCTGTGAGTGCCGCCAGCGCTTGTGCTGTGGAAAACGCGCGCGCCAGATCCGAGGAAACTATCCTTACAGGCAGTGCCATCTCGCTTGGGGAGCCAAGCTTCCCAGCCAACAATGCGGCGGCACGGTTGGCCTGGGAAGTTCCCACCTCATCAAGAGGGATGTCGCTTTGACCTTGAAAACGGCGTGCAGCATTCCAAGAGGTGCGTCCATGGCGCCAAAAAATGACCCGCCGGCGTGGACCGACGGGCTGCAAAACAGAGCCTTCGGGTGAAGTAAAAGCCATCAAATGACAATATCCATTCCTGAGCCCTTGGCAGGGGTTAGTTTTCGATTACCGGTTCTTCAGCGTCTGCCTGAGCGTGCTTGGCGGATGGATCCGACTCAGCAAGCTGTAAGTCAATGACGGGGCAGTCCCCGTAAAGACGTTCCAGAGCGTAGAAAACACGATCTTCTTCATGCTGGACATGCACCACGATGTCCGCGTAGTCAAGCAGCACCCACCGGCCACCTGAACGGCCTTCACGGCGCACAGGGCGCAAGTTAAACTTGTGCAGTTCATCTTCAATGCCATCAACAATGGCATTGACTTGGCGTTCGGTAGCCGCCGAGGCAATGAAGAAAATATCCGTGATTGCCAAGCGCTCACTGACGTCGATGGCTGTCACATTGAGGGCCAATTTATCCGAAGCCGCACGCGCCGCTGCGCGTACTAGTTCGATTGACTGTTCTGTTGCGGTCACTACTGTTTCCTTTGATTGGTGAAAATTTAGCGTACTAGTGCTGTGATAAACATGACGGCGCCGGCAACAAGTGCCGCGCCTCCAACGATAATGCTGCCCCACTGGATCAGCAGATTGCGTTTAGTCCTGCCCAATCCCGCCGTAATAGCATCCAGCGGCTCAAGACCATGGGCATAATCTGCTGGCATGGGCGGCATTTGCGACCGCATGATCTGCGCCTGTCCGGCGTCGGGGCGCACGGTTGCTTGCCCACCTGTCGCCATCTCTTGTGCCCGCTTAAGTGTATTGCTGTGACCACCTGTCACCGAACGGTTGTCCGGCTGTGAGTGATCCGCCGGGCGCGCAGCCAGTGCGGCATCGAAACGCTCAGCACTGAGGTGGGTAGCCTCTGACCGGACTTCTTCGGAGCGGGCATGTGCACCTGACTGACCGCTCTGTGCTTCCGCACGCAGTACAGGCGCTTTTTTCGAAGGTGTTTTAGCAACATTTTGATGCGGCGTTGACCGGGTGACGATCGGGACATGGGTGGTGGTTGGGGGCCGTAGGACGGGACGGTCGGTACCGGCCACTTCGATGAACTCCAGGGGGGTAACCATGGCCAGGTTATCGGTTGCCGTTGGATCAGCAGCCAATTTGCGGTTTTTAGCGCTCTCTTGGGCTAATCGCTCGCGTGCGGATGCGCGCTGGCTAAGAATCGCGGAGCGTTCCGCTTCTGCGCGTTCAGCAGCCATGATCCGCAGTTCTTCTGTGCTTGGCGCAACCACAGCAGGACCATCCTCGGGCGGACCCGCTGAGACAGGATAATAGTTCCCGCCAGGCACCAGCCCGGGCAACGGCGGGTACTTCCAGGACTGCGCATCGGCAGCGGTATCTGGCTCACCGGCCGCTGGTAGCTCGGTTCCTGCAGGATTACCTTCACGCTGCTGTACATCCGGCTGTTCAACCGCGGGAGTACTCGCGGAGTTTGCCCGGGTTCTGGGCCAATCCCCCGGCACGGGAGATTCCGGCACGGGAGATTCTGGCACGGGAGATTCCGGCACGGCAGATTCTGGCACACCTGATGGAGTTTTAGTTTTGGCCGCGGGTAGTTGATCTAGTGACGATGGGTGGCGGTTGCGCTGCTGATTCGACGCCGTGGACACTGCAGCGCGTCGGCCGGCTTGGGGTCGGCCAGCAGTTGGCGATACCGTTTTTGGCGCTTTAACAGGCGGTGCCGGGGCAACAACCTCGGGCTCAGCGGCAGTCTCCTGAGCTACGTCTTCTGGCTCCGATTCTAGCGCTGTTTCTGGCGCTGTCTCTGGCGCTGTTTCCGATTCCGTTTCCGATTCCGGCTCCGGCTGCGTAAACGGTTCAACTTGTGGTGACTGCTTCGTCACAGGGGAGCCAGCATCGGCGCTGGGGGCTGCAGTTGCGGACACAACCGGGTTGATTGCTGTGATGGGTGCCCGTTCGGCGTCGAGCTGGGCTTGGCGCAGTGCCCGCCTGGAAGGTAGCGGATTCAGACCGGGCGGATCAACGAGTTCCTTGTAGGCACGCAGCGCAGCCCTGTCACGGGCCCTGGTCTGGGATTGCCGCTCACCGCGGGGAGGCGCCGATTCGCCGCTGGAGGCACTCGCAGGAGCGCCCGGATCGCTCGGACTAGCACTAGCACTTTTTTTGGGCGCAGGGCGGGGCGGCACCGCAGGGATGCCAACGGTGTTCGCTGCTTGTGCCGATTCTTCCCGCAATTGTCTGCGGCTGCGAATCGGCTCCTTTTCCTTACTCATTGAATACTCATTCGGTTCTCGAGGCTACCGGCACTAAACCTGCGCTGGCAGACGCGCCGGGTTGTACGTATAGGCCGTACTTGGCAATGTATTGCACCACGCCGTCCGGCACCAGGTACCAAACAGGGTTCTGCTCTGCCACACGCTTGCGACAATCAGTGGAGGAAATCGCCATGGCGGGGACCTCCAACAAACTTACATTCTTCCTGCCCCTGCTATCCAGCACATGCCCGGGCCGGGTGACTCCCACAAAATGGGCCAGATCCCACAGTTCGTCGCTGTCTTTCCACGACATGATCTTAGCCATCGCATCGGCTCCTGTGATGAAGAACAGATCCGCATCCGGGCGCAGCCTGCGCAAATCCCGCAAAGTATCAATGGTAAACGTGGGCCCTGGCCTGTCAATATCAACCCGGCTGACAGTGAACTGTGGGTTCGCCGCAGTAGCAATAACAGTCATCAAATAGCGATGTTCAGCCGCACTGACTTCACTCTTGACTTTCTGCCAGGGCTGGCCGGTGGGCACAAAAATGACTTCATCAAGTTTAAAAACGCTCGCAACCTCGCTGGCTGCGACAAGGTGACCATGGTGGATCGGATCAAAAGTGCCGCCCATGACTCCGATTCGGAGACGGTTCCGGGTGCCTTCATGCAAAGGCACCCGAAGTGTTTCCTCAGTGATTGGATGACGCCGAATCGTCGTCGTGCATGTGCTTATTGGTGTGCTGACGGTGCGGGTCCTCAGATGCCTGGACAGCTTCATGGCGGTTGCCCAGGTTCATGAAAGAGACGGTGACAAGCATCAGTGTCAACAACACCGCAAGCATGACACCACCAATCACAAGCGGCGGTGCAATCAGCGGTGCAAGCTCATGTTCTTCTGCGGCAGCTAGTACGACGCCGGCAAGCTGGGTCAGCATTATTTCTCCCCTTGGGTGCGTGGCCAGCGCGGCAGTGTTGCCTGCGCCAGACAAGTTGTTCCTTGAATTCCCTCTAATAGTACGTGGTATCTGCGTACACCGGCACATCGACCCGCAGTTAAGCTGCCACCCGGGACGGTACGGGTATCAGCTACGTACTTGGCCTTCACCTTGGACAATCCACTTTGTTGTTGTCAGCTCGGTGAGCCCCATGGGACCACGTGCATGTAGCTTTTGCGTTGAGATGCCCACTTCGGCACCCAGCCCCAGCTCGCCTCCGTCGGTAAAACGCGTGCTTGCATTGACAATTACTGCTGCAGAATCGATTTCAGCAATAAATTTCTCTGCGTTGGCTAGGTCGTTGGTCACAATCGCTTCGGTGTGACCCGTTGTCCACGTACGGATATGTTTGATGGCTTCGGGCAAGGAATCAACCATCTTCACGGCAAGATCCAGGTCCATGTACTCGGTAGCCCAATCTTCATCGGTAGCCAAGGTCGCCGTGACTCCTGCGGGAAGCATTGCCTGGATACGCTCGTCTACATGTAGGCGCACCCCCGCCTTGCTCAGTGCGCTCAGCACTGCGGGGATCACAGTAGCTTCCCTGTGCACAATCAGCGTCTCAACCGTGTTGCATACGCTGGGGCGATGAGTCTTGGAGTTCAAAACGATCTCCACGCTCATCTCTTCTTTGGCGCTACTGTCAATGAAGATGTGAACATTTCCTTCACCCGTTTCAATAACGGGAACGGAGGAGTTCGCAACAACAGTCTGGATGAGTTCGCGGCCACCACGAGGGATGAGCACATCAACGGCACCGCGTGCCTTCATGATGAGATTGGCGCCTTCGCGTCCAAACTGGTCAACCGACTGCACTGCGTCGGCAGGTAGGCCAACGCCATCGAGTGCTTCACGCAAAATTGCCAACAGTGCCTTGTTGGTGTTGGCAGCTGCCGTGCCACCGCGCAAGATGACGGCGTTGCCGCTCTTCAGCGCCAATCCAGCGATGTCAACCGTGACGTTGGGCCTGGCTTCGTAGATAGCTGCCACAACCCCCATGGGAACGTTGATCTGGCGCATCCGCAGACCGTTGGGCAGTGTTTGTCCGCGTACAACGTTCCCGACGGGATCGGGCAGGGTGGCTAAGTTCTCAAGAGCATCAGCCAATCCCTGAACTCGCGCTTTTGTCAGTGTCAACCTGTCAAGCATGGGCACTGAGGTGCCGTTTTCTTTCCCGTTCGCCACGTCCTTGGCGTTAGCGCTGAGGATGGTTTCCTGGTTTTCCAACAGCGCCTTGGCAATGGCCCGCAGACCCTTGTCTTTCCAGGCCCTGTTGACTCCGGCCATACGACGGGCAGCCCTGCGGGCACGGTCGGTGATGGCCTGGACTTCAGCGGAAATGTTTTCTTTAACAATCGGTTCAGTCATCCATCAAGCCTACGGCACTCGGGTCGGTGCTGCTGTGGCACAGCTCTCCCTGCGCTAGAAGCTAAATGCTCAGGACCACCAGATCGTCCACATGGACCACTTCACGTTCAAACTGTTGGCCCAATTCTTTTGCCAGCGCTTTGGTGGAGTAGCCAAGCATCTGAGGTAGGTCCGAATTGCGGAAGTTAACTAGGCCGTGAGCAAAAACCTTACCGCTGGAATCACAGATCTCAACGGCGTCACCGGCCTCAAACATGCCAGAGACTGCGGTGATGCCGGCAGGGAGCACCGATTTATGACGTTCACTGACTGCGCGCACGGCACCATCATCCAGGACCAGGCGCCCTCGAATGTCAGCTAAGTGGGCAAGCCAAAGCATACGCACTGAGCGTCGGTTGCCGTGGTCCCCAAACCATGTCCCCACGTCTTCACCGGCAAGGGCGGCACCAGCCTGCGCTGTGGACGTCACTAAGGCCGGGATACCGGTTTCTGCTGCAATCATGGCAGCCTGGACCTTAGTGGCCATTCCTCCGGTCCCCACGCCCGCTTCGCCGGCACTGCCAATAACAATTCCGTCAAGGTCATCGGGTGAGTCAATTTGGCTGATACGCGTTGCGCCCTTCGACGGTGGACCGTCATACAGGGAATCCACATCCGAAAGTAGCAGCAGGGCGTCTGCCTTGATCAGGTGCGCCACCAGGGCAGCGAGCCTGTCGTTGTCGCCGAAGCGAATCTCACGTGTAGCCACTGTGTCATTTTCGTTCACAATGGGGATGACGCCTAGGTTCAATAGGCGTTCAAGGGCGCGGTGGGCATTAACGTGTTGGCGCCGTTTGGCCAAATCCTCGGCCGTCAGGAGCACCTGAGAGGCAGTCACTCCATGTGAGGTGAAGGCCTCACTGTAGCGCGCCATCAACAATCCTTGACCAACGCTGGCAGCAGCCTGCTGGGTAGCTAGGTCTTTAGGCCGCCGTGACAGGCCCAAAGGCAACAGTCCGGCGGAGATAGCGCCGGAGGAAACCAAGATAATCTCTGTTCCCGCCAAATGCCGCTGCGAAAGCACGTCAACAAGCCCTTTGAGGGCTTCTTCCGAAATGCCGCCAGCGACTGAGGTCAAGGAGGATGATCCGACCTTCACCACGATTCGCGATGCGGTCGCCATGCTCTGTCGTTCCGGCAGTGAGAGTGCCTGATCATATTCCATAGTTGTTGTAGCTTCCGGGCTCATAGATCCTTAGGGGTAGTGTTTTCTCCGCTTTCGTCAGCAGCCATGTCTGCCTTGATCTCGTGGCTTTTGGCTGTGTGACGGTCGGTTGATTCGGTCCAGATGCCAGCTTTACGCTCGGATTCCAGTTCCGCTCGTGCCGCAGCCTTGGCGTCTCGACGATCCTGCTGCTCTTGGCGCTTCTGTTGACGTGTTGGGCGGTCGCCCAAGTCCAACAGGCGTAGATCGGTGCCGCGAGGTGCCGCCAAATGCTCGGCACCGCCCATCATGGTTGGCTCCCAATCAAAGACAATGCCGTCTTCGCCGCCAATGACAACCGTGTCTCCCGGTGTGGCACCAGCTTTAAACAAGCTTGTCTCCACGCCGATCTTAGCCAACCTGTCTGCCAAGTAGCCAATGGCCTCTTCGTTTTGGAAGTCACATTGCTGCACCCAACGTTCAGGTTTGTCCCCGCGAACACGGAACAACGGCTCCAAATTCTTTTCTTCACGATGGATTGTAAACGAGGCTTCATTCACTGCTCGCGGGCGCAGAATGACCGGCGCAACCTTTGCAGGCTGGTCGATTACGCTCTGGCGGGCGGCACTGACGATCTCAGCCATAGCAAAGCCCAATTGTCGTAAGCCTTCGTGGCTGGTCGCTGAAACTTCAAAGACTCTGTAGCCACGCGATTCCAAATCACCGCGGACAAATCCTGCCATGTCCCGTCCATCGGGGGAATCTACCTTGTTCAAGGCAATGAGACGCGGGCGTGCATTCAAGGGGACAACGTCTCCGTCGGCGCCGGCGAAGCTCATATCCACTGAGTAGTTATCCAGCTCGCGCTCAATTATAGCCAAGTCACTGATGGGATCCCTATCAACTTCCAGTGCGGCGCAGTCCAAAACGTGCACAATGGCCGCACACCGCTCAACGTGGCGCAGGAAGTTATGACCCAAGCCTTTGCCTTCACTGGCTCCTTCAATCAAGCCGGGCACGTCAGCCATGGTGAACCGGACGTCCCCTGCCTGCACAACACCCAAATTGGGGATCAAGGTGGTGAACGGGTAGTCGGCAATCTTTGGCCGCGCCGCGGACATGGCGGCGATCAAACTGGATTTCCCGGCTGAGGGGAACCCTACTAAGGCAATATCTGCAATCGATTTCAATTCAAGGACAACATCGCGCTCGTCGCCTTCGATTCCCATCAGCGCAAAGCCGGGAGCTTTGCGCTTCTGCGAGGAAAGGGCCGCGTTGCCCAGGCCACCTTGGCCACCCTGGGCAGCAATGTATTCGGTGCCAATCCCGACAAGGTCGGCAAGCACGTTGCCTTCCTTATCTTTAACGACTGTGCCGTCGGGTACATCAAGGACCAGCGACTCGCCAATTTTTCCATCGCGCCAGTCCCCCATACCGGGCTGTCCGTTACCAGCGTGGCGGTGCGGGGCGTGGTGGAAATCCAACAGGGTGGTGGTTTGATCGCTCACACGGATGGTGACAGAACCGCCGTCGCCTCCTTTACCGCCGTCGGGCCCGCCCAAAGGCTTAAACTTTTCCCGGTGAACCGACACGCAGCCATGGCCGCCAGTCCCGCCGGATACATGCAGAACAACCCGGTCAACAAAGCTGGCCACTAAAATCTCCTTGAATAGATCTTGCTATTGCGCACTCATTCTAGTCCTGTAATGGGCTAGGGCCTGATGCCGGCCGGTGGGTATTACTGTGTTAAAAGCCAGTGGAGCGAGCCATGCGGCCCGCTCCACTGGAAAAGCTTTGGTATTAGAGTGCAGCAGCGACGATGTTTACGACGCGGCGTCCGCGACGCTGACCGAACTCGACTGCGCCTGCATCCAATGCAAACAATGTGTCATCCTTGCCACGACCAACACCCTCACCGGGGTGGAAGTGTGTGCCGCGCTGGCGAACAATAATTTCGCCTGCCTTGACAACTTGACCGCCGAAGCGCTTTACGCCGAGGTACTGGGCGTTTGAATCACGACCGTTGCGAGTGGAACTCGCACCCTTTTTATGTGCCATTTGAAAATGCCTGCCTTTTGACTAAAAGATTCTAAGTGGATCGAACTTCAAAACGCTTATTAAGCGATTGAGGTGATCTTGACCTTGGACAGTTCCTGACGGTGGCCCTGACGCTTCTTGTAACCGGTCTTGTTTTTGAACTTCTGAATGACGATCTTCGGCCCGCGAAGATCCTCCAACTTCTCAGCCGTAACCTTTACACTAGCCAGGTCCTTCGCGGCTGTGGTGATTTTCTCACCATCAACCAAGAGCAAAGCGGGCAGCTCAAGTGTGCTGCCAACTCCACCGGGGACGCGGTTCATGGTCACGTGGTCTCCAACGGAAACCTTTTCTTGACGGCCGCCTGCGCGGACAATCGCGTACACCACTGGGGAACTCACTTCTCTCGACGTTTATTACAAATTTTTATGCCGGCAGGGATCGTATTTGATCGCTGCCAACCGCATGCGCCGCAGTTCTAGAAAAGAACAAACGCGGGGTGCATACTATGTGCCTCAACGCCGTGGACCTCAATGGAGTTCTGCCATGGAGTGGTTGCCCTAGGTGTTGGCGTAAGCACCGAAGATCAAGAATACGCTAATTCTGGCTCCGGGAGCAAATGAGACTGGTTTCGAGCTTCCGAAGCGCGTCTGCCAAAACATTGTTTTGACTGACAATTTCCGGGGTTCCTGAAACCGTACTCACCAACTTTAGCGTGGTTGCCACCGTTTTTCTTCATTTAGGACCGTGACGCGCCGTTTTCTTAGGCAATCACCAGTGGCGTTGATCACCTTTGCAGACAAGTGTGCCTAGATCTCGCTTGGAACGTGTTGATGCGGTGCCGCAAAAAAATCCACCTCGTACTGTACAGAATGCGCAAAGGCGGCCCGCATACGTTCTCTTTCCAGGGCCGATCCCCTGCGCGCGGCCGTATCCATGATGCTCACGGCTGTGGCCGCTGCCTGAGCAAAGTCGTCGTCGGCGTATGTCGCCAGCCACGTGCCATAGGGATGTTCGCCCGAAAAGGATAGGTAATCGGCATGCAGCACACGCCCCACTTCTGCGTACAGCCAGTAACACGGAAGAACTGCGGCAACCACTTCCGCATAGCTGCCGGAGAATCCAACACCTTGCAAATGGTCCACGTAGTGCTTTGTCACCGGGCCCTGTTGCGGATTTGCGGGCTGCCCATTGAGCCAGTTGCGGTGCAGCTGCAATTCAACTTCAAGACAATTCTGTGCCCCTGCCGCCCAGAACTTCTGCTCCATTTCGGTTGGGGCCAAGGAACTGGCACGGGCAAGGACACGCGAGTATGCGCTCAGGTACAGCGCATCCTGAACCAGGTAATAGGCAAAGTGGTTGCGTTGTAACGTACCGGCGGCTAATTCCTTAATGAACTCAAGAGCGAAAATTGCTTGTCGTTGGGGTTCGATGTGCGCCCACAATGCTGCACTGAATTGCCCGGCTCCAGGCGCTGCGTTCTCCCACAGTGCGTGCAGGTGGTTGACGGGGCCTGCACCGGAGCCAACCTCTAGCACCTCGGATGTCTCAAGGGCCCTACCCAGCCACTCCTTGGCTTGCTGGACGCTGGCAATCCAATCACCAGTTTGAGCCTGCAAAGTAGCCACTGCCGCCGACAATGAGCACCCGGTTCCGTGAGTATTCACGGTATCTATCCGAGCGCCAATGAACTCATTGACCACACCGTCAGGGTGAACCAGTGCGTCGGGGCACAGCTCCCCCGCCAAGTGCCCGCCCTTCACGAGCACCAAGACCTCATGAGTCGCGGCCAGCTCCTTACCCTGCTGAACGGCGGCCTGCCAGCTTGCAGCTTCCGGTTGGTCAAGGAGAACCCCTAGCTCTGGGAGATTCGGAGTCACTAGGTGCGAACTTTTAATGAGTTCCAGTAAAGCTTCACGGGCGGCCGGGGCCACAAGCATGTCTCCGCTAGTAGCCACCATGACCGGGTCCAGTACAACCACGGCGGGCCGGGTCCGCGCCAGCCACTCTCTCACCGCGTTGATGACTTCTTCAGTGCCAAGCATGCCGATCTTCACGGCATCTATGGTGACGTCGGAAGCTACAGCGTCCAGTTGGGCTGTGAGGAAAGTTGCCGGTGGAGTATGGATGTCTTGTACTCCCCGCGTATTCTGCGCAGTTAATGCCGTAATGGCAGTCATTGCATATCCACCGTGGGCTGAAATAGATTTAATGTCAGCCTGGATACCGGCACCGCCCGATGAATCAGAACCTGCAACACTCAGGATCCGGGGGTGCTTCACAGTTGCGGGCACGGTGGTGCGTTGCCCAGTTTCAGAAGTGGAAGAAACTGTTGCGTAGGTACTCAATGGGACATCCCTTCGCCGGTTCTAACCGGGCAGGTTCAACGGGTATTCTCTCAGCCAGCCCTGATGGCATGGCACCCCGTGTCGATCTCCACCCTAGCCCCAGCCGTGACGCTTAAAGAAAACCGGCCCAGAGCCAATGTCAAAAACTGCGTTCTGCACGCACATTTTAACGCAGGTTCCGGGCCGGCAGTGTCAGCATCAGAGCTCTGAAGCGGGCACTCCCACACCGAGAATGATCGGTTCGCTACTTTTGGTTACAGTCGTTGCAGGTGCCGGAATAGCTGCCGCGGTACTCAGATGCGGAGCGGAACCCTGACCTGCAGGAGCGTAATGAGAAGTTTCAACCACCATGTCGGCACCACCTTGAGCGCTACGTGCACTGCGGTTGCGGCGTCCCCGACGTGCACGCGAACGGTTACCACCGTTGGAGTCCGCCACCGTCTCATGATGCTGGTCCTGGCCGGGAGCCACCAGCTGGTCTAGAGCTTGTGCCAGATCCGCCAGCGCCGCCGCATGGTCAGCATTGCCTGCCTGTACGTTTGCGCTGCTTTCACTACGATGCCCACGAGGGAGTTCAATGGCTTCCCCACCCAACGTGAGAGTTGCGCCGTCGGAGGTTTCTGAACCTTCTGCTTTTACGTCGCCTTTGACACCTACGTTGCCGCCAGAGCTTGTGGCGCTCTGCGCAATTGCTGTTGCTACGGCCGCAGCGCCACGGTGTGACTCGTCCCCGTCGTGCTCATGATGTGAAGCAGCCGCAGCTGCCGCAATGTTCGCCAAAGCAGTACGGGCAGCGTGGGCTTTCTGGACTTTCTCTGCTTCGGTAACCTCATCGGGTGACTGCACAGGAGTGCTTTCCGGGTGCTGCGACTCAGCCTGTTGCCCGCGGTTGCGGTTGCGTTTACGTTCGCTGCGGGTAGACCTATTGGCCGTGCGCTCGTTCTCGCGATGCTCCGGTTTGCTGGCATGGGTCTGCGCAACCTCCACAGCAGGACTATGCGTACGGCGATGCTCCACTGGAATCTCGTGCGTGACCATGCCGCGACCCACGCAGGTTGGGCACTGCTCGCCAAAGACCTCAAGGAGGCCTGTACCCATACGCTTGCGGGTCATCTGAACCAATCCAAGTGAGGTCACCTCGGCAACTTGATGCTTGGTGCGGTCGCGTCCCAGGCATTCAACCAGGCGGCGCAGCACCAGATCCCGGTTGGATTCAAGCACCATATCGATGAAGTCAATGACAATGATCCCGCCAATGTCACGCAGGCGCAGCTGACGAACTACTTCCTCGGCAGCCTCCAAGTTGTTCTTGGTCACTGTTTCTTCCAAGTTTCCGCCGGAGCCGGTGAACTTACCGGTGTTGACATCGACCACTGTCATAGCTTCGGTGCGGTCGATCACCAACGAACCTCCCGAGGGCAGGAAGACCTTGCGTTCCAGCGCCTTGTTGATCTGCTCATCGATGCGGTGCGCGGCAAAGATATCTTCGGGCTTGTTCCACTTCTCCAAACGGTCAAGCAGATCCGGGGCAACATAGGTCACATATGCCTCGATGGTGTCCCAGGCGTCCTCGCCCGAGACAATTAGTTTGGTGAAGTCTTCATTAAAGACGTCACGGACAACCTTGATCGTCAGGTCAGGTTCGCCGTACAGCATCTCCGGGGCGAGCGTCTTATGCGAAGACGCCCGCTCATTGATGCCCGCCCACTGAGCGCGCAAACGGTTGATGTCATTCGTTAGCTCTTCTTCACTGGCACCCTCGGCCGCGGTGCGGACAATCACACCAGCATTTTCGGGCAGGTGATCCTTGAGCACGCGCTTGAGGCGATTACGTTCCACGTCGGGTAACTTGCGGGAGATCCCAGTCATGGACCCCCCCGGCACAAACACCAGGTAACGGCCAGGCAAAGAAATCTGGCTGGTCAGACGTGCACCCTTATGGCCCACAGGATCCTTGGAAACCTGCACCAGGACGGGGTCACCGGACTTCAACGCGTTCTCAATCCGGCGCGGTTGTCCGTTCAGATTTGCGGAATCCCAATCAACTTCACCTGCGTAGAGGACAGCGTTGCGCCCTCGACCAATGTCCACGAAAGCCGCTTCCATGCTGGGCAGCACGTTCTGGACCTTGCCCAGGTAGACATTGCCGATCAGTGAATCCTGCTGGGTCTTGGAAACAAAGTGCTCAGCCAGGATGCCGTCTTCAAGGACGCCAATCTGAATCCTGTCTTCGCCCTGGCGCACAACCATGACACGGTCAACTGATTCGCGGCGGGCAAGGAACTCAGCTTCTGTGATGACAGTGCGGCGGCGACCCGAGTCGCGGGAATCACGGCGACGCTGCTTCTTAGCTTCCAAACGAGTGGAGCCACGCAGGCTTGTGACCCGGTTTGAGTCCACAGATGTGGACTCCGACGGCGTGCGAGGCGCCCGCACCCGCGTCACAGTGTTGGGCGGATCTTCTTCGCTGCCACCTGTCAGTTCCAAATCTGCTTCACCACGGCGGCGGCGGCGCCGACGGCGCGACGTCACGCCGTCGTCCATTTGATCCGTGTTGATGGAGTCACTGGAGTGATCAGTGTCAGCCGCGTTGGTGCCCTCTGATATTTCTACAGTTTCAGTTGCCTCAGAGCTGGAGCCTCGTGTACGGCGGTTGCGAGAGCGTGAACGGCCGCTTCGTTCACTTTCCTGTGAGTCGCGTGTGCCGTTGGCCTCGTTATCATTGCGGGTCTCCTGACTGGCAGCCGGGACGGCCATGCTCAAATCTGCAGCCATGAACAATGCTGAGATCCCTGCTGCAGGGGAAATGAACAATGCTCCTGGGGCTTCAGGCTCGGAGCCGTCATGGGCTCCACTGTGGGCCGGAGCTGCTGATCCAAACTCATCCTGGACGGGAGTGTGCTGCGTTGGGGCGGCGGTTCCCGCCGAAGAGTCAGTGGCTGTTGCCTGTTCTTCAGTCTCAGTGCTCACGGTTTCAGTACTGACAGCCTGAACAGCGGCAGGCCCAGTAGCGGCAGTCTTCGCTGCGGGCCTGCGGCGACTGCGGGTTGTTTTGGTGGCAGCGGGTGCGGGCGGAGTCTGAACAGTTTGCGCTTCCGATGCTGGCGTTGAACTACTGGGCGTGTCCAAAGTAATCGCGCTCTGAACTGGAGCAGGACCAGCCGGTGCTGCGGCTTTCCGGCTTGTACGCCGGGCCGGGGCCTTTGCTGCTGACTTCGTTGCATCTGGCTCCGGGGTATCAGTCTGCGCAGCGGCGGTGCTGGTGACTGGAGTCTTGGCTGCACGGCTGCGCCTAGCCGGGGCTTTTGTTGCAGGTGTTTGAACGTCTGCTCCGGCCAAGCTCAGCTCACCTTGGACACCGGTAGATTCATCCCGCACTGCTGCGGGCGCGGTCACGGGCGCTGTAGCCCGGCGTCGGGGTGCCCGCTTGGCCGGAGCTGAGCTAGTTTCCGCCGCTACCTCTGCCGCTTTGGTGCCTTGGTTGGCGGTTGGCGCAGTCTTGGCGGGCTCAGTTATCTCATCCAACAGCGAAGGTTCAGCTGCTTTGACTGATGATTCATTTGATGTTTCCAAGCCAGCCGTTGGCGCAACCTTTTTGGCTCGGCTGCGACGTGCAGGAGTCTTCTTTGCCGGGCTTTGTTCTTTTTCGCCAGAACTTTCAAGCACAGCAGTGCTCTCAAGCGCAGAGGTGTCAGCGGCTGGGACATCTTTACTAACTGTTGGGGCCGCCACATTGCTTGCCGGGCTGGTGACGCTTGCCGGGCTGGTGACGGCGGCGGTTGCCCGACGCGATCGTGTGGTCTTTACTTTGGCGGGAGCTGCCTGCGTTGGCTCTGTGTGCTCCGGTGAGGTTTGTTCATTATCCATTGTGGGCATTACTTTCGCGCCGAATCGGCACCCCCACATCGGGCGCCGACAGCGGCAGATGTGTCAGCCCCCGCAGGCGCTGACGGAAGTCGTCTAAATACCTCCCAGGCGGCACCAACTTCTGGGTGCGCAAGCTCTGAAAAGCCAATGGTTTGCGGGATCCGTCCGGTGGATAGCTGCACGGATAGGCAGTGTCGTCACCGGCAGCCGGAGGCTTGCCATTGGACTGAGGGGCGCATGTGGATCGCCAACCAGCCGCTTTCATTGTCTCACATGCGCCAAGCCACGGAGCCGTTTCACGGAGGGCGCGCCAAGAAACTCACGCTACAATCAGGACACAATCACTGATTTCAATGGATAGGACACCATGCCAAGCACCAAAGTTTCCACCAGCAACCAGACGGAGGTGGATCTGCCCGCCATGGTGCGTGCTAAACCGTTTGGTTGGTTCTTGGTCATTACTGGCGCCATCTCATGGATTGCATCTTTCGTTTTGGTGTTGGATCGTCTGCAGCTGTACACAAACCCGGACTCGAATCTCAGCTGCGATTTTAACTCCTGGATCTCCTGCGGTGATGTTATGAAAACACCTCAGGCGGCTATTCTCGGTTTCCCCAATCCATTTATTGGTGTGGTCGCCTTTGCGGTCCTCATGACTACAGGTGTGGTTTTACTGGCCGGGGCACACATGAACCGTTGGTTCTGGATATGCATGCAAGTGGGCATAACCGCGGGCATGGGCCTGATTGGCTGGTTCTGGTTTCAGGCCGTCTACGTACTCGCCGTCCTGTGCCCCTACTGCATGATTGTGTGGGCAATGATGATTCCGCTGTTTGTCTTTATCACTGTGCGTAACCTCAACCACGGAGTCATCAGCGCTCCCCCTGCCCTGACCAAGTTCCTCAACGAGTGGGCTTGGATTATTGTGGGGCTGATCTACGTGGCGACCGTTGCCTCGATCTTCTTCAAGTTCATGCACCTGATCATCCCGTCGAACGCATAACCCCCACCCCCGACGCTCGCTCACTTAACGTCGAGTTTCATCAAACGCTCCTTCAGATATGAAGGAGCGTTTGATTCTTAAGCCCCAGGAGTGAGCGAGCGTCAGCGAAAACACGACGTTAAGTGAGCGAGCGTCAGGGTGGGCAACGACGAGGGGCGCCCTCCTTGTGGAAGGCGCCCCTCGTCGTCGTTCGCTAACTGCTTCTGGGATTATGCAAACCAGATGGCGATCTCGCGCTCAGCGGACTCTGCAGAGTCGGAGCCGTGAACCAAGTTCTGCTGAACCTTCAAGCCCCAGTCGCGGCCAAGATCGCCGCGGATGGTGCCGGGTGCGGCCGTGGTGGGGTCCGTGGCGCCAGCCAGGGACCGGAAACCGGCAATGACGGCGTTACCTTCGAAGATTGCCGCGACAACCGGGCCCGAGAGCATAAATTCAACAAGCGGCTCATAAAATGGCTTGCCCACGTGCTCTTCGTAGTGCGCTTCCAGCTGCTCACGGGTGGCGGGAACCTTCTTCAGCTCGGCCAGGGTGTATCCCTTGGCCTCGATGCGGGCCAGGATCGCCCCTGAAAGGTTGCGGGCAACACCGTCGGGCTTGACCAGGACAAGGGTGCGCTCAATGCTCACAGTAACTCCAATAACTAGATAAAAAGGACATTCGGATTTAGTTTACTTGGCGTCGGCATCTGGGGTTGGGACTTCGGGAGTCGAAACCTGCGGATGAGCTGCGTCCCACACGGTTTGGGCCTTAGCCCGCACAGCATTCTCCCGATCGATTTTTGCTCCTGCGTAGAGGGCGTACCACCAGGCAACCGCAAAAAGGACACCCACAACGAACATGGACGGTTCCCAAAAACCACCGGCGATCAAAGCCAACTGCAGGGCCCAGCCGAACGCTGGACCCCACGATTTACGGACCACTCCGCAGGCCACGATCAGCAGCAGCGCCAGCACGGCAGCAACAATAAGGTAGAGAGGATCTTTGCCCTTGAGGCCAAATAATGCCAATCCTAGAAAGAGTGCCACAAATGCTTCGAGCAACAATACGACAGAGGCAAACATCAGTTTGGTGGAACGCGCCTTTTTTGGCGTGTTGGGCTTCCATTCACGCTGCGCTTTCGTCAGCTTAGCCATCTCAGGCACCTTGCTTTTCGCCGGGACGGCCCAACAAAATCCGTGCTTCTCCAACAAGTGTGATGGAACCTGTGATGAGGATGCCACCGGCCAGATCATTGTTGGACTCCGCACGTTCAACAGCCCATTCAATGGCGTCATCAAGCTTCTCGGCGATGTGAACGTCTTCTTCAGCCCAACCAAGATCCACCGCCATTTCAGCGAGCTCGGCCGCCGGGATGGCACGGGGAGAATTTGATTGGGTCAAGCAGATCTCCGCTGCCTCATCACCATAAGATTCCTTGAGAGTATTGAGAATCTCTTCGGCATCCTTCTCCGCCAGGATACCCAGCACCACCACAAGTTTGCTAAATGCAAACGACTCCTGCAATGCAGCCGCCGTGACGGCTATCCCTGCCGGGTTGTGCGCTGCATCGACAACAATGGTCGGTGATGTGCGCATGACTTCCAGGCGGCCAGGTGACGTGACGGCGGCGAAGCCTTCTTGTATCAGCTCGTGATTGAGTTCCGTTTCGCCCCCGCCAAGAAATGCTTCCAAGGCTGCCAGTGCCACGGCGGCATTCTGAGCTTGGTGTTCCCCATGCAACGGAAGCAAAATTCCAGGGTAGCGTCCGGCGAGTCCCTGCAGGTCAAGCATCTGTCCACCAACAGCCACAGTGCGTGCCTCAACACCAAATTCCACGCCCTCAAAACGGAACTCGGCATGCTTTTCTCGCGACGCATCCAAAATGACCTGCGCGGCATCAGTGGGCTGGGCTGCGCTGATCACGAATGCACCTTCTTTGATGATCCCGGCCTTCTCCTGCGCTATAAGACCCGTGGTATCACCAAGAAGTTCAGTGTGATCAAGGGAGATGGGAGTGATGACGGCTACTTGGCCATCTCCCACGTTGGTGGCATCTGTGATGCCACCCAAACCGACTTCCATAATAGCTACGTCCACTGGTTCATCGGCAAAGATGGCAAACGCCAAGATTGTCAATGCCTCAAAGTATGTGAGACGGACGTCGCCGCCTGCCATGAGTTCGGCATCAACAATCTCCAGGTAGGGCCGGATCTCATCCCAGATCCGCACAAACGTCTCATCGCTGACGGGAGCCCCGTTAATGCTGATGCGCTCAGTAACCCGGGTCAGGTGCGGGCTGGTGTAACGGCCAGTGCGTAGATCGTGGGCCAGCAGGCCAGCCTCAATCATCCGGGCAGTGGTAGTTTTTCCGTTAGTGCCTGTGATGTGGATGATCGGAAAAGCCTTGTTGGGCTCCCCCAGGATGTCCATGGCCCTAAACAACGGAGCCAGTCTGGGTTCCATCTTGTTTTCGGGGGCACGGCCCAAAAGATCGGCATAGACACTTTCAACCGAGAATAGGTCATGGTCAGCAGGCATTTATGAAATGCTCCGTTCAACAGTGATGGTGGTTTCGACGTCACCTGGGATGAGTTCAAGTTTCAGTGTCAGAGTCTCAGTCTTCACCAAATCTGCGTTGGCGTGTAGGGCATCGACAATCTCCTGCGGCGCACTGATAATGGTGCGGATCCTGTCACTGACCTGAAGACCTGCGTCCTTGCGGGCTTGTTGGACGGCGCGCACCATATCGCGTGCGGTTCCTTCGGCAACAAGCTCCGGTGTCAGCTCGGTGTTCAGCACCACGAACCCGCCGTGCGGCAGCATCGCAACGGCAGTTTTTCCGCCGTCGTGCGCATCAGCAACAACAGTTTCCAGGCTGTACTCGGAAGGCTCAAGTTCCAAGCCGCCAGCGGTGACAACGCCGTCGGTGACGGACCAATCCCCGGACTTGGCACCCTTGATAGCCAGCTGGACGTCTTTGCCCAGACGCGGCCCTGCTGCCCGAGCGTTGACAACCAGTTTCTGGGAGATGCCGAACTCCTCAGGGGAGGCGAGAGCAGCATCAACGAAGCGCACAGTGCGGATATTGAGTTCGTCCTTGACGATGTCAGCAGCAACACTCAGATCAAAGTTTGACGTGACAACAGTCAATTCCGCCAAGGGCTGACGCACCCGCAGGTTAGCGGCCTTGCGCAGGCTTGAACCTGTGGAGCAGATCTGGCGTACTCGGTCCATACCTTCCACCAAGTCTGCATTGGCAGGGAAGAGCTCGTGGTTGGGCCAATCGGTCAGGTGGACTGAGCGCCCACCTGTGAGACCACGCCAGATTTCTTCAGTGACCAGCGGCAGCAGGGGTGCCGCCACCCGGCACACCGTCTCCAGCGCCGTATATAGCGCATCAAAGGCGTCCGTGCTCTCGTCAAAGAAGCGGTTGCGGCTACGCCGGACATACCAGTTAGTGAGCATGTCCAGGTAACTGCGCAGTGAATCGCAGGCACCTGAGACGTCATAGCCATCGAGTTTGGCAGTCATTTCACGCACCAAGTCACCGGTATTCGCCAGCAGGTACTGATCCATGGGATCCGCATAACCGTCAAAGCGCAGCACAGCGTCGTAGCCTGTGCCGCCCTTGGCCGTGTTCGCGTACAGGGTGAAGAAACTGTACACGTTCCACAGCGGCAAGATGACTTGGCGGACACCGTCCCGGATGCCCTGTTCGGTGACCACCAGGTTGCCTCCGCGCAGGATGGGGCTGGACATCAGGAACCAACGCATGGCGTCGGAACCGTCACGGTCAAGAACCTCTGAGACGTCCGGGTAATTACGCAACGACTTGGACATTTTGGCACCATCTGAGCCCAGCACAATGCCGTGGCTGATGACGTTCCTAAACGCCGGGCGGTCAAAGAGGGCCGTGGAGAGGATGTGCAGCATGTAGAACCAGCCGCGGGTCTGGCCAATGTACTCCACGATGAAGTCGGCTGGGTTGTGGGTGTTGAACCAGTCCTCATTCTCGAACGGGTAGTGAGCTTGGGCGTACGGCATGGACCCGGAATCAAACCAAACATCCAGCACATCCTCCACCCGGCGCATGGTGGACTGTCCCTGCTCAGGGGTGCGGGGATCATCCGGGTTGGGACGGGTGAGCTCGTCAATGAAGGGGCGGTGCAGGTCAACTTCGCCGACCTTGTTCAGCGGCAGGCGGCCAAAGTCGCCTTGGATCTGCGCCAGCGAGCCGTAAACGTCGGTGCGGGGGTAATTTTCGTCGTCGGACTGCCAGACGGGAATGGGGCTACCCCAGTAGCGGTTGCGGCTGATGGACCAGTCGCGGGCGTTGGCGAGCCACTTGCCGAATTGTCCGTCCTTGACGTTGCCCGGGATCCAGTTGATGTCCTGGTTCAGCTCCACCATGCGGTCCTTGAACGCTGTCACTTCCACATACCAGGACGACACTGCCCGGTAGATCAGCGGTGTGCGGCAGCGCCAGCAATGCGGGTAGCTGTGCACGTAACTGGCCTGGCGGATCAGCCGGCCGGCCTCCTTAACCACGCGGGTGATGGTCTTGTTGGCGTCGAAGACCTGCACGCCGGCAATATCGCTGAGCGGGCCACCTGCAAAGAGCGGCAGGAAGTTCGCACCCTCATCCACGGAGAGGACCACCGGGATGCCGTACTGCTCACAGACCTTTTGATCCTCTTCACCGTAGGCGGGTGCCTGGTGGACAATGCCCGTACCGTCGGTGGTGGTGACGTAGTCAGCCAGCAGGAACTGCCACGATTTTGCGGTGCCGAACTTTTCATCGTCGGCGAAGTAGTCCCACAAGGGCTGGTATTTCAGACCTTCAAGCTCAGCGCCCAGGTACGTGGCAGAAACGGCGGCAGTTGCGCCAGCACCGTCGTCGTACCCCAAATCCTTGGCGTAAGCACCCACCAGATCCAACGCGATCAGGAACTTCTCCCCCGTTGCGCTGGTTCCGTTAGGCCCAACAGGCACGACGGCGTAGCTCACGGCAGGTCCCACGGCCAGTCCCTGGTTGGTGGGCAGGGTCCAGGGCGTGGTGGTCCAGGCGATGGCCTCAACGCCGGCCAGTTCCCGGGACAGCGCAGATTCGCCAGCCACGATGGGAAAGGTGACGGTGACGGTTTGGTCCTGGCGGTCCTTGTAGACGTCGTCATCCATGCGCAGCTCGTGGTTGGAAAGCGGCGTCTCATCCTTCCAGCAGTACGGCAGCACACGGTAACCGTTGTAGGTCAAACCCTTTGAGTGCAGCTGTTTGAACGCCCACAGCACGGACTCCATGTACTGCACATTGAGTGTCTTATAGTCATTTTCAAAGTCCACCCAGCGGGCCTGGCGGGTGACATATTCCTGCCACTCCCCGGCGTACTTCATAACGGAGGAGCGGCAGGCGTCGTTGAATTTATCGATGCCCATGGCCTCGATCTGCGCCTTGTCCGTCATGCCCAGCTGCTTCATGGCTTCCAGCTCCGCAGGCAAACCGTGTGTGTCCCACCCGAAGCGGCGCTCTACTCGGCGCCCGCGCTGGGTCTGGTAGCGGGCAACTAGGTCTTTGGCGTAGCCGGTTAGCAGGTGCCCGTAGTGCGGCAAACCGTTGGCGAAGGGAGGACCGTCATAGAAGACGAATTCATTTGAGCCATCTTCACCGGCGTCGCGGGCGTCAATGCTGGCTTGGAAGGTGCCGTCTTCATCCCAGTACTTCAGGACAAGTTCTTCAACCTTCGGAAAATTCACGGAGGAGGGAACGTGCTTGGATTCGGCATGGAGGCCAGCGGCGGCAGAGGCCTTCGGGAAGTGGGTCATCACATCATCCTGGTTGTGGGCGTTCAGGTTCAGGATGCAAGGA
The DNA here is from genome assembly GCF_039529835.1 of Arthrobacter sp. TMP15. Taxonomy (NCBI): domain Bacteria; kingdom Bacillati; phylum Actinomycetota; class Actinomycetes; order Micrococcales; family Micrococcaceae; genus Arthrobacter; species Arthrobacter sp. TMP15. Next base: position 2,102,394 of record NZ_CP154262.1, read on the forward strand.
CGGCTTGCGCCGCGGTACCACCTCGCTTACCACCCCCTGGCTTTTGTTTCCAGGGTGTGGCCGCTCATTAGCTGCTGTGACGGGCTTACCCGTCCGGTTCTACTGGCGCCTTTTGAGGGGCACTTTCTTCCGGAAGCTCACCGGTGATGGCCGGGTCAACGCATTATCTATTCATTATACGGGATGCGCGGGACTTCTGCGCGCATCCCGTTCTGTCTGTCAGGGCTCAGTCTGTTAGCGGCGGATCAACTTGTGTGCGGCTGCTTGCGCCACAGGGCGCAGAACAATCTGGTCCAGGTTGATGTGGTGGGCAAGCCCGACGGCGTAACCCACTACCGAGGCCACATCATCTGCCGTGAGTGGTTGGGCCACGCCACGGTAGACCTTATCGGCAGCTTCCTGGTCACCGCCTAGTCGATTCACCGCAAATTCTTCGGTGTGCACCATGCCCGGCGCCACCTCAATGACGCGGATGTTGTGCACGGCTTCTTCCAGACGCAACACACCGGTCAGGGCATGCTGGCCAAACTTGGCTGCGTTGTAGCCGGCCCCACCCTCATACGCTTCCACTCCTGCGGTGGAAGTAAGGTTGCAGATAGTGCCGTGGCCGTGTCCCCGCAGAGCAGGTAGGAAAGCTTTAATGACTTTGAGCGTACCCAGGACGTTGACTTGATACATCCAATCCCAATCTGCAACCTCCGCATTGGCCACACTGTCCGCACCGCGGGCACCGCCGGCAACGTTGATGAGGGTATCTAGCCCACCGGTCTGGGCGAAGGTGTCGGCGGTGAAATTGCGTAAACGAGAGACGTCCTGGTCGTTGGTAATGTCAGTGGCGAACGCCAAGGCTCCGGTCTCCGCAGCCAACTGTTCGAGCCTGTCCTCGCGCCGAGCCACGGCAATCACGTTCCAACCGTCTCTTCGCAGCTGGCGGACGGTGGCCGCGCCAATCCCTGAACTGGCACCCGTGACAATTGCATTTTTAGAAGTGTTTTCAGCCATGTCACCAATCTAGCGCCGTTGCAGCCCCGGGTTGAACACCTGTCGCTTTTTTGCGGCCCGCTAATTGTTCCTAGTCAGCCGTTTTTTGCAGGAAGTCCAGCAGGACTGCTGCCTGGTTTTCATGATGGTCCTTGGCGCCATAGAGCAGCACCACTTTCTTGTGCTCGGCCATGACCTCCCGCAGCTGCGCTACGGCGCAGTTCTTGACCAGCTCGGCCGTGTACTGGTGCACAAAGGCGTCAAAGCGCTCCGGCACGTGATCAAAAGCTTGACGAACTTCCTTGCTGGGGCCCACGTCTTTGAGCCAGAGGTCAATAGTGCCCTTCTTGATCCCCCGCGGCCATAGCCTGTCCACCAGCACGCGGTACTCCCCCGCTTCCGGCTCCTCATATACCCGCAGTATTCGTACAGTGCCCATGTCAGCAGCATAGTCCCGAGACCTCCTTCTGCGCAGCGTTTGGAGGCTATGATGCGCCACAAGCATTGCTGCGCACTATTGGCGCAAAACGGCGCGCAGAAGGAGAGGAATCAGGCAGAGTACAGCTCTTTGATCAGTGCAACGTCGGAGTCCAGGGGTAGAAAATACTCGCATTGCCACTTTTGTGTCCGCCGGGCCGTAGTGCTGAGGCCCTGCACATCCGGAGGGTATACACGCATGGCCCGTTTGCCACCCTTGCCACTCACTGACACCACATCGTGGCGAGTTAGAACTTCAAGGGGGAACACGAACTGACCCAGCCCGGTGCCAAGGCCGGCGTGAATCACGAAGGAGGCAACGCCGTCGGACGTGTCAAAGGGCCGGATGGGCCCTTGCGCTGAACGCTTCCACAGCGTTACGAACTGACCCAGCTTTGTGGGCGTTATCTTGGCCGTACGGAAGAGCAGCAGCCGGCCATCTATGTTTAGTGTGTGGGCGCAATACTGCATACTTTCGGGCTCAGGCTCGATCGAAGAGCACACAAGCCCGGCAGGCTCCCAGACGTTTTGGTGCATCATCAACAAGGTTTCATGGGTCATCAGTGCCACTTTCTCCACACGGCTTTTGGCCCAAATGGTATCAAGTGCCCACCTGGAATGCTTGAACCACCCGTTCCTGCCCAACTCGTGGAAGAATTGGGCCATGGCTGAAAACATTCCGGGCACAGACACGCCCGCACCCACCCCAAGCAACGTTCCCGACAAACCCGTTTTGGAGGGCCTTGAAGAGTCCCTGACCAAGCGCTGGCTTGCTGAAGGAACCTACAAATTTGATCGTGAGACCACGCGGGAGCAGGTGTATTCCATTGACACTCCCCCGCCCACGGCTTCTGGATCGTTGCATGTGGGGCACATGTTCTCCTACACCCAAACCGATGTGCTGGCACGCTTCCAGCGTATGAACGGCAAGAACGTCTTCTACCCCATGGGTTGGGATGACAACGGTCTGCCCACCGAACGCCGCGTGCAGAACTTTTACGGTGTGCGTTGTGATCCAAAGATTTCCTACGAGCCCGGATACCAACCTCCGGCGACTCCCGCCAAGAACCAGCGTGATTTCGATGTCATCTCACGCAAGAATTTCATTGAGCTCTGCGAGGTGCTTGCCGTTGAAGACGAGAAAGTTTTTGAGCATCTCTTCCAGACCCTGGGCCTCTCTGTTGACTGGGCACTGACCTACCGCACCATTGATGATCACTCACGAGCAGTCTCGCAGCGCGGTTTCTTGGAAAATCTGAGTGCCGGGGATGCGTACATGGCTGAGGCCCCCACACTGTGGGATGTCACCTTCCGGACCGCCGTTGCCCAGGCAGAACTGGAAGACCGTGAAATGCCCGGCGCATATTACCGGTTCCCCTTCTTCGCCGAAGATGGTTCAAAGATTTACATTGAAACGACCCGTCCCGAATTGCTGGCGGCCTGCTCCGCCTTGGTGGCCAACCCTGACGACGAACGCTACAAGGCGTTGTTTGGAAAAAAGGTTACCTCCCCGTTGTTCGGAGTAGAGGTTGAGGTCCTTCCGCACGCTCTGGCCAAGGCCGATAAGGGCTCCGGAATCGCCATGGTGTGTACCTTTGGTGACCTGACAGACGTCATTTGGTGGCGTGAACTCCAGCTGCCCACCCGCGCCATTGTTGGCCGTGACGGGCGCATCCTCTCGGAGACCCCCGAGTGGATCACCACCGAGGAGGGCCGCGAGAACTACGCCACCATCGCCGGCAAGACTGTCTTTGGTGCTAAAGAAGGTCTCATAACCCTGCTGACCGACGCTGAGCTTCTTGACGGTGAAGCCAAGAAGATCATGCACCCGGTGAACTTCTTTGAAAAGGGCGACAAGCCCTTGGAAATCGTCAGTTCACGCCAGTGGTACATTCGCAATGGCGGCCGTGACGCGGATCGCCGCGAACACCTGATCAGCCGCGGTAAAGAAATCGAATTCCACCCGGCTTTCATGCGCTCACGCTACGACAACTGGATCTCCGGGTTGAACGGCGACTGGCTGGTTTCGCGTCAGCGCTTCTTCGGCGTGCCGGTTCCCGTCTGGTACCCCCTCGACGCCGACGCCAACCCAGACTACGAAAACCCCATCCTGCCCACCACCGAAATGCTTCCAGTTGATCCTGCAGCGGACGCCGCTCCTGGCTACACCGAAGAGCAGCGAAATCTCCCTGGCGGCTTCGTCGGTGACGCCGATGTGTTGGATACGTGGGCCACCTCATCCCTGACACCGCAAATTGTTGGTGGTTGGGGCGTAGATGAAGAACTATTCAACAACGTCTACCCGTTCGACCTGCGTCCCCAAGGCCACGACATCATCCGTACTTGGCTGTTCTCCTCAGCCGTGCGCGCAGACGCTCTCCAAGGAAGCGCACCCTGGAAGCATGCAGCCATCTCGGGCTGGATCCTTGACCCCGACCGGAAGAAGATGTCCAAGTCCAAGGGCAACGTGGTGGTCCCCACTGATGTGCTGAACGACTTCGGGGCCGACGCCGTTCGCTACTGGGCGGCCTCAGCCAAGCTCGGCGCTGATACGGCTTATGAGATTGCGCAGATGAAGATTGGCCGCCGCTTGGCAATCAAGTTGCTCAACGTTTCCAAGTTTGTGCTCAATCTCGGCGCCACCGAAGCCAATGTCCTCACCGCCGATTCCGATGAGCTACAAAATGCGTTGGACCGCGGACTGCTGGCTCAGCTCTCTGAGGTTGTTTGGATTGCCACCTCAGCGTTTGAGAAGTACGACTACGCCCGTGCACTCCAGCTTACTGAGAGCTTCTTCTGGCACTTCACCGATGACTATGTAGAGCTGATCAAGGACCGTGCGTACGGAGCCAGTGGCGAAGAGGGTCAGGCCTCCGTGCTGGCAGCTTTGGCGACAACGTTGGATTCTCTGCTGCGCCTCTTTGCTCCCTTCCTGCCCTTTGCAACAGAAGAGGTGTGGAGCTGGTGGCGCAAGGGTTCGATTCACCGCGAATTATGGCCGGCGCTGGTCGCCGTGGACGACGGCGACACCAGCTTACTGGCGACAGTGGGCGATGCTTTGAGTGGTATCCGCAAGGCCAAGTCAGAAGCGAAGGTCAAGCAACGTACCCAGGTACTCTCAGCAACAGTGACGGCCGGAGCCGTAGAGGCTTCTCAGCTTGCTGCCGGTCTGGGCGACCTCAAGGCTGCCGCCAATGCACTGGAGATCACGGTTGCCGTGGGCGAAGGCGAACTGCGTGTTTCCGATGTGGCGTTAGCACCGGCAGAAGAACCCGCTGCAGCAGTATCCGCAGTACAGGCCTAATACGCCACACAACTGTGTGGTTGAGGACACCCCCGGAGGAACGAAGGGGTGTCCTCAACTCTGCTTCTCAACCAGGCGGGTTCGTTAACTCCCGGGCACGTTTCTTCAGTCCTTTCTTGGGCGGCACCCGGACGGGCTCCGGCCAACGCGGTGTCAGTGAATCACCCAAGGTGGTGCCACGCACTTTGCGCACAGCCAACGGAAGCACCCAGTCTCTGACCCAGAGATATTGTTCTCGCGTCCAGTGCACCAGACCGGGCATGGGAGTAATTTCCTTGTGTTTATGAGTAATCCCGTGCTGGACATCCAGCAAATCTAAGAGCGCGGCAGCTAAATACTTATGCCCTGCCTTTGACATATGCAGCCGGTCCGGCCCCCACATGCGCGGACTTGCGTACGCTGCAAAGCCGGCGTAATCGACTAAAATGGCATCGTATTTTTTCGCCAGATTCCGCACACCGTCATTGTAGGCATGGTTCTTGCGCCGCAGAGGAGATAGCAGCGGGGAAACCTCCACGTCGTAACCGGTGAAGAGCAGCAAGGTGGCGCCGGTCTGAGAAAGCCGGGAAACCATGAATTCATAGTGCGCCAGGATTTCCGGGAGTTTTGTTCCGAAGTCCATAACATCATTCCCGCCGGCATACAGCGTAATCAGCGTTGGCTCCATGGCTAGGGCGGGCTCAAGTTGTTCTGCAACAATGTCCCGTAGGCGCTTGCTGCGCACCGCCAGATTAGCGTACTCCCATCCGGGTGCTTCCTTGGCCAGCCCTTCCGCAACTCTGTCCGCCCAGCCGCGGACTCCATTGGGCAGGTGCTTGTTGACGTCGCCAACGCCCTCAGTAAAGGAATCGCCCAGTGCCACATAGCGCCCAGGATCACCAGCGAACACGGGGCGTTAGAGAGCAAACTGGTTGGAGGCAATGTTCGCCCCGCTAGCTGGTGCCCAGTTTTCTACTGCCGGGCCAACCACCTGGTCACTGCCGCGGCCAACTCCGTGATAATCCCACCCAGCCTCCTGCCATGACCGCGCATCAAGAGCATTCCGGCCATCCACGATCACCGGCCGTTGCACCGCAGCGGCTGCCTTGCGCGGATCCAAAGAAACGAATTCCGGCCACTGGGTCAGCAAAAGCACTAGCTCGGCTCCACGCAGGGCGGCAAATACATCGCTTTCAAAGCTAAGCTGCGGGTACTGCAACCAGGCGCTGTCCACGGCTTGCGGATCAGTGACGCTCACCCGTGCCCCTTGTGCAGCAAGCTGAACTGCCACATCCAATGCGGGAGAATCGCGAATGTCATCAGTGTTGGGTTTAAACGATGCCCCTAAAATGGTGATCCGAAGTCCGCGGACTGAACCGCCGCACAGCCCCACCGCTGTCTCAGCCATCCTGAATCTGGCATCGGCATTGATGCCGTCAACCAGAGAGAGCATCTCATCCAGCGACTCAATTCCGTGCCGCTGCGCCTGAACTCGAAACGAGCGCAGATCTTTGGGCAGGCATCCGCCACCAAAGCCCACCCCCGCGTGGAAATATTTTCCACCAATCCGTTCATCGTGCCCCAGCGCCTGTTGCAATGCCACGACGTCGGCACCCACCTGCTCGCAAAACTCACCAACAGCGTTGATGTAAGAGAGTTTCAATGCCAAAAATGCGTTCGCTGATACTTTGATCAGTTCCGCTGTAGCAAAGTTGGTGAGCACCTGCGGTGTGCCACGTGCCAACAGGGGTGCGTAGACGGCGTCGAGCATGGCGCACGCGCTACTTTGTAATGTGCCGTCCCGCAGACCGTAGACCAACCGATCCGGGACCAAGGAATCCTGTACGGCAGTGCCTTGACGAAGGAACTCCGGGTTCCAGATCAGCGCGGCCCCCGTCCCTGCAATCATTTCCTGGACTTGAGCGGCCGTCCCAACTGGAACGGTCGATTTGCCCACCACGACGGCATCTGCTCGTACAAAAGGCACGAGGGTCTCAATGGCGCTGAACAGAAACGATAGGTCAGAATCGTTACCAGTCTTGGACTGAGGGGTGCCGACACAGAGGAAATGGACCTGTGCCTGCGCCAGCTCGCCAGGATCGGTGGTGAAACGAAGGCGCCCATTGTGGCGGCCTTGCTCCAGTAACTCGGCCAGTCCCGGCTCATAGAAAGGGGCGTTGCCACTTTCAAGGTGTGCAATTCTTAGAGCATCTGTATCTAGTCCCACCACGTCATGCCCCAAGTGGGCCAACGTCGCCGCATGAACTGTTCCTAGATACCCGGCACCAATCACTGAAATTTTCATCTGATTCCTTTCAAGACTGCACTTAGCTGCGGGTACTCTGCAATGGCTTGCTCGTAGAGGTCCATCAGCTCCTCACACAGGACACCCCAGGAGCGGCCCTGTACTTGTTGCAAAGCTGCCTGGCCAAAAGCACTGCGTTTAGCATCGTCACCGATCAAATCTGCTGCATAGGCGCGTAACTGGCTGAGTTCACCCGGCTCATAGAGCCAGCCAGTGCGGGAGGAATCCACCAAGTCCAAGGGCCCGCCCCGGCCGGTAGCAATAACCGGGACTGCCGATGCCATGGCTTCTTGAATCGTTTGGCAAAAGGTTTCCAACTCCCCCGGGTGCACGAATAAGTCCAGGGACGCCATGGCAGTTGCCAAGTCTTCACCGTCAAGGAAGCCGGTGAAGTATGCATCGGGAAGGGCCGCTTGGAGAGTTTCGCGTTGTGGTCCCTCGCCCACAATGACAATTTTGGTGTTGTTTAAGCCAGCGAGAACGGATAGGTCTGCTACTTGTTTTTCCAGGGCAAGGCGACCAACGTAGCCAATGATTTTTTGTCCCTGCGGCGCCACAGTGGCGCGGAACTCATCACAACGCTTTTTTGGGTGGAAGCGTTCCAGATCCACCCCACGGCGCCACATTTGCACGCGTGGAATGCCATGACCGCTCAGTGCTTGATACGAGTCGGTAGAGGGAACAAGCGTTTTGGTTGCTGTTGTGTGGATCTGTTCCACTCGGTGCCATGCCCAGTTTTCCAGAAAAGGCATCCCGTACTTTGCAACGTATCCGGGCACATCAGTTTGGTAGACGGCCACCGTAGGTATTCCCAGCGCGGCGGCAGCTCTGACAGCACGCCAGCCTAGAACGAAAGGGGATGCTAGGTGAACAACGTCCGGATTGAACTGCGCCAAAATTGTTTTCACTTTGGCCACACCCCCAACAGCAACACGGATATTGCGGTAGCCTGCCAGTGCAACTGATGGCAGCCGCCTGACGCTGGCACCTGAAACCATGTTGGGGGCATCTTCTGGTGTGGATGGCGCAATGACCAAAACATCATCGCCACGCGCGTCTAGATGTTGCAGGACTTTTAGAAGGGAGTGGGTAACCCCGTTCATCTCGGGCAGGAACGATTCAGCAACTATGGCAACCTTCACGCTCCAACCATGACCGTTGAAGGTTACCTCCACGCGCAGTTGCGGGAACTCCTCGATGAAAACTAGATGAACGGTTGATTCCGGTGTGTTTGGGACAGCGCAAAGGCCAGTGTGAAGGATCCCGGAGGATTCCGCACACTGGCCTTGGGCACATCACATTAGTGGTGTCAGCTGAACTGTGGGTCCTCTGTGCGGCTGCGCTTGATCTCGAAGAAGTAGGGGAAACTGGCCAGCGTTAGCGTGGCGTCCCAGAGCTTTCCCGCTTCTTCACCACGAGGGATGCGGGTGATGACAGGGCCAAAGAATGCTGTTCCATTGAAGGCAACGATGGGGGTGCCAACGTCTTGACCCACCTTGGCGATGCCTTCGGCGTGGCTGGCACGCAGCGGTGCGTCGTAGGCGTCTGTGCGCGCTGCCGCGGCTAGTTCACCTGGCAGCCCAACTTCGGCCAATGACTTGGCCATAACATCGTCTAGATCCCTGTTGCCATTGTTGTGTATGTGGGTACCCATGGCGTCATAGAGCGGCTTGATGAATTCCTTGCCGTGTTCCTGCGCTGCGGCGATGATCACCCGAACCGGTCCCCACGCCTTAGCCATGTGTTCTTTGTATTCGGCAGGTAAATCGTCGTTATTTTCGTTGAGCACGCCCAAGCTCATGACGTGCCAGTTGACGGAAATGTTCCGGACCGTCTCCACTTCCCCAATCCAACGCGAAGTCACCCAAGCGAACGGGCACGTGGGGTCAAACCAGAAATCGGCAGTTTCACTGGCGGGCAGAACACTTTCAGACACGTCAAATCTCCTTCGTAGGGCATGAATTCACATCGTCAACAGGCCTAAAGCCGTTGTTTTCTGTAACGGTCCTGGATCTAAAACTATTCCGCCACGATCAAGAGCAGTTAGGCAGACTTGTTCCTGCGCTTGGCTGCCACCTCGTGTGGGATCAGCGTGGGCTCGGCTTTCTTGCCCACAACATCGGCAGTGATCACAACAGTGGCGATGTCTTCGCGGCTGGGCAGGTCAAACATGACCGGTTGCAGCACTTCTTCCAAGATTGCCCGCAGCCCGCGGGCACCGGTGCCGCGATCCAGTGCCAGCTCGGCAATGGCGGCCAGAGCCTCGTCATCAAATTCAAGCTCGACGCCGTCCAGCGTAAACATTTTTTGGTACTGCTTGATGAGCGCATTCTTGGGCGCTGTCAATATCTGGATCAGTGATGCGCGGTCAAGTTGTGTGACGGTGGTGATCACTGGTAGCCGCCCAATGAATTCGGGGATCAGCCCAAACTTCAGCAAGTCTTCCGGCATGACGTCGGCATAGCTAGCATCGCTTTGTTTCAGCGCACTAAGTGGGGCGCCAAAACCGATACCTTTTTTGCCAGCACGAGACCCAATGATCTCTTCCAACCCGGCAAAAGCACCAGCAACAATGAACAACACGTTTGTGGTGTCGATCTGAATGAATTCCTGGTGCGGGTGCTTACGCCCGCCCTGCGGCGGCACCGAGGCTACGGTTCCTTCAAGAATTTTCAGCAGCGCCTGCTGGACACCTTCACCGGATACGTCACGGGTAATAGAGGGGTTCTCTGACTTGCGCGAGATTTTATCGATCTCATCAATGTAAATAATGCCCTGTTCGGCCTTTTTAACATCAAAGTCGGCAGCCTGAATCAGTTTGAGTAAAATGTTCTCTACATCCTCACCCACGTACCCGGCCTCTGTGAGGGCGGTTGCATCAGCAACTGCGAAGGGAACGTTCAGGCGCTTAGCGAGGGTCTGTGCCAGGTAGGTTTTTCCACAACCAGTGGGGCCAACAAGCAAGATGTTGGATTTGGAGATTTCAACATCATCGTGGACGTCCCCAGACAGGGTGGTGCTCTTGAGTGCATGCCCGGACTGGATGCGTTTGTAATGGTTGTAGACCGCCACAGCCAGCGACTTCTTTGCCGGTTCCTGGCCTATGACGTATTCCTGTAGGAAATCGAAGATCTCTCGAGGTTTAGGTAGTTCAAAGGCGTCAAGTTCTGCCACCTCTGCCAATTCTTCGTCGATGATCTCGTTACAAAGCTCTATGCACTCGTCGCAGATGTAAACACCGGGACCGGCTATTAGCTTGCGGACCTGCTTTTGGCTCTTGCCGCAGAAGGAACATTTCAGCAGATCGGTGCTTTCGCCCATCCTGGCCATTGCTGTGTCCTCCCGCGAACAACCCGCCGGCGGCGGGATTAGAACAAAATAAGTCTTCGTTCACGACAGTTGCCGGGAACGTCCTGCAAATTATCTTCCACTCTAGGCCACAGCATGGACATTGGGCGGAAAGCAAACGCCGGAACAGGGGTTTTTATGTTCCCCTGCCCGGCATTTACTTGTACCGTTCTAGCGTGTGATTGCTGCCGGCTTCATCTTGCGCGGAGCCAAAACTTCATCAATCAGACCGTATTCCTTGGCCTGGGCCGCCGTTAGAATGTTGTCACGCTCAATGTCGTTGCTGACCTGCTCGGGTGTGCGTCCGGAAAGATCAGAGAGTGTGTTCTCCAACCACGCGCGCATACGCATAACTTCATTCGCCTGAATTTCAAGGTCGGAGGCCTGTCCGCCTTGGCCGCCGGAAAGTGCCGGCTGGTGGATCAGTACCCGGGCGTTTGGCAGAGCCAACCGTTTACCGGGTGCCCCCGCAGCAAGCAGGACCGCTGCTGCCGAAGCGGCCTGGCCCAAGCACACGGTCTGGATTTCCGGACGAATGAACTGCATCGTGTCATAAATGGCCGTCATGGCCGTAAATGAACCTCCGGGTGAGTTGATGTACAAGGTGATGTCACGGTCTGTGTCATCTGCCTCCAACACCAAAAGCTGCGCCATAACGTCGTCGGCGGATGCATCATCAACCTGCACGCCGAGGAAGATGATCCTGTCCTCGAAGAGCTTTGTGTACGGATCCTGGCGCTTGAAACCGTAGGGTGTACGCTCCTCGAATTGCGGGAGCACGTAGCGGCTGGTGGGCAGGTTACCGGCAGTCTTGCCAAAAGCGGTGCTGCCAAAGTTATAGGTCATGGTATTGCTCCTGAAATCTGTTCTTCGGCTTATTATTTGGCGTTGGTTCCGCCGCCACCGGCAACGGTTCCTGCATGGCGGCTGATCTTATCGAAGAAGCCGTATTCAAGGGCTTCGGCAGCCGTGAACCACTTGTCACGGTCATTATCAACTAAAATCTTTTCAACGCTCTGGCCAGTCTGCTCCGCCGTCAGTTCAGCCATGACCTTCTTCATGTGAAGGATCAGTTCTGCCTGAATCTTAATGTCCGACGCCGTTCCTCCAATGCCCCCTGATGGCTGGTGCATGAGAATGCGTGCGTTGGGCGTCGCGTAGCGCTTGCCCTTGGTGCCTGAGGAGAGGAGGAACTGACCCATCGACGCGGCGAGGCCGGTGGCTACCGTAACAACGTCGTTGGGAATGAACTCCATCGTGTCGTAGATGGCCATGCCCGCAGTGACAGAGCCACCGGGTGAGTTGATGTAGAGGTAGATGTCCTTTTCGGGATCCTCTGCCGAAAGCAGTAGCAACTGCGAGCAGATCAGGTTCGCGTTGTCATCGCGAACCTCCGAGCCCAACCAGATGATGCGCTCTTTGAGCAGACGGTTGTAAATGTACTGGTCCTGAGCGGACGGATCCGCGCTGGCCATTGTGGGGGTGGTTTGCTGTGCCATGGTGGGTTTACCTCTCCTTCGTGTGGTCCGTCGGGCCTGCCCAACGTGACCATCACTAATGTTCACTACTTGGACAGTAGCCCTTTTTGGCGGGCGTTTGTGGTCCATCTGGACACTGTTCGCTGTAGGCGCACGACACCTGAAGATGAGGGCGCTCCGGGAATAAAACGAGCTTCACGTGGCAGTTCCAGCACTACTTGTGCAATGCCACATCAAAGCAAAAAGCCGTTGCCGGTTCCTTTTCAAGGAACCGGCAACGGCTTTGCAATACTCAAATACCCTGGCGGGCAGTATTAGATACGAACTTCGCCCGGATCGGTCACTGCTGTGGGCTCGATTGCCTCATCTTCAGAAAGAACTTCTTCTTCCTCGGTGGCGGCTGAAACGAAGTCGCTCAGGTCTACTAAAGCACCCTCGGTGTCCTTCACAATTGCCTTGCCCAGAACAACGGCAAGAGCCTTACGACGACGAACTTCGCCAACGATCATGTTGACCTGGCCGGAGGAGTCCAGCATCTGCGCGAACTGATTCGGTTCCATGCCGTACTGGCTGGCGGAGGAAACAATGTAATCGATCAGTTCAGCCTGGCTGACGCCAACCTCTTCCTTCTCAGCGATGGCGTCAAGGATGATCTCGTTGCGGAAGGCACTCTCGGTGTTTTCCTTGACCTCGGCGCGGTGCGCTTCGGTGTCGTGCTCCTCGGGGCCGTGAGCATTCTCCGGCTTGAAGTGCTGCTCAAGCTGATCGGCCACGACTGAATCCGGAACCGGAACCTCAACAAGTCCAATGAGCTTCTCAAGAACCAAGTCGCGAGCCTCAACGCCCTGCTCAACGGTCTTGGATTCGGCAGCCTGCTTGGCCAGATCCTCTTTCAGCTCAGCGATGGTGTCGAACTCGGAAGCCAGCTGTGCAAAGTCATCGTTGGCTTCAGGAAGCTCGCGGACCTTCACGGAGGTTACCTTCACGGTTACCTGTGCTTCTTCACCAGCGTGCTCGCCACCGGCAAGTTTGGTGTTGAAGATTGCTTCTTCGCCTGCGGACAGGCCAGTGGCTGCCTCGTCCAGGCCGTCGAGCATGTTCCCTGCACCGATTTGGTAGGACAGATCAGTAGCCGAGTCAACTTCTGCGCCGTCGATCTTGGCTTCGATGTTGATGGTGAGGAAGTCACCTTCTACGCTGGGACGATCTTCGGTCTTCAGCGTGCCGAAGCGGCCACGCAGTTCGTCAAGGGCTTTCTCACTGTCTTCGGCGGAAACCTCAAGCGTTGCAACCTGAACTTCAATGCCTTCGTAGTCAGGGAGTTCAATCTCGGGGCGAATATCCAGTTCAACGTGGAACTTAACCACACCGTCGGTTGCCGTGGGGTCCGGAACCTCCGTGATTTCAACTTCAGGACGGCTCAAGGGCGTCAGCTTGTTCTCGATGACAGCTTCCTGGTACCAGCCGTTCAGGCCGGAGTTGATAGCTGTTTCCAAGACGTAGCCGCGGCCAACGCGCTGATCGATCAGCTTGTTGGGGACTTTGCCCTTGCGGAAGCCAGGTACCTGAACCTGCGCACCGATTGTCGTATAAGCCTCTGCAATGCTGGGCTTCAATTCCTCAAAGGAAACCTCAACGTCGAGCTTTACCCGAGTGGGTGTGAGGTTTTCGACAGCGCTCTTCACAGCGTGGTACTCCTGATGGTCTGTTGATGGATAAATGGCCCCAGCACATGGGCAGTCACTGACCAAACGTGAACCGAATAATGCTGAAGTCGGGGCGACAGGACTCGAACCTGCGGTCTCCTGCTCCCAAAGCAGGCGCGCTAGCCACTACGCTACGCCCCGTAGTGCCCGCAACAGTCTACGGGCAAATGTTCCCAGATGCACAATCGCCTCTCAGCAGCACCACATTCGTGATGTTATCCACCGCATAAGCGACCGGGAATAAAAAAGCCCCGACAACTTCTGACGGGGAAACTTCTTCAGTGCAGAGGGGGCGACGGGAATCGAACCCGCGTCATCAGTTTGGAAAACTGAGGCTTTACCATTAAGCTACGCCCCCATTGTTATGGGCTTTCACCGGAACAACTCCGTAACACTATCAACGACTTTCGGTTTGCCGCAAATCGGGCCCCTACGCGGTGCGCATTAGCCCGGTTTGCGCCCAGTTCAGCCGCCGGAACGGTCATTAGTTCAGCGGCCGCCTTGGCACCGTGGGCACCAATAGAGTTTGCGACCACCAAGCTCCTTCAGGGCGATAGGGCTCCCGCAGTGACGGCAGGGCAACCCTTCACGTTTGTAGACATAGTGCGCCTCATCTGCGGGCACAGCAGGGGCAGGCACAGCAGGGGCAAGCACAGCACGTGCGGGCACAGCACGTGCGGGCACAGCACGGGCGGGCACAGCACGGGCGGGCACAGCAGGGTGTGCCCCTCCCTCAGCGGATGTCATTGCTGCCATGGCCTGCCCGTGCCCCACCTCAGCACCTAATCCCGTGGGCCTATCAACCAACTCGGTGGTGATGATGCGCCCGTCGCAGAGTCCATCTGCCATGACAATGGAAATATCTCGCCATATTGCCAAGGCTTCTTCCTGCTCCAGGGTTTTTCCCGGCAGCATAGGGTCCAAGCCGAGTCGGAACAGCACCTCGGCACGGTACACATTGCCCACTCCGGCTAACACTTCTTGTTTCATCAGCAACAGGGCAATGGAGGTGGCGCTTCGCCTTACTCTGCGGGCAAACTCCTGGGCGTCACCGGGGAAGTCATTCAAAGGATCTGGGCCAAGTTTGCACAGGACGGCTGTTGATTCTGCCGGCGAGAGGACCTCGCAGGCTGTTGGTCCGCGCAGATCTGCCCACCCATGATGGGAAATAAGCCTGACGCGCACAGCACCCTTGGGCTCTGGTGGGCCCAAATACATGTCCCCGACAGCACCGTCCGGCCCTGTGCCTGAGTCAAGCTCTTTCTCACCGATCCGTCTGGGGGCCCCGATGCTGGAGGCACCCCTGAAGCTGGAATCACCGCCAAAGTCCCACGCTCCGTATAGCCCCAGATGCACGCGCATGACCAATTCGTGTGAGAAGAACAGGAACATTTGTTTGCCGTGGGCTTGAGCATGTTCTAATTTGTGGCCATCAATCCGAGCGGCACCGGCAGCAAACTTCCCTTGCGGACTGCTTACCGCCAGTGCGGCCCCGGCAAAAACATCGTTAAACTGCCGAGCCAAACGGTGTACCGAGTGCCCTTCAGGCATTGCTTTTATTTCCCATCTCTTGCACTGAAACTTGCACTGAAACCAGCCCTTACGCGCTCACGAGCCCCAGCGTTAATCGGTCATCCGCGGCGTTGTTAGTGAACAACTTCGCCGTTGGTCTCATAGGTGGCGATCTTTGAGATGCGACGAACGTGACGCTCAGCGTTGCTAAATGGCTCGGCTAGAAAGGCTTCAATGATCTCTGTGGCTTCTTCAACACTGTGCTGGCGTCCACCCACAGCAACCACGTTGGCGTCGTTATGTTCGCGGGCCAGCTTCGCAGTGGAGAGGTTCCATGCCAGCGCAGCGCGCACCCCCTTGACCTTGTTGGCCGCGATCTGCTCGCCATTGCCAGACCCGCCCAGTACGATTCCCAGCGCATCGACTCCCTCGCTTTGGTCTGCGACAACGGCCAACGCCGCGTTGATGCAGAAAGAAGGATAGTCATCTTCGGCGTCGTACGCCTTGGGCCCATGGTCAACTAAGTCGTAGCCCTTGGCGATCAGAACGGTGATGAGGTGGGCACTGAGCTCCATGCCGGCATGGTCGGTTGCAATGTGAACGCGCATGAGTGTTCCTTGATCTGGAAGTGAGTAGTACTCATCAGCCTACCCAAGCCTGCGACGTATGTGGGCCCGGTCGGAGGCACTAGCGTTGTTGCGGCGATTTCCCGGCTCGACGGTTCAGAATCTGTGAGAGCTCATCAGCAATATCCAAATTAGGCGCACTGACCACCACTTTCGCTCCGCTACTTTCCCTAAGTACGACGGCGGCTCCCGAGTGTGTCAAAAATGTAGCCGATCCGCTGTGCTTGCGTAGACCCCAACCACCGTAGTTTTTCGCCACAATGTTCAGTGACACTGCGGCATCCACCTCTTCACAGGGGGCAACCACCACAGGTATCACTCCCAGCAGCTTCACGATCAGCTGACTGCGATCAACCTCCACGGTTGCACACAGCATGGATATCGCCAGCAGCGCCAGAAGCCCTGCCGCCAAGAGAACCCACGGCGAGAGCAACGCCAACAGGGCCCCAGGCAGGATGGCCGCCAGCAAAATCATCATGATCACTGAACTCTTCGGGTGCAGGAAGTAGGCCAGTTTGTCTTTGCCGGCAGCGGGATCTTCCTCGGCCAACAGGACTCGGGCCAGCGCTAGATCATCCGTTGAGCTCCACTGCTCGTCCGGTTTGAAAGTGAGAGCTAGAACTACGCCCATGGCCATAGCCAGCCCGCTGCCCATCAACATGACGTAGCCATCCACTTGAACGGCGGGTAGCTCCCCGGCACCAGCCTGGCCCAAAAGAGTGGCGGCAAAGAGTGCGCATGCTGTTAGTTGTAACGTCATGGCTACACCGAGCAGTATCCGCCGAAGCGTCCGTGAGAAGGTGGTGCGAGCGCCAAAGCTGCCTACACCCGCCCCAAGAATCAGAATGCTTGCCACTCCAATGCCCAAGAATGTAGGCAGTGGCACGGCCCACCCACCCACCGGAAGCAGCACGCCATCGGGAAGCTGGGAACTGGTGAGCACACCACCAAGGACCAGTGCAGCCGCGAGCAGGACCGGGAAAATCAAGGCAAAGCGCAGGGCCCTTGCATCGATGTGCCGCTCCCTCGTCGAATCATGACTGCCTGTGGAATCGTAACTGCCGGATGAATCATGACTGCCTGTTGAATCGTGATTGCCCTCGGATACCATGGGACTAGCTTTTCACTGTTGTTGCGTGAACGTAACCATTAACAAGGGCTGCGGCTTTACCGGCTGTTTTCACGTCAGGCATAGAGATGACGAACTTCTGATGGAAACCCGCCTCTATCACCAGTGCCGGTCCGCTGGCCATAATGAAACCAACAGAGCCGCCATTGATCCGGTAACCCCACCCGCCATAGTCCAACGCTTTGATGTCCTCCACCGTTGCCCGCTTGATTTCATCCCACTGCAACGGCATGACTTTGTAAAAACCGGCGGCCAGCACCTTCACGCCGTCGGGCCCAATCATCGCCGTACCACGAGTGAATATCCAGATAACACCGCCCAGCACCGCACCCAACAAAGCCAACAACGGAAAAATGAAGAACAGGCCAACACCGGTGGCAGCCCCTATACCAAGACTTATGATGGGCCCCCAACGGGCCATTGATACTTTTACGGCCATGGTCTCACCCCGTACGACGCTGTCTTGGCCAGCCACAGCCAGTGGGCCTGTCATTGCTGCGACAGCCTTGTTCATAGCCAGAGCGTGCCGGTCAGGGGCCCGCCCGGTTTCACCGGGCCGGTACAGCCAGATCGCAGCGGCTCCGGCTACAAAAGCTAGCCCCAATCCCCCTGCCATAACAGGTGCCGACAATGCGGGGGCGGATGGGTCTACAAGGTCAAGTTGTCCCGCCACGATAGCGGCCATCAGCGCCACCATGCCTGTGCCAAAGCCCACGCCAAAACCGACTCCGATGCGCGCTATGAGAAGGTTCTGGCTGCGGGTGGCGATCGCCAAGAATGAAATTCCAGAGCCGGTGCCTGCGGCCAGGGCTACTGTCATGGCAGCCATTGACCATAACGAGGGATGCCCGTCCACTTCATTTTTGCCATTCCAGTGTGTAGCCAGCTCAGTTGGCAACCGTTGCGCCACCATGAACATCCAAACAACCACCAAAACACCAGCGAGCAAGGGCCCGCCAATGACAGTAATAAGCCACCGCCGGTTGTAAACCCGCTCATCCTCAGCACTGCGTCCTTGTTGCCCCACGAAAACCCGTCTTTCACAATCCTGCATGAGCAGCAAAATTCTTGCCATCAACTCAAGAGTGCCCCACCGCGGAAGTACCCACAACTCCATCGCGAAACAGTTCCTGCGGGCCGTCCTGTGGACAAGTTCAAGTGGGCCAGAGGAGACCCGAACCACATCCGGGCTCAAATGGTGACAGAATTGAGATAACGGTTGCCGGACAACGTTCCGGCGGCTGCAGCCCACGGTAATCCTGTGGGCCGCCCAATACATCCGAACTCAAACGGAAGGCATCACTTTGCCTGGTATGAACCTGACCCGCGCCGAAGCCATTGAACGCACGGCGACCCTAAGCGTCAAAAGCTACGACGTCACACTTGATTTAACCGCTTCAGATACTACTTTCCCCTCCACAACCGTGGTGAGATTCAGCGCGAAGGAGGGTTCGTCGTCGTTCATTGATGCGGTAACCGCCGCGGTGCACCGGGTGACATTGAACGGTGTGGACCAAGACCTTGCTGAGGTGTCCGACGGCGTACGCATCCAACTGCCGAATCTGGCCGCCGAGAATGAACTGACAGTGGTCGCTGACGCCCGCTTCATGAATACCGGCGAGGGCCTGCACCGCTTCGTTGACCCCGTGGACGGTGAGGTGTACCTGTACAGCCAGTTCGAGGTGCCAGATAGCCGGCGCATGTTTGCCGTGTTCGAGCAGCCAGATCAGAAGGCTACTTTCACCTTCCACGTCACGGCCCCCGCGCACTGGGACGTCATCTCCAACTCCCCCACCCCGGCCCCGGAGAGTGCTGGCGAAGGCAAAGCCAGCTGGCACTTCGAGCCCACGTTGACGATGTCCAGCTACATCACCGCACTCATTGCCGGCCCGTATGAATCTGTTCGCAGCGAGCTGACAAGCTCCGATGGCCGCGTGGTGCCGCTGGGCGTGTTTGCCCGTAAATCTCTCATGGAATATCTTGACGCCGAGAACGTTTTTGAGCTGACCCGGCAGGGCTTTGAGTACTTTGAAAAGCAGTTCGGTGTCCCTTACCCGTTCCCAAAGTATGACCAGCTGTTCGTGCCCGAGTTCAACGCCGGCGCTATGGAGAATGCCGGGGCCGTAACGTTCCTGGAAAGCTACGTGTTCCGGTCCAAGGTCACCGACGCCATGGTTGAACGCCGCGCCATCACCATCCTGCACGAGCTGGCCCACATGTGGTTCGGCGATCTTGTGACAATGCGCTGGTGGAACGATCTCTGGCTCAATGAATCATTCGCCGAGTTCATGTCCACATTGGCCGCCGCTGAGAACACCAAGTACGTGGACTCCTGGACCACCTTCTCCTCCTTGGAAAAGAGCTGGGCGTACCGTCAGGACCAGCTCCCGTCCACACACCCCATCAAGGCCGAGATCAACGACCTTGAAGACGTACTGGTCAACTTTGACGGCATCACCTACGCCAAGGGTGCCTCGGTACTGCGCCAGTTGGTTGCCTGGGTAGGCCAAGAGGAATTCATGGCAGGGGTGCGCGCCTACTTTGCCAAGCACGCCTGGTCCAACACGGAGCTGCCCGATCTCATGGTGGAGCTTGAGGCTGCCAGCGGCCGCGATCTATCAGTGTGGACGCAAAAGTGGCTTGAAACAGCGGGTGTCAACACGCTCAAGGCCGCCCTTGATGTGGCGGATGACGGCACGATCACCAGCTTCTCCATTGTGCAGTCCGCTGTGGCCGAGCATCCCACGTTGCGCCCGCACCGCATGGCGGTTGGCTTCTATAATCTGGCACAGGAGGGCGAAGACGCTGGCAAGCTGGTACGCACGCACCGCGTGGAACTAGATGTTGACGGAGCCGTTACACACGTGCCGGAACTGGTGGGTATGCAGCGTCCGGCATTGATACTGCTCAATGATGACGATCTGGCTTACGCCAAGATCCGTCTCGACCCAGCCTCACTTGCCACTGCTAAGACGCATTTGAAGGACTTCAAAGAGTCACTGCCCCGCACCCTGGTTTCGGCATCTGCATGGGATGCTGCACGGGATGGCGAAACACCAGCGCGTGAATACGTCCAGTTTGTGCTGGACACCATTGGATACGAGACTGACTCCTCAGTGGTGATGGTGCTGCTGCGCCAGTTGGCTACGGCATTGGCATTCTATGTTGCCCCCGAGCACCAAAAGCGTGCAGCTGTTGCTGCTGCGGATTCCTTGTGGGGCTTGGCTCAGTGCGCTCAGGCTGGCTCGGATGCGCAGCTGCAGTTCGTGAAAGCGTTTGCCTCCCATGCCCAGTCCGCTGAGCAGTTGGACCTTGTCCAGGGTTTGCTTGATGGGAGTGCCACGCTTGAGGACCTGACCATCGACACCGATATTCGTTGGGAATTCCTCATTTCACTGGTGGCCGGTGGCCGCGCCGATGCCGATGCTATCGAGGCTGCCCAGGCACTGGATAACACTCAGACCGGTCAGTTGGCGGCAGCCACCGCACACGCGGCCATCCCCACGGCCCAGGCGAAGGCTGCGACCTGGGAGGCTGTTGTTGTTGACGGTGTGGGCGCCAATGCTGTGCAACGCGCAGCCATTACTGGTTTCAGCAAAGTATGGGACACGGCATTGCTTGAGCCGTATGTGGAGAAGTACTTTGCCGCGATTCAGCGCGTGTGGGAAGAGTCCTCATATGAGACTTCTTCAACCATCATCACCGGCCTGTACCCCTCGCAGCTGGTTTCCCAGCACACCCTGGATGCCACCGACGCGTTCTTGGCGCAGCTGGGCACAGGCACGCCTGCGCTGCACCGCCTGTTGGTGGAAAGCCGGGACACAGTAGTACGGGCACTACGGGCCCAGGCAGCGGACAAGTAACACCTAGTTCGACTCCTGCGCACCGTGCGGAGGGCTAGTGCCGCAGCGATGGCTGTGGCGGCACGGCCAACCCGTGCCGTGCGCAGGAGTCGAACTGACGTGTTCTGCTTTAGACTGCAGCCATGGCCTTGAACCAGCACCACTACGAGATCAACGTCAATTGGACCGGAAATTTGGGTTCCGGTACCTCCGGCTATAAGAAGTATGGCCGTGATCACACAATCACGGCCATTGGGCTGCCAGTCCTGCTGGGCTCAGCCGATAAGACGTTTCATGGCGATAGTGATAGATGGAATCCGGAACAACTCCTTGTCACAGCGTTAGCCCAGTGTCACATGCTCTCTTACCTTCATGTGGCCGTCCTCCATGGCGTAGTTGTGACCAAGTACGAAGACCGGGCCACAGGCACGCTTGTCATGACCCCCGACGGCAACGGCCACTTCGAATCAGTGACACTGCACCCCCGGATCTATGTTGCCGATCCGGGAACTGAACAACTAGCCCTCTCGCTGCACGCCGAAGCCGCATCTAAGTGCTTCATTGCCCGCAGCGTAAACTTTCCTGTCAACCATGATCCCGGTCTGCTAACCGCAACGCAGGACTAGCTCAAACTGGCCTGCGCGCTAGGGTTGAGAAGTAAGGTCCACCTTCCACCACGAACCACCAAAGGGTACAGCGCGCGTGCAATCAACCAAGTTATTCATCGGCTCTGACGGTACTATCCTGGAGCGTCTGGCCCTTGCCGGTATCACGGCCGCCGTTGGCATACTGGTGTGGTTGGTACTTCACTACCTAATCCGCATTGTGGTGAAACGAGCCATGGCGGAGCGCACATACCTACAGCACCGGTCTCTGCGTTGGGCCGGTCCCATGCTGCGCAACATTGATCCTATGATCCGTGCCTTGGATAATGAACGTCGCGGCCAGCGGGCCCGCACCATCGGCTCGTTGTTGAACTCAGTGCTAACCACAGTGGTTTGTGTAGTCACTGGTTTCTATATTTTGATCGCCTTTGAAATCAACATCGCCCCGCTGCTGGCAAGCGTAGGGGTGTTGGGCATTGCCATTGGTTTTGGTTGCCAACAGCTCATCCGCGATTTTCTCGCTGGCATCTTCATCACCATCGAGGATCAATACGGTATTGGCGATGTGATTGAAACAAGTGAAGTGGTTGGCTCAGTTGAATATCTGGGGTTGCGCATCACCCGGGTCAGAGCAGAGAACGGCACCCTGTGGTATATCCGCAACGGCGAAATCATGCGTTTAGGCAACCGTTCCAAAGGCAACTACCGCCCGGTGCAGGAAGACCCTGCCGGCCCGGGCACGAACTAAATTACCGATTCCATAAACTAGAAAGCACTCTCAACTCCATGAGCACCGAGCATAACCCTACTTCTCCTTTCGCCAACGGCCCAGCAGAGAATGACGCCGCGGAGGGCACCCCCATTCCCTCACGTTTTGGGGAACCGTTGGCCCGTATGCTGCCGATTCCAACCACGAGGGGCCGGCAACTGCCATCCACAACCGGACCAGCTGCCTCCCGCACGGTTGTGAATGGGGAAGAGGCCGAACCCGCGGATTACTCTGACACGTTCTATGGGCAAATCGGTGGTCACGAGACGTTCAAGAAAATGATTCACGTGTTTTACCAAGGCATTGCCGCAGATCCACTGCTGCGCGCCATGTATGCGGAGGAGGACTTGTGCCCGGCCGAGCACCGGATGCTGATGTTCATGGAACAGTATTGGGGCGGCCCGCGGACGTACTTGGAAGAACGCGGCCACCCGAGGCTGCGCATGCGTCACGTTCCATTCGCGGTAACCCCGGAGGCCCGAGACCGTTGGCTGGCAGCCATGCGCAAGGGCGTCGATGCCGTGCAGCTCTCTCCCATGCATGAGGCCACCCTCTGGGATTATCTCGAGCGCGCAGCACACTCACTTGTCAACGCTGCGTCAGATCCCGCACAGAAGCTCTAGAAGAGACTCTGGCAATGGCTGAGGCTTCCACCAACCGCCGCCATGTAATAGCCGTGGGGCTCAGAGGAACGCCGTGGGGCGGATCAGAATGTGACCACGGTTTGTACTGACGCGCAGCCACTTGTGAGAGCGGTAAATGGTGCCGTTTTCTCCGGGAGCCACGAATCCCAGGGCGTACGCGGCGAATGCGGCTCCGCCAGGTACATCGCCTGGGAGGCCTTCCATCGGCCGGCCCCAGACGGATGCGCGGATATTGTTGACCAACATGGCGCCCGGGTTGACCGGGATGATCTGACCAATTTCCTGAACGCCCGCCTTGGCTACCTCGATCAGATTGTCAGTTGAGACCGTGCCAAGCTCCTCCCATGCACCGCGTGGTGCACTGACACCCGCCCATGACTCATTGACGCTCATGGGCGGCACGGGCAACCGAAGATCATTTGTATCCATGCGTGCCAGGCGATCCGCCACGGAGGAAAGCGACACCGTCACATCAATGTCCGACGGCGTCCCCAACCTCATGGTGCGCAGGCCCAGAACCGTTGGGGTACCTTCGCCCAGAAGCTTGCCTCGCATAACACATACATAAGCCGCGAGTACGTTCCCGGCCCCCTGAAGCCGAATAGCGCCGTCGTCCGCTGTACGGGCGCGCGCCACAAAGGTGCGTAAATCCGCCAGCGTTCCAGCGTCTTCCAGTAGCAGTTCGTCGGTGTTAATGGTGGTGGACATCAGATACTTCCTTCAACAAGTGCGGGGTTGCTTGGGCGTGCCGGGCTGCGTTTGAACGGGACGGGGTCCCCACGCCAAGCCTCTAATGCAGTGCGCTGTTGGTCGGTGAGGCGCACTGGACGCCCGGTACTACGCGAGACCAAAACCATGGAAGTGGCAGCTTGTGCGTAAATCACCGAAGCGTCAGGTTCCGTGATGATGTAGCCGAAGTCAAAGCTGGAGCCGCCAACGTGTGTGACCCAAATTTGTACCACGATGGGTTGCGGCCGGAAACTGATGGGTGCAAGGTACTCAATTTCATTTCGCCCCACCAGCGTGAATAAATCCGTGCCAATAAGGTCTTGGAAAGTGCCGCCGTTGGGAAGTTCCGTGTAAGTCAGCTGGACGCGCGCATCCTCAAGGTACTGCAAATAAACAACATTATTGACGTGACCGTAGGAATCAATATCGCCGAAACGGATTTGCTGTGAGAGTTCAATACCAGATGCCATGCTTTCATCATGCCAAAGCCGCTCAGACGCCACCAATCGAAGTCGGCAAGGTCACAGTATTGTGGCTGAAAATGGCTGTATCTACACCGGGGAGCCCATTTGTCGCAAGGACCTGCGGACGCATAGAGTCACGTTTATGAATTCGATGCCAACCAACACCGACCCCATGGAATCACTCCTGCGCATTCTGGAGCTTTCCGATGCTGGCGGAGCCCAAACAGATGAAGATATTTTTGTGGGGCGCGGCGATAAGACCGCACCACAACCGCGGCTTTTTGGTGGCCAGGTGTTGGCGCAGTCATTGGTTGCAGCAACTCGCACGGTGGAGAGCGATCATCTTGTGCACTCGATGCACGGCTATTTCTTGCGCCCCGGCGATGCCTCCTCAGCCCTGACTTTTGGTGTGCAGCGGCTGCGTGATGGACGCTCATTTTCAGCGCGGCGTACCCATGCCTACCAAGGTGGTGTGCCGATCCTGTCCATGATCGCCTCCTTCCAGCGCCCCGACAGCGGTATGGAGCATCAGGAACCCATGCCGGAAGGGATTCCTGCGCCTGAGACACTTCCAACAACAGCTGAACTCCTGGGTGGCATCGATCACCCTGTGGCAAGGGCGTGGGCCTATGAACGGCCTTTCGATATTCGCCATGTGGGCTCTGACATTTATTTCGATGTCAAGGGCGAGCATGTGGCACATCAGGCAGTGTGGCTAAAAACGCTCGGCCCGATGCCAACCGACCAGAATTTACACCGGGCCGCTCTTGCCTATGCCAGCGATTACACTTTGCTTGAGCCTTCATTGCGCCGCCACGGAATCAGCTGGGTAACCCGGGGTATCAGCATTGCCAGTCTTGATCACGCCATGTGGTGGCACCGCCCGCTGCAAGTTGACGACTGGCTGCTCTATGTTGCCCAATCCCCCAGTGCCTCCGAGTCACGTGGACTGAACTTTGGCCGTTTTTACAACCGCGACGGCGTACTTGTCGCCTCAGTTGCTCAAGAGGGCATGATGCGAATCCCCGAAGAAACACCAAAGGAATAAGTCTGCGGCTGAGAGATGTTAGGCAACAAATAATGGCCGGTCCCAGTGGGGCCGGCCATTATTGTTGCGCCATGCGTGAGCCACGCTCACGCATGTTCGGCGCTAGTCGCGTGTGAGGCGCTAGTCGCGTGTGAGGCGGCGGTGCGTCACGCGGTGCGGACGTGCCGCATCGGCGCCAAGACGCTCAACCTTGTTTTCCTCGTAGGAGTCGTAGTTACCTTCAAACCAGTGCCAGTTGGCCGGGTTCTCATTGGTGCCTTCATAGGCAAGGATGTGAGTCGCGACCCGGTCAAGGAACCAGCGATCGTGCGATACCACTACGGCGCAGCCCGGGAATTCAAGCAAAGCGTTTTCAAGGCTGCTAAGAGTTTCCACGTCAAGGTCGTTAGTGGGCTCATCCAAGAGCAAAAGGTTGCCACCCTGTTTCAGGGTCAGCGCCAAGTTCAGCCGGTTGCGCTCACCACCGGAGAGCACACCTGCCTTCTTCTGCTGATCCGGACCCTTGAAGCCGAATGCGGCAACGTAGGCCCGAGAAGGCATTTCTACCTGTCCAACCTGGATGAAGTCCAGTCCATCGGAGACAACTTCCCAGAGTGTTTTATCTGGGTCGATGCCGCCACGGCTCTGGTCAGCGTAGGAAATCTTGACCGAGTCGCCCACCTTGAGCTTGCCACCATCCAGCTCTTCAAGGCCAACGATGGTCTTAAAGAGCGTTGACTTACCCACACCGTTCGGGCCAATGACCCCAACGATGCCGTTGCGCGGCAGTGTAAAGGAGAGGCCATCGATCAAAACGCGATCGCCGTAACCCTTTTTTAGGTTTTCTGCTTCGAGCACGATTCCACCCAAACGCGGGCCTGGTGGAATCTGAATCTCTTCAAAGTCGAGCTTGCGGGTACGATCTGCCTCGGCAGCCATTTCCTCGTAGCGGGCAAGACGCGCCTTGGACTTGGTCTGGCGACCCTTGGCATTGGAGCGAACCCAATCGAGTTCCTCGGTGAGGCGCTTGGCCTGTTTGGCGTCCTTCTTACCTTGGACTTCCAGGCGGGCGCGCTTCTTCTCCAGGTACGTGGAGTAGTTGCCCTCATAGGGGTACAGCTTGCCGCGGTCCACTTCGGCGATCCATTCGGCGACGTGATCCAGGAAGTACCTATCGTGAGTCACGGCGAGGACTGCGCCAGCGTAGTTCTTCAAGTGCAACTCCAACCACTGGACGCTTTCGGCATCGAGGTGGTTAGTGGGCTCATCAAGGAGCAATAGGTCAGGTTTCTGCAACAGCAATTTGCACAATGCAACACGGCGGCGCTCACCACCAGAAAGTACTGTGACGTCGGCATCTCCCGGCGGGCACTGCAATGCGTCCATGGCCTGCTCAAGCTGGGAGTCAATGTCCCAGGCGTCGGCAGTGTCAATGGCTTCCTGCAGCTTGCCCATCTCTTCGAGCAGAGTGTCAAAGTCAGCGTCGGGGCTGGCCATTTCCTCTGAGATCTCGTTGTAACGGGTGATCTTCGCGTAGATCTCACCAACACCTTCTTGGACGTTTCCAAGAACAGTCTTTTCCTCGTTGAGCGGCGGCTCCTGGAGCAAAATGCCCACAGTGTAGCCAGGGCTCAGGCGAGCCTCACCATTGGAAGGTGTATCCAAGCCGGCCATGATCTTCAAGATGGTGGACTTGCCAGCACCGTTAGGCCCAACAACACCGATCTTGGCGCCGGGATAAAAAGACATGCTTACGTTGTCAAGAATGAGTTTGTCGCCAACAGCCTTACGGGTGTTGGACATCGTATAAATAAATTCCGCCATAGTCCCAAGGTTAGTGGGTGCAAGCGGATATCCCACATTCCTCTACGGCTAAGTGAGGAACCCGGCGTTGGAACTACGTTTGGAATCCTGTAGTTGACGCCTCATTGCGCGCTCTGGGTAGCTGGTCTCTTCCCGCAGTAGCGCTCTATAGCGGTACCTCGCTACTGGGAATATCTCCTAAATAACGGCTTTCCGGCAGAGAGCTAGTGGACGTCGCCAACGAAGCAGCGTCCAGATGCCAAGACGGGAAGTATTGTCACTGCAACGTTGCCGTCGCGTACCTGGCCAACCACACATTCCTCTCCCACCGGGGATGCTGACTCTATGGCATCAACGGCAAGTCCCGTTGGGGTGATGTCGATGGATAATTCAACTTTATCTTTTTCCGCACCGGCTTCGAGCATGGCGGACATCATTTGATCCCGGTTAGGCGACTTTGTAACGCCAGCAAGCTTAGTGAGAGAGTCTCTTACCCTGGCGGAGAACTCTTGCGCTGCAGTCGGAAGTTCCGTGGGTTCCATTTCTGCCTCACTGGAGTTCTTGGCCGCAGCTGTAGTGGGGCTTCCCTGAACCGAACCGGAATCAGCGGGCCCAGAGGGCAGCAAGGAACACCCGCCTAGAGCCAGTGCCACGACTAACAGAACTGCCACTCCAAAAGAACGAGCCCTAATGCTGTGCAGCGCAGACTGATCACGGGATGTCATCTTTTCCAAAGTCACTTGACCAGTCTGCCATGACGGTCAGGACTTGTCTGTTGCGCATGAGGAGTTCAGAATTAGAAAGGCGCGGCAGTCTTGAGAATCTCACCTGTCTGATGATCTGCACGTTCGCCGTCGTTCAGACCAGAATCGTGCTCGGGCACTGTGTCGTCGTATTCATCATCTTGATCATCTTGATCATCTTCAGCATGGGCGTGAATCGCAGCTGCAACTGCCGCAAACCCATGGAGCTGGTCGGCTCCGCCGTCGGCATCATCATCGGCGTCATCGTAGGTTTGGTCTTCATCATTTCCCACTACAGAAAGGTGCGTCCCGGCCGCAACGTTGGACTCTTGCGAAAATTTGTTCTCTCCTGCAGGATGCGCGCTTGCCATGCGCCTGAAAAGGGCAGTCCCAAATTGCAGGTCCGGACCCACACTCTCCGCATCTATTTCGACACTGGTCCCGTGCGTGCCGTCTTTACGAAGGAAAGACTTGATGTTGAGCTTGCCCATCACCATGATGCGGTCGCCCTTGTGGATACTGGAAACGGCATTCTGCGCCAACGAACGAAAAACGTTAATCCGATACCAATTTGTGCGACCGTCAACCCACAACTTGGTGATCGGATCTTGGCGACGCTCGGTTGAACCGATCCGGAAGTTTCCAATAACCAGCCCAGTAGTAGTGTTTCGCATCTCAAATTCGGAACTTACAAACCCTCTAATGCTGACATGATTAGCCATTGCTCTGCCTTTCGTTGAGCCGCAGCTGCGGCGGTGTTCACTTGGATCAAGCAAACGCCTGCATGACCGCATTCGGAAGTGGGCAAGACCCGAATGTGGACGAACCGTTGGGTGATGGCCCCGGTGGAGGAAGAGATAATGCAATAAACCTGATAATTTAGATGCGGTCCCTCTTTAGGGCCACGCCTCGGTAGCTCAGCGGATAGAGCAGGAGCCTTCTAATCTCTTGGTCGTGGGTTCAATTCCCGCCCGGGGCACCAAAAACGGCCTCTGACCTGCGGATATATCCCGCAGGTCAGAGTCGCTTAGGGCCCAAAACAGCCCAAGTCACGTTTTACTCACGTTTTTGAACGAAAACTTGGTCACGTTTTTGGCTTGCTTGGGGCGGGAATAGGTTCAATTTCTGCTCACGTTTTCGAGTGAATGACCAACAATATTCATCGTCTGCCATCAACACTCCAAGCATCCACACCCTCTGCCCTACTCGTGGCAATGGTCCCCGGTCTCCCTTGCCCACGTCACCGGCTGGCGTCCGACCGCGACTACAAGCCCACCGGCATTTCGCATACTTACATCGCATAGTATTGACGGCCCCGTTCTGAGACGCCCGGCGACTCAACGCTGTTCATAAGTTCCCATACTCGCGTCGAAAACTAGGCCCTAACGGTCGACACTGATGATAGTCAGCCGAAGGACTTCAGACACCATCCGCCACGCGGCTTGAATTCCGTGATGCTAGTGGGTGATTTCCACGGCGCGGCCAGCGAGTGCATACACTTTCGTATGGGGGTCAAGGAATGGTATCCGTAGTACGAGCATTCCATCAGAACACAGGTATGGTAATCGTTAATCAGACACTTGTCGCTTCAAGTTCAACCACTTTCATGGGGGAGTATTTCAACGAATGGGCACCCGTCATAAACCTGCGCTGCACTCAAGATGGTCACCTGGCTACCCACGCGCTGGCGTTGAGCTCGCCTCGGAAATTCCCGTTGATATGACGGAACTGGTATGAGGGCTGCAATCGAGTTGACTCCCGACCCGCAGCTCATGGAATCAATCCGAGCTGTTGGATATACGTTCCCTACCGCACTGGCCGACATCATCGACAATTCAATATCTGCAGACGCGGGACGGATCCAGATCGTGGCACCGCCAAGCGGGGAACCATTCGTAGCAATACTCGATGATGGACTCGGCATGAGCGCAGAAACGGCTACGCATGCAATGAGGCTGGCCGGAACCTCCCCTGATGCCAAACGTGGGGAGAAAGACCTAGGACGATTCGGGCTGGGGCTCAAGACGGCATCTTTGTCTCAATGCCGCTCCCTCACGGTGGCATCGAAAAAACAAGGTGAATCGGTAGTCGCATACGAGTGGGACCTTGATTTCTTGGTTGAAACACAGTCATGGTCACTGCTCGAACTCTCCCCGGAGGAAATCGAGGATCTTCCCTGTGTTGGGCTGCTAAACGAGCAAGAGACAGGCACGCTGGTCCTCTGGCGAAAATTGGACAGGCTTCTTCCTGACACGAATCGATCTGAATTGGATCTGGCCGACGAACTGACTAACGCCAAGGAACACTTGGGACTGGTATTCCACCGTTTCATCTCAGGCGAGACCGGCCGTTCGTTAGGGATCTCAATCAATGGCCGCAACGTTGTCGGGGCTGACCCCATGCTTGAAGCCAATACGGCGACAATGCATGGCCCTATCCAGCCGCTGTCCATTGACGGCGAAACTGTTTTGGTCCGAGCATTTACCCTCCCCCAAAGAAACAAACTCAGTGAGCAAGAGGTTCTAACAGCCCAAATGGGGGGCTCCTTTCGCGACAGCCAGGGGTTCTACGTCTATCGCGAGAAGCGCTTGGTAATATGGGGCACATGGTTCAGGATCGTTCCGAAACAAGAACTTGGGAAACTGGCGCGGGTCCGCGTCGATATCCCTAACAGCTTGGATCATTTGTGGGCGCTCGATATCAAGAAGGCCCAGGCGATGCCACCACCCCTCGTACGGGACCAGCTCAAGCGAATCGCCGATCGGATCATTGCTCCTAGCACACGCGTCTTTACCTACAGGGGGCGAAGACTTGGTCAGACAGCAGTGGTCCGCATATGGAACCATATCGACGAGCGAGGGGAATTCCGCTACGAGCTCAATAGGCGCCACCCCATGGTGTCGTCCCTCATGAATACGCTCCATGACCTACCGCAAGCCAGATTCTTGCTGGAGGAACTCTTGTCGACGGCTGAACGCGGCTTCCCGGTTAACGATGTCTATAGCAGGCTTGGTCAAGACCAGAAATTTGCTGAGCCCCGGGCGAACGACGAAGAAATGCTCGTCACCGCGAAGAATCTCGCAAGTGCCGCACATCGGCTAGGGGTGCAGCAGGATCAATTTGTCGAAACATACATTTTGTCGGAACCATTTTCGAGCGCCAACATGGCAGAAGAACTACTGAGGAGCGCCTACGATGCCACTGATTGACCTGTCGAATATCGCAGATGAGCTCGACGTGATTCGGCGGATGGTAACCGCCCGGCACAATATTGTGGATGTCGAAGGGGACAAATTCAATTTGACGGAGGACGACATTCGTCAATCCGTGCAGGCCCTGCGGCCTTTCGCTCCTACAGCAACGGCAGCCCAACTCGAGGGCGTCGTGCGGACACTCTGCGAAGAATGGGGCATCATCGATCTCGGTGACACCGAGCCGGACATCGATGTCACCTTGAAATCAGATCACGAGGAATGGCTGAAGAAGGCTCTCCTAGAGAAGAATGTGGAATGGCGCCGCTGGAGCGCATATAAGAAGCTCTTACGTAATCAGGGGAGGTCTCCCCAAGTCGTCAATGATCTCGACGACGCCACCGATCGTATTCTCGATCTGGCTGGCAACCCCCGAGAGGAGCGCACTTGGAACCGAAAAGGATTGGCCATTGGAGACGTCCAGTCGGGCAAGACCCAGACCTTCTTGGCGGTGGCAAACAAGGCGGCCGACGCGGGCTACAAGGTCATCATCGTTCTAGCCGGGAACACTGAGTACCTTCGGAAACAAACTCAGGAGCGAGTGGATTCTGACTTTATTGGACGCGACGGTTCAAAATTGCTCAAAAAGGTCAACTCGAGTGCATCGACGTCCAACAGAATCGGGATCGGACTCCTCGACAAGTCACTTCATGCCAATGGCATGACCACCCCGTTCTATGACTACTTGCAACTCAAGAATGAAGGCCACAATCTGGCTCTGGTAACGAAGGACTCGGAGTATCCATACATATTTGTCGTCAAGAAGAACAGCTACGTCCTAGATGCCGTCGATCAGTGGTCAAAGAATCAGGCGGACGGGGCCAGCATCGTCGATGCCGCGGCATTGATCATCGATGACGAATCGGACTATGCCTCCGTCGACACATCGGCGGACGGCAGCGACCCCACCAAGATTAATTCGGCTATTAGACGCATACTTTCCCGTTACGCGCGGTCCTCGTATCTAGCAGTAACAGCCACTCCATTCGCCAACATTTTCATTAACCATGAGGGGTATGGGGACGTTGGGAAGAAGCCACAAAAGGGCAAGGCTTCAACAGGTCTGGATGCCGAGACTCTCGATACCAAAGATTTGTTTCCGGAGCACTACATTCATTCGCTGAAAGCCCCGAAAAACTATGTGGGGCTCAAACGGACATTTGGCACCTACGAAGATCCTGCTATCAACGGGCTAAATGACAACAGCGACTGTGAGTCGGTAGTCCCACTCAAGCATGCTAAAGATCGCGAAGTAGAGGAGCTTCCGGAAACGCTTCTGGATGCCATCGACACGTATATCTTGGCAAACGCGTTATTCGACCTGCGGGGTCGGGCCAAAGACGCCCGCTCCATGCTCATCAACGTCTCGAAATTCACCGACGTTCAGAATCGTATAGCCGACTTGGTTCAGTCCTATCTAGCCAGGACTCAGGATGCGTTGGAGGCCTTTGGTGGCATGGAGGTCGGCGGACAGCAGGGACAATCCCTGGCAAGACTGAAAATTGTCTTTGAAGCTGAATTTGCTGAGTGCGGCTCGACGTGGGAGGAGGTCTTGGCCGTTCTGCCAGACTCTGCTTCGCCCATCCGTGTAAAGGTCTACAACTCCAAGCCAAATCGGCTGGGCGAAGACGAAGCATTTGAGGCTGTAGTTCCTTCCCGGCAGATTGCCATCGGCGGTGATTTGCTCAGTCGTGGGTTGACTCTCAACAACCTCCTCACAAGTTACTTTTACCGAAGTCCCATGGCTGCCGACACTATGATGCAGATGGCACGCTGGTTCGGGTACCGCGATGGCTACTTCGACCTCGTTAGGCTGTGGATACCTAGTGACAAGAGAGTCGACTACCGATTCGTAGAACAGGCAATAAGGCAGCTCAAACGCCAAATCAAGACCATGTCCGAACAAGGGCTCACGCCGCTGGATTTCGGGCTAGCTGTCCAACAGCATCCGGAATCACTCCTCATTACCGCCCGGAACAAGTCCCGGAGCGCGACGAGTGCGCCCAGCACGATCGACCTCACTAACTACAGGTTGGAAACAACCAAAATTCCTGCGGATCCGGAAGCCCTGAAATCGAACGAGCACGCAGCTGCCCAGCTGGTGTCTGCCATGGGATTAACCACCCATTCAGTCTCTGAGTCCACAACTGTCATCAGAGACGTTGCCAAGCACCACATTGCCGCCTTCTTGGACAAATACACGTTCTCTCATGCTGCCCGTCTCTTGGACAGCGAGGCTCTGGCAGCCGTGGTCCGGGGAAGCTCGTCAGATACTTACACCCATTGGGACGTGGTTTTCGTCGGAGGTCAAAAGGGGAACGAGCGATGGTTGCTGCCGTCAGGCCTAGAGATGCCAAGGATGGTCACGCGAGCGCTGCTCCCCCGGGATGGGTATTTCGCAGTCAGTGGAAGTAGCGCCCGACTTGCGGGTAGCCAAGATCTTCGACACGTTCTCTCGGCTGAAAAGCTTGCGGCGATGAAATCCGTCGATGGCAAATTGCCTTCGAATGAGGAGTACTACTATCAGTACATGGATCGGCCGGCGTTGTTGATTTATGTCCTCCAACCGATCCAAATGATCAAGCCGTCAAAACGTCCAGATGCCAAGCTGATATCGAAGCCGATCACGGACGTGACAAGCTTGGTGGCACTGAAGCTCGCTCTGCCTCGGACGAAGAAGCTCGACACAAAGGCTGGCCGCGACGGCGTGGCGACATATCTGCACAACACGGTGGCCGCCCGGGCATGGAAGGCCCAATATGCGGCCCTTGAAGGCGAAGATTCGCAGGAGGATACTAATGTTTAGCACCCAATTGTGGAGCGAGCGTGTATTGAAGTCTGGCAGCGGAAACTGGGAGGTCGATGCCGGCTTGAGCATTCGGATGTACTACGGTGCAGACGAAGCAGGGAACCTGACGTTCGGTTATATGAGCACTATCCAGCCGCCGAAGCGATCTATATCACTCGCAATAGATGTGCGGGAGGGTCACAGATCCGACGGGCTATGGACCCAGACCTTTATTTTGAGAGATAAGTCCCTCAGTGAGCCCTTCCAGCTCTTCTGCTCACTCATGCATAGGGAAGTCAGCGCGACGGCCACGGAACCGGCGGGTCTCCAGGCGGTGGAAGATTCCATAGAACACTGGACTCGGCTACTACGCCGTGGGTGGGGACAGCAACTAAGCAGAAACGAAATGCGCGGTCTCTTCGGGGAACTACATTTTGGTTTCGAGGTTCTTGCCCCGCACATACCAGCAGATACGGCCGTGCTGGCGTGGACCGGCCCTTTCGAGGCGGACCAAGACTACAACTTCCAAACGGCTGCATTCGAGGTCAAGAGCCGAACTGCTGGATTTCAGTCCATAAGGATCAGCAGCGAAGATCAGCTCGGGGCTGCAAATTTGACCCTGGCCGTCGTGGTCGTTTCTGAGGCAGCTGGAGCAGACCATGGCTATCGGACGCTACCGGACTTGGTCGCGGAAACCCGGACGAAGCTTTCAGCAGTCGGAAATGACGCCTTGGACTTGGCATTCGGAGAATTAGGCTTTGATCCCAGTGATCCCGCGTATGACAGCTATTGGTTCTTGGCGGGCGAGGCGGTTTTCTACTCCATCACGGACGGTTTCCCTCGCATTGTTTCGGAACAACTTCCCGAAGCAATTTCACGTGTAACCTATGCGCTAGATCTCCAGAAGCTTGATGAGTTTCGCTGTGATCTTCCGCAGCTGCAGCCCGTGGGAGAGCTGGCATGAGCGTTGACTTCTATGCGGAATTCCAGTCCGAAGTCGGAACGAAGGCTGAGGTAGAAGGCGATTTCCAAGTCGAGACGTTCACCGCGGTCGTGGGCGAACATCTGGCGGAGGCCGGAGAGATGGAAGATCTGCAAGTTGCGTACTTCGAAGGTACAGGGAGTAGAAACCGCAATCTCAGGGTGGACGGCTACGACCTGTCTAACAGTGACGACAGCATCGTCTTAGTCGTCTCGGATTATTTCGAAACCGCTGAGCCACGGGTTGTCCGGCAGGCGGAAATCACAGGGGCTCTCAACGCCCTATTCAACTTCCTCAAGGAATCAACGTCGGGCCAGTTCCGGCCAGGTCGCGAAGAGAGCAGCCCAGCATACCAACTGGCTTACGATTTGGAACTGCGGGGCAAAAGCGCGTCCAAGTACAAACTCTTTTATCTCACAAATGGTGTCCTAAATGAACGAGCAAAAGCTCCAGAAAACGGTGATCTTCTAGATGTACCGGTGGAGTTCCACGTTTGGGACATTCGGCGACTCGAAGCACTTGCGGCATCGAACATGGGGCGCGAAGAACTCGTCATAGATCTCACCAAGTGGGTACCCGCAGGAATCGAAGCCTTGGAAGTAAAGGGCAGCGCCGATTCCTCCATCTATCTTGCAGCGTTGCCAGGCCAGCTTCTTGCAGACCTATACGAGGCCCACGGAAGTCGCCTCTTGGAATCTAACGTCCGCTCGTATTTGTCAAACAGAGGCAAGGTCAACCAAGGCATTAGACAAACGGTTTATCGAGAGCCAGACCGCTTCCTTGCATTCAACAACGGAATCACGGCGACCGCGTCCAACGTCGAGCTGTCCCACGATGGGAGAAGTATCCTAACGATAAAGGACTTGCAAATCGTCAATGGTGGTCAGACTACGGCATCACTCTTCTACGTAGCCAAGGAGAAGGCCAAGCTCAAGGACTGGGACTTGGTAAATGTCCCAATGAAGCTTGTCGTCGTCGATGACGAAAGTGCATCACGTCTGGTGCCCGATATCTCACGATTCGCGAATAGCCAGAACGCGGTCAGCACGTCTGACTTTTTCTCCAACGCGCCTTTTCATGTGCGCATTGAGGAACTCGCCCGAAGGACGCTTGTCCCTGCAGTGGCCGGGCAAACGTACCAAACGAAGTGGTTCTACGAACGAACTAAGGGACAGTACTTCACGGAGAAGAACCGACTGTCAAAGTCAGAGTCTCTGCGATTTGAGAAGACCTTCCCGCGCACTCAGGTGATTACCAAGACTGATTTGGCAAAATATGAGATGTCCTGGATGCACCGTCCTTCTACGGTGAGTGCGGGTGCGCAAAAGAACTTCAGCGCTTATGCGTCTGCAGTCACCGATGCTTGGAACAAAAAAGACGGGCCAGATTCAGTCAATGTTGAATACTTCAAAGATATCGTGGCCCGGAGCATACTTTTCAACTCAATTCGCAGAGAAATCCAAGCCGCCGATTGGTATGAAGCAGGATATCTTGCCAATATCGTGACTTACACAGTTGCTAAACTCGCTCACGTCGTAGAGACCAGCCATCGATTGGGCGCCATGAATTTTGCCGATATTTGGACTAGGCAATCGGTAGATCCCGTTGTATTGAAGTTCTCCCTGCAGATAGCCCTTGGCGTAAAGAAAGTCCTCACTTCACCCACACGGGAAGTGCAGAACGTTACAGAATGGGCAAAAAAGGAAGCCTGCTGGGTGAAGGTCAAGGCGCTCCCCCTCGAGTTTCCACCACAGCTGTCGGCATGGATGGTAGACGCATACCAGGCCAGAGATCGCAAAGTAGCGGCAGTCGAGACCGAAAAGCTAAATGATCAACTGCGAGGATTGACTCGTCTCTACGAGATTCCGCAGGAGAGCTGGCGCGCCCTCGAGGTTTTCGCGTCTGAAAGACGGCTCGGCGCGCCCACCGACCACGGCATCTTAAAGATGATGGTTGCTGGAGGCAAGAAGGTGCCTTCGGACCTTCAAGCGACGAGACTCTTGAAATTTGTGGCTGCTGCCAACTCATATGGATTTTCAGACTTCGAGCCCTAAGTCTGAATGGCACTGGGCAACGGCGTGTCATAGCATGGCGCGCCTTTCTCAAAGTTCCCGCTTGCCCGCTCAGTGAGGTTCAAGCCTCATAGAACGCAAGGAGGGCGGTAAGAGCGAATTCGCCCAGATCCGAAACTTCAAGAGGCCCGAGCAAGGGGTGAGCCGTTTCGCCTTAATACTGCCGATTAATAGCCCCGTACCGGTTGGCGGTAGCTGAGATAGGCTGAACCGCATGCCGCGCCCAACGTTCGTGAATGGATCCACGGAACACCTCCAATGCCAAGGAAGTGTCTCTCTCCTGGTATCCTGGAGTGTCGGATACTAAGGAGTACAAGTGTTTCCAATCATCGACCTGTTCGCAGGGCCGGGAGGTCTTAACGAAGGATTCTCAAGTGTCAAGGATGAAGCAGGCAACTATGCCTTCAAGACACTAGCATCATTCGAAATGGACAGTTTCGCCTGTCAGACTCTTCGGTTGCGTGCTACGTACCGAGAGCTACTGCGCATTGGCGGCGATCTGCAGCCGTACTTTGAATACATAAGTGGTGCAAAGACCTGGCCAGAAACACTCAAGGGTGACTTCAAAGAGGCCTACATGGCAGCCAAGCAGCATGTCTATCGCGTTGAACTAGGCGAAGAAAATCGTCCAAAAGTGGACGAACACATAGAACTACAGCTGGGGCCAGAGGACACGAGAGGTGACTGGGCCCTCATTGGAGGTCCGCCATGCCAGGCTTACTCCCTCGCTGGCCGGTCTCGCCGCACTGGTGACGAAAATTTTGCCTTCGACCACAAGCATTTTCTCTACCGCGAGTACCTTCACATCTTAGGTAAGTTC
This sequence comes from Arthrobacter sp. TMP15, assembly GCF_039529835.1. Classification (NCBI taxonomy): domain Bacteria; kingdom Bacillati; phylum Actinomycetota; class Actinomycetes; order Micrococcales; family Micrococcaceae; genus Arthrobacter; species Arthrobacter sp. TMP15. The sequence goes on from NZ_CP154262.1 coordinate 2,139,778, forward strand.
AAGCCGACCATTTTTGTCATGGAAAACGTCAAGGGACTGCTTTCATCGAAAAATGGTGATCAGAGCATGTTCCAAACAATCCTTGCCGATCTTAAACGCCTGCCTAGCGGTGTCAGCTACGAGATTCGTTCACTCGTGGTAGATGCAGAACCAAACGATATTGCACCTAATGACTTCATCATCCGATCGGAAGACTATGGTGTTCCTCAGAAACGGCACCGAGTGATCTTGCTTGGAGTTCGGAGTGATGTTGTTCACTTGATCCCGAGGCAAGTACTCAACAAGGCTGACGGACCAGTGACTGTTCGAGCAGCTTTGCGAGGGATGCCCGCTGTCCAAGCCGAGACGTCGTACCGCAAGCCGAAAATCGCCCAAGACTGGAGCGCAGTTCAAACGGCCGCCCTGCGCGATATTCGTTCAGTCGAGTCACCTTCAAAACTTGAGCCTTTGAAGCCTGGCGCCAAAGCCGTGGAGAGCTACGTGGACTGGATCAGCGAGACAGAACTGAACGAACCTATTCAGCATAATCCTCGAGCTCACATGGTCTCAGACTTGGTACGTTACCGCGTCATGGCGGAGCTGGCCCAACGTCTGGGAAAGAGTCCAAAGTACACTGATTTACCACCCTCGCTTCATCCTGAACACAGGAACATTGGTAAAGTCGGCACACCGTTTACTGACCGGTTTAGGGTGCAGGTTTGGGACACGCCGGCAACAACTGTGGTCTCCCATATATCCAAGGATGGTCACTACTACATCCACCCGGACCCCCGCCAAGCGCGCAGTTTTACTGTGCGTGAGGCTGCGCGCTTACAGTCCTTCCCAGATAACTATTTCTTCGAAGGCCCGCGGACACAACAATTCCATCAGGTAGGAAACGCTGTCCCACCCCTTCTATCAAAGCAAATAGGAGAACTCGTCGCACAGATGCTCGGCACATTAGATATTCACAAAAAGGATTCAGAAGTGACCGCATAACCTGTATTCATTGTCGATTAGGCAGAGAAAGGTGGCTTGTCGATAGCATTCTAAGAAAACTTGGGTGGCGCGTCACACAAACACCGCAAGTTACACTGCGGGACCTGGATCAACTTGACCATACTGGGACTGCAACAATTTATTGGACATTCCAAGCTGAACCTGTTGGGACGGACGCTCGGTTGAGCGTCCATTCTCCCGTTTCGCCAGATCGCCACGGAATCCCGGTCAATAGGCTCCAGATCGATGTTCGGCCCAGTGCTCTTCTAGCCATCGAGTTTGTCTTTTCCCAAGGGCTGCGGTCAGAGGTTTGCCATCCAGTTCTTTATACGTTCGATAGCCGGCAAGTGTTGGTGAGACGTCAATAGCCAAGGACCGCGGGTTGATCGCAATGAACCCAAGGTCAAAGAGCCTGTGAAGGTCCCTCCTCAATAGCAGACCACCGAACTCATGGTGCTCACCGCTCTTTGCGAAGCTGTAGAGATGGGCTGCTTCCAATGCAGCGGCAGGGACCGGGCCGGTAATGGCACACATTTCGCCAAACGTTGCCAGTAGTTTTCGCCGAAAGGCACCTTGTCCCACCCTCACGCGCACGTTGGCGTGTTTGTGCCCGCCTGGGATAGAGGTCATGGCCGCGTCCAGAACGGTTAAGAGCTCGGGGCCGCTGGAGTTCGCTAGCATAACCCGAAATTCGTCCCACCGAAACGGTCGCATGCTGAGTTGGGATTTAGGACTCAGGCACAGGCCTCGGAGTGCGGCCCCAGTCAGCAGACCATCAAGCCCCACCCAGGAGCTTCCATAACTAGCCGTGAATTCCAATACCTGTTTTTGTGTGGTGGTCGGTTCGTCGAAGGTCTCGCTGCACTTGAAGCAGCGGTAACGCGGCTTGGTGACCTTTCTTGCTTTAATATGAGCTTTGCCGCAATTCGGGCAGCGGTAAATGGGCTTGATCTTGTGAACCGTATCAATCGAGTTGATCACGGATGCGCCAAGGCTCACTTTCTTGTCCCATAAAACGACGGGGTCCCCCACCTTAATTCGAGCATGGTTCGGCACCGTGTCATCCCACCGATAGTGGGTGCTCGGCATGTCGTCATAGCCGTCGTTACTTCCGAAGGCCCTGTTCTCGCCCACGGCCAAAAGCAGCCATGCTCCGGCGTGCTTCCCAGTCTCAACGGTCTTCAACGCTTCGGAGACCACAGCCGATGATGCTGGGGTGGGGAGTTCAGCTGCACAATCCGACATTTCAACGACATGAACCTCGCTCCCGGCGTACTGCTGTAGGTAGGCGTCGATATCTTGATCTTCAACAAGCCAGCGCCTCTTCTCAAGTCGACCCACCAATTCCCCACTCCGGAGTTTATGGCGGGCGGAGGAGGGATCAATACCCAATCTTGCTGCTGATTGCTGGGCCGAAAGTGTCAAGGGTATGTCACCCCTCGATGACTGCCGGGGCAGACTCAGCTACTAGCGAGCGAACACTTTGGCCATCTAGGGATGCGATGTCACGATACCCATGGACCAGTGTCACTTCTTTCATCAGGACTCGGATGTGATCGTCTGTTGCATAGACCCCACCTTGCGACGCGTGTTCAAGTACCCCCCGGACCAGATCGGGCAACGCCCCGGCCTCTCTGTCGAAGATGGCATTGAGGCGGTCCTCATTGCGGAACACCTCACGTGTGTAAGCAAACGAGTCACCGGACGAGCGGGAAAGTACATGCTCGGTCTTGGGGTCATAGGTAAGCGAGGCCACCCACCACAGGCGGGAGATCCCGTGCCTCACCAACCGGCCGCGGGTGGCGTTTCGCATCATCCACCGGTCCTGTACCCGGCCCTTCCAGCTCCGCAAGTCCTCCAAGGGCCAACGCTCTTCCATGTAGTCGCGGTACGTCGAAAACGCAAGGTAGGTCCATAGTCGCCGGTCCGAGGCGTTTGCCCGATCGAGCGCCCCGAGGTATTCGTAGACCAGTGGCGCGTTCTCTACGTCCCGCCCAGCGGCGCCAGCGATTCCTGCGTCCAAGAGCTCGGGAGTTCCCAGATCCACCGGAAGTGCCAGCAAGTTCTCAGGCCGGCAAACAATGCTGTCAGCCTCCGCTAGGAAATCGGCCGGAGACTCTGCGGCAACCAAGGCCGAATTGAGTTCTACCAGGGCCCTATACGTCATTGCGTATGCGCGTTTGTCTACCATCATTCATCCCCCATGCCATCGAAAGGCGTTGTCAAAGAATTGTCCAGCGGGTTGCCCAGGATCTTCTGGGCCAGCTCGAAGGAACGCTGGTCAAAAGAACCGACTTCCTCAATAAGGCGCCTTACAGCTGTATACCATTTCCTGTCGGTGAGGTCCTCGCCGTCGTCGCCGGCTGCCTCGTTCTCCTTGATAAAGGAAATCGTCTCCATCAGCGCGGGTAGGACGACGAGGCTGATCTGCAGGTCCTGGCGGTTCCTGAGCATGCCGAAACCAGGCAGGACTTTCTCAGGGAAGGCCACGAGAACGTGGTCATCGTCATCAAACCTGACACTCAGCCCCCGCTTTAACTTCGAGTCCACGGCAAAGCGGAAGCACGATCCGACAGGGGGACTGAGCGGGTCATATAACTTGTCTGGTTCAAAGTCGAAGTACCCTGCATCTGCCAAGACATCTCCAGGAAGGACGCGGAAGGTCGCCTCGCCATAGTCGCTGTGCTGGCTCTGAAGCCTGTACTGTTCTAACCCGCGGACGGCGATGATCTTCACATCGATCCTGACTGTGCCGCGGATAGACTCTTGATCGATCCAACCAACATAAGAAATGCTGTCAGCATGGTGCAGCTTGACTTCGGCGCCGAGTTCCCCAGTAGCTATGGTCGAGCTGCAGGACCATCGGAAGGAATAGCGGGCCGTACCATCCTGCAATAGTGCCTGAATCAATGGTTCGTCCATCCGCAGCTGGAACTTCACCTCCACATCATCGATGCTCGGAGCAATCGAAACGTGGAACATCTCGAAGGAGGCGTTGACATCATCGGAAGCATCGAGGACTGGGTGCGGGTACGAACCTCTTGTGGACTTGCTCATTTGATCCCCAAACGGTAACGATGGTTGGACGACAACTTAAGACGGACTTGGGACCTAACTCCGGCCTTGAGTTCAAGCTGGGACAGGACGTTCCCCTTGATATTTAGCGGTATCGTGACACCAGCAGTCGTGAGCGAACTTTGGACGATTGGCAACTCATAGTCGTCCTCAGTCTTCCCGCCCGGCCCGAGGGCGACGAGCGCCAAGTCGCCGGCGATATCCTCGAATGCGGTCAACGCGAGACAAATGTCGCCCGTCGAGGCGTCAGACCAGCTGCGGAAACTTACGTCACCAGAGGTGATCCGTGCCGTCCCGTCACCATTTTGGCCGTCAGCCGGTAGAACGCCACCCTTTTCCTTGCGTTTTTTGGGCCCGCCCGTGTCCTTGCCCTTGGTGGTCGGGGAATCGCCGTCGCTGTTAGCTGCGGTGCGGACTCCGAGTGGAACGGACTTCCTGCCACCAACTAAGGGAGTACGCGCCTGCCCTTCAGCGCCACGCACTGTGCTCGATTCACGGTCCGTACCCGGTCCTGGTTCGGGGGTCCCCGCTGTGGCATCGACCGACGTCGACTTTTCTTCGAAAACCTCGGCGGGCAGATATTTCGAAAGACCCTTGACCTCTACCTGATCTCCGATTTGCTGCTTGACGCGGCTCTTGAGTCCATCGCGAACAAAGGTCTTGAGCTCTTCAAGAAGTTTCGCGCCATCCAACGCGCGGCCCGGGTCCCATTTGTGATGCTGCGGCGGTTCCATAGTGCGCAGCAATGTGTTGCCTTTGATGTCAGAACATTCAAGAACGGCCGCGTATCTCACCGAGATTGAAGTGTGCTTGAAGGTGTCGATCTTCATGAGCGGCGTGCGCATGGTGATAGTGTGCAACGTCTTGTCTAGGTTGTCGTCAACATTGATGTATAAGGACATCTTGCCGAAGTTCTTGCTGATCTTGACAATCGGATCCGGGTCCTTGATGGCGCGATAGAAGGCCGCGACTTCCGCGTCTTCGACCACATGGTCCTTCAGGTTCTCGCTGTTGAGCTCCCATTGGGTAGTGGACGTCTTGCCTTTGACTATCAATTCACCACGATCGATCGCCACTAGGAAGTTCTTCATGAAGGCAACCTTGATGTGTCGCAAATCCGGATCTGTGTCGGCCTTCCGGTAGCCCAAGACGAACACGTCTGTGCCCGGCGCTGTGCGAGGGGCGAAGGGTCCCACGGGCTCGGGATTCCGCAGATACTTGAAGTCCTCCTCGTCGTTCAGGTCCGTGAAGAATCCGTCACCGACCCGCCACATTCCGCCTGAATCGCGATGCGTGGCCAAGCAGCAATATCCTGCAAAGACGACATCAGCTGTTCCCAAGGGCAGTGACGTGTAGAGGACGGTACTCATGTCCGAGGCCATCGGGCCGACTGCCGACCCGATGCCGAATGAACCGCCCCGGGAACCGTCATCTGCTGAAATCCCGGCGCCGCGCGTCAGCGCGCTGAGCGAAGATTTCGGGTCGTTGATCGATTCCGAACCCGCGAGTCCCTTCGTCCCGTAATCACCGATCCGGAGCACCGGGACGCTCGACTGAAGCGCAGTCCTATGTGCCAGAAGCATACTGTCGTGCCCCTGGGAGTCTCGAGTCTGCTCCTCGACCTGTGCGAGATGGTGGATCAAACCGTCAATCCCAGGAATTTCAGCTGTGGGCATCTCCACCAATTCAAAAACCATGGTCACAGGTGCAGCGCCAGCACGGGCATCGATAGAATTCTGCCCGGTCTCTCGGACCAAGGACTCCTCGGCCAGGGATCCTTCGAAGAATTGGCCTGCCGGAGTGATGGCGCCTTGCGAGGCGCCCCTGCCCGCTTTTTCGAAGTAGAACCCAAAATGGGAATCTATCACTTGAATGACACCTTTCTATTGGACGGAGCTGCCGGGTCAAAAAGCGCCCGCACTTCTTTGAGCTCGGCCTCGATTGGACGGAACAAGGCATCCACTTCTTCCGGGGAGAAATCGTAGTTCTTCCTGTTCGCCAAGTTCCCCAAAAGAGATATCTCCCGAATGAGCCGATCTCCTCGCGAAGCCGCGAGTCGCCTGAAGCGTTCGTTTCGCGTCTCGTTAGACATGACTTCTCCGATCCTTTTCCGATATATAAACACTATATATCGGACATATAGTCTGCACAACCGTTGTGCAATGCGACATGGTTGAGGACTTGGCCACTCGGTATCGACCCGCCGGAAATTGGCCCTACGTGCCCGGCATTGGCCGTAGCCACCAAGCTGCTCGGCGCAAGAACCCAAAGCTTATGGTCAGAGCAGCAGCGTAATGCCGGCTCTAGGAAAATTGTCCACTCGTATCCATGAAGCGGGAGGCCCGTTTGTCCCCGCCTACAATCGCGCGGCCGGCATCTACCGCCGAACACGCTGGACCCCTCTCGAAGATCGGAATTTGATTGTTGCTGAGGGTTATTAGACTCGAGCCACAATGAGCTCAGGCTCCTCGCTTGCGTGCAAGCAGTCAGCCATGCCGTGGAGAAGCTTGATCACCATGAACATGCACGGCGGCAAGAACATGAAATCTGATGTAGCCACCTTTGGCCACTCTAGGGTCAGCCCAACTACACATCCAGGTGAATGGACCCCTATGAACACATGCCAAGACCACGTTGTGCCTTCTGGTACCCCATCATCGCTGGGCGGGCCCTCCACGCAACCAGGGCGCTACGCGCCGGCCACTCCCCCAAAAATTCTTCCTCGGCGCTCCTACGTCGCTTATTTCCTCGAAACAATTTTTGCCCCGTGCCCGGTACCCCAAGTTGCCCTCCGGCCCCTAAAACCAGCGGTGATTCCTCTTACCAGAAGGCACCAACAGAGCAGGCGGCCGCGAACAACCAGTCACCGTTCACACAGGAGGAGCAGGACAATGGAACCGATCAGAATCAGCAGCCCGGCCGACGTCATCAGCTACATGGGCCACAGCCTCGGCTACTGGCCGAAGGAAAGCCTCGTCTGCGTCGCTCTCGAAGGCGAGGCCCTCGGCCCCACCCTCCGCGTCAACTTGCCCAGCAGTGACGACGTCGGCCACAGTTACGCCGAGCGCGTCGCCCATGCCGTCGGCATTGACCACGACGCCACCGCCGTCCTCATCGCCCTCTTCACCCACCAGCCATGGGGCCATGGAAACCAAAAGCCCTTCACAACCATGGTCCAAGGGCTCAAGCGCCGACTCGCGGCTGCCGGGCTCCTCGTCCACGACGTATGGATCGTCGGCCCCGAATCCTTCGCCACCTACGACGGCGCCAACCCCGCCACGTGCGGCAAGGAAACCCCGCTGGCGGCTATTGAATCCAGCCTCCTGAACGCCGAGCTCGTCTACAAGGGCAGCACCATCGAACCGAACGACATGCCTGCCATCCCGGAGTTGTTCGCCGCCGTCGACCAAGACGCGGTCGCGGCAGCGTTGCAGGAATTAGCCATCAACCCCGACCAAGGCCTCCATGCGGCCTATCAGTTATGGACGGAACTCCTCGACCACGGCGCCGAAGCCACCCACGAGCAGTTGACCGAAGTCTTGGCCGGGCTGCAGCACGTCGGATTCAGGGACCAGATCCTGGCCGCCATCCCCGGCATCAACGAGCCCATGGCAGCCACACTCTTCGGCGCCACCGACGAAGCCCCGCAATGGGACCGCATCGACAGCGCTGAGAAGCTGCTCCGGCAGCTGCTCTCCATCGCATCCCCGAGCCATGTGGCAGCGCCGTTGACGATGCTCGGGCACATCTGCTGGTGGAAGGGCAAGGGAACCGCAGCCGGGAATTACATGCACGTCGCCCTGACGTTCGACCCCGACTACCACCTAGCCCGATTACTGGACCAGATGCTCGGCGCCGGCGTCGTCTCCGGCTGGGCCCAACACAAGAACACCGCCTACCGGAACCAGCACTAACTCCTCCGGACACTGAGAAGTGGGAATTGAGGTGAGAACGATGAAGGTCACGGTCTACAGCAAACCGGGCTGCCAGCAGTGCAAGTTCACCTGCCTGTCCCTAGACCATGCCGGCATCACTTACAGCGTCGTCGACGTGACGACGAACGTCGCCGCCCTCGAGTACGTTCAAGACCTCGGCTATTCTCAAGCACCTGTCGTCGTTGTCAGCGAACACGACCACTGGTCAGGATTCAACCCCGCCGAGATCGAACGACTCCGGCTCGCCATCCAATAAATGCTCCTCCTACAGGAGATCCAGTGCCGCATGAAGACCTCATGCGGCACTCCCCTGCGCCCCACCAATTCACCTACATTTCTCCCAACCCACATCTGCAGCCAACTCACGCCACGACCAATTCCCCTGGCAACAGCACCCCCAACTACCGTGCTGCTGCCGCTACCAAAAATCCGTTCACACTTCTGGCACCGAAGCAGGTAGCCGTCACGGCCAGCGTGACGGCAAACGTGACGCTTGGTCATGGAGAAATCGGGTCGGTGAGCCATGGAGATGTATGACTACGCGAACCTGCCCCGAATGCACCACCACCTTCACCCCCGCCAGCCCCCGGCAGCTCTTCTGCCGCCCAGAGTGTGCCCACCGCCAGCGGCAACGAAAGTACCGGCAAAGCATCCAGGATGAAGAGCTGCGGATGACCGGCCACGTTGACCGCTCCAAGCCCAACAGCCAGGAGGCGATGGCGGCACTCACGGCCCTGTATGAGGCAACGATCCGTAACCTGCGGTCCGCGAACAAGCGCAAGCTCGCCACCATAACACGGTCATTTGAGGGCAGGCTGGCCACAGCCTACGAACAGCTCAATGAAAGCGCCCAGGCAGTATCACGGGCACAGTCGAAGGCCGACGAGCTGCAACGCTCGGTGAAGCGTTTGCTGCACGAAAACAAGCAGCGTGAGCTCAGCGAACAGCGGGCAGTCAAGGACATGCAACACCTCGCCGCCCGGGTCCTGGGATTGCATTCTGACGCCAACACCCGCCTCGACAAGACGTCGGCCGCGATCTTTGCACGCCGCGGCTGGAACACAGAAATGGGCAGGTCATGACCGCCTCCATAGCCCGCCTCTCCACCGAAGCCGGTGTCTCCTACCTGCTTAAGACCACCAGCCATGCCGACGTCGAAACCCGGGACCTCACCGGCTACTACACTGCCACCAGCAACCCGCCCGGGCAATGGCTCGGTGCAGGACTTCCCGGCATCGGCATGACTCCCTACGACACCGTCACCGATGCAACCGCGAAAGCTCTCTTTGAACGAGGTGAACACCCCTCCACGGGAGCAGCCCTGGGCCGGACACCCAACCAGGCTTCCACCGTCACCGGCGCCAACGGCCAAACCGTTCGCCGGGCCGCGGTGGCCGGTTTTGACCTCACCTTCAGTGTGCCCAAGTCCGTCTCGGTGCTCTGGGCCCTCGGCAGCGACGAGTACAAGGGCAAGGTCATGGCAGCCCACCGTGCAGCCTTGGAAGCCACCCTGGCCTGGCTGGAGACCTCCGCCATCCACACCCGCGCCGGGCACGGTGGCGTGGCCCACGTCGGCGTTCACGGTGCCATCGCGGCCGCCTTCGACCACTGGGAGTCCCGCTCCGGAGACCCCCAGCTGCACACCCACGTCGTCATCGCGAACCGGGCCCAACGCGTCAGCGACGGCGTCTGGACCACCCTTGACTCACGCACGCTCTACAAGGCCACCGTGGCCGCCAGCGAACACTATAACGGGTTGCTCTATGACCAGCTCGGCCGAGATCTGGGAACCGAGGCGGAGGTTCGCACACCCACCAGCGCCGTGCACAACTACAGCTTGCAGCTTGCCGGCGTGAACGATGAACTCATCCGCGAGTTCTCCAGCAGGTCCCGGCTGATCGACATTGAAGCAGACAGGCTCATTCACGACTGGTCCGAATCCCACGGCCGGGAACCGAGCAACGCCGTCAAACTCAAGCTGCGCCAGCAGGCAACGCTGTCCACCCGCACTGCCAAGAACCACGATGTCGTCCCCCTCAACACCCGCACCCGGCAGTGGCGCGAACGGGCCATCACCAAGGGCTTCGATCCCGAGGCCGTGCTGGCGGCCACCGTCAACCGCTCACGCTCTCATCCGCTCGCTGCCGCCGACGCTGATGCTGCCTGGATCGACAGCACTGCAGGGATGGTCAAGGACCTGGTCGCCAGACGGCGGGCAACCTGGAACCGCTGGAACCTGATCGCCGAAGCAGAACGGGTGTGCCTTGAGATCCGCTGCGCCACCGCCGCCGACCGGCTTCACCTCATGGACGCCATCGCCACATCCGCGGAGGAACAATCCGTGGCACTCAACGAGTTCCGCTACGGCATCCCCACCACCACAGCCCCCGACCTAGTGCTCAACGGCCCCAGTGTCTTTGACCTAGCCAGCGCCCACCTCTTCACCGATGTCTCAACGTTGGCGAGCGAGGAAACCATCATGAAAGCCCACATGCACGACGCCGGTCCTCACCTCGAGCACACGACCGTCAAAGACGCTCTCCAACAGTTCCTCAGCACCCGTGGCGAGTCCTTGCAGGGCGAGCAATGCAGGACCGCCGAGGCCGTACTGGCCAGCGGCAGGCGGCTGGACGCCGTCGTCGGCCCCGCCGGAACCGGAAAAACCACCACGATGAGCGCCGTCAAAACCCTCTGGGAAGACTGCTTCAGTACAGGGACCGTTGTGGGGTTGGCCCCCGCTGCAGCCTCTGCCGACGTCCTCGGCCACGAGCTCGGGTTGGCCACGGACAACGTGAGTAAATGGCTCTACGAATCCACCGGACCCGGAGCTGCCATGCGGGCCGGACACTATGCAGCAGCCGCAGAAAGGTACCAAGCAGCCTGTCAATCCCCCGGCATGGATGGGCAAGCCCGCAAGGCCATGGAGAGCCTTGCACAGCGTATGAGTGCCCTCACAGCGACCCAATCAAAGTGGCAGTTCCGGACCAACCAGCTGGTCATCATTGACGAAGCATCTATGGTCTCCACCTACCAGCTCGCCGCGCTCCTGGACCAGGCCACAGTTGCCGGAGCCAAGATTCTGCTCGTTGGTGACCCGGCGCAGCTGGATTCCATCGACGCCGGCGGAGTCCTGGGCTGGCTGGACAGGGCCGGCTACGCGCAACGGCTCAGTACGGTCTGGCGTTTCACGAATGAATGGGAACGCGCCGCTTCCTTGAAGCTTCGCACGGGTGACTTCGACGTCATCACCGAGTACAAAACCCACAAGCGCATCAGCAGTGGCACCTACGACGCAATGGTCGATAACGCCTACAACAGCTGGGACGCGGACATCCGGGCCGGCCAGACCTCAATCCTGATCGCCCCCGACAACGACACCGTTGCCATGCTCAACGAGCGTGCGCAGGCAGACCGTGTCGGCTCCGGTGCCGTCGACGCGGAAGCCACCGTGGATCTCAGCGACGGCCTTCACGCCGGACGAGGTGACACCATCCTTGCCAGGCGCAACGACCGCCACCTCCTCGATGACACTGGCGACTTCATCCGCAACGGCACCCTCATCACCGTCTGTGACGCACCCAACCCGGACGGCTCCACCGCAGGGATCCGCCAGGACAACGGCGCAAGAATCATCCTGAGCGCCAGCTATCTCGCCGAGTCCGTGGAACTCGGCTACGCCACCACAGCCCACCGTTCCCAAGGCATCACCGTGGACACCGGCCATACCTTGGTCAGCGAAGGTAGGCTCACCCGTGAACTCTTCTACGTGTCCATGACCCGTGGGAAGGCCGGCAACCACGCCTACATCAGCGAACCCGACCCGCGCGACCACCACGGTGTGGACCCATCCTCCCTGCCGGACTGGCAGCAAATCCTTGGCGGCATACTCTCCGTCGAAGGCGCCGAACACACGGCCCACGAGGTCCGCGATGAACAACGCAACCAGGCCAACTCTCTGTCGCGCTTGCTGGCCGAGCATGACTACCTGGCTCAAATCGCCGCGTCCGACGACGTCACCCGCCTCGTCAAAACCCACTCACCCGACCTTGTGACGGAGATGCAAGCGTCCCCATCCTGGGGCGCCATGGTCGCCGCATGGCGACGCACCGCAGTCACCAACCGGACCCTCGCCGAGCAAACCATGGTCGGCGGGCTGGAGCCAACAGCCGGTGCCCGCGACGTTGCTGCCGTCGTGCACTCACGTCTACAAGCCCTCCAACGGCGGCTACCCTCCACTGCAACACTGACGATTGCGCCAGTCTCAGTGCCCACGGACCGAGAAGACCTCCGTGAACTGCTCAACTACGTTCAGCGCCGGATCACCAAACGGCTGACCACAGTGGCCGTTCACGCCCTGGCCAACGAAGAACCCTGGATGGACCAGCTGCGTAAACAAACTGGCCTGCAAGCCAACGACGAGGCGTGGAAATCCCTGGTGCGGGACGTCGCCGGCTTCCGCGACCGCTGGGACATCGACAACCCTGCACTGCCCCTCGGGGCGCATCCCAACGCGACTGACTGGGACCAATCCGACCAGCGAGCCCGGCTTGAGGCCCGCATCTCCACCGCCAAGGGCAGCACGCCCACGGCAACGTCAACGACGGCGGCCCCTGAGCCGACGACCCGACCCCATTCATCCGTGCTCAATGCCGGCCCCTCGCTGTAAAATCAGAACATAGGCGGAGGCCGAGTCATGCGAACGAATCCGATGGTCAAACCCCAGACCTCATCCGGCTGGGCAGTCACACTCACCGTGATCAGCTGCGTCTGCCTCGCCATCACCATTCGCGTGTTCTTGACCCAGCCGTCCGCCTCGGCAGCAGGCTTGGCATTCGCGGCAATCGCCGTCGTCTTGGCAGGGGTCGCAGGAGCCATCTGGTTCGCAAGGATCCGCCGTTCCAAAGCGTGGATCACCCAAGCCATCCAGCAATGGGAGCATTTCTCCTCCGTCAAAACTCAGCTCCGAGTCACCACCGAAATCACCATCCTAGACATTCACTCGTTGGACCCCACAGGCACTTGGGTTACCATCCGCTGGGACAAATTCGGATACGTTCAGCGGGCCTGGATGGAAGCCATCCCAGACGAAATCTGGCGTGGTTCCGTGCTTCTGATCTCTCCAGATCCCGCCCAGATCCAAGTGCACGGCCCATGGCCCGAGATCTACTACCTGCTGGCTACCGATTACCACTCCTTCGCTGCAGCAGAAGCGCTCCCCTACCTCAGGGATCACAAATATCAGTCTCTCGTTCGAGCCAACCCGTCAAAGCCTTGATACTGCACGTCCGGACAATTTGTTTTGGTCGGCCGAGTTTGTAAGCCAAAAGTCAGCGTGTTCCTGTCCACAAATTCGCACTCGATTTCGGCCGAAGCGACGGTGCAGAGTGCACTACTTGGAGCGGGCATTGTCAGGTAACGAGCCTATGAACTCCATCTGTCTTGGATTCTATGGGACAGCCGATAAGCAGACCGCTAACCCAATTGAACCAGTCCATCAAACCAGCAGCAGTCCTTGTCGCGCATACACGCCCGATGCCCTGAACGCGACAGCACTGATCCATACCGATCACCGTCGTATCCATTAGCATCAAGGCATGAGCGACAATTCTTTGCCTGAGGGCGACGCCGATACCGATTCGAACTCGTCGCAAATTGATGAGCCCTTTATGGAAGATAGTGAAGCTGCAGAGGAGGCGAGGCGAGCCGCAGACAAACATTCAGGCATTGTGGCTTCGACGCTGGGAGCTAAAACCGCATTCCAGCTCGACACAAATACCCGTGCTGAACTTCAAAAGCAGTTCCAGACTTCGGCAAGTCTCCAACCCGAAGTGCTGGCCAGTATGCGAGCGTTTGCTGACTCATTCGCGCGAATCACCCTCCCACCAGAAACCTTCGCAAACCTCCAGTCGACTCTAGCTGCGGCAGCCGGTCGAATCACCCTCCCACCAGAAACCTTCGCAGACTTCCAGTCGACCCTAGCTGCGGCAGCCGGTCGAATCACCCTCCCACCAGAAACCTTCGCAGACTTCCAGTCGACCCTAGCTGCGGCAGCCGGCCGAATAACCCTCCCGGAGCACTTCTGGGAACAGTTGCATATCAACACGCGGCTTCTAAGTGAGTCGGTCTCAATACCTTCCCTGTACACCGCGGCCCAACTTGAGATGCGCAACCACGAGCAAAAGTCCATTCCACGATCTGACCGATCCGCTGAAACATTTTTCGACGAGCACTCGGCCGTTATCACTGACGTACGCTCACTCTTGAAGGCACTTTCTGTCATTCAGGATAAACACCATGTGCACAGGTTGGTCTGGCGCGGACAGCAAGACACAGCTTGGCCCGTTCACAGCTCGCTTTACAGGAAGGTTCAAGAATCCACACAACCTTCGGAAGAGGAACTGATCGCGGCAGAAATGGCCGGGATGCATCATGCTGGAAGGTGGGGCCAGAATACGTCACCCGCGTTAAAATTCTTCGCCGATTTGCAACACTATGGCGCACCAACCCGACTCCTTGACGCGTCTCTGGATCCGGAGATTGCGACGTGGTTCGCGACTGAAGCCGATCCTGCACTCGATGAGAAAGATGGGAGGGTCGTCGCATGGGGGCGAGCGGTTCGAACGACGGCTAGGAAGGTGTCCGATATGGATGATCCGCTTTCTGCAGGAGTCGATGTACCGTTTTGGCACTCTTGGACGACAGACGAAGAGCGAGGCCTTGTTGGATGGGGGACGGGTTCCAGAACATGGTCCTGGTTTCCCCCCGCACTGAGCGACCGGATGCGGGCTCAGAGGGCCGGTTTTCTCCTAGAAGCCGCGCCTCTCATAACTCCAAAAGTGGCACAAGTCTTGTCGGACGGTGTTACTCACGACTGGCGCGTATCGGAAATTACTCGCGCAACGTCGATAATTGGCCTCCCCTCACGGCATGATGTTCGAACCAAACCGAACGAGGCTAACATGGTTCCGATTTTCTCTCTCAGAATAACGGCAAGCGCAAAGCCCACGATCCGAGAATATCTCGAGCGTAAAGGCCTCTCTTTCCCGACCGTCTATCCAGACCGTGGTGGTCTCGTGAACTACCTAAAAGGCCCGTTCGGCCTTTCCTCGTAATGGGTGTTCGGATAAGTGCTGAATCGCGAAACATGGCTGCTCTTCGGACCTTCCACTAACCCAAAGTGTTGATGCCATTCATGGAGGGGCACGTCAAGATTTTGACAGCGAAATCGAACCGTTGTGAGTTTGACGCCTCTGTCCTTTTGAGAAAGATTAGTGAACGTGCCCATGAATTTTCCCCTGAAATAGGCGAGTACGATTCCCATGAGCTACGTAGTTGATTCAAGGCAAACGCCGGTCTGGCCTCATGGCCCGTTCTCGTGCGGCGTCCAAAAGGGTGGGTCTACACCGTCGCGGAAATCGACAAAAAAGTTCATTGACTTACATCTTTTCTGTCCGCAAAATTAGTTGGTGGCGTCATGCATCGGGATCTCTAACACCTGCCAATTATCAATCGAGGCAATTGTTCAGACACAGAATTAGGCTGGCACTCTGGACGAATTCATGTCGCAGGAGGTTGGCTGTTGGCTGACAGTCAGCAAGCTGCCCGTCAGCCAACAGCCGAATGATCCCCTCCCATTTCGGATTCACATTTGCAGGCCGTTTGAGCTGAATCCTCCCGCCGACGTCGATGTGACCGGCATTGTCGGTACCCACCCCGAACCATTTGTAACCCCTGGCTGGGATTGGACATGTTCCGTGCTTCCCATCGTTACCGTAGGGACTGCTTTGGGTGACCGCTCGTAAGAGGTCGTCCCGAACCTGAGGTCGGGGCCGACGACTTCGGCAACGATGCGGCGGGCTTCGTGCTGGGCGCCGTCCTTCTCGTAGGACCTGAATTCCAAGTCACCGGTCACGGTGACGGGGTCTCCCTTCCTCATGGATCCGGCGACGTTTTCGGCGAGTGCCCTGAATGCGGAGACGTTGTGGAAGACGGGGATACCGTCGCGCCAGGTGCCGTCGGTTGCCTGGTAGCGCTGGTTGACGGCGACACGCAGCTTCGCGTGGGCGATGCCGGACTCCCCGTAGGTGAGTTCCGGATCGGCGACGAGGTTGCCGTGGATGCTGACTGGGATTCTGGTGCCCATTTTCTTTCCCTACCTTTCATAGTCCCGGCCGGAGTGCCCGGCCGGGAGACTTGTTTGGCTTATGACGCGTCGATCTTCGGTGAGGTGCCGATTGCTTGGTGGCCGGTCACTGGCCCTGTGAGGTCGCCGCGGTAGTTGGCGACGGCCATGCCGGCTGTGGCTGGTTTGCCGCCCAGGTTGTGTGGCTGTGTAACTTCCAGGATGGAGCGACTGGCAGATGTCACCCGGGCCAGAGTGGAGCGGGCGATCTCCAGCCTGCTGGCAGGCTCCTTCCCGGTCGGTGAACCCGACAGCCTGGATTGTTCGACAGCGACCACTTGGTCGGCCCATCCTGCGAGGTAGCTGCCTGATTGGGCGCTGCGATCGATACCGTGGGCACGCAACACTGTGTAGGCGACGGATTCGGCTTCGACTTCGGCCAGGCCGCGATGGTCCAGACGGCTGCCGTATAGTTTCCCGAGTTTGTCGTCGGGGCCATGGAGGCAGACGTGGCCGAGTTCGTGGGCGAGCACGGCGACACGTTGTTCTTGGCCCAGCCAGGCGCCTGCCTGGATTTTGCGGCTGGCAAAGTCTGTGTATCCGCTCGAGAGGCCGTATTGGCTCATTGATTGCTCGACGGTGAATCCTTGGTTCTGTGCGAATTTCACCAATGATGACCACAACCCCATGGGCGAGGATCCTACCTCGACCATGGGACGCGGAATGTAGATGGGTTGCCCCTCTGTTTGGGACACGTCGAAGACGGATTGGGCGCGCCATCCAACAATTCTTCGGTGATCAGTTTCCTTGGTGCTGCCGCTGGCCTGTTCAGCAACGGCGAGTGTTGGCTTGGCTTCAGCTCCCGGCTCCGTAGCAGCGCTCTTGCTTGCTGTCCGTGGTGCGAGGACCCACAGGGCGTGCTCGCCTTTGAGGACGTTGCGGCCGTGGCGTTCCCACTCTCGAAAGCCTGCCACCAGCAGGGGTTGCTGCTGTCCGCGTTCTTCCATTTGTGCCATGAGCAGGGCGATGTTGCCGCCGGAGTAGCGCCACAGGGTTGCTGAGGTGTCCAGGAGCATGTGCCAGCGTCCGGGTGTGGAAATGGCGTTCTCCAGCAGGGTCTGCAGTTGTTGGGTTAGCCCGGCCAGCCGGTCTTCGTTGCTCGGACGTGGGCCGGCTGGGTGCTGGCCCACTTCCTCCTTGTTGTCCGGGTGTTCGCTTGTTGCAGGGGCCACGGCGGCCGCCTCCCTTACTTCTAAGAGTTATCTCCGTGTTTGCGGTGATACTTATCCATGGCTGGAACTGCCCCCAACCACATGACCAGAGCCCGGTATATTGTCGGGCGCCATTTGGTGTGGTTCGGTGGCCCATTCCAGAAACTCCGGGTCATCGGTGGGAAGCTGTCGGGGGCTGGTCTCGCGGTGGACTTGGAGCCCTACGCAGCCAATGGTTCTGGTCTCCAGCCTCAGGCGTTCGATGGCCAGGGGCAGGCGTTCGAGAAAGCCGAGCGGCCCGAAGCCAGGATCTGTTGGCGTGTAGGAGGCTTGTTCGGCCTTTTGCAGGGCGTAGAGCTCGGCGACGAGTTCCGGGTGACGCCACCAGCAATCAGGGACGACCGAGGTCGTCAACCGGTAGGTGGCCACGAACCAGGACACCCACCCGCTCAATGCCCTCCACGCCTTGGGTGCGCTCACCCGGTCAAGGTCCCTCCACCGATATGTGGGATCCACCAGACCAGCGGGAGGCCCTTCGAGGAGCTCACCCGTTGCGAGGTCGCCGAAGAGCCTGTCGGCGGCCTCGTCGTCATCAAAGGGAATCATCGCGGATCTCGGCCTCCACGATTTTCTGGCGGACATGGCCCTGGGCGAGGGCGTCCTCGGCCTCGATCTTGGAGCGGCCCAGTGCGGCTGCGTCGCGGCGTTGGTGCCAGCCGCGCAGGTCCAGCAGGATCGGGCGGGTGCGCCGGCCCAGCATCAGGGCGGTCCCTGCGGGAAGGCGCCGGATTTCGTGCAGGGCAATGACAGGCAGATCCCTGACCTGTTCGCCTTCCTGCCTGCCTTGGGATGACCAGGAGTGGGTCCTGTAGGTGTGGCGCCGCTCCCCCAGCAAGGAGGCCAAATCGCGCAGATCCCTTTCGTCCGAGCCGCCACCGAAGATGACTTTGATGATGGCTGATTCCCAAATGGTGGAGGCTTCCTCGATCGACCAGCCCGAGCGGGCTTGGGACAGGGATTGGAGGACGACCATGGTGGAGATCCCGATGCCGCCGCCGTCGGAAAGCACGATCGGCAGTCCGGGCCAGGGCGAGAGGTTCGCGATTTCGTCCAGGATTAGGGACAGGGGCGGATCCAGCCTGCCGCCGGGGGCGGTGAAGGCCATGTCCCTAGCCGCGGCGTCAATGTCATCAATCAACGCCGACAGGTACGGTCCCGCGGCCGCTGCCCCGGATTTGGTGCCAATTAGGTACAGGGTCCCGCGCTCATGGATGAAGGCTTGGGGATCAAATTCGTCCTCACGATTTACCGGATCCAATGCAGCCAGAACCCGGGGCGAGGACAGGGGTGCCACGGCTGCGGAAACACCGATCCAGGAGTTTGACGTGTTGCGAGGGTCGTCCTCGAGGATGCCCATCAGGTCTGAATGCCAGCCCAGGGCTGCTCTTGGCCCGTGCAGGATGTCCAGCGCCTCGGTGGCCAGTGTGGGGTTCGATGACCAGCGCCGGAAGGCCTGAATACCTTCGCCTGAGAGGGCTGCTGCGTGCAGCAGGCATTGCAGGACAATCTGTGCCCGCTTCTGCCATGCAGCGTTTTCGCCGCTCATTTTCGAATCCGCCGAAATGACCAGTGCCCGCCGGACGGCCACGTCCGGGTCCTCGCAACCCCTCACCGGGGACCACCGCAGGGTGGATTTTAGTCCGGACATGCCTTGCGGGTCAAAAACGGTCACGGGGCGCCCACCGGTGGCCCGGGCTTTCATGGTGACGGCAAGGTTGTCGGCTCGGGTGGAGGTCGTCACCACCGCGCCCGGTGCATCCAAGATGGCATTGATGACAACAAACAAGCCTTTGCCGGAGCGTGGGGCGCCTTGGATGACCATGGATTCCTCGGTCGAGACGTGAACCTTGGTCCCGCGCGAGGTGCCCAGGGTCCAGGACACGTCCGACAGGCGTGGGTGTTTCAGTCCGGGGCGGGTGATCCTGCCCCGTTTGACGGCCGCACGCCGGCCGAACTCTCGCACCACTTCGGCCCGCTGGGCCATGCCGTCGCGGCCAAGGATGTCTTGGCGCAGCCACGCCCCGGATTGGCGCCAGCTCCGCCACAGGAAAAAGGCGAACAAGACGGCCACCAGCAGCAGCACCAGCACCGGGCCAAGGAGGACCCAGACCGCACCAACGTCCATCTCGCATCCTGGCGGTGCCTGTCCGATGGTGGCGAAGTTGCCGGTGAATAGTCCGACGGCGGCCACCGGACTGGGTGGGCCGCTCAGCCCCTGCCCACACTTCCATTGGGAGGCCACGTTCGCAGCCGCCGCGGTCAGTCCACTGAACCCGACATAACCCGCCGCACACAGCAGGCCCACGGTAATGAAGGGTGTGGAGTCTGCGTGCACGATGCTCATGGCATCATCCGGTCGTCGGTGCTGAAGACTGTGAGTTCATCGCTGGTGACCTCGTTGGCGACGATGAAGGAACGGTTGCCGACCTTCCACAACCCGACCCCTTTGGGTAGTTCCTCCACTTGGCCGCATTCAGCCTCGGTGAGGCCGAGCGCATCCTTGGTCAGGCTCATGGAGTCGTGCTTTTGCCGGTAAATGATCCGGGTGTCCGCTTCGGTGAGCAGGCCCAGGGCCTTTTGGCGGTGGCCGCTGGTACTGTCTCCGATCTCATTGAGGTCCGCGACTTTGTGCATGATCAACAGGTTCGCGATGCCATATGTACGGGCGAGCCGCCACTGTTCGCTCATTTTGACCAGCATGTAGGGGTCCGCCAGCATGCGCCAGCCCTCGTCGTAGACCACGATGCGCTTGCCGCCGTCGGGGTTGGTGATGGCCGCTTCCAGCCAGGTGGCCCCGCAGGCTGCGGCCAGGGAGAGTGCTTGTTCCGAGGCGCCGATCAGGGCTGAGGTGTCCATGACCATCATGGGCGCGTCGGCGTCAAAGGAGACCGTGGAGGGTGCATCAAACATCCCCTCCAGGTCCCCGGAGACGGTGCGCCGGAGGGAATGGGCGACGGCCCGGCCACCATCGGGGCCGACGAGTTCCCGGGTCTCCTCCGAGGGGTTGAGGAGGTATTCCAGGACCATGGGCAGTGTCGGAGTCTCATTGGCGGCAACCGCCTCGGTCAACGCCATGTCCAGCGCTGTATGTTCGACCGGATGCATAGGCACTCCCTGTCTCATCAGGGATACCAGCGCCACCAGCAGCTGCCGGCGCCGTTGCCGGACCACGGCCTGCCACTGCGCATTCGACAGATCCCGGGAGCGGGGACCGGCGTCGAGTGGGTTGACTCTAGTGGACCGGCCAGGGCCCACGGAAATGACCTTCCCGCCCACAGCGTTCGCCACCGACACCCATTCCCCTTTGGGATCGGAGGCAACGGCGGCCTTCCGTCCCAGCGTGATGGAGCGGGCCACCAGGGACTTCGCGCACATGGACTTGCCGGTCCCCACGGTGCCGATGATCACGATGGAGGGGCCGCTGATGACGCCCTTCTCGTACAGGACCCAGGGATCGTAGGTGAAGGCACCGGAGCCGAAGACATCGCTCCCGATGTAGGTGCCTTCGTGTCCGAGCCCGGATTCGGTGAGGAACGGATAGGCGGCGGCGAAGGTCATGGTGGAGGCATGGTGAGGGGCCGGGTGCAGCCGGTGCGGACCTTTTAGGGAATGCGGGCCAAACGGCTGCGGTTTCGTGGTGGCGTGTCCTTCCTCGTCGCCGGCCAACAGTCCCATCTTCTTCCAGAAGGGTTCCTGCCGACCGGCGACGGCTTTCTCCTGCAGGGCCCGGCGTTCTCGTCTGGCGATGCGGGATTCGTTGTTTGGAATGAAGGCGACGGCCTGCTGGTTGGTTTTCATTTCAGTCCCCTTCCCAGGGGTAGTCCCCCGGCGATGAAGGCCGGCCATTGCTCACCCACGAGCAAGCGCAGATCGACAAAGGCGCTGGCGGCTGCTGATTCGAGTTCTTGGCGGTGGCTGGAGAGTTCTTCCAGTGAGTCCCCGGTGATGGTGACGTAGGCGGCAGGGCGGACGTCACCGTGGCCGGAGACGATTTCTTCCTCGCGTAGTTGGACTTCTTCTTCCTCGGCCCGTTGTTCGCGTGTGGTGGGGCGATCGAATTTGCTGTTGATCCGCCGCCTGGTTTCATGGGCTTCCTGGGCCGAGCGGATGTCCTTGAGTGCTTGGTCGGTGGGGATGGCTTTGATGATCTGAGTGACGGTGTGGCGGAAGCCGCCGACGTAGACCAGCGGGTGGAGGAATCCGGGGAAGACTTTTTGGCGGGGCCATTCCGCGATCCAGAAGGTCTGGTGGAAGCCACTGTCGGTGCGAATGTAGGACCAGTGTTCCTCCAACGCCATGGGGCCGCCCTGCCTGGGGTCAACGCCCTTAAAGTCTCCCGACCTCTGGGAGGTGCGCATGACCGATTCGGGGTCAAAGGCTCCGCGCAGGATCGCGGCGAAGCTCCTGTCTCCGAGCCATTCCTCCACGATCACCCCGTGGGTTTTGAGCCCGGTGCGCAGTGCATGAATTTCTGAGCGCAGGGTACTTTCCAGCCCGAGTGTCCCGCCGCCTGCGTCGTGGATCCGGCGCCGGGCTTTGGCGGTGTTCAACACCAGTGTCATAAGAATTTCATGGCTCGATGCCGTTCCGGCCGCAGCGATGAGGTCCTTGTAAGAGCTGTCACCCCAGCCGGTAGCGGGGGTTTCACCGCCGCGGGAGGTCACTTGCTGGTCGTAATAGTCTTGGAGGGCTCTGGCCGGAAACTGGACCGTGTGGTCCTGGATGGAAATTCTGGCTACGACGGGTCGCTTGGCCAGGGCGGCTTGCACCCGGGACCAGCCCTGGACGGCGTAGGCCTTGTCATCATCATCGAGCAGGGCGAAAGCTCCGGCCCGGCAGCGCAGGACGGCGAAGGCCTCGTGGGCCTGGGCGTCCACAACAAAGCACTCACCGTAGACGGTTCGATGAATGACCAGAGATGCGAGCCCACCGGGAAGAACCAGAGTGCCGACCGGGGCCGGGTCCTCGGTGGGCAGGAAATAGGTGGTTTGCCCGGTCAGCTTCCTGACCAGGAACCGGGTCCCGGTCAGCGCCCAGAGGGGATACGGGGTTCTCGCGTATTGCAGGACCCCAAAGAGCAGCAAGAAGATCCAGACCGGGCTGGAACCCAGGAACCCGGCAGGCCCGCCAATGGCCGAGGACACTCCAGCAATGAGGACCCCTCCCCCGGCGATGGCGAGTTGGTACCACTGCAACCCCACGATGACACCGCGGCGTTCGTGACGGGGAAAACTCACCGGTTGCAGGGCGTTGCTGTTCTCAGTCATGAGGTCCTCCTGTGTGGGGTGGTCTGATGGGTGGATTGGCGGGCCGGGACGCCGGCGGCCGCGGTTTTGGAGCAGATGCAGCCTTCGGAGGTGATGATTCAGAACTCGTTGAAGCGGCCCTTGGGCGCGGCACACTGGTGCTCGGCAGCTGTGATGGAGCAGGCGTAGTCTTCCCCGCCATGGAGGGGTTTCCCGTCGGCGGGGACTGGGGGGCGCGGGGCTGTCCAGAATTCTGCTGCCGCCCCGGAGTCGGGGTCGCCGATGTCTGGCCCGCACCCGGCCCAGTAGGAGACTGTGCAGCCGGTGCCTGCGGCGTCGTCGCCGCCCCCGGGCGTTGTTGAATCTTGGGTTTCTCGGACGAGGATGTCGAGCCTGAATCGGCAGATTCCTTCACGTGGGCCGTCTCGGGCTTCGTGCTTGATTGCACCACTTTGGGGCTTTTCATGCTGCTGCCAGTGGTGAGCATGTGGTGGCCCCGGAGCTGTTGCCCCAGCTGCCGCCCGGCAAAGTTTGCCCCCGTGTGGGCAAGATGGCCTCCACCGGCAGTTTGGGCGGCTGCCGCGAGTTCTCCACCGGCGAATCCGACAAGTTTCAGAGCCATCAGCGGTGCCGCACAAGCCAAGGTCATGCCCACAGCGCCGGCAGCCATCCCGGCAAAGGAGGTGGAATTGGCGTACAGCTTGACGGCCACGGCCAGAACAGTCGCGGCCAACGGTTTCGCCAGCAGCAGGGCAACGACGAGCTCGCACCACCGCCCTGCCCAGGATTTGGTCTTCTCCCATGGCATCAGCATCAGGGCGACCGGGGCGACAGCGGCCAGCACGATCAGGGCGAAGGAGCGGAAGATCATCGAGCACATCAGGATGAACGCCAGCACCCAGACAATGAGAGTTGCCAAGACGGTCACGACGATGGTGCCGGTGACTTGGTCTCCTGTCGTGGCCTGCCCGCCGATCGGGCTGACAATCCACGCCTGACCGGAACCAGCCGGGCCTCGTTGGAAGCCAAAGAGTCGCATGAAGACCACGTACGGGTCAGATCCCATTGTGGCCAGCAGTGCTGTCGAGGCACTGTCGCTGACATGCGTCAGGGTCTGCATCAGATACACGGCGCCGCCGACGACGGGGACGGCGATGGCACCGCCGATCAGCGCCCGCCAGATCCGGCGTGGTTGTTGGGAGATGAGGCCCGAGACCAGTTGCAGGATCATGACGGCCACCAGCGGCGTCATCATTACAACAATCCACCAACTCGTCAGTCCCTGGACCGCCGTCCACTGGGAATCGTCAACGTTGGAGACACCGAACGCCCCGGAGATGAAGGACCACAGCCAGGAGGCAATGCTCTCCAAGATTCCGGCGAAGAAGCCGTTAATGCTTGAAGTGACGGTGTCCTTTGCCGCGGACACAATGCCGCAGCCTAGGGGCCACCATCCCCCGAAGGTGCACTCCAGCGCTGGCATGACAACAGCTCAGAACCCGAGTTGGAAGGCGGTCTGTGACCACAGGATGTAGCCGTTGATCCCGCCAAGGATCGCAGCGATGGGGCCGGTCCACAGCAGGATCATCCCGCCCCCTGAGGCCAGCCGGGATGATTGGCTAAGTTTGCCGGCCAACAGCATGGCAGCACCGATGATCGCGACTATGGCGATGACGATGAAGGCACCGACCAGGATCCCTCCACCGATCTGCTTGAGAGAGTCCAAGAAGGGGAAATCTCCGTTGGGGACGATTCCGGGGTCCACTGGCGCGAAATTCATGACACTACTCCATCCGGATGGTAGAGGCAGACCTTGCGTTTGCTTCTCCACTTCCATGGCCTCCCGGCCCCAATCCGTATGACCTGCGTTCGCTGTCGAACATTAGTCGGCCATTGCCGGTCCAAGAAGGGTGAAGTATTGCGTTCCGGGATTCCAGCTCACAGGGTGGAGCAGCGTACCCGCCGAGGGGTTCAAGGCGCTGTACATCATCCCAGCGCCGGCGTAAATACCGACATGACCCCAGTGGTTCGGCCCATCCGCGTTCTGGACCACCAAATCTCCTGGCTGCGGCGCATTCGTGGGGCGCCCAGCCAGCCACTGTTCAGTGCGGGGCAGCGCAATCCCTACCTGGGCGTAGATCCATTGCACGTAGCCGGAGCAATCCCACGCCTTGAACGCCGTTCCGCCCCACACATAGCTGCCGCCCACACCTTCCTGGGCATAGTGGAGAATTGCTCGCCGAGTCGCACTCAGGTTCGCCGGGACCGGCGGTGCTGCAGGGTCCTCCGATGAAGCCGCTTGCAGGCATGCTGGCGGGCTGCCCGTCCCCTTGACGGACGCCATGATCGCCAGGGCCGCCGGCGCCCAACGTTCATAGAGCTCCGGGAACGCGGACACTTGGACAGCCTGGGCCGCCTGTCCCAGACCCATCGACGTCCAGCCCGGCATGTCCAGGAGCCCGGGAGGGGACCCATGGTTTGGCCCACGCGGACCGCCAAAGAACGCTTCGGCATTGTAGGCGGCAGTCATCAGTTCCTGGACGCTCCCCCAACCTGCGCGGGGGCGTTGTTGGGCCGATCCGAGGGAATCATGGTCATAAGCCAGGCCATCATGAGGCATACCCAGCGACGCGGGGACAGCAGGGTTGGCCAGCATCCTGAGCCCGGACTCTTGGAGAGCAACCATGATGGCAATCTGGATCCCCCTCTCCGGCACACCCAGAGACTGGCCCACCGAAAGGTAGCTTCCGGCGATGCTTTGCTGCTGAGGGTCAAGCGTCAGAACTGCACCGTTTGGCCCCGGAACAGTCAGGCTCCCGACGCCCTTGTTCAGCGGCGCTGCTGGTTGCAAGGCAGGTCCGACGAACGCCGATTCCTGGGGTGCCGACGTGCACGATACGTTTGTACCCGCGATCTGGGCGACAAGGATGCTGGTCCCGCCGAGCAGGGCGGCCATCCCAACGGGGACCACCACAACCATTGCAGCAAGTGCTCGTGGGATTAGTCGCGCTTTCGCGATCGTGGCCAGGGCTGCCGCGGGCATCAGTAGACGATTCTGCTGGCCGAGGTGTAAAAGCCGGCCAGTGCGCAACGATGTGCCGGGGCCGTGGCCGCCGGTGGGCAGTTCACCATGACACTGACCGGAACGCGGTAGGCAGTCTTGTGGGGATCTGCCGTGGAGCGGTCGGTGACGCTGAGCGTCATGGTGCAGACATGCAGCCCGACCCACGGGGCCGGATGGTCCCTGACCTGGGCCAGCTGGCCATCGCAACTGGCCTGGACGACGGTGGCCGTCCGGTACGCCCCATTGGCGGAGAGTTGAGCGAACGCCGCCGAGTTGATGCCGGTTCCCTCGAACTCCTGCGTATACACGGTGAGCGGGTTCGAACCATCAGGCAGGACGACCCACCAACTACGCACATGCGCATAAGCCTGCGTATAGGTTGAGGCCCGTGTGTCCCAGGTGTACAGCGCGCGGGCAGTGTCCTCGGCATACGCCTTGAAATCTAGGGTCTGTGGCTCCCCCGGCGACACAGCCACATCAACCGGTGCCGCAGTCAATGCACCTGCAGGACCCGGCCCTGTTGCCGTCAGGGCTGCCTGGGGCGGGGATGTCGGGACACTTGTGGCCTGTTGGGACGGGCTTGTGCCTGGTAACAAGAACAAAGCGATGACCACGGCTGTCAGGATCCCCAGGAGTACGATCAGGAACCACTGCCTCCGGGAACGAGGTAGGTAGCTTTTCCATGCTGATGCTCCATGCATTGGAGACCTCCTTTACCCGTCCATGCAGCAAGAGAGGCAACGACGTATGACCCAGCCATAACGGACCTGCGGCGGCGCCCCAAGCCAGGCCACGCCGTCGTGCACGTCCAAACGCGCCGGGTGCGAGCTGCCACGGTCGGTACAGGGTCGACGGGTTCACAAAAGCGATGGGCGACGCTACGTTTCTGGCTTTGGGACTATCGGGGCATGGCCTGCGCCGGTTGAGACATTCGAATGACTCTCAGTGCCGCCTTGTACAGATCCCTCGCGCGTCCGGTCTGCACGACGACGTACCGGGGCGAGACGTTGTTCTTGGCCGCTATGACGCGGAGGGCAGCGAGCCTTTCCGCTCCGCCCAACCTGGGAACGACGATCGTTGCCGCGATGGCACGGTGCAGCGCGGTGGGCAGGCATTCCGAAGCGCTCATGTCCGACACATCGGCATTTCCATCGGCGGAATCCACCATGGCCAGCGCGTTCCTCACCGTGATGGCCACTTGGCGCACGAATTTCAAATCCCTGCGCGCCCTGCGATAGGCCGGGGTGTCTGCACCACAAACAACGGCGGTTACTGCGCCGCTGCTGTCGTCATAATCATCCAAAAGTAGGAACATGGCTGAGCCCCAGGTTTCTTCGCCGGCACACTGCCGCGTCAACTTCAGGACATTGATCGCCCATTCCCGATCGGCAACCCCGGAAGGCTCCGCCACGACATCCTGCGGCCGATCGAAAGCGGGATGGTCGTCGGATTCAGCCGTGTACAGGGGAACCGTGTAGTGGGCAGATGCTTTGGCGATGCGAGCTGTGCAAACGTTTTTGGCAATTCCCTGGACCCATGCCCCAAATCGGACGCCGGGCAGCGGTTGGTACCGTCCCCGCGACACTCCAGACCACACCGCAATACGAATGTCCTGAAGTACGTCTTCCAACTCGTTGGGGCACCCCGCCCGAGCCAGGCGTGAGCGAACAAACCGGGAAATATCATCCACGGCGGTCATGACATCCGCCCCGCGGATGACACCGTGGTTGAATGCTAAATCTGGCCGGAAATCCGCCGGGAGCTGGTCTTTGCGGTGGGTCGTTCGAGCTGATGCATAAGTGACCATCGTCGTCTTCGTTCAAGAAAAACTGCACACTATGGGGTCAGCCCCTACGCTGCCCGAATAGAGCTACGGCGTTGCGGCCCGGATGGCTTCCAGCACGGGTGCCAGAATCCGAAAGATGATATTAACTAGTGTCATCACACGATTTGCACTTGTCAACGGGGTCTATGTAAATCTGTGGATAAGTGGGGCAGAATAGGAACATGCCTAAGATCACGCACCCGGTAGATTTGGCTTGGACCTCCGATGTGGAAGCCTACATTGAGGCTTTCGGCAATCGTGGGCGCAACGAAATCATTCGGTTCTTGGAGGAACACGGCCCAGTACCGCGTGGCGATATTGTGGACGCCGTCAGCGCCGGTGAAGCAAGCGTTGCCCAGCACCTGATCGCGCTCGAAAAGACCGGCGTCATCATCGTGGACATCGTTCAGGGCCGCCGCCACGGCAGATCCCCCCGTTACGCCGTAGACGACCACCGAATCACGGTACTACTGGCGGCTCATCAGGACTATCTTCGCAATCGCCAACAGTCTCTGCCCCAGGAGGTGAAGGACGAACGCGATTGAGATAGTCGGCGACGGACTCTATCGTCAGGGGTGAGACTTCCCCCAGCGCTTGATCTACGAATGACTTCACCTTGGCCACCCGCAATGAATGGATAGATTCGCGCTGGTCCCACTCGACTTCGGGGGTATCCATGTCCTCGACAAGCAACAGGTAGTCAGGGCGTACGTTGAAATAGTCGGCCAAGGCCGTCAGCAACGGCCTGTCCCGGATCAGCCTCCCCTTGCCATCCTTGATGTAGGACCACCGCGCCCTCGAGAGCTTCACACCCCGGGCTGCCAGTGCACCACTGATTTCCCGAAAACTCACCGACTGCCCACGCTCAGCAACAGCAGCGTCGAGAAGAAACTTAAGCCTTCGGGAAAGCTCACTTTGCGGCGTAAGTCCTGGCCCCGGGGATGCGCTCGGTAGTTCCTGGTCCGCCATCTCACTCCGATCCAATTCTTCTGGCTACCTCAAGTATCGTATGGCCTGACATCCCCTTCAAGGAGTTACGGGCTTGCAGGGTTCGCGAGTCGCGACCTGCACCGTCAGCAACACGCGAACTAGGCTGCGCATTCAGTCGCTTCTACCTCTATCCATCTGCGTAGTCGTCTCTGCCTGACGTACCGCCTCCGGACAGCCGCTTGGTGACACCACTGGCCATGCAAAGTTCAAGATTGGTGCTCCGGTCGGCAGAATGGCGGCGCAGCTCTGAACGGGGAATACTTCATCCACAGGGGTGACGCTGTTGTGACAGTTCTGCCCGCCCCTGACCAGCGGTGGATGGGCCGGCCGTCGTCGTTCTTGATCTATTCCAATAGCAGTCATGTAGTTTCGGCATCTTTGTGCCATGGAAGAGGACTACCGAGCTTAAACAGGAGATTCCGATGACCGAGCAGCCAAACTACGCACCATCCACCCCTAGTTTCGTCGACGAGTGGATGACGCCCAAGGAGATCTGCCATGAGTTGCAGATTCCCGAGCAAACCTTCTATCAGTGGCGCGTCAAACACACGGGCCCGCGGGCTCACCGAATCGGGCGCCACCTTCGCATCAGCCGCACGGATTTCAACGCGTGGCTCGCCACCACGGAAGACCCCATTGGCTAGGGCAAAAACACCGCTCGGGACGTGGGGGAAAGTAACCCGCCGGAAACTTGGCCCGACCACTTGGAGGGCCCGGGCAACCATGCGCGGTTACGATGGGAAGCCCCGCATGTACCAATCGACCGGGCCAACCGGGGCGCAAGCAGAAGCCGGCCTCCTGGCCAAGCTCAATGCCATGCTGCCTCCTACAGACGACGTGATCAGCCCCGACATGGCCATGAGCGAACTCTCCAAGTTCTGGTGGCTCGAATTCGAGGACCTGAAACGGGCTGCTAATACACGCCGCCGCTACAGGGAAATCATCGACGCCTATATCCTTCCCGGCGTTGGCAACCTGACCATTCGAGAAGCCAATGTCTCCACCCTGGACAAGTTCCTCAAGGGTGTGCGCACCAAACATGGCAATGCAACGGCCAAAATGTCGAAAACGCTGCTTACCGGCATGTTGTCCCTGGCGACACGCCATGGCGCAGCAGCTGCCAACCCGCTCCGGGAAGTCGCCCGAATCCCCACCAACAACAAGGAAGTAAGGGCGCTGACCATTGAAGAGGTGGCCGTACTTCGACACGACGTCTATGCCTGGCAGCAACCAACCGGCCGCCAAAATGGGCTCCACGAAAAAGACATCCTCGACGTCGTGGACATCATGCTTGCCACTGGAGTCAGGATCGGCGAAGCGCTTGCCATTCGGTGGTCCGATGTAGATCTTGCCGCCGAGAAGCCGACGGTAACGGTTCGCGGGACCGTCATCGACGTTCGGGGCAAGAACGGACTCAGGATCCAGGACCACCCCAAGAGCGCCAACTCACGGCAACGCTACTTCCTGCCGCCTTTTGCGGTAGAGATGCTGCGCCGCCGTCAGGCCGATCCAGTTCGCCAGAATGACCTTGATTTAGTGTTCCCCTCCAGCACCCTGACTATTCGTGATCCCAACGGGTTTCGCAAGCAATGGCGGGACGCCCGGAAGGCTGTTGGCTTCGACTGGGTCACACCGCACACGTTTCGGAAGTCCGTCGGGACCATCCTGGCGAACACCCAGGGCATGGCCGCTGCCACCGCGCAGCTCGGCCATTCCAGCGAACAGATCACGAGTAAGCACTACGTTCAGAAGACTCACGAGGCGCCGGACAACACAGAGGTGCTGCAAGCGTTCGGTCAGGATGGAAGGCAGAGGGACGCATGATCCTCACCAAAAATTTGAAATCCAGAACTAGTCTGGCCCGATTCAAGCAACTGCTGCGAGCCTTAGTCTCTCGCCTCAATTATGCCTAGCCATGGTGGAACGGCCTGCCTCAATAGCCCCAAATTCTCGAGGGTGCACCACCTTCCTGTGGTGGCGCCAAGGACCGCTCGGGAGGCCCCTGATGAACCATGTAGCCGTCAATGAGCTAACTCTGGGATGTTGGACCGTGATTACCACTGATGGCTGGTTCCCAGTCTTGCCATTTGACCACCAATTTGCTCGCTTCGAGGAAATCATCGAAGTCAGCCTTGACGCTGGGGCAGTATGCATTTGCAGCAGCGCCAGCAAAGATAACCGCATCCTTCTGCGACGTCCCGTTTACAGGATTTGAAATACCAGTGACCCAGTCTGTGACCGTCAGGCTTCCGTTCCCTACGACTGTACAGAAGCTATCAGTCATGCGTTCGATGACCCGGGTATCAGTGGCCACGTCGTATGGGTCACTGGTCACCACGTTATTCTCGGCCAGATAAAGAGAAGCCCAGCGTAGCTTCTCCGTAGCACTGCCTTGGGATGGATCATAGGGCACCGATAGCACGACGTCTTCGGACTCGGATCCACATGATGCCAAGGAAAGTGAAAAGACAGCGATAGCTACAGCGGAGACAAACTTATTCATTGGGAACCCATTTTCTTCAGCGTCAAGCATGGAGATTGTTACAGGGAAAAGCCACCTGGCATCTCACCCGGCCCGAATCGCTTGTAGACTCAGAAATCATAAACCCTGCTGTGTTGTAACGATATATCCTTGTCGATTTGACCGACCGATGTGCGGTGATGTGATAAATGTCGTCGTTCGCGATATTCACGATGAATTCCGCTCTATGACATGGCGGACCCTGTTATTGGCCGTTTTCGACAGATATATAGTGAATCTGTATCAACATCAGTATTTCGCCTCGCAGTATCAGAGCCTTCATTCGTTGGACTGCATTGAATGCGCAGGTCGTCTGCAAAGTTGTTTAGCTAGTTTTGATGCCACCGAGGTTGAGTGCGCGGTCCGAATAGTTGCGGACTGTGAGGGTGGCTTTGGCAATGAGTTCTTAATCGGCTGACCGTAAACTCGTCCCGTAAGACGATCCTTCGTCCAAGACTCTGAATGTGGTCGCCGCGTGGTGAACCATGTCCAGAGTCCCGATCCTACGGATGCCTCTGACACGATTGCGATGGGCAAGGCTCGTTTTCCAGATATACCCGCCAAAGCAACATGGAAAAAAGCAGCTTAACAGACTTGTTTCTATTTAGAATCTGTTGTTCTTTTTGGGAATTTCCAATATTAGTCACAATGCAATCAACTATTCCCCTGAATAATGCACTAGCCATTACCAGCACTCCAATGAGTGACCACACAAATGATCCACTAATAATTTTCACTATTTGGCTTAATATCGGAATGGACTCATATAGATCCTTAAATCGCCATTGATCCGGTACAATAAAGGCGGAAGCTACCACTGCTGCGACCACGAGTGAAATAGATATTATTAGACTTCGACTTTGCTTCCACACAGTCCCACTAACTGGCGTAATTCTTCGTGCCCACGGCAGAGACCTTGCAAAAACCCAGCCCGCATATCCAAACGCAATTGGAGACAATAGGCCCATAAACCAATTTGTTATAGGTATATAATCGAATGCCGGATCTAAATTAATACGATGAAATATCAGAGCAAGCAGAGCTAGCACTACCGACAAAAACACGGGAAGGGCCACATCCCTCCACATACGCAAATCACTTCTCGGCACTTCTACGTAGGCCAGAATCTTCCGCAACTTGCCACCGCATTCGACGGATGCATCAATTCTACTTTCAAGTTCTCTCCCTTTTTTATCAGAGCATTCAGGCTTTCCATATGCGAGCCACCTATGAACCCCTTGCTCATCTTTAGAAACGAGAATATAACCGCGACGCCCGATTTTGCGTGATAGTAATTGTTTTATTCGTACCCTGAACATAGGATCATCATAGTCTCCTCTTTGGGCAACCATTGCCAACTTGTCATTTCTTTGAAATTTCGCTATTAGGGGAACCTCCAATTGGTTCCATTGGCCTCGTCGGACCGAAGATCCGTCCTCTCGCCAAGTCACATCCCGCGACGTGACTTGGCGAGAAGACTCCAGCTAGGTCCGGCGGGGCAACGCGCCCCGTGTCATGGCGTCCCTGAGGAACATCGCCATCACGATCCTGCGGCTCGAGGGTGAAACAAACCTTGCCAAAGCCACCCGTGGTGCCCGCAACTATCCGGACCGTGCCCTCACGCTCGCCGGCCTATCTACCAGCCGAACGACTTTGCAGAAGCCCTGCCCTAATATACGACACGAAGTTATTTCGCATTACCTATACCGAGAATATTCGTCCCAACACCTCTACATCAAGTTGAGGGCCTTCCAGGCACCGCGATGTAGGACGAAGTCCTGCTTGTAATTAATCATAGAATTCCGGTTTCGATGCCTGAATGTATAGACAATATTCTGAACGCCTTGAGCATTTGTTTGCTTTACAATATTTCCTATTGCGCTACAGTCAAATAGAACGCGCAGCGTCTCCAAAACGTTTATATCTGCGGAAAGACGTGCGGCTTTGCTGTGCGCCTCCAAGTCCTCAAGGGAAAACTCTCTTTCGCGCAACCCTCCTATAAGGCGAATACACTCTTCCACCTGATTTGGAGAAAAATAGCCGGTCAGTTCGTCTTTTATTTCCGGTAAGAAATAGTTTATCGAATACTCACGGAGGCCATCAAATATATCCGTAAAAGAGACTCTTTGAAATGAATTTGCATTTTGAATAAAATGCATTACTTGCAGGAAATCTCTGGGAGTATGGCGAGTGTGATCGAGTAGAAATTTGTAGGTATCCAGATTATCGCCACTGCGACGTTCAAGTTTTCGGGGAAGGAAATCATAGAGGACATTCGCACCAACGTATCCAGAATGAGCCGCTCGCTTGGTGGCCAGAGCGAATAGTTCGGATTTGAAATGTTGATACGGGCTATGATACCAATCAAGAGTACAAGAGTAATTGTAAAGTCTCGCAATTTATTGATGTTCGGACTCGGCAGACGCTCAAAAACGTCCGTCCTGCACAGTAATACAACCTTTATTGGAACTCCTGCATTGCTGAAATCACTGTTGAGAGCGTCCACCTCATGCACCAGGGACGCTAGCGAGAAATACGAATCCTCAAATTTATAAAAAATCTCATCCAAACCATCTAAGAACAATATATGTTGATTAGTAGTTCGCGTAACAATTACCATTTCCATTATTACGTCACGAACCTGCGACAACACTAATACTGGTTCTTTGTATGTATCCTTCATGGATGCAGTAAGCGCTTTAGGAAGGGCCAGTGATAGGTCGATTTCTCGCGAAACTAAGACTAGGTCCCGCAACTTTCGCTTAGGGAGTAAGCCCAGTTTTCGAAGTTTCGATGCTAGAGAGTCTATCTCAGGGTTTTCCCTCCTTGCTTCGTTGTCTTCCGATATAGATTCAAAGATTTTTAACACTAGTAATATTGACCAGCCGAGGTTAGTTCTAACTGTTTTATCTCCTGTAGCACTAATTACCTCAGGAACCTGCTCGAAAGGAAAATCTCGGAGTGCGCAGAGGTTGACAAAGAGCGTCGGGTCGGTCGTGGATAGAAGGCTTAAATGTTCTGCTATTGATGACTTTCCGCTACCTTTATATCCAAGGATAAAATAGGGGACTCCATTGCAAATTTCATTAATAATATCGCCCTTATGGAAAAATCCATCCAATAACAAATCAGGATCAATTTTACGTTCGGCTTCAGCGCTCTTGAACCCAAATTCTATGTCTTTGAATTTCATCGTTATTTTCCCATTTTGAAACTGGAATTGAGATTGTTAGGTTTCAATGAATAGACAATTAATATGTTGTAAGGAGTAGACTGTGTTAAGACAGCGGAACGGAGATGAGCAGACTATTGTGCCGCTTCTTCATATGAATAAAAACGACGTTTCATTTAGGAAGTGTCATCATTTATTTGTTTTGCTGAGCATACATGTCTGCCACGTTTAGCGCTAGGCTACGCGCTGACTCGCCGACGTTCCCTTGACCTGATTGTTCTCCCCCATCCCTCGGTAGAACGTGTAGGCCGATCCCAAGCAGATGCCGGCATCGAGCATCTTCTCATTGACCTGCAAGGGTGCCAGATCCACGAACGCCGTCGAGTTCAAAGCAGCGAGGTTCTCGGCCCACTCCACGGTACTGAGCTTGTTCAAAGGTGTCACCGGTTCGCAGTATTCCGGCATGGCTAGTTTACGGAAGTTCTTGGTGCGGAAAACCGAGCAAGCCCGCTGCCTGGCGGGTTGGAACATCCAGCCCGACGAGCTGCTCGTAGGCGCCCATCAGCGCTCCTCGGACGTCGGATCGTCGTTGTTGTCCTCGGAGAGAGTCTCCTAGAGGGCGTGTAGTCTTCCTGTGACACCAAGGGCTGCTTTGGATCGTTTCAACGGTCCCTCGGTTAGCGAAGAACTCCCCTTAAGACTATCGGCAGCCCAGCCCGGAAGACTCAATCTTCCTGCTCTCGGCAGTCGGCAGCACTGCCGTGAACCACCAACCCAACCATGGACTACGGCAGGTCCATTCCAGCGCCTTTACCTTGCGGCCGACAAGACTCTCAGCTTGCCCTGCACAAGGATCCTTAGCGCGCGGGCCACGACAGGGGCGTTACTGGCAGACTTAGCCTATGAATCTGAACGAACGCATCACAGTCAAGCTCGACGCAGGTACTGACGCTGACGTGTTTGAGCGGTGTGCCGTGGCCCTGATGGCGAACCACTACGATGACGTGGTTGGAATTGAAGGCGGCAGTGATGGAGGCCGCGACGGCGACATCATCGCTCCCATTGCTGACGATCCCGACTCTCGCGGGCGGATTTTGGTAACGACAGGCGACGCCCTCGACAATCTCAAGAGCAGCCATAGAACGTGGAAAAAATTCTGGGATGCGGGTGAGACGTTCCGGCTGGACCTGCTTGTGATGATTACGTCTAGGAGTCTTTCTGACACCAAACGCCGCAACATCGAGGCCTACTGTAGAACCAATAGCCTCCCGGTGCCGCGCATATATGCAAGGCAGTGGCTAGTTGAGTCTCTGCGCCGCGACCCGGATCTCCGCTTTGAACTGACTGGAGTCGAGGGTCGTCTTGAAGCACTGACAACGAAAGCCCCTGAGCCTTCGTCATCGTTCACCGCCCTGTTCGGGCGCGACGAGGAGCTGGATCACCTGCGCGCCGCGGTAACGCTGACGACCGATGTCTCGTTAGTAGGCGTTCCCGGAGTTGGCAAGAGCCGTCTGCTAGCGGAGCTCGAAGGTGGTGTCCACTTCATCGACCGCCTTGCCCGCGACCACCTTGCCGACGACCTGTTCGCCACAGATCCCACGAC
Organism: Arthrobacter sp. TMP15; assembly: GCF_039529835.1. Taxonomy (NCBI): domain Bacteria; kingdom Bacillati; phylum Actinomycetota; class Actinomycetes; order Micrococcales; family Micrococcaceae; genus Arthrobacter; species Arthrobacter sp. TMP15. Next base: position 2,175,580 of record NZ_CP154262.1, read on the forward strand.
TGTAGTGCTAGACGATGCCCACCTTGACCAGGAGCTCCTTGAGCAGCTGGTACGCATTCGTAGCAAGGAACGGTTCAGCTTCACCATAGTCGCCGCAACGTGGCCAGGAACCGAGGCTCCTGTAGAGGCTCTACTTAACAAGCCGACGCGGGTCGAGGTGGACCGCCTAGCGCGAGCCGCACTAGATCAAATGATCCAAGCGCTCGGAGTCCTCGGCGTCCACGCCCGGTCACTGGTACTCGAACAGTCCGACGGCCGACCGGGATGGGCGGCCATCCTCTCTCGTTTGGTCATCAACGGTGCAGGCGACGACCTCGCAACTGGTCAATCACTTCTTGACCAAGTGGCCGGCCTCGCTACCGCTATTGCAGGCAGCCCCGTACTCAATGACGCGTTGGCCTGCATCGCCGCACTCGGCGCAGCCTCACTTGAGGACATCGAGATTATTGCAAGCCATGCTGGTGTCCCGTACGCCGACTTGATCGCCTGGCTTGAGGTCACCGCTCAGGGCGGTCTCGTGGAGCGGACGAGCGACAAGTGGTCTGTGCTGGCTCCACTCCGCTCACTGATCGTCGCGTCTACCTTCTTCGGGGTGAGAAGGCGAAGGAGTTGGGCCTCGTTCGCTGCTAAGTTCCCCGATGACGAACGATTGGACCGCACAGTTCTCAATATCGCTAACGATGTGCCAGATACAGGCGTTCGGGCGCTGACGAATTTGTGGTTCGACAAGATATCGACAATGGAGATCCACGAGATCCCACTTGCCTTGGTCGAGGGTTACAGTGGCATCGACGAGACTTCGGCTGACCGCGCTGCCGTCCTCGCCCGCGCCGTCCTTGACTCGCCTCGTGAGCCTCAGGCCTTATTCGGCGATGTCACCTATGACCCCTACGGTACCGCCGCAGAGAAAATCCTCCGCACCGCTTTCCGTCGTTCATGTTCTCGCGAGGCCACTCACGGGCTGCTCGACCTCGCAGTCAGCGACGAGCGGCCTCGTCACCAGCACCCCGACCACCCGATGCGGGTTATCCAGGACATGGCACATTACTTAGACCCTGATCTAGGGCCCGTTGATACCTTGCGCGACCGAATCTTGAAATATGCTCTCGAGTGGTTCGATGAAGATCCCAACGCAGCCCGGTGGGAAATGCTGGCAGAGGTCACGCATTATGTCTTCGACCCCCGTGTTGCGGGTAACTGGAGTGATCCAGGTAGCCACCTCACCGTCACCATGTCTCAGGGCGTGATGACGCCGGAGGCCATGGGATCATTGCTCGCACACTGGAACACGATCGATTCCAGAGTCCGGGGACATGCAGCTTCAAGCATCACCCATCGCGCAGTGGCAGAATTCTGCGAGATCTTTGATTCGTGGTCCGCGATTGCCGTAGGCAACACCAACCATGAGGGCGAGGCCTCGACCGAGCACAGAGTTGTCGGCGCGAGAGGAGCTGAGCTGGTGCTGAGCACCCTGGCGGTGCTGGCAAAACGCTTCACAGGGGTGCCTATTCGGGTCAACAAACGACTAGCCCTCGTTTCGATGTGGAACGGCGGGCCTACAACGCTGGCCGAGCTCCCGGTCGAAGACGATCATCTGGCCCTCTTCGTGGGAGCGCAAGAACCCGACGACGACATCGACGGTTGGATGGCCGACCGTCGAGAGCAGTTGACGTCCCTGGCCCGAGACCTGGATAAGCTAACTGCTGCCGAAGGTGTCACTGAACACCAAAGGCTTGTGGTCGAGGCATCAGTTCTCGATGGCAACAATGAGGGAACTGCGTTCGCGAGCACGCTCGCCGAGCATGTGGCCAACGCTGGCGCATGGCTGGAAGCCGCCATTAAGGCAATCGCCCGCCCCCTCGTTGCCCCGTTGATCACCAAGGCCCGCGCAGATGGTGCTGATATCGATGATTTGGTTATGTCGGCGATCGAGGTCCCCGAGCTACGGCACGAGGCTCTGCGCGCAATCACGCACGAAGACTGCGAACTGGATGATCTAGCGCACACTGTAATCGACGGTCTAACCGACGATGACGTCCCGCTTATCGGCGACTTGTGGATCCATGAGTCGGTGACCCCAATCCTGCGTGAACTACTCATACACACACGCGCATCAGTACGTGCCCTAGCTGCCGTCGCCTTCGGAGAGGGAACACGGGGTCGTGGACCGGAGGTGCCCGAGGATCTCAGGCCCGTCTGGCGGACGGCGCTGGTCGGGGCAGCTCCCGACCAGCTGCCACAGCACTCAAGATGGCGCCTCGGCGAGATACTTAAGCACGTCTTGACCACTGATCCCGAGCTCTGCGCGGACTGGTTCATCGCAAACGCGGAAACGACTGGGTTTTCTTCGCGTGCGCGCCGACTGGTGAAGTCATTTCCTGATGTGTTGAGGAACCTCCCGCAGGATCAAAAGCGGCGGATCGTCACGACGCTTGGTGCCGAGACGCTGATCCACAGTGGTTACGCAGGAGACGTACTTGGTACTGACACGAAGCTTGCCAGTGATTTGCTGGCGGAGGACGTTGTGGATGGAGAGGACCTTCTCAGAATGATGTCAGGCTATCGCGATCACAGCGTCATAGCTCTCGCGCCGGCTCTCATGGCTGCACAAGTTTCTCCACAACGCATCGTCGCTGCCGCCCTTGGAAATAGCAGCTGGACCGGGGACGAGTCGGATGCGATTCTCAGTGATCTCGAGTTCTTCGCAAAGCTGCGCGAGCAACAGCCCGAGCTTGACGAAGTCTGTGCCTTGGCATCTGAAGTACTAGGCAGACAACTCGAGGCCGCACATGCAAGGGAGAAGCAGGAGCGGCGTCTCGGCTGGTAGAAAACCTGCAGGCACGTGAGCGGTCGCAGCCTATTCTGTGCATCAACCTTTTTAACCGTTCGCAGTTTGGTTCACGAAATCGATCCAATTTCGAGCCCGTCAGAATAGCAAATCAGGGGCCGCACGGAAGCTGTTACGCATTCGGATCACTGGCATTTATGGGTGTTGTCGCCTTGGAAACGTAACGATGAAGCAGTTCTCGGGCCACATCGGGAAGATTGAACACCCAAGGCGAATCGATCCCTTGAGCCGCGAAGTATATTGGCATGCTACGCCCAGCTCTCGACAACCCGTGACATGCCGTCGATCATGTCGATGAACCTGCAAACCGCCGTCAGTCAGCACTTTCAGCGCTACGCTGCAAGGCCTCGTCACGTTTTACTCACGTTTTTGATTGAAAACCACCCACAAGTCATGACATACCAAGAGACCCCATTATCCTGCACTGCCCCGGGAACTAGCAGTTTTTAACCGTTAACAGAGACTGTTGGCATGAGACTCCTGAGATTCTCTTGGTCGTGGGTTCAATTCCCGCCCGGGGCACAACGGGACTCTGACCTGCGGTTATAACTCGCAGGTCAGAGCCATTTGTGGCCAACTCCCCTTTTACTCCCCCAATTCGTCAAAATTTTCTCCAAATTCCACTCCCCCTTTTCAAGATGACTAGCTCCCCTTTTTCGCTCCAAGACAGGCATTTGCGGCGTCATCCCAGACGATTGCTGGGCCGCTCAGGCGGTCGAAGTACGTATTCAGCTCCGCTGCCGCTGGCCGATCGACGAGACGTGTCGTTGCCCTGAACCTCTGAGACTCTAGGGTGTTGCAGTTAGGGCACGTTCACCGAGCATTAAGTCGGGCGGGGTAAACGCGAATCTGACGCCCCTGGAAACACGTAGTTTGGAGAGACTTCCGAAGTTGCCTGCAGATGCTCCGGTGGTGGACCCTTGGGTTCTTGCGGTGATTGCAACACTTAGTGAATGAGTGTTGCTATGGCGAACTATTCAATCCTTTTCCGGCCGGATCTATTGCAGGTCTTTTGGGCAGGGATGCAGGCAGGTGATTTCATCACTGATGCCGTTATTCCGATCAATACCAGTAGGCGTACCGGGCGCACTGTTCTGGCTAACGCTGGTGGTGTGCGGCCCCGCCGCGGCAGGAATTTAAAGGGCCGTTGCCTGACCTTCACTCAGCGTGAAGAGATCGCGATTCTCCGTGCCCAGGGACGGTCCTTGAGAGCGATTGGGGAGGTTATTGGCCGGTCTGCCTCGACGGTATCCAGGGAGTTGAGACGCAACACGAAACCCGGCACCGCCTACCGGGCAACCTCGGCCCACATGCTCGCCTACGAGCGTGCCAGCCGGCCGAAACCGGCCAAACTCCACACGAACATAGCCCTGCGTACAGTGGTGGAAGCGGACCTTGCCAAGAAGTATTCACCGGAACAAATCGCAGGACGATTACGCGTCCAGTTCCCCAACGAAGAGGAGATGCGGGTGTCACCGGAGACTATTTACCAGTCCCTGTACGTCCAGTCCAGGGGCGCCTTGAATCGGGATCTGGTCGCGTGTTTACGCACTGGGCGGGCCGTGCGGCGCCCCTCCCGCAAGACCGGGCAGCGTAAGAATCGGATCCCGGGAATGATCAATATTTCCCATCGCCCACCCGAAGTGGAAGACCGTGCCGTGCCAGGACATTGGGAAGGGGATTTGATCATTGGCAAGGGTAACCAGACCGCTATTGGGACCCTGGTGGAACGCAACACCAACTACACGATGCTCGTTCACTTACCCCAGGGGTACAAAGCTGAGCAGATGCGGGAGGCATTGACCGCAAAGATCAAAACACTCCCGCAAGCACTGCGACATTCCCTGACCTGGGATCAAGGCATTGAAATGCAGGACTGGAAAACCGTGAAGATTGATACGGGCATCGAGATCTACTTTTGCGACCCGCATTCGCCCTGGCAGCGTGGTATCAACGAGAACACAAATGGACTGCTGCGCCAGTATTTCCCCAAAGGCACTGATTTGAGCATCCACAGTGCCCAGGATCTTGACTGGGTCGCCGCTGAACTCAACGACAGACCACGCAAACGACTAGAGTTCAAGAAACCGATCGAACTGATCGAACCCCTCCTGTTGCAATGACCGCCAGAATCCGCCGACCGTCTTACGGGACATCTAAAGGGTAAAGGTCACTTCGAACGGATGGGACGCTGCAGAATGCGTTCGACGATTTGCTCGGGAGTTTCATCAGCAACAATCCGCATCTCTGATATAAACGAAAGAGGTTGCCATCCGTGGTACCAATCGCGCATATCTTTGTCGCTGAATACAGTAGATTGTGACCGCGTCGAATGTCGTTTGACAGTCTCTTCGAAAGCCAGATCAAATGAATAAAATCTGGCATCAGAAGTATGCGCTGCCACTCGCGCCAGCATGCCCCCGTATCTGGAGGCGTTAAAGATTCCTTCCAGGATTACGTTGTGTCCACGGTTCAGACAATGTATGGCAGCAATTTCGAGTAGGTCTGCGTGAGCTAAGCTTTCCTGCTCCCGCTCATGGTAAATAACTCTGCGAAAGTGGTCCTGCTGAAGCACCGCTGTAAGTTTCCCAAGTTTGGTTTGCAACATGCGCGCGATCGTGCTTTTTCCTGAGCCTGAATTTCCACGGATTACTACCAACATTCACATCACCCGTATTCCTTAATATCTAAGTATGAAACCGTTACGCATCGCTGCACGCAGATGGCCTCATTCTAGTTCTGGAGCAGTTGACGGTGTCCCACAGATCTTTCGGTTTAAGACCCCCTGCCCTTGCGGATAATGGCCCGTCGTACGATTTCGATATGTCCAATTCACTTCCTAGTTCTGCTCTAACGTTGACAGTGACCGAGCGATTCCTAATCGAATTGGCATGACAGACAATTGCGGCTAACACCGATGCCGAACCCGGTGAAGATGGCGTGCACACAATGGGTACTGCCGTTAGAGCACAGGACGGACGAATGTTCGCAGGTGTGAACCTCTACCACTTCACTGGTGGCCCCTGCGCTGAACTAGTCGCACTTGGGGCCAACTGATGGGACAGTTCTGGACTCCTATTCGGACAGACCCATTGCGTGTAAATCACAGCTGTAAAGGGCGACCTCGACCCTACGGGGCCACAGCGGGGGTGGGGGCATCAATCGCGAACTTTACGCCGATTCCACCGAGAAGCGTGCCGGTAACCCACTTCTGCCAGCGCATCCAGGTGGGCTTACGTTGCAGGAATGTGGCAACCGATCCTGCAGCGATAATAATCGCAGCATTGACCGCGACTCCGATGAGGATCTGGATCGCGCCGAGCTGAAAGCCCTGCGCGACGATGCTGCCGGCGGCGGGGTCGATGAACTGAGGGATGAGCGCGAGATAGAGAATCGCGACCTTTGGGTTGAGAAGATTCGTCAGAAGTCCCATGCGAAAGAGCTTACCGAACGAGTCGCGCGGGAGCTCGCTGGTCTCGAACAGCGCCTTGCCTCCCGGGAGAAGCGTCTTGTAGGCAAGCAAGAGGAGATAGACCGCACCCGCGATCTTCAGTGCGATGAACAGCCACGGGACAACGAGGAACACCGCTGCTAACCCGAGGTTAGCCATCACCATGTACACGACGAAACCAATTGCCGTGCCTGAGAGCGACATCATCCCGGCACGCCATCCCTGGCTAATGCTGCGAGAGACAAGATACATCATGTTCGGCCCGGGGGTCAGGGCAAGACCAAGCTCAATGAGAGCAATGCCGGCCACGGCGGACAACGAGATCATGCACACTCCTTTCATGAGGTGGGTTGGGGGCGAGCATCCTCGTCTTCACTTCGCTTCGCGTTTGCTCGGCGGGACTCCTTACTAGCGGAACATGACCTTCATAGAATGTCCGTTTGCGGCACAGACCTGTCCCGCCATGGCCCGTCATGGGGTGGAAGCCACAACCTGATCAATGAGGAAAAGCATCGCTGCCCGAACCATATCCTTATCATCTCCACCGTGAATATCCAGTGCAGCCCGATCAAATGACGCCGACAACAAGTTCGTTAAGGCAGTGACTTGGCGGCCAGGCATTGCGTCTTCGAGGCCTTCGCGTAGTGATGCAGCGGCACAGCCCTCATCAATTGCGGCCATCCTGACCGCACCGAGCGCTGCCGGGCCTTCGATAAGCAGGAGGCGAGTCCGTCCCGGATGGGCCATTGCATCGAGGTAGGCGACGCTACCGACTCGTAGAGTATCGATAGGGCTAGCGTTGGCCGGTGCAGCTTTCTCTATCTCCTCTGCAACCTGGCGGGCTTCCTCCTCGAGCACTGCATGCAGAACCTCACCCTTGTCCCTGAAATGGTGATACAGCGCGCCTCGGGTCAGTCCCGCACGCTTAACCAGCTCTGGCGTGGATGTGGCGGCGAACCCTTTCTCAACGAAAAGCGATCGTGCTGCGACAAGGAGTGTCTGGCGGGTCTGAGCACTGCGCTGTGCGTTTGTATGAGATTGAACCTTTTGCATACATACAGTCTGTATGTTACTTTTCTTGCATGCAAATCATTTCGAGCTCCTATCCCGTAATCATGACCGATGATGTGGCTAACACCGCTGCTTTCTATGAGCAGAATTTCGGCTTTGAACAGCTATTTTCGAGCGACTGGTATATCCATCTGCAGCGTGAGGAGCACGCTTTGGCCGTCTTGGACGGCCAGCATGAGACCGTGCCCGAGGCTTATCGGGGAACAGCTTCCGGTATTCTGCTCAACTTTGAGGTTGACGACGTCGACGCTACATATGCAAAGTTCCTTGCCGCAGGCTTGCCGATCATTTCATCACTCCGCGATGAGGACTTTGGGCAGCGGCATTTCATCACCGCAGACCCCAACGGCGTATTGGTTGATGTAATCACACCGATCCCACCGAGCGCAGAGTTCGAAGCACAGTTCACACAACCGGTCTAACGGTCCAGCTCACGTAGGACACTTGTGCACACCAACGTGGAGACAGTTGCGTTAGCGGGGCGACAGGCGGTGTGCTTCGTGGGCCACGCGGTGGGAGACCACACCGCGCTGCTCGTCGTGCCTGCGCACCCTGAGCTACTGCGCCGCCTCGTAGTCATTGAAGATGAGTTGGCGTCATATGCTCCGTGGCGCACACGCCGTCATCCACGGAAAGTCGCGACGGCACCGCTACCTATTGCTCCGGCTCAAAGCATCCCGGCAGCGGTATCCCTTACCCGTGCGCACAACAATCCAAATGGCAGCGCTACCGCTCGGAGCGAAACTCGAACTCGACACCTTTCTCGCCGTCTTGGATGTGACCGGTAAAGATAGAATTACTACGGCAGGCGCGCAATGACCTTAAATCTCTGGAGCACCAGCACAGTGTCGTCATTGACCGTGAAATGTGGGTCGTTCATTTCATCTCGGAGGTCCCGTGAATGCCAGAACTCCTCGTGACCCGCGCGCCATTGGGCCACGGTAGTGAATCCCTCACCCTCGTCGATGGCGTGCTGCACATCCACCTCGGCCAGCCGGGCCTGGCGTACTTCCGTCAACTCAATTACGGCCACTGGCGTTCCGACGGAGTCAATGACCACTTCCCGCAAACCGGCCACGGGCAGCTCTTCCTGATCAATCTCGTACCCGATGAGCAACGCCGTCGTGGAGGTCTTGGAACCGTCCAGAACGGCTGCCACCAGCTGATCCCGAAGAGGACCAGGGAAAGCAAATTCACACACGGGCAGGGCACTGTAATCGGTCATAGTGCCAGCGTATCGCCCCGCCAGGCCCTTGATGGTCCCCCTGAGCCAATTCATCGGCAGGTGCTCGGCGCCTTAGTCCGGCCACAATTCACGGCCCTTAGAGTGTCAACGAGTCATTGTGGCGAAGCCAGCGGGCACAATACGGCAGCGCGACGGCAAATGGAGTCCTGTCTTACGATTGGCGCTTACAGGCTGCGCCGGTCAGGGGTAGGTCTCCGGAACCGTAAATCGGTGCGATAACTACGCTCGAAAGTAGTACCTTTCGCGGAGACGAGCCTGCGAAGCGAAAGTCGGGGGTTCCCTCTAGGGTGGGTGACATGAAGATGCTGCTGTTATCTCGCTTCATTGGTGCTGTTCCAAAGTTCTTGGGAGGGATGGACGCTGCGACTAGGGCTGCCACACGTATCGCCTATGTTGAAGATGCGGCCCAACCATTAGGGAACGCTCCTTTTGTGGAGCGGGAACGTGCCCAACTCCGAGATCTCGGCTACACACTCGTTCCGGTGACTATTGGCGAGGGTTCCGGTGATGATTTTTCCAGCGTTCTTGACGGTGTGGATGCTATATACGTCGCAGGCGGCATGGCCGACCATCTTATGGCTGTTCTGCGTCGCACAGCTACCGACACGATCCTTGCTGAACGGGTTCGGGCGGGATTGCCCTACATCGGGGTCAGTGCCGGGGCGATCATCATGGGAACAAGCATTGACTCGGCGATTGCACTCGATGGCCGAACCGAAGGGGTTAGCCTGCACGATTACAGCGGACTCGGACTCGTGGACGCGGTGATTTTGCCCCATGCCGATGGTCTGCTTCCGCCCTATCCACCGGTAAGGATCGCTGAGGTAGCCCATGGTCTCAAGGGAACGTCAGGGTTGACGCTGCTAGCCGACGTCGAAGGGCTACTCGTCACGGACAAACAGGCGAGGCGGGTTGCTTCCCCTGCCACCCACGAAGGACATTAATCCAGCCACTGCACTCCACGGCAAGTCACCAAAGTGTGCGGCTAGGGTTGTCCGCGAGACACGTCAGCGGGAATATCTGCATCGGTTTTCGCTGCTCCTGCGCCCCACTGGCAAACTGATCAAATGACTGTCCAACTAATCCCACTCAGCGCCCAACGATTCCCTGCCTGGATCGAACGAAGCCGCCATGAATATGAATCCGATCTCATTGCGAGCGGCGAATCCCCGCACGATGCACATAGGCACGCAAAGAAGAGCCTCGATGCTGCGTTTTCTGAGAACGTTCCAACGATAGATAATGCCGTTTTCGAAGTTCTTGACACTACCGACTCCACCATCGGCTACCTCTGGGTTGGAACGGACAGTTCTTTAGATAGCAACTCTTGGTGGGTCTGGGACATCGTCATTGATAATGAGCATCGCGGCAAGGGTCTGGGGAGAGCGACTATGAAACTAGCGGAGGACTACGCGCGTTCCCACGGCGCCCACACACTTGGACTCAGCGTCTTCGGATTTAACCACGGCGCCCGTGGACTCTACGAATCAATGGGTTACACGACAGTGAGCACGAAGATGAGTAAACAGCTTTAATCCATGGTTCTAATCCACTGAGGCTCCAAAACGACGAATGGGCCGGGCATGTTGTCTTTGAGATTTACAGGTCAGACTCAGGCGCCCGATACAACAGCGTGGATTAGGTTCAGACCCATCAACGGCTTCTTCGCCTCGTCACACAGTCGCGCCTTCCGAACCACAGAGGGTTAGGTGACGACCCTGTCGAAGTCCGCCGCACTGTGGATGCCCAGGTCTGCGCCCTTGGGGAAGGACTGGCGTAGTAGTGGCGTGCGGGAAGCTAACCAGACCAGTGTCACCTGACGCTGTTTGTTCTCCCAGACTGCCAATTTTTCAGGACGAGGTCGGGGTTGCGTCCCTGTGCAGGGAAGGCCAATGAGCTGGCAAGTTGGATGAGCTGGTCAACTCGCCAGCTCGTAGTCGAAGGGCATAATCATAGCGTTCAAAAGAGCCTCGTCAGGCGAACTCTATGGGCACGCTTCGCCTTTGACCTGTAGTTGTTCCGTCCGGCTCTATGATTGCCGCGAGTGACCCTGTCACCAAGCTTCTGGGACCAATGGCTAGACGCGGGCCAAGATGGAAACCAACAGTGGCCACAGCCTCATGACACCATCCACCCCCAACGCTGGATTTCCCGGAGCCTGAAACATTCTCACAGCTCCCAACGATCCAACCCAACGATCCAACCCAACGATCAAACCCAGCACCAAACCCAGCACCATTGGCAAATTTTGGGCAACATGGCCATTTCAAGACCACCTTGATTCCAATCTGGTAACGCAATATTTTCAGCACCAGCTTCGAACACTTTTCGTGCGAAGCTTGTCTTCCGTACATCACGTACGCATCTACAGTCCTGGAGGAGCTACCGGTGACTCACACCAAGCGCTACCCCCAAGATCTTCGCCAACTACTGGAACTTGCCAGCGACGGGGATACCCTGGCTTTTGAACATCTTTATGCGCAGACCGCCGGGCACATATACCCGCTCGTGAGAAGAATACTTAAGAACTCCGCTGACTGTATGCAAACTGTCCAAGACATATACGTGAGAATCTGGGTACACCTCACGGAGTACGACCCAGCCCAGTCAACCCCGCAAACCTGGATCATGGCCATCGCACACCGCATGGCTGTTGATCGGCTCCGAACAAGCCAAGCAATGCCCATCAACGGAACCGCAGAACGAGCCCATCCAGTTGTCAGCCACTTATCGGAACGTACCGTTTATCCAGCAATCCCGGCCCTGGCCGACCTGACCACCATCCAAAGCGAAGCAATCTATCTGGCCTACTTTGAAGGCCGCACCACCGCCGAAATTGCCGCAGCACTCGGCGTGGATCAGGAGCTTGCAAATTTGAACCTCCGCGAAGGACTCCTCAGGGTAACGGCCAGATTCAAACGTTCCGGCCTCTCCTAAAACCGAAAGCAACACCTCTGAGAGAGCGTCCCAGTCCCAACCCTCAGAGGTGTTGTCCTGGGCAAGGACATTGTTCTCACAGTGTCTCTGCGAGCAGCAGGAAAACGGCGCTGGGTAGAGCAAGGGGTCTAGGTAGTGGCGGAAGAGGTAATACACCTAGCCATGCTCGTCACGATATGCGGCGTTGGAGAGCCAATCGGTGGACGGATGCATGATTTATGATGTTAACGCACTTTTCTTGTCCTATGCTTCTGACGCGGAAGCTCAGTCAACGCACGCTCCCAATGTCTACTGGCGGATTGCATCAATACCGATTCGAGGCTGCCAGAGGGCTTATCGGATATGCACGAGTAACTCGCCCACTTCACAATCCAAGGCCGCGCAGATCGCCTGAAGTGTGGAATATCGGATAGCCTTCGCCCTATTGTTCTTAAGTATCGAGAGATTGACAACGCTCACTCCGACGAGTTCACCAAGCCTGGTCAGCGTCAGCCCGCGGTCGGCGAGCAATTCATCCAGCCGGCAATGGATTCCCGTATTCTCTGCGAGCGCATGCGCCTGCGCTCCATACTTTCCAGCAGGGCCGCCCATCAGATTAGACCATCCGTTTCATTTTGAAGGCGTGAACCATAGTCAAAAGCAAGCCCCACAAGCATGAGCACTAAGCCCATACCAACGTACGTAAGATCAATCTCCCCGGCTATCGGCCAAAACCCGCTAGGGTCAGACCCGTTCAGTAGAGCCGCAGCAGAACCGGAGGCCAACGATGACGCTCCCTGAGTCAACAGCCCCGCTATTGCCACAATTCCGCCGGCAATAGTGACAATCACGGAAAAGGAATGCTTGAACATTAGAGGGTGCAGCAACCTCCACGCCAAGATGGCGCCAAATCCACAAAATGCCAACTGAGTCAGGATGCCTGCAACCAACGCTATGACCCACAGAACAAGTGTTGGTCCAGAGACTCCCGATAGCGTTAACGTGGCTGTGTCGTAACCACCCTCAAGAATTGTAACTGAGCCTTGAGCTGCGCTGCTGGGCATCCTGTGGCCAGCCACCAACGTGAGTGTGACATGACCGGAAGAGAGACTCTGCACAAGGCGGATCGTGCCGAAGAGGACGAAAAGCGCACCCGCAATCACTGCCGTAATAAAGAACAGCCACATGAAGCCCCGGGTCAGCCTGCGAACTAGAGGAGGGTCGGCGATCTGCACTGATTGAGACATGCTCACCCTAACGATAATCGATACTAATGAATATCGTTAATATAAGCCGTTATACCGGGCCAGTCAAGCCTCGAATCATCGAGCCATCAACGCTCGCTCACGCGAACCTGGAGCCAACAGTTATCTTTGAGGCTCACTTTTTGAAGTACGACGGCGCATCCCGGGTAGTGTGCGATGGCGCCACTTTCACTCTCTTGACGCTCGTCAGTATATTGATACAGTTATTTGATGAGCTGCCCCCACGCAAACACCCCCGAAAGTGTCCGCGAAATCGAAGACACGATGCATACGGACTTCCACAGCACCATGTCCTACGGAAGCTATCTCGATCTGGATCGCCTCCTTTCCTCGCAGCACCCCGTGAGCTTGCCCCAGCACCACGATGAGATGCTCTTCATCATCCAGCATCAAACGAGCGAACTCTGGCTCAAACTGATCCTCCACGAATTGATCGAATCCCGTCGCCTCATGGACAACGATGAAATTGGTAAAGCCCTGAAGTGCCTTGCACGGGTCAAGCACATTCAGAAGACGCTCACCGAACAGTGGTCGGTGTTGGCCACCCTCACTCCCCGTGAGTACGCTGAATTCCGCGGCTTCCTCGGCTCATCCTCAGGATTCCAGTCTTTTCAGTACCGGGCTGTTGAGTTCATTTTAGGCAACAAGCACCGCGGCATGCTCAAGGTCTTTGAGTCTGATCCGCAGGCTCATCAACTTCTTTCTACCCTCATCGAGGAACCCACCATCTATGACGCCTTCCTGCGTGCACTGGCCCGAGCCGGCTTCGCCATCCCGGACAGCGTTCTTCAGCGAAACGTTAGTGCTGCCTGGGTCTTCCAGGAATCACTGGTTCCAGTGTTCAAACAAATATACGAATCTGATACAACCCAATGGAGCTTTTACCAAGCCTGCGAGGACTTGGTGGACCTTGAGGATAACTTCCAGGCGTGGCGGTTCCGGCACATGAGCGTGGTCAAGCGGACCATCGGATTCAAGGCCGGTACAGGCGGGTCCTCCGGCGTGGAATTTCTAAAGCGCGCGCTGGACCTAACGTTTTTTCCCGAACTCTTCGCGGTCCGTACCGAAATCGGCAAGTAGCCTTTCCAACCCATCCCCTCTGACGAAGGACACCCCCGATGACCAAGAGCACGGAGCATAATGCTCCTACCAGCGCACAGCTTGATGCCGACGATGTACTGGCCGCATACCGCGATCACTTTACTGAACCCAACGATGACTCCGTCGTCGCCTATCTGGACGGCAACTCCCTGGGCCGGCCTTTACGTGTCACAGCTACAAACCTTGCTGCTTTTGTCCAAGGAGACTGGGGTACCGGTCTGATCAGATCGTGGGATAAAAAGTGGATGCAGGAACCCACCCGTGTTGGCGACCGGCTCGGTGAAGTTGTACTGGGCGCCGCTCCAGGGCAAACCTTGATCGGGGATTCAACTTCCGTACTGCTTTACAAGTTATTGCGTGCCGGCTTGGACGCTCAGCAGGGTCGTAACCAGATCGTCATCGACAGAGATAACTTTCCTACCGACCGGTTCATAGTGGAGGGCATCGCCGCTGAACGCGACGCGGAGATCGTATGGATAGATCCTGACCCCGCCACCGGTGTCACACCTGAAGATGTCAGTGCCGTAGTTGGGTCGGGAACCGCCGTGGTGCTACTGAGCCATGTTGCCTACCGTTCCGGTTTTCTAGCAGACGCTCAAGCCATCACTGGAATTGTCAAGGACGCCGGCGGGCTGATGATGTGGGATCTTAGCCATTCCGTGGGCTCCGTCCCACTAGAACTTGATGCTTGGGGTGTGGACCTTGCTGTGGGTTGCACCTACAAATACCTCAACGGCGGCCCCGGGGCACCCGCGCTGGCTTACATCAATAGCTCCATAATCTCCCAGCTACAACAGCCGATCTGGGGATGGATGGGTGCAGCCGATCCTTTCGGCATGACTGCCACCTTTGAGCCCGCAGCCAACGTGCGGCGATTCATTACGGGCACTCCCCCGATCCTCGCCATGCAACCTCTCAAGGATATGACCGAGCTGATCGCCGAAGTCGGAATGGTCGCCATCAGAGAAAAATCGATCGCTCTCACCGAGTATGCCATTGCAGTGGCGGATGAACTACTTGCACCGCTCGGCGTTGAACTAGCCAGCCCTCGAGACGCGTCGCAACGTGGATCCCATGTGAGCGTGAACCACCCACGTTTTGCAGATCTCACAGCTCGGCTTTGGGAGCAGGGAGTAATTCCAGACTTCCGTCCACCTCAGGGACTGCGCATTGGTCTCTCGCCGCTAAGTACTAGCTTTGCCGAAGTGCAGCTGGGCATCGAGGCAATCCGCGATGCGTTGGTATCTCTGGCGTGACGGCGGTTCTGGATGACATGGTTTCAAGACCCGGAAGCACCACTTCCCTCTTGCGAACCATTATAGGTTTGTATTTAAGGGATGAGGGCGGATGGATGTCATCCGCTTCTCTAGTGGAACTAATGCAGGCTATGGCGATCCCGGCCTCCCTAACACGTACTGCCCTAACGCGACTACGTAGAAAAGACGTGGTGGTTGCGGCGGTCCGTGATGGGGTGGCTGGGTATGAGGTGGATTCACGTGCGGCACGCATGCTGGAGCGTGGAGACCGGCGCATCCAAACTCCTAGGTCCATGGAAGCTGCGGATCCGTGGTGTCTGGTCTCTTTTTCGCTACCCGAGACCGAACGCGAGCGCCGTCATCAGTTACGCCGGCAATTGCATTGGATCGGGTGTGGAATGGTCTCCCCTGGCCTATGGGTAGCTCCGGATTATCTCCGTGAAGAAGTACAGGAAATTCTTGACTCTTTGGGGCTAGGCGACCGGAGCGTGCTGTTCACTACCTCGCGGCCACACGTTACGGGGGACCTGCGCGAGGTTGTTTCTAGCTGGTGGGACTTTGACGCGATTGGAACCTTGTACGTGGACTTCATAAAGTTCCATGAAGAAGTCCCCACAGAACCAGTCGGTGTAAGCCCGCAGACATTTGCCACCTATGTTAACTTGATTGACCGATGGCGCATGATCCCTTATCTCGACCCAGGGTTGCCGGTAGACTGTCTTCCTGCCGATTGGCCTGGCAAACAGGGCGTTGCCATATTCCGCAAGATCAGCACTTCCCATGCCTTGGCCAGCAAATCATTCGTTGGATCAGTAGTCAGTTCACACTCGAGCCGAACGCTCTAGAACCAGCAAGATGGCGGCCAAGGCAGGGTCATCGCTGCTGCATCCACTGCACGGTGTGCTGCCAATGTGCAGCCGCCGGATCTATTGCAGCCATATGGTCTAGCCCCGGAATCTTCTGGAAATCAACAAGGTCTCCGGCGGCTACTGCAGCTTTAACAAAGTCCTCCGAGTGTTCTACCGGGACCCACACATCAACATCACCATGGACTACAAGAATAGGGCGCTCAAGTGGCATCTGGCGGATCGGTGAAGCTAGATCGTAGGCATCAGACAGGTCAGCATAGTGTCCACCCATGAAGCCGGAGGCAGCGTTATCATCGAGCTCCTCGGCGTCGACGCGCCGCACATCAGTCACCGGGGCTAGACCCACCACGGCGTCGGCGAGATCGGCGACAAGTAGTGCCAGCTGACCTCCCACGGAATGGCCCACATTGACCACGGGACAGTTAGCACACCACTGCGGGCGAGCGTCCTTGGCACATTGGATTGCACTGCGAACGTCGTCGAGGGTGAGCGGCCATCCTCCCCCGTTACCTACACTTCGGTATTCGATATTTGCTACTGCCCAGCCGCGGGCCAGCAGATCGCGTACAAGGGGATGCATGAGCGTGGCATCCCACATTGCTCGCCAGTACCCACCATGGATCAGGATGGCGTAACCTTTCGGGGTTTCGATTTCTGGCGCCCACAGCTCAATATACTGCGGATCCATTTTCCCGTACCGCACTATCTCCGGCTCGAGGACTGCTGCGAAGTGATTCGCCATGGTCAATTCGTCTTTCCATTAATTGGCTGCGGCACGGAGCGTTCATGCAAGTCGTTCATTCAAGTGCAGGTCTGCTCTTTGCCTGATAGTGTGAGCCCTAGAGTACTGAGCATACTGGGTGGGCCTCACAGCTACCAACGAAAAAATGGCTCCGGTATATAGCCTTGAAAGTCCACCATTGAACTAAGATTGCCTTAACGGCGATGGATCCCGCCGGGACCGTGTTCGGTCCGAACTGCCGTTGTGGCTGATGGTTTCCTGCCCCGATTCACGGGTGGGAGAAACCATGTGCCAAACACCTGCAGATCACAACGGTGCAGAGGATTCGCCCGTCACGGGCGCCGAACACTCTCCGGATCCCGTCAAGGACGCTCCAGCGCCAGCTGACCCATTCGAACAAGTAGCGGCACCGTCTACACAATGGCTGAATACAGGCATTCTTGGGATTGGTGCAGCATCCTTTTTTAGCGATTCGGGTCACGAGCTCGTCACATCCTTGTTACCGTCCTTCCTAAGTTCAACCCTGCACAGCGGACCGGCGGCGCTGGGAGCTATAGAAGGTGTCTCCGATGCCTTAGTAGGCCTGAGCAAATTGGCTGGCGGTCCGCTGTCCAACGATCCAGCCCAACGCAGCAAAGTAGCAGCGAGTGGATATTTACTGACAGCCGTTGCGACGGCGCTTATCGGAGTGTGCACGGCCGTATGGCAAGTTGCCGGTTTCCGAACGTTGGCGTGGGCGGCACGCGGGCTGCGCTCGCCATCCCGGGACACTTTGTTGGTTTCAATTACACCCCGCAAGGCCTATGGACGAGCAGCCGGGATTGAACGTGCAGGGGATAACGCTGGAGCAGTTGTGGGCCCGCTGCTTGCGGCTGCTTTGGTGGGCGCGCTTGGCATTAGAACTGCGATTCTCTTCTCATTTATCCCCAGCATGTTTGCCGCCGGAGCAATAGTCGTGGCTGCGCGGCAGGCACGCCTATTTGTGGCCAGACCAGAAGTGAAGCGATCACTGAGTTTTAACTTGGCTGGATTGCGACTCTCAGGGTTGTTTACGGTACTCGTTCCGGTGTCATTTTTTGAATTGGGCAATCTTGCAGCGACGCTGCTAATTCTTCGCGCCACGACGGTTTTAGAAGCCGGTGGTGTGGCAGCCGGAGCGGCTGTGACGAGTGCTATTCTCATGTATTCAGGCCACAACGCATCGGCCTCTGTTGCGGCTCTTGTTGGTGGCCGACTGATAGATCGGCTGAGTCCTCGCCTTGTTTTCACGCTCGGCACGGCCATGTATGTGGCCGCCTATCTACTCTTTGCCATTGACAGTGGGGGTCCAGTGATCTTGGTAGCGGGTTTTTTCTTGGCAGGTTTCGGTATCGGTTTCGCGGAGACCTCCGAGCAAACAGCCGTGGCATTATTACTTCCGGACCGGCTGCGAGGCAACGGATACGGTCTCTTGGGGCTGGTGCAGTCTTTTGGTGACTTAGGCGCCACCGTGGTGGCCGGAATCCTGTGGGCAGTGTTCTCACCAACCGTGGCTTTTCTCTATGCAGCTTTCTGGATGGTTGGCGCTCTTGTCTCATCCCCGTCATTATCGCTGCAAAGGGTAGCCAAGAAACGTTGATTTTCCAGCCTCGGTGGGGTTTGAGCCGTGTGCATGGTGGCCAGTGACAAAGAACCTTACGAATCATGGCGAGTGGACCTTTTCCATACCCGCAGCACGTCTAGGTCCGCTGCTGCAAGACGGATTCGAGGCCTGTCCAGCCGTGGTCAGAGGCTGCCTCCCAAGATCAAACCGGAAATTGCCGCCCCAACACTCAAAACGAGTGTGCCAAGACCACTGATTAGGGCGAAGCCGACCCTGCCAGTCTGGAAAAGTCTGACCGTTTCGAAACTGGCTGTGCTGAACGTGGTGTAACCACCCAAAAACCCGACGCCCAAAACTTTTACTAGTTCCGGGCTAGCCTGGTGAGCCATAACCAGCCCCGTCAAAAGCCCTAAAACGAGTGAGCCGGTGATATTGATGAGCATTGTCCCTATGGGTAAAGCTGTCCGGAGGCGGGAGCGCAGCAATCCGTCCAGTATGAATCTGGTGCCGGCACCCAGTCCGCCGGCAACCGCAAGTAGCACAATGGTCATGGTAGATCCCCCTCCATCTGCGGCCCTAACCGCGTGTTCTTGGCTCGAGTCGCTGCAATGCGGTGGTGACGGCCGGCGGCCCAGATGCCAAGCGCTGTGGCGAGTACCCCACCGATGATGGTGAGGGACAAATACAACAGCATGGTGGGGATCCTGTTGGTTTCGATAAACAGTCCGGCCTCCAAAGCGAGGGTGCTGTAAGTGGTGAAAGCACCCATAAAACCAGTGCCGGCCACCAAACGGATAATCCGCCGTCGTCCAGCGTCTTGGCCACGCCGCCCTAAACCCTCTAACAGTGCCCCCAACGCAAAGGCTCCCACAAGATTCACGCACAACGTTGGTAGTGGCCAGCCACTCACTGAAGGCACTGCTTCTTCAATTCCATAGCGGGCGAGTGTACCCAGCATCCCGCCCACAACCACTAGAGCCACATATCCGGGATGCAGGTGGATAGATCGGTGAGCCGAAGAGGGCCCCAAAGTATCCACGTCACTGTCTACCGGTAATGTCCCTGCCTTACGGAAAATTTTCGCAGTCATCCCGTTCATTCCGCGCCTGCCAACGGACGCGGGTTCAAGGGCACCACCAGTACCGGCTTGTGCTGCCGGTGGGCCAAGTGGACAGCAACTGAACCGCTCAATAATTCTTCCAGCCTGTGAGATATTCCGCGTTCGCGAGTACCAACAACAATCATGGACGCATCCACTGTCTTGGCTAGACGTCCCAGCGCCCGCGCAGGATCCCCCGCTAGGCATCGGTAGCTCCAGCTGATCCCGTACGGGGTAAGGACCGATGCCAGCCGCTCTTTTATTGCGGCCGAAATACGCTCAATGTCATCATCGAACCTGTCAGGATCAATGGGCTGGGTTGCAACATGGCCGTTGGGGTCTTCCTCCACCACGTACGTGGTGATGTCCACATAGGCGCAGAGGAGCTCGACCCCCAAACTGTAAGCCAGTTCCGCGGCTTGTTTCGCGACGCTCAGCGGCTGCCCTGGGATAACCCCCATCACCACGGGGCGGGTAATCCGGTAGTTCATCTGGAGGGACTCTTTTGGCTCACTCATGATGTGCCCCTATCTTTTGAGAACTTCTCCACCAGGCCGTAGGGCAAAGCGGGAAATGCATCCGCGATTTCAAGCAGTCGATTATATTTGGCCACCCTCTCACCACGGGCTGGTGCACCGGACTTGAGCTGTCCGCAGCCGGAGCCAACTGCCAGATCCGCTACAAAAGTATCTTCTGTCTCCCCAGAACGATGTGAGACCATGGCGGTAAACCCACCCTGCTCGGCGATAGTCAGGGTGTCTAAGGTTTCTGTGACCGTACCTATCTGGTTGGGTTTGATCAGCACAGAATTAGCAGCCGCCTCCTGGATACCTTTCCGGACCCGGTCAGGGTTGGTGACGAACAGGTCATCTCCAACGACCTGAACGCGGCTGCCCAACAACGCCGTAAGTTCAGGCCAGCCGTAGGGGTCATCCTCGGCCAGAGGGTCTTCAAGGCTGCGGATCGGATAATCCGAAATGAGCCCCTCATAGTACTTAGTCAGCTGTGAGGGGTTATACGAGCGCCCGTTCAGGTCGTAGCTGCCCTCATGATAGAAGTAGTTCGCGGCCGGATCCAAGGCGATAGTCACTCCGCTGGGGCCCGTGACGTACCCTGCATCTGTGATGGCGGCAGTGATCAATTCCAGTGCCTCCTCCGGCCGGGAGATTTCCGGGGCGTAGCCTCCCTCATCCCCGAGCCCGGTGGAGAGGCCCTTCTGCCGCAGTGTCAGGCCCAGTGCATGGTAAATTTCTGAACCCCACCGGATGGCCTCGGGCAGGGTAGGGGCGCCGGTGGGGGCGATCATGAATTCTTGGAAAGCTAGTGGGTTCGCAGCATGGGCGCCACCATTGAGAACGTTAAAGTGCGGGACTGGTAACCTTTCCGGCTGACCAAGAGAGTTTCCGATCCAAGCATGCAGTTCTTGACCTGAGAAGGTAGCGAAGGCACGCGCAGAGGCCATGGATACAGCCACGACGGCGTTGGCGCCCAGCCGGGACTTATCCGCCGTCCCATCCAACTCACACAATGCCGTGTCCACACTTCGTTGGCTGGGCCAGGTCCGAGAAAGCAAAAGTTCCCGTATAGATGTGTTAATTCCAGCAACAGCGGTTTCCACGCCTCGACCTGAATACAGGCTGCCGCTGTCACGCAATTCAACTGCTTCGTGAGCTCCGGTGGATGCTCCCGATGGTGCAGACGCCGTTTCCCATGTTCCATTACTAGAGGTCAGCCTCACGCGCAGGGTTGGGTATCCGCGCGAATCTAGGATCTGAAAAGCATGGACGTCGGTGAAGGTCAATTCATTCACGGTGGTAGCTCCAGTCAGTGGTGATGGGTAAGAAAAAGTGGAAAAATTCGTGACGTTTATGTACCTCCATTGGCGGTGAGCGCCGCTACGGCTTGAGCGGCTGCACCAGGGTCGAGGTAAGTCCCGGCCCGGGGAAACGGAATAACTCCAGGGCGGAAACGGTATGCCAGCGGATGGGCCGTGGGCAGGTTTAGGTCCTCGACCTCAGCTTCACTAAGAGAGTCAATGATCAGGCACAAAGCACGCAAGGAATTGCCATGACCCACTATCAGGACGTCGGTTCCCACATGCAGTAGGGGCCGGACGGTCTCATGCCAGAAGCTCTGCAGCCGTGTCACCACGGCGTGGAGTGACTCGGTGGGGCGAGTTGTCCCTTGCGGCATGGCAGTAACTGCCCTGTTGCTGCCAATCGCGGCCAGCTGGCGAGGTGTCATCGGAGGCGGGGCACCGTAGAGGGACCGGCGCCACGAATGAAGCACCTGAGGCCCGTCGTGGGCCAAGAGCTCGCTTTTGCACAGCCCGGTCAATGCTCCGTAACTGCGTTCGTTGAGTTCCCAGACTTCCTGGATGGGAACGGTCCCTGCCGTCAAAATCTCGTTGACCAGCTGCGCTGTCTCCAGGGCACGTGACATTGCGGATGAAAATATGCACTCTGGAATGAAAGCGGCATCAGCGAGGGACTCGGCAGCACGCCGGCTTTCCCTGCGACCTTGAGAAGTCAGAGGCGGGTCGAGCAGTCCGGTGAACCGTCCCTGTGCGTTGAGGGTACTTTGGCCATGACGCAAAAGGATCAGGGTACCTAGCTCGGACATAACTCACCTACCTTTGAAGAGCAAAGGTAGGAACCATCAGCCAAACGGCGGTTCGAACTGCTAAGCAATTCCGGCGGGATCCATCGCCATAACTAACCATAGCGCGACTCGTGCAACTAGCACCAGCTATGCTCACTTACCGGCTCCAGAAGGAGCCATCAAATTCGGTGTCCAGTGGACATTAGAGTCTCATAAAATGCCTCAAGAGAAGAAAGGCGCCGATCCCCACAGCAGCGCCAACTACCAGAATGGAACTTGTCAGTGGCTGCCCGGCTGCGGCCAGCATCGGCGCCAGCACGGTCAGTATCACGCCAAAAATGCCCATCACTAACATCTTCCGTCTGTATATTTCGTTTAATATCTCGTGAAAGTAACTTTATTTTTCATGCTAAATTGGGCACTCATAAGAGATTTCCCCACCAGAAAAGTACATAGTTTGCGCCGCAAAAATAACAGAATAAACTTACAGCCGCAACATGCTATTTAAGGACAAAATCGAGTTCCAGAGGGTGGATATTTCATACCTAACCCCACTGAACATGCACGCTTTGGGGATCAGAGCCGAAACCTACTGTTTCTTATTACAGGTATTGACCAAGTCTCCGCATGCAGAATGCTTGTTGAATATGGCCAAAAGATAGTATCAGAAATCCATTTTTTGGCCGAAAGGTCAACTAAAATTTGGGCCGATCAGCGGGTCACGGTACTACGCTGAGGCACCTGATCAAATTCTCTGATAGCCCTGCCATGACAAGATGGAGAAAACACGTGAGTACTCGTAAAAATTTTTCTGCACCACGGATTATTCCGGCAACTTTTGCGGTTTTAGCAATAGTCAGCGGCCTGGTATTTCCTCGCATTGACGTTCTCTACCTACTGGGGCATGTGTTAGCACTTATCTGTGCGGTGGCTGTGCCACTTAGCTATGCGTGGCTCTCACGAAACTTTCAACCTAAAGGGAACATGGTCCGCCGGTTCTTCCTGATCTGTCTCGGTAGTTTGGCCGTAGTCTCAGCATCTGCCAGCCTGGTTTTAATTTCCATGGGAAGCAGTACCGGCGCTTCAGGCGATATTGGTGGCATATTCCTGTGGATACTTGCCACGGCCACACTGTTGATTCTTTCCGTGGCAACAGCGGTTGTTGGGCCACAGAAGTCTGCTCTCCCAGAGCAGTAAATAGTTTAGAAGGTTGAAAGGTTCCGCTAGGAGGAATATTTTTCCAGAACGTGGCGTTAACTCGGAGCGACGACAGTACTACGTATCGAAAGAGTGCCAGTGCCCCTGAATAACGTGACCACATATGTTATCGAAGACGCCGCTGCAGAGGTCAGCGGATCAGCAGAGGAGCAGCTCATCCTCAACGAAGCATTCAAGCGGCGCGACGGAATACTTCAGTACCTCCATACCGAACTTCAATTCCCGGCCCAGGACACAGTGGCCCAGGCACGGTTGCGCATGCTCGCACGTCGCCGCGCTGAACTACAACACGCAGGGCAAGGACTGATCTTTGGTCGACTCGACTCGTTGGATCACACAGTCCGTCATCTGGGACGCGTGGGTATACCGAGCTCCGACGATGACGATGATCCTCTAGTCATTGACTGGCGCGCACCGGCCGCACGCGCCTTCTACACTGCTACACCCGTGGACCCACAAGGCCAGGCGCGCCGTCGGCATATAAGAACCAACGGGCGTGAGGTGATCGGCGTAGACGACGAGCCACTTGATGGCTCGAGAGCCAGTGAACTAGTTGGTGAGGGCGCGCTGCTGGCCGCGCTCGATGAGCGGCGGACAGGCCAGATGAGTACTGCCGCAGCAACCTTGCAGCGCGAACAGGACGATGTGATTCGTGCTGACGCGCGTGGTCCGTTGGTTGTCCAAGGCGGCCCCGGGACAGGGAAAACAGTAGTGGCACTTCACCGAGTTGCCTATCTACTTTTCACTTATCCCAAACTTGCCGCACAGGGCGTGTTAGTCATTGGACCATCACGCCGCTTCTTGGACTATATTGCCCAGGTTTTGCCGGCACTGGGGGAAACCGCAATGGCCTCAGCCACCTGCGACACCCTGGTACCTGGCATTGAGGTGGAGCGCGTTGAGCAGCGCGAAGTAGCAGAGATCAAGGGCCGGGCACTCTGGCAACAGGCACTCACGCGGTATTGTGGATCGTTTGTGCCAGAGCCTGCCGACCTGGAGCTACTGTGGGAAGGTGAGCGCTACACAATAGATGAGGGACGAATCGCACGAGCGATCCGCTCAGCAACCTCGGGGCGTTCCTACCATGCGGCACGGGCAGTCTTCATAGCGCAGGTTCACGATTTACTCACCGACGCAATAATCGAACGCAACGAAGAAACGCTGAGACAAGTGGAAGCTGGCCTTGAAGACCTGCTCAGCGAATTCGATGCCGC
Source organism: Arthrobacter sp. TMP15 (assembly GCF_039529835.1). Taxonomy (NCBI): domain Bacteria; kingdom Bacillati; phylum Actinomycetota; class Actinomycetes; order Micrococcales; family Micrococcaceae; genus Arthrobacter; species Arthrobacter sp. TMP15. The sequence goes on from NZ_CP154262.1 coordinate 2,200,059, forward strand.
ATTCACTCACACCGATAATCGCGCCGCCACTAGCGGCGCAACCGGGGCCGAAGTTGACGGGGTACTGACAGAAGCAGACATCGAACTACTGCGGGATAGGATCGCTGACGATGCCAGTCTGCGTGCTGTGCTGTACCGATGGTGGCCGAGCCGCGATACTGCCGTGGAGCTACACCGGTTCCTAGGAGAAACAACATTGCTCTCTCAGTGGGTGCCTGAGCTGACTGCTCGCCAACGAACGGCAATCGTCGGCGAACCGCAAACCTGGGCAAGTAGCGACATACCCCTCTTCGATGCTTTGGCTGATTTACTGGGCGAGACACACCCAAAGAGCGAACAAGGCGAATTCTTATCCGATCGAGCACCCGCACAACGAGACTGGGTTTACGGACACGTGGTCATCGACGAAGCGCAAGAACTTTCACAAATGCAGTGGTTCATGGTCATGCGCCGCTGCCCATCTCGTTCTATTACAGCTGTTGGCGACATCGACCAAGCGGAGGCCCCTCATCTGCACACAACATGGGCAGAAGCTGTCAGCGGAGCCTTCGGTGAACGATGGACCGAAGCGCAACTCACTATTTGTTACCGCACCCCGATGGAAGTCATGGCGCTCACAGCATCAGTGCTGCGCAATGCCGGCAGCCATAACGACCCCCCTCGCGCGGTTCGAACTTCTGGCATTGAACCGTGGGAACGCACCGTGACCGAGGAGAGTCTAAACGCCGAAGCTGCACTCGCCGTGGAGCAACTATCCACCCGGTGGAAAGGCGGGATGGTCGGTGTCATCGCTCCCCTCGAACGCCTCTACACTTTGCGAACAGCTTTGCCGGGAACACCAGTTCTTTCCGCAACGGATGCCAAAGGTCTGGAATGGGATGCCACGTTACTTGTGGACGCCCCAAGCATTGCAGCCCAGCCTCGAGGATGGAACGGACTCTATGTAGCTCTCACCCGTTGCACCCAAGAGTTGGGGCAGCTCCTGGTGAAATAGGACACCAAGCTAAGACCACACCTTGATAGTTTGACCCGACTCCGCACCATAGACGCTTCGAACATAGGCACTAGCGGCATGTGCTCCGGGGATAGGCGCGAATCCGGGAAAGATTGTGGCGTAGGAGCTGGCAGATTCCTGCAACACTGTTGCGCTGACCGTGTTTAATCTGATTCTCCGTAATTCTTGGGCTGCATTGCTGACAAAGGCATCAAGGCCTTTGTTCGCAATGGAGCTAGGAGAACCGCCGTGGAAGGCGAAGCTGCCCACAATGCCACTTGTTAACGTGATCGATCCGCCGTCGATGACGTAGTCACGAGCAGTAAGGGCAATCCTTATCTGGCATAGGAGTTTCCCATCAAGCGTAGTCTTAAAATGCTCAAGGGTAGCTACCTCAGCCGATGCCCACTGGGCACCCCCAATGGTGCTCACCACGGCGTCCACACGACCAATCTTCTTGAAAAGCCGCAACACGCTGGCATCATCATGACAATCAACAGGGAATTTCGCAGAAGATCTGGACGCCTCCAAAATTTCAACTTCACCCTCGCCAAACTCCTTATGATGAGCGTAAAGAGCATGCACCACGTGTCCTCCCATAACGCCAGAGGCACCAATAACGAGGATCCGCATCAGTTTAGTCCCTTCTCCATTTCACCGAAACTATTAGAGGTGTTTACTAAGGATCCGTTCGGCCCAAACCGACAACCACGTTGCCGGCACTGAGATAGCCGCATAAAGCAGTCCAGCAACAATAAAGATCGGCAGGTATTGGAAAGTTGATGAGCCAATGGAATAGGCCTGGCTCATTAGTTCGGGAACGGCCACCGAGTAGGCCAGCGAGGTCGCCTGAAACAAAAGGACAGCAAAACCCATCAGAGACGGGAGCGCTATCCTCAGTCCCTGCGGAATGATAATGAACCGCAAGCTGTCTCGACGGCTCATCCCCAGCGCGTTCGATCCTTCGATTTCCCCGGCAGGAACCCCTTGCATGCCGCCGCGGATAAGTTCGGCACTGTAGGCGGCAGTTGTCCAAGTCAGAGCCAGGCAGGCAGACGCCATGGCGCTCAAGGTGATGCTGGCATTGGGCAGTCCGTAATACATCAGCTGCAACAGCACCAATGCCGGCGCCCCGCGCCCAACTTCAACAAAGAATACGGAAATATACCTAAATACTTTGTTCCGTGCCACCACGCCGAAGGAAAAGACAAGGCCTATAGGTAGGCCAATAACTAGACTCAGAAGCGTGAGCGTGAGGCTGACTTTAAGACCACCAAGCAGGGTTGGTCCGTATTCGATCGCAATCTCAAACAGGTTATTCATCGCGCCACCGCCTTTCGCATCTTAATGTCCAGACGCCTAGAGAGCAGTCCCAACGGAACGCTGAGCACTATATAAACTGCGGCGGCAACAAAGAAGACCATAATGCCCTCACCTGACTGCCGAGCATACTGGTTGGACATAAAAACAATTTCCGAGACACCAATGGTTGAAGCAATTGAGGAGTCCTTCAGAAGCCCAATAGCGAAGGTGGTGTACGCCGGAATAACTGAGCGTGCGGTCTGCGGTCCCACGATGCGAGTCCAGACGGTTGCTTGCCGAAAGCCGAGGGCTGAGCTGGCCTCCCACTGTCCTTTGGGTATGGATGAAATTGCGCCTCGAAAGATCTCTGCTAAGTAGGCAGCTGCAACCACTCCGAGCCCAATAATGCCGGCTTGCAATGCGCTTAGCTTTACGGCTCCGATGGTTATTCCGTAGTAGAGAATAAATAACCACACAACAGGGGGCACTCCGCGCAGAATATCCACGAGACCACGCGAAAGCAACCAAATAAGCTTATTCTTGCTTCGAAGACCGGCCACGATGGGTAGTGCAATCACACTGCCTATCATCAGAGCGAGCACCGTGACAACAATCGTCATTGGCAGGCCCATCATGACTACTTTTAGCATGTCCATGATCTAACGCTCCAGTACTGCACGCAGAAAACGGCGGGTACGATCCTGCTGCGGGTCTTGAAGTATCTGCAGCGGGTTGCCTCGCTCGATGATGCCACCGTCCGCCATGACCACCAGCTCATCGGAGACACTCTTGGCAAACGCCATTTCGTGGGTGACCACCACCATGGTCATACCACTTGCGGCCAGCTCTTTCATGACCTCAAGTACTTCAACTCCCACTTCCGGATCAAGTGCGGAAGTTGGTTCGTCAAAGAGCATGACCCGAGGACCAAGAGCCAGAGCCCTGGCGATGGCGATTCGTTGCTGCTGACCACCGGAGCAACGAGACGGGTACTGGTCCGCCTTATCCCCCAGTCCCATGCGCTCAAGTAGTTCCATTGACTTCTCATTGGCCTCATCGCGGGTACGGCCCAGGATCCGCTCCTGAGGCAGGCTAATGTTTCTGAGTACTGTCATGTGCGGAAAAAGATTAAAGTGCTGAAAGACCATTCCTGCACTTCGCCGGAGAGCGGCCAAGTTTTTGGGGTTAATTTTTTCTCCCGCAACGATGCGGTGCCCATCAATCTCGATTTCTCCGCTGTCCGGCTGCTCCAAGAGATTCATGCAGCGAAGTACGGTGCTTTTGCCAGCACCGCTGGGTCCAATCATGGCTGTCACCGACCCCTCTGCAACGCTCAATGAGACGTCACGAAGAACGACGTTCGTACCGTAGGCCTTGGCAAGGTTCCTGACCTGCACCACGGGCGTAGCGGATACGGAATTAAGCTGTGTCATCAGTTGTCCTAATTTCTTTTAGTCGTGCTTCCTCAATCAGGGCGTTTCCTTCGCGACCACGAACGAAACGCCCACAACCACACCGAAAGGAGGGCTTATCCGCCGTCGCACATGTGAGTCTCGTAGGCGGCAATAGCTACGGCCAAGTCCTGCCATGGCATACCCGTTGTTTTAAAAACCACCGGTTTACCTGTTACAGGAGTGGCCCGTTCAAGAACCAGCTGACCCACCGTGATGAGATCTGAGCGCGTGGCGATAGCGCCAGATTCCAATGCTTGGATCACATCTCCGGCTTCCCGAAGCGCTGAATCCAACGATTCAACACAGACGGTAGCCCGAGCCATGAGGGCATCATCAAGCTCACGATGATCCCTATCGTGAGAGCCCATCGCCACCACAACAGCGTTTGGTTTCACTAGTGAACCGTCAAAGAGCGGCTGCTCTGATGCTGTACAACAAACAACAATGTCAGCGCTGGAAATGGAGTCATCATCACCGATAGAAACGTTCGGTACCAGTTCAGCTGCCCGTGCAACAAGCTCCTTTGCTGCGCTTGGATTCCTGCCAAGGATCTCCACGGAAAGTAGATCGAAGATCTCGCTAAATATCTTGATATGCTCCCAAGCCTGAACCCCCGTGCCGTAGATGAGCAGCCGCTTGGGACCGGGGGTGGCCACCAAGCTAACACATAGGGCTGATACACAAGACGTGCGCCAGTTCGTCAGTGCAATACCGTCGAGTATGGCCAAGGGGCGCTGATCGGCCCCACCGAAGAGTGCATACAAACCTTGAATAACAGGAGAGTCAGAAGCCGCATTCTTCGGAGTGATTGACAGCAGCTTTGTCCCGACGTAGTGATCATTCGAAGCAGGCATCTGCATGAATGTTCCGGCCGAGGTTTCAATCCTGGTTCTAGGAACCCCTGCCTCGGGGTCGAATCCAGCGAGCAGAAAAGCTGTCATGGAATCAATTGCCGCCTGTGCCGTCAAGGCGCTCCCAACAGCCGCCTCGTCCATGAACTCAGGGACCTTCATGGGCATTTGAGTACGATTCGTCTCTGAGTTCATTACTCCGGAATCCTCCCTATCGGTGGGTACTTTCCTTACAGACGAGCATCATTCATTGCCCTTATTCCACCAAACGAGGTTCGCCAGTGTCTGCCGCGGTTGCCGGCAAACCATAGGACTCCAAAACTTGCACGATCTTTCCATCAGTTTTCATGGACGTGATTGAGGCGTTGATGGCCTTCGTCAGATCAGCCTTGTCCTTGGAAACCGGGAACCCAATTTGGGCTGGCTCTTTAGAGGCAATGACGCGAGGGTCCGGAGCCGCACCAACCACCTTGTACGTGGAATCTCCCTTGTACATTTCAACAGCTGATCCGTACCCGTCAATGCCAACCTCAATGCGGCCGGTCTTAAGATCTGCTTGCATCTCCACAGCGCTTGGATAGATGGTCAAATTTGATCCCATCACCTTTTTCATGTCAGCAACCCACAGATATCCATCTACAGTGCCAACTTTCATACTTTCCAGCTTTGGAATCTCGTTCACACCGGCCTCAGAAATGAATCCCATCTCATCGGTATAGATCGGGTCCGTAAGATCAACGATCTTGGCTCGAATTGCTGTGCGGTAGTAGCAACCGATGGCCACATCGGCCCGGCCGCTTTGTACTGCAGGAATTGTGCCCGCGTACGAGGTGGATTCTACTTTGACTTCCAAACAGTTTTTGGCTGCAAATTCCTTGATGACATCAGCGTCGACTCCGGTGAGCTTGCCATCCTTGTTCGAAGAGAATGGCGGGAACTCAGGCGCCGCTACGGTCAGGAACCCTTCAGACATGGTCTTGAAACTCGACTCTGGTGTGCAGTCCTTCGCAACGCTGCTGACCTCGCTGCCGCCACACGCAGAAAGGGACAAAGCAAGCAACCCTAGCGATGCGGTACCTACCAAAAATTTACGAATGTTCATGGTGATCCTCTTTGATCAGAACTGACCTAAGTCAGAATTTGCGGTAAACGAACAAAGCAATAATAGTGATGTATGACACACAATCGATTGTCGATAACCAATCTGCAGGGAAATTAGTGATATGTCAAGCGTTCGTAAGCAAGAGTCGCATTGATCCAGACGGCTCGACCGCAAAGACCGTCGCAGATCGGCACTGACGTGACCTAGTGTTATGGAAGTGTTATCGAGTGTGACCATCACCTGAGGAGCAAAATGCAGGAGCAGCCAATCGCAGTAACCGGATTACGCGCACTGGGTGAGGGCCGGGCGACTCTACGAGATGAGGCTCTCTCCATTGTCCGCCGCGCGATGATGTCAGGTGCCATGCAACCGGGGCGCATTTATTCGGCCAATGCTTTAGCGATTCAGCTTGGCGTTTCCAATAGTCCGGTGCGAGAAGCCATGATGGCACTCAGCGAGAAGGGACTTCTGGAAGTTGTCAGAAATAGAGGATTCCGTGTTGTTGAAATGAGCGCGGCAGATCAGCAAGAAGTTTACGATCTAAGAATGCTGGTGGAAGTAACGGCCATTGGACGAGTAGCTGAACGCGGGGTGAACACTACTGACGCAGCACGGCTCACCAAGCTTGCCGAAGACACCGTCGCCACCTCGAAGGACGATAATATGGTCGACTATCTCGAGGCTGACCAGAACTTCCATCTAGGCATAGTTGAGTTGCTTGGTAATTCCCGGATGACCAAAATTGTAGAAAACCTTCGCGACCAGAGCCGAATTAGCGGTTCGTACTATCTGGCGGAACGAGGGCTACTGGCAATCAGTGCTGCCGAACACCTGCCCATTCTGGAAGCACTCCTGGCCGGCAACCGCGTTCGAGTCGAAGAACTGATGGCTGCGCACTTAAGCTACTCGCTGCCCTAGTCACTGCCCGGGTCACTCCTGTGTGAAGTTGTTTTTGAGCCGTGAGCCGGTTAAGAAACAAAGCACCCACCCCAGAAGCCGTCAGCGCAGCGCTCTACGCCCGCACAGCTGCACCCAGCAGCGCAAAAAAACTGTGGGGCACTACGTGCAATAACGACTGAAGCGAAAATCCGTTTCACCAAACACTTGACGTAGATCACATCCGCACTCACTATGGTTATATATAACCCGTTACCGATAGTTGATACCTACAGCGTTGTGGGCGTCGGCACTTCTGAGTCAGGAGGATCAATGTCAAAGTTGGTCTCGCTCAATCTCCCAGTTGGTACCAGCCAGCCCACCCACGCTGATGTGGTCATTGTTGGGGGCGGCGTCATGGGAACCAGCATTGCTTTCCATCTCGCTGAAGCTGGAGTACGCAATATAGTCCTGATCGAAAGGGCTGAGTTGGGCCGCGGTTCCTCGGCCAAACCTCTTGGAGGCGTGCGGGCCACGTTCTCCGACCCAGCAAATATTATTTTGGGCCAACGAAGCCTTCGCTCGTTTGAGAACTTCAATGATCGCTTCAAGACTGATATTGGATTACGCAAAGTAGGCTACCTTTTCCTATGCAGAAGCGAGGCTGAACTGCTCGCCTGCGAACAAAGCACTCACATTCAGAATCGGTTAGGAAGCAACAGCCGGATGGTTTCGCCAACCCAGGCGGTAGAAATCAATCCATTCCTGAGGCAAGAAGCGCTTGTCGGGGCTTCCTTTTCTCCAGAAGACGGATTTGCTGAACCCGAAAAAGTGGTGCATGCCTATGCACAGGCGGCACGTAGTTTGGGCGTGCACATCCTTGAACACACAGAGGTCATGGACGTTTCCACCGCCGGCGGTAGTATCAGCGCTGTCACCACCAACCGTGGAACGATCCAAACCAGCGCTGTCATTTGCTGCGCGGGCGCGTGGTCCCAGCGCGTAGGAGAAATGGTTGAGGTCAACCTTCCAGTGACACCCGTTCGACGACAAATCGGTATGACACCGCAGCTAAGTACACCCATGCCGACAGTCCCCTTCACCTTGGACCTTTCCACCACCATGTACTTCCACAACTACGCCAACGGTATGCTGCTTGGAATTTCCAACTCAGACCAGAAGCCAGGGTTCAACCGGGATTTCACTCACGAATGGCTCTCCGAGTTCAATGCAGCAGCACGAATCTGTGCCCCAGCGCTGGCAGAGCCAGAGCTTGCCCAAGGCTGGGCGGGCCTTTACGAAAATACACCTGATCACAACGCATTGATCGGCGTTTCGAAAACAGTCCAGGGCTTTTACTACGCCACCGGATTCTCCGGCCATGGATTCCTTCAGGGACCAGCCGTGGGCGAGCTCATCAGAGACCTGTTCTTGGGCCGGGAATCGTTCATTGATCACAGCTCGTTTTCCGCTGACCGTTTCACGGAGGCAGCCAAACTTTTCCAAGAAGTACACATTATCTAATCCTTCGAAAGGAGCAATATTATGAGATCACTGAAAACTTGGGAACTTCGTGCCGAGTTCGCTAAACGGCTTTCCACCATGTACGGCAATGAAGTTCCTGCCTACAACGACCTCGTAGAGGTATCCACGTCAGTCAACGAAGACTATGTCGCTAAGAATGGTGCAGAAGCAGAACGCCTCGGAAGCATCGCACGTGTCACGGCAGAGCGGCACGGAGCAATCCGTGTTGGGTCAGCCGAAGAAATGTCTCAGGTAGCTCGAGTTTTTGCTGCGTTTGGGATGTTTCCTGTGGGTTTCTATGACCTTCGGGACGCATCTTCAAGTTCCGTGCCGGTGGTTGCTACAGCCTTTCGACCCATTGATGAGCAGGAGCTTGCAAAAAATCCTTTCCGCGTTTTCACCTCGATGTTGGCGGCCGAAGATCCGCGGTTCTTTGACGCGGAACTACAAGCTGAACTTGCTGCGTTCATTGGTGCCCGGGAACTCTTCTGTCCGGAGCTTCTGGAACTGGCAGACTATGCGGTCAGCGTTGATGAGCTCCCTCAGGAGAGAGCGGATCGTCTTTTAGAACTAGCGACGGCGTCGCTGGAACTCTCCAGCGACCCTGTTGATTACCAGTGGTACAAAAAACTTGAGGCAATTTCCGCAGTTGCTGCCGACATTGGTGGAGTGAGCAGTACACATATTAACCACCTCACACCCAGGGTTCTTGACATTGACGATCTCTACGAGCGGATGCAGTCACGTGGAATTTCCATGATCGATGAAATACAGGGGCCACCGAGGTGGGATGGTCCAGATGTCCTGCTGCGGCAGACCTCCTTCCGGGCGTTGGGTGAAAATAGAGTCTTTCGCTATGCGGATGGGACAACCAATGAAGGCCAACTCCGTGTGCGTTTCGGGGAGGTCGAGGCCCGTGGAATCGCTTTGACCCCAGCAGGGCGTGACTTGTATGACCGAATGGTTGCGGAGGCCGAGCGACGGTTGGCCAACTCGGCTAACAGTGCAACACGCGCTGGTGTAGCTGCTGAGGTCTGGGCGGAAGAGCTCCCCCAGACGGAGCAGGAGCTGGCCGCGCGTGGTTTGGCATTCTTCACTTTCGGTTTGGATGAAACTGCACACGCCAGCGCATCTGTTCCCGAAACCATCTCTCTACGCGAGTTAATCACGGCTGGGATCGCTGTGCCCCAACCCATCGTCTACGAAGACTTTCTCCCACGCTCAGCAGCTGGCATTTTTCAATCGAACTTGACCGAGGAAGGCTCAAAAGATGAGAGCCAGACCGGCACAAGTTACGACATCAACCGCATGTCCTCGATCATCGGCGCAGAAGTTCATGATCCCAATACTCTCTACCAAAAACAGCAGGATCATTCTGTTGCAGCCTTAGCCGAACTCCTCAAAATCAGCATCACCCACTAGACCACACGCATTCCTTTAGAAAAAGAAAATCACAAGGAGAATCCCATGACTGAAACACTTACTCAAAACACCGAACTAACATCCAAAGTTCGGTCCTCGCTGGAGGCTTGTGGAGTCGATATTGACGCTTTGAGCGGCGCCCACGAAGCCCTCTCTCCGTTGACTGGCGAAATCCTCATGAACCTGCCGGTTAACACTGAAACCGAAATAGATACTATGATCGCTCAGGCCGCAGAAGCCTTCAAGACCTGGCGTGACGTCCCGGCCCCTGTCCGCGGCAACCTGGTTAAACGGTGGGGTGAACTCCTAACACAGCACAAGGGCGATCTAGCAGTCATAGTCACCGCGGAGGCCGGAAAAATCACTTCAGAGGCACTGGGTGAAGTGCAGGAAATGATCGACATCTGTGACTTCGCCGTAGGCCAGTCCCGCCAGCTGTACGGGAAAACCATGCCATCGGAGCGTCCAGGCCACCGATTGATGGAGACCTGGCATCCACTTGGCGTGGTCGGGATCATCTCTGCGTTTAACTTCCCAGTCGCGGTCTATGCGTGGAACACAGCGCTTGCTTTGGTCTGCGGAGACACTGTTGTGTGGAAGCCCTCAGGCATGACGATGCTCAGTGCCATAGCAGCTGATGCGCTGCTGGCTCGCGCAGCCCAAGAAGTCGGAGCGCCCAAAAACCTGCACAAATTGGCCCTTACCGATCGGGTAGGCGGACAACTAATAGTGGATGATCCCCGTATTGCACTGGTTTCAGCCACCGGCTCAGTCCGGATGGGGCAAGAAGTTGCCCCGCGTGTAGCTCAGCGGTTCGGCCGCGCACTCTTAGAACTCGGCGGCAACAATGCTGCCATCGTCACCCCTTCAGCAGACCTGGATCTTGCGTTGCGGGGTATTGTCTTTGCTGCCGTGGGAACAGCAGGTCAACGGTGCACCTCCATGCGGCGCCTAATTGTGCACGAGTCCATTGTTGATGATCTGACACAGAAACTTGTTAGCGCCTACGGGACCTTGCGCATTGGCACCCCGTTAGATGAGGAGAATTTGATCGGTCCCCTAATCAATAAGTCCAGCTTCGAGGGGATGCAGAATGCCCTTACCGCGGCGAAGGAACAAGGCGGCACCGTACTGTGCGGTGGCGCAAGGGTTAAAGCAGACGAGCAGCCTGGCGCCTACTACGTGGAACCGGCAATTGTGCGCATGCCATCTCAAACACCCGTGGTCAAAGATGAGACGTTCGCGCCGCTGCTGTACGTGATGAGCTACACAGACTTTGATGACGCCGTCGCTTTGCAAAACGATGTTCCGCAGGGCCTCTCCTCAGCCGTTTTTACCAACAATCATGCCGAAGCTGAGCAGTTCCTGTCCGCGGCCGGCTCCGATTGCGGAATTGCGAACGTGAACATCGGTACCTCTGGTGCTGAAATCGGTGGCGCTTTTGGGGGCGAGAAAGAAACTGGTGGTGGTCGCGAATCAGGCGCCGATTCCTGGAAGGTATACATGCGCCAAGCCACGAACACTGTTAATTACTCGGGCGAACTGCCTTTGGCACAGGGCGTGAAGTTCCTCTAAGAATCTCTGTTGGTGGCGTCGCTCTACCAGGACGACGCCACCAACACGCTGTGCGTGGATTTCCTTGACAAGCACCACCGTTGACATCAATTTATTAGGGAGTAACTGGCAATGACGAGTCTGTTCGACATGATGGATGAGTGGGGCCCTGAAAAGATCGTCACGGTCAGTGATAACAAAACAGGCATGAAGGGAGTCCTTGTTATTGACAACACCGCACGCGGCATGGGCAAGGGTGGCACCCGGATGCAACCCAACGTCAGTGTTGATGAGATTGCACGTCTAGCCCGTGTCATGACCTGGAAATGGGCTGGCGTTGATTTGTTTTTTGGTGGCGCCAAGGCAGGCATCCGAGCAGACCCCCACTCCCCCCACAAAGAAGCAATTTTGAGGTCTTTTGTCCGGGCGCTGAGCAACGAGGTCCCCTCAGAGTATGTTTTTGGTCTAGACATGGGACTAACCGAAGACGACGCCGCCATCATTGTCGATGAACTCGGAGATCGCGGTGCCGCGGTAGGAACGCCTTACGATCTAGGCGGGGTGCCGTATGACCAGCTCGGCATCACAGGCTACGGAGTTGCGGAAGTGACAGATGAGGCTGCCCTGGCTGTTGGTTTACAGGGTCAGCGTGTAGCCATCCAAGGATTCGGTGCAGTGGGTCATGCTACTGCCGCGCGTTTGCACGAGCTCAATTACAGCATTGTATCCATCTCCACCGCGGAAGGAGCCTTGTACAATCCAGCAGGATTGGACGTTCCTGAAATGCTGGCTATGCGCGCACGTTCCGGGGATGGTTTTGTCAAGGAATTACCGCAATTCGCCATTCCCATGGGCAGTGAACTCTTCGTGGACGCCGACATAGCGATTCCTGCCGCGTTACAGGACGTCATCAACGAAAATAACGTAGGAAAGATTTCGGCGAAAATGGTGGTGGAAGGTGCCAACCTTCCCACGAACGCCGCCGCTCAACAGGCCCTTCACTCCTCCGGCATCACAGTAGTCCCGGATTTCGTTGCCAATGCCGGCGGCGTTGTGAGCGCAGCGTTCGCCATGGAAGCGCGCTATTCCCCGTTCCGCCCCGAAACCGAGCAAATCTACAGTGCCGTTTCAACCAAGCTCCGGGCAAATACCAACACAGTGCTAGCAGAGGCAGAGAAACTGGACTCCACGACTCATCATGCAGCCCGCGCACTTTCTCAAGATCGGGTACTCCGCGCCATGAAGTACCGCGGTAAGCCGCTTCAGTACTGACTGATCACATCTGCCACACTCTGGAGAGGGATTCCCACAGCACATGAACATTGACAAACTCGTCCAAGAATTGAGCTCCTCCGTTGCCGGGATTGTCGACGCCAGTTCACGTCGTCGCGCCGAGTATTCAACCGACGCCTCCAACTACCGGGTGGTCCCCCAGATAGTTCTCATGCCAAAAGATGAGAACGACGTCGTTGCTGCAGTAGCACTTGCAAGGCAGCATGGGATGCCGGTCACCGGTAGAGGCGCCGGTACCTCGTGTGCCGGTAATGCGGTTGGGGCCGGACTTGTGCTGGACTTTAGCCGCTTCATGAACAAGATCATCTCTATTGACCCCGTCAAACAAACCGCACTAGTTCAGCCAGGGGTTGTCCTCAGCGACCTGCAACGAGCCGCGGCCGTTTATGGTTTACGCTTCGGTCCGGACCCTTCAACGTCAACACGATGCACTATGGGCGGAATGATCGGCAACAACGCCTGTGGACCGCATGGGCTGTCCTATGGCCGCACAGCTGATAACGTAAGCAGCCTTCGCTGGCTGACGGGTTCCGGGCGCATCTTGGAACTGGGAGCCGGGAAGGAATCGGTGGCCCAGGTCCCTGGCCTGGAAGAATTTGTCATGGCCAACTTGGAGGTCATCCGTCTGGAGTTCGGGAGATTCGGACGTCAGATTTCCGGTTACAGTTTGGAGCACCTGCTGCCCGAGAACGGCAGGAACGTAGCTGCGGCTCTGACCGGCACGGAAGGTACTTGCGGAATCATTTTGCAGGCGGAAGTGAAGCTGGTCAAATCCGCACCGGCTCCGGCGTTGGCAGTTCTCGGTTATGCCGATATGCCCTCCGCAGCCGACGCTGTCCCGGGACTCCTCCCGCATCATCCGTTGGCGCTTGAAGGGCTCGATGCCCAACTTGTGAACGTCATTCGAAATGCCAAGGGCGATCATGCGGTCCCGGTGATGCCGCGTGGTAACGGTTGGTTGATGGTTGAGATGGGCGGTGCCACCTCCGCTGAAGCTGTTGCAGCCGCCGAACGCATGGTGCAGGACGCTGGTGCGATCGATTCTGTTGTTATGCCTGCCGGCCCCGAAGCCCAACGCCTGTGGAAGATCCGAGCCGATGGCGCAGGGCTGGCTGGCCGAACGGCCAACGGGGCCCAAGCCTGGCCTGGCTGGGAAGACTCAGCTGTACCCCCGGAACATTTGGGAGCTTACCTGCGTGACCTGGAAAAGCTCATGGAAGATGAAAATGTTTCAGGCATGGCCTACGGACATTTTGGGGATGGCTGTGTGCACGTAAGAATAGATTTCCCTTTGGCTGAACACGCACATGTCATGCGGCGTTTTTTGAGCGCTGCCGCAAATCTGGTCGCCAAGTACGGGGGGTCCCTTTCCGGAGAGCATGGCGATGGCAGGGCACGCAGTGAACTTTTACCCGCCATGTATTCGACCAAAGCCATCGCGGCCATGGCCGCCTTCAAAGCACTCTTTGACTTGCAGGACACGTTTAATCCGGGTGTCATTGTCAGCCCCGAACCCTTCGACGCTCACCTTCGACGTCCACAAGCAAAGAGCCTTCTAGCCACTGACGGGTTTGCGTTCGCCCATGATGATGGCAACATCACCAACGCTATGCACCGCTGTGTTGGTGTGGGCAAATGCCGTGCTGACCTTCGTGATGACGGAGGATTCATGTGCCCGTCCTACCTTGCAACAAAGGATGAGAAGGATTCCACCCGAGGCCGGGCCCGGGTCTTGCAAGAAATGTTGAACGGCGGTGTGGTTTCCATGGATTGGAGTTCCCCCGAAGTTCATGACGCCCTAGATCTATGTCTTAGCTGCAAGGCTTGCGCCAATGATTGCCCAACGGGCATTGACATGGCCATGTACAAATCAGAAGCCCTCCATCAAAGCTACAAGGGCAGGATCCGCCCCATCACTCACTACAGTTTGGGTAGGCTCCCCACCTGGCTAGCCCTTGTAGGTCCCTTCGGGCCGCTGCTAAATCAGCTCGCATCCATCAGCTTTATCCGGAAGTCACTGCTGAGAATGGCTGGGGCCGATCCCCGACGGTCATTGCCGATTTTTCCCAAAAAGCCATTCCATTCCATGAAGCACCCCTCTGTCCCTATGTCCGAACGGGCCGCGCCTGTGCAGGTCGGCGGGACGAGTGATCGTCAGGTGGTGCTCTGGGTAGATTCTTTTTCCGACACGCTTAGTCCGGAGGTACCCCAGGCTGCTCTAAAGGTCCTTGCGGCTGCAGGATGCACTGTTGATATCACTGGTCCAGGGGCGTGTTGTGGACTCACTCTCATCTCCACCGGCCAGCTCACTGCCGCTAAAGTGAAACTGCGTAAAACCCTCGATGTACTCCACCCCTACGCTGTCAAAGGTCAAACGATCATAGGCCTAGAACCGTCCTGCACCGCTGTGCTTCGTTCGGACCTGCTCGAATTACTGCCAGATGACCCGCGCGCCCAAGAGGTCTCGGCCAAGGTCAAAACGGTCTCCGAATACTTGGCCTCGATCAACTGGCAGCCGCCTCTCAGCGCAGAACGCATTCTGGCACAGCCACACTGCCACCAATACGCCATCATGGGATACACAGCAGATCTGGCTCTCTTGGACTCGATGGGCTGTGATGTGGAAGTTTCCAGCGGATGCTGTGGCTTGGCAGGCAACTTCGGCATGGAGAAGGGCCACTACGACGTTTCCGTGACGATTGCCGAACAAGGCATTTTGACTAAAATCGACGATGATCCGCAACGAAGCATCCTCGCTGACGGCTTCTCCTGCCGGACACAAGTATCCGACCTGGCACAGCGAGACTCCCGCCACCTGGTCCAGATCATTGCGACAGCACTGGACGCTCCCAAACAATAGATCCCACAGGCTAGATCCCAGGGGCAACCCGGACTGATGCTTTTAGTGCAAAGGAAATTTAGCGCTCAGGTCAGTCCGTGGCCTTGCCGGTGGAAGTGGCGGGCTCGGTCAGAGGATTTTGGTCCAGGTTACGTTGACGGCGGCGTTGGTGCCGAAGCTGCAAGATGCGGACCGCTCCGGCTACAGCCACCACTATTCCGCCGGCAACAGCGGCTATGAAAAGTGCCATGCCCAAAGACAGCTCGCCCACAATACCGAAGTATTTCACGCTCACACGGTCCTGGTTTTGCAGGATAAAGATGATCAGCAACACCAGTACAACGAGTCCAGAACTAACGGCAACCCAGATCATCCCGGCCCTGGTGACATCCGTGTTTCCATCCTGGGAAACAATGCGCTTATTTGAGGACCGCCCCCGGGTGGATACCGGGGCAGGCCTTAGGGTTGCTTCCCCAGAAGGAAAATCTCCCTGTGTTGGATCCTTCAGGGCTGGATCCTTCAGGGCTGGATCCTTCAGGGTTGGATCCTTTAGGGTTGGATCCTCCTGCGGGTGCGGTGCTGGATCGGTTGCCATGGTTCCCCATTTCGTGGTTTTACTGTGGCTACTCGCCTCTGTCCTTGGCCTCATGTTACCCCGTAGCATCTGCGCAGTCTTGAACTGAGATTTTCCGAGGTGCCGCGGCGGTTACCCCACGGCTCCAGCAATCCTCAGATATCCTTAGCTCATGCCCAGCTCGAAGACCTCATCAACTACACCGGCGCAACGACGCCGTCCAAAAACTTCACCTGGCGGCTCCTCTGTGTTTGGGAGTGGACGCCTCGCCAGCCTTGTCGATTCGGTTCGTACGCAGCTATGGCCGGTACCTGTGGCCGCAATTATCGTAGCCGTTATTGCCGGCCAATTTTTGCCTTACCTGGATAAGGAAGTGCAAAATAACCTCCAACCGATGATCTCGGCTTGGATCTTTGGTGGCGGTCCGGCCGCGGCAAGCAACCTCCTTCAGACAATCGCCGGTGCCATGGTCACGGTCACCGCCCTCACCTTTTCCCTCACCGTTGTGACATTGCAGCTAGCCAGCAGCCAGTTCTCCCCGCGCCTGCTGCGAACATTTACGCGTGACAGAGTTGTGCACTCTACCCTTGCTCTTTTTCTTGCCACCTTCGCATTCTCGCTGACCCTGCTGCGCAGTATCCGAACGTCTACGGATCTCAGCGAGGGGTTTGTCCCGAAAATCTCTGTCACGGTGGCTTTCCTGCTGGCCGTGGCAAGTGTCTTGGCGCTGGTTGGTTTCTTGTCACACCTTGCCCGGCAGATCCGGGTGGAGAGCATGCTGAAAACTGTTTACGATGAAACCGTCACCTCTCTTGGGCGGGTCTTTCCAGAGGACGAGGAACCTGACACTTTGGCGTCCAAGACGGCCCTTGAAAGTGGTGCGGGCTTCAGGCCCATCGAGAGCGGAGCTTCGGGCTTCCTCTTGACTGTCGATGATGCCGCCGTCTGTGCCGGCGCCGCAGAGGCAGGGGCCGTCGTCGTCTTTCAGAGCACCCCCGGTGACTCCTTGATTCAGGGCGTTCCATGCGCTCGAGCACGCTCCGCTGGCGGTGGCAGATTGGATGAGGAAGCATTCGTTGCGCTTTCCGACGCTGTACAGGCAAGTATGGGGATCGGGTTTGAACGCACGTCGGTCCAAGACGCCACTCTTGGACTGCAACAACTCTTGGATATTGCATCCCGAGCACTCTCCCCCGGTATCAATGACGCCACCACCGCCGTTCACGCCATTGGGCATGTCTCCGCGCTACTGTGCGGACTGGCGGATTGCAGCACAGGTCCGTACCTGGTGAGGGACGACGACGAGAACCCTCGCGTGCTCATGAAGCGGCCAACACTTTCTCACATGCTTGATATCGCCATGCGCCAGCTGTTGCAGTACGCAATGGATGACCCCCGTTCCGCTGAGCGCACAATCATCATGCTCCGTGAGCTGGAATGGGTGGACACAGCGGAAGAGCTTGATGAGACGCTGAAAATACAAAGCAGGCTGGCGGCGCAAGCTCTTAGAAACAGCGATCTTAGCGAGGCTGAAACTGAACGCATTTTAGCTATCATGAACGCTGACTACCCGGGCGTATAGACAGTACACGCGGGCGGCTTCCGTTTCTACTTCGGCCCAGTGCTCAAATCTTCTTTAGTGCCCCGCCTTTATGCATGGCAACGTGTTCTGTTTTATCACTCTTAATCTCATACTGGGGGTCATCCTCGCTGCACCGGCGCATATGACCTTTGTACTGAACATCTTGGTTATGCACCTTGACGATTTTTCCTTCCACATATCCTGCCTCGGAGTTCCACCGCACGTGGTCTCCTACTGAGAATTCTTGTGACATCAACTTGCTCCTTTTTGCTCATCTGGTCCCGGCGGTAGCGAATAATGCTCCAACGGCACAGCCTCATGGTTGACGCGCCCATGCGTACGGCGTTGCTCTTTCATCTCCGCCTCAAACAGGTGGCGTTTTCCCTCAACGAGGTGGTGACGAGCATGTTTCTCCGCGGCCTTGAAATCCTTGTAATAGCCAGCGTCATACTCCTCAACTATTTGAAAAGTCCAACGCCCACCGAGGACGTTGCGGCCAACGATGTCCCGCTCGATGCTATTTGCCATGTCCACGTGGCCGGCGTCCCGAAGCAGTGAAAGCGCCTCTCCCAAAGCAAGATCGGCTTTTCCCGTTAACCTGTGGAAGCCGTACAACAGTCCTCGGGCATGTTCCACCACTTCGAGGGCTTCGGAGAGCTTCCCTAGAGCCTGCACTGTCTCATCGCTGATGCCCGCTCCCCGTCGGTGGCGGGCATCCGGTCCGTCCTGCGCTGGCGAAGGTTTCATAACCCACAGCATAGATCCATCCACAGCGTAGATCCAGAACAACAGAATGAGGCTTGTTTTACAGCTCTATTTGCTCAATATCATCGGCCAACCATTTTTCCCCATCCCACATAACATTGGCTGCCAGAGGTAGTTGATGGGAGGCGCTCTCTACAATATGCATAAGGTATCCGGCCGTATTGGGGAAGGCGACCAGGTCTCCCGGTGCAACACCTGCAGGGAATTCCAGGCGCCGGCGCAGGAGCAGCTCCTCCTCTATGCAGTACGCACCCACTAAGAACGCACTACCTACTTTTCTCGTCCTGCCCGGATGTTCGGCATGGATCAGGATCGGATCAACAAGGAAGTCAGCGGAGGTAGATCTGCATTGTGTTCGGTTCATATGCAAGCCCACGAGCGGTACACCATCGCTGCGGGTCTTGGTGAATGCGACCTCGGCCAGGGTGAGCCCGCAGCCGTCTAGCAATGACCGTCCCGGTTCACAGCGCAGCTGAATCTGTGCACTGGACAATGCTGAGCCGATCGAAGAAGACTCGGATTCGGGCACATACCTCAGGACCTGTTCCAGCCACGGACCTCGAATAAGTTCTTGATGATACGGATATACGGCGGAACCGGGAGTGCTTGCCGAGGCACCCAGTCTGTCTGATTTCCATGTCAGCGTTTCGTCACCGGTAGGCAAGTGCGCCAACGTGGACCAAAAATCTCTCCACTGCTCCGCGCTGTCCACGTAGGACATTGGTATCCCACCACCCATGTCCACAAAAGTTGGTTCGTGGCCTATTGCTTGGAGCTCTTTGATGACAGCCAGCGCCTGGTTGATTCCAAGCGATCGTGCGTGCGCGCTGTAACCGTTGAGGTGGAAGTGGATGCCGGTCACCTTGACACTGTTTCCTAGTTCGACCTCGGTCAGTAGTTCCAGCCACTGTCCGGCCAGGAGCCCGAAACGGGTGGGCGGGACTGAGGGGTGGTCAATAACAAGCCGTAGCGCCACGGTGACGGCCTCGCTACCGCGGCTCGCGAGGTCAAGCACATCGCGGAACTCATCTTCGTTGTCCAGGCTGATGGTCACTGCGGACTTGATGGCCAGCTCAAGCAAATCCTTGGACTTCACCGCGGCGCTCACAATGATCCTATCGGCGCGAACCCCACGCTGAAGGCACTGACGTAGCTCGTTCAGACTTGCGACATCGACTCCGCATTCCTCACGGACGGCTTGGTCAATAGCCCCCAGCGTCTTGTTCGCCTTACGCGCGTAAAAGATTTGGAAGTCGATTTCGTGGGTGGCTGCGGCTGCTCGCAACTCTTTGACGTTGCGCCCCATAGCGCTGAATTCGTGAATGTTTACTGGGGAACCGTGAGTCTCCACTAGTTTCTTGCAGAGCACAGGGTTGGCCAGCAGTTCCTCCATCCAAGGCTCGAGCCGGGCTGTTAAGGGTGCTGTACCGTACATTTTTGTTTGCATCATTACGTCCTAAGCGTCGAGTTGATGTGTCACGAGGGCGGTGAGGCGGTGAGCCCACCCACCGTATTCTCGATGGAGAGAGCGGTTCAGGGTGTCATGGCCCAGCGTTGGATCTTCGGTAGGACGGCCCAGTGCCGCCAATGATTCACTTCTGGAGCCGTCCTGTGCCAAGCAGGTGCCATCCAGATCTGTGCGCAGACCACGGTCACCAGCTCGAACTGATACTGCCCCGTTTTGCAGCAGCGTCTCCACCAATTCGTTGTGAGGGCGGCCCTCCGGTGCCGGTGATTGGAGCGCACCGGGTCCTGGCGTTACGGCGTCAATGAGCACCGTACCTTGCGGCAGCGGCTCTTGCGGCAGGGATTCATGCGGTGCAGCAACGTGAAGGATCCCGGCGTCGAACAATGCCACCATTTTGCGTGCGGTGAGCTCCGGAGGACCGAACGTGAACTTTTCGAGGTTGTGGGCAACCCGTCTGAAACGTTTCCACTCTCTGGTGCTCCGTGGCACCCTGTCTAACGCCGCAACCAGCTCTGCATAAAGTCCAGACCACACTCTTGCCCAAAGCCACCCGGTAGTGACTGGTGCTTCGAGGTGGTTTACAGCCAGAGAATTTCGCAAGGATTCAGCAGCAGTGAAAGTCTTCGCCGGAATCGGAGGATCTAAGGTGGCCTCCACCGACAAACCCATGAAAGCCGTTCGCCACAGCGTCAGCGCGCTCACCGATGAGTCCATGAGTTGGGCACATTCTTGGGCACAGTGGAGTAAAAGCACCCACATTTTATTTAAGGGCACCACTTCACATCCCGGATCGTGAGCATCGCGGCCCCATTGTCGCAGCAGTCCTTGGTACTGCTGTATGCAGGCAAGAACTCCGGCTGGCACAATCTCAGTCTTCGGGTCCATGAGCCTGCCACTTGGCGAGTAGAATATAATTTTCCGTGGCTCTCCCCCACTGGCCACGTACTGTATTTGCTTAGGGTCCCCGGCATTTTCCTCGGAGCGTTGCCACGTGCCGCCTCGGCCTTCTGTCAGGAGCAGAGCGACGTCGTAGGCCGTCAATGCAGCCCCGCGAACCCAGACCGTACTTTCGGCGTCAATGGCTACTTCCGACACTGATGAATAGTCCCCGATCAGAGGACTGGAGTTCAATGCAGCCGCGAGAGGTTTCGGGACGGTTGTGTGAGCTAAACCGTGTCCCGTGGCGAGGAGCACCTCGTCATAGTGACGGACTCCAAATGATCCGTTTATACGCCATTTCTGACCTTCACGTTCAATTGTGGTGACCACGAAGGGCAGGTGTGCCAAGGACATGTTCCCGAACTGACACATAAGCTGGAATTGTTCTTGCAAGTAACGACCCACAAGCGCACGAGGCGGATATTTTTCTCCGGACAGATGAGGTGACACTCTGTTCACCCACAGGTCGAAGCTCTCGGCACTCAGCGTAGACGAGGCATCCACGATGTGCGCACTTACGTTCAGTCGCAAGACTTCAGGCTGGTTCTCCCGCCATACACTTCCAGAGCCGGGAGGCAGGGGATCATAAACATCTACCGCGAGTTCTCTGGCAGCGGTGGCTGGCAGTGCATCGTGGAGCGCAAGCAGAGCAAAAAGACTTTTAGGTCCGCCCCCTATGACGGCTAGGCGTATCAATTCTCTGAAAAATCGTCAAAGTAAGCTTCATCTGTAGTTGGTTCTGCTTGGAATGTTCTGCGCACCCATTCATCGTTGTACACAGTCTGCAGATAGGGTACCCCTGTGTCGTGAACAATGAATGCGACACGAGTACCGGTCTCGAGGCTGGGTATCAAGCTTCTCATAGCGGCCACGATGGCACCCGTGGAAGCTCCGGCCAGGATGCCTTCACGGCGTGCCAGAAACCTACAGCCGCGCACCATTGCAATTTCTTCGATCTGGCAGACAATATCCGGTTTAGCCGATGCAGATAATTCTGGCAGCACCCCGGCGCCAAGCCCCGGGAGTCTGCGCGTACCGGCTTGCCCGCCAAAGAGCACTGAGCCAACCGAATCAACAGCCACAACTTTGGTGTCCAGACCATGCGCGCGAATGTATTGCTGGCAGCCAAGAAGGGTCCCGGTAGTACTCGTGGCAACAAAAAGATAATCCAGTTTGCCTTCACAGGCGGCCATAATCTCAGGCATTGTGGACTCGAAATGGGCCTGTGGATTGGCTAGAGAACCATACTGGTTTGTGGTGACGGAACCCGCGTGCTTTGCTAAGAGGTCCTCAACCCGACGACGGCGGGCGGCGAGCTTGTTCCCGTCTGCTGGTTTTAGAACACGATCCACAGTTGCCCCATACACTTCCATCAGTTGCAGGGCAAGAGGATTGGCGTTCTCATCGACAACTGCAACGAACGTGATGCCACGCACCACGCACTGGCGTGCCAACGCTATACCTAAATTTCCAGACGTAGACTCTATGATCATGCCGCCTACCTGCAGCGCCCCCGTGCGCAGGAGCTCTTCGATCAACCCGTGAGCCGTCCGCTCCTTAGTACTGCCAGCCAGTTGGAGCAGATCAAGTTTGGCGTAAACCTCCACCCCGGAGGACTCAAAGAGGCGCCGCAGATTCACCGTCGGAGTTGCGAATGGTTTTAGCGTTCCCGAATTGTTCAAAAACATTCCTCACATTTCACTATGGCTCACGATCAGGTCCTGTGAAAAACAATCATAGACCAACGCTGGTGAAGCAAAGTCTGACCGCAATAGACGATACAACCGATGCCACCGATTCCGGAATAGTTCCCGCTTCGGTTATAGTTGTCATCTTCTCTTATATCCATAATGAGAAGTGACAATCAAGAGGACGGGATTAACTCACATGCGCGGAAATAGCCTTATTTGGACAATCGTCGGAGTTTTGGTGGCCATTGCGTTGGTCATCTGGATCGTTTCAGCGATCTAGGACTAAATCTCTTAGTAGCTACAGGGACGCCTCCGGTTCCCACTATGGAGGCTTCTTGAAAAAGGCTTGGGATACAAGGAATCCTTGTATCCCAAGCCTTTTCAGCTGAACTACGGCTAGCTTCTTAGACTCCGTGTGCGGCTGCTCCGCCTTCAGTGTCATCCGTGTTCAGATCAGCAACGTCTTGTTCAAGGTGCGCCTTGGCATCTGCCAGCTTATCCTTGGCAACACCTCTTGCCTGATCGAGTTTGCCGTCCATGATCTGGGAATGATCATCCGTAGCTCTACCCACAGTCTCTTTGATTTTGCCACCAATTTTATCTTTGGCCGCATCAAATTTTTCACCGATTCCCATTGAATTCCTCCTGCTGTCGCTACCGATTATTTGACCCTCACGGGAGCTATCAGAACCACTTTAGAAACAACTTTAGAAACTTCACTGACTGCTGAATTACGCCTTCGCATCCCCTGCATCTTCAACATAGCTCTTACCCTCTTCAGTGGTAAAGACTACGAAGTCAGCGGGCGGCTGGTCCTTTTTAGCTTGTTCCGACCGCGGTGTGGCAGGTTCGTCAATTGCGGACCGTTCAGCGTCGCCGAGCACGGCACCCAAACCTTTAGAGTCTTGGGTTACCTCACCAGCAGGAATGTGCTCTCCATCACCACGGGCATTCTGCGCCTCCTGAGTTTCTGTTCGCCCCGTATCGGAAAACGTCTGAACACCATTTCGAAGCCAACCAACATGAACATCAACTGCCCCGTTGTCAAGCTGCTGCACTGATGTCTCGATCTCATTGCGCGGCGCACCCATTTCGATCAGCTTTTCCTCATAGGCGCCAACTAACTGACTTAACGATTCCTCAGTCCATTCGCCCTCCTGCATCCTGGTCGAAATTTCCACTGGTTCGTTAGTGCTTTCGTTCATCTCATTCTCCATTTTTTCTTACTAGATGCTTGCTGCTCCAGACAGACCTGGGCTGGAATGCCGCTGATTGTTGGAACCGTCCTGTCTAGAAAGCTTACTGGTGTTAGATGCTGGATGGCGGCAGAAACGGCGGTACTTGAACGCTCGCATCCTGCACAGCACCGGCATCACCCTGATCCGCAGCATTCGTGGCATCAGCTCTCACAACAGCATCCGCGGCGGCTCTGATTCTCATGATGGCAGATTCTTCTTGGGCCAAATTTGAGCTCAATAGATGCACAATTTCGGATACGCCACTGGCCTTGGCATGAGTGATGAGCGTTTCATAGACCGCGGTCTCGTAATGTTCGCTCTCCAATGCCCCTGCAAGTGCAACGGCGTCCACCAATGAATTATCCGTTTTGGCAGTGAACAACTTTGTCTCCTTGGCCAGACCTTTGGTGGTTGGCGAAGGCGACTGTTTGGCCTCCACGCCCAAAAGGGCGAAGCAGCGCAGTAGGTTTTCAATCTGCTGGCGTGTTTCATGGGCATGCTCATGGAAGAGGCCCTTGAGATCGCTGCGCATGACGGTTTTTTCTAGCTCACCCAGCATCTCCAAGGAATCGTATTCCATGGTCAAGGCTGAACCGAGCTTGTAATTGAAGATCTCTTCGACAGTGGTGAAATGTTCGAACATAGCTAGTCCTTCCGCATTTACGTAGGTCCATGACATGAAAATTCTGCGCAGGCGCTGTCATGAAAAAACACCGACAACGAGGCCATGGCAACTCCACAACGATCGAAGATTTGCTCTTGTCGTGCTTAAAACAGTGACCAATTTTTACTTTAGCCATGACCGAAGAAAATATCCATGATCCAAACGGCTTACAAACGAGACAGCCAGCGATGTCAGGGGTGGTTCTGAGCCAGTCCCCGCTAGGTAGAGCTGTAGACGCGGTGGCGGTGACTGGCTAGCATAAGCATCAATCGCACAAAGCCCACCCACGAAAGGCAAACGCAGATGAATGATCGCCAGCCCATTGAGCCCGAACCTCTGGTACCGGATCCGTTTCCTAGCAATCCGAATCCGGCCGCACCAGTTGATCCCAGCCAACCTGTCCCTCCTGTTTCCGATCCCAACTCCCCAACGCACCCAGATCCATTCCTCCCTCCAGTCCCTCCAGTAATTTAATTTTTCCAGATCATCAGGCACGGCATCAACACCTCAGGACAGCATCACGACGAAGGAGACCACAATGAGCAATACCAAATCCGAAAACACCAGCAACGCCAGTAACAAGGAGCCTGCCGAAGGCGGATACGGATCACCAACCCCGGAGGATGAGATGCCGGGGAACAAAACTCAACAGGACAACGAATCTGCTGTGGACCTTCCATCAACGGAGGCCCCCTTGGATGAGGGTAACGCTGGGCCAACCAGTGCCAACCGCGAGTCATTCTCCTCCGAACCTGATGGCGAAGCCTCCGGTCAGTAAACGCGGATCTGGCCCAAACCAAGGCGTCCCGACTAAAGGCAAAATAGGTCAGTTGAGAGTGGCAACAACACGTGCCCCACGGCTGCGAAGGGCCCGCGAAGCATCCTGGGAGCAAAACTGATTATTACGCACATTGTCTTGGGCACACGGGGGCATCAGTCCGGCGCGCGTTGAATCAGGTACTGTGTCGTGCATAACCAGAAATGGTGAATCGCATATCTTATCGATGAACTCTCCATAGGAGGACCCTTGGAAGTCTGGCCCGGAACCGCATACCCCTTGGGCGCCACCTTTGATGGAACCGGCACCAATTTCTCCTTATTTAGTGAGCACGCAGACAAGGTGGTGCTTTGTCTGTTGGCAGAGGATCGCAGTGAGACGCGGATTGAGCTGGAGGAAGTGGACGGGCATGTATGGCATTGCTATGTCCCAGAGGTCCAGCCCGGCCAACAATACGGGTACCGTGTGCACGGACCCTATGAGCCCAAGAACGGGCTGCGGTTCGACGCCAACAAGCTGCTGTTGGATCCATATGCGAAGTCCATTCAAGGCCAAATCGACTGGGATCCAGCTCTGTTTTCCTACCAATTTCAGGATCAGGACGCCCGGAATGAGGACGACTCAGCAGCACATGCAATGTACAGCGTGGTAATCAATCCGTTCTTCGAATGGAACGGCGATCGCCAGCTACGCATCCCGTACCACGAGTCAGTTATTTACGAAGCCCATGTCAAAGGCCTGACGGAACTTCACCAAGATATTCCGGAAGATCAACGCGGTACGTATTCCGGCGTGTCGCACCCGGTGATGATTGAACATTTTCACAAACTCGGCGTCACCGCCGTCGAACTAATGCCCGTTCATCAGTTCGTCAATGACGGCACGTTGGTGGAGAAGGGTCTGAGTAACTATTGGGGTTATAACAGCATTGGTTTTTTTGCCCCGCAGAATACCTACAGTTCCACAGGTGAGCAGGGAAACCAGGTTCAAGAGTTCAAGGCCATGGTTCGTGACCTGCATAGGGCAGATATCGAAGTCATCCTTGATGTGGTGTACAACCACACGGCTGAAGGCAACCACCTTGGCCCCACGCTCTCCTTTAAAGGGATCGACAACGCTGCCTATTACCGCTTGGTGGACGATGATCCGCAGTACTACATGGACTACACGGGTACCGGCAACTCATTGAATGTTCGCCACCCACACTCCCTCCAACTGCTCATGGACTCGTTGCGCTACTGGGTGACGGAGATGCATGTTGATGGTTTTCGCTTCGATCTGGCCTCCACTTTGGCGCGGGAATTTTATGCCGTTGACAAACTCTCCACGTTCTTCGAACTCATCCAACAGGACCCAATCATCTCCCAGGTCAAGCTCATTGCCGAGCCCTGGGATGTTGGTCCGGGCGGCTATCAGGTGGGCAACTTCCCGCCACAGTGGACTGAATGGAACGGTAAGTACAGGGACACCGTTCGCGATTTCTGGCGTGGTGAACCGGCAACTCTTGGCGAGTTCGCTTCTCGGCTCACAGGATCGGCGGATCTGTACGAAAGTTCAGGACGCCGTCCAGTCGCCTCTATTAACTTTGTCACCGCCCATGACGGTTTTACACTGCGGGATCTGGTCTCATATAACGAGAAACGAAACGAAGCCAATGGTGAAGACAACAACGACGGTGAGGCGCACAACCGCTCTTGGAACTGTGGAGCGGAGGGTCCCACGGATAACGACGATGTGTTGACTTTGCGGGCACGGCAGCAACGCAACATGATCGTCACGCTCCTGCTTTCCCAAGGCGTACCGATGATCCTGCATGGAGATGAGCTTGGCCGTACCCAGCAAGGAAACAACAACACCTATTGCCAAGACTCCGAGCTCAGTTGGGTGCACTGGGATTCAGTGGATCAACCGCTAGTGGAGTTTACGGCGATGGTGAATAAGATTCGTCGCGACCATCCCATTTTTCGCCGGAGCCGGTTCTTCGACGGCAGACCAGTCCTGCGTGGTGAGGGTGAGGCGCTTCCTGACATCGTCTGGCTCAGACCTGACGGAGCAGACATGTTGCCGCAGGACTGGGATAGTGGATTCGGCCGCTGCGTAGGTGTCTTTTATAACGGGGACGGCATCCGCGAAAAAGACAGACGTGGTCGGCGTATTACTGACAAGAGCTTTCTGCTGCTTTTCAATGCAGCCAATGAGGCCGTGAGCTTTCAGCTCCCCTCAAAGGAGCACTCCCCGTTCTGGGAAATTTTGGTTGACACAGCTAGCGGTGGGAAAATCGAGCCGGTTCCGGCTGGAAGCACCCTTGATTTGGCAGCAAAATCCACCGTAATCCTGCGAGCCTACTCTGGACCCGAAGAGGTTGTGGACTACTCTGCCGCAGCATCGTTGGCCGCCATGGCCGAGGAACCCGCACCGCCTGAGGTTGAGGAACCCGCACCGGGCACGGAGTCAGGGGAAGTGGTGGAGACCGAGCCGGAGGAAACCTCACCATGAGAACACCGGTGTCCACTTACAGGCTGCAACTCAATGCGGATTTCACTCTCTACGACGCGGCCCAAACCGTTGAATATTTGAAGTTGCTGGGAGTGGATTGGGTGTACCTTTCCCCGGTTCTAACAGCTGAGAAGGGTTCAACCCACGGTTACGATGTCACCGATCCTGGCAGTGTGGATGCCGAACGTGGAGGCCCCGAAGGTTTTCTTGCGTTCTCCACCGCGGCCCGGAAAGCAGGTCTTGGCGTGCTGGTGGACATTGTGCCCAACCATATGGGCGTGGCTACCCCGAAACAAAACGCTTGGTGGTTCTCACTTTTGCGCGATGGGGCGGATTCGCCGTGGGCCAAGGCGTTCGACGTCGATTGGGCAGCTGGGGCGGGCCGCATCAGAATCCCCGTCCTATCCAATGATCAAGACCGCCAAGCGCTGGCCATCGAGGATGGCGAACTCTGCTATTACGAACACCGTTTTCCGCTGGCACCAGGTACTTACTCTCCCGGGGACGATCCAGAAGAAGTCCATGCTAGGCAACACTATGAGTTAATTGATTGGCGCAGGGCAAATTATGACCTGAACTATCGCCGGTTTTTTGCGGTAAATTCTCTTGCCGGTGTGCGGGTGGAAGACGCTGAGGTTTTCACTGAAACACATACGGAGATTCAGCGCTGGTTTCTTCAGGATCTGGTTGATGGCCTGCGGATCGACCACCCTGACGGCCTGGCCGATCCGTCAGGGTACTTGCAACAGCTGGGTGCCCTCATCAATGGAAAATATGTGCTTGTGGAAAAAATTCTTGAACCAGGCGAGTCGTTGCCTACCGATTTCACGTGCGCTGGAACTACAGGTTATGACGCTCTTGCTGACATAGACCGAGTATTCATTGATGCAGCTGGCCAGCCCGGGCTCGATGCCCTGGACGCCAGTATCCGAGGCGGGCACGCACCCGACTATGAACAAATTATTTACAGGACAAAACGCGGCGTCACGGACGGGATTCTGCATTCGGAGATGCTGCGTTTGGCTCGCTTGGTGCCCGCCAATGCCGCGCTCAGCGTTGAGCTGGTCGCCGATGCAATCTCAGAAATCATTGCGGCGTTCCCTATCTACCGCACTTACCTTCCCGAAGGGGAAACTACCCTGCGCTCGGCGTGCTTTCTTGCCACCCAGAGACGTCCAGACCTGCAAGGCGCAGTGGGTCTACTCTTGCCCCTCTTGCTCGAAGCGGGCCCGGAGGACGGCGCTGAGCTTGGCCGGCGTTTCCAGCAAACTTCCGGCATGGTGATGGCCAAGGGGGTCGAAGACTGCGCCTTCTTCCGCCACACGCGTCTGGGCACGCTCACTGAAGTGGGTGGCGACCCAACGGAGTTCGCTATTGCTCCGGACGAATTTCACCAGCGCATGCAACATCGGCGCCAACATCTGCCCCTGTCCATGACCACTTTGAGCACTCATGACACCAAACGCAGCGAGGACACGCGGGCACGTATTTCAACTCTCGCCGAGGTCACCGGCGAATGGGAGAAGTTCCTCCTCCGCGCGCAGCAACTAGCTCCACTCCCGGATGGGCCACTGGCTAACCTGCTCTGGCAATCCATTGCCGGTGTCTGGCCTGCAGGGCGAGAAAGACTCCACAGTTATGCGCAGAAGGCTGCCAGGGAAGCAGGTAACTCAACTAACTGGGCCACACCTGAACTGAACTTTGAACAGCAGTTAGCCACCACAGTCGATGCCGCCTTCGACAACTCTGAGCTGCGCGGCCTGCTGGATTCTCTAGTAGCCATGATGGAA
The DNA here is from genome assembly GCF_039529835.1 of Arthrobacter sp. TMP15. Lineage (NCBI taxonomy): Bacteria > Bacillati > Actinomycetota > Actinomycetes > Micrococcales > Micrococcaceae > Arthrobacter > Arthrobacter sp. TMP15. The sequence goes on from NZ_CP154262.1 coordinate 2,229,255, forward strand.
CCATATGGTGCTTCTAATTCGCTCGGCGCCAAACTTGTGCAGCTGACCTGCCCTGGTGTGCCCGACGTGTATCAGGGCACGGAATTCTGGGACCGTTCCCTGACGGATCCAGATAACCGGCGGCCCGTCGATTTTAACGCACGCAGGCACGCACTAAAGGATCTGGATAGTGGTGAGCTCCCGCCGTCGTTCCTTTTGGAAACAACAAAACTGTTGGTGACTTCGCGTGCCTTACGTCTGCGCCGGGACCAGCCGCAGCTGTTCAGCGGATACACCCCGGTGATCGCCACAGGTCCCGCTGCCGATCATTTGCTTGCCTTCAGTCGAGCCAGCGGTACCAACGGCATTACCGATGGGGCCTTGACACTCGTCACACGGCTACCACGTGGGCTGGAACGTAGAGGCGGTTGGAATCAAACGTCAGTTCACCTCGACGTTGATATGCGTGACGCACTCACCGAACGTGACTACTGTCAAGGACAGGTGGCCATCGCCGACATTCTGCGCAACTATCCTGTTGCCCTCCTGACTCCAAGAACAGCACAACGCTCATGACCTCACCAACACCGGGCAGCCGACGCTTTGACGTGTGGGCACCAAAAGCAACTACGCTCACCCTGCTGGCTGGGGAGAACAAGTTTCCCATGACCAGGTGCACCGAGGAAGTCCCTGGCAGCGAGGGGTGGTGGACGTGCACCAACGCTCCCGCCCACGGGGAGTTTGAGTACGGCTACCTCTTGGATCAGGACACACACGCTCTGCCAGATCCGAGGTCCCGGCGTCAGCCCCATGGTGTGCACTCTCTCTCACACACCTTTGACCCATCCGCGCACGAGTGGAGGGATGGAGCATGGCAGGGGCGTGAACTGACGGGGGCGGTTATTTATGAGTTGCATGTGGGCACGTTCACCAGTGCTGGCACCTTAGCCGGCGCAGCGCAGAAGCTGGATTATCTTGCGGAGCTGGGTGTCGATTTTATTGAGCTATTACCTGTCAATGATTTCAATGGCACGCATAATTGGGGTTACGACGGCGTCCTTTGGTACGCCGTGCACGAGGGCTATGGCGGTCCAGCGGAATACCAGTGCTTTGTTGACGCCGCCCACAGGGCGGGAATTGGTGTTATCCAAGACGTGGTTTACAACCATCTTGGACCCAGCGGAAATTATCTGCCGCGTTTTGGCCCCTACCTCAACGAGGATGCGGGGAACACGTGGGGTGACAGCGTGAATCTGGATGGTGGCGGCTCAGATACCGTCCGCCGCTATATTTTGGACAATGCAGCCATGTGGCTGCGAGATTACCATGTTGATGGTCTCAGGCTAGACGCCGTCCACGCGTTTAAGGATGAAAGGGCGCTACCTCTGCTTGAAGAGTTGGCCCAACTAGCCGACTGCGTGTCGGTAGAGTCAGGGCGGCCAGTGACGATGATCGCCGAGTCCGATCTTAACGATCCCCGGTTACTTTATTCCAGGACCCGGAACGGGGATGGACTACGAGCACAATGGAGTGATGACTTTCACCACGCTTTACATGTCAATCTCAGTGGAGAAGCTGACGGCTACTATGCTGATTTTGACAGTATTGGGGCGCTAGCGAAAGTATTGGAGTATGGATTTTTCCACGACGGCAGCTATTCCAGTTTCCGCGGCCGCCACCATGGCCGGCAAATCGATCGTACAGCTGTCCACCCCTCAGCTCTGGTGGTGTGCAGCCAAAACCATGACCAGATCGGCAACCGCGCCGCTGGTGACAGGCTCTCGAAGAATCTTAGTTATGGACAGTTGGCCGTAGCCGCAGTTGCCACCTTAACTTCCCCGTTCACCCCCATGCTGTTCATGGGCGAGGAATACGGTGCCAGTACCCCATGGCAGTTTTTCACATCCCACCCTGAACCGGAACTGGCTCAAGCAACCGCAGCCGGGCGAATTAAAGAATTTGAGCACATGGGGTGGGACCCAAAAATGGTGCCCGACCCGCAGGAACCGGCTACGTTCCGACGCTCCGTGCTTGACTGGTCCGAGGCCGCCAGTGGCGATCACGCACGGTTGCTGGATTTGTACAAACATCTAACCTCGTTGCGCCGAACTACCGCTGAACTTAGCCAGCCGGGCTTTGCCAACATCAGTGTTGAATTCGCTGAAGCGGACAAATGGTTGCTGCTGCGCAGAGACGGCATTGAGGTGGCGCTTAATTTTTCTCCGCGCAGGCGAAAAGTCCCTGTCCAAGGAACGCATCTGCTCCTGGCCACCGAGGACGGTGTGCATCTCATCCCTGACGGATCCCCAACACTCCTTCAAATGCCGGGCCACTGCGCCGCAATTATCGCGAAGCGGTAAATCTTAGACTCGAATCAACAGCTCTCACGCACCTTTTTCACTTCGCTCCGGAGGCAGAAGTCGGCTACTCAGGGCAGCAAGTATGCGTTGCAGATCAAGTGCTACCGCTACTCCTGGAGACATGGAAAGCTGATCGTACTTTTCTTCGGCACTTACGGCGTCGGTGAGGACAGCCACGCTTTGCCGTGCACTCTCTATAGCGTGCGCGCAGTCTCTTTCCTCATCCCATGCGCGGAGCACCTCTGCTGTGGACTGTAAACAGTCACTTAAGGGTTGGCGCAATTCATCCTTCAGGGCTAGGTCCAATGACCCCTCCCAAATGGCTGCCACCAGGACTTCGGAAAGATCCCGGATATGAAAAGTGATGACCTCTAGAACGGTCAGATCTTCGAACCCTTCACTGACTATGTGATGGCGAGACTTCAGAAAGCCGCGGGGGTTGGCCCGGTGACTCTCCTTGGCTTCATGAACCGCTCCCCGGATCTGGGCAACCGAGTCGTCTAAAACGTGGCGACGGGCTGCCCACGCCTCATGTTCCGGCGGCCAGGCCTCCACCAGTGCTTTCGCCACATCCTCAAGCTGTTCGATAAGTACAAAGCGTCCACGGGAAATCCGTGCCCGGGCGGCGTCCAATGACAACGGCGGGAAAAGTGTCACGTTGACAGTCAAGCCGACCGCTACGCCCATCGCCATCTGGACGGCGTACCCGATGGAGAACGCATCAACACCCTTGGGCCCGTCTATAAGCAACACAAGAAGTGTTGCCACCGGAACATAGTCGCGCCCAGCACCCAGACGTGGCACGCCCGCCAGTAACACCCCCAGCCCAACGGCAACAGAAATGGTAATGATGTTGGGATCGCCCAACAGCAGCACTATCGCCGCCAATGAGATCCCCAACACCAAACCGGTCAGTGTTTGAAAGCCAGTGCGCACTGACCCCATGAAGGTGGGGTACATGCTTACCAAAGCTCCTAGAGGGGCGTAGTAAGGAAACTCTTGCGTGACACCGGGCATGTGGGGCGCCAAGAACCAGGCGATGCCAACGGCAAGGGCGGTTTTGGCGGCCAGCAACACGCGCCGACCGCTCACTGTGGCTGCGGCCCATACTTTCAGGGTTTGCAATGAGATCTTTCCACTCATGGTGTAGTTCAGAGCAAGCTAATAACGTATTGCTCGCACTTTTTTAGTGCAGTCAGAGCTACAGATCGGTGTCGCGAGTGTTCTCTGTGCGTTCCACGAGAGCTTGACCGTCGGGTTGGCCCACCACTGTGCGGCGGGTTGAGGTTGACTGACGCCGACGGAACATAAAGACCAAGCCCAGCACAAAAACAACCGCACCGGCGATCATCATGATGTTGCCAACCAACATCAGGTCAATCCAAGCCACCTCGATGTTCAAGGCAAATCGTAAAATAGCACCAACAACGAACAGGAAGATTCCAGAACCAATACTCATGAGAATTACCTTTTCTTTCAGTAGATTGTCACAACGATCAGTGCGGGGACATAAAAATGCGCAACCGCGGCGCTTCAGTACTCCAATAATGCTACAACCAGCTCAATGCATCTGGTGTGACTTGGGGTACTTCCAGCGTGTTTTAGATAGTGTGAAGCTATGGAGAGTATCAAAATATACACGATCGGGCATTCCACCCACCCCATCGATGAATTTATTGCCATGCTGCATGCTCACGGCGTCAAAAAGTTGGTGGATGTCAGAACAATTCCCAAATCTGGACACAATCCACAGTTCATGGCGGATGCTTTGGCCACGAGTCTGCGGGCTGAGGGCATTACCTACAGGAGAGCGAAAGCTCTCGGAGGTTTACGTCACGTTCGCAAGGACAGCCCCAACAGTGGGTGGCGTAACAAATCATTTCAGGGTTACGCCGATTACATGCAAACTCCTGATTTCACTGAAGCGTTGGAGGACTTACTGGATCGTTCGCAGCACAGTGATGTGGTTATCATGTGTGCTGAGGCAGTGCCATGGCGGTGTCACCGATCCATGATCGGTGATGCGCTGGTGGTCCGCGGTGTCACCGTTCTTGACATCATGACTGAGAAGAAAGCCACAGAGCACGTTCTCCATTCCTTCGCTCGCGTTGATGGCACCAGCATCACGTATCCACCTGAGACTGCCGGCTGATTCTCAACGCTTTTGCTCATATGCCCGCGTACTGGCAGTTGCAAGCCCACTCGTGTGGAACAGTAGTGTCATGGCTCCCAGACCTTCACAGCACCAGCTAAGCAGCGAGGATCGCATGCATCACCTTCCTGCCGCAAAACCCCCGGCCAGTGCTTTGCTTGGTCCTGTCATGCACGTTGTCGACATGGTCCATGGTGTGCGCTCGCGTCTGGCCCAGGTTAAAGGCTTCACTCCCACCATTCTGGCCTATCCAGGCTACGGCTCCACTTCATGGGTGCGCGTGCTGGGCAGGGTCATGCTGATAGGCAAACCTGCCAAGACTCTCGGTAAAGTGCGCGGATGGCGGGCCTTCACCAGCGTGCCCATCCGTTACAGCGAAATTGAAGTGGAGATCAATGGCGTCAGCCATACTGTTCAAGCAGATTCCGGCGGAATCATCGACGTGGTGTTGGAAGCGTCCTTAACTCCGGGCTGGCATTCAGTATTACTGCGAAGCCAAACTGCGGCTCCCACGGAAGCCCGAATCCTCGTCGTCGCATCGGATGTCAGCTTTGGGGTCATCTCTGATATCGATGACACCGTCATGGTCACTGCTTTGCCCCGACCATTGTTGGCCCTGTGGAACACCCTGGTCCTGAGCGAGAGGGCCCGGACACCTACCCCGGGTATGGCCGTGTTGCTCGAGCGAATTGTTGCCCGGCACCCTGAGGCCCCTGTCCTTTACCTCTCTACCGGCGCATGGAACGTGGCACCGGCTTTAGAAAGATTTCTTGGCCGAAATTTATATCCTGCAGGGGTTCTGCTCTTGACAGACTGGGGCCCATCAAGGCAGCACTGGTTCCGTAGCGGGCGCGAACATAAACTTAAAAATTTGGCGCGATTAGCGCAGGAATTTCCCAGTATCAAATGGCTTTTGGTAGGTGACGATGGGCAGCACGATCCACAGATATACGCGGAATTTGCCAGGATTCATGCCACGCAGACAGCCGCGGTCGCCATTCGCGAGTTATCGGCCGGGGAAGCCCTGTTGGCAGGTGGCCGCTCACACGAGGACGCTCTTGCCACCGAGCATGGAGCCGTACCGTGGGTGAGTGCTCCTGACGGCGCAGGATTGGCGGAGAAACTCAAGGAGCACGGTTTGCTCTAAGTTGGCAGCTGGCAGGCTAGGCCGCTCAAACGTCCAACACCATCTGATTCTGGCGAAAAATTAGGACATCGGCATGACTGAACAACACCCTCAAGACTCAACGGAACCAAATGATCCCGCGGATCCATCCGGCCCAACGACAGGGCGGGAGGGTGAACTCCGCGAAGACCGTTTTCTGGGGCGTAAAGACCTTACTCGGTGGCATGCACCCTTGGGTGCATTGCTCGCCGATGCTGTGCGCTGGCTCAGTAAAAGGCTGGGCCCAAACGCAGCGTTGATCCTCACCCTCGCAATCGGCGCTTCAATCGCTGCTTTGCTGACGTACGCTTCCACGGAAGTCTATGAGAGCGTCACTGAAGCCGATGGGGTTGCCGCCCTGGATCACCCGCTGTTGGAAGCAGCCAAGAGTGTCCGCTCGCCCGGACTGAACGCCGCAATGACGGGTTTCACCGACATTGCCGGGACCATTGGGATGCCTATTTTGGCGGCAACGATCATGGTGATTCTTGCGCTCAAACGGCGGTCCTGGACTCCCGTCATCCTCATTCTCACTGCAGCTACGGGATCTCTTTTAATGACAGTTGCGGGTAAGCAGCTTTTTGGCCGGTCCCGCCCATCGCTGATCGACGCCGTGCCTCCCTACGAATACTCTCCTTCATTTCCCAGCGGCCACACGCTTAACGCATTCGTGATAGCAGGCGTGGTGGCCTACCTGATTCTCCTTCGTCGGCGCACCGTCCGGGGGCGGGTATGGACAGTTATAGTAGCCGGGGTCTTTGCGTTTGCTGTTGGATTAAGTCGTGTTTATTTGGGGCATCATTGGTTCACCGACGTCCTGGCAGCCTGGACCTTGGGCGCCGTCTGGCTCTCACTGGTCATTACAGCGCACCGGTTATATCTGACCGTCAATAGAGACGTTGCAGCCGCAGCAAACCGAACTTCCACCAGCACAAATAGCTTACAAATTACAACAAAGGACGCCATGACCCTGACCCACGTTCATAAGCCCAAGAGTGCCGCCATGGTCATCAATCCGCTAAAATCCCCCGGAGATGACTTTAAAGCCGCATTTGTGCAGCTGTGCGCGGATGCTGGCTGGTCCGATCCATTGTGGTTGGAAACTTCAGCGCAAGATCCCGGACGGGGCCAGGCCCGAGAAGCCATAGCAGCTGGAGTCGATGTCGTCATTGCTGCTGGCGGCGACGGTACGGTGCGCTATGTTGCTGACGTTCTCGCTGGATCAAAAACTCCGATGGGCGTGGTACCGCTGGGGACCGGTAATCTCCTTGCTCGTAATCTGGGAATTAATATTAAGGACCCACTGGCGGCAGCCCAAGACGTGCTGCACGGTACGGTAACTTCGATAGATATTGTCAGGGCCGTGCTTGATCATGGAAGGGAAGAACACCTATTCCTCGTTGCGGCCGGGCTGGGTTATGACGCCTCGATTATGGCGAATACCCATGACGGGCTAAAGGATCGGGTCGGTTGGCTCGCATATGTGGAGGCCGGCATTCGACATTTACCCGGCAAGGCTGTCACTGCCAGAATTTCCGTCGATGGTGCAGACCCTGTACGCCATAAGGTCCGTGGCGTTATGGCTGGAAATTGCGGAAAGCTCATGGGTGGGTTGGAGATCTTCCCTGCAGCTGTCGTTGATGACGGCATTCTGGATCTCCTCACTCTTTCCCCACGAGGCAAGTTGGGCTGGCTGGGCGTTCTGTGGCGTGTTTTTGGGAAGAAGGGCAAAGGTGCCGCGTCAGTGCAGAGCTTTTCTGGTAAATCTGCACAGATCGCACTTGATCAGCCGCAAGAATTCCAGCTCGACGGCGATCACTTTGGTCCTGTGCAACATCTTCTTCTCACAGTAGAACCGCTGGCGCTAGGTATCAGAATGAGAACGGCGGACTTGGCCGAAGCGTACTGATTTGACGGGGCAGCAGAACCTGAGCCAGGCACCTCCCAAAGATTTTATACTCCGCATCGGAGCTAGCGACTTCTTAGATTAACGGCTGAACAAGCTGGCAAAAAAACCCTTTCGTGTGGGCTTCTTGCCCTCGTGCCCTCGGCAACGGTCTGCAGGAGGAACCGCTCGCATCACTTGCTCAACGTGCTGGCCACAACCCGCCCACGTGGTTTTTCCACAATTCTTACATGTCACTGCACGGCACATCTGATTGCTCCTTTGTCTGTGTGTATTACTTGAACAGCATACCCCATAGGGTATAAGATTGTAGTAACACCAAGCGATTATCGGAGCCCATCATGGAACTTGATTCACAAGAACTCACCCCTGTTATCAACCGGCTCAAACGCGCACAAGGACAGCTCGCGGCCGTCACACGCATGCTCGAAGAAGGCTGGGATTGCAAAGATGTTGTCACCCAACTTGCCGCTGTGTCCAAGGCCTTGGATAGGGCTGGCTTTGCCATTATCGCCGCGGGCCTTGAGCAGTGCATTAGGAAAGAGGACGCCAACATGAGCATCAAGGATCTGGAAAAGCTTTTCCTGTCCCTTGCCTAATCTTTTATCCCAAGACCTTGTGATTAAACGGAACAGCCCGTGCTAGTCAGCACGGGCTGTTCACGGAATACGACAAGGACACCATGCGTCTTGCCGGCAGTAGAGATGAGGTGCTTGAGACGTGTAATGGCCATCTCGCTCCTCCCTTCAGCGGTGTAAAGTCGCCTCCACACCATCAGTGGTGCGGACGGTTAGCGGATGTTGAACAGGTCCACCCGTACGATTTCGCGATACTGACGCTCGCGGAGCTCGATGAACTTACGTTGGTCAACCGGGGAGAAGAAGAGTCTGTGAAGAACTGACCTTGTGGGTTTGGGATTCAATGTGTCACCCCCTTTCATGAATATTGCGTGAACTGTGGACGTATGTTGGCGCGACAAATAAAGCCCTTTTGTATTTGCTTCATTTGGAAGCAAACACAGAAAGGAATTATAAGAACACAAAAAAGCGCGAGTTATTTTGCGTGTATTATTTCCGCTGAAAAAACGTTTAAAACATGCTCAGGTAAATCGAGATGCCAAAAATAGCAATGCTACTCGGGGCTCCATGAAAATAGCTGCGTGGTGTTTGAGAAACGTTGTTCAGTGGGGAAGCGGCCACATAAGTTGCGGCCAAGTCGGGGCAGCCTGACATTGGCGGCCCTACGCGGTGACAGTGTTAGCTGTGACGGCAATTAACAGGCGTGCAGGGCCAGGCATGATGGGATCCGATAACTCCGGAGCTGAAAATTGTAAACATCATTGCCTCCCTTCAGTTGCACGCGAAAATCCAAGGCAGTTCACCATGGACTGGTAATAAATATACACGAACATATGGGCATCTATCCAGTTCATAACAGCACATATACGAATATTTCTTGAAATTCGGTGACATTACAAAAAATGGGCGTCACTGAAATTTTTGGCTTCTTCAGGATCAAGGGTGCTGGCATAGCAGCGGCACCAGATGATGTGCTGGTCGATTTCGAGCGAGGCGGCACATCCAATGGCTGCGCTGGGCTGGAGATGTCCGGTCACAGCACTTTGGACACTAAACAACCATTAAATCCATCAGATAGACTTTCCCCGGTTTCGTTTCCAGTAAGGAAAGCCAATCACCAGGCTCTGGGACCATCATCCTCACTAGCCGCTCCATGGAGGCATTACGAATATGAATAATCTCAAGCACAAAGCTTTGGTCCTGCCCATTACAGGCGCGCTTTTGCTAGCACTTGCTGGATGTGGAAGCACCAAAGAAGCTTCAGCACCTGCCCCAAATGCGGAAACGTCTGCTCCCGAGCTCACTCAAGCCCCGGTCCTAACCGTCCCAGATGCGGACGTAATTTTTCCCAAAGTCACCGACACCGTGAAGAAAGCCACCTCTGTTGCTTTGGAGGGTACCTCCACAAGCGGCCCCAAAAAGCTTAAGATCAAGGTCTCGGGTTCCCGTGATGGTACTAATTCACTCTCCGAAGTCACTCAAGACGGAGCAACCGTCACCTTGCTCAACGCTGATGGCGGAGCGTATATAAAGGCCGACAATGAATTTTTCGTCCAGAAAAGTGGACAGCAAACAGCCGATCTAGTCAAGGAAATGGCCGGCAACAAGTGGATCTCCGTCAAGGACACCAGCGTCTTTGGAGACCGGAATATTGGCTCCTTTCTCGGGATCTATAACGAGAAACCCGTGAATGATGGTTTGGGCAAACTTGCCTCTTCATCAGTGGCCGATCTCAATGGTGCTCAAGCATTTAAGTACGTCTACGAGGAAGCGACCGTCTGGATTGCAGCAGAGGGTGAGCCGTACCTGCTCCAGTTTGGGACAACCGGTAAGGACGCAGGGACTATAACCATGAGCGAATGGAACGCAGTGGCTCCACATGCCGCCCCGGCAAAAAATGATACTGTCACAATTCCGGGACTTTAGGAGCTCTTGCGAGCTAGAAAAACCGTATCCAAAGGACTGATCATGGCAGCAGCCAAGGAGCCACAGCCGCTCGACTTCACTTTTACTGCTCCTATCTGTAAGGACGGAGCCTTCGCCACCTACCTAGTGGTTGAAGGCTCTGCCGAACTATTGGGCACTCGCAGGGCCATCAAGGTCACTGGAACATTGGATAATAAAACACCTTTTCAGGCCACACTGATGCCCTCCGGCACGGGACCACACTGGCTGCCACTGCGCGCTGCTCTGTGCAAGGCAATAGGAAAGTCCGACGCCGGTGAGCAGGTCCGCGTGCATCTTCAGCAACGCTTGAGCTAACGCTTGGCTATGCGTGCCAGTACGGACAGCCAAGTTGCGGCCCCCGCGCTAAATAGTTCTTTGGTGAGCAAGGATGCCTGGGCCGGCAGGCGTCCGAGCAAAGGAACCGGCAGCGTCAAGAAGTAGTCCACGTTATCTAGTTCCACCATGGTTGGTTCGTTTGGCCAGGATCCCACCACCAACCCGGCAGCAGTGACCCCTCGGACTGCGAGCGCTTCCAGGGTTAGCAACGTGTGGTTCAGCGTTCCCAAGCCGCTGCGGCACACAACAACCACTGCACAGTCATGGCATGCTGCGGCGAGTTCGGCCATGGTGTTGCCCTGCTCATCCAGGGCAACCAACAGCCCCCCGGAGCCTTCCACTAGCACGTGGTCGTGCTGGTCAGCCAGTGAGCGGATAGTGCGTAGATGGCCAGCAAGTGTAGGCAACGTGCGGTTTTCACGAACGGCAGCCGCCGTTGGGGCCATGGGCAATTCCAATCTAATCCCTTCCACACAGGTGAGTGTTCCGGCCAGCCGCCCTACCTCACCGGCGTCACCGGCCTCCTGGGCACGCACTCCTGTTTGAACTGGTTTATACACAGCCACTGTGGCCCCTTGCCCCTGCAGCGTTGCGGCCAGGGCCGCAGTGGTGAGTGTTTTTCCTATCTCTGTGTCCGTCCCCGTTATAAGGACGACGGCGGGCAGCTCCACCTGTGTGCGGCTCATCCTAGAATCCTTGTCGCCGTGACGGTTGTTGGAGTTTGAAAGGAAAGCAGGCGCAGCCAGCCGGGTTCCGGACCCGCCAGCTCCAGTTCAGGTAACGCCGCAGCGCTCTCCTGTATCACGAGCATGGTTTCAAGCTCTGCCAACTTGGCACCAAGACAACGGTGCAAGCCGTAGCCAAACGCCAGGGAATACGCGGTGGGTGGTGAATCGGGGGTATGCCGGCCGGAGAGCTCTAATAGGATTTCGGCACCGGCAGGTAAGGCGGCACCGCCAAGCTCTGTGTCATGAAGTGCGCGGCGTCGCCACGTGTGGACAGATGACTCGCTCGCCAATACCCCCTGCACATGGTGCGAAGCGTTCTCGGCGATTGCCAGTTTGGCCCATTCCTGTCTTCCTAGCCCGATCCCTCTGTACAGGGCGGTGTTAATCAACTGCGAGGTAGTCTCTTGGCCAGCTATCACCAAAAAATAGCCCAGCGAGCACACTTCGGCAGTGCTTAATCCTGTATCCAGCAACACGCCAAAGAGAGATTCCTTGCCTTGGCTAGCAACCACCTCACTGCGTAGCCAACGGTAGAAGTCCGCTGCGCTGTGAGCGAGCTCGATCTGACGCTCAGCATGGGGCCAGCCCCAGAACAGCTCCAAGGAGTCACGGCTCCATTTCTTGAGTTCCTCAAGCGGTGGATTCGCCTGTCCCGTCAGCTCGGCCATGATCACTGGCGGGATATGGCGGGCAAGACAGAGCGCTAGATCCACGGGCCCTGCAGTCAATGCAGTAGCAGTCTCACCTAGGTGGTGACGAGTCAGTTCCCTTACCCGTGGTGTAACGGCAGCAACTTTGGCGGGCGTGAAGAACCCGGCAACAGCTTTCCTGACGGTACGGTGGCGCTCCCCCGTGGCCGAGGCCAGGACGGGTGGCAGCGCAAATCCGGCTTTGCTGAGAATGCGCAGCGTGGCAGGGGTCAGCGGCACTACTGATGTCAGTGCATTCGTCGGTGCAAAATCATCGCTTCTACGCATAACCTCCTTGACCGCAGAGGGTTCGCTGACAACGTGGTAAGTCATTACTTTTCCTTATCTAGCTCAGCCACAGCTGAGCCAAGAGAACTATCCGGCAGTGCGGGCATAACCCGGCCAAGTAGCACGGCGGCATGTTCTAGTTCATAAGCCATGAGGTCAGCGCGCGCTGTCAGGCGTAGGCGAGATACGCCGTCGGGCACGCTAGGAGGTCGGAAACAACCAACTAACAATCCGGCAGTGCGCAGTGTCTGGGCAGCCTGGAGGGCATCTTCTGCCGACGGCATGGGAACGGACTGCACGGCTCCTGGAGAGCGTGCAAAGCCACACAGTCTCGCCAACGTAGTTGCATTGCTATGTAATTGTTGTGCAAGCGCCGGCTCGGCCAGGATGATCTGGGCGGCCTTTGCGGCAGCACCAGCGGCGGCCGGAGCCAGTGCTGTGTCGAAAATGAAGGTCCTTGACGTATTTACCAGGTGTTCTCGTAAAGTAGCGGAGCCCAGTACGGCACCACCTTGGGAACCAAGTGCTTTGGATAACGTCACGGTTCTCACAACATGACTGGCATGGCCCAGACCAGCTTCATACACGGCACCCCGCCCAGCTCCAGCCACACCTATCCCATGCGCCTCGTCTACCAGCAACCATGCGTCATGACGTGCACACAGCACGGCCAACTCGTTAAGGTCCGCGGCGTCCCCCAACACCGAATACAGCGATTCAACGACCACAACTGCCCGTGGCTGTGTGCGGGCTGCCAACACAGCACCCACTTCGGCCGTATCACCATGGGCAACCATGACCACAGGAGAGCGGGCCAGCCGTGCGGCGTCTAATAGCGAGGCATGAACATGGGAATCCAAAATCAACAGTGTTCCTGGCCCACCCAGTGATGTCAGTACACCGAGATTGGCCAGGTAGCCCGAAGAAAACACCAGCGCTGACTGCGCTGCTGTCAGCAGGCACAGCTGCTCTTCGAGGTAATTATGTACCGCCAAGGTGCCATTGACCACCCGCGATGCTCGCGCACCGCAGCCATGGTGTGCCACGGCGTCAATGGCAGCCGCCGTCACCCGAGGATCCCTGGACAGACCAAGGTAATCGTTGGCTGCCAGATCCAGCGGTGGGCCGGAACTTACCTCGTGCCGGCCGCTCTCAAGGGTAGTTCCGGCAGGCGCATCAGCCGTCCGCACCAGGCCGCGGCGCTCGCGGACAAAAGCTCGGCTATGCAACCACTGCTCCATGGCCCCGGGCCCGGTTCCTTCGCCGCTTACGTCTTTGGTTCCCCTATCAGCCGTGGACACTGGCCACTGCCGATACCAAGCCTGCCCCGATCGTGGCCACGTCCTCGGGGGTACTTATATAGGCCGGCATGGTGTAAACAAGATTGCGAAAAGGCCGCACCCAAACTCCTCTCAGGACAGCCGCACGGGTAAGCGCCTGAACATCTACGGGTGCATTCAAGGCAATAACCCCCACTGCACCCAGCACCCTGACCTCGCGAACCGGCCCCAGCGCCAACGCAGGGGCCAGAGCGGAGGCTAATCCTGTTTCTATGGCTGCCACCTGTTTTTTCCAAGGCACGGTTTCCAATAGTTTCAGTGAGGCCACAGCAACGGCGCAGGCCAAAGGGTTAGCCATAAACGTTGGCCCGTGCAAGAGCGCCCGGAGCGGCGAGGCGGTTATGACGGCCGCAACTTCACGCGAACACAGCATTGCAGCCAGTGTCAGGTACCCCCCGGTGAGCGCCTTACCCACGCACATGATGTCCGGCACCACATCCGCCCACTCGGCGGCGAACAGTTTTCCGGTGCGGCCAAAACCGGTGGCAATCTCATCAACTATCAGCAACAATCCAAACTCGTTGGCCACACGTCGCGCTGCGTGCAGGCATTCGGGTGCATAAACATACATGCCACCGGCACCCTGAAGTACCGGCTCCAGCACAATTGCGGCTAGTTCGTCCCCGTATCTACGGACAGTTTCCTCCAATACCGCCACCCAGTTCGCTACCTCCACCGGGTCGCACACAAGCTCGTCACCCATCAGATGAGCCTGCGGCGGTCGAGGCAGGAACAACTGCTTCGCCACGAGGCTGGAAAACTCCGCGTGCATGCCATCCACCGGGTCACAGACGCTCATGGCAGCGAAAGTATCTCCGTGATATCCACCGGCAAGCGCCAAAAACCGGCTTCTTTGGGGAAAACCGCGAGCGCGTTGGTACTGGAGCGCCAACTTCAAGGCCACCTCCACCGAGACAGAACCCGAGTCAGCAAAAAAGACGTGGGCCAACTCCGCAGGTGCCATGGCCGCCAGCCGCTCGGCTAGTTCCACGGCCGGGGCATGCGTCAGTCCACCAAACATGACATGTGAAAAAGTGCCGGCCTGCTCAGCCAGCGCAGCGTCGAGTGCCGGGTTGCGGTAACCATGGACGGCCGACCACCACGAGCTCATAGCATCAACCACCTCAAATTCCTCCCCTTTCCCGTCCTGCAGGTGCAGTTTGGTCCCGGCCGCACCAAGAACGGCGTAAGGATCCGGACCGTCCAGCGGAGCATAGGGGTGCCAAAGCAGCCCACGGTCTCGCTCTACCAGTGAGCGTGAGTGGGTTCCCTTTGATAATGACGTATCAGTTAAGGGATCCGCGGCGGTGCGCTCAGGCATTCGGGGCAAGTGCCGTTCCAGCACCACGGCGGCGAATGGCGGGCTGGGCACCTGCTCCAAAATCGCCGCTATGCCCGGGCACAACGTGTTCAGGCACAGCACCTTCAGCTGGCTTACCGCCCAAGACGGTGAATCCGGCGTCGGCAATCATTTCAAGATCGGCTTGGCCAGGTTGACCCTCACTGGTGAGGTAATCGCCAAGGAATAGCGAGTTGGCAATGTTCAGAGCCAGCGGTTGGAGACTGCGCAGGTGCATTTCACGCCCGGCTGCCATGCGAAGTTCCGCCTCTGGGCACGCGAAACGAATCAAGGCCAAAATGCGCACACAGTGAGTAGGGCTCAGCAACCAGGTGTCCTCCAAGGGGGTGCCCTCGAAAGGCATGAGGAAGTTCACGGGGATGGAGTCTGAGCCAAGATCGCGTAACGCGAACACAGCATCGATGAGGTCCTCATTATTCTCCCCCATCCCAACAATCAGGCCCGAGCATGGTGAGAGGCCTGCGCTCTTGGCATGCTCCACCGTGCGCACCCGATCGGAGAATTCGTGGGTTGAACAGATTTCCTTATACATCTCCTCGCTGGTGTTCAGGTTGTGGTTGTACGCGTCCACCCCACACGCCTTGAGCCGTTCCGCCTGGCCATCCTTCAAAATTCCTAAACACGCGCAAACTTCCACGTCAGGGTGTTCGCTTTTTAGCCCAGCAACCATGTCCGCGACCCGATCTACATCTCGATCACTGGGTCCCTTCCCGCTGGCCACCAGACAAACACGTGAAGCGCCTGCCGCAACACCAGTCGATGCCTGCTTCAAAGTTTCTTCAGGCTTGAGCCACGTGTACTTTAGAATCTGTGCGGCGGAACCCAAACGCTGCGAACAGTAGGTGCAGTCCTCTGGACAAAGCCCGGACTTGAGGTTTACCAGGTAGTTCACCTTTACCGTGTTGGCGAAGTAGGCACGGCGCAAGGTGGCCGCGGCGGCCACGACTTCCAACAGTTGCTCATCGGAAGAAGTCAGGATTGCAAGAGCATCCTCACGAGTCAGGGTGGCACCGGTCAACTGCCGGTCGGCTAGGGCTTGAAAGTTATTGAACACCGTTCAAGTATCGAAAAACGTGTGACTGCTGTCAAATGGGCCCCTGCGTGCCCGTTCAGCTCCGAACCCCGGGCATAAGGCAGGATAGAGGGGAAACACGCAGCCTCCCGCCCACCGCAGTGGATCCTTTTGGTCCCGAATAAAGTCATCTAAAAATCCTCAGGAAGGGACCCCGCCATGTCTTTGACTCGTGAAAAGGTGATTGAAACCGCTTTTGGGATCCTGCGCGACTACGGTTTGGCAGATCTATCCATGCGCCGTTTAGCTCGAGATTTGGGCGTGCAACCTGGCGCACTGTACTGGCATGTGAAGAACAAACAAGATCTCCTGGGTATCCTCTCGGTCATGATCCTAGCTCCGGCTGGAGAGAGCATTACGGTTGCGGATGCTTACGTTTCCACGGAGCCAACCACCGGGCTCTCGATCCTGAGACGTTGGGCTCAGAACATCCGAGACGTACTTTTACAGGTCCGTGACGGGGCCGAGATGGTTGCCTTCACGCACGCACTAGCCCCGGACTCCCTCCCTAGCCTGCAGGAACCCTTAGGGCACTTTGTCTTAGCGGGCGTGCCAGCCGAGCAGGCCCAGTGGGCTGGCCTGACGCTGGTGCACTACATTTTGGGCACAGTGACCCAAGAACAAACACGTAGCGGCCTGGTGAAGGCCGGGGTTCTCCCCGGCCCGCTTGACCCCGAGAGTGAGAGCGCTACTTTCAATTTTGGTCTGGATCTGTTCTTGGCCGGGGTTACAAAATTGGTGCGCTGACAGGGGATACAACCCCTACCACCGAGCCGCGCAAGAGGCCTGGGACGCCTTCTGGTGCCCTGGCCAAAATAAATCTTTTCTTTTCTCCAATCCGAAACTCCTTGTGCACCGAAGCACATAGTGGACGCGCCCAAAGATGGGGCGTCCGGCACTTATGAGGAGAATTCACATGAATAAGAAATCTGCTTTTCTCGTAGCACCCGTGCTTGCACTGGCTGCGCTGTCCCTCTCCGGTGGGGCCGCTATGGCCGCTGACGGCGATGCAACCACCTACGAAGCCAACTTGGGCGCCATCAACGGCAGCAATGCCAGCGGCTCCCTCTGGCTCTCCATCACAGGCGATCAGGCCACCGTGACACAGGACGTCAAGGGCTTGGCAGCAACCTTCGATGGCGCTGACTACCCCCACGTTCAGCACATTCACATCGAAGGTGCCGGAACTTGCCCGGCTCCCGGCGCTGATACCAATGGCGACGGCGTTATCAGCACCACAGAAGGCGGCCCGTCCTACGGAAAGATTGGCACCACGCTTTCCACCACCGGTGACACCAGTGACAAGGCCGCTTTGGACCTTGCCGTTGGCGGTATGGGCGCCAACTACAAGTATGAGCGCACGTTCACCATGAACGCTGCCACCATTGACGCTATCAAGGCCGGCACCGGCGTTGTTGTAGTCCATGGACTGGATCCGGCCACCTTGTCAGCTGCAGGCCAGGAAGCTAAGAGCGATCTGGTTCCCTCACTGCCGTTGGCAGCAACGTCACCGGCATTGTGCGGCACGCTAGTTGCTTCACAGATGGCGGCCATGCCCGGCGGTGCACCCGGAACGGGTGTTACAACTCAGGTAGCAGCAGCTAACGCTTCCACTTCTCCTGATGTTGCATGGTTTGCTGGCGGAGGTGCCCTGGTACTTGCAGCCGGTGCAGCTCTTGCCATGAACCGCAAAAAGACCGCTTCGGTTAAGTAGCGGCTGATTTCACCATGGTAAAAAACTGCAGTCGTCGCGGAGGCCCTCTGGGCCCCGCGGCGGCGGCGGTCCTCCTGGCAACCCTCACCTTTGGTGTTGCCGCATGTGGGCCCGCCACTACATCCGCAAGCACCACACAGACACAACAGAGCACCTCAAGTTCACCAGCAGCACCTACCACCGCTGCGCCACCACCCACTGTTGAACCCTCGAGTCCCGCACCAGCACCACCGGCTAAACCGGCCATCCAAGGCGAGGTACTCCCGGCTTCAGCACCTGTTTCATTGACGATCCCTGACATTGGTTTAACCACAAACTTAATGACGCTGGCGCGCGAGGCCAATGGCGAGGCAGAAGTACCCCCGGAAGCTGTAGGCTCCCCCGCTGGATGGTACAAACACTCCCCCACCCCCGGAGAGCTCGGCCCCTCCGTCATCCTCGGTCACGTCAACGCAACCAACAACCCCGAAGGTGTCTTCTTTCGGTTGCATGAACTCACCGAAGGCGAAGAGTTTTCCGTCACCCGCGCCGACGGTAGCGTTGCCGTTTTTGCTGTAGACAGAAGTGAAATATTCAAAAAGAACGCCTTCCCCACCCTGGCCGTATATGGCAACACCGATCGCGCCGAGATCCGGTTGATCACCTGCGACGGCTATGAAGCCAGCTCGGGAGAATTCACCGAGAACTTCGTAGTCTACGCACACCTTGTCTCCAGCAACGCCGGATAGTAGTAATCAGCCAGCAGCCTCACATCCCGCATCACAGAATCGCCCCGCGTCCCAGCGCCCCTAAGAGTTTTGGATTGGAAGAACGTGTATAAAAAACCCAGACTTGCCGCGGTATTGGCCCTGGCCGGTGCGCTCACCCTGACAGGATGCGGTATGAACGCAACAACAGTGGCACAGGCCCCGTCTGTTCCAAGTGCTTCTGCCACTGCCAGTGGAGCCCCCGAAATGGGTGCCATGGATTCCATGGGATCAATGGAGTCCATGATTCACATTCAGGACGGCATGTTCCATAACCCCAAGCCGCTTCCACCGGGCGCCACCGTGACCGTCATGAATATGGAAGCCTCCACGGTAGAAATCGTGGCTGATGATTCAAGCAGTTTTAAACTCACTGTCGCAGCTGGCGGGGTGGCAAATTTCCAGGCGCCAAAGAAGGCTGGGCTCTACCCTTTCCATAGCACCACCGGAGGTATGAAGGGTGTTTTGACTGTCCAGTCCCAGGGACCGTCCGAGGCCGCTAAAATGGTGTGCGCTGATGTGGCAAAAGAGGGAGTTCGCGACATCCTCTCTCTGAGCGAACTGCCTAAAACATCAGAAAACTGGGACGGTAAAATATTTTCCTGTACCTACCCGCTCGCTGAAGGAACGTTCGTGATGGAAGTAACCGAATCGGCCAGTGACGCCGAAGCGGGCGCATTGGCAGAAAAAATGGCCGGTTCAGCCAAGGCGGCACCTATCAAGGGGCTAGCCAATTTGGGATTGCCCGGGTACCAGTCTGATTCCGGAACTGTCATCTTTGCAAAAGACAACATGACGCTCCACGTTGACGCAACAGCACTGAGTTCAGCTGTGGGTCCAGATCGTGTCACCCCCAGCAAATTCGCCTACGAAATGGCCACCACCATTCTGGGCTGCTGGACGGCACACCACTGATCGAGCAGGTCCCCCGGAGCCGTGCTTGGGCAGAGTCCACTGACTGTCTAAGCACGCCCCCCGGGCGGGCCAATGAACAACATCGTGGACATGATGCCGCCAACAAAAACCACAAAGATGACCCCCAGCAACACTGGACGGTTAAGCATCCAGCGCAGAAGGACTTGAACCCAATGTCCGTCATGTGGGTGATCAGTGACGCTGGTGCGCCAGTTCCCCTCAAGCATATTCTTTCGCTCAAGCCACCTATCAAACGGGATGGTCAAGTACGGGACAAAGGCTGTGGCACCCGCTCCCACAATGAGGCGTTTGGGCCAGCGCTGGTTCAGGCCTACCAACACGGCGGCGGTCACATAGCCAATGAACACCAAGCCGTGCGCAAAACCACCCACTTTGACAGGCCAGTCACCAACACCCACCGCATATTTCAAAATCATTCCTGCGATCAACAGTGTCCAGGTGACCGCTTCGGCGATGGCCAATGTGCGGTAGAAAATACGTGGTGTCATGGGCTGGTTGCGGTCCTTGAGTAGGTGGGGCAGGTGCAAGGCGATAAAGCCATAAACAGCTTAGCGAGGTAATTTGGGAATTTCCCCCATGCCCAATCGGCTCCTGCGCCTCCTGGCCGCAGACTCACTTGGTGATATGGGGCCCAAACTCCAGCCCACTACCCCAAGCACTGCCTTGGTAGGCACAGTCATTGGCAGGGCCAGCTGGCCCAGGCGGGGTGGGTTTAATCGCAGCAGTTCACGGTATTCTTCCGGAAGTGACGCCACGGCTGCGGCAAAGAGAATCTTGTAGCCGCCCTGCTGCGAACGCGGCAACGGCGGGTTCTTGATGAAGGTAACAATTTCTTTCACCCGATGGTCGTAACGAAGCTCCGGGGTGAATCCAGCCAATTGTGACTGTAACTCTTGGACGGTAACAGGAGGCTGGAGAACCCGCATGAGGGCTCCTGCCACGGCCCAGTCGCCCACGTACGCATCAGCGCCGTCCGGTATTGGTTCCCCATACGCTTGGTGTGTACCCAAAAATGCCTGTGTAAAAGCCAAATGCACCCAGCGCAGCAATTCCGGGTTGTTGGCAGTATAGGGGCGCTCGTCTCCGTTGTTGGTGGTGTATGTGCCATGGATGTGCTCGTGGATGCGCAAGACCTTTGCCGAAGCCTTCTGCGCCGTAGCAGTATCACCGTAGCTGACGGTGAAGATCCAGCGGATAGTTCCGGCCAACCTGCCTAACGGGTCTGTGCGGTAATTTGAGTGATCGTGCACTCCCGCAAGCGCGCCAGGGTGCAACGCCTGGATCAAAAGTGCTTGGATCCCTGCCACAGTAGTCGTCATGGAGCCGTGCACCGCCCAGACTGCCGATCCGGGCCCAAAGTAGCCTCCGTCGTCGCCCTTTTCCAGGTCCACCTGCCATTGCGGGATGGTGAGCGAATTATTGGCGAAGGTTCCACGCAGCTCACGTTGCCACCGGGATACTATGTTCTCCATGATTCTATTCTGAGCCCTTGCAAGCACAAATGCACAGCTGCCTCAACTTGGAACTTCCCCCATCACGCTCAGAGTCCGCGCTAAGAGCTATCAAAAGTTGAGCTTGGCCGTATCTTGTTCGGCGGTTTCCGTACGTGCTCGCCAACGCCATTTCAACGCCATTGAGGCCAACATGGCAGCCTCCGGTTCCCCAGTGACGGCGCGCCCAACACCGAATCAAAGGTGTTGTCCACGTGTTTTTTCCTTACGGTTGGTGCGTGTTTAGGCAAACGCTTACGCGGCTTCCCGGGTGAGTGGTTTACGGTGCCGTGGTTGGAAACGATGCGAGCTGGCGTGGGCGCAGAAACTGTCCGCGTGTTTTTTTATCAAAGAACATCACGTACAGGATGCAGATAAGACCCAATGCGATGGCTATGGTTCTGATCAACACCACGGGAATCCAGGGAAAAACACTTAGTTGGTCAGTGAGGGCAATCAAGGTAAAGAATGCGCTCAGGTACAGCGTTAAACGGGTCTGCCAGCCTTCGGGAATGCCGGTGACAGCGAAGAAGGCCAACAGCCACAGCATGTACCAGGGTTGGATCATTGGCGCCAGCAGGACCACGGCTGCGAACGCCCAGGCCATGCGCCGGAGCACCGCCTGGCTGTAGCGCTGGGATTGATCAAGAAATATGGCACCATTTTTCGTCGGTGACTGCGGCGACTGCGGTGACTGCGGTGACTGCGGTGGCAGTGTGAGCTTCAAAAACGCCAGCGCCATCACAATCAGGATGGAGGTGAGCTGACCAATGGTTTGAATAACATCAGTCACTGCAGCACCCGCACCGCCAAGAACCATGACCACAAAACCAACTGCGTTGGAGAACAAGCCCACAGGTGCATACCAAATCCACACGGTGCCCGGAGTTTGCAAGGCGGCAAGCCAGCCGAAACCAAACCCATTGATTGCACCCATAGCCGCCATAATGGCTGTTGAAATGCCCAGCGTTGCAGCCCAAATACCAAACTTGCGCACCCAACCGGCCTGATAGCCTGCCCACAGCAGCCCCACGAATGGGAGGGCAATCAAGGTGATGGGTTTGATGGCAATAGAAGCCGTGACAAACAAGATGCCCACTATGGGCCGTTTGGCCGAGGCGTAGTAAATGCCGGCAACCACAAGCCCCAGCATCAGTGAATCGTTGTGCACACTAGCCACAAAATTGATCAAAACCACCGGGTTCAACACAGTCAGCCACAGTGCGCGGTGGGGGTTGAAACCATGGCGTGCAGCCAGTTTGGGCACATAGACTGCCAGTAAGATAACGCCCGCCAAACTGGCCAGACGGAATGGAATCAACGCTATCTCAGGGCTACTGGCCGGCAATATCACCGCCAGGTGCTCAAGCCAGAGCCAGAGCGGCCCATAGGGGGTGGGTGCCTCCGTCCACAGCGTGTCGGGACCAAGTGAAAAATAGTTGTTCAGCGCTGAAATACCGTTTGTATAAGGGTCAAGGCCCTGCTGCATGAGCCGGCCCTGACCAATATAGGCGTATGAGTCACGGCTGAATAAAGGCAGGGCAAGCATCATTGGTGCCACCCACAAGCTCAACGCCTTTTTCAGGACAGGGCCGCAGTCATCGTCCCAGCCGGCCAAGTGCTGGCGCAGCCTCACCCACGCCCGCAGCATCAATGCCGCCCCCACGCACAACATCACGGTGGTGGTGATAACGGCCACAGGTGTTGTTCGGGCCAGGATGAACAACGGGTTGCGAATCAGTACCGAACTGCTGGCCAACCAGCCAACTCCAAAGGATCCCAAGAGCAACAGCAGTGAACCGGCAAATCCCTGCCACATGGCTGATGCAGCCGTGCCAGTACGGAAAGGCAGTTTACTGAACAACTTGTGCTTCACCTCCGGCAGGGCCGCGCGCGTACTGGTCAACAACTAACTCCTGAACTTTTGCCGCCCTGAACGCAGGGCAGATTGGCGTGTACATGGCCGGGCAGATCCGGGGCGCAGCAAACTGCTGCGCTAATATGTAGAATGCCAAGGACTCCGTCCTTGGCATTCTACCCACTTCAGCCAGAGCGTTCCTTGGATCACCTAGAACCCACTGTGTCGTATCGAGGCTTGGCCTGGCCCAAGCTGGAACAATACTTGAGAAGGACAGCATCATCTCCACGGATACTTTTTTTGCCGCCCTCGCCCGATTCCGGGACGTGCTGCTTCCCGCCCGCATCCAAAACTGGGTAAAAACACCTCGCGGCATGTGGAGTGTCTTTGCTGGCGTTCACATACTTTTCTTGCTGTTGGCGGGCCTGCTCTCGCTTCGAGGCGAGGCGTTCAGTGACACTTTCATTTACCGCATCTGGGCATCGGTGGACTTCAACGAAAACCTTGTAACCGGCCCCAGCCCGTGGGTTTACCCAATCCTTGCCCTCCTGCCCATGGTGGTTGCGTACCTTTTTGGCGGTGGCCCGTTCCTGTTCATCTGGGTCCTGCTGATCACCGCCCTGAACACCTTGGCCGTTGGCAAACTCACCCGCTGGGGTAAAAACTCTCAGGCTATTCCGGCAGCCCTATGGTGGATTGGTTTCACTGCTTTGTTAGCGTGGCTTGGCTTTGCCCGCGTTGACGGGTTAACAGCCCCCGTGGTCCTGATCGCCCTGTCAATCGGTGTGGCAAGCCCGTTCCTGACCTCGCTGATCCTGAGTATCGCGACGTGGACAAAAGTCTGGCCGGCCGCCGTCGTACTTGCCCTTTTCACTGTAGTGAAGCAACGCGTCCAGGTGGTCCTGGCCGGGGTACTCGTCACAGCAGTTGTTGTTGCCTTAGCGCTGGGCATGAACGCTCTGCCCAAGCTGCTGAACTTTCTGCTCGAACAAGGCGATCGTGGCATGCAGCTCGAGGCAACGTTCACCATGCCCTGGCTCTGGATGAGTGTGCTTGGGCTTGGTGGTGCGCGCATGTACATGAATCAGGACATTAACTCGATGCAGGTCGATGGCCCGGGATCTGGGCTCATGAGCTTTTTGATGCAGCCGCTGCTTATCGCCGCCGCACTACTGGTTGCGGCCCTGATTTTCTGGGCTCTGCATACAGGTAAGCGCAATGGTGGGGCCGATCGCACGGCGCTCCTGCTCTTTGGCTCCCTGGCACTTGTCACAGCCTTTGTGGTGTTCAACAAGGTGGGCTCGCCGCAGTTCATGGTGTGGCTGGCACCTGCGGTCGCTGTTGGTCTGTCCTATCAGTGGAAGGCCTGGCGCGTCCCCGCCACCATGCTCATCGGCGTCGCGGTGCTGACATTCCTTGTCTACCCACTCTTTTACGACGCACTCTCCCACAACAACCCCGCCATGGCCGCCGTTCTGACCTTACGTAACCTCCTGCTGGTGGTCTTGTTTGTGTGGAGTGTGCGCCAACTCTTCCTCATGGGCAAGAACCCTTCACTGATTCCTCGGCACGACGCCGTTGCCTCCTTAGCGGCCAGCTCGGCCCCCGCCGGGGCTACTTCTGCTGCGGCCGCTAGTCCCGCCGGGGCTACCGAGTCCCCGCTGACCAAGGAGCCCTGACATTTCAGCTCCTTTCTCCGACCGGGTCTTGGAACGGGCCATCACTATCCGCACAAGATTCATCTCCCCGCAGGTACTGGCATGGTTCCGCACACTCGCTAGCGTGTGGTGGGGATTCGCCGCCGTTCATCTTTTCTTCCTGCTCTGGATGATGAGCTTCATTGTCCACGGCGATACTTTCAGTGACACCCAGCAGTACCGCCAGTGGGCGCTTCTTGGCTATAACCCAGAGGTTTTAGGTGATGTGATCAGTCCGTGGGTGTACCCGCTACTGGCACAGCTGCCGATCTTTGCCGCCAACGTGTTTGGCCCCTCGCTGTACCTCCTTGGCTGGACGCTGATCATCACATTTCTCAACGCCGTGGGCCTGTATTTCTTGACCCGTGGCTCGCGGTCCCGGAGCGGGATAGCACCGGCCTGGTTTTGGCTGTTCTTCACCATGTTCATGGGCTTTCTCAGCTTTGCCCGTGTAGAAGGCATCACCACCTCATTTGTTCTGGTTGCCCTCCTGTACGCAGTTCAGCGCCCTGTTATCGCAGGACTGCTCCTCTCCGTAGCCACGTGGATCAAGGTGTGGCCGGCTGCCGTTATTGCTCCCTTGCTCATTGCCAGCACCAAACGGGTTCAGGTGTTGGTGACAGGCATTTTTGTCAGTGTGGCGGTGGCGGCCTTTGCCGTACTGACCGGGGCTGGTTCTCACCTGTTGGATTTTGCCATCAATCAGGGCGATAGAGGCATGCAGTTGGAAGCCACTTTCTCCACCCCATGGGTGTGGATGAGTGTGTTTAATGTGGGCGGATCCAAAATCGCGGACAATTTGGCCATTAACTCCACCGAGGTTTACGGCCCGGGAGCGGAAGTTGCAGCCTGGTTGATGCAGCCGCTGTTGATCATGGCCGCCCTAACCGGTGCGGTGTTGATGATCTGGGCTCTACGGCGAGGTGCCCAGCGCCAGGAACTACTTCTTGAAGGATCACTGTTGATGGTCACGGCATTCATAGTGTTCAACAAAGTTGGTTCACCGCAGTTCATCATCTGGCTGCTGCCTGTTGTGGTAGCCGGACTAGTTCACGATTGGGACAGGTGGAAGGTTCCTGCCACTCTTTTGATGGGTATAGCGTTCACCACATTCATTATTTATCCGTTGTTCTACACACCCTTGATCCATGCAAACCCCATCATGGCTGCGGTGCTAACAAGCCGGAACGTACTGCTTGTGACACTTTTACTCTGGGCTGCCAAACGCACGGTTGAGCTGGGCCGCAACGCGATCCCCCACCCACCGAGCTAACAAATCCGGAGCGGGTCCTGCCCTGATGCTAGGCACGGACCGAGTTTGACCGGCTGATTCACCATCACACCAGCGGCTTCGAGTCAGCCTCGCGTGCGAACAGCAGCCTACGAGTGTGGACATCCACAACCAGTAGGTAAATGACCACCACCCACGCAACGGTGATGGAAAGCACCTCTGAATCGATCGGAAGTTGCACAAAATTCCATACAAAAAGCTGGTCTTGGGCACCAAACACCACGAAGAACGCAATCACCACATAACAAACCTTCGTTTGCCAGTTATTACGGATCCCTGTCACGGCTAGAAACGGCAGGAACCACAAAATGTACCAAGGTTGGATGATCGGGGCCAAAAGTACCACGGCGGCAAACGCCAGCCCCATCCGGCGTACAGCCTTTCGCGGGTCTCCAAAGAGCACTAACCAAGCCGCGATCCCAATGCTGGCAATTTTCAACACGGTTCGGAAGCCATCTCCTATGACCGCTCCGTTAAGACCCACCGTATTGGCGGCCAGTTCTACCACCTGCCCACCGAAGCCCGAGGGCGAATAACCCGTGTAACCGGGCACGGTATCAGTGAGTGCCCAGGTCCAACCCAACCCCAAATTCTGTGGAATACCCATGAGCCACAAGAGAAGCAGACTCAACGAGGCAGTCCCGGCCCAGTAGAGGAAGCGCCTTCCCCAACCGGCAGCCTGCCCCGCCCACAACAAACCAATGAATGGCAACAGAACAATCGTGATTGGTTTTACGGCTATGGAAGCCGTCACAAGCACAACTCCCAGCAGTCCCCGCTTGGTAGCGGCGAAGTAGGTCCCTGCCACGGCCAGGCCAAGCATCAGGGAATCGTTGTGTGCACTGGCGATAAACGAGAGCAGAAATAACGGATTCGCCACAGAAATCCACAGTGCCCTGGCACCGTCGATGCCATGAAGGCGTGCAAGTTTAGGCACATAGAGAACACACAATGCCACCCCCACGCAGGCGATCACGCGGAAGAGCAGGACGGAAAAGTCAGGTTGCCCCCCGGTCAGGGCAACAACGCCTCGGCTCAGCCACAGGATAACTGGTCCGTATGGTGTCCGGTTCTCAGCCCATGAGGGATCCGTGCCAAGCATGAACCAGTTACTCAAGGATGAAATCCCGGAAGTATAGGGGTCCAGTCCCTCTGCCATGAGCCGGCCTTGGCCTGTATAGGCGTAGACGTCGCGGGAGAAGATAGGGACGGCTAGAACAAGTGGCGCTCCCCAAGCGATGATGGCAATCACCACGGTACGCAGCGAACCCGGCCCCCACTTGCAAAGTCGCTGCCCGAGCCGCAGCCAAGACCGCAGCAGGACCATGGCGCCAAGAGTCAGTAAAATTGTTGAGGTAATGACCCCGGCACCCTCGGTACGCATTGCTATCACCAGTGGATTACGAATCATTGGGGAGCCGTTTGCGATCCAGCCCACCCCTACAGAGCCGACCGTGATCATGAGAGAACCAATGAATCCTTGCACTACGGCAATCCACGATCGATGCAAGGCAACATCGTTCTCCACGGCAGGCGAGGCTGTCATCTCAAGTCTCCAGCCGTCGTCGTAAGTTTTCTGCAACAAAATATTGGGCGGTATCGGAACCGCTGGAGTCGATTTTACCGCACGCGGCCACGGCAGCGCAGTTCCGGTACATTGGGGAGGTGGCTATTACTAATGAACGCATTGTGTGGATTGACTGT
Source organism: Arthrobacter sp. TMP15 (assembly GCF_039529835.1). Classification (NCBI taxonomy): domain Bacteria; kingdom Bacillati; phylum Actinomycetota; class Actinomycetes; order Micrococcales; family Micrococcaceae; genus Arthrobacter; species Arthrobacter sp. TMP15. The sequence goes on from NZ_CP154262.1 coordinate 2,256,591, forward strand.
GAGATGACGGGTTTGGATGCCGTCAATGACGCCTTGATTGAGGTGGCAGCGCTCGTGACGGACTCCGAACTGAATATTTTGGGCGAGGGTGTTGACGTCGTCATCAAGCCCAGCGAGGAGGCTTTGGCGCAGATGGGTGACTTTGTCCGCAACATGCACACCACCTCGAAGCTGCTGGAGGAACTGGCCGGCGGCACCACTATGGAGGACGCCCAAGCACAGGTGCTCGCATACATTCGCAAGCACGTCCCCGTGGCCAACAAGGCTCCCCTCGCCGGAAATTCCATTGGCACTGACAAAGTGTTCCTTGCCCGTGACATGCCCGAACTCGTGGAGCATCTGCACTACCGCGTCATTGACGTCTCCACCATTAAAGAGCTCTCCCGCCGTTGGTACCCTCGCGCCTACTTCCAATCACCGGCAAAAACTGGTGGGCACCGCGCGCTGGGCGACATCATGGACAGTATCAAGGAACTCAAGTACTACAGGGAAGCCGTATTTGTCCCTGCTCCAGGTCCGGATTCCGCCACAGCCAAGAACATTTCAGCGGCTCTCTAACCCTCCTTGTGAACTTGTAAAATTCTCACAACACAATTTCCGCCGCCAAAATGCGATTTAACTCACAGAAAAGTCAAAAAGAGCCGCTTTGGTCTTGGCAACCTTTTTGATCGGGTAGACTAGTCGTCGTTGCCATAAGCGCGGAAGACATCGAATAGATGTATTTCTGCACTTCGGCGGACATGGTGGGATTAGCTCAGTTGGCAGAGCGCCTGGTTGTGGTCCAGGAGGTCGCGGGTTCAACCCCCGTATCTCACCCCGAGTGTGATTCACAGGAATCACGAAACACCCCGGTCAATTGATCGGGGTGTTTTTCATTCTCTCCCTTGTGTTGTCCCGGTGTCCGCACCTCCCGAATTTTGAACCACATAGTAAAATCTGACCTGATTCCCAGCCTGAAAAGGAAGCTGTCATGACCATCCTGCCCGTGACCATCTTGGGTGAACCCGTTCTCCACCGCCGCGCTGATGAGGTTAAGACCTTTGACGAAGACCTCAAATCCCTTGTCGCAGATATGTATGAAACCATGGCGGCGGCCAACGGTGTTGGTCTGGCAGCACCGCAAATAGGAGTCGGTCTGCGGATCTTCACCTACAAGATGGAGAACGACGACGACGTCCCCTCCCTTGGGGTTGTGGTGAATCCAACGCTGACAGTGGGTAAGATCTCTGGGAACGCTCCGGATCCTGAAGAAGAAGTTGAAGGCTGCCTGTCAGTACCCGGCATTGACTTTCCACTCAAACGAGCCGAGTGGGTGCGTGTGCGCGGATTCGATGTAGATGGCAACCCCTTGGATTTTGAAGCCACGGGTTGGTTTGCCCGTTGCATGCAGCACGAATATGACCACCTTGACGGCAAGCTCTACGTTGACAGGCTCAATGCACGTTTTTCCAAGAAAGCCAGGCGCTCCGCAAAGAGCAACGGTTGGGGCGTGCCTCATCTGACCTGGATGCCAGGGGTTGACCCGGACCCTTTCGGGCACTAATCCATTCCGGGCTCCGCTCCGGGCACTACTCCGCGCCAGCACCAATCCACTCCGGCTCCGGCTCCGATGATGCTGGCGGTGCGATGTTGTGAGTGGTTTCTCACGTGGAGTTTTCTGCGCAATATTACTGCGGAGCCAGCCTGCATGGAGTAGCTTGGGCATACAGAAAGTATGTAAATTTTTACTCCGGCCGCTTCTTTCTTTACGACGTGGCCGCAAAGGGGAACAATGTCCGACTCAAGCACGACCAACCCAGCCCCGACAGGGATTCCCCGCAAAGTCATAGGCCTTGCAGTGGCCGGTGCCGTAGGCGGATTCCTGTTTGGCTTTGATTCCTCAGTAGTCAACGGCGCGGTAGACGCCATCCAGGGCCAGTTTGTTCTAGGGGACGCCCTGACCGGCTTCGCCGTAGCTGTTGCTCTTTTGGGCTGCGCGGTTGGCGCCTACATGGCCGGAAAAATTGCGGACGCCAAGGGGCGCATCCCGGCCATGAAGCTCGGTGGCCTCCTCTTCTTCGTCAGTGCTTTGGGTACCGGTTTCGCGTTCAGCGTCTACGACTTGATTTTCTGGCGGCTCGTGGGTGGTCTCGGTATTGGGCTGGCCTCCGTTATTGCTCCTGCCTACATTTCCGAAATTTCACCACGCAAACACCGCGGACGTTTGGCTTCGTTGCAGCAGCTGGCCATCACGACAGGTATTTTTGCGGCACTGCTTTCCGATGCTTTGTTTGCAAATGCCGCCGGAGGCGCCGCCCAGACGCTGTGGTTTGGTTTGCCTGCTTGGCGTTGGATGTTCCTGGCCGCAGCAGTTCCGGCCGTGGCGTACTTCCTAATCGCTTTGGTACTCCCTGAATCCCCTCGCTTCCTTGTGCTCCAAGGAAAAGAAGAGGAAGCCGCAAAGGTTTTCAAAACCATTGCCCCGCATGAGGACACCGAACGCAGCATCCGCGAAATTAAAGAAGCTGTTAAGGAAGATTCGCTTTCCGCTAAGAAAGGTTCCCTGCGTGGGAAACGCTTTGGTTTGATGCCAGTGGTGTGGATTGGCATCATCCTCTCCATGCTCCAACAATTTGTGGGCATCAACGTCATCTTCTACTACTCCACAACTCTGTGGCAGGCGGTGGGCTTCCAGGAGAAGGATTCACTGACCATCTCAGTGGTAACGGCAATCGTGAATATCCTTGTGACACTCGTCGCCATTGCACTCGTGGACAGAATCGGTAGGCGTCCCATCCTGCTGACAGGGTCCATTGGTATGGCACTGTCCTTGGGCACCATGGCACTGGCTTTTGCCAATGCCACTGGCTCAGGTTCCGACATCAGTTTGCCCGGCTCCTGGGGACCTGTAGCGCTGGTTGCAGCCAACATCTTTGTGGTTAGTTTCGGCGCCTCGTGGGGACCGCTTGTCTGGGTCCTTTTGGGCGAGATCTTCCCTTCTCGCATCCGGGCCCGCGCGCTCGGGCTGGCAGCCGCAGCTCAGTGGATTGCCAACTTCATCATCACCTTGACATTCCCCTCCATGGCTTCGGCTTCACTGCCGCTGACCTACGGAATCTACGCATTGTTCGCGGTGGGATCGTTCTTCTTTGTGATGTTCAAGATCCCGGAAACCAACGGCATGTCCTTGGAGCAGGCGGACACCCTGTTCGTAAAGAAGCCCAAGGCCGCCAAATAACCACCTCTTTTGGTTGAGGTTGGAGGTGATGACACCCCGGAGGAATGAACGGGATGTCATCACCTCCAACCTCAACTGCGGTGGTGTTCGGTAGGCTGGGAAAATGACTTCCCGAACCACCCTCAGCCCAAACTTGGTCCTTGCCTACCTTGACATCGCCGAAGAAGATCGCAGTGACTGTTTAATTTTGATTGAGGGACCCCCCACCCCGCCAGTATCCAGGGTTTTGACATATTTATCCGCCAGTTTGGGCAGCGCCGACGAGCCTGTCCCTGAACTTGGTACTGCAGAACTGGCCGTTACTGAGCTGGATTGGCTCAGTGCCATGATGCGTTTTGTGCCTGACCTTTTGGCTTGGCATCAGGGGCGGGCCATCTCTGACGCAATTTCGCGTGCCACCTTGGCTGATTTTGGTCGCAATTTGGTCATTAATCGCAGAGTCCACAACCGGTTCGGCATGGACACCTGGAAATGGCTCAACCACGTGTTCTCGGGCCGTATATATCAGCTTGGTCGGCTCCAATATCTGATCCACCAACCAGCAAATCCCATCCCCGGTGTTTCCAGCGGAGAATGGATACTGGGGATCCATATCCCAGAAGGTGGTGGCTTAGCTGCCGAGAACGTGCGTGAAAGTTTGGCATGGGCTGGCAGCTTCTTTGCCAAACACTTCCCCGCACAGCCGGTAAAAATAGCCAACTGTGAGTCCTGGCTACTGGATCCTTATCTGCGGGATCATCTTGACCCAAGCTCCAATATTGCCAGATTCGCCGCCCGTTTCACTCCCTACGGGCAGCCTCGCGATGAACCAACGGATGCCGTGTACTTCACTTTCCGCACCCGCACTCTAGAAGAGTTGCACACGTTGCCACGGACCACGACGTTAGAAAAGGTTGTTCTTGAGCGCATCGATGCCGGAGGCACCTGGCAGTTGGGCTTCGGTACTTTGGAGTTATGATGCCAACAACACGCCGCCATGCTGCGGTAAACTTATTATTTGCTGTCCTGTCTTTGCCTGACAAAATTCTTCACCGCTAGAAAGTAGTCTTGTGTCCTCTCCGGCCCAGTCCCCCGTCCGCGCCACCGAAATTACCGGTCAGGCGCAGCGTCGCAGAACTTTTGCCGTCATCTCCCACCCGGATGCCGGTAAGTCAACGCTGACAGAAGCGTTGGCGCTGCATGCCAAAGTGATTGGTACCGCCGGGGCAACTAATGGCAAGTCCAACCGCCGGGACACAGTCTCTGACTGGCAACAGATGGAGAAGGACCGCGGGATTTCAATTAGCTCCGCGGCGCTTCAGTTCTCCTACCGCGACACTGTCATTAACTTGCTAGACACCCCCGGGCACGCTGACTTCTCAGAAGACACCTACCGCGTATTGGCTGCTGTCGATTGCGCCGTTATGCTCATTGACGCTGGCAAGGGCTTGGAAACTCAGACCATGAAGCTCTTTGAGGTGTGCCGTCAGCGCAATCTACCCATCATCACCGTAATCAACAAGTGGGACCGGCCAGGACTTGACCCCCTTGAATTGATGGATGAGATCACCGAGCGCACCGGGCTGACCCCCATGCCACTGACGTGGGCCATCGGCATTGCCGGTGACTTCCGTGGCGTGTGGGATATCCGACGCAACGAGTTTGCCAAGTTTGCCCGCAACAGCTCCGGCGCCCACATCGCCTTGACCCAGTACCTCACGCCCGAGCAGGCAGCCGAATCCGAAGGTGAAGCATGGGTTGAGTCCACCGATGAAGCCAGTCTGGTTGTTGATGTCGATTCACCTTTGGACCTTGATGCGTTCTACGCTGGCAAAGCCACTCCCCTGCTGTTCTCCTCAGCAGCCCTGAACTTTGGGGTCAAGCAAATACTGGACACGCTGGTGGACTTTGCCCCTCCGGCTTCCCCGCGCGCCGACATTTCCGGCACCACCCGTCCGGTAGAAGCCCCTTTCTCAGGCTTTGTGTTCAAGGTCCAGGCAGGCATGAACCAGGCACACCGCGACCACGTGGCTTTTGTCCGCGTCTGCTCTGGCATGTTTGAACGAGGCATGGTTGTTACCCAGTCACGCACAGGCAAGTCCTTCGCCACCAAGTATGCACAGCAAGTGTTTGGCCGCGAACGAGAGGTCATCGATACCGCGTTTCCTGGTGATGTAGTGGGGCTGGTAAATGCTTCAGCTTTGCGAGTGGGCGACAGCCTTTACGTTGAGGAAGGCGTGGAATACCCTGCCATTCCGCTGTTCGCGCCGGAGCACTTCCAGGTGGCCCGATCCAAAGATCCCAGCAAGTACAAGCAGTTCCGCCGGGGAATTGAACAACTGGAGCACGAAGGTGTTATTCAGGTGCTGCGCTCGGATTTACGCGGCGATCAGGCACCTGTGCTCGCTGCTGTGGGCCCCATGCAGTTTGAAGTTGTCGAGGACCGCATGCATCATGATTTCAACGCTCCTATGCGTTTGGAGCGTTTGCCGTATTCTCTCGCCAGATTGACCACGCAGGAGGCCACAGCCACGCTGAGCGCGATTCATGGAGCTGAGGTACTTGAGCGAAGCGACGGGGAGTTCTTGGCCCTATTCAACGATATTTGGGCTATGCGTAGGGTGGAAAAGAACCACCCTGGCCTCTCACTGGCAGAAATTGGTACTTCCATGCAGAAGTAGCCCTTGGTCTGCTTTATCTGCAGCTGGCGTTGACAACGAGTTTCTCTTCAATGCAGGTATCCAGATGGCAAGCTTTGCTGCTGCGGACACGGGCCAAGGACACGTTTCATGGCCGCTTTTTCTGCTGCCGTTACCCAGAGGTTGTAGGCGGCTTTGACGGAAATTTGGCGGGCAACATAGTGGCAGCGAAATTTTTTGGACGCTGGCAGCCACGTGGCTGCGTCGCCGTCAGATTTTTCTTGATTCGCCGGCCCATCTGCCGCCAGAAGGTTCAAGGGATCGTTGGCTAAACTTTGGCGTTGCAACCCCGACAGCGCTGATGCGCCGGTCTGCCATGCATTGCCAAGAGCCACCACATGGTCGATTTGTACTGCCCCGCTGCTGTCTTTGCCTCGTTGGAAGTGAACTTCCGCTCCTGTATATGGCTCAGCGAGAACACCGGAGGCCACTACGCAATGGGAACCGGCACTGAACGCAACCCCTTGAAGATCTCTTCGCAAGACATCGTTGCGAGTGTCGCAGCCGTTGGCGTCGGCGTCCATCCAGGCTTCACCGAAGGCGCTGCGTTGGTAGTCCTTGCCCGGAGCTTTCCCCTTAACCTCCAGAGTGTCCAGCAGCATCAGTGCGCTTCCTGTCGATACTGCAATGACTGGCCCGCCCAGAACTGGCGTCGGTGTGCTGAACGATGGAGCCGGGCCGGCCTCTGGTACGAAAGGCCACCGCCCCGAACTGTGCAGCCAGCCGCTCAAGAGCACTAGAACCAGCAAGGCTAGAGCAATTGCGGCGTGCACGGGGGCCCGGCACTGCGCCTGCGGTCGGTGCCGTTGGAGTTGGAGTTGTGTGTGGCGTGCCATGGCCTCTGCCCACCTTGATTCCCTCACCAGCGGCTGCGTCGTTGAATAAGTCGTGCTGGAACAAGTCTAGAGACATAGCCGTTGGCGCGTTCTGAGTTATCCACAGGCCGATGTGGCGTGTGTATCGAGAATCTGGCAGCCGTTGTAACCCTCAGGCAGCAAAAAGGCCGGCCACCTAAAGTGACCGACCCATTTACAACTACTCATTCAGTGGTGCTATTTATTCAGGGCGTTTCGCCGGACCCAGCCGATAGCGGCCGTAGCCACGAACAGGACGATTCCAACGACCGCCAGCCAGAACAGGCCCTTGACCACAAAACCAAGGATCGAAAGGACAAGCCAAATGACAAGAAGTGCAATTATTATTCCAACCATCGCATAAACTTACCGCACCATCGCCGCTATTGAAAAGTTACCTACAGCCGGGTAGGAAGTAGTGGCACACCTCGCGGTAGATTCACAGATTGGGAAAGTTTAAGTGGATAGGGCAGCCGATACGCCGGGTTTTGTCATCCGCAACAGTTACCCGCTGCGGAGAGGCAACCATCCATCTACGAACGCCGTTGCCGACGCCCTCTAGCGGCCTACCCAGACACTCGGGCGAACAGCCCTCAGTCATGCCCTGTCTGGCCTTGCTCCGGGCGGGGTTTACCGAGCTTCCCCAGTCACCTGGGGAACTGGTGGTCTCTTACACCACCGTTTCACCCTTACCTGCGCCGGCTCTTGCGAACCAGGCGGGCGGTTTACTTTCTGTGGCACTTTCCTGCGAGTTACCCCGAGTGGGCGTTACCCACCACCCTGTTCTGTGGAGCCCGGACGTTCCTCGAGTCACTTGCGTGGCTCGCGGTTGCCTAGCTGCCCTATCCAGCAACTAAGTGTACAGGTCGCAGGGACACCGATCGAGCGGAGCAAGACTGGGCAGCTGGGTCTGGTCCAGAATTCTACCGGGGTGAGGTTAAAGCTAAAGGTGCCGGTCGGCGTCGTACTTTAAAGTACGACGCCGACCAGCACCTTTGACACGCCGTTACGTTACGCCGGCAACAGTACCGGTGATTCTTCCACTGCGGGGAATTGACGCGGGTGGACCCCTGCCATCTCTTCCATCACGCGGACCACTTGGCAGCTGTAGCCGAATTCGTTGTCATACCAGACGTAGAGAACCAAATGCTTGTCATTGCTGATCGTTGCTAGACCATCCACAATTCCGGCCCTGCGTGAACCAATAAAATCGCTGGAAACCACTTCCGGAGAGTCAATGAAATCGATCTGCTTGCGCAGCCCGGAATTCAAGGACATATCCCGCAAATATGTGTTGATTTCTTCTTTGGTAGTGCCGTTTTCAAGTGTCAAATTCAAGATCGCCATCGACACATTCGGGGTGGGGACACGGATGGAGTTACCAGAGAGTTTACCGGCGAGCTCGGGCAGTGCCTTGGCTACGGCCTTTGCAGCTCCGGTTTCGGTCAAAACCATGTTCAGCGCTGCAGATCGCCCCCGGCGGTCTCCCTTATGGAAGTTATCCGTCAGGTTTTGATCATTCGTGAAGGAGTGCACAGTTTCAACATGCCCATGGACAATACCGTACTTGTCGTTGAGCGCCTTGAGCACCGGTGTGATGGCGTTGGTGGTACAGGAGGCGGCGGTGATGATCTTATCTTCATCCTTGATGGTGTCATGGTTGATTCCATGCACCACGTTCTTTAGCGCCCCTTTGCCTGGTGCGGTGAGCAACACCCGGGAGGCACCCTTGCTCTGCAGGTGCTGCGAGAGGCCTTCCTCATCGCGCCACCGGCCGGTGTTATCCACAATCAGGGCGTCGTGAATATTGAAAGCGGTGTAGTCGATGGCGGAAGGATCATCCGAGTAGATAACCTGAATGGCTGTGCCATTGGCCTGGATGATGTTGCGCTCTTCATCAACGGTGATAGTGCCGTTGAAAGGCCCGTGGACGGAGTCACGGCGCAACAAGCTGGCACGTTTGGTCAGGTCAGATTCGCCACCATTGCGCACAACAATCGCCCGGAGCCGCAAGCCCTGACCGCCCCCTGCGTGTTCAATGAGGATCCTGGCCAGCAGCCGGCCGATCCGCCCGAAACCGTAGAGGACTACATCCTTGCCTCGCCGCAGATCCTGTCCCTGGCGGTCCACGATCTCAGCTAGCTCAACGCGCAGGAATTCTTCGCGGCTCTGACCTACACCCTCTTGGGCGTATTTGAGATTCAACGTGGCCAGGTTAATCGACGCCGGGCCCAGACGAAGGGCTGTCAATGCAAGGAGCATGGGCAGTGTTTCTTCTGGACGGAGTAGAACTCCGTCAACATGGCGGGCAAAACGGTGCGCCTTCAGCAAGCTGACGGCGGACTGGTTGATCAGGCTGCGTCCATGTACTGAGAGAATCACGTTATTCTCACGATACAGGCGGCCAATAAGCGGAATCATAGCTTCCGCCATGGTTTCGCGTTCGATCCATGACTCTAGGACGGCTTCACTATTGTTTGCCGCGAGTTCTTGCACCACGTAATCATCCTCTTCCAGCTCAAAACACCCTTGGTTCAAGCCACCTCTAGTGTGCCAGCGCACAGATGTTACTGGCGAGTTCAGTGAGACGGTTCACTAGACCGGTCTATCTAGAAATGAACTATACGGGATTGCCGTGACGTCTCTACGCCGGAGTATCCCCTGATGACCTGGAGTCTTAGTGGAGATTGACCCACTCACCAACAGATAAGCTCGAACAGTGCTAATTTTGCTTCCCCCTTCTGAAGGTAAGACCCCGGCCCAGACCGGTTCCCCCGCTGACTTGGCTGATTTGAGCTTTCCCTCGCTCACCGCCGCCCGGCAGGAGGTGGCATTTGCGTTGGCCTCCGTGTCAGGACAAGATGATGCTCTCCGTCAACTGGGCGTAGGAGCAACCTTGGGGCATGAGGTCTCCCGGAACATGCGCCTGATGAAAGAGCCAGCCGCACCGGCCCACAGCATCTACACGGGTGTGCTTTTTGACGCCCTGGGGTATTCAAACCTCACAACAACCCAAAAACGCAAAGCGGATGCCACAATCCTTGTGATCTCCGGTCTCTGGGGAGCCGTGGGATTCGCTGATAGCATCCCCGCCTATCGTCTCTCCATGTCCGTAGGCCTGCCAGGTCTGGGGAAACTAGCCAGCTACTGGAAACCGCGGCTAGCCGCGGCGTTGGCGGAGCACGCCCAAGATCATCTCATGGTCGATTGCCGCTCCAGCAGTTACGCCGCCGCGTGGGTCCCTGACCCCGTGCGCACTGTGGCCATCAACGTTTTCACAGAACGTGACGGCACACGCAAAGTGGTCTCACACTTCGCCAAACACACCCGCGGGGAACTGGCCAGACACTTGCTGACTCGCCGTGGTGCGGCACCACAAAACCCGGAGCAGCTGACCCGTGCCGCCGGAGAACGATGGACGGTTGAACTCGTGGCAGGAACTTCGCGCAAAGCGCACGCCCTGAACATCATCCTCAGTGACTGAGCTTTCCGACCACCGAAGCTCCAAATAGCCAAACACCAGTGGGAATGCGGTCTAGCCCCAGTCCTCGGAACGGACCAGAATGGCACCTGAATCCGGGCAAAAGACAAGGGTCTCAGGCGTTGACTTTTTGATCTCAACCAGGTCGCCAGCGCTGAGCTGCATGCCTGAACCTTCTGACTTTCCGTGGAACAAGCGGGCAGCGCCAACACCGTATTTGCCTAGGGCCCTGTCGTAAATGGCCAGCAGTTCCGGGGCAAAGGTGGCGGCCAGCTCCGCCCGTTCGGCCAAAGTGGCGTCGCGCTCCATTTTCAGTGCACCCAATTTGCTGCGCAGCTCATCCAAAACCTCGTCAAGGACGGATTGCATCTGTGCCACGAGGCCGTGCTGAGCCTCTTGCTTCGACGTTGCCTCCTCGAAGGCCTCCATAGCCTCCAGCTGGGTGTCCTCAAGATCGCCCCGGCGATGATTCAAGGATTCAATCTCACTTTGCAGCGCCATGAGATCTTTTGACAATCCACTGCCACTGTTCAATTTCGTCTCGTCGCGTTCAATCCGGGCAACTACAGCCGCCACATCATCTTCAGCCTTCGTTAGTGTCCTGTGAGCATCACTCACGGCCGTATCAAGGACTACAAGATCACTTTTAGCCACTGTTACCCCAGCGTGTAAATCTGGAAGGCGAGGATCTTCTTTCAACGCCTTCGCCTGAACATCAAGCCCGCGTAGTTTGCCGTCAAGGCCCTGAATCTCCAGCAAGCGCATTTGCTCGCCCGGTGCTGCCTTAGCCATGTAAGTCCTCCTGCTACATCACGTGCGTGGTTATTCTCATGGGCAAGCCTAGTTCCCGGGGGTGAGAATAAAGTCCCACGGGTCCGTGTTTGTCTGACTCACTGCCAATTCAGCCTCAAAGCCCTGGTCGCTCAGAACATTACCCAGGGCTTGGGCCGCGGCAGGAAGCCATAGCCATTCGCTGGCAAAGTGCGAGAGGTCGATAAGGAACGGCTTTCCGTCCGCGCGTGCCTCACGGGCTTCCGAGGCCGGGTGATGACGCAGGTCCGCAGTGACATATACATCGGCATCACTGGCACGAACAGCGTCAAACAAGCTATCTCCGGCCCCTCCGCACACCGCCACCTTATGGACAAGCGCGTTTTTATCCCCCGCCACCCGCACACCTCCGGCAACGGCTGGCAGCGTTAAGAAGATCCGCGCGGCCAAGTCACCCAACTTTTCGGCTCCCGGCAGCATGCCAACACGGCCAATTCCTTCTTCGACTAAACCGTGTTTGGCTGCCATAAGCGGCTGCGCATCGCTCAGGCCAAGAACGTCGGCAAGTACATCGGAGACGCCACCTACAGCGCTATCGCCATTGGTATGGACAGTCAGCAGGGCACAACCACCTTCGATCAGCCTATGGATTGCCCTGCCTTTCCCCGAGGTGGCGGCCACCGAGTTCACGCCCTTAAGCAACAAGGGGTGGTGGGTGATCAACAGTTGCGCACCCCATTCCAACGCCTCATCAATGACCTCAAGTGTGGGGTCAACAGCGAACATGATTCTGTCTACTTCCGCCTCAGGGCGGCCAACTACCAGACCCACACGGTCCCATTCTTCAGCCAAGGATTCCGGCCACAGCTCCTCAACAGCGACGAGAATGTCTGAGAGTACCGGAGTCTCCAAGGCAAACAATGCATCCTCGCCCGGCCCTGAGACTTGATCCGGCCCTGAGTCCTGATCCGGAGCCTGGAGCGAATCTTGTTCCTGAAACGAATCTTGTTCCTGGTCTGGATTTTGTTCCTGGACTGGATCTTTTTCCTGATCTGGATCTTGTTCCTGATCTGTGCCGGTGACTGCCTCGGCGCCGTGGGCACCTGCGCCAGTTCCGTCGTCGTGCGTGGGAAGAAATGATTCCTTACTCATAGTCCTACCTTACTGGCGAGAGCGCCCAGTGGAGACTTCAAAGCCGTTGGGGAATCTTGTGGCCACCAAATGACTTATAAATGAACATGAAGACTTTTGTATTGGGCGGTGGGTGCTTTTGGTGCCTCGATGCCGTCTACCAAATGACCAAAGGCGTGGAATCCGTAGTGTCCGGTTACACTGCCGGGGCCCTGCCAAATCCCACGTATGAACAAATCTGTACTGGCATGACAGGACATGCGGAGGTGGTATCGGTGACTTTTGATGAAAGTATCATTCCCCCGGACGTCATCTTGGACATGTTCTTTGTGCAGCACGATCCCACCACGCTCAATCGGCAGGGGTACGACGCCGGAACCCAGTACCGCTCAGCCATGTACTACCGCGATGCTGAGGAAGAAGCAGCTTTCCATGCTGCTATTGAGCGCAACCAGCCGTTGTGGGATGACCCAATAGTTACGGAAGTCTCACCACTGGGGGTCATCTATCCTGCCACCGCAGATCACCAGGATTTCTATGCCCAGCGCCCGGAAGTCGGCTACTGCAGGGTCATTATCGACCCAAAAATCGCCAAAGTAAGAAAACATTACGCGAAGTGGCTTTCCGCGTAGGAACACCCCGCAGGAATCGCTACGCTGGCGAACATACCGAGCACCCCGAGACTGCAGCACACCGGTTCACGAAAGAATTGAAGGAGAAGTCATGGCACGGATTTATGACAATGTTACCCAATTGGTGGGCGGCACACCCTTGGTGCGCCTCAACCGCCTAACTGAAGGCCTGGATGCCACGGTGGCTGTGAAGCTGGAGTTCTACAACCCTGCCAACAGCGTCAAGGACAGGATCGGTGTCGCCATTGTTGATGCAGCAGAGGCGTCGGGGGAACTCAAGCCCGGTGGCACTATTGTGGAGGGCACCTCAGGGAACACAGGCATCGCCTTGGCCATGGTTGGCGCTGCACGCGGCTACAAAGTTATCCTGACCATGCCAGAGACAATGTCCACTGAGCGGCGCGTCATGCTCCGTGCGTACGGTGCTGAGATTGTTTTGACGCCGGGTTCCGAGGGTATGCGCGGATCCCTAGACCGAGCGAAGGAAATCGTCGCCAACACGGAAAATGCTGTCTGGGCCCAACAATTCGCCAATGTTGCAAACCCCGAGGCGCACCGGCGTACCACCGCCGAGGAAATCTGGAACGACACCGATGGGGCCGTTGATATCTTCGTTGCCGGAGTTGGTACCGGTGGAACCGTCACAGGTGTTGGCCAAGTCCTCAAGGAACGCAAGCCCGGCGTGCAGATTGTTGCCGTGGAGCCCCTAGATTCGGCCATCCTCAACGGTGGGGCCCCTGGCCCCCACAAGATTCAGGGTCTGGGCGCCAACTTTATTCCTGAAATTCTGGATCAAGACATCTACGACGAAGTATTCGACGCCACGCTAGAGGACTCCGTCCGGGTTGCCCGCGAACTCGGTGTCAAAGAAGGGATCTTGGGCGGCATTTCCTCCGGAGCGATCGTCTGGGCTGCCCTGGAACTGGCTAAACGCCCGGAAAACGCCGGCAAACTCATAGTCGCCATCATCTGCGATTTCGGCGAACGCTACATTTCCACAGTGCTTTACGACGACATCCGGGGCTAGTAAGTATCCTTGGCGGAATATTTCCCGCATCAATGACGCTGTCGGTGTCAGTGATGCGGGTCTTGCCGTCTGGGGACTTTGTTTGTTCGAACGCTGCGTAGTGGGACGGCTCCTTTGCGCAGGCATGGCAAACCACGCCAAGAATTATCTGTGGCGCTCAACTGAAGGAAGTCTGTGGGATTTTTCAGCAGAATACATGAAGACCTCGAGTCGGCCCGCTCGCATGATCCGGCTGCCCGCAGTTCGGCAGAAAACTTTTTCATATACTCGGGGCTCCATGCCATCTGGATGCATCGGCTAACCCACAAGATGTGGGCTAAACCGGGATTGCGGTTTCCTGCAAGGGCATTGTCACAGTTGGCGCGTTTTGTCACAGGAATCGAGATCCATCCGGGTGCCACCATTGGCAGGCGCTTCTTCATCGACCACGGCATGGGCGTTGTTATTGGCGAGACAAGCAACATTGGTGATGACGTCATGATCTATCACGGGGTAACCCTCGGGGGCCGTTCTCTGGCCAAGGTCAAGAGGCACCCAACCATCGGCGACCGTGTCACCATAGGTGCCGGTGCGAAGGTGCTGGGCCCCATCACCATTGGCAGTGACTCCGCCATTGGCGCCAACGCCGTCGTGGTCAAAGAGGCACCTTGTAACTCCATCATCACGGGCGTCCCAGCCACATGGCGGCATCGAGACGCTAAGCGTGAGATGGCTCCGGCCGTCGATCCAGCGGAGTACATCGACCCGGCCATGTGGATTTAGTTCTTTCAGCTACCCACGTAGGCGCGGGCTATGGAGGAAAGTGCGGCTTCATTCGCATCCGTCCAGGCGTCCATGGACAGCCCCGCCCCCGAGAGCTCCAGACTGACGAGTCCGTGGACTTGCCCCCAGACTGCCATGGCGACTGCGGCCGGAGGTCCAGCTGCAGGTGCGTTCTCAAGCAGTGCAGACACGGCAGCCACCAGTGGCGCCAGCGCTTCATGGAAAAAGTCCAGCGCTCCCTCACGGCGATCCCCTGATCCTTGCCAGCCGGCAAACATGAGCAAGTGAAGCACCGGTTGTCACAGTGCCCATTCCCGAAATGCCCGACCCAGCGCCAGCAAGCCCCGCGGTGCTGCCGCGGACGCAGACGCCGCGAGCATGCGAAATTCTTCTTTAACATCGGCTGCCACGCCTTAGACAGCCGCGTCCATGCGCCTGATAAAAACTTTAGCGGTGTGCATAGGAGGTCTTGCCTTAGGCCCCACATTTTTCGCCTACTGGGAAAGCCCCGAGCATCGACAGGACTTTGCCGCCAGCGCTGGAGACCCCTTCACTTTGCCCCGTGGCGAGCGTTCATGAGGCAGAGCGCAGGAACGGCACGTCAGCGCTTGGGCCGCTGATCACCGCACCCCAGAACGACGGCGGCGGGTAACCTTTTTTTCAAAGGTTACCCGCCGCCGTCGTTCGCCACCGTGGATTAGTGAGTGTCTACGGCACTTACCTCGGATTTGTCCCCGCTCCACTGGGTGTGAAACGTACCTTCTTCGTCAACACGGTTGTACGTGTGGGCGCCGAAGAGGTCGCGCAGTCCCTGGGTCAGTGCGGCGGGCAGGCGCTTGCGGCGTAACCCGTCGTAGTACGCAAGCGAGGAAGAGAACACCGGAACCGGGATGCCAAGCTGAACGGCGGTGGACACCACGCGGCGCCAAGCTGGGAGAACCTCGGCAATTTCGGCTGCGAACGCCGGCGCGAACAACAGGTTCGCCGGCTTCTCTTCTGCCGCGTAGGCCTTTGTGATGTCCTTGAGCAGCTCTGCACGGATGATGCAGCCGCCGCGCCATAGGGAAGCGATCTCGTCAAGCTTCAGATCCCAGTTGTACTCGGTGGCCGCGGAGGTCAACATGTCGATGCCTTGGGCGTAGCTAATCAGTTTGGACGCATAGAGAGCCTGGCGGACATCTTCAACAAAGTCCGCGCCTAGTTCCACGGAAACCTCATGGCCGGTCAGGACCTCTTGGCCAATGGCACGCTGGTTGCGCTGGGAAGACAGTCCGCGAGCAAACACGGACTCGGCGATCGCCGAGGTGGGTGAGCCAAGATCAAGGGCTGACTGGACAGTCCAGCGGCCCGTGCCTTTCTGGCCTGCCGAGTCAACAATGACATCAACCAGCGGCTTGCCGGTCTTGGCATCAACATGACCCAGCACCTCGGCTGTGATTTCAATCAGGAATGAGGCCAGCTGCCCCTCGTTCCACTTCTTGAAGATCTCTGCCTGCTCAGCCGGTTCGATGCCGGCGGCGCTGCGGAGGAGGTCGTAGGCCTCACCGATGACCTGCATGTCCGCATACTCAATACCGTTATGGACCATTTTCACAAAGTGGCCGGCACCGTCAGTTCCAATCCATGCACAGCAAGGCTGGCCGTCCACCTTGGCGGAGATCTTTTCCAGCAGCGGACCCAGGGCGTCGTAGGATTCCTTGGAGCCACCGGGCATGATGGACGGGCCCAGCAGGGCACCCTCTTCACCACCGGATACGCCAACACCTACGAAGTGCAAGTCTTTTTTGGCTAAGGCGGCTTCACGGCGGCGGGTGTCCTGGAAGTTGGAGTTGCCGCCATCTATGATGATGTCTCCGGCCTCCATGAGCGGTACGAGGGCATCGATCACCGAGTCAACGGGAGCGCCGGCCTTAACCATCATGAGCACGCGGCGCGGTTTCTCCAATGACTCTACAAGTTCGGCGAGCGTCTGGGTGCGCACGAAGTTTCCTTCGGCGCCGTGGGCGTCCAACAACGCGTCGGTTTTTTCAACCGAGCGGTTGTGCAGCGCCACTGTGTATCCGTTGCGGGCCAGGTTGCGGGCCAAGTTGGCGCCCATGACGGCTAGGCCGGTGACGCCGATCTGTGCTGTGCCAGTTTGTGCAGTGTCATTTTGTGCAGACATGCTACCTCCAGAGTGAATTGAACAGTTTCCTCCAGCATATCGGTGACGACTCAGGTTCCCCAGTTGGTTACAGGATTTTGCGGGCGGACAGGTGCACGAACATGCTGGTGGTGCGCGGCTGAGCGGGCATACAGGTGCTTGTCTCATTTGAGACTGGCTTTATAAAAATTTACGGGTCTGGAGCCGGACCCGAGTTTCTTTGGACGTGGTTCAGTATTTTGTGTGCACTTCATTACGATGAAGATTATGAGCCCTGAAAATATTACGGTTGCGATTGCTGTCCCACTCAGCTCCGAGCTTGTGGAGCGCATCAAGTCGGCGCATCCAACCGTGACCGTTCGCTATGAACCCGAACTGCTGCCACCGGAGCGGTTCCCGGCCGACCACGCAGGGGATCCGGCGTTCAAACGAACAGCCGAACAGGAAGCGCGCTATTGGAAAATGCTCCGCAGCGCCGATGTGCTCTACGGTTTTCCCAATGAAGATGCTCAGGGGCTGGCTAGCATCTCCTCAAGCCCGAAGCTGCGGTGGATTCAAGCCATGGCAGCCGGCGCAGGTGGCACCGTCAAGGCGGCCAACCTGTCCCCCTCAGACCTAGCGCGTATCACTGTCACCAGCTCTGCTGGCGTCCACGCCTTGCCACTAGCTGAATTTGCCATGCTAGGCATCCTGAACGGCTTCAAAGGCACAGTAGCGCTTGCCGCCGATCAGGCCGCGAAGCACTGGCCGGAGCTCCGGAGCCCTACACGTTTGCTCAGTGGCTCCAACGTAGTCATTGCCGGACTTGGCGAGATTGGTCTTGAAACTGCGCGCCTGGCCCGGGCACTAGGCATGAACGTCAGCGGCACCAAACGCAACGTAGAAGCCATCGACGGTATAGACGTAGTCACCGACACCGCCGGACTTCCCGATCTTGTGGCCACAGCCGACGTTCTCATCAACACTCTCCCTGGAACGCCCTATACGGAAAAACTAATCAATTCAAAAATCTTCAACGCCATGAAACCGGGCACGATTCTGATCAATGTGGGCCGTGGCACGGTTGTTGACGAGGAGGATCTCTTGGCAGCACTGAACAATGGCCAGCTCTCATACGCTTGCCTCGATGTCTTCGCCGAGGAGCCGTTGCCAACGAACAGTGAACTATGGTCGCACCCACTTGTGTTGGTCTCACCCCACTGCTCAGCCTTGAGTGCAGCGGAGAACCGTCTCATTGCCGAGCGTTTCATCGAGAACCTCACGCGCTTTCAGGCCGACGAGGAGCTATTGCACCCTGTGGATTCTGTCTACTTCTACTAGCTCACAGCTGCCACCACAGGGCCTCCACCGCAGAGGTAGAACGTCCGTTGTTGTGTTTTTCCCGGAGGAGAGGTATATTTTCTCCAGGCCTTCCCCTGTGGCGTCCCCCAATAGCCACAGTGGAAGGTCCACCAATTTAAGTGCCCGTTTTGAGAGTTTCTCCGGTGCTGCGGATTTTTTTGCCTCAAGTTTCAGCATGTGAAACTTCTTCTTGACCCCAAGCTGTGAACATCTGGCAATGGAGTGTGTCAGTTTGCATCTGGCCGTGCCAGTTGTTATATTTTTAGTACTGGTTCCCCACCACAGCGTCCCCCAATAGCTGTGGCGGGGAGCCTTTTATTTTAAGCAGCAGCTTGGGCCACTGCGGTCATTTGCAATCATTGGCCCCCATCAACTTGCCATCTGCAGTGGACCGCGAACCCGCCATGGCGCGCCATCAGCGTCACGCTCTAATTCCATGGTGACCAGCTCACTGCGCAGGTTACGCCCAAGACGAGCCTGTAAGCGCCACACCTGCACATCCACGCGCCCCTGCCCCTTGGGCATGCGCTGCGCATGTTTCCACCATTCAACCCGCTCATACCAACGCACAGGCTCGGCGCCCACCAGCCAGACCCGGCCATCTCGGTGAACAGCGGCAGGAACCCCTGCCGCGGTCATTGTTACCGTCACTTCTTCCACACCCGTTTTCATGTCACAGATGCTACGGACAGGGTCTGACATTGGTGCCTGCCCATAGCGTGAGGTTGGAGATAATGACGCCTCCGCCGGGTCGGCGGTGGCGTCATTATCTCCAACCTCACGAAGAGGGGGCCAGCTACTTGAAGGCGAGCAGGCGCAGAAACTTCAGCTCCCCGATGACCGCAATATCCTGCCCGGTCGCAGCGAGCTCGTAGGCCCGCTTGACCTTGGCGCTGGGGCGCCCGCCCCGCTCCAACTCGGCACAGACAACCAGGGTAACTTTTTTCGTTGTGCTGTTGGCAATGGAGGCACCCCTGGCTGCCGCAGCGTCCTGGGCTTCCACCCTCGGCATGGCCGCCAGGTCTCCGCTAAATACTATTGTTTGACCAAAAAGGGGACCATAGGCATTTGCATTAGGGTTAGCCTGCGGTAGATCGGCCAGTTTTCTTGTGTAGCCCGCAGCGTAGTAGCTGGGCGTTTGCGGGGCGGCACTGCCGCCACCAGGCCAGAGAGCGGCCAGACTGGACACATCGTTGCGCCGGGCCAGTTCCAGGGCTATCAGGGCACTCGCCCGGGCGTCGTCACCGGCATCGTGGTGGTTGAAGGCCGGAAGTTCTAAGGCATCCACAACATCTGAAAGTGCGTAATGCTCCAGTTTCAAGTACTTGCGGGCGAGAGCCAGCGTGCAATGAAAATCCAGTGTGGGCGCTGGGAGCCCACACACCTCATTTGCCTTGGAAATCACTGACTTCTCAAAGCTAACGTTGTGGCCCACCAACGCATCGCCAGCAATAAAGTCCATCATGGGTCCGTGAATGCCACTCCAGCTAGGCATGTTGCGCACTTGAGTTGCGGTTATGCCGTGGATTGCCACATTGACAGGGTGGAACTCGTTGTAACCGGGCAGCGGATTCATCAACCACGTTGCCTGTTCAACAACAACTCCTGCCCGAACCTTCGTCAGACCGACTGCGCAAGCCGATGCCCGGAAGTTATTGGCTGTCTCAAAATCAATAGCTGTGAAAGATATCCCCTGCATGAGCTTCCCTAGTCAGTACTCGATAATGCCCAACACGTACAAAATTTGCTCAGCTCTCAACGAACAAAAAACCCCGTGGATTCTTAGCTTTCGCCTTGAATTCACGGGGTTTTCTTTGGTGGGTCCTACCGGGATCGAACCGATGACATCCACGGTGTAAACGTGGCGCTCTACCAGCTGAGCTAAAGACCCATTCATTGCTTAAGGCTTACAAGCATTGCGCTTGTTGGCCTGACCAACGAGAAACTACTGTACATCATGTTTTAGTGATTGCGCCAATCGAGCCCCAGCTCATCTGCCAAGTAACCCAGAGCCTCTCCCACACCAATATCCAACTTCACGTCAGCCAGCGGATCCCCCCTTGTTATACCCCGGTTGATAATCACCACGTGCTTGCCATCTTTGGCGGCTTTTTTTACAAAACGCAAGCCGCTCATGACTGTCAATGACGAGCCTGCAACAATCAGCAGCTCGGCCGAATCAACCATCCCAAAGGAGCGCAGCACCCTTTCCTTGGGTACGTTTTCACCAAAGAAAACGAAATCTGGCTTCAGCATGCCACCGCACAGAGGACACCTGGCAACTTGGAACTCGGAGATGAGCTTCTCGCCCTCCAGGTCAGCGTCAGCATCGGGCGCCGCCGAAACTCCGCCGGCGGCCACCACAGCGTCCAGGAAACCAGGATTGAGTTCGGTCAGGATGCCGGCAAGAAAAGTCCTGGAATACGTGTTGTTGCACCCCATGCACACAACCTGGTCAAACCGGCCATGCAGGTCAACCACATTGGTGGCTCCGGCGTCTTCGTGGAGACCATCAACATTTTGAGTGATGATGCCACTTGAGTACCCGCCACGCTCCAGCGCAGCCGCGGCATAGTGACCTAAGTTAGGAACGGCATGATGCATGTGGGTCCAGCCCACATGGTTCCTTGCCCAATATCTCTGCCGCAAGAGGGTGTCCCCCACGAACTCTTGGTAAGTCACGGGTTTACGCACCGGGGCATCAGGACCACGGTAGTCAGGTATGCCCGAATCGGTGCTCAGACCCGCCCCTGTCAGAAACGCAGCAGGGGATTCGCGCAGCAGTACCGTGAGGCTATCCAAGGCCTCGATGTCAGTAGCGGTCAACCCTGTACTGGTTGCTACGGCGCTCCTCACGGAATCAGGGCGCACGAAGCCTGTTTGACCGATTCCTGGGCGCACGCTGTCCATGGTCAGAGCCGCTCCATCGCCCGCCGGTACCGCGCAAGCTCACGGCCTTCTGCCGTAGGGGTGCTAAAAATATCGGCAATGACACCCTCAGCATTGATCAGGAACGTGCTGCGTCCAGCCATGCCACGGACAGAATCAAATACCTGATACGCGCTGGCAACTTCACCGTGCGGCCAGAAGTCAGCCAGGAGCTCAAAGTTGTAATCTTCGGCTTGCGCGTAGGCACGCAAGGTGTACTTGCTATCAACGGACACAGCCAGTACCCGCACACCAGCTTCGGTAAAATCAGCTAAATTATCGCGCAGTTCAGCCAATTCACTGGTACAAATACCAGAGAAAGCAAAGGGATAAAACACTAGGGCGACGGCGGTGCCACGCAACCCGGTGAGTGAAACTGGCTCACCAAACTGGTTTGGCAGGCAAAAGTCGGGGGAAGTGTCCCCCACTTGCAGACCTGGGTGCGTGACGCCGTCGTACATTACTGACGCTTGCGCGGAGCCAAGCGTGTTGCGGCCCAGTCAGCAGAAGCACCTGCCGTCGTTGTCACATGCAACCCTGCTGTGGGTGCGGCTTCCGCAATGTCCGCCGGTTCGACGAAACCTGCACGGCCCGGCTTGGGTGTAAGCACCCAAACAATCCCACCCTCATCCAGAGTGGTCAGTGAATCCACCAGGGCATCCACTAGGTCTCCGTCGTTTGCGCGCCACCAAAGGATGACCGCGTCTACAACGTCGTGATCATGCTCATCGAACATTGCAGAACCAATCAGGTCCTCAATGCTGTCGCGCAAGTCAAAATCAACGTCGTCGTCGTATCCGAGTTCTTGGACAAGATCCTCGTCCTTGAACCCCAATTTGTCTGCCACCTTGGCAACAGTGCCGGCGTCGGCCTCGCTCACGTTTTTCCTCCTGGGGTCAGCACCTGCGTGCCGGGTTGTTGATATGTATCCCCAGTCTAGGGGGGACAGCCCATATTGCCTCTATTTAAGGATCATTGACAATGTCTATCCTGCGAAAAACCAGTAAATAAGCCGATTTCGGTGTGATTTATATTACTCGCACAGCTTTGAGTTCCCTGCGCTGGTGAGCATGGTGCGGGTTCGGGCCGTAGTCATCCAATAGGCACAGCTACGCACAACCGCTAACGGCGGTCTAGAGTGTTTATACACGCCCATGGCCACAGCTTTGGGCCCCCCACACTGCTTTTAAGAGAGGTTGGACGTGGCTGCTGGAGACGAGAACAACTCCCATATCCTTAGCGGGTTGACTAATCAGCTCCCTGATCGTGATCCGGAAGAGACTGCTGAATGGCTTGAGTCTTTGGATTCGTTGATTCAGGAGCGTGGCACTGAGCGTGCCCAGTACATTATGCGTAGTTTGCTCCAGCGTGCTGGTGCGCAGAGTGTTGGTGTGCCGATGGTGACTACGACTGATTATGTTAATACGATTCCTGCTGATCAGGAGCCTGTTTTTCCTGGTAATGAGGAGATCGAGCGTAAGTATCGTGCGTGGTTGCGGTGGAATGCTGCTGTGATGGTGCATCGTGCGCAGGCTCCTGAGATTGGTGTGGGCGGGCATATTTCTACTTATGCTGGTGCTGCGACGTTGTACGAGGTGGGTTTCAATCACTTCTTCCGTGGCAAGGATCATGCGGGTGGTGGAGACCAGATTTTCTTCCAGGGTCATGCCTCGCCTGGTATGTACGCTCGTGCTTTCCTTGAGGGGCGTTTGAGTGAGGAAGACATGGATGGTTTCCGTCAGGAGAAATCCAAGGAAGGCCATGCACTGTCGTCTTACCCCCACCCACGGTTAATGCCGGAGTTCTGGGAATTCCCTACGGTCTCGATGGGTATCGGGCCGATGCACGCTATTTATCAGGCGCAATCGAACCGGTATTTACATAACCGTGGCATTAAAGACACCTCTGAGCAGCAGGTCTGGGCGTTTTTAGGTGATGGTGAAATGGACGAGCCTGAATCGCGTGGGCTGCTGCAACTGGCCGCTAATGACAAGTTGGATAACTTAACGTTTGTTATTAACTGCAACTTACAGCGCTTGGATGGTCCGGTTCGTGGAAACGGGAAGATCGTTCAAGAACTCGAAGCGTTCTTCCGTGGTGCTGGCTGGAACGTGATCAAGGTTTTGTGGGGTCGTGAGTGGGATGACCTCCTGGCCCGTGATGAAGATGGTTCCTTGGTCAAGGTCATGAATGACACTGTTGATGGTGACTACCAAACGTACAAGGCAGAATCTGGTGGGTTCGTTCGGGAGCATTTCTTCGGGCAAACACCCCAGACTAAAGAACTCGCCGCGCATCTTTCTGATGACGAGGTTTGGAACCTCAAGCGTGGCGGCCATGATTACCACAAGGTCTACGCCGCGTATAAAGCTGCAAGCGAGTTCAAGGGTAAGCCCACCGTGATCCTGGCCCACACCGTGAAGGGTTACGGACTCGGGACACACTTCGAGGCACGTAACTCCACGCACCAGATGAAGAAGCTTACGCTCTCGGACTTGAAAGATTTCCGTACTCACCTGCGTCTGCCGATCTCTGATGAAGTCCTTGAAGCGGACCCGTACCGTCCCCCGTATTACCATCCCGGGATGGATACCCCGGAAATTCAGTACATGATGGAACGCCGCCGGGTCCTGGGCGGGTTCGTGCCCGAGCGCCGCTCTGAACACACCGCGTTAGAACTCCCCGGGGATAAAACCTACGAAGTCGCTAATCGTGGCTCGGGTAAGCAACATGCCGCGACCACGATGGCGTTCGTGCGTTTACTTAAAGACCTCATGCGCGATAAGGGTATTGGTCAGCGTATTGTCCCGATCATCCCGGATGAAGCACGGACCTTCGGTATCGATGCGTTCTTCCCGACCGCGAAGATCTACAACCCCAACGGGCAGAACTACCTCTCCGTGGACCGTGATCTGGTCTTAGCGTATAAAGAGTCCATTTCTGGGCAGATCGTTCATGCCGGTATTAACGAAGCAGGCTCCGTCGCGGCGTTTACCGCCGCCGGTACCGCGTACGCCACCCACGGGGAACCATTGATCCCGGTCTACGTGTTTTACTCCATGTTTGGTTTCCAACGCACCGGGGATCAGTTCTGGGCTGCCGGGGATCAAATGACGCGCGGGTTCATTATTGGTGCCACCGCCGGGCGGACTACCCTCACCGGTGAAGGCCTCCAACACGCTGATGGGCACTCCCCCCTCCTGGCCTCTACCAATACGGCAGTGATCACCTACGATCCCGCCTACGGGTATGAGATCGGGGTGATTATCCGCACCGGTCTAGAGCGGATGTACGGTAAAGACTCCACGGATCCTAACGTGATGTACTACATCACTGTTTATAACGAGCCGATCATTCAACCTAAAGCACCCGAAGATATCGATGTTGAAGGGATCACCCGCGGGATCTATCTGCTCAAGAAAAGCGAGCATGACGGGCCCCGTACCCAGCTCCTGGCTTCAGGAGTCTCCGTGCCCTGGGCCCTAGAAGCACAGCAAATCCTTGCCGATGAATGGGGGGTCGCAGCCGATGTCTGGTCAGTAACATCCTGGACCGAGCTCCGTCGCGATGGCCTCGCGGCTGAAGAAGACGCGTTCCTACACCCGGAAAAAGACCCACGCACACCGTACATCACAGCGAAAATGGCTAACGCGCACGGACCCATCATCGCCGTGAGTGACTTCATGAAAGCAGTCCCGGATCAAATCCGTCAATTCCTGCCTAATGACTTCGCGACCCTCGGCGCAGACGGCTTCGGTTTCTCCGATACCCGCGCAGCAGCACGACGCTACTTCAAAATCGACTCTCACTCCATAGTGGTACGCACCCTGCAAATGCTCGCTAAAAACGGTGACATCGACACCAACACACCACAACAAGCAGCCCAAAAATACGACCTCCTCAACATCAACGCAGGAACCACCGGCAACACCGGCGGCGACAGCTAACCAACAAGAGTTCGTTACCGGGTGCCTGGTGTTGCTGTAGAGGTTCTACAGCAACACCAGGCACCCGCTGTACGTTAAGCCCCAGAAACACGCTACCTACAGGCAGGGCGACTAATTCTTGAGTTGTTGGGTTCACACAAATAACCTCTTCGAGCAATAAAGACATATCCTCTAGATATGGCAGTTACTAACAAGCCGGCGGGATCCCCCTCGGATAGTAAACCCGCCAAGAATTCAGCCAGCACAACAGGCAGTAAAAACGCACTACAACACAGGAGCCCTGGAATCAAGGACACGTCGGAGACTTTGGAGCGGTTGCGGGCCAATGTTGGCACGCTGTCAACAATGATGCGTCAAGAGCTTGAAAATACTTTGCCCTGGTACAGGAAACTCAGCGCTGATGAACGCTCGGCGCTTGGCCTGGTGGCACAGAATGGCATCACTGCATTTGTCTCTTGGTATGAGCACCCGTCCTCACCAAGCTGGGTTCTCTCCGATGTGTTTGGCACAGCACCCACTGAACTGACCCGTTCCATCAGCCTTCAACGTGCCCTGCAATTGATCCGCACAGTGGTCCAAGTCGTTGAAGACAGGGTCCCGGAAATAGCCGCCCCCGAAGAACAAGTGGATTTGCGCGAGGCAGTACTGCGCTATTCCAGAGAAGTGGCCTTCGCGGCGGCCGATGTCTATGCCCGGGCAGCAGAAAATCGTGGCGCTTGGGACACCCGCTTGGAAGCCCTCGCCGTTGACGGCATCCTGCGTGGGGAAAACACCGACGCACTGCAATCACGGATCTCCGCGCTTGGCTGGACCTCACACGGACACTTCACCATCATGGTGGGCGCCGCACCCCAGGAAGCCAACGCCTTATTCTTAGCCACCCTCCGCAGGGCCGCCGGGCGTTTTTCCGAGGATGTGATGGTGGGTATCCAAGGTGACAAACTCATTTTGGTGCTCGGAAATGTCACAGATCCGGAATCTGCCTACATCCGCCTGAGCGAACTTTTCGCACCCGGCCCTGTTGTTTACGGCCCGCTGGCACCCACGTTGGCTGAGGCCACGGGATCGGCCAAGGCTGCTTTTGCCGGTATCTCCGTGGCTAAGGGATGGTCCTCTGCCCCACGCCCAGTTTCCGCGGATGACCTTCTGCCTGAGCGAGTGATCGGTGGCGATGAATCCGCCAGACGCGCACTGTTGCTGAGCATCTACCGGCCACTTGTGGCCGCCTCCAATGGTTTGATCGAAACGCTCATTAGCTACCTCCAAGGCGGGCATTCACTGGAAGCCGCCGCCCGGGAACTCTTTGTACACTCCAACACGGTCCGTTACCGCTTGCGACGCGTCTGCGACGTCACTGGCTGGGATCCGCTGGTTCCGCGTGAAGCGTTTGTCTTGCAGACAGCGATCATCGTGGGCAGACTTGCCACGCCCGCCAAAGTCATCTCTTCTAAGCCGGTGCCAAAGGCAGCGCCCAAGACGTTGCCGGGCAAACAGGGCCTGCCCACGCACCGCGAAGGATCCGGATGAGAATTTAGTTCTTTTCGCCTAAAAGAAGACTGAGATAGCACAGCAGAGGCACCACCATTGTAGACTTCCTACAAATTGTGGAGAAGAGCTTGGTGCAAGAAAATACCCTGAAAATGCGGTTTAGTTTGGAAAGCTGGTTAATGTGCTTGCAATAGTCTGCCCTGGACAGGGCTCCCAATCCCCCGGTTTCCTCTCACCATGGCTGGAACGCCCAGGTGTGCGGGAACAACTGCTCACCCTGAGCGAGGCCGCTGGAATTGATCTGCTGGCCCACGGCACCACATCAGATGCCGAAACCATCAAAGACACCGCCGTAGCTCAACCCCTGATTGTTGCTGCCGGGCTCATTACAGCTCAGGCACTGCTCGGCACTGAAGGTGCCACACTCGATGTTGCCAGCAAGCTGGCCCAACGCTCAGTGGTGGTTGCCGGACACTCGGTGGGTGAAATCACCGCCGCCGCCATCACGGGGACCCTTTCCAACTCTGACGCCATGGCTTTTGTGCGCGAACGTGCCAACCGCATGGCCGACGCCGCCGCCGCAACACCCACAGGGATGGCGGCAGTTGTTGGTGGAGACCCAGAGGAGGTCTTGGCAGCCATCGCAGCTACCGGCCTGACCCCGGCCAACATCAACTCCAAGGGACAGACGGTCGCTGCCGGAACCTTGGAACAAATCGCCGCTCTCATGGCTGCCCCGCCAGCCAAAGCCCGGGTAATCCCTCTCCAGGTAGCTGGTGCGTTCCACACCCACCACATGTCTCCTGCCGTTTCGGCTCTGGAAACACTTTCCCCGTCTCTGACCCCTCACACGCCTCAGGTTGCGCTGCTATCAAACTACGACGGCGCCGTGGTACCTTCCGGAGCAGACGCCCTTGAATCCTTGATCGCCCAAGTCTCGCGACCGGTACGCTGGGATCTGTGCATGGAAACCATGACCGCTATGGGCGTGACCGCTTTGATAGAGCTTGCCCCTGCCGGAACGTTGACGGGTCTGGCCAAGCGAGCCATGCCCGGAATTGCTACCGTTGCTGTGAAAACACCCGATGATCTTCAGGCTGCCCAGGACTTGCTGGCAGCACACTCCGCGCACCAAGAAGGAACATTGTGAGTACACCTACTCTTAAGCAAAGTACGCTCCGTGCCGGATCAGCCATTTTAGGCATTGGCGCCTACCGCCCCACCACGATCGTCACCAATGACGATGTGTGCCAGTGGATCGATTCCTCCGACGAGTGGATCCAGCAACGCACAGGCATCATCACCCGCCACCGCGCCCCCAAAGATGTCTCGGTGGTGGATATGGCCGTGGCTGCAGGCGCCGAAGCCATCAAGCATGCCGGGATAGACGCCACACAAATTGGCGCCGTCCTTGTCTCCACAGTGACTCACCCCTACGCCACGCCATCAGCGGCTGCCTTGATTGCCGAACGGCTCGGGGCCTCACCCGCTCCCGCCTTTGACATCTCCGCTGCCTGCGCAGGCTACTGCTACGGCGTGGCCCAAGGAGACGCCCTGGTGCGTTCCGGTACTGCAGAATACGTTTTGGTTGTTGGAGTTGAGAAACTCTCCGACGTTATTGACAACCATGAGCGGACCATTTCATTTTTGCTCGGTGACGGGGCTGGTGCGGTTATTATCGGGCCCTCGGACGAGCCCGGCATCAGCCCCACCGTTTGGGGCTCCGACGGCAGTAAGTGGGACACCATTGGTATGACCCACTCCCAGCTGGACATCCGCGACTTCAGCGAGCAGGCAATGAAGGGCGACGGCGTTGCTCACGCCGCCGCAGATGAGGCTCACTCAACGCTGTGGCCAACCCTTCGCCAGGACGGACAGACCGTGTTCCGATGGGCCGTGTGGGAGATGGCGAAGATGGCCAAGAAGGCGCTTGAGGACGCAGGTATAACTGCTGCCGACCTTGGCGCGTTCGTTCCCCACCAGGCCAATATGCGCATCATTGATGAACTCGCCAAGCAGCTGAAGTTACCTGAGCACGTCATTATTGGTCGAGACATTGCCGACGCCGGAAACACCTCGGCTGCCTCCATCCCCTTGGCAACACACCGACTGCTCGCTGAGAACCCGGAGCTTTCCGGTAAACTTTCGCTGCAGATCGGCTTTGGTGCCGGACTGGTGTTTGGCGCTCAAGTAGTGCGCCTGCCCTAATTAAACGTATCTCTCCACATCCGTGGTTTGATCAACATGCTATTAAACGATCAAGTCCTTGATCACAGCACAAGAAGAAAAGGAGCCGTCAATGGCTAGCAACGAAGAAATCCTGGCTGGTTTGGCCGAAATCGTCAATGAAGAGACCGGCCTTGCCCCTGAGGCCGTTGAGCTGGACAAGTCCTTCACGGATGACCTGGATATTGATTCCATCTCCATGATGACGATTGTTGTCAACGCTGAAGAGAAGTTCGACGTGAAGATCCCGGACGAGGAAGTCAAGAACCTCAAGACCGTTGGCGACGCTGTCAGCTTCATTGCAGGCGCACAGGCTTAAGCAGCCCTTGTGCATTAGTCTCATACCCGCGTCAGCGAAAAGAGACATGGTGGTTGGCCGGAAAGCAGGACGCCGGCCAACCACAATAATCATCTTCGAGTCCTGCCCCATAATTTTTGTAGAGAGTTGAACCATGGCCCGCAAAGTAGTCATCACCGGACTGGGTGCCACCACACCCATTGGCGGCGACGTCCCGACCATGTGGAAGAATGCCCTCAAGGGCGTCTCCGGCGCACACACCCTGAAAGATGAATGGGTACAAAAGTACGATCTTCCCGTTCATTTCGCAGCCAAGGCTTCAACTCCCGCCACCGAAGTGCTCAGCCGTGTCGAGGCCAAACGCATGGACCCCTCCACCCAGTTCGCTGTGGTGGCTGCACGTGAAGCATGGAAGGATTCCGGCATTGAGGAGGTGGACCACGACCGCCTGGCCGTAGCCTTTGCCACCGGCATTGGTGGTGTCTGGACTCTCCTGGATGCCTGGGACACCCTGCGTGAAAAGGGCCCCCGCCGCGTGCTGCCCATGACCGTTCCCATGCTCATGCCCAACGGCCCGGCCGCGGCTGTCAGCCTGGACCTGGGCGCCCGTGCCGGCGCACACACCCCCGTTTCCGCGTGTGCTTCAGGAACCGAGGCACTGCACATCGCCCTGGAGCTGATCCGTTCCGGCAAGGCCGACGTGGTCGTGGCTGGCGGCGCCGAAGCCGCCATCCACCCCATGCCGTTGGCTTCCTTCGCCGCCATGCAGGCCCTGTCCAAGCGCAACGACTCCCCCGAGACGGCATCACGTCCGTACGACATCAGCCGCGACGGATTCGTCATGGGTGAAGGCGCCGGCGCGTTGGTGCTCGAGGCTGAAGAGCATGCGCTGGCCCGTGGCGCACGCATTTACGGTGAATTGGCCGGCACCGCAGTAACCGCCGATGCCTACCACATCACCGCACCGGACCCCCAGGGTCTGGGTGCCACCCGCGCGTTGAAGGCGGCCCTCTTTGATGCTCGCGCACTGCCTGAAGACGTATCCCACGTCAACGCGCATGCCACCTCAACCCCCGTGGGCGACAAGCCCGAATACACCGCGCTCAGGGCCGCCCTGGGTGAGCACGTGAACAATGTGTGCGTGTCGGCCACGAAGTCACAGATGGGGCACCTGTTGGGTGCTTCGGGCGCCGTTGAGTCGGTCCTGACGGTGCTGGCTGTTTACCACCGCCTGGCCCCGGTCACCATCAACTTGGAGAACCAGGACCCGGAGATCCCCCTCGACGTTGTCACCGGCACACCCCGCAAACTGCCCGAAGGCGAGGTCCTGGCGCTGAACAACTCCTTCGGCTTTGGTGGACACAATGCCGTTGTGGCCATCCGCAGCACAGGACCCAAGGTTGACATGGCCTAGTCTTTGTAGGAAAACTGACCCGCAGCAAACAAGCGAAAAACACCTTTCAAGTGTTTTTAAGCAGTTGCTGCGGGTCATTTTTTTCACGGGTGAGACTTGGGATGCTGTGAACAGCCCAAGCGATCAAAGCTGGGGGAGATACGCGAGGCACTGGTCACTTCTGGGATGTTCTGGGCTGCTTTAGCCAACGTGGTGTAGCCAGCGCACAGGTGCTCCGGCTGCCGCGTGGCGGAAGGGCTCGAGTTCTTCGTCCCATGCCTCCCCCAAAGCCAGTGAAAGCTCCTGGTAGACAAGTGAAGGGTCACCCTTGCCTGTCTCATAGGCGTAGCGGATCCTGTCTTCGGAAACCATAATGTTCCCGTGCACATCCGCGATCGCGTGAAAAATACCCAGTTCTGGAGTGTGGGACCAGCGGGAGCCGTCCGTTCCCGGGCTCGGATCCTCAGTCACCTCGTAACGCAAATTGGCCCATCCGCGCAAAGCGGAGGCAAGGCGGGCGCCGGTTCCGGCAGGCCCACGCCAGCTAAGTTCAGTGCGCAGCACATTAGGCGCCGCGGGCTGTGCAGTCCACTGCAAGTCCGTGCGCTGATCCATCACCCCAGCAATGGATGACTCAATATGCGGGCACATGACAGCCGGGGCTGAGTGCACAAACAAAACACCGCGCGTGTGTTCAACCTTCATTCCATCCTCCATTGCAGTAGGTGCGTCTTCCCCAACGACCTTCTTTGGATGGAACTGGTGTTACGCGATTCTGATGTGAACCGTCCCTAAATGTCTAGGTTATAAACCCGGGATTCGCTATCAAAAGATAACTTATTATCATTGTGCCGTAGCGGGGCAGATAACGCCACTAAGGTGAGCACTTATGACAAGCATGTCCCTATTTTTTATGCGGTTTTCTGGTTTTCTGGCTTTCCGGCTTTCTGGCTGGATCCTTACGTTCACTATGTTCAGAGAGCGAAGTGTCAGGCGCGTGGGTGTGCTGTGCGGTAGCTTTCTCTCAGCCGTTCCACCGAGACATGAGTGTATAACTGTGTGGTAGCCAAGGAGCTGTGCCCCAGAATCTCTTGCACAGCGCGTAGGTCCGCGCCACCGTCCAGGAGATGAGTGGCAGCCGAATGCCGCAAAGTATGAGGCCCGGTTGCAGAGGTATCACCGAGAGAAGCCAAGTGTTTATCTACCACTGAGCGCACTGTGCGCTGGTCAATACGTCCGCCGCGCTGTCCAAGGAAGAGTGCCTCACCAGCCTGATGCTTGTGTATTTTGGGCCGGCCGGCGTTCATCCACTGGCTCAGTGCCGTATCCGCTGGCACACCGAAGGGCACAGTTCGCTCTTTGTTACCTTTGCCCACCACAGTCACAGTGCGCCGCTCTTGATTGATGTCAGTGAGGTTCAAAGTTGTCAGTTCACCGACACGAATTCCGGTTCCGTAGAGAAGTTCAACCATTGCAAGATCGCGCAGGGCAACCGGATCCTGCGCCTGGGCCGTCTTGACCATTTCTTCAAGCATCCGCCGTACTTGCTGCTGCTGCAACACAGCCGGCAGGCTCTTCCCGCGCGCGGGAGCCTTCAACCGCACCGCCGGGTCTACTCCAATGAGCTCCTCCCGCAGCGCCCATGCCGTAAAGCTGCGTGCCGTGGCAGCCCTCCTAGCCAGTGTTGAACGTGCCAGTCCGGCCTCGCTCTGCTCCCCCAGCCAACGCCGCAGCGAGCCCAAGTCCAACTCCGCCAAAGAAGTGTTGCCCTCGGCAACGGCGTGAATCAACAATGCGTCAAGGTCCCCGCGGTATGCCCTGATGGTGTGTTCTGAACGGCCCCGTTCCGTGCGTAAGTAGCGCTCAAAGGCGTTCGCTGCCCCGGCTAGAGCAGGAGGCAGGGAGGAGCGTTCTGTTGAATCCACACACTCACTGTGCGCTGAACAACCCCCGGGTTCAAGCTCCCCCGCCGGTCCATCTGTTTTTGGTTTATCCCAACCCTTTGCTTTCAAGGGTAGACACAGACGCCGACACCGGTGAGAGCTTGGGCAAGGGCGGCCAGTGTTTGGCCACCAGTGAACTTTTGGGCTCCCGCCATCATGATGTAGTTCTGCGGCATGGTGATGTACCTCCGAGACAGATGGATGGGAGATGTTCATCCATCTCAGCAACGCGCTCATCCTGTGCCCGCCCTGCCGTTAGCCGCTGCAGTTCGCGCACCGAGGTCATTGAGCCTGGCGCTTCCAGCCACCTGCCAGTCTTTCTGCCAGCCCCAATGCCTCAAGTCGGCCCAACCCGGATAAGACTGTGGCAGCGCTGAGCCCCGCAACTACACACAGTTTTTCCAACGTAGTGGCTGCGCGCAACGGCAAAGCATCCAGAAGCAGCAGGTCTTGAGTGCACAAACCGTCATACAGTGCTTCCTGCACCAGTGGTTCGCTCACAAGGTGTTCCCCCATAACACCCGCCAGTTCAGCAATATCCGCTGCGTCAGTGACACACACAGCCGAGCCTTCTTTGAGTAACCTGTGGCAACCAGCAGAATTCGCCGAGTATACGGATCCCGGCACCGCCCCCACAACCCGGCTGAGCGCCTCAGCGTGATGAGCTGTATTCAGCGCACCTGAACGCCATCTGGCCTCCACTACAACGGTGACCCCGCACAAGGCAGCGATGAGGCGGTTACGTTGCAAGAACCTGTAGCGTGTGGGGTTCGTGCCAGGAGGCACCTCAGCCACGACAAGACCGCGGTCAGCAATGCTCCGCAACAGGTCCTCATTTCCGGATGGGTAGAATCTGTCCACTCCCCCAGCCATGACAGCGATTGTTGGTGGCTGCTCGTTAGCCGGGTCGTTCTCCACCGTGACGGTTCGGCCTTCGGTGTGCCTTGTCAGTGGTACCGGCATGGCGGCGCTCAAGGCTCCACGGTGCGCGTGGGCATCGATCCCGTAGGCGCCTCCACTGATAATCGTAAAATTGCGTTGCACCAGGGAACTGGTAATTTCCGCACTGACATTAGCCCCGTAACTGGTGCTGTCACGGGATCCCACCACCGCGATGCAGCTTGACTTTGGCGGAATCCTGTTGCCTTTGCCCCTACACCAGAGTGCTATGGGCGCGTTCAGTTCCAAATCTTCTAAAGCTCGTGGCCATTGTGTGTCTTCAGGGATCAGTAAGTTCCCGCCCAATCGTTGAATGGTGGCTAGGTCCCGTTCCGGCGCAACATCGCCCAGCCGTGGCCGCCAACGCCCCAATGCCTCTGCCAGACCTGTCCACCGCTCGGTGCCTGCAAAGCCCAGTATTTCAGTGATCTGGCGTTCAACCGCAGAACTCGACCAGGCGCTGGTAGCAATCAAAGCCATCGCCTCTTGTGGCCCCAGTACCTGGATCAGCGCCAGCCCCGGCAGATCTGAAGGTTCCATCAACCGAGTCAGAGCAGCACGCGCTATGCGCAGTTCAGAATAATCCGGCGTTCTTTCTGCCTTACTTATATTCACAATCCCTCACCTCGTTGCCGCAATGTCAACGCCAACCCCACATCATCGCTGCCGGGTCGCTCACGTCCTTGAAGATCTGCCACCGTCCACGCCAATCTCAAAACGCGATCATAACCCCGTGCGCTGAGTACCCCCGTCCCCATCGCCCTGTCCAAAAGCGCTGTGTCATGGCCACCCAACCGCAGAGGACCACGCAGCACCCGGCCCGTGAGATCAGCGTTGTGAACCAAGCCCCACTTTTTTAGTCTCTCGCCAGCAATGTCGCGGGCCATCTCTACCCGTTTTGCCACCTGGGCGCTTGATTCACGCTGTGCAGAATCGGACAGCTGTGAGAGCTGTACCTTATTGACCTGCAGCTGAATGTCCACCCGGTCAAGCAGAGGACCCGAAAGCCGACCAAAATAGCGCCTACGTGCCATGGGTGTGCATTCGCAATTGATTCCTTTGCCCGTTGCCTTTCCGCAAGGACAGGGGTTGGCGGCCATGACAAGTTGGAAACGGGCGGGGTAAGATGCCGTTCCGGCGGAGCGATGGAGCACAAGCTCCCCACTTTCCAGAGGCTGCCGCAGTGCATCCAATACACGTTTATCAAACTCGGGCGCCTCATCTAAGAAGAGCACGCCTCGATGAGCGCGGGTAGCGGCACCAGGACGCGGTATGCCGCTACCCCCACCAATAATGGCTGCTGTGCTAGCGGAATGATGCGGCCGCTCATAAGGCGGGCGCCGTATAAGCCCAACAAGTCCAGATGCTCTATGTTCAAGGGAATGAATGGCAGTGACTTCCATGGCCTGGGCATCGTTGAGATCCGGTAGTAGTCCGGGCAGCCGCTCGGCCAGCATGGTTTTTCCTGAGCCGGGTGGTCCTATCATCATCAGATGGTGCCCACCCGCGGCCGCGATCTCCAACGCAAGACGCGCCACTGTTTGGCCTGCTACCTCGGACAAATCCACTTTCTCGTGGTTTGCCACTACACCGCTTACCGGCTGAGCGGTTTCAATGCCGGCCGCAGTGACGCCTTCAAGGCCTATGAGTTCTTGGGGGTTGGCCTCAAAGTCAGCGACCACCTGTGCCAAGCAGTCGTAGCCGCGAACCTTGGCTCCACTTACTAGCTGCGCTTCAGCGAGATTGGCACCTGCCACAACAAATTCCTTGTACCCGGCAGACAACGCGGCAAGAACTGCGGGCAGGACTCCCCGGACCGCCCGCAACCGTCCATCAAGTCCGAGTTCAGCAAGGAAGACAGTGCTGCCGGTTCGCCGAACATCGCCCGCAGCGTTGAGGGCAGCCATAACAATGGCCAAGTCAAAGCCAGAGCCCTTTTTAGGTAGAGAAGCTGGTACTAAATTGACAGTTATTTTACGCCGACTCAATGGAATCCCAGAGTTTTGCGCCGCCGATCGAATCCGCTCCCGTGCTTCTGATAATGAGGCATCTGGGAGTCCTAGGAGAATAAAGTTGGGCAGGGTCTGGCCAATGTCGGCTTCAACTTCTATGACGTGGCCATTTAAACCAACCAGGGCCACGGCAAGGGCACGCCCCATCCCCATCAGGCCACGCCCTTGAGATGGTCAATGCTGGGTGGGCCCGAGTGGTCCATGATGATGCCAACAGCGTCAATTCGCACGGTACCAATGACGTGTTGGTGTTCGCGCGCCCACAACACCGCCAAAGTTCGTAGGCGCAACAGTTTAATCCGTGTCAACGCTTCAAGCGGATCCCCATACCGCCGCGACCTGCGTGTCTTGACTTCAACTATGACGAGTTCATTTCCATCAAGGGCAACAAGGTCAATCTCACCGCTGGCACACCGCCAGTTACTATCAATCACCCGGATACCGCGGTCCTCCAGATAATCAGCTGCCACCCGTTCACCGGACTGACCCAACGCATCTTTTGCTCTCATAACAGCCTCCAATGTCAGCTTGGCTCGCATTGGATGCCAGCAACAGTGCCAGGACACCGATTGTGGATAGTCTCACCAATCGCAGCCCCCTGTGGGGGAACAAAGCACCCCAGAACGCACGAAGCCGGTGACCCGCCCACCAAGGCAAGTCACCGGCGTCGTACTCGGGTTTAGTGAACCAGAGTTAAGCGAGTCAGAATCTAGTTAACAGCGCTCGCCCGGACAAGCTCGGCACAGCGCTCCCCAATCATCATGGTGGTGATGTTGGGGTTAACGCTAGTCAGCTCCGGCATGACAGAACCGTCAGCCACGCGCAGCCCTGTGACACCCTTGACCCGCAACTCCGAATCTACCGGGGCCAGTGCGTCATCATCAGCACCCATGCGCACGCTTCCGGCCGGGTGATAAACAGTGTTGTGCGTGCGGCGGATGTAATCTGCAATCTCTTCATCGCTTTGCACATCCTTGCCCGGGTAGAGCTCAGTTCCCGCCCACTCGGACATGGCCGGCTGAGAAATAATGTCTCGGGCCCGGCGTATACCCGCGATCATGACGGTCATGTCATGGCCCGCCTCATCCGTGAAATAGCGCGGATCCACCTTGGGTTTGTCGCGGAAATCCCGGCTCGCCAACTTGACAGTGCCCCGCGATTTAGCGTGAGTGACGTTTGGAGTGAGGCAGAACCCGTTCTCAGTCGTGGGGTAGCCCTGACGCAGTGTGTGCATATCGAACGGAACGGAACCATAGTGCATCATCAAATCCGGCCGGTCCAACCCACTGCGCGTCTGTGAGAAGATGCCAATCTCCCACCACTGTGTGGATTCCTCCACCATGGGCTTCTTCGCCTCCCACTGGATGACAGCCTCGGGGTGGTCCTGCAGGTTCTCGCCAACTCCCGGCGCGTCCACGCGCACTGCGATGCCGTGCTCACGCAGTTGCTCGCCCGGGCCAATGCCTGAGAGCATCAACAATTTCGGTGTGTCAATGGCCCCGGCGGAGACAATAACCTCGCGGTTGGCCTTCAACGTGTGAGTGCGACCAAAAGCCGAATCCACCACATTGACACCCGTGCACTTGTTCGCCTCGTCAAAGGTTAGTTCGCGGGCCCGCAGATCAGTGAGCAACGTAAAATTCTTCCGGTCCATGATCGGATGAATGTAAGAAACGGAGCTGGATGCGCGCGTTCCATCTGGCTGACGGTTGATTTGGAAGAAGTTCGCACCATTGACAACAGTGACATCATTATTGAACTTCGCCCGAGGAATTCCGGCTTGTTCACACGCATCCAGCAGCGCGACCCCACACGGATCAGCTGCGGGGACATTCATAATCTTTACCGGTCCGCTGTCTCCATGGTGCGCGGCGTCGGGGCCAGCATCCTCATTGCTTTCAAGCTGCTTGAACAGACGGTAGCCCATCTTCGCATTCCAACCTTTGGCACCGTACACCCTCTCCCAGTCATCCAAATCTTCACGCGGTGCCCAAAAAGCGATGCAGGAGTTATGGCTGGAACAACCGCCCATGACCCGTGCACGGGCATGGCGCATAAAGGAATTGCCGTTCTCCTGTTTCTCAATGGGGTAATCCCAGTCAAGCCCGGATTCCAAAAGCTCCATCCACCGATCAAGTTGGAGGATCTCAGGCAGTTCGCGGTCGTCAGGACCTGCCTCCACTAGAGCCACCTCGACGGCGGGATCTTCGCTAAGGCGGGCTGCCACAGCGGCTCCGGCCGAACCACCACCAATGACAATGTAGTCAAAGTCGCGGTTGGCTGCATCTTCAATCATGCTCATTGTCTAGTTCTCCTCCTGGCTGGGGCTCGAGCCGTGGTCAGCGAACCAACCGGTGACTTGCGGGTCAAGGTTCTGGTAAATATGCTTTGCTTCCTGGTACTCGCCCATGCCTGTGGGGCCAAGTTCGCGGCCCACTCCGGACTGGCCAAAGCCACCCCATTCAGCCTGCGGGAGGTACGGATGAAAGTCGTTGATCCAGATAGTTCCGTGACGCAGACGCCCAGCAATACGTTGAGCCCTGCTGGCGTCTTGTGTCCAGACTGCCCCGGCCAGGCCGTAGATGGTGTCGTTACCTAGGGCTACTGCCTCGTCCTCAGTGCGGAAAGTTTCAACGGTGATGGTAGGTCCAAACGCCTCATCAGTGAGCACAGACATACCGGAAGTGACCTGGTCAATGACAGTGGGCAGGTAGTAGTGCCCCTCGGCCTTGGGCCCTTCGATGCCGGTGTCCTTCACCGCACCGCGTGCAGCACCGACCTCGGCAGCCGTAGCGGGGCGTCCACCGCAGCGGATTCGAGCACCTTCTTCTCGGCCCTTGCGTACGTAGCCATCAACTTTTTCCAGGTGAGCTGCCGAGATGAGCGGACCGGTTTCGGCGTCCTCATCATAGGGTCCGCCTAGGCGGATGCCGTTTGCACGACGCACCAGTTCAGTCACGAAGTCTTCGGCTATGGATTCCTCCACCAGCAGGCGGGCGCCAGCTGAGCATACTTGCCCTGAGTGAACAAAGGCCCCGTTGAGCGCGTTATCCAGTGCAGCATCAAAGTCTGCATCTGCGAAGATCACGTTCGGGTTCTTGCCGCCGAGCTCCAGCGCAACCTTTTTTACGGTTCCAGCAGCGGAAGCAGCAATGCCGCGTCCTGTGATCAATCCGCCGGTGAAGGAGACCATGTCTACATCCGGGTGGCTTGACAGCGGTGGGCCAACGTCAGCACCGGCTCCGGTGACGAGGTTGGCAACCCCTGCCGGCAGTCCAAGTTCATCCAGAACATCCAGCATCAAGATTGCTGTGGATGGGGTCAGTTCGGCTGGCTTGAGAACAAAGGAACATCCGGCCGCCAAGGCCGGAGCAATCTTCCATGCCGCCTGAAGCAGCGGGTAATTCCAGGGTGTGATCATGGTGCACACACCGACGGGTTCGTACACAATACGTGAAAGTACGTTGTTATCCGAAGCATCGACAATGCGCCCGGCATCTTGGCCTGCCAACCGTCCGAAGTACTCGAAGCATGCGGCAATGTCATCCATGTCCAGACGGCTTTCGAGGATCCGTTTGCCTGTATCTTCGGATTCGGCGCGAGCAAATTCTTCCTTCCGCTCCCGAAGCCGAGTGGCTACTTTGAGCAGGAAGTCTCCGCGTTGCGGTGCAGGCACTGAAGACCACACGCCGGAGTCAAATGAAGTGCGGGCTGCTGCAATAGCCCGTTCGGAGTCTTCTGCCGTTCCTTCCGAAACGCTCGCCACCAGCCGTCCATCAGCGGGGCAGAAAATTTCGCGGGTCCCGCCGGCGGCGGCAGGTGCCCAGGCGCCTCCGATGAACATGCTTTTGGCCCTAGTGTTGGTCGGCTCCACATGGTTTTTTTCGGTCATGGTGTTTCCTCATCCAATCCGTTGTTCGGTGGTGTGGTTGCGACATTTGCGGGAAGGTCATCAACAGTGTCAAAGTCTCCCTCCCAGTCCGTCTTAGCTTCGCTGGCTTCAGCAATTTTGCTGACACCGGTGGCTCCGCCGCTTTGGTGCAGGAAGGCCACATGTACTTCATAGTGGTCAAGGACATCAGCAATGACCTGTTCCCTGTTGGAGCCAAAGAGGTTATAACCATGGCTGCCTTCAAGGGAGAACACTTCCATACGGTAGTAGTGCTCCGTTTTTACGGAGGACTTGGCATAGGAAGGCACTTCTTGCTGGACAGGATAGACCTGGTACTTGAAAGCCCTCTCCTCGCCAAGATGAATAACCAGGTCTGCTGTCCCAATACCTGTTGGTTCCACGGTCCCGAAGTCCAACGTGGCTTCAATGCCCTGGGCAGTAAATTCATCCCGAACCTCAGCCAGAGCCGGGCGGGCAACCTCCTCCATGAATTTGTGTGCTTGCCGCCTGCCGGGATAGTTGACTGCTCGTGCCAACCGTTGTTTCCAGCTTCTGCGGTTCTCGGGGCCTGAGCCACCGGCTCTGGAAGAGAGCACACCATGAAGTCCGGCGCGGTAGCTGCCTGCTAGCGCACTCTCCACCCGAAGCGCCTTGAATAGACCCAGCATGATGAACAGCAACACCAC
The DNA here is from genome assembly GCF_039529835.1 of Arthrobacter sp. TMP15. Lineage (NCBI taxonomy): Bacteria > Bacillati > Actinomycetota > Actinomycetes > Micrococcales > Micrococcaceae > Arthrobacter > Arthrobacter sp. TMP15. The sequence continues at coordinate 2,296,380 of NZ_CP154262.1, forward strand.
GGAGAAAGGCAGGCCCATGATGACCGTAGCGCTTTGCAGCGTGCTGACACCACCCACCAGAAGCATCGATAGCGTCAGTAGCCCGGTGGCCATTGACCAAAAGACACGAACCCATTTGGCGCCGTCGGCCTCTGGATTTTTCAATCTCGAAGTGAAGTTAGCCATGACCAGGGCCCCGGAGTCGGCACTTGTGACATAGAAAAGCAGGCCGGTAAACGTTGCTATGGCCGCCGTGAAAGTCACCCCGGGGTATTGGTCAAGCATCGTGTAGAAGCCGCGCTCGGGAGTATTCATGGCTAGTTCGCCAAATGCTGTGTTGCCACTACGAACTACGTCCAGGGCACTGTTACCGAAGATTGAAATCCACAGCAGGATGAAGGCGAAAGGCACCACAAGTACTCCACCAACGAATTGGCGAATGGTGCGTCCGCGTGAGATACGTGCCAGGAACAGGCCTACAAACGGGGCCCAGGCAATCCACCAGGCCCAGAAGAACAAGGTCCAGCCGTTAAGCCACTCATCCGGACGGTCGTAGGCAAACGTGTTCAGCGCCATGCTCGGGAAGCGGGAGATGCTGTCACCAATGTTCAGTACGATCCCATCGAGCAGGTAGCCGGTCTTGCCTGCGATGAGAACAAACACCATCAAAGCAATACACAAGATCACGTTGAGTTCAGAGAGCCGGCGAATTCCCTTTTCCACTCCGGTCAGTACGGAGATGGTTGCCATAATGACGGCAACGGCGATCAAGACTATTTGGATACCAGTATTTTCCGGGATGCCGAACATGAAGTACAACCCAAAGTTCAGCTGTGCAACACCGATTCCCAAGGAAGTGGCGATACCAAAAATTGTGCCCAGCACCGCAGCAATGTCAACGGCATCACCTATGCGGCCGTGAATACGTTTGCCGAGGATAGGAAATAGCGCCGAACGGATGCTCAACGGCAGGTTGTGACGGTAGGCGAAATAGCCCAAGGCCAGGCCCATCAGTGCGTACAGCCCCCATCCGAGGATGCCGTAGTGAAACAGGGTCCAGGCCAAGGCTTGACGGGCAGCCTCAACGGTGCCACCCTCTCCAGCCGGCGGCGCCAGAAATTGTGCAACAGGCTCTGAGACCGAGAAGAACATCAGGTCGATCCCAATGCCGGCGGCAAACAACATTGCTGTCCATGTGAACAGGTTGAAAGTTGGCCTCGAGTGGTCAGGCCCTAGCCGGGTCTTGCCAACCTTGCTGACGGCTACGGCAATCACGAAGGCCAGCACCAGGACAATCACTAACGAGTAGTACCAGCCGAACGTGGAACCGACCCATCCCACCACGCTGTTAATGATGTAATCGGCGCCCTCCTGATCAATGATGGCCCAGAGAGCGATGGCCAGCACACCACCTGCGGCCCCAAAAAAGACTACTTTGTTGATGCGGTCTCCGGTATCACCATCGTCCGTATTTTCAGTGGATACAGCACCTGTGCTCTTGGGCGGGGATTCGACACTTTTGTTTCGACTCATGATTGCATCGTAACAAGCACCCGCAGCTGAGTTCGTGCTTCCGGACATGTTACTGCCAGGGTTTTAGGATGAATATCACATCCTAATGTGCTAAATGCTGACTAAATGGCCCTCTTCCGAGTCTTCCTCAATACCGGGAAAGCCGTGGAGGCGTCATTATCTCCAACCTCACGGGGCTAGGACGACGGCGGGACTTAACCAAGCGGTCCCAGCTGGCTGTCCTTGGGGACCCGCAGGTCATCAGATTTGATCAGTTCCTCGACGTTGACGTCCTTGAAAGTGATGACTCGCACGTTCTTCACAAAACGGGCTGTCCTGTACACGTCCCAGACCCAGGCATCCTGCAACGTCAGATCAAAGTACACCTCGCCGTCAGCTGACCGGGCCTGTAAATCCACATGGTTAGCTAAATAAAATCGTCGTTCCGTTTCAACCACATAGCTGAACAGGTTCACCACGTCGCGGTACTCGCGGTAAAGCTGCAACTCCATGTCAGTTTCGTAGTTTTCCAGATCCTCAGCGCTCATGCTTCCATCATCCATCACGAACACGCACTTACCCAACGGGCCCGGGAGCAAACTCATCTCAGCACGGCGACCTCCACGGCACTGATTATACTAGACGCCAGCTTTTGCGGTGGTGGTCTGTGGGACCTAGTTGAGCAATAGCAGCCCGGTGACTGACTGTTCCATAGCCCATATTCGACTCCCACCCAAACGCCGGGAACTCTTGGGCGAGCTGGCTCATCATGCCGTCGCGTTCAACCTTGGCAAGGACACTAGCCGCGGCGACTGACAGGCAGGTCAGGTCCGCTTTAATGCGAGTCTGGACCTGCCAAGGTGCGGGTGGTCCCTGCGGGGCAGCTGTTGCAAAAAGGCCAAGATCTTCATGGACAGGCTCAGAGAGCCAATCTTGGTTGCCATCCAAAATAACAAAATCTGGCATCAGCACTGCAGCAGCTTGTGCCATGGCCCGTTGGCCAGCCAAACGCAGTGCACTCACAAGGCCCACAGCATCGATTTCGTGGGCGGCCGCATGCCCTACGGCACTAGCCTGCGCCCAGTCCACAATTGCTGGAACGAGCGCCTGGCGCACAGGAATGCGAAGGAGCTTACTGTCTTTAACCCCTGGTAGCTCGCTGGCCGAGGCTGGGCGAATAATGACCACTCCTACACTGACGGGACCGGCAAGTGAGCCACGCCCCACTTCATCGCACCCCGCAACAACCGCAAACCCGCGAGAGGCAAGTTCGCGTTCCCACTCAAGAGTGGGTGCAGTAGCAACCATTACTGACCTGCTGGCACGTGCGCCGCAGAGCCCACACTTGAGCTCGTTGGATTAGGGACTTCGTTAAAAACCTCCGGGTGGTTGCCCAGGATCCCCCAATGGGTCACGGGCCAGGCAATCACAACAGCACGGCCTTCCACATCGGCAATGGGGACAAAGCCGGTGTTGTTGTAGCTGTTGTGGTAGCGGGAGTCTTGGGAGTTGTTGCGATGATCGCCCATAACCCACAAATGCCCCTCGGGAACGGTAACTTCGAAGGTAGTCTCCGACGGTGAAGCACCGGGAAACAGGTACGGTTCGGTGATGGCTTGGCCGTTAATACTCAATTTTCCATCAGCGTCGCAGCACCTGACTTTGTCCCCTGGCATGCCAATCACGCGCTTGACGAGGTGCTGCTGTGAGCTATCCGGTGCCAAACCAATGAAGGTCGCCACCTTGCTCACCCAACCAAGGGGACTCTCACTTGTAGGCTCTGGCTTGAGCCAGTTTTGGGTGTCTTTGAAAACAACAACGTCCCCGCGCTTAAGTGCAAATGGTTCCGGCACCAGTAAGTTTACGAAGATCCGGTCATCGACCTGCAGCGTGTTTTCCATCGACCCAGAGGGGATGAAGAATGCCCGGAACAAAAATGTTTTGATTAAAAATGACAAGACAACCGCGATCACAATGATGATCAACAGTTCCTTGCCCCACGACCACGCCTGGCGGCCAAGACGGTGAGCGAGCGTCCCATCGCCGTTGGTGCTGGTGCTGTTGGTGCCATCAGTGTTGGTGGCGTTGGTGCTGTGCCGACCCGCAGTTGAGTGCCGTGCATGCCCGCCTTCGGTGTCATGAGCGTCCGCTGGGCTCTGCGAGCTAGCGGAGTCGTGGGGCACGTGTGCCACTGTAGACTCTTGGGAACCACCGCCGTGGGGTTCGGCGTCATGGGGTTCGGCGTCATCGGATTTCTCCGGAACACTGTCTTGGATCAACGTAAATTTCCTTAGCAAAGTCAAGCAGAAATGTGTCTTGGCGCACCGCTGACGGCGCGTAAACTACGAACGACTCAGCTCTTAGGGCGCCGCATCGCTGTTGCTGTCGATGACGTGCAACCGATCCAACGGCCACACGGTTGCAAGTGGGGAGCCAATGACTTTTGAAGTGGAGATCAACCCGCCACCGGGAGCACCCAACAGTGAACGCGAATCTAAAGACACGCTTCGGTGATCGCCCATAAGCCACAATTTACCCTGCGGAACGCTCACAGTGAACGTCACCACGCTGGGCTCATCCCCCGGATAAAGATAACTCTCGGTCACAGGCACCCCGTTAATTTCCAGGAGACCATCAGCCGAACAACATTTCACCGTATCTCCAGCCACGCCCAGCACCCGTTTTACATAAACGTTGTCATTGGGCACCAGACCAAGCCACTGGCCAGCACCCACCACCCCGTCAGCAAGCGGGCCAGCACCGGATTTCCAGGGTGCGAAGGAACCTCGCCCGTCAAAAACAACAACATCCCCACGCTCAATAGGCACCTTTGCAAAAATGGTCCGAGAGACTAAGACGCGGTCACCAGTTAGCAGCAGTGGCTCCATTGATTCTGAAGGAATGAAGTAGACATCCACCCAGATGTTGCGGACCAACGCCAAGAAAACAAAGATGATGGCAACTGCCAAAACAACGAAACGCCAGCCCAGTTTCCTGGTCTGGCGTTTCGCTTGAGTCAAAGTGCGGTTCCTTTTTTTACTTGGCGGGAACGTTGTCGCGCTTTTCCTTGATCTTTGCTGCCTTGCCACGCAGGCTACGCATGTAGTACAGCTTAGCGCGGCGTACATCACCCTTGGTGACAACTTCAATCTTGTCCAGTACCGGGGAGTGTACCGGGAAGGTACGCTCAACACCGCAACCGAAGGAGACCTTGCGGACCGTGAAGGTCTCGCGGATGCCGTCGCCCTGGCGGCCAAGGACAAAGCCCTTGAACACCTGGACACGTGAGCGGGAACCTTCAATGATGTTCACGTGAACGTTGAGGGTGTCCCCGGCACGGAAGGCGGGAATGTCGCTGCGCAGGCTGGCTGCGTCAACAGAATCGAGAAGATGCATTTTCTCACTCCAGGTAAACGCCACAGGTCATTTACTTTGTGTCACGATTTTCATGGACGGCACAAAGCCTGTCATGGGAATCGAAAAAATTGGACCGGATACCTCGATTGGATCACCGGTGTGCCGCCCTGTTGGCTAGTGTTCCCCCTGTGGCAGGAACACGCCCAGTAGGCACATCTGTTCATTTTGCCACAGATGGCGACTCAATAACTAATTCAGTTCGGTACGCACCATGGTCTCACTACGCCTGGTTCATTCGTTGTCGCGGCGAACTGCTCTTCCCTCGACCACGGCGTAACCCAGGTCCCACAGCACGTTTCGATCCGTTTTACTGAAGTTGGAGACATCAAGGGCGTCAATCAGGTCCGGACGTCGCTGCGAAGTTCTACGCAGCTGGAGTTCTTTGCGGAATTTGGCGATCTTTCCGTGGTTGCCGCTAAGGAGCACCTCGGGGACCTCATGATCGCGCCAGCTCGAGGGTTTGGTGTAAACCGGGTATTCAAGCAGCCCATCGGAATGGGATTCTTCAATAAGTGACTCCGGGTTTCCCACCACGCCAGGTATTAGGCGTCCGATGGCCTCAACCATGGCCAAGACTGCCACTTCGCCACCGTTGAGAACATAGTCTCCCAAGCTGACAGGACGCACCGTGTATTCACTGGCGGCCCAATCAAGTACGCGCTCATCAATGCCCTCATACCGTCCGCAGGCAAAGACCAAGTGCTCTTCACCGGCCAACTCGTAGGCAAGCTTTTGGTTAAACACTTCCCCGGCAGGTGAAGGCACAATCAAGGTGGGCCGAGCGCCGTCGGACACGGCCGAGACAGCGCTTATGTCCTCCAAAGCCTGCGCCCACGGTTCGGGTTTCATAACCATCCCCGCGCCACCACCATAGGGGGTGTCGTCAACAGTACGGTGCCGATCCGCGGTGTAGCTGCGCAGGTCATGGACAACGAGCTCCAGAATTCCCTCGGCGCGGGCCTTGCCAATAAGGCTCAGGTCCAAGGGCGCCAGATACTCGGGGAAAATACTCACGACGTCAAAACGCATTATTTGCCGCTATTTTCTGTGCCATCTAAGTCCGCAGCCTCGCCGGATTCATCGCTCGCTGATACTTCTTTATTAACGCTAAAGAGGCCAGCGGGAGGAGTCAGCAAAACGAAACCTTCTTCGATATTCACTTCCGGGACTATCTCATCCACGAACGGAACCAGAACTTCATCCCCCTCATTGTCTTGCACAATCAGCAGGTCCTGCACGGCCTGGGTGCGCAAGCCAGTGACCTTGCCAACCTTTGCATCGCCAACACGAACCTCAAGGTTCAGCAGCTCGTGTTCGTACCAGGCGTCGTCGTCCTGGTCATCTTCGGATTCAAAGTACAAGGTGGCACCACGCAACAATTCTGCTTCATTGCGGGTGGTGGTACCTTCGAAACCGAGCAGGAGAATATCCTTGTTCCAGCGCGAGCTCTTGACAGTCAGGACTCCCAGCGTTGCCGGTTCAACAACGAATTCGGTGCCGACGGCAAACCGGGAATCAGGGGCATCGGTGAGAACCAATGCCGTCACTTCTCCACGGATACCGTGGGGTTTGCCAATTCGGGCAACCTGAACCTGCATGGGGATTCCTTACGTATTTATATAATGATGGGGAAAAAATTTGGCCCCGTCACCATTATGGTGCCGGGGCCAAACATTTGGCTTAGCTGCTGGAAACTTGCTTTAGTTCGCGCTAAGGCGATACCAAGTTCCGTGGGACAGGTTAGCGGCGACGGTCCGTGTCAACAACGTCAACACGCACCGGTTCACCGTTGGCCAGTGCAGCTACCACTGTGCGCAAAGCACGTGCGGTGCGGCCCTGTCGGCCAATAACCCGGCCGAGGTCGTCTTGATGAACGCGCACCTCGAGGGATTCCCCGCGGCGATTGGTCTTGACGCTCACCTGCACGTCCTCGGGAGAGTCAACAATCCCGCGGACAAGATGCTCCAGCGCTTCAGCCAACAAGTTACTCGGCCTCGGTGCTCTCGGGCGCCTCAGCGTCGTCGGCCTTCTTGGCCTTCTTGGTGATGGCTTCCTTAACAACAACGTTCTTGGCCTCAGGAGCAACGAATGCTTCCTTGGGGGCCTTGGTCTTCAAGGTGCCTTCGGCGCCCTTGATGCCCTTGAACTTCTGCCAGTCACCGGTGATCTTCAAGATCTTGGCAACAGGTTCAGACGGCTGAGCGCCAACGCCGAGCCAGTACTGCGCACGGTCGCTCTTGACCTCAATGAATGAAGGCTGCTCGGTCGGGTGGTACTTACCGATTTCTTCGATCGCACGGCCATCACGCTTTGAGTGTGAGTCCATGACGACGATGCGGTAGTACGGTGCACGCATTTTACCAAAGCGCTTAAGGCGAATCTTTACGGCCACTTTTGTGGTTACTCCTGGTTCGAAAAAGGGGCGAATTCCGTGTCACGCTCCCGTGGGGCGGGCCGATCTTCGGATTTCTAAGGACACGATCATCAAGTGGAGAGAGGGGCCACACGGATCGAGTACATCTTTATTATGCCAGAAAAACTTTGCTACATGGAACGTGTTGCGTTCTGATGCCCACGTGTTGTTCATCATGGCACCGCATTTAAGCTCTTGGGCGGCCGCGGCGAGGTCCTGACATCCGCGAGTTGCCACTTACGGTGCCGTAACGGGCGATCTGGACACCATAAGTGGCAACTGGCGAAAGAAAATTCGTGGCGGCGCCCAGAACTACTCGGCGGAGTAGAAGAACAGACCCATCTTGGCGTTGTCTTCGGCCGCCGACATGGCAGCAACCGCCATACCCGTCAAAGCACGCAGCAACGGCTCGGTTACCGCAGGAGTGGATTCCATCTCTTCGGCCTGGGCCCATTGCGCGGCAAGATCCACAACATCCTCGGGATCCTCCGGGGCGTTCAGCTCTGCAAAAACTTCAAGGAGCGCATCAGGAACAGCAAACAAATTATCCAACTCAATATCCACAAGACTCAGCTCTGCAGCCACTCCTGTTGCATGGACCTTATTGACGGCAAACTCACCGAGTACTTCAAACTCGAAGTCACTCAGGCCGGGAGTGGGCAGCACGGGCACGTCCATGGCAGGTGATTTTCCAGCCTGTCGCGCCTTGGCGCGAGCAACCGCCTGGTGGTGGTCGGCAATGAAGAACTCTGAGTAATTGGCCACGCACAAGCCTTTCAAGTTGGGTTCCGGCACTGAAATGTTCCGGGGAAGCCCCCGTATTTGGTTCACGGCGAGCTCCGGAACCAACCCTAACTTGAATCTGCTTTGTCCACAGCCCCGGCCTCACCGGCTGAGCTAGGTTACTTGGGAGACACGTAGCTTTACTAGCGCTGGTTCAGGTCGACTCTCATGACAATTCGTCGACCCACAGCGGCCATTTGAAGTTCGCGTTCGTGCTGAAGACGGGCTCTCATTTCGCCTTGCCACTGCCCCGATACAACCTCCGCGAACCCGCAGCTTGCATAAAAGGGCCCGTTGAAAGGTATTTCGGCAAAGGTACAGAGCGTCATGGACTTGAAGCCAGCCTCCGCCGCCCATGCCTTTGCGGCCGTCACTAATGAACGGCCAATACCCTGCCGTGCGAACTCAGGACTGACAGAAAGTTGTTCCAGGTGGGCTTGGCCATCCACGATTTCTAACTGCACAAAACCAACCGGCGGACGCCCGGCCACCATGATGTGAAACGCGTCAGCATAATCTGCCGGCATGCCCAGAGGTGCAAAGTTGGCAATGGACAGGGGTGGCTCCAGCGTTTCAAAGGCATGGTCGGCTTCCGCCTCGACGGCAGGCAGCAAGGCAAACTCGCTCAGAGCTGCCGGACGAATTTCAAACATAGAGCGATCCTACCGACATGACAGCCATCTCCCTGCGCCGCGTATTGGTGCGCCGCGTATTGGTGCGCCGCATATTGGTGCATCGTGATATTGGTGCACTGTGAAGAGCAGGGCGGTTACGCCGGCGTCAGCGGTCATCTGTGGTGGCCAGCGTCTGCTCAGCAATATACTCTGTGATTATTTGAACACCTTCGGGGTGGTCGTGCGGGCGGTGTCCACCAGGTGTCATCCGATGCATGGCACCCGTTGTGGTGAGATACTCGGCTATTTCTTCGTAGAGGGGTTCCCAGCCTCCTGTTAGTACAAGAGTGGGTACACCGGGAACTATGTGCAACGGCGCATCCCACAACGGGGCCTGTAAGTGAACACGCGCCGCGGTTCTGGCTGAGGATTCTGCCGGTGCTAGGCGCGTCATTCCCGTTGAACTGTGAACCGTACTGTGAGCAGTGCTTTGCCCAGCATTACCTGGGCCCGTCATGGCACCGGTTAACCGTCTGAACTCGGCAGAAAAGGCAGTATCTGTCAGTTCCGCACTTCGGGCAAACAACGGTTCCACAAGTTCACGGTATGCAGTGGTTGCAGGCAGTTCTGCCGTCAGCGACAGTAGCGCAGGTTCCACCAAAACTAGCGACCGGATTAGATCGGGACGTTCCACAGCTGCCATCATGGCGGCGACAGCACCCTGGGCGTGGGCCACCAGATGGCCGCCCCTTCCCAACGCATCAATGACAATGCGGGCGTCGGCGGCGAAGTCGCCGGCGACAGGGAACTCTACGGCGTCAAAACCGGTCCGCTTGAGAAACAAACAATCGTAGTTCCCGGCGAGGGTGTGTTGAGCGGGCCAGGCAGCAACCCCATAACCATCCATGCCATGCACAAACACAATACGGGTTTTACTCATTGATGCAGGCTACCGGAGGCCACTGACAAAGTGCCCCATTTTGGTGCCCGAGCAGCACAAGGTTGGTGCGTGAACAGCAAAAGGCCCCGTCCGGTGCGTCAGTAACAGAGGTGTTACTGACTTCCGAACAGGGCCTTGCAGGTAGCGTGGCTTACTTGCCGAGGAACTTCTCAAACCCCTTCGGCAGGTTCAGGCTAGCCGGATCAAAGTCCTCGGCGCCCGCACCAAATGCGGCACCCGTGGGCAGCGACTTGGGCGCACTGGCCTTCTCCGCAGCAGCTTTCAACTCTGCGGCAGCTTTGGCCGGGTTGCCGGAGCGTGCCTTCTTCTTGGGCCCTTGCTTGCCCTTGCGTGCACTGCTGAATCCGCCCGGGCCCGCAACACCTGGCATACCGGGAATCCCGCCACCCTGAGCCATCTTCTTCATCATTTTCTGAGCCTGCCCAAACCGTTCCAGAAGCCCGTTGACCTCTGAAACGTGAACGCCGGAACCCTTGGCTATGCGGGAGCGGCGGGAGCCGTTCATGATCTTGGGCGCCACACGCTCATGAGGTGTCATGGAACGGACAATGGCCTCAACGCGGTCGATCTCGCGCTCATCAAAATTCTCAAGTTGTTGGCGCATGTTGGCGGCACCTGGCATCATCATGAGCATTTTCTTCATGGAGCCCATTTTGCGAATCTGCTGCATTTGAGCCAGAAAGTCATCGAGGGTGAAATCTTCTTGGTCGGCGAACTTCTTCGCCATCCGCTCAGCTTCGCCCTTATCCCAGTTCTTTTCAGCCTGCTCGATGAGCGTGAGCACGTCACCCATGTCAAGGATGCGGCTGGCCATACGGTCTGGGTGGAACAGCTCGAAGTCATCCAGTGACTCACCCGTTGAGGCAAACATGACGGGCTTGCCGGTGATGGAGGCAACGGAGAGCGCAGCACCACCGCGAGCATCGCCGTCCAGCTTGGTCAGAACAACACCGGTGAAGTTCACACCTTCGTTGAACGCCTGAGCCGTGTTAACAGCGTCCTGGCCGATCATGGCGTCTATAACAAAGAGGACTTCATCTGGGTTGATGGCGGCGCGGATGTCTGCAGCCTGCTTCATCAACTCTGCGTCGATACCAAGACGTCCGGCGGTGTCAACAATGACGACGTCGTGAAGTTTGGCCTTTGCCTCAGCCAGACCAGCCATGGCGACGGCTACAGGATCACCGGTGGCACTTTCAAATTCGCTGCTAACACCGGGGTGCGGGGCAAAAACGGGGACACCCGCGCGCTCACCGTTAACCTGGAGCTGTTTGACGGCGTTGGGACGCTGCAAATCCGCTGCAACCAGCAGTGGGCTGTGCCCTTGGCCCTTGAGCCACTTGGACAGCTTTCCGGCGAGGGTGGTTTTACCCGCACCCTGCAAACCGGCCAACATGATGACGGTGGGCGGGTTTTTAGCCAAGTTAATGCGGCGGGTTTCCCCACCAAGAATGGCAACGAGTTCCTCGTTGACGATTTTAACGATCTGTTGAGCTGGATTCAGCGCCTCATTGACCTCAGAGCCCAGCGCGCGCTCACGCACTTTGGCTGTGAACTCACGAACCACCGGCACGGCAACGTCGGCATCCAAAAGGGCTCGACGGATCTCGCGCACTGTGGCATCGACGTCGGCTTCGCTTAGCCGGCCTTTGCCACGGAGGTTCTTGAAAGTTGCTGTCAACCGATCAGATAGGGAGTTGAACACGCGCCGCGTACTTCTTTCGTCAGAGATTAACCAACGCCCGCGCGGGCTGGCCAGGGCCTGCCCGCGCAAGAGACGCGGCAATTACGGTAATCAGGATGAGACCGGCGAGACGGCGTTTACCACCGTCCCACTCCCTTTCCTGAGGGACTCAACTATCAAGGGTACCAACTACGGCGCCGCTTCGCTGCACATGCCACGCAACCCGGAACTCACCAGCGGTGATTGTCCCTGACAAGCACGTTCCAAATGAAACTTCACGCTCTTGAGCGCCGGAAGTGCTGAAATTTTCTGGACTTGGTGGCATGCTGAAAGTGTGAAGAAAACCAGCTCAGCTTCCAGTACTCATGCCTCCTCTTCGGCCAGCTCGAAAACCAAGGCTTCAAAAGCCTCGCACGACGCCGGGCCCCCGGTTCAGGCGAACGGCTCCGACGGGCGGATCAAGACACTTGTTATTTTGGGTGCCTCGGGCGATTTGACGGGTCGACTTTTGCTGCCCGGGGTGGCTCGTTTGATTGCTTCAGGACGGGCGGACGGGCTCTCGTTGGTGGGCGCCGGCAACGATGACTGGTCCGCTGAGCAGTGGCAGGAAAGGCTCAAAGAGAGTTTCTCCGAGGCCCTCTCCCCCAGCGAAAAATCAACGGATAAGTCATCCACTGCCTCCGGGATCAAGGATCTCAAACAAGTCAAAAAAGAGAGCACTTACCATCAGCTTGACGTCACAGCCAAGGGTGCCTTGGGCAAATTCCTCAAAGATATTCCCGGCCCGGTTGCCCTGTATTTTGCCCTGCCCCCGGCAATAAGCCAAAAGGCCTGCTCGGTTTTGACTCCAGAAGAGCTGCCCGAGGGAACTCGTCTGGTGATGGAAAAACCGTTTGGTTCAAGCGTTGAATCAGCTCGCGAACTCAATGCCACACTGGCCAGCTTGGTTCCCGAAGACCACATCCACCGGGTGGATCACTTCTTGGGCAAGTCCACCGTCCTGAACATCTTGGGGCTTCGCTTTGCCAACAGGTTGCTGGAGCACTCTTGGAACGGTGAGCATATTGAAAAGATCGAAATCTTCTTTGATGAGGCGCTGACGTTGGAGAACCGGGCCCGCTACTACGACCATGCCGGGGCCGGGCGTGACATGATTCAAAGCCACCTGCTTCAAGTCATGGGCATCATGGCAATGGAACCCCCTGCAACTTTGGGTGAGCAGGACGTCCGCTCCAGCATTGCCACAGTTCTGCGCGCAAGCACTATTGGCCGCAACGGTGGTGATTTGGCCAATTACACCCGCCGGGCCCGCTACACCGCCGGCACCATTGGTAAACGTCACGTGCCCAGTTACGTTGATGAAGACGGCGTGGATCCGGCCAATAATACCGAGACCCTGGCTGAGGTGGAGGTGTACATCAACAATTGGCGTTGGGCCGGAGTACCGTTCATTTTGCGTTCCGGTAAGGCTGTTGGCCACTCACGCAAGGAGGCGGTGGTGACGTTCAAACCAGTGCCGCACCTGCCTCTTGGGTTCAAGGGAATAGATGCCCCAACGCGCCTACACATCGGTTTCGGTCCGGATACTCTGGTGTTGGATCTTGATGTCAATGGCCCAGGTGACGTCTTCACCCTTGACCGGGTCAGATTGGAAGCAGAGCTGGGCAGCGATCCGCTCCTGCCGTACGGCGAAGTCTTGGAAGGCATTCTGCGGGCAGATCCCCTGCTTTCAGTGCGCGGTGACACTGCGGAAGAGTGCTGGCGTATTGTGGAGCCAACCTTCACCGCATGGAAAGCTGACAAAGTCCCGATGGAGGAATATGCTGCCGGCTCTAATGGGCCCGGTGATTGGACCACCAGCAACGACTAGGCTTTCCCTCCCAACGGGATAATACTGGAGTATTTCCTGACCGACGACGGCGGCACTTAGGTAAGTTCTCCACTCACCTAAGTGCCGCCGTCGTCCATTGGAAAGACTCTAGATCGCCGCAACGCCGCGTTCACCAGTTCGGACGCGGACGGCTTCACATACCGCAGTCATCCAGACTTTGCCATCCCCAGCATTGCCGGTGTTGGAGCTGGCCACGATGATGTCGATGAGATCGTTTGATTGCTCATCTGAGGCGAGGACTTCAATACGGATTTTTGCGTGCAGATCAATTGTGTATTCCGCCCCGCGGTAAACCTCCGTGTGGCCGCGTTGGCGTCCGTAACCGTGCGCGCCGCTGACCGTGAGGCCCTGCACACCGTAGCTTTCCAGCGCATTGCGAACCTGGTCCAATTGTTCGGGACGGATGATTGCCGTGATGAGTTTCATGCATCTACCCTTGCTTCCATAGTCTGTGTTTCTTGTGGCCCTACGGACGCCGGCAGTTTCTCCAGCAACGGCGAGAAACTACCGGAGCTGCGGCCGCCGAAGTCGTAGGCCGATTCGCCGTGGACACTGATGTCAATACCGTCTGTTTCCGCCGTGGCGGAAACGCGTAACCCTATGGTTTTGTTGATGATCCACCCGATGAGGAAGGCGATGACGAACGAGTAGAGCATAACGGCCAGGGCACCGATGGCTTGTTTGCCCAGCAGCTCGAGTCCGCCTCCGTAGAACAGTCCCTGGCCTCCTGCGGGTGCACCGGGATCGGCTGCAAAGCCGATGAATAGGGTCCCTACAATGCCTCCCACCAGGTGAACACCCACTACATCGAGGGAATCGTCAATGCCCATACGGTACTTCAGGCCAACTGCCAAGGAGCAGACGGCCCCAGCCAGTAAGCCCAGTGCCATCGAGTACATGGGGGTCAACGCCGAGCATGCCGGCGTGATGGCAACGAGCCCGGCAACGGCTCCGGAAGCCGCGCCGAGGGAGGTGGCGTGGCCATCGCGAATTTTCTCTACAAGAAGCCATCCCAAAATAGCCGCAGCCGGGGCGGCGAGCGTATTGATCCAGGCATACCCAGCAATAGCGTTGGCCCCTAAGGCCGAGCCTGCGTTGAAACCAAACCAGCCAAACCACAGCAGGCCAGCTCCGAGCATGACGAAGGGAAGGTTATGCGGGCGGTGGCTGGGGTCCTTGCCGAATCCTTTGCGCTTCCCCAAAATAATCGCCAACGCCAATGCGGCTGCGCCGGCGTTGATGTGCACCGCCGTCCCGCCGGCAAAGTCAATGACACCTAGCCCCTGACCGATCCAACCGCCAGTCGGATTGCCATTGGCGTCCTTGGTAAATGAGAAAACCCAGTGGGCAACCGGGAAATACACCACTGTGACCCAGATAGCGGCAAAGAGGAGCCACGCACCGAATTTGGCACGATCTGCTATTGCCCCGGTAATGAGCGCCACCGTGATAATGGCAAACACCGCCTGAAAGCCGACAAAGGCAATCTCTGGGATAGTCGCCATTAAGGGAATTCCAGCGCCGGTGTCCAGGACACCGCGCAGCCCCAACTTTTCGAAAGGGTTACCTAGCAGTCCGCCCCCAACGTCACTGCCGAAAGCTGCCGAGTAACCAAAAAGAACCCAGAGCACACCAACAACGGCGATGGCCCCGAAGCTCATCATCATCATGTTCAGCACACCCTTGGCCCGGGTCATGCCTCCGTAAAAAAATGCTAGTCCTGGGGTCATCAAGAGCACCAGGGACGCCGATATGAGGACCCACGCTGTATCACCAGTATTCATTGGCTGCTGGCCTTTCATTGCAAGAATGATTGCCGGTTGCCACCTGGGCCCGTGCAATCTGGACTCTTACAATGTTGGGACTGGGGTGTTTCGCAATGAGGTGCGCAACGTTTCCGTGGCGTTACATTTTCCGCCACAACGTTAAAACAGTGCACCGTCCGTGTTTCGGGTGTGTTTCGGTGCCGGCCAAAACGGGCGCTGTGTTAAAGGCCGCTTTTAAGTCAGTAGTGCATCCACAAATGTCTCTGCCTCGAAGGGCGCCAGGTCATCGGCGCCTTCACCTAGTCCCACCAGTTTCACGGGAACCCCGAGGGTCTTCTGGATGGCCACCACAATGCCACCCTTGGCAGTGCCGTCCAGCTTCGTCAGGACAATGCCGGTGATATTCACGACTTCAGCAAAGACCTTCGCCTGGGTGAGCCCGTTCTGACCTGTCGTTGCATCCAGCACCAGCAGCACCTCATCAACGGTGGCTTGCTTCTCAATGACTCGTTTGACCTTGCCAAGCTCGTCCATCAGCCCAACCTTGTTTTGCAGGCGCCCGGCGGTGTCGATCATGACAACATCAACTTCTTGTTCGATCCCGGCCTTCACCGCTTCAAAGGCGACCGAAGCGGGGTCTGCCCCATCGACGTCGGACTTCACAGTGGGTACACCTACGCGGGCACCCCACGTTGCCAGCTGCTCTGCCGCAGCGGCGCGGAAGGTATCGGCAGCGCCCAGCAGCACGTCCTTATCCTGTGCAACTAACACGCGTGCGAGCTTGCCCACGGTGGTGGTTTTACCCACACCATTGACGCCAACCACCATCAAAACAGCCGGACGGTCCTCGTGACGGGTAAGGTTCAGCGTCCGGTCCATGGTGGGATCCACCAGTTTGATCAGTTCCTCACGCAGCATGGATTGGACATGTTCGGGGCTGCGCACGCCCAAGACCTTGACGCGTTCACGCAGCGTATCCACCAGTTCCATGGTTGAATCGGTGCCGATATCTGCCAGCAGCAGCGTCTCCTCGACCTCATCCCACACATTTTCATCGATAGTGTCGCGCGAAAGCAGCGCCAACAAGCCTTTACCCAGGGCATTGTTTGACTTCGATAGCCGTGCGCGCAGGCGTACCAGCCGTCCGTCAACGGGCAGAGGCGTTTCCAGCGACGGTGCAGTTGGTGTTTCCGGCTCAACTTCCGCGCTATCAATGTCCGACGGCGGAACTTGGCTTTCCGGGCGCTCCTGAACCAGGGTGCCGCCACCTTGGGCATCGGTGGCATCCAGCGGTGCTGGATCATTGGCGTCGCGCGGGCCAACGTAGTTTTGGTTGCTTCGCCGGACCTTCAGAAAGACTGGAATGAGGGCGCCGATGACGGCGAGGCCAACAACAATGGACACAATGATGGGGAGAAAATCGTTCACTCTCCCAGTCTCTCACGGGGCCTGCCGGCATTGGCTCTCCTGCTGCGTGTGAGAAACTCTTCTTTGATGCCAATGACTAGTCCCCGTGCCAATAAGGTCTCTGACCCAACCAAAGTGAAGTTGCCTCGAGAGATCAAGGTGCTGGTTGCTGCCGCTTTCCTGATCGCCATTGGTTTTGGCATTGTGGCACCTGTTCTGCCCCAATTTGCGCAAAGTTTTGATGTCAGTGTGACCGCCGCAGCAGTGGTGGTCAGCGTCTTTGCCTTCACGAGATTGCTCTTTGCCCCGCTCAGTGGATGGCTTGTGGAGCGGATGGGTGAGCGACGCACCTATATTTTGGGGATCCTGATTGTAGGAGCATCCTCCGCGGCCTGTGCCTTTGCCCAGAATTATTGGCAATTGTTGGTCTACCGCGGGCTTGGCGGTATTGGTTCAACCATGTTTACAGTGGCCGCTATGGGTCTTTTGATCCGGATGGCTCCACCCAAGGCGAGAGGTCGCATTTCTAGTTTGTACGCCGGTTCTTTCCTGTTGGGCAATATTGCCGGGCCTGCTGTGGGTGGGCTGTTGGCAGGGTTTGGAATGCAGTTGCCGTTCCTGGTTTACGCCGGGGCACTAGTGCTGGTGGCCATTCTTGTAGCCACCTTCCTTCCGGCTGCTCTTCCCATTCCGGTGCATGAGCGTGCTCAGGCTGCGCTGAAGAAACAGGTTCTGCCACTGCGTGATGCACTGGCAATTCCTGCCTACAGGGCGGTACTGACCTCCAGTTTCGCTAATGGCTGGTCCGCCTTCGGCATTCGAATGGCATTAGTTCCACTCTTTGCCACTGCGGCGTTGGGTGCCGGACCGGAAGTTGCCGGTATCTCTCTGGCCGTGTTTGCTATCGGCACCGGTGTTGCCCTCACGTTCTCCGGCAAGTTGGCTGATACTTGGGGCCGCAAGCCGATGATTTTATCTGGTTTGGTCGTCAACGGTATTGCCATGTGCGTGTTGGGGTTCACCGGGGAAGTTTTCTGGTTCTTTGTTATCTCAGCAATCGCCGGTTTGGGCAGTGGGCTCATGGGTCCGGCGCAGCAAGCTTCGGTGGGTGATGTCATTGGCAATGATCGGTCTGGCGGTAAGGTACTGGCCACGTTCCAGATGAGCTCGGATCTGGGCGCCATCATCGGACCCATCGCAGCAGGCTTCCTGGTTGACCTCTTTTCCTACGGGGTGGCTTTCTCTATGGCGGGCGCCGTTGCATTGGTTAGCATCCTGTTCTGGCTGCGTGCAAAGGACACCCAGCAGCTGTAAGCACCCCCGGCAAACGCTCGCTCACTTTACGTCGACTATGAGCAAACGCTCGCTCACCTAGTGAGCGAGCGTTCTCAAAAACACGACGTAGAGTGAGCGAGCGTCGGGGGTGGGGCGGTTATTCGGGGCGGTTCATTCGCTGACTGATCACTGTTGATACTCCGTCGCCCCTCATCGACACACCATAGAGCGCGTCGGCAATGTCCATGGTCCGCTTCTGGTGGGTGATGATGATCAGCTGACTGGATTCGCGCAGTTCCTCAAAAATGGTGAGCAGGCGCCCCAGGTTGGTGTCATCCAGGGCGGCTTCAACCTCATCCATGACGTAAAACGGCGATGGCCGAGCCTTGAAAATAGCCACCAGCAGCGCTACGGCAGTTAGTGAACGCTCGCCACCGGAAAGCAGCGAGAGTCGCTTAATTCGCTTGCCAGCGGGCCGGGCCTCAACCTCAATACCTGTTGTGAGCATGTCGGAGGGATCGGTCAGGACCAGCCGTCCCTCACCGCCCGGGAAGAGCCGGCCAAAGACGCGCTCAAATTGCACGGCCGTGTCTGCGTAGGCGGCAGTGAAGACCTCCTCCACACGCTGATCCACCTCCTTGATGATGTCCATAAGGTCTCTGCGGCTGGCTTTGAGGTCCTCAAGCTGTGAAGACAAAAATTGGTGGCGTTCCTCTAGAGCCGCAAATTCCTCCAGCGCCAGCGGATTCACCTTCCCTAGGGCAGATAGATCGCGCTCGGCGCGTTTGAGCCGCTTTTCCTGCTCTTGGCGCACAAACTGGGTCCCTTCACGGAGTTCATCCCCTGCTTCATCAACCTCAATGCGCAACGCCGCCCACTTATCAGTGCCAACCCCCGGAGCCAACGGCACAAGAGTCTCGGGACCGTATTCCGTGATGAGATGGTCCACACTGAGTCCCAGCTCCTCAATGGACTTAAGTTCAAGAGTTTCAATACGCAACCGCTGTGACGTGCGCGCTATTTCATCCTTGTGCACGGAATCGGTCAGCGTGGCCAGTTCCTTCTGCGCCTCAGCGGTGGCTGCCCGCACGGACATGAGCTCCACTTCACGGGTGGCCCGCTGCTGCTCTGCCTGATCGCGGACCTGCTCGGCCAGCTCGATTGACTCTTCCACGAACGCCAAAATATGTTGGGCAGCCAGTGCCACGGCCGCGGCTTTCTTTGACTGGAACAGCCTGCGGTTAGCCCGGCGAGCCGCCTGTTCCCGAGCCGAGCGTTCTGTTGCCGCTGCCCGTTCCAAGGCTGCCGCCCGAGTCCGCGCAGTATTCAGCGCTTCTTCGCCACTGCGCAAGGTAAGCCGCGTCTCCATCTCCACAGCACGAGCCGCAGCCGCCGCAGCAGCCAAGGTATCCCTTTCCTCCATGGAAGGTTCTACGCTGGCTGGAGCCTGTTGCGCTTGGGCCAACCGGGCAGCCATTTCCTTCAGCACCTGCTGCTCCCGGACCAGATTTTCCGCAGCCGCATTGAGCGCTTGTGCGTGCCTTTCGGACTCGCCCGCAGCCGATCGCAAGGTGGCCCCTAACGAACCAAGCCGCTCAGCAACAGCGGCAAGCCGCGCATCAGATTCGTGCAGTGCAGCCAGCGCATCGCTCTGGACAACAGCCAAGTCACGGCGCTGTGACTGCAGCCCGGCCAACGCAAATCTGGCCTGTTCCCCGCGCGCTGTGGCGGCGCTAAGCTGCGTTTCGGTCTCATCAACTGCGGCCGCCAACTCAAGCAGCGAGGGCGCCGTGGCAGATCCACCCTTTGCATAGAAAGCCGTAATCACATCTCCCTGCGCCGTCACAGCCGTGAGCCCCGGATGGTGAGAAAGAACTTCCCGTGCCCCCGCCAAATCCGGGACCAGAACCACAGCTGCCAGCAAAGCATCCAGAGTCGCATCCAGCTCAGCTGGACCACTGACCTGTGCCCGGCCGACGACGGCTCCCTTCACTGCGTTGACCGCCTCTTTTGCTGCGGCCTGCTTCGTGAGGATCTCTGCCGCGGGACCCGTAGCGGTCCCGGCTGGACCGGCGGGAACTGCTGGACCGGCGGCAACCACCAAGGTGACCCGTCCGCCGTCGTGCGTTTTGACTAGTTCAAGGGCCTTCAGCGCTGACTCGGCATCATTGACAACCACGCCTTCGGCCGCCGCATCAAGGGCTGCCGCGATGGCGATTTCATGGCTGGGGACCACCCGAAGCAGCTCTGCCATGGAGGCCATAATGCCGGGTGGGCGGGTCTCCAACAGGTGCGCGCTGGCGTCCTTGCGCAACAGGCCCACGGCGAGGGCATCGCGGCGCGCGGTGAGGGAATCACGATCCCTTTGCGCTGCCAGCTGCTCCGTTATGACGGCCTCGATCTTCGCATCCAGTGCATCAACGGCGGCGGTGGCCACTTCATAGTCTTCGTCCAGGCGCTCCTCACCAGCTTCAACCCCGGCCACCTGAGACTCAAGGGCAGAAAATTCTTGCGCCGCCGCCTTGTGCCGATCAGCGCCAGCCGCCTTGCCCTGGTGCAGGCGGCCAATTTCAGCCTCGGCGGACTCAACTCGGGAACGAGCCGAAGAAACCTTTCCGGCCAACGTGGCCAGACCCTCGCGGCGGTCAGCTGTGGCACGCATTTGAGCCCGGACTCGCTGCTCCTCATCCCTCACGGCAGCCTCCGCGTCCTCCTTGATTTCAACCGCCGTCTCTAACCCATAGCGGCGTTCTTCAAGGGTCAAATCCAGCTCGGCTTCCTCGGCACGCAGACGGGCGGCCTGCTCGGCAAGCCTGTCAGGATCCCGGCTGGGATCCGGCGCTGCATCCACGGCACCGAGGTGACGCCGACGTTCGGCAGCAAGCACCCCCAGTGCCTTGAACTGGTCACGTGTGGCACACAGCTGATACCAATTATCGCGCGCAGCGTTCAGCAACGGAGTGGCAGCGGCTGCTTGTTGTTCAAGATCCGCTTGCTTTTCACGACCACTGTGGAGAGTCTTTTCCACCAGTTCGCGACGGTTTTTCAGTGCCAGCTCTGCGGCTTCGTCACGTTCGACGGCGGTGCGCAGGCTCACAATGTCATCGGCCAGCAGGCGTGCCTTGGCGTCCCGGACGTCAAACTGCACACTTTGAGCCCGTCGGGCCACGGCTGCCTGCTTGCCCAGAGGGGTCAGCTGGCGGCGGATCTCCCCTGTCAGGTCGGTGAGTCTGGCAAGGTTTGCCGACATGGCTTCTAATTTGCGTAACGTTTTTTCTTTGCGACGGCGGTGTTTGAGAATGCCTGCGGCCTCTTCGATGAAGCCTCGGCGATCCTCGGCGGTGGCATGCAGAACCTTATCTAGCTGCCCCTGCCCCACAATGACGTGCATCTCCTTGCCCAAGCCGGAATCCGAGAGAAGTTCTTGGATATCAAGGAGCCTGCATGAGCTCCCGTTGATGGCATATTCAGAACCTCCAGCTCTGAATAACGTACGGGAAATGGTGACTTCAGCGTAGTCAATAGGCAGCACGCCGTCGCTATTATCAATGGTGAGAGCAACATGTGCCCGCCCCAGCGGGGGACGTGCTGAGGTGCCGGCGAAGATGACGTCTTCCATTTTGCCCCCGCGCAAGGTCTTGGCACCTTGCTCGCCCATGACCCAGGCCAGGGCGTCAACCACGTTGGACTTACCCGAACCATTGGGGCCCACAACAGCTGTGACACCTGGTTCAAAGTCAAAGGTGGTGGCCGAGGCGAAGGACTTGAACCCGCGCACGGAAAGACTCTTTAGATGCAAACTGTATTCTTCTCCTGCGCAGGCGGGCGTTTCACACCTGCCAATCTACCGTGAATTTCTGCTCGCCACCCGGGCGGCCAACGTGTGTATGCATTAAGGCGCATGTGCATGAACACCCCTCTAAGGTGCATAGTTAAGGGTGTGCCTTTATGTGTACGGGGGCCAGCCAATGCAGTTCCCGCACGTTTCGCAGCACAGTCATTGCTTTTTCGGTGCCATTTAGCACCGAACATTACAAGAAAAAGGCTGGAACTTGATCGGCAACGCTACGTTTCGTCACCACAACACCGCCTTGCTGGCTGTCTCAAGCATTGAGGCTCCAGTTGTAGTCAAGTCCAGCGACTTTGACGCTCGGCTTGCCCCGAGCTTGAAACGGTTGCGCCTCTCGAAGCGCCTGTTGGAGCGTGTGGCCGGTGTAGAAGAACGCCGCTGGTGGGCGCCCGGAACGGACTTTGATGACGCCGCTATTGAAGCTGGAGCCAAAGCCATGGCTGAAGCGGGCATTGAAGCCGGCCAGGTAGGGCTGTTGATCAACACCTCTGTCACCCGTCGCAATCTGGAACCCTCTGTGGCTGTAAAAATCCACAACGGTTTGGGGTTGCCCTCCTCTGCCATGAACTTTGATGTGGCAAACGCGTGTTTAGGGTTCGTTAACGGCATGACATTGGCCGCAAACATGATTGATTCAGGTCAAATCAAGTACGCACTGATTGTTGCTGGTGAGGATGCCCAAACCACTCAGGAAACAACTTTTGATCGTTTGAATGCTGAAACGTCCACCCGTGAGGACTACCTCAAAGAATTTGCCACCCTCACTCTGGGATCAGGAGCCGCTGCTGCGGTGATTGGGCCTGCGGATCTGCACCCGGGTGGCCACCGCATCCTTGGCGGGGTTTCCCGCGCCGGCACCCAGCACCACGAGCTTTGTGTTGGCGGCCCTGACGGAATGTTCACTGACACCAAGGGCCTGCTGGATAACGGTTTGGAGCTTGTTACTGACGCATGGGATGAAGCTCACACGGACGGCTGGGATTGGCGTTCCATGGACAGGTACGTCACACACCAAGTGTCCAATTCCTACACCAATGCAATCATCAAGGCCGTGAACCTTGTCAAGGGCAAAGTTCCCATCACGTTCCCCAAATGGGGCAATGTGGGTCCGGCGTCATTGCCGATGACTTTGGCGCAGGAATCCCAAACTCTCTCCAGTGGTGATCGCGTGCTGTGCATGGGCGTGGGCTCCGGGCTTAATACCGCCATGATGGAAATTGCGTGGTAGCAGTGGCTTCATCGGAGGTTGACCCTACCCAGTCATGGCCCGGTGTCCAAGCCAGTTGGCGACGCACCCGCTCAGTGCCGTCCACAGCCGTAGTTGATCCCGCTGGATCACGGCATCAATGGCATTACTTAGACAATGCCGAGGATGTTGCTGCCACGGGGCTAGAGCCTGTGGGCACGCTGCTGTGTGTCCATGGCAATCCCACCTGGTCATACCTTTGGCGCACCCTGTTGGCCGGGGCAACCTCTCCCGCCACACTCGCGGCAGGTGGTCCGTGGCGGGTCATCGCCGTTGATCAGCTGGATATGGGTTTCTCCGAACGCACAGGGACTTTCCGTCGCCTTGAAGACCGCATCACCGACTTGGGCGATCTCACCGCCGCCCTTGATCTCACAGGCCCTGTGGTCAGTGTTGGCCATGACTGGGGAGGGATCATCTCCCTTGGTTGGGCCACCCGACACCGGGAACAGCTAGCCGGTGTGATCCTGACCAACACCGCAGTTCACCCGGCAGGGTTCTCACTACCGCCTGCGTTGCAACTTGCCCTCCACCCTGCGGTTCATAAGTGGGGTACCACGACGACGTCCGCCTTTTTGCAGGTGACGCACTCTCTGGCACAACCAGGCTTGAGTGAAGACGTTAAAGCGGCGTTCATGGCACCGTACAAAACTGTTGCTCGCAGGGCAGGTGTTGGCAATTTTGTGGCTGACATTCCCGCCGCCGAGGATCATCCCTCACGGGCTGCTCTGGACACGGTGTCCGCTGACATCCGCACCCTGGATGTGCCCGTATTTATGATGTGGGGGCCCAAGGACCCTGTCTTTTCCGATCGCTACTTGCGTGATTTACTGACTCGTCTGCCGCACGCGCACGTGCACCGTTTTGAGGGTGCAAGTCACCTGGTGCAAGAAGACCGCGACATTGCCACACCAACCTTTGCGTGGCTCGCCGGTAACGTTCCCGCCAGCCCTGCCGAGTCTGCCCGTTCGGTAAAAGGTGAGCCAAACAATCCGGAAACGGCCAATCCTTATGTGCCGATGCTGGCTGAAATTGATGCCCGGCAAGACGATACTTCCACTGCCATTGTTGACATGCTCCCCACCGGAGAAGCCAGCGCTACCCGAGTTGTTTCCTGGGCACAGCTGGCTCGGGACGTGGACGATCTCGCGGCAGGGCTGCGGGAGTTGGGTGTAAAAGGTGGAGACCGGGTCAGTCTGCTGGTGCCACCGGGCATCAACCTGACCACGTTGATATATGCGTGTTTGAGGCTTGGCGCCATCATTGTTGTGGCCGATGCCGGCTTGGGCACTAAGGGCATGAGCCGTGCTATCAAGGGTGCGGGCCCGGATTACTTGATTGGCATTGAGCGCGCCCTCGCTGGCGCACGCTTGTACAACTGGCCGGGTGTGAAGATTGCAGCGCAGGATTTCACACCAGCCTCAGCCCGGATCAAGAAATCTTTATTCTCCGTTGCCGCCACCGTGCCGCAACTTATGGCCAACGGCCGCGTTGTGCGCCTGGCGGGCAATGCCCAGGCATTCATTCCCCTGCCCGCCGACGCGGACGCCGCAGTGCTGTTCACCTCAGGATCCACGGGACCGGCCAAGGGCGTGGTGTATACAAATCGCCGTTTGGCTGCCATGCGCGACACCCTCAAGGCCACCTACCATTTGGAAGCAGGCACAGCGCTTGTAGCTGGGTTCGCACCCTTTGCACTTTTGGGCCCGGCACTTGGTGCCACCACCGTCACCCCAGACATGGATGTCACCGCGCCGCGCACTCTGACCGCTCACGCACTGGCCAACGCCGCAGCAGCCATCAAGGCGACGGTTGTCTTTGCCTCGCCAGCGGCCCTGGTCAACGTTGTGGGGACCGCGGCGGAACTCTCCCCTACGCAGCGCAAGTCTCTGTCCGACGTCGGACTGGTCTTATCTGCAGGGGCACCTTTGGCACAACCTCTGCTGGAACGCGTTCAGCAGCTTGTCCCGAACGCTGAGCTGCACACCCCGTACGGTATGACCGAAGCGCTGCCGCTTACCGATATTGACCTGCCCGGCATTCGTGCCGCGGGCGCGGGAAATGGTGTGTGCGTGGGTACGGCCGTCAGTGGCGCGTCCACTGCGATTGCCCCTGTGGACGCCGATGGTGTTGTGGTGCCTGAGCCCACCACTGCCGCCTACGTAACAGGGGAAATTTTGGTCAGTGCACCGCACGTGAAAGAGCGTTACGACCGCTTGTGGATCACTCAGGAACTGAGTACTTCCATCCCCGGCTGGCATCGCAGTGGCGATGTTGGTCATCTGGATGCCCATGGCCGGCTCTGGGTGGAAGGCCGCATGGAGCATATCCTGACCACCGCCACCGGTGTGAAAACTCCTGTCGCGCCCGAACAGGCCGTGGAACTGGTGCCAGGTGTTTCCCGTGCAGCCATAGTTGGTGTTGGTCCCAGGGGCACTCAGGTGGCAATTGCCATTGTTGAAACGAACCCCGCCGTCAAACGCGTCGGGCTGGCGCCAACCGCACTGGCCACCCAGATCAGGGCGGCTGCCCAAAGCACTGACTTGCCGTTGGCTGCGGTGCTTGTCATAGATTCCATGCCCACCGATGTGCGGCACAACTCAAAAATTGATCGAGCTAAGCTCTCGCGGTGGGCCGGAAGAATGCTATCCGGTGAGAAGCCAGGGCGTCCATGACCGCCGACTCTTCCTTGGAAAATTCTGCCTCCCCCAACAATCCCCTAGCTACCACCATCTCGAAGCGCCAGCGCCGCGTTCTGGTGACAGGAACCAGCGGCTTGTTGGGACGAGCCGTTGCGAGCCTGCTCCATGAACGCGGTTTCGGAGTGCGAACATTGCAGCGCCGTGCGGTCCAGGCCCCGTGGGAATCGATGCAGGGCTCTGTGGTTGACCCCGACGTTGGCGCACGCGCAGTAGCCGGCATGGACGCAGTAGTTCATCTGGCCGCTAAGGTCTCCTTCACCGGGGAATGGAACGAATTCGTTTCAACAAACATCGTTGGCACACGTCAACTCATTGCGGCTGCCCAACACGAAGGCGTCCGGGACTTTGTGTTTGTTTCCTCACCCTCAGTAGCCCACTTTGGCTCTTCCATTGTGGGCGCGCCCGCTGGCGCAGCTAATCCCGAGCTTGCCCGTGGACACTATGCACGCTCCAAAGCTGCTGGCGAACAAATCGCTCTTGCACAGGACTCCCCCACTTTCAGGGTCACGGCCGTCCGTCCGCATGTGGTTTGGGGTCCCGGGGATACTCAACTGGTGGAACGCGTAGTGGAACGCGCCCGTACAGGCAGGCTCCCCCTACTGGATGGGGGACGGGCACTCATTGACACCACCTATGTTGATAACGCCGCCGAGGCGATTGTGCGCGGCCTTGAACGCATGGACTACGCCCACGGCCAAGCGTTGGTTGTCACTAATGGTGAACCCCGGGCTGTGGGGGAACTCATTGCTGGAATCTGTGCCGCCGCTGGAGTGCCAGCTCCTGGCTACTCCGTGCCAGGTTGGTTGGCTCGTGGTGCGGGCTCCGTGATTGAAAAAGCATGGAGCGCGGCCGGTTCTCGGGGCTGGGTCCATGACGAACCACCTATGACCCGTTTCTTGGCAGAGCAGCTCTCCACTGCCCACTGGTTCGACCAACGCCACACTCAAGCGGTGCTTGACTGGACCCCGGCAGTCACAGTTGATGAAGGCCTGGCCCGTTTAGCGCAGCACTACCGCACAAGCTAATTTCAGCCCTACCACAAGGAAGCCGTGGTTCGGGGACAGGGCCACTACCTGTAATCACAGCGTGGCGTACCTCATAGGCAAACAATGCTCACTACAATCAGTGCGTGAACGTCTCTCAAGCTGCCCGCGGCACGGCCCTGCCCTCACGGATAAAACTCGAAAGTGAAGCTGCCCGGGCACTAGCCGCCGGTGGCGTACTTATTGTGCTGGGACAGTCCGGAAGTGGCCGCACGGCGTTTGCCAACCGTGTCTTGGCAACACACACCCAGCACGGCAAACCGGTGTACAGGCTCACGGGCACTCCCGTACTTCGGGACGTTCCCTTTGCCGCACTGGCCACCTTAGCCGCCCAACTTGCCGGGCCTGCCCCTTTTACTGGGCCGCCCTCATTTGCCGGGACCACCTCATTTGCAGGGACCGCGCCGTTCGTTGGGGCCGCGCCGCGGATCGCCTCCCCCGCACATCTCATGGCTTCCCTAACCCACAGCCTGGCTTCTCGGCCCTCCACAGTGCTGCTGGACAACGCCGAGGATATCGATTTAGAAAGCACAGCCGCGTTCGCTCAACTTGCGGCCAGCAGTGTTCTGCCGTTGGTGTGCGTAGCCCGCACCATTGCCGCATTTCCAGCACCACTGCGACGGCTCGCAGTGTCAGCACAGGCACATAGAGTTGAGTTGGCCTCGTTGAATACCCTTGATGCGTTAGTGTTGTTGGAGGAGTTGTTTGGAGGCCGCGTCAACACCAGTACGGCCAGCACCCTTCTGGCTTTTTCAGGGGGTAATGCACTCCAGCTACGGGAGCTTGCCTTGGACGCCCAGGGCGATAACTCTCTGACTCGCAGCAAAGCCTATTGGACCCTTCGCAGCCAATGGCGTCCTCGAGGAAGCAGAATATCGGACCTCATTGCAACAAGACTCTCCGAACAACCCAAAGAACTCCGGGAAGCCGTAGAGCTACTGGCCCTGACCGGGGAACTCCCACAAGACGTCGCTCACCTGCTCATTCCCGCAGAACTGCTGGACCAGGCCCATGACGCCGGATTAATCCACATCTGCTCCAATGGTGGGAGCACAGCCGGTGCACCAGTTATCTCAAGAGTGGCCCTTGATTCAGCGCTGACTCCCCACACAGTACTAGCCACCTTGGGACGAAGCACGCTACGAGCACATTCAGCACGCATCCGCGCCGCCCTGCCCCGTGCTGATATGCACCCACACACAAGAATTTCTTTAGCCCTACACAGCCAAGACCTTGACGTACTCAGCAGCCCCCTGGAACTGCTCGAAGATGCGAAACTCGCCAACCATGCACGGCAATTTGACGCGGTTCTGGTGTTGACGCGGATCGTTGAGGAACAGAGATTCCAAACATGGTCCGAGGACGCTTCCCGTACCGCTCTGATGATCACCCGGGCCGAAGCTCTCCATGAGACAGGGCGGCCAAGGCCGGCTTTGGCAGTCCTTGCTCCACTGCTTGAGCTCGGAGTGGACGCCGCACGCCTACGCGCAGCTTGGATTATTTTCAGTGGCCTAGGCGATCTCAAAGAGGCGCTGGCTCAGCTGGCGCCACGCCCCAGCGACAACGAAGAAATCCACGCATTCGCCCGTCTTCTACACTTAGTGGGCAACCACGCAACGGATCGTGAGGCTCTGGCTGCGGATGCGAAAAACCCGCTTCTTTCACCAGATTTGCGGCTGCGCATCCACAGCCAACTGTTAGTTGAGACCAGTTATTGTGGCATGCCCTCAACTGCTTTGCGCGAGATTGGCAACCTGATCGATGGCAACCTATGGCAATCCGCATCACCCACGGCACGCGGAGAAATCCTGCATGCGATCCATGTGGCCAGCCTCTCTCACGGGAATCCCCACGCGGGTCTTGCCGAAATCAGCCACAAGCTTGACTGGACCGACCTCGCCGTGGACCATGCAGTTTTCCTTACAGCACAGGCCAGCACAGCGTTGGAGAAGGGCGACGCTGCACAAGCCCTGGACCTGAGCGGGCAGGCTCTGGCCTTGGTCTCACCCATAGACCCGCATCACCTCACCGGCCTGATTGCCGCGTACGGTGCCGCAGCCGCAGCTATGGTGGATGACCGCGAGCGCTCAACCGAGTTCTATGCACTCTTCCACGCAGCCCCTGTCACCGGCGGCCATGGGCTCCGAGCAGACGCCGAACGTAGCCTTCTTACAGCGGAGCTTTACCTCAACGGTCCAAGCTCTGCCACCAAAGTTTGGAAGAGGCTGGCCCTGGATGCTCAAAAGCGGGGCCGTCATTTGCTGGCTCTGCGACTAGCCCACGATGCCTGGCGGTTGGGTCTGCACAATGACATTAGCACTCTCAGTCATTGTGCGAAGGGTGTGGAAGGCGCCCTTGCGGGCACTCTGCAACGGTATGAGGAGGTACTGGGAGCCCACCCAGAGTCTGTTGAGGATGTCATCGCTGAACATACGGCTTGTGAGCGGCCACTGTACGCGGCCGAGCTGGCGCAACGAGCGGCAAATCTTGCACGGGATAGGGGTCACCGGGCGCTGGCGTCACGACTTTTGGGGGTATCAGCGGAGTTGTCTCGCCCACTTGCCGGCGTGAACACTCCAGCGCTGGAGCGCACGCGCATTAACTTAGCCTTGTTAACAGAACGTGAGCGCGAGGTTTGCGTCAAGGCGGCTGCCGGGGCCAGCAATGTTGCAATAGCGGAGGAACTTTATTTATCTCCCCGCACAGTTGAGGGTCATCTTCAGCGGGCCTATACCAAGTTGGCTGTGACTGATCGCCGTCAGCTGCTTCCCTTGGGCTAGCACTTCTGACACCTTGTCCATGGGCGGGTTGGCCATGGGCGGGCTGTCCATGGGCGGGTTGTCCATGGGCGGGCGCTGCCCTGCAGTATTGATAAATTGCTACTTATTCTTCCCCTAGGAGCTGCGCAGTCCCGCATTTCTCTGGTTTTTGCTGCGATTTTTTAGCTGCGATGCTAGGACAATTCCGGTTCAATAACTTGGGCCTCACGTACGCCTTGGGCTTTCCCCAGCATCGGATCTCTTCTCGCCAGCATGCACTGTGGCTGGAAAAACCAGTTTGTACGCCTACCTAGGGAACCCCCACCGAGACCACTTGTTTCGCAGCTGCACCGGACCCCGGAGGCCTCCTCTAACGTGAAGCTGCGAGTGCGGCGCAGAGGAGCCGCCACGGACACTACCTGCTTTTCCCAAAACAACCACTTATACCGCGTTGTGGTTGGTAGTTTGGTTGAACACTGACACCCGCTAACACACAGACTCAGCTGTGTAGCTGCCGTGCCGGGTGTCCTTTTAAAGGACTCTGTGAGGGACCATGACAGATACAACAAGCGCCGCAGCAACAGTCACTGATGAGGGGTATTTTGGACCGGAGAGTGTGAGCTGGATACTCTTCTCCGACCCTTCCTCTAAACTGGGCGGCGTGGCAGCCATACTGATGCAGGCGTTAAACCCCATGATGATGCGCCTCTTCGATCAGACCAGCGGTTACGCCACGGATATGGAGGGCCGTGCCGAACGCACCGGCCGATACATTGACACCACCATTTTTGGCGACCGCGCCCATGCGGACGCCGCTGGCACCTCCGTACGCCGCATGCACGCGCATGCTCACTGGACCGATCCCAAGACAGGTATGGAACTTCGCGCAGATAATCACGACTGGCTCGTGTGGACCCACAACACTGTTGTCTGGGGAGTCCTGCGGGGTGCCGATGCATTTGGTCCCGACCTGACTATTGACCAGCAAGACACGTTCATTCAAGAGCAGCACAAGGCAGCAGAGCTTGTTGGCATCGACCCGAGCATCCTTTCCTCCACCCGCGCCGAACTCGATAGCTACATGGATGAGCAAAAAAGTTGGATGGCGCTAACCTTGCCGGCGGCGGAGCTGGCCAAGGGCCTTCGCAAACCCAACCTCAAGGGCAACCCCGTGAAAGTCTGGGCAGGCATCATTGTCCAGGACGGCATCCTGTTCATGCTCCCCGATTGGGCTCGTCAGCTGTACGGGATCGAGGGACGCCCCTTGAACTTAGGTAGTGCTGCCCGCTTGACGCGCCGCTTCATAGCCGGGGCCCGAAAGAAATCCTCACGCGCTGAACTCATCTCCGAAATCACCGAACGTGTCAGCACTCATCCGTACAGGAAGGTCCGTCAACGGTGAAAACCACCCGAATACCATTTTGGGCCTCTGTCCGCCGTGACATAGCCAGCGGCTTTGCACTAGTCCGCAAGGGCGGGGCCCGTCTTCTGGGTATCGTCTTTGCCATGCAGCTAGTTGTGCTGCTCGTAGCCTTTCCCATTTTGCGCTGGCTTTTCCGTGAGGCACTACGCGCCAGTGGAATGACGGCTCTTGATCTTGGCGGCCTAACGAGCACCGCCGGACTGCCGCTGACGGTGGGTCTGATCATACTATTGTGCACGCTCGCCTTCTGGCTGATGGCCCTGCAGTTCACAATTGTTGTGGTGATTTTGAGCCGTTTGACTGGTCCTGGCACCCTTTCTGTGCGCGAGGTACTGGGAGAGGTGGGGAGGGTGTCGCGAAAACTTATCCGGCCGTCGTCGTTCCCGCTACTTTGCTATCTCTTCCTCCTACTTCCACTAACGGGTTTTGGATTCACATCAGCCTTCATCCAGGGCATCGCCATTCCACCTTTCATCACTGGCGAACTCTTTAAGAGCATTCCATCCGCTGCCACTCTGGTGATCTTTTTACTGGTGCTGGGAATTCTCAATACGCGTTTTGCACTGACTGTTCCCCTCTTTGTCCTCACTGATGCCACCGGCGGGCAATCAAGCCGACTCAGTTGGAAACTGCTTCACGGTTTACAAGAACTGGTTCTGGTTGTTTCGGTGGCCGCAGTCCTCCTGGGTGCCAGCTTGGCCACAGGGGCGCTGGCCCTTGTTACTCTGATCCCCACAGCCATCAGCGATGCACTCTCACCCGAGGCATCACCTGCTGTGGCAGCTTATAGTTTGGGGGCGGCACAGGTAGTTGCGCTGCTGCTCACTGGTTTGGTTACCACCTTGGTATCTGCGGTGCTGGTAGTTTTCCTGCGCCGTCGCGCTTACTTGCTACCGGCTGAGCATTTGCGGCAGGAGCTGCTGGCTGCCGCCGTTCCGGATGCTGGTTCATCGCCAGCCAAAAAAACATCTAACGGGGCCCCGCTGTTCATCACTACGGCTGCACTAGCCCTCGCCCTCGTTTTGGGCACAGGCGCCATAGTTTCGATGGAGAAAATTGCGGATCACCCAAAGACGTTGGTGCTCGCTCATCGAGGCTTTTCCGATGGCGGCGTTGAGAACACCATCAGTGGGCTGGAGGCCGCGTCCCGTGCCGGTGCGGATCTGGTGGAGATGGACGTCATGCAAAGTAAGGACCAGCAGTTCGTGGTTATGCATGACGCCAACCTTAAACGCTTGACAGGAAAAGACCTGGCAGTCAAGGACCTCACGCTCAAGGAACTAACAGCGATGACTGTCCGGGATTTGGAGGACAACGAAGATCGCATCCCTACCCTTGCCGAGTACATCACCCGGGCGCAAGAGCTTAATATGCAGCTTCTTCTGGAGATCAAATTCAGTGGCGCCGAACCCGAAGACCATGTTCAGCAGCTGGTCAATGAGCTCGAAGACCTAGGCGCCCTCCAGCAAAACATTTATCATTCACTCGACAAACCCAGCGTTCACCGCCTCAAGACCCTACGCCCCGACCTCACAGTTGGTTACACGATGGCCTTCGCCGCTGTTGACGTCCCAGACACCATCGCGGACTTCATTGTGGTGGAGGAATGGACGGCCACCCCTGACATCCAGGAGGCGGCAGCCAATGCCGGTCTTGGTTTCATGGTGTGGACAGTGAATAAAGCCTCAAAGCAAACAGGGTTCCTGCGGGGCGGTGTTGACGGCATCATCACAGATCACCCGGACACAGCGCTGAAATCGCGCTCCACCATGGAAAACGAAACGGGAATGGTGAACATCTTACAAGATGCCATCACCAGATTCGTGGTGGTTTTCTAGTCCGGTCCACCTGGTTCACTGAACATGCTGCTGCTCCTCCGGCCTGTTACTCCTCCGGCCTGCCTAAAGCCGCGCATTACGAGGTTGGGGCTGGCAGACGGGGCAACTGTAGGAAGACCGGTTCATGAATGAGTCACGGCGAATCCGTGTAGATAAGCCCAGCGAATCACAACGGTAACAAATCTCCCCCTGGCGCCCATAGGCGTTCAGTGACCGGGAAAAGTAGCCGGAGGCGCCATTGACGTTGACATACAACGCATCGAAACTGGTGCCTCCGGCGGCTAACGCCCGGTCCATGACGTCGCGAGCGGCATGGATGATCCGTGCCGTCTCGGGACGGCGCAGCGTATCCGTGGGCCGGGCAAAGTGCATTTTGGCAGCCCACAGAGCCTCGTCAGCATAAATATTGCCGATGCCGGAGACCAGAGATTGATCCAATAGTGCACGCTTCAGGCCTGTTTTCCGTGCCCGGAGTTTCTGATGCAAGGACTCTAGGTCAAAGTAGGGATCCAACGGGTCTCTGCCAATGTGCGCGGCTGCGTCAGGGATCATTGCCTCTACACCGGCTACTGTGCCGCCTGCTAAAGTGCTGCCTGCTCCGTTGCTGCCTGAGCCCTTGCCGTCTGAGCCCAGCCCACATCCCCCGGGCAACCCATCGGCTGTAGGCACCAGTGAGGTGAGAAATAAACCACCGAATATCCGCTGATCAACAAATCTCAACTCCTCCGGAGCATCATCACGGGCGGAGAAAGAAAGGCGTACTTTTAGATGCTTCTCGTATGGTTGTTCCGGTGATTCAACCAGCAGCTGACCACTCATACCAAGGTGCGCTACCAACGCCGTATGCGGGGGTGTGGATGAGGAGGCATCATCGGTGAGCGGCATCCAAAGGAACTTTCCGCGCCGCACCACATCCAGCACAGTAGTCCCTAGCAGGTTGCCACGGAAATCTTCCACGCCCAGGGAATGGCGGCGGATTGAGCGGGGATCCACCACGGAAACACCGTTGATACTCCGCCCAGCGATCCACCGTTCAAGGCCTCTACGTACCACCTCTACTTCGGGCAGCTCAGGCATTATTCACCAGAAGCAGCGGGTGCCCCTTCCCCCGCAAAGGAGGTTCCGCCGTCGTGCTTCCCAGAAGGATCTTCACCAAAGCGGCTCTGCAGCTCAATCCAGGCGGCGGCGGCAGCTGAACGCTCGGCTTCCTTTTTGGAGGGGCCAGTGCCGGTGCCGAAATGCTCGCCACCCACAATCAGCCGCGCGGTAAAGGAACGGTCGTGATCGGGGCCAACGCCCGTGATGTCGTAGGAAATAGCGCCCAACTGGCGGGCTGCAGAAATTTCCTGAATATTAGTTTTCCAGTCCGTGCCAGCACCCAGCACAGCGGAATCGGCCAGCAAAGGACCCACGAGGCGCATAACCAGTGCGCGGGCCGTCTCAATGCCGTGGGTAATGTAGGTGGCCCCGATCAGCGCTTCCATCGTGTCAGCCAGGATAGAAGACTTATTCCGGCCCTTGGTGAGACGCTCACCCTGACCCAGGTAGATGAATTCTCCCAAGCCCAAGGAGCGGCCAATGCTGGCCAACGCGCGGGTAGAGACAACTGCCGAGCGACGCTTGGCCAAGTCCCCTTCAGGCAAGAGGGGATGATCTCGGTACAGCGCATCAGTTACGGAGAAACCCAGAATGGAATCGCCGAGGAATTCTAAGCGCTCATTGGTGGGGATGCCACCGTTTTCATACGCGTAAGAACGGTGCGTCAGGGCAAGACGAAGCGTCCCGGCATCAATAGTGACACCGAGACGCTTCAAAAGCAGTTTGTGACCGTCCGTGAGTTCCGTTGATGGAATTTCTGCGGACATGGCACTCCTGCAATAAATATTAATTAATCGAACGGACCTGTTGGCCGCACGGACGTTTTAGACGTCAGCAACCTTACGGCCCTTGTATTCCAAGAACAGTGCGGTTCCGGCTGAGTCGGTGACGACCTTGGCCTGGTGCGGGAGGCTGTAAACAACCTGTCCGTTTTCGATGGTTTTTACCAGAGCAGGCGCGGTGGCCTTCCACTGGGACCGGCGTGCGCGCGTATTGGCACGGGACATCTTCCGCTTCGGAACAGCCACGGCAAACTCTTTTCTCTCGATAACTCGCAGGCATGTGCCCACAAGTAAAAACTTATTTGCTAGTTATCTTCGCCGGTTAAGCCCTGTAGGGCATCCCACCGAGGATCCAGGATCTCGTGGTGGTGCCCCGGCTCATCCGCAAGGTGTATTCCGCATTCGGAACACAGACCCTCGCAGTCTTCCCGGCACACCGGCTGGAACGGCAGGGCGGTTACCACTGCGTCCCGCAACACCGGTTCAAGATCGATAGAATCGTGCTCGACCCAACGTTGCTGATCTTCTTCTTGTTCAAGGAATTCCGCGGACGGCTCCTCGTAGAAGAAAAGTTCTTGCACATCGACTTCAAGGTCATCCTCGAACGTCTCCAAGCAGCGGGAGCATTCACCTGTCACATAGACAAGCACGTTTCCCGACACCAGAATTCCTTCATGGACGGCCTCAAAACGGAGTTCCAGATCCAAAATGGACCCAGGCGTCGCGCCAATGAGCGGAGTGCCAAAATCTTCCGGCACAGGTACACGTTCCTCGAACTTCCACATGCTGCCCGGGCTTCGCCCAAGCTCCCTAACACTGACGGTAAGGGGCGTGCCATGGTTGGACTTTTTGCCCAACGTGGTTTCGCTAATGAGAACTCCTGTAAAAACGTATGACCGACGCACCATCTTAGCCCGAAAGCTGCCGGGCATCAAAATGATCGGCACCAGAGGCCAATTGGCCTTACCTAGTCTACGACAGATAGGGCTTGCATAGCGAACCCATTCAGCCGCGGCGTCCGTGATGTAACTCTCAACGAGCGTTACAGCGCCCTGCTGAGTCCGTGTGAATTCAAATTCTGCGCACCGCGAGCGGCCAACGGCGCGCAGCAAGCACTGTGGCGCCACATTCGCCGCTTACCGTGCGCACAAGTAGAGCTAGTCTTGCGTTCGGAGCGTTGTCACAGGTCGGGTGTCCGGGCCCGCGGCGCCTTGAATTCGACGCAGCACGGCACGCGGGACGTACTCGGAGACGTCACCGCCCAAAGTGTGGACTTCCTTGATCAAGGTGGAGGACAAATGCAGGTAGCGGCTATCCCCTGGCAGAAAAACAGTTTCCACGCCTGAGAGCTGGCGGTTCATCGTTGCCATGGGCAACTCGTAGTCAAAGTCTGAGGAGGAGCGCAGGCCTTTTACAATGGCCGAGACCCCGCGCGCATGACAGTAGTCGGAAAGCAGGCCCTCCCCCATCGGCTCCACAAGGATCCCTGAGATCGCTGAGAACGTATTCTTGGCCATGTCCAGACGTTCATTGAGCGTGAACCGGTAGGTTTTGTTGTAATTGGTGGAGATGGCAACAATGACTTCGTCAAAAAGTCCGGCCGCACGGGCAATCACCTCGATGTGGCCCTTGTGGATGGGGTCAAAGGATCCGGGGCATACGGCACGTCGCATATAGAAGAATCTAGCTGAGATTGCGCACAAATTCTCTTTGTTCTCCTCTGTGTCCGCCAGCTGTGGGCATGTACCGACCGGTAACGCCGGACTCGCGCGGAACGCCCCGGCCGGTAGCCTAGTCAAAGAGACAATACTTGGGGATCACCTCCCATCCGCAACGAAGGAGCACTTATGATCTCGCCCTGGCAGCGCACAGCCCAAGGTGCCAACTTAATGGGCCCGGACGGCTCCTTAGGCGTCACAATTTTTGAGGAAATCACCACTTTGGCGGCCCAACACCAGGCCATCAACTTAGGTCAGGGATTTCCTGATGAGGACGGCCCGGCAGAACTGCGCCGGATTGCCCAAGAAGCCATCGCCTCCGGTCACAACCAGTACGCTCCCGGGAAAGGCATTCTGGATCTGCGTCGCGCCGTCGCGGAGCACCAAGAGCGTTTTTACGGCATCACGCTGGATCCTGAGCAGGAAATCATTATTTCCACTGGCGCCACGGAAGCCATCGCCTCCGCAGTTCTGGCGTTGACCGGTCCAGGTGACGAGGTCCTCACCTTTGAGCCTTTCTATGATTCCTATGGCGCCATGATTGGGCTCAGCGGAGCCACTCACACCACTGCTGCCCTCCTTGCACCGAATTTCATGCCTGATCTGGCCGTCTTGGAAAACAGTTTCAGTCCCCGCACCAAAATGGTCATCCTGAACAATCCGCATAATCCCACCGGGGCCATGTTTCCGGAGGAAGTTCTCAGTGAAGTGGTGCGTTTAGCTGTTAAGTACGACGCCGTGATCCTCACCGATGAGGTCTATGAGCACCTGACCTTTGGTCCCCGGCACATACCCGTGGCCACGTTGCCGGGTGCGGCCCAACGAACGCTCACCATTTCCTCCGCCGGCAAGACTTTTTCCTTCACCGGCTGGAAGATTGGTTGGCTCTCCGGGCCAGCCGAGTTGGTTGCCGCCGCCCGCACCGTTAAGCAGTTCCTGACTTACTCTTCCGGCACGCCTTTCCAAAGTGCCATTGCTGCTGGTCTGCGCATGGATAAAAGCTATTTCACCGACGCGGCCGCCACGTTGGCCCGCAAACGCGACGTTCTCGGTGCGGGACTGCGCGCGGCCGGGTTCGATGTGTACCTGCCACAAGGGACCTACTTCATCAATGCGGATACCCAAAGAATGGGTGTCAACGACGCCACCGAGCTGGCCCGACGACTGCCCGAACTCATCGGCGTGGCAGCGATCCCGGTTCCGGTGTTTTGCCACCCCGAGGGCGCCCAGCGCACGCGCTCACTGTTGCGCTTCGCCTTTTGCAAGAAAGAATCACTATTGGAAGAAGCTGCCGAACGCCTCAGTACCTTGCAGGCAAAAATCTGATGAAAACCAGTAGCCGCTTTCTGCGGACCAGTGGCGTGCACGCCACGATTGAGCCCGATCCTTGGCACGCCAACGCCCTGGTGTTGAGCATCGATGGTGCGGAGCAGTCACATGTAAACATGGCCGCTCCGCAGGAGGTTTTCTATGAATACCTGCGCCGGATCGCCAATGCTATTGACCTGTTCAAGCCAGCCGGCGAATCGATCACGGCACTGCACTTGGGTGCTGGGGCCTTGACTTTGGCGCGATATATCCAGGCCACCCGGCCGGGGTCCACTCAGCATGCTGTGGAGTTGGAACGCGAATTGCTTGACTTCGTTTTAGAGCAGTTGCCTCTGCCTGCAGGAACCGACCTGACAACTCATATTGGTGACGCCCGTGAAGAGTTGGCGCAGCTGCCACCGGAGCTGAAGTTCGACGTCGTCATTTTGGACATTTTTAGCGGCCCCGAAGCACCAGCGCATCTGGCCTGCGCAGACTTCTATCGCGAAGCTGCAACCAGGCTGACTCCGGATGGAATACTGGCTGTCAATGTTGGCGACGAACCCGGATTCACGTTGGTGACCAGCCAAACGAAGGCGTTGCAGGCCACCATGAACAATGTGGCTGCTTATGGGACAAGCATGCTTTTTAGTCGGCGTTATCCCGGAAATATCATCCTGCTGGGCACAAATGGAGCGTGGCCAACCGGTTGGGCGGAGTCACTCGTAGCGGCCGGCCCACACCCAGCCACATTGCTCAGCGGTGTGGAACTGGACGAGCTAACAGGCTAGTCTCACCCTCCTGTGCTGTTGAGGTTGGAGATGATGACACCAGCTGTGTTCTAAGCTGTTTGGACCATCTTGGTAGAGTGGGCAACGGTTCCGGTCAGCACCCGGAGGATTTGCCGCATATTACTGGAGATCAATGTCCCGTTCAGCAACGCGCTCCCCAACGGGCAGGCGCAGCGTTACCCAGCAGTCTTTCCGACATATGAACCACGTTGTTGATAATTCCGAACGCAACAAGCGGCGAGCTTTTGCTGCCATCTCAACCGCAGTGGTGATGGTTGCCGCAGCGGCCCTCACTTTGGCGTTGGCTCCGCTGTTCACCGGTTGAATCAGCAGCCTGGGCCGTCCTCACCCGGCGAATGCTTGATTTTGTTCGACTGTTGCCCGTTCACGTTGGCGAGCTAACGAGCCAATGCGCACCCGTCTGTGCTGTTGAGGTTGGAGATGATGACACCCATCGTTCCTCCGGGATGTCATCATCTCCAACCTCAACAAAGCGGCGGGGAGGGTCACCGGAGTTGCGCAGGCTCAGCAAACCATAGCCGGGTTTCCCCGTACTTCTTCTCCGCAAATCGCTCCATCAGCGGCGGCCATGAAGGTTCGGGTGTCCGGGCGGAACGCTCAACAACCACCACGGCGAATGCACTCAGGCGTGGCCCCAGCAGCCCTAAGACCAGCTGGAGTTCAGTTTCGGTCAACGGATACGGCGGATCCATGAACACCAAATCCCACTGATCCACGCCGGCCAAGGCTGCGCGCTCCAGAAATGATTCCACTTTGGCCCGTTTCACTGTGACAACTTTGGCGCCAACTACTTTGTTGACCAGTTCGGCATTGCGTTGGCACACGGCAGCGGCTTTGTCGTTGAACTCAACAAGCTCAACCGAGCTTGCACCGCGGCTGGCACTTTCAACTCCTAGAGAGCCAGCGCCCGCGTACAGGTCAAGCACCCTAGTGCCTGAGAGCATATTCATCGATTCAAGTCTTGAGAACAGTGCTTCCTTGACCCGGTCCGTCGTGGGACGGGTGCCTTCTCCTGGCACCGAAACCAGCGGAGATCCGCCAGCTGCTCCGGCAACGATCCGGCTCATACTTTGGCCACGCTGTGACTAGCCACGTTCAAGGAATGCCTCATTTTTCTCGGTCAAATACATCTCAATTTCCAGCTTTAAAGCCGGGTGAAACGCCAGTTCGGGGTCCTTACTGATAATTTCAGTGGCATCCTGACGGGCACGCTCGATCAAATCCTCATCCCGCAGCACACTGAGCATACGCAATCCAGAACCCCCACCTGATTGTCTGGCCCCCAAAATGTCACCTTCACGGCGCATTTCTAGATCTTGTTTTGCCAGCACAAAACCATCTGTGGTTGCTGCCACCGCGTCCAAACGTTTGCGGCTGGGATGATCCTTTTCCAGGCTGGTCACCAGCAGGCATGTACCCTTCAACCCGCCACGTCCCACGCGTCCGCGTAACTGATGCAGCTGCGAGATGCCAAACCTGTCAGCATCGAGAATTACCATCAGCGTGGCGTTGTGGACGTCCACGCCAACCTCGATCACGGTGGTGGCCACCAGCACGTCTATCTCGCCCCTGGCAAACGCAGCCATGGTTCCCTGTTTATCAGCGGAATCCAAACGCCCGTGCAGGACCTCAATGCGGGTTCCCGCCAGTACCGGTACCCGGCGTAAATACTGCACAACATCTAGCACCCCGGCCATGGGGCGTGTGTCACCCTCAGCGGGGGGCACATCGTCGTCGTCCGGAGCCTCCCCAATCTTGGGGCACACAACATAGACCTGGTGGCCGGCGTCGATCTCTTCCCGCGTTCGCGACCAAACCCGGGGTTCCCAGCCGGGATGCTCAGACAGCGGTGAGACATGCGTAAGAATGGGTGCCCGGCCGGCAGGAAGCTCGGTCAACTCGGAGACCTCAAGATCTCCAAACACCGTCATAGCAACAGTTCGGGGGATGGGGGTGGCCGTCATAACCAATACATGCGGAGGTTTCAGAGCTTTTGCACGGAGGGCGTCACGCTGCTCCACACCGAAGCGGTGCTGTTCATCCACCACTATCAAGCCAAGGTCAGCAAACTGCACGATGTCTGAAAGCAGCGCATGCGTGCCAATCACAATGCCGGCCTCTCCCGAGGCTGCAGCCAAGAGAGCTTTCTTCTTAGCGGCAGCAGGCATGGATCCCGTCAACAATGTCACCTTTGTAGCGTGCTGCCCGCCAATAAGCGTCCCCGCCCCCAAAGCGCCCAGCAAAGCCGAGATGGAGTGCAGGTGTTGGGCGGCCAGAACCTCAGTTGGGGCCAAGAATGCGGCTTGACCTCCGGCGTCGATCACTTGGAGCATGGCGCGCAAAGCAATCACGGTTTTACCTGAACCAACCTCCCCCTGCAGCAGCCTATGCATGGGGTGGCCGGCGGCAATCTCAGTGGCAACCAAAGCACCAATTTCCCTCTGGCCCCCCGTGAGTGTGTAGGGTAACTGCGCGTCGAAGGCATCCAACAGGCCGCCGCTGACAGCAGCTCGTGAGGTGGCGTCCAAGCGAGTCGCCTCAGCTCGCTTTTGTGCCAAAGCGGTTTGCAACGCCAACGCTTCTTGAAAACGGAAGCGCTTACGGGCACGCGGCCAGGTATCCATGCTTGAGGGGATGTGAATTTCATCGTAGGCCTCTGCCAGCGGCATGAGTTTTTCTCGTGCCGCGATGTGCTTGGGCACAGGGTCCGGGATCATGGCAAAGTCCAAGATGGGTAGGAGCACTTTAATGACGTGTTCTGTTTTCCAACTGGGGAATTTGGCGGTGGCTGGGTAGAGCGGCACGGGTTTGGAGGCGTGTATTTCCACTTCGTGTTCGGCCAGTTCATCATCGGCCAGCAAAACATACCCGGGATTGGTCAGCACCTTGTGTCCACCGTAGCTGCCCACTTTGCCTGAGAACATTGCCAGCACCCCTGGCTTCAATTCCTGTTTGGCCTTGAACCCGTTGAAGAAACTGATGACCAGGGAGGAGGGCCGGCCGGAGTTGTCGGTGATAACCACATCGCTAATGGTGCCCTTGCGGGTTTGCATGTAACGGGTCCGCAAATCCACCACCCGGGCAAGGATCGTGGCCTCTTCATCCACCTGCAGCTGGTCAAGATCTGTCAGATCTCCGCGGGCAATATAGCGTCGCGGAAACTGGTGGAGCATCTGCCCCACAGTGGTGATGTCCAGCCCCTTGGCTACCTGCTTAGCGGTGGTGGCACCCACCAGCCGACCCAGCTCCAAGAGAAGATCTGAATACGGGTTGCCCGGTTTTGCTGCCCCTGATTCTGGAACGCCCGGATCAGTAGAACTCATGGGCATCCTCAGGAGCACGGGCCGATAGCGTTGAGATACTCACATTGCTTGGATCACCCACAGCCCGGATAGCTTCCAAAGCCACAGCAGCCGAAGGGACATGAACGTGTAGGCGCCACGGGTAGGCTCCCATGTCATCAGCTTCTTCAGAGACTGCGCTCATGATCACCGAATCACCTAGATCGCCAAGCTCCATGCGCAGTCCTGCTGCCGCCAACGGGCTTAACGTAATGGTGCACATGACTTCAACACCTTCTTGTTCCGGCATGGACAGAGCAATGTTAGGATCTTGGACTTTGTAGCCTGAGAGGCCGTCCATCAGGTCTTCTTGCAGCGGCTCACCCATAATTACGGACCGCAAACAGTCCAAGATGAGCAGCAGCCCCACTCCACCAGCATCCACTACGCGAGCATCGCTGAGCACTCCTAACTGGGACTCGGTGAGCACTACCGCTTCTCTGGCGGCTATGACCGCAGCGTCAATAGTCTGCGCCAGAGCGTGGTTAGATTCATCGCCGTTATGGGCGCCCTCTACTGAGTTTGCACCTCTGGATGCTGCCTCCAAGACAGAGAGCATAGTGCCTGGCATTGGTTCACTCAAAGCACTCCAGGCACGTATTTGAGCTCGGTGCAAGGCAGCTGCCATCAATGGCCCGCTGAGCCGTTGGGCACCAATGAGCGGCTCAGCCATGGCAACAAGAGAAACTGAGAGTAGTGTCCCAGAATTTCCTCGAGCCTGCTCCATCGCGGCTCGCCCGGCAACAGCCATGGTGACCCCCACATCCGAGGGTGCTAACTCAGAGACTGCTTGGGCCGCCGCCCGGACCGTTTGGTACAGGTTAGTGCCGGTGTCGGCGTCGGCCACCGGGTAGATATTAATAGCATTGAGGCGGTCGCTATGATTAGCCAACGTTTGCTCGGCCATCGCCAACCATCGGCGAACTACGGGCGCAGTTGCGGCGATCTTAGACTGCAAAATGATCCCATCCCAGAGCGCCTTCCACGGCGCTTTTGAAGTTCCGTCCGTCAATAGTCACTACCGGTTTGGTGGCGTCGATGGACACTATAGAGCCTATCCCAACGAAGCCTGGCGGGAGTGTTGCACCGGCAGGGAATGTGGATAACAATCCGTGGTCTTCGCCCCCTGTCAACACCCACTGCAGCGGATCTGCTCCCAATGCCAGCGCACATTCATCTAATTTTTGTGCAAACTTTTTCAATACGTTGCCGTTCAAGTTCACGCTAACGTTGCTGGCGTTGGCCATCCGTGTGGCGTCACGCAGGAGGCCATCGGAGATGTCCATCATGGCCGTGGCACCGGCTGATGCTGCAGCGGGCCCGGCAGCCAACGGAGGTTGGGGCCGGGCAAAAAGTTCAGCGGCAGCAATCAGTGCCGGACTGTATTGAGCAGGGTTCAGAGTACTTTCATGCAGGGCCCAGCCGGCTGCCGAAAACCCCATATTGCCGCAGATTGCTACTTGGTCTCCTAGCCCAGCTCCACTTCGCAGGACCGGGGAAAGGCCCTCCATTGAGCCAGTCACTGCCACTGTTACCACCAATTCGTTGCCGCCTGAAAGGTCTCCTCCAGCCACCGAACACCCCGGTGCACCAAGGGCTAGGATCGCCGCGCTCAAACCCTCCGCCAAGTGCTCCACCCAGCTGACCGGAGTGCCGCCTGGCAGGGTGAGGCTGATAACCATGGCCGTGGCAACTGCACCCATAGCGTTGATGTCGCTGAGGTTTTGCGCGGCAGCCTTCCACCCAACATCGAATCCGCTGGAAGTGCTGCCATTGGGCCAGAGAAGACGAAAATCTTTATCCTGGACCTGGGTGTCGATGGAGATGACTATGCGGCCGTCTGGCGCGGAGATGATGGCGGCGTCATCCCCGGGCCCCAGCACCATGGAACTGCCGGCGTGCAGGCGTGGAAAAATCCGAGCCAGGAGCTCGGACTCGGAGAGGTTGGCCACGGTGAGAGTCATGCATTAACCGTAGCGTCAGGGTGGGACATTCTTGGATTCCGCACTGTGGCGCCCCAACCGGGGCGCATTTGGCCTCCCCCAGAAATCCCCAGAACTCCCCAAAACGTCAGCTCCGGGCATTGCGTCACCGGCCCACAGCCTGAGAAACTGAAACCAATGACAATTAAAGAGCAGTACCTCAGTGCCTATGACGATCAACTTCGGACGGACGCAGAAACCCCCAGCGCCAGCAACGTGATGATTGAGGGTCCACTGCGGCTTGTCACTTTCGCTGGTGGGCGCGGCTTTGTCACCTATCAAGACCTTGCCGACGCAGATGCCCCAGCGATCAGCGCACTTGTCACGAAAGCGTTGCAATATTTCGAAGCAGATCCGGTAGTCAACCGCGTGGAATGGAAGTCTCGCGGTCATGATAAAGCGCCCGGCTTACACGAGGCACTGCTGGCTCGTGGGTTTGTTGCCGAGAATCCGGAGTCCATCATGATCGGGCCCCTTGCCGCCTTGGCCGCGGATGCTGCGTTGCCCAGCGGCGTGACACTACGAAAAATCACTTCCGACGCGGATGTGCGCGCCATGAGCGCCATGGCCGATGAGGCATTTGGCGAATCCGTTGACACGCGTGCCGCTGACGCTCTTCTATCCCGTCTGGGTCGCAAGGACGGTATGGAGCTCTGGGTGGCTGAAGCTGAGGGACGCATGGTCAGCGCCGGCCGGTTGGAACCTGTCCCCGGCACCGATTTTGTCGGTATTTGGGGCGGGGCCACCCTCGAGCCCTACCGCCGCCGAGGCATATACCGCGCCTTGACCACCGCTCGAGCCCGTTCGGCACTGGCTATGGGCAAAAAATTCGTGCACAGCGATTCCACGGAATACTCGCGTCCCATCCTCGAGCGCTCCGGCCTGGTCAAGGTATCCACAACCACCCCATATAACTGGAAACGCTGACGCACGACGCCGGACACTCACCTTCCCTGCCCTGTTCAGCTACCGCC
This sequence comes from Arthrobacter sp. TMP15, assembly GCF_039529835.1. NCBI lineage: Bacteria > Bacillati > Actinomycetota > Actinomycetes > Micrococcales > Micrococcaceae > Arthrobacter > Arthrobacter sp. TMP15. Next base: position 2,340,958 of record NZ_CP154262.1, read on the forward strand.
TCGGTCAGCAAAGGCCTCCGGACCGATGCTGACCATAGTGGAGAGGTGTCATTATCTCCAACTTCGCCAGGGTGGAGGTGTCATTATCTCCAACCTCGGCAGGGTGGAGGTGTCATTATCTCCAACCTCGGCGGGGCCGGGGCGGGCTTACTGCTCCTGCATGGGGACGCGGACACCGCGCTCGGCGGCAACCTCCAGCGCACGCTCGTATCCGGCGTCGGCGTGGCGAATCACGCCCATGCCGGGATCATTGGTCAGCAGGCGTTCCAGCTTTTCCGCAGCCAGCGGTGTGCCGTCGGCAACGGAGACCTGACCGGCGTGGATGGAGCGACCAATACCCACGCCACCGCCGTGATGGATGGAAACCCAGGTGGCGCCGGAGGCGGTGTTGAGCATGGCGTTTAGCAACGGCCAGTCGGCAATGGCGTCGGAGCCGTCCTTCATGGATTCGGTCTCGCGGTATGGTGAGGCCACTGAACCGGAGTCAAGGTGGTCCCGGCCAATCACGATCGGCGCTGAGACCTTACCGTCCGCTACCAGCTGGTTGAACATGACACCGGCCTTGGCCCGTTCGCCGTAGCCCAACCAGCAAATACGCGCCGGCAAGCCTTCAAATTCAACATGCTCAGCGGCGGCGTCAAGCCAGCGGTGCAGGTGGCCGTTTTCCGGGAACAATTCCTTTAGCGCCTCATCCGTCACGCGGATGTCCTCGGGATCTCCGGAGAGGGCAACCCAGCGAAACGGACCCATACCCTCGCAAAACAGTGGGCGAATGTACGCCGGCACAAAGCCGGGGAAATCAAAGGCCCGGTTGTACCCGCCCTTGCGTGCTTCATCGCGGATCGAGTTGCCGTAATCAAACACTTCAGCGCCGGCGTCCTGGAATTCCACCATGGCCTGGACGTGCCGGGCCATGGAGTTCTGGGACTTTTTGGTGAACCCTTCGGCGTCGGCCGCGGACTCCGGAGCCCATTCCTCCACGGAGAATTCGGTGGGCAGGTAGGAGAGCGGATCGTGCGCGCTGGTCTGGTCGGTGACAATGTCAACGATGAACTCCCCCGCCTGATGGCGGCGCAGAATTTCCGGGAAGATCTCGGCGGCGTTGCCCACCACGCCCACGGACAGCGGGGTCCTAGCAGCCTTGGCTTCAAGAACACGCTCAAGGGCCGCATCCAAGGAAGGAGCCAGCTCATCCAGGTAGCGCTTGCCCACGCGGCGTTGGAGACGCTCAGCGGAGACATCCACAATCAAGCAGACGCCGCCGTTGAGTGTCACGGCCAGCGGCTGAGCTCCGCCCATGCCACCGCAACCGCCGGTCAGGGTCAGCGTTCCAGCCAGCGTGCCACCAAAGCGCTTCTCGGCAATGGCCGCGAACGTTTCAAAGGTGCCCTGCAGAATCCCTTGGGTGCCAATGTAAATCCATGAGCCGGCCGTCATCTGCCCGTACATCATCAGGCCCTCGGCCTCCAGCTTGCGGAATTCCGGCCACGTGGCCCAATCCCCCACCAGGTTGGAGTTGGCCAGCAGCACCCTGGGCGCCCACACATTGGTGCGGAACACACCCACGGGTTTGCCCGACTGCACCAGAAGCGTCTCATCGTCTTCGAGCGTCTTCAAGGTGGCAACGATGGCGTCATACGCCTCCCAGGAGCGGGCGGCGCGGCCGGTCCCGCCGTAGACCACAAGATCCTCAGGACGTTCGGCAACTTCAGGATCCAGATTGTTCATGAGCATACGCAGGGGCGCCTCGGTTTGCCACGATTTGGCGGAGAGTTCGGTGCCGCGTGCTGCGCTGATGGAGCGGGATGGGTCATGCATCGTTGCCATGATGTTCCTTAGCTGTGGGATCTTTGTCCGGGCCCAAAGACCCTTACGCATTTGCTTATGTATTCATCAAACCCCGCTCAGCCCGGCAATCCTAGGCACCCACACCTCACGCTGTCTGCCATACAAGACAATCGGCGGTTATCACCAGGGATGTACGACGCCGCGTGCCCAGCTTTTGCGAACCACTCACCACTAGCGTGACTCAAGGAGCACTTAGGCGCCGGAGCAAACACCTGTTTTGGGTAACTCAAGGTGCACCTGATCAGCTGCGGTGAGATCTCCGGCGAGGGCAGCCACAATGGAACGGACTTGCTCGTAGCCAGTAGCAAGCAGAAAGGTTGGGGCCCGGCCATAGGATTTCATACCCGCAATGTAGAACTCCTGCTCGGGGTGCGCCAGTTCCTTGGCACCATGGGCGGGGACCGTTCCACAGGAGTGGAATTCGGGATCGATCAAGGGCCCAAGGTCCCGGGGTGCTTCCACAGCAGGATCCAACTCCAGTCGAAGTTCTCGCAAGATGTCCAGGTCCGGGCGGAACCCGGTGGCGGGGATCAGCACATCTGCCTCAAGGGTTACCTCACCATTGACAGTATTACCTGTGACTTGCAGAGTTCCCCCAGTTCCGCCGGAAGTTTCCATGTTGGAGGTTTCCGTACCGAAGGTAGCTGCACCGGGCACGCTGGAGAAAGAGAAGGATGTGGTTACAAAGGAGGTGTGCAAGTCGATGTAGCCATCCTTGACGAGCTGGTACAGGCGATTGCCGAGCTGGCCGCGGGCCGGCAGGCCGTCAAGGTTTCCACCACCGTAGAGGCGCGAGGCATCGGGGCCCCTGACGGCCCAGCTGATTCGGGTGCCCGGCTCGTTCTTGGCCAGCTGGCCTAAAGCTAGCAACGTGTTTGCGGCCGAGTGCCCGGCGCCAATAACCAAAACGTGTTTTCCGGCAAATTGGGCGCGCGCTGTGCCGGTGACATCTGGCAAGGGTGTTGTGATGAGTCCTGCTGCGGTAGCTTCCTTCTCCCCTGCAGCAACCAATCCGCTCTGGCCCAACGGGTTGGGTTGCGCCCAGGTGCCGGAAGCATCAATCACGGCCCGGACCTGGTGGTCCTGCACAGACCCGTCAGCTGATTCCACCCGGATAAGGAAAGGCTGTTCGGCACGGCCACCTGAACGCGTCTTGTCCATACCTACCCGGCTCACTGCTGTGACAGTGGAAGAAAAATGCAGGGCATTCTTGATAGCCGGGATGTTAGCAAGCGGTGCCAGATACTCCTGCACAAATTCGCTGCCATATGGCAAGGCTGTCAGCCGGGGTTCACTCCAGCCAGTAGCTTCTAGCAGGCGTCTGGAGGCCGGATCGATGTTGTGCCGCCACGGTGAAAACAAGCGAATGTGTCCCCACGCCCGGATGGCGGCACCAACGTGCTCCCCTGATTCAAAAATCAGGGGCGTAAGCCCGCGTTGAACCAGATTCGCTGCAGCGGCTAAACCAATAGGCCCAGCCCCAATGACTGCCACCGGCAACTCAGGTGGCAGGGGTTCAGTGGGCAGGAGTTCAGTGGGCAGGAGTACGGAAATGAGGGCAAGGACTCGGGCCTTGATCTCATCACGGATGGCGCGGACAGCCTCAAGCCCCTGCCCTGCAGGGTCGGCGAGTTGCCAGTCTTCGTAGCGCTTGCCGGGGAACACGGGGCAGGCATCGCCGCAGCCCATGGTGATAACTACGCTGGACTTCTCCACCGCATCAGTGGTGAGGACCTTGGGGATCTGGGCGGCCATGTCGATCCCGTCTTCAGCCATGGCGCTCACGGCCGCCGGGTTGATAGAGGCCGCCGGGGCAGAACCAGCGGAGCGTACCTCGATTGCCCCGTGAGACAGGGCCGTTAGATAAGCGGCAGCCATCTGGGCACGCCCTGCGTTGTGCACACAGACAAACAGAACGGAAGGTAACTTATTAGTTTCGGTAGCGCTCACGAATTCATACTCCTTGGTAAAAATGACGGAAATTTTGGGGCACTTGTGGGGCTGCGCTAGTGCGGGTTCAGTTGGTAAAAAAGCGGCGACGGGCCCACAGAGCCACATAAACCAGAGCCACAAGAACAGGCACTTCAATGAGCGGGCCCACAACACCTGCCAGGGCCTGACCGGAGGTGACCCCAAAGGTGCCAATTGCAACGGCAATGGCGAGCTCAAAGTTGTTCCCCGAAGCCGTGAAAGCCAAGGTGGTGGTTTTGGCATAGCCGAGTTTTAGACTCCGGCCAATGATCATGCCTGCGGTGAAGGTGACCACAAAGTAGACCAGCAACGGCAGCGCTATCCGCGCCACATTCAGGGGCTGGGAGGTAATTGTTTTCCCCTGTAAAGCAAACAGCAAAGTAATGGTGAAGAGCAGTCCGTAGAGCGCCCATGGGCCCAGCTTGGGGAGGAACGTTTCTTCATACCAGGACCGCCCCTTGGTCTTTTCGCCAATGGATCGGGTCAGGAACCCTGCCAGCAGCGGAATCCCTAAGAAGACCAGCACGGCGGCGGTGATGGCCCAGAATGAAAAGTCAGCGGACGCCGTCGGAAGTCCCAGCCACCCGGGCAGCACCTGGAGGTAAAACCAGCCCAAAGCACCAAACGCAAACAGCTGGAAGACGGAGTTTAGTAATACAAGAACCGCCGCGGCCTCCCTGTCTCCGCAGGCAAGATCGTTCCAGATCATGACCATGGCAATGCAGCGGGCCAAGCCCACAATAATCAGCCCTGTGCGGTATTCAGGCAGGTCCGGGACAAAGATCCAAGCCAAAAAGAACATGAAAGCTGGGGCCAGTACCCAGTTCAGCACCAAGGAGGTGATCAGTAGCTTACGATCCGCCAAGACTCGGCGCGTCTCGTTATAGCGCACCCTTGCCAGCACCGGGTACATCATGACCAGTAGGCCAATGGCGATCGGCAGCGAGATGGAGCCAATCTTCACGGCATCCAGCGCCATGTTCAGGCCTGGCACAAAACGTCCCAACAACAGACCTGCGGCCATGGCGGCAATAATCCACACAGGAAGGAACGTATCCAGGGTGGAGAGTTTGCCTGCTACAGCCTGCTCACCAGAGGTTGTGGTCTGCGTACTCACAGGGCTCCTCGCCATTAGAACTCTAGATTGATGATTGTCGATATGACCAGTTTTAACTCTATATTGATAAATGTCAATATAGAGTTGAAGTACGTCGAGGGCCGTGATCATCCAATAAAAATGAGCCCCTCCCACAGGGAGGGGCTCATGCCTAAAGATCAGTGCTAGTCGTTATTGTGCTCGTACACATCCGGAATACCATCATGGTTATCATCAACCGTCTCTTCTAGCTCCACCGCGTGGTATTGACGGTTTCTGGTTGTCAGTATGGCCGAGGCGAGAAGAGCAGCGATCACCGAGGCTAAGAGAATGCCGATCTTGGCGTGATCATCATGGGGGCTACCTTGCCCAAAGCTCAGTTCCGCCACCAAAAGTGAGACGGTGAAACCGATTCCTGCCAGCAGCGAGACCCCAAAGACGTCAATCCACTTCAGCGAACGGTCCAGAGATGCCCTGGTGAACTTCGTCAACACCCAGGTGGTGCCCATGATCCCGGCTGGCTTCCCAAGCACCAACGCAACCACAACCCCAATAGCAACAGGGTCCGTTGCGGCTGACACCAGACCGTCCCAGCCACCGATCGCTACCCCTGCTGAGAAAAAAGCAAAGACCGGAACGGCAATACCTGCTGAGATGGGACGGAAGCGGTGCTCAAAAATTTCCGACAATCCCGGGCCCGCCTCGGGACCGCCATTTGCCTGTGATCGAATCACGGGAATGGCGAAACCAAGGAGCACACCGGCCACAGTTGCATGAACGCCGGAGGCATGAACCAATGCCCAAGTGATAAGACCCAAGGGAAGCAGGATTGCCCAAGCGGTCCAGACTTTAGCCCCAAAGAAGCGACGGTATTTCTGCGCCAAAAGAGTGTAAAGGGCCAGTGGGATGAGAGCCAGTAGTAGCGGCCCAACTTGGATCTCATCTGTATAAAAAACGGCGATGATGCTGATGGCCAAGAGGTCATCCACAACAGCCAAGGTCAAGAGGAAGATCCGCAGAGCGCTCGGTAGATGAGATCCAATAATGGCCAGCACTGCCACAGCGAAGGCAATGTCAGTGGCTGTGGGGATGGCCCACCCCCGGAGCGTATCGGGGCTGCTGAGGTTGATGACGGCGTAAATTACCGCAGGTATCGCCACTCCGCCCACAGCTGCGGCCACAGGCACTATGGACTTACTGAACTTTCGCAGATCCCCCGCTATGAACTCACGCTTGAGTTCCAAACCAACCAGGAAGAAAAACACAGCCAGTAAGCCATCAGCTGCCCACGTCCCTAAGCTGAGCTCCAGATGCCATGGTGCGTAACCGATCTTGAAATCGCGCAAGGCGAAATAGCCGTCGGAAATGGGCGAATTGGCCCAAATGATTGCTATGACGGCGGCGGCAACCAGCAGAATGCCGCCAACGGTTTCTTTCCGCAGGATCTCGCCAATGCGCAGCGCTTCGGTGTAGCTGCCACGGCCTAAGACAATGCCACGAACAGTTTTAACGGGTTTTTGCTTCATAAGAGTCCTTTTGAGGTCGACAATATTACGCCGACCAGACTTCCCGGCTCACCTTGAACAAGACTACCGCGCACTGCGCCGCCACCGTTAACGCTAACAAACATCTAGGACAAAACAGCAGTTCTAGACGAAAGCGGCGATCCCAGTGATGGCAAACATTCCATCAGGGCATCGATCTCGAAGTCTTTTTCGTAGAAGTAGATCGTTTCAGTGTCGGGGAATATTTTGGGGATCGGTGGAAGTCCGTTGCGAGCAATACCCCTCAACTTCCAACTGTGTCAGGCGGAGAAATGTGCTCTCGGGCGCGTGGACGTTAGAGCGCTTAGAGAGCTTGGAAAAGCCGGGCACCACTGCACCTTTGGACTCAATGGAGGCGCCAGCTGGAGCCAAGGCTCCTGGCGGCGGCGGTGTCGTCGCTACTATGACCTCTGTCAGCTCTTTCACTCGCCAACTGCGCTTCACCCCGTGGGGGCGTTTTGACTATATGGTTGGCTCCATCTCCGTCTAGGTCATCGTTTCCCTGGTGGCCCCTCGATAACTTCACCCCAACTTCAAGGACTCTGTGCACTTGCTATTGACGGTGTTCCTCCCGTGGAGTTCCATCAACTTGGTTGACTTCTACTTTTCCTCGAAGGAGAAAGTAAACGTTCCAGCGCTGCTGATGTCCTTCGCCGGAATCATTGCTCAAGTACCCTCCTGGCCCTGGCCATGTACACCGGGGCTACCACTCCCCTGCTTGGCACAGCTGATATCTCCTGGATTGTGGGTCTAGTTGTCAGCATCCATCTACTACCCAGTGGCTCAGCCGTTCATTCATCCGCCCGCAGCGGCGACCTACCCGGCCTGCGGCGATTTCTCACCTGTTCCTACCGCTCAGCCTTGGATTGGGCGTGTCTTCGGAGCGGTGGCTGGCCTAGCGCTGAAGCGGTGGGGAAGTTCGGTGGCGCACCGGGCCATTTCTGGTGGCAATCTGGTGGCCAAGTCCGCCAAGTTGGCAGTGCGTTCTAGGATGATTCTTTCCATCAAGTTGCGCGCCGCAGCAGCAGCCGGACTGAGTCTCGGGCGATTGGCCACCGTCAAAGTCACGCTGGCCACGGCCGGTCCACTACGGCAAGGTGTGCTGTGAGCTTGGTCCGTTCAACCAGCTGAGCAAAGGCAAACCAACCTAGTCGCTGCAGCGGGTCTTGGCGGCTGTAGCCTGCACCTAATTCATGGGCAGTGAAACCCAGCGCCTACTTCCGCTCTGCAGGAAGGTGCACCTCGCATACATGGTCAACTAGCACCGGTAGCTCGTTCTTGGCAGCCGCGACCTGCTGTTCATTCTGCGAAACCATATTGTGATTTCCCTTACACTCTTCGCATGGAATAACTTGCCATCTTTGGAAGGACTCCGGGTCTTGGATCCCATCCGGACTAACCAGCTGTCCAACTACTCACTGCCCATCATGTGCTGGCGGCAACTTCCCTGGCTATCATTTTGGTTGGCTCAGCTAGCCGATTTCCGCTGGACGGAAGTGACCTATTGTATGGCAGCTTGAGTACGTCCACGGAAGTTATTGCGCACAGATTGACTCTTGCAGGACCCGAGTTTGGGAGGTCCGAATTTGTCCACACCATTCTTGGAGCCTTTATGACCCCGCCCCGCAGCACCCCTCCATCCCCCGACGAACCAGAAGTTCCTGAAGCCACGGCTGCTGAGGAGCGCCACCCGCGGACCGCCGAGAACGGGCCGCGACGCAAGCGGGTGATTGCCGCCACGGTATCTAGCGCGGTAGTGGTCGTGGCCGTCGTGGTTTCGTTCTTGTCGGCACACAGTTGCTGACCAACTTGACCGCTACTTCCCCACAGGAAGCAACGCAGGCGCCGGTCATTACCAGTACAAAAGCAACTACTGCTGCCCCGGCAACAGAAAGGACATTCCCTGGCTTCGACCGCCCGGACTACGTTCAGCCTGAGATTCCTACCACTGCCACCGAGCCCATACAGGACACCACCATCACCGTCGGTGCGGACGTCTCCGGGAAAATCATGCCTGAGGGCTTAGCGGGATTGTCCTTGGATACCGACCACCTTGTCGACATGCAGATGAACCCTGACCAGTCGAACCTTGTGGATATCCTGAAGATGTCAGGCAATCCAGTTATTCGTTTTGGCGCACAGGCCGTTGACCGCAAATTTTTCTGGACGTCCACGGATGAGCTCATCCCGAACTGGGAAGTCGTCCCCAGCTACCCCAAAGACATCCGCAAAGTGGTCAAAGTAACCCCCGAGGTTCTGACGAACCTGAAACATCTCCTCGACCGAGGTAACGCCCGAACTCTGCTGGCTGTGGACATGGGCCATTACGACCCAGAACGGGCTGCGGACTTCGCAAAGTATGCCCACCAAATCCTTGGCGACCGTCTGGTAGGTATCAGTCTGGGCAACGAACCCAACGGCTACAACCGGGTTGAGAACAAATACCTGGCTCTGCGACCTGCTGCCTTCACCTTAGAAGACTGGGCTGTAGAAGCCCGTGCATACTCTGCCGCAATAGCCGCAGCAGCCCCTGAGGTGAAAGTGGTTGGACCCGAAGTTTATAACGATGCCTGGTGGAAAGATTATATAGCGCTGAATCTACCGAACCAAGGTGCTTTGACTTATCACAACTACCCATTACACGAATGCAGTGACGCCGCAAATTCAGACCGAGCGCGGACCATTCCTATCCTCCTCTCGCGTCAGCTCAGTGACGACAGCGCCGCCTACGCGGCATCTGCAGTGAAGGCCGCGGCAGGTCACAATGTTCCGGTATGGAACTCGGAAGCGAACATTTCCGCGTGTCCCGGCTCCAACCAAACACTCAAGACTCACGCTTCCGCGTTGTGGACTGTCAACTATGCGATGCGCTCGGCGGCTGAAGGCGTGACCCAGCTAGATTTCCACGGAGGCCTCGAGGCGTGCAAAGGCGGCGCACCGGGCTCGCCGTTGTGTGACAGTGGTCCGTACCGCCAACCCAACGGCATAGTGACCATGCGTCCGCAATACTACGGAATTATGATGGTCAACAAACTAGGTTCCGGAGATTTCCTGAAATCCCAAGTAGACGGTAATAAGAACATCTACGCCTACCCGGTAAAGCACGCTGACGGCACCATGGGTGTCATGGTCATCAATCAGAATGACCCGCAGAAGCAGACGTCGGTTAACATAACCCTAAAACTGCCGCAGCAGGCCGCCACCGGTACCATGACCCAGTTGGCTGGTCCTGAACTCGCCGCTCAGGACCAGACACAGATTGACGGCCTTGAGTCTGCAGGCCAGACTGCAGAAGAACAGGGAAAATTCCCGGTTTCAAGCCCGGCCAGAAGTCCGTTTCTGTCCCACTAAACTCCGGAACCGCGACTATCTTGAACTTCACGTTTTAGGTAACAACTCCAAGATTGAACGGCAACGGCGGCCCTCCCAAAGGGTGCCGTCGTCGTGGCTCAAATCTATCTCCTTTCATCTGTTGACACAGAGCTGTCACCTGCTCCCGTTAGAATGGGCCGATGCCCGCACTCCACATGCCCCGTAAAAAAACCATCTTCATTGCTGGGGCAGTCCTCGCGGCACTCTTCCTCGCGTGGCTCCTTACGGCTTATCAGCTGTTTTACAACGTCCATACCACTCCGGCAAAAAAAGCTGATGCGGTGGTTATGTTGGGAGGGGCCAGCAAAGAACGTTTACTGGATGCGATGCTGCTACGCTCCGAACTTGGAGCCAAATATTTGGTCATCTCACAGACAGACACCCCCGGCAATGCAAGCGCGGATGAGTACTGTGACACTCACAGCAACGAAGCAATCTATTCCGACGTTGTGTGCTTTACCCCTTCCCCAATGGACACAAGAGGTGAGGCGACTGCACTGGGTAAATTGGCCACACAACACCACTGGAAAACAATGACCGTAGTGACCTCCAGATACCACATCGAACGGGCTGGGGTCCTAATGAGTCAATGCATCAATGCCGAGGTCACCATGGCATCCACCACCCCGCAATTCTCCACCTGGCAGTGGTTGCGCCGCTTTGTCATTGAGACGGGTGGTCTCCTCGAAGTCAATTTACAGCCGCAGTGCGGGGCCACATTGTCCGGGTTAGGATTGACCAGCTAGTCCTCCGACTACGTGGACTACCGAAAGGAAACATATGTCCGACTCTGTACCCCGGACGTCGCTAGAAGGGCGGCCAGTAGAGATCAACCCAGCCTCATCAGCTGGCCGGCACATGAATCAGCCGTTGAGATCTACTATTTCAGCCAGCTGGGAGACCAACCGAGAACCCACAATCAACTTAGTCGCTAAGTGGGAAGCTGAGTACGGATCGACTCAGCTAGCTTGTGCCTCCAATGAGCTAATGAATCACATTACACCGACAGCAATATCAGAGAGCTCACCGGCGGAAATATCCGCTGTTGCGGAAAAAATGAAGCTGCTCGATGAACGTCAACGCCAACATCGCCGCAAAAAACGCGTAGCACTTCTCGTCATAGTGACGGTACTCGTCTCTATTCCAGCGTTGTTGATTGCTTTACTTTTCTTCGTCTGACGTACACTCTGATGAGGTCTGCCCATCAAAGTGAGGAAATATCCGTGCTCCGTATCATGCCCATATTCGGCACCCGTCCCGAGGCTATCAAAATGGCTCCGATCGTATCGGCCTTTCATGCAGATGACCGCTTCGAATGCATTGTCACAGTCACTGGGCAACATCGCGAAATGCTTGACCAGGTCAATGAATTATTTGGGATTGTTCCCAACCATGATCTGAATATCCTCCAGCCTGGCCAGACCCTGTCGGATATCTTGACCCGCACCATCAATGGACTCGATAGACTTCTCGCCGCCGAAAAACCCGACGCAGTGGTGGTTCAGGGAGACACAACTACTTCTACGGCTGGCGCCATTGCAGCTTTCTACCGCGGCATTCCCGTGATACATGCGGAAGCGGGCCTGCGTAGCCACAACCTGCACTCTCCCTTTCCCGAGGAGGCAAATCGTAAAATTACGACTCAGGTGGCCAGTCTGCATTTAGCCCCAACCAGCACAAGCAAAGCTAACTTACAGGCCGAGGGAGTCAATGAAGCCGATATTGTTGTCACAGGCAATACTGTTATCGACGCACTCTTGGCTACTGTGGGCAAGGAGATCGCTTTCACCGATCCTGTCCTGGAAGAACTTGCTTCGAGCGGCAAGAGGATTCTGCTAGTCACAACTCACCGTCGCGAAAACCAAGGCGACGCGATGCGCGGTGTGGGAAGAGCGTTGGCTCGAATCGCCAAATCAGATCCTGAACTTGTCATCGTGCTCCCGGCTCATAAAAATCCAGTGGTCCGGGAGGCTGTCCTGCCTGCAATTGAAGGACTCACTAACGTGATCATCACCGAGCCACTAGCTTATGGTGAGTTTACCCGAATGCTTTCTTTAGCAACTGTTGTATTGACCGATTCAGGTGGCGTCCAGGAAGAAGCTCCTAGCTTAGGTAAACCCGTCCTGGTCATGCGAGATAACACCGAGCGCCCGGAAGCCGTTGTGGCTGGGACCGTCAAGCTTATCGGAACAGATGAAGAGCGCATCGTCGAAGAAACAACACGGCTATTCCAAGACGCTGAGTACTTTGAGTCAATGGCATCAGCAGTAAACCCCTACGGTGATGGTCTCGCTGCCTCACGAACAGTAGCAGCAGCCGCACAACTCCTAGGCGTCGGTCAGCGAACACAGGAATTTATCTCCTAAGACTTTATGATGTGATGTTAGTTCCGCATACCCAGATGGAACGCTCGAGTGCACGGAATGAGTAATCGAGCGTTCCATCTCATAACGATCAAACCACAATAATCCTCGAAGCATAAGTAGGCTCGCTGCGAGAGATTCAACGAGTAGTCGCTGATGGTAAAGATCACCCGTTACAGATGCCTGAAAGTATAAATGTATAAAATAGACGTCTCGCACGCATCCATTTCAACTTCGAGCATTGCAGTTCTCCGAATGAAATCACGGATTACAGGCGCGATCAAGAGCAAAAAATTGCCTTCGCAATCTTCGATAATCATTAGTGCTGATGAACTTCCAGATACAGAAAACAACACTGTAGCTTGGATTGAAGAGCATCTTGAGCATGACCTACGGAAAGAGATAAGCCCACGAATCCGGCTTTCAAGTCTCAGGCAGATAGTCAAAGTTGAAAATTGGCTAAGAACCCCGAACACGGATTGTAAAGAAGCTGAATCTCTCGCCATGGCCGAGATTCTACACTACTGGGATTTCATGGGAATCGTCTCGTTAGAGAATCGTGCGACTCGAATAGTGAATGATACGCTTCGACGTCTCCAAAGAGTCAAAAGTATTAAATCAAATTCAAGACTCATTTCGGTTTGCACCAAATATCGTGGATCGACTCCACTTCAAAATTCCCTACCCGGAAATATTATTAGTGGCTTGGAGTCTCTCATTGAACTCCATAATATATTGGTTGCAGATCCTCTTCGCGTTAAAAACATTATAGTTCATCCATCCAATCAACGATGCAGCATACTGCCCGATAGTACACGTAAAGCCTTAGAAAAATCGGCTACTTACTTGAGAGCTGAATCAGACAACACTACAATGGGCCGAATTATTCAAGGCTATATAAGCAGCCTAGTAAATAATCGGAAACAAGCCCACCAAACTATGTTAGCTGCGATATCTTCACAGCCATCACTTGTCATCTCATTCGGATTGGATTTGGGTGCAATTACTTATGGTTTCAGTTCGACGGACATATCATATGAGCCAGCGGCGATATCGTGGCACTCCGAAGAACCTATATCAAACACTGGAATAACCATTCTATATTCTGGAAATATTCCTTTTCTCCGTCGCTATCTTGGACGAATATTCTATTACCTCATAGCTCAGCCAACATTGTCGACACATATACACATAGTCGCAGACAACATGGACGCCACCGCATTTATTATTGAGGCTAATAGGCTGCTCAGTAACTTATTTGAGTTCTCGCACCGGGAATCAGTTCGGCCTTATATTTCTTGGTCGTCTCAAACTCCTCCTCGAGAAGTTGGAAATCTTATTACTTATTATGCATGTGCACGTTATTTAGTCGCTGACGAAGTTATGAAAAGATATAATACGTCCATATGGATTCAAGATGTAGATTTATTTCCTACTGCGCCAACTATTTCAGCTAATCACAGGCTTCAAGAATACGATGTTGCTCTTGTAGAGTCAGGTGGTCTCAATTTCTTAGCTCCCTGGCGCCGTTATCTTGCTGGTAATGTTTATATTAGTCAGAGTGATAACGGCCGAGATTTCTTGAAATATACCGTAGAATATATCATTTCTTTTCTTTCCGTGGAAGACAGTTGGATGCTTGACCAGAATGCCTTAGACTGGGCGATTGAAAAATCGTCTACAGATACCCTAATAGGAAATATGAAATTCCTAGACATTCATCTAACGCAAACTACGATGAATGCTACTATCGAGAGTTAGCAGCAACTTCGTGATTAGCTGTGCGAGTAAATGTGGCTCTTCGTAATTAGGCATGGTTGGTGGGTTTGATCCGGTACCGGCGGTGGTCTCCGGCACTGAGCAGATTGCGCAACCGGTAGTTCGAGAAGTTCCTAAACCCACGAGCAATCCTGCGGGTGGTTTCGATGACTCCGTTCACGGCCTCCGTGGGACCGTTCGAGGCCCCTTGGGTTTTGAAATATGTGAGTATTTCTTGCCGCCATGATTTCAAGGTCCGCCCGAGCCTAGCGATTTCCGGGATCGGGCACGACGGGAAAGACGTCAAGGCTTTGGCCACGAGCTCCCGTCCTTTTTCTGGCGGTGCGTGGTAGATGGCCCGGACTTGTTGGTAGCACTGCCAAGCGAGCGTGACTTCATGTTTTGGATCCCCGGCCTCGAGCTTCTCGTTCAACCGGTCAATCTGCTTCTCGCTCAAGTGCTCAGCCCCGATCTGTAGGGAACGGCGGATCTGAAACAGCGGATCGCCCTTGCGGCCGCGGTGCCCGAGGATGCCTTGCTGCACCCTGCGGCGAACGTCATCAACCATTGTGGAGGCAAGTTTCACCACATGGAAAGCATCAAGGACCTGGATCGCATCAGGCAGCTCGTCACGGATCGCGTTGGCATAGCCACGGAACGGATCCAAGATGGCAACCTTGATTCCTGCCCGGAATTCCGGGCTCTGGGCTTTGAGCCAGTCTGCGTATGTTTTCCCTGACCGGCCCTCGACCAGGTCAAGCAGCCGGGCATGCACGACACCGTGGGCGTCGCGGGTGTGGTCAATAATGCCAGTGACCATGCCCGAACCCGGAAAGCCGGTATGAACCCAGACATGCTCATCAACACCCAACGCATCCACCCCCGCCAACCGCTCACTCATGCTGGTGCGGCGTTCCGCTTCAGCCTTCACCGGCTTCCAGAGGGTGTGCCAGGAAACACCGAGCTGGTAGGCAAGGGCTGAGACCGAGGTGTCGAAGCGGGAGAGCGCATCAGTGGCACAAGTGATCGCGCGGGTGGTCAGTTTCGCCTTTACTGATGCCAATTCATGGGTCTCTGTGAAGGTCCCGGCAGGGCAGTGGGGGTCAGCGCAGCGCCATATTCGTTTGGCCCAATCTAGCCGGACCGGGCGGCCATGATCCGGAGTGTCATGCAGACGCACCACGCGCCGGCCGTAGCCAATAGCCACGACCCCACAGACCGGGCAGCCAGTGAGACTCTGGTCGGTTTCAACAGTGATGATTTGCTCGCGGGCGGTGTTTTCCACGGCAATGACGTGGATACCTGGAACATCTAGGAGAGCGTCGGCACGCGCACGCCAGCCCGGGCAACAAGTAGCATTATTCATGTCAGGGTTTCTTGTGAAAGTTTTTCTTAGTCGATAACCATTCAAAGAGACCCTGATGTCTCTCTCCTGCAGCCACGCCGCGCCAAGACGATTGAGGCAACGCCACATAACGCACATGGCCCGCGGAACTTCTCGAACTACCGGCTGCGCAATCTGATCAGTGCCGGAGGCCACCGTCCGTACCGAATCAAACCCACCAACCATGCCTAATTACGAAGAGCCGGTAAGGTAGCCTTAGTTAGCATGAAATCCGATTTAAAATAACGGAAGCGGAGAGACAAATTGATCGCCCATGACTTACCGGCCCCAGTTTGCCTAACCGTAGACGCAAAGACTGTTCTTATCGCCGCCCCCTCAGTCAACGACCATATTGGCCGCGTCATACGGACGACAAATCAATTTTACGAGGCGGAACTCTTGGCGGTCGTGGGCGCTCTCCTCAAGCCGGGCGATCTCGTCGTTGACGCAGGTGCGAATATTGGGAATCATTCCCTCTACTTTGCAGGAATTCGTGGCTGCAAAGTGGTCGCATTCGAACCGATTCCCCAGACTGCTAAAGTCCTCAAGCACAATATTGAAATCAATTTCTTAGACGAGCTAATCGAGCTGCGTAATCGTGCTTTGGGAGCCACCCGAGGCAACGCGGTTCTTGATGCCTACGACGAAAATAATGTCGGTGCCGCGAGACTGACTTCGCGACCAGGACTACATTTCGAAGCAAAATTCGTGGTTAGCACTCTCGATGAAGAATTCTTTAGTCAAACCATCCGACTCTTAAAAGTTGATGTCGAGGGCATGGACTTGGAGGTTCTCGAGGGTGCGCAGGCCATCATCAACCGCGACCGCCCTATAATTACCTGCGAGGCTGCAACCGAAACCAGTCGAGGTCGTCTCCTAGATTGGGCTGCAGCTACTGGCTACACCTGGGTTGGAACATACTGTGCTACAGCGACCTTGATCTTAGCACCAAATGAAGTCGACCGCCGAAACGATATTGAGTTGATCCGTAGCGCCCAGGCCCGATCTTCATCTCTAAGGACCACAGATCTTGAGGCGCGGCTCCTACGCTCAAATCGATATACAGAACGGCTTCATCGCGAAGCTCTCGCACTCAACGATGAACTGACTCTAAAACTGGAGAGTCTTCACCAGCAGGTTGAAGGACTCGAAGCCCGAATGAAGGATGGAATTAGGCGTGATTAGCGGCCAAGCACCAGAACGAGACTACTCGCGATGGACTAACCAAAAACACTTGGTGTGGAGTAGCGCCGAGAACTTCTTCCGAGACTCTAAATTCGCCGACGGAATCCATACGCTCAAATTTGGTGATGGAGCAGAACTCGACATAATGCTGAGGGGTCTAAATTCCCAGTCTCAACTGGCCGTACCCGTGTTCTTCTCTGGGGCAGTACAAGACAGAGCACGAAAATCCGGACCATTCTTCTCAGGGGAAACGATTGCGCACGAACTTTCCATCCCTTTCATTTCCATAGCTGATCCCGGCTTGGAAATCGATGGCTCCACCCATATCGCCTGGTATGCAGGAAGTCTTGAGTTCGATGTGGTAACTGCTATTTCTAGTTTGCTTGAATCGATCGCAACACGTCTTGATCGGGAGCTTCTCCTAATCGGCGGATGCGCCGGAGGATTCGCTGCAATTCTTTTCGGCACTATCCTCGGTGATCGTGCGTCAGTACTGGCTTGGAATCCCCAAACAGACATCTTACGGTATGCTCCCTCGTTCGTGCAGCAGTACCTTGTCTCCGCCTTCGCCGAAAATTTTAGCACCGATAATTTCGATGCTGACTGGCGTGAAAAGGCTAAAATCTACCTAGACGGAATCGGCGTTGAAACGAGCTTAATGAACGCTGCACGAAATCAGCTCCCTCGTCGTATGTTTATAATCCAGAATGCATCCGATTGGCATGTACGGGAACATACGGCACCACTAATTAATCATTTCGGCATGGATTACTGGTCGCGCGGGCTACACACGAAAAACTCCAGTCACGCTATCTGGATCACAGACTTTGGCGAAGGTCACGCACCGCTTCCGTCGGCCGCTGTGGCCTCGGCTATAAAAGAGTTTCTCACACCTGCTGCCACAATCGATTCCGTGCAGACCAGTCTCATCAGGACCGGATTCAATGCCGGGGTGCAACCAGGGACGGAACCCCGCAGTCTGACTCATATAGCGGACCGCCTCATACAAGAAATGAAGCTTGTATGGAAGCACGACCGAGAATCCCAAAGTGTCGAAATTGAATTCGGAAGAATTCCACCACATTTTGGCGGCCTACGTTTTGGCTTCTTTACGGAACTCGATAGTGGTCAGCTACACCAGCTTCGCTGGTTTTCTTCGGTCAGTTCGTTTAAATTTTCCGGGAAGCAATCCACTCTCGGTAAAACTATCACTGTAAAAGTGCAGGACGGCTTCGGCCAAGCCATTGGTGCATTAAATATGGAAGTTCCTCCCAAAAAAAATCGAATTTTTATCTATGGCAGTTGCGTTTCTCGGGATCCATTCTCTTTTGAACATGACTTTGAATTAGTTGACTACGTGGCACGGTCCTCGCTTGGAAGCGCTTTTGCTTCTCCGCCGGACAGATATAGTTTGAACTCACCACCTGATTTGACCAAGATTGATAGTGCTTTCCAAAGAAGGATGGTGAAAATAGACGTGGAAAAGCGCCTCCATTCATTACTCCTCGATTCAAATTTCGATGTCCTTTTATTAGATCTTATTGACGAGCGTCTTCAACTTTTTCCTTTTTGCGGAACCTATTTAACTTACTCCGTAGAATTGCAACGTTCGGGCGTGTCTTCTCTAAGAGCTGGACTGATTCCACCGGGATCCTCTGAGTTTTTTAAACTTTGGGAAACGGGCCTTGAGAAACTCATACACGCTTGCTCACCTACACGAATCATCGTTAACAAAACATATTGGGCTACTCATATGGTTGATGGAAGTCCTTTGCCACAGCAGGACAACATCGCGAGAAATAACGATATTCTGGACGCACTGTACGCCCGGCTTGCTTCTCTCGATGGAATTCGATTTATAGAATATCCAACCAAATCCCTGGTTGCAGATTCGGACCATAAGTGGGGGGTGGCTCCTTACCATTATGTTCCAGGAGCTGGCGAGCACCTCCTCGCCTCGCTTGAAATGATATTAAGACAACCATGAGACGCTATCCAGTGTTCGCGTAAACACAATAGTGTATTGACTGCTGACCAGACATATTCCCACTCCTAAAGGCTAGCCCAGATTTTGCATGATGATCTGGGTGTTGGGCCGGTAGCGGCTTGACTCGCTGTCGGTCTGGTTTCAGGGCTCTCCGTGGTTCGTGGTGAAATCTGGTTTCGTGTCCTTGAACAAAGGTGGCTCGTAGCCCTGTTGTGATGGATGTTCTGACGCATTCATCGATGACAGGACTACGAGCCTTGAACGCGCTTACTTTGCCGCACCCTGATGCTGCCACCACGATCTTCAACCTCAAGGATTACCGGGTTCTTGAGACTCAGATCCTTGATTATGGGCAACGCCGCGTTCATGTTGAAAGTACCGTCGAGTCAGGCTGCCCCGGGTGCGGGGTGATCGGTACTCGGTGCCATTCCAGACGCTGGCAGCGAGTCCGGGACATCCCCATCGCTGGCCCGGTCGAGGTACTCTGGCGCAAGCGCCGCTACTTTTGCGATGAGTCAGTGTGCGAGCGAAAGACCTTTTCTGAGGCCACTGCCCAGGTTCCAGCCAGGGCTCGCTCTACCCGCCGGCTCCATGGCGCACTCGTTGATGCGGTGGTCTCTTCCGGGCGGGCAGCGACAGAAACAGCCATCGCCCATGGCGTCTCATGGTGGCTTGTGCAAAAAGCCTTGACCATGGCGGCAACGAAACTACCCAACGTTGATCTCCTCCGACCACGAATGCTCGGGATCGATGAACACCGCTTCCGGTCCGTGCGCTTCTTCAAAAACACCGAGACCAATACGTGGCAGCGGATCGAACCGTGGATGACAACGATCGTTGACCTAGATACCGGGCAGATCCTGGGTGTTGTTGACGGCAGGGACCACACCGGAGTCGGAGCATGGCTGATCAAGCGCCCCCTGGAGTGGCGGCTCGGCGTTCAAGTTGTAGCTATCGATCCCTCAGCAGCATTCCGCAAAGCCTTGCGGATGTGGCTGCCCCGCACCGCCGTCTCCGTTGATCACTTCCACCTCATCCAACTAACAAATCAGGCACTGACAGAGGTACGCCAACACCTTTCTCACAGGCGCGGGGGCGTCGTGGCCGGGCCGTGGATCCGGCCTGGGCACACCGGATGTTGCTCCTGCGGGGCGCTGATTCACTGTCGGAAGCAGCCAAGGCAAGGCTGGAGAAAGTCTTCGCAACGGATGACCCCACCGGGAAACTCAAGGCAGCCTGGGACGTGAAAGAACAAGTACGAACACTGCTGCGCACCGGCTCGTTGGAAGACGCCGAACTAGCCAAGGAAGACCTCGAGCGGCTGGTGAAGGAATCCGACCAACCTGAGACGACCAGGCTGTGGCGGACGCTTTGCCGGTGGTGGACAGAGATTGAAGTCCTCATCGTCACCGGCGCCACCACAGGGAAAGTAGAAGCAAACAACACCAGCATCAAACACATCAAAAGGACAGGCCGCGGCTTCGTCAATAGCACCAACTACACAACACGCATTATGCTCAGAAGCGCCGCCAGAACAGCGGTGAACTTTCCATTGCAATAAGGGAATTCACCACGAAACGCGGAGAGCCGGTTTCAGGGCTCTTCGTGGTTCGTGGGGATTTGGATTCCCGGGGTAAGTATTATGCCGTCGTCCGTGCGGCACTTCTCAAGAGAATAACTGACGTGTAGTTGTTTGGGTTGCGGTAGCCGCGGGCGGTGCGTTTGATGTGTTTGATGGCTGTGTTGTTTGCTTCGACTTATCCGGTGGTGGCGCCAGTGACGATGAGGACCTCGGTTTCGTTCCACCACCGGCAAATGGTTCGCCAGAGCCTGGTCGTCTCCGGTTGCTTCGATGCTTGAACGAGCGTCTCGAGATGCTTCTTTGCTAGCTCGGCGTCCTCCAGTGAACCGGTGCGCAGTAAGACCCTGAGTTGTTCTTTCACTTCCCACGCGGCTTTGAGTTTCCCGGTCGGATCGTCCTTGGCGAAGAGGTTCTCCAACCTGGCACGGGCATTCTCTGAGAGGGTGTCGCCGGCGCGTAGGAGCAGCATGCGGTGCGCCCAGGCCGGATCAACTGCCCGTCCTCGCCGGCCATGAACCTGATGGGAGAGCTGCTGTCGGACCTCGGTCATGGCTTGGTTCGCTAGGGAGACAAGGTGGAAGTGATCCACCGCTAACGCGGTTCGGGGCAGCCACATCCGCAGCGCTTTTCTAAAGGCTACTGACGGGTCAATGGCTACAACGTGCACTCCCAGACGCCATTCCAAGGGACGTTGAATCAACCACGCACCAACGCCCACATGATCACGGCCATCGACAACGCCAAGGACTTGCCCGGTATCGAGGTCAACGAGCGGTGTGATCGATGCGATCGAAACACGCCTTGATGTCTGCCTCGAGCACCGTCTCATACCCATGAGATGTGTAATGGTGAATGTCTGCGATAGCATCCTGTGCCCGCCGATTCGGTCTGAACCCATACGAAGACGGTTGGAAATCCGCTTCGAATATCGGTTCCAGCACCAGCTTCAACGACGCCTGCACCACCCTGTCAGCCAATGTCGGAATGCCCAGTTGCCTGATCTTCCCACTAACCTTAGGGATCTCCACCCGCCGCACTGGTTGCGGCCGAAACGAATCCGTCCTCAACAGGCCGCGGATGTGATCAATGAATTCCTCTGCCCCCACCCAGAAACTGATGGTTTCTTTCGTTACCTGATCAATCCCGGGCGTCTGTGCACCACGATTACTGGCCACGCGTTCCCACGCAACCAGAAGAAAATCGGGGTCACAGACAAGGTTGAACAGATCATTGAACTTCTTACCGGGATCACTCCCGGCCCACCGATGTAGCTTTACCTGCATCCGTTGTACTTTCACCCGCGCCACATCACTGCGAGCACGAGGGTCCTCACCGACATTCACCAGTGAACCTCCAACCCTTTACACGATTCCACTCCCTGACACACTGCCGCCCTTGGCCATGTGACCGGCTTTCCCGGCCTCGGACTACTACGGCGGCTCCGCCCCAGAAACGCCCTTCAACAGGCAAAGTGTCTATCCGCCCCACCAAAACACAGCGGCACGGAACGAGACGCTTCCGGTTCCCACGTTCACTTGCATTCGATCAGCGAGTTAGGCACCCGGCTATACCCCTGCGGCATCATCACGGCTACGCCGTAGACCTTCACCATGATTTCCTGGCCCCAACGAGACAAACCGGACCAAAAGTTCCCCGCCACCCCACTACCTGCGGAAGAGAACGGGTACGCACCGCACCCCTGCCCAAATTTCCTTGATTTAGAGCAGGCACTGATTGAAGAGGTTTAACAACACCGGTTCCTTACGTATACCTTCCCGCCTCGCTCACCAGACCCAGCCCGTCATGGAATCCCGGACCGTTCCGACTTTGTCACGGCTGCTCCCACCTCACCCATCAATCCATGGGCCCGGCTGCCGTCAGCTTCAACCAGCACCTACGAGTGCCAGCAGACCGAGGTCTCACACCTCCATTCGAACAACAAGCGCCTCGTGGCGCACGTCCCACATCAGTAGTACACCTCAGTTGAGATGACACGGTAGTCAGGCAGATTGAAAAGAGTGGTGGCAGCGTCGGCTGCCAAAAAGGTAGGCTCGTTCAAGGCTCGTGGTCCTGTTCCAGGTTGAACGCTTAGACACACTCATCCCAACAGGCCCACGGGCCCTTTGCATAGCTAAATCAAGAACTCAAACCCCCACCAACCACCAAGAGCCGGTTAGGCCGTCGTCACAGTCCGGAGTCATGGGCACCTGGCACCGCGTCGATACCTATTCCAATGTCGGCGCCAAGACCCACCACAGAACCTTTCCGGCGTCCCGCACATCGGTGAACAGACGTTCAATTACCGGGAAATCACCTTCACCCCGATCACTGGTAGTGGCCAACGCCACGCCCCTACCCATCGATTCGTCCCAAGTAATGGCTTTAATGACAGCCCACATCCCGAAGCGATGGGCGTGCAAGACATCCTCGAAATAGGTTGGAGCCTCATCCGGCACCCCATGTGCAACCCACTCTACAGAAGGATCTAGATCTGCCCGGTGCTGAACAACTTGGATTCGTGCTTTTCGGAGTTTCTCAATTAAGCTTGCGGGCGAATCCGACCCCACTATGGCAGCGCTAGGAAGCCACGTCTGCGACAACATCCCCCTTACCATCGACTCTGAAAGAACTTGGACTTCAATCGCATAGGACGGAAGTCCCACATACGAAACAGGTATACCTGCCGTACGAAACATCAACGTTAACGCTTGGTCGGCCAGGTGTGACCGTGCAATACACCGAAGTTGAGACCATGCTTCACGGATTCGAGCGCCTTCGTCTGACATCCAAAGGCTTAGTTTCGATCGCCATATCGCAGGATCATCTGTGGCTAGGATCTCGCCGATTTGCTGAGTGATGCCCTGCCCCTTCCCGCTCAACACAACGCCGCCTGAGGCGGCAACTTCGACAACTCGACGTGAGAACATTGTCGGTGAGTCACGAGCCGAATTTACATTGATAGACACCGGATGGGCTTTGTAAACCTTGAGGACTTCATCGTAAGGAACTCCTTCACGCACGAACTTTGCCAACTCTGCTGGAAAACGATACGGGGAGTCCGGAACATTCACTTGCCTGTCGTATATAGTCAGGCCGTGCACGGCAGCGGCCTCAAGAATCTGGTGCAATTCTACTGACCTCTCCTTAAACCTGTCACCGTAATATGTCCCAGCGTAAGCTACTGAGTGGTCATAGGGCCGATCGTGGTTCAGAGGGTTGTGAATAATCGGCTGAGCGTAAAAAGGCAGCGAAGCAGCTGCGCGAATATTGCTCTCTGAGATTCGGAGATAATCTGAAACACGATCACTGTCCGTCGTAAATACGAAGTCCATAAGAGCGGCCGTTCCCTTGAAATTATGGAAATGGACAGGATCCTCCTTATTCCAGAAAATCAAAGGAATATTTTTAAGACGGGCTACGTCGACAATCCGCTTAAGATCAGCAATTCGATCCGGATGATAAGCCACTCCACGGCGCCACTCATCGTTTGGCCCTTCCCACGCCGACTCAATAAATATTGCATCCAAGTTCTCAGCTGCCACCTGCAAGTAACCATCATTGCGACGAAGCGGTATCGCCACAAACGATTCTGATACAGTGCGGGTAGTAAACTGATCAGCAATCAAACCAATACGCAGATTCGCCAATTTCCTTTGGCCAGTTCGCTCCACAAAACCATCATAACTAGCGCAAACCTGCGCTATGTCAATCTCTTGTTGCTCTGTCGTAAGTACAAGGTCAGATTCTTCACGTAAACCCTCTGCAACGTCCTCGGAAACATTTCCACCCAAACTGGCCAGATCTAGGACAAAAGGCACGCCAACTCGACGCGCCGCTATTAGTCCCGAAACGCACGCCCACGCGCTACCACTCCCAACGACAAGCGCCGGTCGGCTGACACGGGCATCTCGAACAATCTGATCGGCTGCGACAAGGACCGAAGCTTCCACCCCGATTTTCCCAGACACCTGCTGACTTTCAGATTGGGCCCCCAATACTCTTTCATTCATGATCTGAGCCGAGGACAAAAGACATTTTATCCAGTCAGGACGCGATTCTTTTTCGGTATGTGATGTATCCGAATCCAATACTTCAAGGACTGAATTGTGGATAGTGAGATATACCGACCCGTAGTTCCGTTTCGGAATGGCCGAAGCTGAACGAATAACACGAATCAGCCCGCGCTCCATAATAAAAGCTCCAAACGTCTCATACGGAAGAGCATCAAACAGGCGCGGATTTTCGTCAATCAGCTGTTCAACACGTGACTCCCTTCCGTCACGAATTAGTGTGCGAATTAGCCAACCGAAACGAGTGACATCAGGGCGCCTTGAAAATAGTGCCTCCACTCGTTCGGAAGATATCATCTTTGACGGCTCACGATCGTATTGGACGCTGGTGTCAAAGATCAAATCAGTCCATTTCTTGGAAACAGAATCGATACCGTACACCATAACGGCAGTTTTGACATCCACTTGAGCAAGTCGGAAGGATTGAGGGTCACTATTTATTCGACGGATGAAATGCGCTGCTTTAGCGGTGTCTTCGTGTATCCATTTAGAATCAAATATTTCAGATGCACCTTCGCGTTCCCAAACAACCGGTATTGCGCCGGAAGCCATACCCTCTATCGGTGCCAAATGGAACGTTTCTCGTGTACTGGGCGACAGCATCCAACCTATCTTCTGAAACCAGCGCCCCATGTCTGGACCAAAACCATCGAAAGAAACTCTCGACCGCAGGCGCGGGTTCATGACCAATCGCTCATAGAAGGCCTCATATGAATCTCGAACAGACTCGTCCTTCCACATCCAGCTATAATCCCAAGGATTACGTCCTCGAATGTGAAGCGTGTATCTACTATCGTCCTCCAATAGAGCTTCCAATAGATCGAGAGCCCGATCAGGGCGTTTGAGAACTGGAACTATACCAGCTATCCCAATATGGAAACGGGCATCCGATAACTTTTCACGAGCAAGATCGTAAGAATCGATCATATTCGGAATAACAAAAGAGTTTGCCTCTTGCCAATTCAATTCGGCAATAACTTTGGATCGGTAAAACGCAGACACAAACACAAAACCGTCAACATTGCTAATATTAATGTCCCTGATCCAATCAGAAAACAACTCATATCCATGAAAATGAATGATTAATTTCTGTCCAGGTCGCTTCTCCCACGAGTACCATACCGAATTATGAGATGCGAATTCGCAGACCACAATGTCGGCCCAATCCGCATTAGCTTGACTAACAGACACGTCCTGTACGTTCTGTTGAACCCATTTTTCAATGCGAACCTCATGCTCACCTCGGACAGATAGTTGATCGATTAGATCACCTGCAAATTTAAAATCATGTCCAACAAAAAGAATTTTCTTTGTCGGCTCGTCTCCGTTTGGGGTGAAATGACCCACAGAAGCATGATCTGCTAATTCAGCCAACTTTTCCGCCATGGACTCGCAACCTACTAACACGCCGTCCAAATCCAACCACGGAAGGACAACAGTCTTCCCAGTTATCTCTGGAATTCTAGTCTCAAGGATTGACCGTATGCCCTCAGAGGGAACAACGATTCGGCGTATTTTAGCGAAAAGTTCTGCTTCTTTATGAAAGAGTTTCCTCTTCGCATCACTCCAGTCAACAGCAGTCAAAGTGGGCCAAACACGTTTGCGTAAAAACGAATTCGTTGCCGCACTTTTTACGGTTTCAATATCCGCTGGTAGAACGATGTTACAACCAAGACTTCGAGCCGCGACTGCAAGATACCAGCCAGCGTAACGTGGAGCCAGTACTCCATCTATCAAATGGCGTTCCACAATTTGTGGACTTATGGTTATGCAATTGTTTCGCCGAATATCAAGCCCATCATGGACTTCAAGTCCATTTGCTGTCAGCCGGATGATTTGAACATCCCGAGACCCCATTTCGTACGCACTGGAGTAAAAGTCGACCGGGCTCGCAGCATGCGTTGGGTTCGCATCTCCCCGGATACCAGGTGCGGTAGACGCCACCAAATCATCGAAAATTAAGACTCTATGTCGGGCTCTAACGAAAGACACAATTTGACGAGGAGTCACGGAATTCACTGGAGATGGTGACCCAGCATTGCTTGACGTACATAAAATGAGGATTTTCGTCGCAAATTCGGGAACAAGTTGAATCAGCGCGACTCTAGAGAACTCGTCATCGACGATCACCAGACAAGACGCGTCAAGAGTCAAATGAATTGCCTTGCGGGCAGCATCAGAATCATCTAAGTCCGACATTAGATCATTTTTGGAGAACCAAGATATCAATTTCCCTTCAGCCTTGGGATCCGCCGCGATGCATTTTGACAGGCTCAGTCCATGTGCAAAAATATATTCGGCCAGGCCATTATCCAGACGTTTGACTGCCTGCGCGGCGTAGATCTCGGTTTGGATCTGCCCGGACATGTCCAGTTCAATACCCACCACCCGGCTTTCGAGTCCATCCTCCTCATATAGGTTTGTAATTTTATGAGGGATGAGAGTCGCAATCCCAGTGTCCTCTGCGAGCATCCCGCGGACAAGGGCGTCGTTCCTCCCCGACGCGTCATCAAAATTCTCCGATCCTGCAAGGAGAATGAGATCCTTTGACTGTTCGTGAACAATTTTGCTAATCATTGTTTGTCCTTTCGCTGTAGTCGCTCGCCACGTGAAAGATTTTTCTTCGGCGCGGCTGTTCAGGCATCGCAAGCCAGAACTCCTGTGACGGAAACCGTACATGTGCTGAATTTCTTATCTCATGCGAGTAGTTCTGATCTGGCCAGTCATTATCGATATAGATAAATGTTCGCCCATGCTTTGTGGACCACTTCTCGATTCGAAGAATTTCTTCGATAAGAAGTCCTCCGGATTCGGATTCGACTCCAAACCAGCTGCCATCATAGAGTGCCGCACGTTCGACAACGATGAAAGTCGGGCGAAATTTATCAATAGTACTAACCAACGTGTCCGGATACAACGGAACTGTAAGGTAGTACCGTGCTATTTCAGCAGATAAAACCTCGCTAGCAATAATGCCAACAATATCATTCGGGTATGCTATCGCCGTTGTCACTGGCCTAACTCCAGTCAATTCTGTGAAATTCATTTTCGTAAGGTTCGGGGGCAATGGGGTAGAGGACCTACCAACCTGAGTGTTCATTAATTGGTAACCTTTCCTTCGGATAATGCAAATATGCAATATCTATTATGTTTTATGTGTTATGTGAATGCAATTAGCGTCGTCAAGTAATTCTATCCATTTCAGTTGAGACACACAGGATACACATGATGCTCGGCAGTCGAGGACTTCGATAAACCAACACTGGACGGCTAGCTTCTCTTGTCGAATACTTTCAAAACATTACCCTCTGTAGTTGTCGTAATTCTTCCCCTATATGCAATGTTTGAAAGAAACAAATTTACCTATCGCAGACTTACTATAGTTATTCTCAAGCGGTTTCTGATAATTCGCAATTTTCCTATGCCAGACTTTCGTCGGTAAGTAAATCCTCATCATGACTGATTGGAACACTTGTAAATAAAGACAGATTTACAAGACCTGTTTATCATTGCAGTCCGCCTACCCATACCCATCGCGTCGTAAGTGCGCGCCGGCACGCACGGTCATCCATCTTCCGTAAAAGGACACGGACGCGGTAACGACCTGCCCCCAAAAGTTTCCAATGATATTCTGCATATTTAGAATCAGGGATGCGGTCTATTATTTTAATACCTCTATATAGTCTCAGTGAGACGTCATATGATCCAGTGATACTTAACTTGATCGATATGGCTGATTCTTCATTTAAATAAGAAATGCTGGCCGAAGGATCCGTTCTAGGTAGAGTGCGATCTGCGTAGCTGAAAGATCTCGAGAGAAATTTGGTTGCAACATTTGCCCGAACACGGTCGAAGGAGAGAACGATAACAGTCGGCACAACGTCAGTCCCAAGATTCCAGTCTATGCCGAAATGGCTTGCAATCTCTGCTTCGATGACGTCGGACACATCAATCACTGATTCACCGTCTACGTCGTTGATGTTGACAGTCCTACGAAGTTTCGTTTTGTGGAGCTTCTCCTTGGTTCCAACAACCGAGAGCAGGTTGTCACTCTCCTTACCGACACGCATTTTAAAGGTGTCAGCCCGGTCGTCGGTGCGACGTACGCTTCTGCGATTTACGGGCTCTTCCGAATCCAGAGTGTAGTCAGGTCTGGCGCGCGTGATTTCTGGGGCGGGGATCTCGTTTGGGCGTAGGTGAGGGCCTTGGTAGAGAATCAGATTGTCTACAGCAAGGCCCTCGTATTCAACGCTACCTTCCAATGCCCTGACCTGACTACTTTCTGCCGCGCTGACGGGCTTGGCTTGGAGGCGACCGGGCAATTCCTTGCTGCCGATCGTGCCGTGATTGCCTGTCGTGTGGTGGCCACGGATCAATGGTGCCGAAAGTGTGGCTCCGAAGGTATCTTGCGGGACACATTGACGCGGGAACTCGGCCATGAACCTTTCGGCTGGCGGCCTACGACTTTGTTGGTTCGGGTCCGCCGTTATCGGTGTGCCGGGTGTGGTCATGTCTGGCGGCAAGACACTTCCCAGGCGGCTGAACCCAGATCGAAGCTTTCCCGCCGTCGCCTGGTGTGGGCGTTGGAAGGCACCGTCTGTCAGCACCTCACCGTTGCCCGCGTCGCAGAGGGGCTGGGAGTGTCTTGGAATACCGCAAACAAAGCTGTTTTGGTCGAAGGGTGGCGGGTGCTGATCAATGACCCCATACGCTTCGACGGGGTAAAGATCTTCGGTGTTGATGAGCACGTCTGGCGCGACTCCCGACATGGAGACAAATACGTCACCGTGATCATCGACCTCACCTCGGTAAGGGATAAGATCGGCCCGTCCAGGCTGCTGGACATGGTGGAGGGCCGCTCCAAACAGGTCTTCGCTACCTGGCTGAAACAACGCTCCCAAGCATGGCGGGACGAGGTGGAAGTCGTGGCCATGGACGGATTCTCCGGGTTCAAAAGTGCCGCAGCCGAGGAACTCCCCCGCCGCTGTTGCGGTGATGGATCTGTTCCATGTCGTCCGGCTTGCCAGCGATGCGCTCGATGACTGCCGGCGCCGTGTACAGCGAACCACGTGCGGGCACCGGGGACGGGCCGGAGATCCGCTCTACAAAGCCCGGCTGACGCTGCATACCGGTGACGGGCTACTGACCGAGAAACAACAAAAGCGAATCACTGACCTGTTCGCTGAGGATAAACACATCATGGTCGAAGCGACGTGGGGCGTCTATCAGCGCATGATCGCCGCTTACCGGGAGAAAGACCGGGCCCACGGTAAGAAGCTGATGCAAGCCCTCATTGACTCCCTCAGTACCGGGGTTCCTGCCGCACTGAAAGAACTGAAAAAGATGGGCGGAACACTCAAACGTAGGGCAATCGATATCCTCGCGTACTTCGACCGCCCAGGGACCTCAAACGGTGCTACTGATGCAATCCAATGCCGACATCGGCATTGCACGGCCTCCGTTGGGCCATTGGAAGCGCCCTGAGTTTTGAAGTAGGCGAGTATTTCTTGCCGCCAGGACTTCAAAGTCTGTCCGAGCCGAGCAACTTCCGGAATCGAGCACGACGGGAAAGACGCCAGAGCTTTGGCCACGAGTTCGCGCCCGCGTTCCGGGGCTGCGTGGTAGACGGCCCGGACTTGCTGGTAGCACTGCCAAGCGAGCGTGACCTAGTGGTTCGGGTCCCCGGCTTCAAGCTTCGCGTTCAGCCGGGCTACCTGCTTCTCACTGAGATGCCCAGCCCCGATCTGCAGGGGACGGCGAATTTCAAACAGCGGATCGACTTTGCGGCCACGGTGGCCGAGTGTGTCTTGCTGAACCCGGCGGCGAACGTCATCAACCATCGCGGAGGCAAGTTTCACCACATGGAAAGCATCCAGGACCCAGGACTCCGGACTCCGGACATGGTGAGGATGCGACTTTCGTAGTTTGTTGAATTACCGAGGTTCTTACTTTGGCTCGGGCTGATAATTCCATACTCACTGTGAGATAATAAGGGCGTGATGATTTCCTGCGTGGGTGGGTGAAACAATGGTTTCAATGACTACCCAAACCGCCCTTCCCGTGCTGCCGGACCTCGGCGCTGTGCTCATGGGCGAGCGTGCGGCCCTGCTGGAAAACGCCACTGGTGGCAAGGTCTTCATTAACGGGCAGTTGGCTTATGTGTGGGGTGCGGGCCAAGACGGTCTGCGCCGGCTGGCGGCCTCCCAACTAGTCGATACCGGTGCCGCCTAGGTCAACGAGGTCGCCGCAGCTTTCGGCGTCAACACGGAGTCGTTGCGGCGCTGGCGCAAGTCCCTTGAAGGTACTGGCCTGAAGGGGCTGGCGCCGGTGAAGAAGGGACCCAAACGCCCCTCCCTGCTCACGGAAGCCAAGGCAGCGCAGATTCGTGCTGTTCGTGCCGGCGGTGCGAGCTTGCGGGCGACCGCCGAAGCTACCGGGGTTTCCACCGATACGGTCCGTCGCGACATGGCCACCCTGACGGAAACACCGGCAACTGAATTTACCCACGATTCTGTAGTGCCCCTTGAAGCAGCGCAACAGCCTGTGTTGCAGGCCCCGGTGGCCCGCAACGGGGAGCGGGCACCAGCACGGGCCGGGCTCTTTGAATGCGCGGCACCGGTGTTCGCCGAATGCGCGGCACCGGTGTTCGCCCCGGCCGCCCATGTTCGCCATGCCGGACTGTTCCTGGCCTTCCCGGCACTGGAAACTACCGGCCTGCTCAGCAGCGCCAAAGCCACTTACGGTTCATTGCCGGATGGCTTCTATGGCCTCGAAACGATCCTGGTCGATGCTGTGCTGCGGGCGTTGGCCGGAGAAGCCCGGGCCGAGGGTG
Source organism: Arthrobacter sp. TMP15 (assembly GCF_039529835.1). NCBI lineage: Bacteria > Bacillati > Actinomycetota > Actinomycetes > Micrococcales > Micrococcaceae > Arthrobacter > Arthrobacter sp. TMP15. The sequence continues at coordinate 2,371,950 of NZ_CP154262.1, forward strand.
CTACCCGCTTTGGCGGACCATTTGCCGGTGGTGGAAAGAGATCGAGGTCCTCATCGTCACCGGCGCCACTACCGGAAAAGTCGAAGCGAACAACACCTCCATCAAGCACATCAAACGCACCGCCCGCGGCCACCGCAACCGAAACAACTACAGATCAGTTATTCTCTTGAGAAGTGCCGCCCGGACGATGGCATGACACTCAGCCCGGGAATCCGAATCCCCACGAACCACCAAGAGCCCCCAAACCCGTCACCAGACCGTGTCCGGAGTCCTGGGCCTGGGCACACCGAAGGCTGCTTCTACGAGCTGGTGACACCCTTTCAGAGAATGCCCGGGCCCGGTTGGAGACAGTCTTCACCACGGACGATCCGACCGGGAAACTCAAAGCAGCGTGGGAAGTCAAAGAACAAGTGCGGGTCTTGTTGCGAACTGCTTCCTTAGAAGATGCCGAGCTGGCCAAAGACCGCCTCGAAGAGTTGGTGCAAGCATCGAAGCAACCGGAGACGACCAGGGTTTGGCGGACCATTTGCCGGTGGTGGAAAGAGATCGAGGTCCTCATCGTCACCGGCGCCACTACCGGAAAAATCGAAGCGAACAACACCTCTATCAAACACATCAAACGAACGGCACGTGGCTACCGCAACCCCAACAACTACACATCAGTTATTCTCTTGAGAAGTGCCGCCCGAACAACGGCATGACACTCAGCCCGGGAATCCGAATCCCCACGAACCACGGAGAGCCACCAAAGCACCCAAGCATGCACCAGAGATTTCGCGAGCACTTCTCAAATGAGGCACGCACCCCATTTCGCGAGCACTTTAGATGAGTCTCGTCGGGCCCTTGACACACACTCAAGTAGCCGGCATCATTTCAATAAAACCCAGCGAGTGGTAAATGCATCCCTCGAAGAGCGATCATGGGTTTTTCTCAAAAAAACACGTACTCTATATCTACCCGCCGGTAAATTACTCCAAGAGTATCTGCGAAAGACGCCATAGGGCACCGTATTGACCACTTCACTTTCGAGATACAGCTTAAAGGAAACCTCTTCCCCCCCGAAACTATTTACTGTAAGGCTAATGGACGAGTTGCTGCCAGACGAACTGATTTGCGCCGAAGATACCTTGCCAGTTTCCTCCGAGTTCTCATCGGAAGCTTTCTCTAGCAAATGAGTTGAAAGAAATTTTTGAAGTTCCCGTCCGAACACAGGACCAATTTCAGCATGGGGCAGTCCGGGGCGCACGTCAAGATCTACACTCTGGCTTTTGGCTGCCATATGCCGCACAAAAGGCAGAACGTGATTCTTGTAGTGGTGATCGCGTTCGCCAACTAGGATATGGATATTTGGAAACCTCTCGGCCTTGTTGGCCACATCAAATACCAAACAATCCAATAAAGCAATATCTTTGGAGCTAGTTCCACCAGTCATAAATTCTAAAATATTTGGGTGCGGTTTTTCCAAGAAACTTCCTATAAGTATCTGTGGCGCTCCAACGAAAACATTAGCGGCACCTGCTGTGATTCCGTGAATCAAAGCCGCGGTTCCGCCCTTAGATGATCCTACAGTGACTAGATTATCAACGGTCAGACCCAACTCATCCAATTTTGTCTCAATAAGATTCTGTGTAGCATCATAAATATATTTGTCACCGTGGTCAGAATAGTAGTATGCACCCTGATCTCCAAAGTCATCAAGAATATATAGTATATTTGCAGGACAAGAATTTAGCGAAGAACGGTAGTTATACGTAAAGTCACCCAAACCGCTTATAGCTGAGAATACGACAACCAGCAATCGGGACCCTTCTGAAGTCGTCGCAGGCGACATCGAATAGTTCAGACTGCACTTATCCTGAAACTTCTCCCAAATAGGTTCAACTTCCAGAAGCCCTCGATTAGTATAATTGAACGACTTAAGGCGAAACTTTGTTAGAATCTCAGCGCTTTTACCTCCGAAGGACAGAACTATTGCATTATTCGGTTCCGCAACCCCAAAGGTTGGGCATCGCCATCCGATATAAGTAGGTTTTGTTTGCCCACAGTGCAAACTAATTTTTAGAGGAATGTCTGAAGCCATCAGCGCATCCATAATTTTCACGCCTTCGTGAAACAGTTCAAATCCTTGACCATGTACTACCGGAACGACGTCAGGACCCAGATTCCAAATAAGTTCGTATTTTTGGCCAAATTCGGACTCTATAACGTCCAATAGATCAATCTGGGTTTCACCTTCAGCCTCAAAAATATTCACACTTCTACTATGCCGGGTACCATGTAGACGGCCAGTGACTCCTGTCACTGATAGCCTTTCTTTTCCACTGCCATTGTCAAACAAATGCACCGTATCTGCATGAGTGTCAGTACGACGCACACTTTTGCCATTAACCACCACATTATTGTGGGCATATTGCCCGTAAGCAAATAGTGTATGAGGATCCTTATAGTTATAGCCGTGAGGCCCGGCCTCGGTCAGCAAGTCCACCCCTTGGCTTGTCAAGAGGAACGACAAGTCGTCAGAGTGCTTATGATAATCCGCGTTGTATGCAGCATGGAAGTACGCAAAGGTAGCTCCCTTCTCCGTCCACGAAGACCTATATATGGCATAACCTGATGAAGGGAGAACTAACACTCTGTCCGACGGGACACTGCCGCGACGTCCACGTGTTGCGGCATATTCGAACTCTGGATCATCAAATAAATTCTGGGCGTACCAGGCTAAACTCTTTTGGGTAGTATCGCTGACGGGCGGAAATTTTCCCGATGGCATAACACTATGCGTCGCAAATATTGAGGCCCTGTTGAGTGTCGACGTTAGTATTTCGACGTCTGGATGGGAAATAAGTTCAAGAAGATCTCGATGCGATTTTAGTTGATGGCAAATCATAAGGTGATACGTAGGAGTATTTTCACGATGAACACCTTCCGATGTAAAACAATCCAGGAAGTATGCCTTTATTCGGCTTTCGCCCAAGTTAAACAGAGAGTTTCTACATCTGTTATCGCGCCATGTTCCGAGTATGGAATAGTTGATGAGAGCGAGATCTTGAAACATTCCATGATTATTTCCCGTCGAATGAAAATCTTCGCTCTCAAGTAGAGTTGCAGTATCATCGATAATACCTTGCAGGAGCAGAATCTTTTTATCCGTCAAGTAGGGAAGTGCGGCTTCTCTCACATTTAGAAGATTTATCAATCTCTGGGCAGTTGTCTCGTCATGGTAAGCCATAGTATTCACCGCAGGTCGCGATGGATAGCGTGAATACCATTCAAGAATAATATCCGCAGCTGCGCCTGCCAAGCCGCCGGACGTATCAGTGCGGATTGATTCGGACCAATCACTAAAAAATATGAACCCGTGCATGAAACGTGACCGAGCACGGTCAGATTCGTCCGTCCACATTTCCCCATCGTTATAAGGAATTTCCGGATGGCCTGGACGTTCGAAGGACGCACTCATCCTGTAAGCGGTTACTCGTCCTCGTGAAAGACTGCTCTCTCCGGATGGAAGTCGACGCAGAACATAGCCTCGAAGCGCATCTAAGGGGATCTGATTATCTGAATGTTCGTGCATTGTGGGTCAGTTAAGCTTTCGTAGATAGTTTACTAATCAGCCAAGAAAGGATGTAATATTAGCTAGTTCCGACAATCGTTTCTACGATTTTCTCTAGAACTATGGCTTGATCAAAGCTGGCCATGGCATAAGCCTTTGATAGTTCCGAAACACTCGTCCAGTTGTCGGGACTTGATGTCACAGCGCGAATGGACTGTGCCAGATCTGTGCTATCTGCAGATAGCCAATTCTCCGGATATATTTGGTCGGCACCTGACCATGCAAGACTCATTGGTACAGCCCCTGAGGCGGCACCGTCAGCGAGAGTCAAATGAAATGATTCGAAATTACTAACGGATAGAGCTATACCGATTTTCCGGTACCATTCTGACATATCATTGCCATGCCCATCGAAATGGACCGCACCTTTTAGTAAAGGGTCTTTTTGAATACGAGCAAACTGTTCGTCATAGAACTTCATTTCCTCTGGTCGGTCGGACATCCAGGGATAATCCTCAGGGAGTTTTCCTTTTATATATAGCTTGAAGCGATCATCTTTAGCACGCAGATCTGTGAGGACGTCAAGGGCAATGTCGAGCCTTTTCCTCTCGGGTATTATTCCGACGAGACCGAGGTTGAAACGTACATCTCCAATTTTATCCATTGCAAGGGAATTTATATCCACGTAGTTCGGTATAACAGTGGCTATTGACCCAGGGATTCCATGATCTCTAATGGCCACATCGGCGATATGTTGGCCAACAAAGATCACGGACTCTACGTTAGTGTAATTAATTTTATCCAAATATTTCGTTGACAGCTCTTGCAGATGCAAACGCGTTACGAGTCGTTGATTCGGATTTTTATTATCCGCATACCATACCGCATTGCCGAGCGTCCACTCGCAGAAGACGACGTCTGCATCTTTTAAGAGCTCCAGACTAAGGGTCTCGTTGTGACCACTGTGGCCTGTCCACTGATCGATACTTACCTTGTGTCCGAGTCCCTGAAGCCGACGTATTATGCCGCCAGCGAACTTGAGGTCATGTCCGGCAATAAGAATATGCATTTTACGAGCTGTTGTACCTCCGATTGCGCCAGCTTCGGCAAGCGGGATAGCGTTGCTAGGACGCCTAAGAACCAGCGACCCCTCGGCATCAGCGTCGGTGGCCATCAGCGCCGTAGAGCCATCTTCGGCCTCTGCAAGTTGAGCCATTCCCAAGCCTGGCAAATTCAAGTCTTTCGACGACGCACTGATGACTCGCCATGTGCCGAATCTAACCGCTGAAAGGAGGTCTTCAAAGTAGGTCCTATCTATCGGTTCGGTGCCCATCGCAGCCACCCACTTCAATCCTTGTATCCGTGCTCTCGTTAATGCTTCGGCATTGGACTCGACCCTTGTAGCCAGCCATCCTTGTGGGATGGAAGATGCCTCACCGACAAAGAAGATCTCTGTTGGCAGCACTGTCTGCATCTCCAGTGACGCTATTACCTCCGAATTCAGTTCCGTGACATACACACCATATTTAGCTGGCTCTGGTGCCAACACTTTCAGACCCGCGGTTCGGAGTGCGCAGGCCAGCCTGTGGGCCGCTGTGTGCGATCTATGAACAAGCCGGTAAGTTAGCCAGGTATCTCGCAGCCTTGACTCTTCGTCTTGCATCCATTGTTGTATGAGGAGTTCGGCATCTCCCTTGGTTCGTATTACAGGAACTATACCGGCAAAAACATCTTCTACCCCGCAGCCTTGCCCGCTGATGACGGCACCACCTGATGCAGCGATCTCCATGACTCGTCTGGAGAACATGGTGGGTGAATCGGCTACCGAGTTGACGTTGATGTGCACAGGGTGGGCCTTGTAAGCCTCCACCATGTCCGCGTAGTCAAGGCCGCCCCGAACATAGCCCGATAGGTGGTCGGGGAAATGGTATGGGCTATCAGGGTTTAAATGTTGCCTATCATAAATGGATAGGCCTTGGCTGCTTGCGGCACTCAATAGCTTTGAGAGTTCTACTGAGCGAGCGGCAAAACGATCCCCATAGTAGGAGCCGGCATAGTTGACAGTGTGGTCGTATGCTCTCTTACTCGGCAGAATATTGTGGAATTTTGGCTGGGCATAGAACGGCAGTGAAGAAACAGTTTTCTGGCTCTCACCAGCATTATCCATATAGGCGCTAATGCATGAAGCATCTGTGGTGAAAACGTGATCGAAGTACTTTGATGTTTTACGAAAACGGTTGAAATGTACCGGATCTTCCTTATTCCAAAAAATAGTTGGAACTTGCATTTCATTAGCCCATTTAATAATACTCTTGAGTTCATCAAACTTTTCATCGCTGTAGAAGCCGACTTTTTGTTTCCATAGTCCGTCGATTCCATCCCATGCCGATTCGACAAACAGAGCATCAATTGGCTGGCCTGATAATTGGGCATGCCAAGTATCTGGCCGTAGAACTATGAGGTCAGCTTCAGGTCTGAGGCCCTCTAGGGTGAATTGGTCGGAAATGATCGCTATCTTGAGCTGTTCTAGCGCCACTCCTGGCTCTAAGGAACTATATTGCAGCCTCGCCTCACGATGCGCACGAGCGGCAATGGTTCCAGCTTGACGCCAAGTTCGCTCGCGTAACGTCCAGAGCCGGGCACGTCGTCCGACTGACTGCAACAGTGACGGATCGTCAATCAGGGTAGTTATGGCCGTTACCAAAGAGTTGACATCTCCAGGAGTGGTTAGCAGCGCCCTTTCGTTGGCCCTTCCCGCCAGTTCTCGCATAGGTGAGAGATCACCGAGGATCATAACCTTACCGCAGGCCATCGCCTCCAATGGCTTCAAAGGGGAGACCATTTCAGTTACCGGTAGCCTCCTCCGTGGGCAAGGCATAATGTCAAATAAGCTTATATAAGCAGGAACTTCAGAACTCGCTACTCGTCCAGTAAAGAAGACACTTTCCGTTATACCTAGCTGCTTTGTCTGCTCTTTCAAGTTCATTAGCTCAGGTCCGTCACCAACGATCATGAGAACAGCATTTATTCCATTTCCGCGAAGAACGCCAATCGATGCAACGATATCTGCGACACCTTCATACGCCACCAAGCTACCCGCGTACCCCAAAATAATTGCTTCACTATCAATGCTATGTTTGTCGCGTAGGTTGGAGTCTGGCGGCATTGGCGCAAAGATATCCGTGTCAACAGCGTTCTGTAACAGCGAAATCCTGGCTTCAGTTACACCCCGAGTTACAAGTTCTGCACGAACTTCACGTGTGATAGCCAAGACCACATCAGCATTGGACGCCACCAAGGTCTCCATGGCTGAAGCCAGTTTGTATCGATCCGATTCACCCCACCAAGTCCTATGCGATAGCTCGGTAATTTCCCATAGCCCCCGAACTTCGTATACGAACGGGACACCCATTCGGCGTGCAGCGATAAGTGCAGGCAGCGACGTAACGTAATTGGACGCGGCATGGACAAGCGAGACACGATTTCTTTGAGCTTCGCGAACGAAAACGTCTGTGGACTCTGCCAGATACTGGTCGATACGATCTGCGGTCCAGCTGGGACCGGGGTTAAATACATGGGTTACACCGCCAATCTGTTCTTCGCACCTTCGGGCTAACGGAACAGGGATATCTACTTTAGAATCCCATGGATAGCCAGGGCGCGCCACGACGACAACTTCTTCACCCGAGGATTGTAGTCCTTGGGTCAGACCGGAAGTTCGGGTGGAATAACCATTACTGTTGTACTTGCCAGTGCTGTGGGCGCAGTACATTATTCTTCCGCGTTCGGCGAGGTATCCAATGTTGGACTGACGCGGTGGCAGGCTTGGCGGTTTCTCGAGAAGTGAAGCCTGACCCTTGATATTATCAAGTACCTTTTGCTCCTGAGTAGACACTCCAGTGAGCAGCTCCGCATGAGTATCTATGAATGCCGCTGGACGTTTCAAAGATCCACAAGTGAAATAGTCAAAGTAGATCACCCGTATTGCGTTACCCTTGGACGGAGCGAGCTGAAATGTCCTTATCAACGCAAGGTAGCTGACTTCGACGGACTGGGCATCGGGCTCTGTAGCCGCGCTTGATGGTGCAGCACGTATAAGTGCTCCATTGCTATCTGAAGCGTTATCACTTCTCCCACTCAACACTAGTTGAGCATCTCCGGGTTGAGCTTTCCATTGAACATTTTGTTTTAGCGCGCTAGACACTGATCGGGGCGCCTGTCTCAGGATCCGTATAGGACGGCTGATAGCCCGCCCCATACGGATGCTTTTAGAATTACGAAGTGCTGCTAAAGAAGACTTAAGCCTGACAATTTCCGCGGTCGCCGACTCAGAAATAAGGCGGTATTGGTCGTGATTGCGTCTCATGGCCGTCAGATCACGTTTTAGGGCTTTCGCTTCATTTTCCCTGACTTTAAGCTGCGCCAAAGCCCCCTCATACTTGAGAATCAGTGAATCCAGGTCCTTGCCATGTTTCTTACGCTTAGCCAACTGAAGGGCTGATATCCGTGCTTCTTCGTCGTCGTGCTTCATTCGTTCCATCCCTAGAGCAGTATTAGACGATTAAACTACGACTTCCAGATACCACGAGTATCAACTACCGGAACTTTTGCATGTGCAGACTTATCAACGGCCTTGAATACCTCATGGTCGACCAGCACGACGATAACGTCAGCTTGTGCAAGTGCTGATTCCAAAGGTGTGAGGAAGACGTTCTCCAACTGCATCAGTGACTTAGGCAGCTGCTTAACATGCGGCTCCACGACCAGCAGAGTCGCGGAATCCAGTTTCCGACTCAGTTCCTGGGTTATCAATACGGCTGGTGACTCACGCAGATCATCAATATTGGCTTTAAATGCAAGTCCCAGCACAGCTATTTTTGCATCAGAAAGGTCCCCAGCCAACTGAACAGCCTGTTCAACAACCCAGGCTGGTTTAGAGTCATTAGTGTTCCGGGCCTGCCGAATCAGATTAGCTTCCTCAGGCGCTGCTGACACTATAAACCATGGGTCTACTGCGATGCAGTGCCCGCCAACACCAGGCCCCGGCTGAAGGATATTGACCCGAGGATGGTGATTAGCCAAACGTATTAGTTCCCAAACGTCTATTCCCAATTTATCGGAAATAACAGACAGCTCATTGGCGAAAGCGATATTCACATCACGAAAAGAATTTTCGACCAATTTAGCCATTTCCGCTGTAGCTGCATCAGTCGTCAGTAATTCACCCTGACAAAAGGCAGCATAAAGATCCCTGGCCCGCGAAGCAGCCTCAGCAGTGAGTCCACCAATAATCCTGTCATTGGTAACCATCTCAACCATGATCCGCCCTGGCAGCACTCTCTCAGGGCAGTGAGCCACATGGACAACTGCCTTGCCGTCGTCTGGGTTCAGACTCAGATCGGGCCGTAGCTCGATTAAGTACTCCCCCAGCATCTTTGTGGTGCCCGGGGGGGATGTTGACTCCAAAATAACCAGTTCACCACCGACCAGCTTTGGAGCTATACCTTCGGCTGCAGCCCGAATGTACTTTCCATCCATAGTCTTGTCCGAAAGGAAGGGCGTGGGCACCGCTACAATGTATACTTCCGCCTGAGGCGTCAGCAATGACGCCGAGAGTTTTCCATTGCTGACCGCCCCGGCGACGAAGCCACCTAAATCAGGTTCGACGAACGGAACCTCGCCTCGGTTGACAGCGTCCACATTTCTCGGGTTGACGTCGACTCCAACAACTTGGACCCCATGGCTGGCCAAAATAGCCGCGGTTGGCAGTCCTATGTAGCCCAAACCAATGACTGCAACTTTACTAATTGAACTTAACATTCTTCCCCTATATAGATACTTCGATTTTATATGGCCCAAAAAAGCGCAGTTCACTACCTGCGATCAAATTCATGTCAGTGACGGACCACGTGTGGCCCTCACCCGATCGCTGCTGACAGTAGTTGAACCTGTCGGAAGAATATATAGTCCCTCCATCGAAAAGTACCGACTGAAGGAACATAGTATCTTCGCCGATGCCTATGTCCGGGAAGTGGTTCTCTTTGAATACTTCGGAACGAGCCATTATTGTTGGGCCCATGACAGACCGTGTCCATCTATGTTCGCGTTCCGGAAACCGCAGTAGTGTCGCTTTATGAGCTACCAAATGCATGTAGTGGGCCTGTTTACCCACAACATCTGCACCAGAATAGGCTAATGCATGAAGTTGATCACTCAGGTACTGGGCAGCGTAATAGTCATCATCATCCATTTTTGTGAGGACTTCGCCACCGGCAGCGTTAACGCAGTCATTGAGACACTCACCCAATGATTGGTGGCGTGGAGCAGTCAGTACTGTCACATTGAAGAAACTATGTTTTTCTTTCAACAAGAATATTTCAGCCGGTGAAATGATGAATCCATGCGTAAGCAGGACCAGCTCAACATCTACATTAACCTGGCTAGCCAAAGTACCAAAGATGTGATCGATTTGATGTGGCCTGATAGTGGAGACCAGGGCAGAAACGCTTGGCCTCTTCAATCCGAGGGCCAGTTCAGGAAGGACGGACTGAAGCACCTGTTCGCTACGATGACGGTACGTGTGGTGGTTCCAGATTTTACGTTGAGCCTTGTGTAACCGCCTCTCCCCCAAAGCTGGGTTGCGATGCAGGGCCATAATAACATCAGCTGCTTCTGATCTAGAATCAACGGCAAAAATTTCTTCAGGACCAAAAAACGACGCAATTGCAGGACTCGACGTCGTCACAATGTTAGCACCAGCCGCCACGGTTTCAAATATCCTGCGGGAACACATGGAAGGCGAATCAGTAACGGTATTTATATTCAGAAATGTATTATAGGCCTTATATGCCGTAAGCATCTGTGCATAGTCCAGCGAACCTACGACGCGCTCCGAGTACGGGTCAGGAAATTGATACTTTGCCAGTCCACCCAATTGTCGTGAGAAAATCTCGAGTCCGTTCGGCATATTATCTGAGACATCCGCTGCTGCCCCCAACAGCATGTCCAACTGTTCGCGCCTCTCCGGATACTTTTCAGTAAAGTACATCCCAGCGAAGGCCACATCGCGGTTTCGCCAACCATACCGGGGCCGAATGGGGTTGTGCAGTGCCGGTTGAGCCGCGAATGGCAGAACATCTACTCGTGAATGACCAAGATCCTCACGGTACTCGGGCAATTTATTTGAATCAGTTGTAAAAACCTGGTCAAACAAACTGGCTGCTTCTATGAATCCCGAATAATGCGCGGGATCTTCCTTGTTCCAGAAGACCGTCGGAATATTTTCATTTCTGCACCAGGAAATTATTTCTTTCAGAATTCTCAGATCCGCATTTACGCCACCTATTTTTCCTGCCCATAATTTACTAGGCCCCGCCCAGGTAGACTCAACAAAGACAAAATCAATGTCACCTTGTTCCAGTTGCTGTCTCCAAGTGTGAGGAGATAATGCTAGGCAATCCCATTCATAATCAAAAGCTGCCGCTGAAAAGTCATCCAAGATCACTCCAACACGTATGTTAGCCCGCCCGGCCCCGTCCGGAACCATGTGACTAGGTTTGAACTGCAGCCTGCGCTTGGAACGTCGACCACTCCAGATTCCTTCTGCTCCCCTGACATTATCAAGATTACGGATGCCCTTCTCTAAGAGCTCACGTCCACGCCACTCTCGGAGCTGGCCGAAACCACCCGCACGCAGGTGCCACATCATCTTACGAATCGCCGAAATATTAATCACTCCAAGGCCCCGTTCCGACGTTTGGCATTACGATCCACAACGCCCGCGACTTCTAAATCATGCAGGAGCCGTCTGCGCAATTTCAGCGCTCCTATTCGGTCACCGGCAGAGAGTTTTTGGGTAAATTGGCGGTAAAATTTCGCCGCGTCAGCCGGATTGCCATCAAATAAGAGCTCACCATCATCCAGCCAGACCACACGACTGCACAGTTCCATTACCGTGGAGAGACTATGGCTCACTAAAAAGACAGTGCCCGCTCGGTCCAAGAGTTCATGCATGCGCTTTAACGTTCGGTCTTTGAACTGTGCATCCCCGGTATTCAATGCCTCATCAATAATCAAAATCTCAGGATCGATGCTCGCCGCGATCGCAAACCTAAGCCGTGAGGACATTCCAGATGAATAGGACTTCATAGGCATATGGAGGGCTTCTTCCAGCCCGGAGAGTTCCACGATCGACTCATATTTTTCATCTATCTCCGCATGTGACATTCCCATGGCCAAGCAGCCCAAAATAATATTCTGGTCGCCAGAGAGAGCCGGCAGCAGTGCCGCATTGACACCGAGCATTATTGGGGTAGCCGAAGCATAGACAACTCCTGACGTGGGGGGAATCTGGCCACAAATGATCTTCAAAAGGGTACTCTTACCTGAACCATTTCTGCCGATTATCCCCAGAGACTCACCGTGCTCGACAACGAGAGAGAGATTCTTCAGTGCGGCCACTTCTACTGTCGCCGTGGGCCGTCGCAAGCGACCAGTCCTCGAATTCTTGGTCTCTGACGTCTTCACAAGATCTAGCTTCCTAGATGTTGTTTTATAGACCATACTTATTTGATCAATAACCACCGCAGGTGAATATTCAAGAAATTTAATGTCAGTACTCACGTCCATAGCTTTCTTCAGCTTTCCAAAAATACACGGTCCCAAACGCTAGCATTGCAAAAGACCAAAGAGCCAAAACAGTCCATGAATTCCAAGAGGGAATAGTGTCGTATATCAACGCTCCTCGAGCCATGAATAGAACTTGATAAAGTGGGTTATGTTCCATAACTTTCATCACTATTGGCATATCCGAGAAACGATCGATTGAAAAGAACATGCAAGATAAATACATCCAAGCTCGCATGCCATAAGTCAAAATTTGATTCACATCATTAAATCTAGATGACATGCGGGCCACAATTAGTCCAAAACCAAGATTAAATATGAACTGCAGTGAGATAATTGGTACTATCAATAACCATTTGAGCGTAACACGCTCGTCCGGCGGTAACAGTATGATAAGGACCAGAAGAGTCAATATAACCGGTACATTGAGAAATAGTTCTCTCAAATTGGCGGCTATTACAAGCGTTGCTCGAGGAAATTTGAAGGCATGAATGACATTTTTATTGGAAAATATCGCCCGGCTGCTTGCATTAATGGATCTAATAGAAAATTGAAAGAAAAAAACACCAATAATCAAATAAGAAACAAAATTTTCAATTCCTCGTCCTGACTTCAACAATATACCCATAACAAAAAAGAACATAAGACCATTGAGTACCGGGCTTATAATTAACCAAGCACTGCCGAGCTTGTCTTTCTCATTATTAGTGCTTACTTTTGCTTTAGCGTCATAATAGATAAAATGGCGATAATCCCAAATTGAAACAATATAGTCTAAAAAAGAAGGCCTAGCGCCCACGCGTTTCAAACGGCGTAAATTGACTGAAGTTTCTACTACGGTCGGTTGAGGACCGCTAGTTGCATCGTTTGGCGCAGCCATACTATCTATCCTTCAATTCATCATAGTTTCTCGCGTACACCGATGCATTAGATGCCCAAGTCCGCGTCTCGAGTACCATGTCACGACCCTTGAGTCCAAGCCTGTCCATCTCATTTTTATCAAGCAAAAGGCAGGAGAGTGTTTCCGCCAAGCTGCCAATATTATCCGGTCCGTAGAGTTTACCGTTGACGCCGTCTTCCACTATCTCTCGCAGTGCCGGTAGATCACTTGCCACCACGGGCCTGGCACACGACAGAGCCTCGACTGGTTTCAGCGGAGTGACAGCGCGCGTGACAGGAAGATCTTTTCGAGGTACAACAAAGATATCCAGCGCCTGATGATAGACCCGTGCCTGTTCCCTTGGTACTCGGCCCGTAAAGATTACTATATTTGAGAGATTCAGATGCCGCACACGTTCCTTCAGCGCTGGAGCTACAGGCCCGCTACCTACAATCAATAGCCTGAGATTCGGGAATCCAGGAGCTAGTAGTGCGAACGCCTCTATCAGGTCATCCATTCCTTCATAATCAACCAAGGAACTTACAGTGCCAATGTAGTCGCATCCAGTATCTAGACCGAGCTTGGTTCTGGCTACGGTGTGAGTTTCTGGCTTTTGAAGGAAGTCACCACCTACAGCGTTAGGCACCATAATAATCTTGCAATCAGGAACTCCCTGTGCAACTATGCCAGCTTTCATGACCCTGCCCAAGGTGGCTACCGAATTGGCTTTCCGCATCACCGATGTTTCAGAGCTTTGGAAAGCCTTGTAACGCTGACTAGACTTTGCGGCGCTGGTTCGCGAAGAAGCCCAAGTATCTATCAACTGTCCGCGCACTTCATAGACCCATGGAATCCCGAGGGCTTCTGCCACTGCACCGACCACTAGCCCGTTCGTAAAATGTGTTGTGGTATGTAATATTTCGGGGCGAAACTCAAGAGCGATCTGCAGCAGCTCCGCCGCTTCCTGTTGTACTCTCTCGTCTGCTGTCTTCGCCAACCGTGAAGGTATCATTCTACGGTACGTAATACCATTAACAACGTCTTCGCCAGCGGCAAATATTTTCCCTACCTGAACAGGATATCCAAGGCGCGTGACAGCCAATATCTCTGCGCCAAGATCTTGTTGAGCCGTGAGAATGGAATGAGACCGTTGTGCGTAGCCACTGGTTGTATGGGGCAACGAGTTCGTCAGGAAATGCAATACTCTGCCTGGAACTGGCACCATAGCCACCGGCACCAACTCGGGTCCCTGTCCTGAAAGTAACCGCATTTCCCCCACAAGTCGGCTTCGTTGACGCTTCATGGTTCCACGTTGTCCGGTGAGAGCCTGAACAGCACCTGACATGTCACCGTCGTACCATCTACGACGCGCCAAAGTTGCTGGGTAACGTTTGCACTCAGAAGCTAGTGACAGGAACTTGTCCGCCCAGTCCGGGCGTCCCGCCGCTAAGCAGATTTCTGCAACCAAGCGAGCTCTATTCCCCTGAGCACCGTGTGCCAGCGCTGTGACCAATTTACGTTCCAAACCTCGGATATCACCCGCTACATGCGTGGCCAAAAGAGCGGCCGGAGCGGATGACCCAGAAAGTCCCTTGGCAACCAGCCGAACAGTGGGCGACAGCAGGCTGTCCGGCACAAGCCGTGAAATCTGTAGGACCAAAAGTATGGGGTCATCAGATAAATGCCGGATTGCGGTGCCAGCCGCTAGGGAAATATTCCTTATCCTCATACTTTTGACACATCATTGCCCGAAACAAGAGAAATGGCATGCATATATTTTGCTGCCAAAACAGGGTAGTTGGCATGTGATTGAACCCAAGAACGGCCAGTTGTGCCGGCGTTCAAACGGCTGCGGTCCGCAGCCAGTTCGCGCCACAGTGAAGCTATAGCTTCTGAATTGCACGCCACAACGTCGCCGGCGCTGGCAGCCGTAATTATGCGTGAAGCTTCTCCCCGGACAATTGCAGTCACGTGGCGGCCTATGGCCATCACTTCATAGGTCTTGGATGGCACAGTTGCCTCAAAGGACTTCCAATCATCCCTCAACGACACTATGCAGGTGTCTGCGGATTTGTAGCGATCCAGCACAGCCTGGCCGTGGAGTGAATCGTGAAAGGTCACAGGAGCACCAAGCTCAGCAGCAAGCTTGATCAACTGGGGCCTATGCGTGCCATGGCCTACCATATGCAAGTGCATTGAACCACCAACCAGCGCGCTGGCCCTGATCACAGCGTCCAGGCGCTGACTTTGCCCATGATTACCTAGATACAGCACCTCCAAAACATCTCGCGTTAACTCAGGTGCAGCAAACGCAGGCACTAGATCTACGTCTAAGCCGTTGCTGACGGTAAGTACATTCTCAACTCCCCGCGCACGCAGAGTTTCAGCGAAACCTTGAGTGACGGCAATCACTAAATCGGCTCGTAGCTGAATAGACTCTACAACTCTTTCAATCATGCTCTTGACGTTTCCCTTGACGATCCGGGCATCTCGAGCAAGATCGGGCCAAGCATCCCGCATCTCGACAATGAGCGGTACACGCCGGACCTTGGCAACCACGAACCCAGCCACAAGAATGGGCAGGCTCGGAACTGTGACAATCACGGCGTCAGCTTTTCGCCAAAATATCCCAGCGGGGATTGACATCGCAGCGGAGAAAATCTGGTCTAAAAGCCGCGCGAGGTGGAAGTTACCGCTGTGTGGAAGGTATGGAATGCGTAGAATCCGCTCACCATGGATCCCCTGCTGAGTCCGGAAAGGTCTACCGGCAAGATTGCTGTGTAGCGTTCTTTTCCCTTGCGGAAAATGGGCCACTGGAACAACCACGTCCATTTCCCAGCCTGCAGAAATAAATTCTCGGCCTAATGAAGACCATCGCCGCTGGGGCGGACTGTTCTCCGGCCAGTATGAATGCGCAAGGAGCATGACGCGCATGCGCGAGGTTGTGTCTGTCTTATTGGTCATGAGCGTACTATTTCTCGGACACCGTGGCAGGATTTCCGACCCGTTTACGACCGCTTCGCATGAATCGCATATACCACAGACCAATAATAACTAGGAGACCAATCACCATCAGCTTCACTAAGCTGGTGTTTTCCGAAGCAGGAGTAGCTGAAGCCATGGCCGCACCTGCAGCAGGTGCGGGGATGCTATTCGTTGGCTGCGCGGAGGATGTTGGAGGTGCCGCAGCTGATGTAGATGGGGCCGCGCTAGTCGCGGCAGCGGTAGTTTCCGGACTGGTGGGTTCCGGCTCAACCGTTTCTATTTCTGGCACCACCGGTTCAACTACGGGCTGTACTGGCTGTACCTCCACTGGCGGCTCGAAAAGACCCCCATCCCCGGGTGCGGTCGCGGGAGGAGCCGACCCAGCTGGAGCAGGACCAGCCGAAGGAGGCGGTTCGTTCTCAGTAGTCGGCGATGGAAGCGTCCCAGGAGGCGTTGTTGGGATAGGTGGAGTAGTTTGGTCCCCTGGCGGAGGTGTGTCGCCCTCAACCGGCTCTGTCGTTTGTTTACCACCCGGGTCGGTCAAGACGTCTGCCGGGTTTGCCCTGGCAGCGTATGACTGTTCCAGCAGTGCGGAAATGAGGAGCATGAACACTAGGCAGATGCGCACTAGACCTGGAGGCGCAACAAGTAGTCTCAAACTAGTCTCACTTCCCCATCAGCAATTTGGCACATTATTTTGCCCTGTTTAGCTCAACTGATTTCGGAAAGAACCGGCACCATCAGGGCATGGTTGTTGGATTCCCGGACTAGATGATCCAACTAAAATACCATACAGCGATCAAATCAAGCAGCTATGAGCTGTTTCTTCCCCTGTTGAGCCGACCTAAAAGATCGCACTTTCTACCACCAGATCCTTGCCTTAAGACGGTTAGCCGATTCCGGCGCTCTCCAAATATGCAGCAAGGGAATCATCTGTCAGGGCCTTGGAGACGGCCGCTATGGCGGCATTGTCCGGCAGAACAATTGATTGTCCATCGGCACTAGTCCCGGTACCCAAGTTTGGCAGCGTGAATGACTTTACGTTAGAGCTGCGAATATCTCGCAGGCTCACCGCAAGTTTTCCAATAGTGGCCGAGTCCAGACCGCTATCAACCGTCATATAGGGAGAAACGCGACCCACGAGGTCATTAATTCTTAGCGGGTTGGCTAGGGTCGAAGGCGTAAGGACAGAATTCATCACAGCTTTTAAAAACGCCTGTTGGTTACGGACGCGCTGGTAGTCGCCATCAGTAAACGCATAGCGCTCCCGCACAAAGACAAGTGCCTGATCGCCACTCATCTGCTGCTGGCCTTTGACGAAAGTGTTTTTACCGTTGCCTGTAGTAAAGGGGACTTGAACGTCCACGTTGACGCCACCCAGGGCGTCTGTGATTGCCTTGAAACCTTCAAAGTCCACTATGGCCACATGGTCAAGCCGGTTGTTGAACAGTCCTTCAAGGGTTTCCACTACCAAAGGGACCCCACCAAACGCCATGGCCGCGTTGATTTTAGCTTCTCCATGGCCAGGAATGTCCACCCACGTGTCGCGCATGATGGACATCATCTGAATTTCCTTGCGATCCCCCGGAATATGCACCCACATCATGGTGTCTGAGCGCTGGTCCGAGGCCGCACCGCCTTCGGCCATGTCTACGGAGTCACCGCGACTATCGCTTCCAAGCAATAAAATGTTCATGGCGTTCGACGACGGCCCATCAACTGCCTTCACCGGCCTGGATGCTTCATCAGGGAATGCGGTCTCAATCGTCTGACTCTTGTTGTCAAAGCTCTGAGCAAGACTCACAACGAAGATCGTGCTGACCACGGCGGCAACCACGAATAAACCCAAGAACACAAACAAGACGTTGCGTCGTGACTTGCTTCGACCATGCCGTGGGCGTACTTCCTCGGATTCAAGATTCATGGGTGTTATCCTGCCATGCGGAAATGAACGCTGAGCCCACATAACGCATTGGAGCTAGCGTGGCGAGGTGCACATGAGATGAAAATCACAACAAGTCCCAATGTGTAAGACAGCGCATACCCGGTTCGAAACCCTTCACAGCGGAAGCAGATAAGCTTCAATCATGCCTCTGATTTCACGTTCATGGCGGACCGCTGTGCCTTTTGCTGCTGTTGCGCTCTTAGCTCTTACCGCCTGCTCACCCTCGGTGACAATTACTGAGGCCGAGGATGCCAATAATCCCGCCTGCGCATCGATGATGGTGGCTCTACCGGACTCCCTGGCTGGCTCCAAGCGTCGTACCACCACCAGCCAATCCACTGCTGCGTGGGGAGATCCCTCGCTTGTGGTCCTGCGATGCGGCGTTCAAGTTCCCAGCCCTACCACTGATAAATGTGTCGCCGTCAACGGCGTGGACTGGGTTCTCAAGGAGAAGGAAACTACGTGGACCATCACCACTTACGGACGCACACCGGCCACAGAGCTAGTGTTTGAAGATAACACTGTTCCATCAGATACGGTTTTGTCAGAAATATCTGCAGCCGTTTCCAAGATCCCGGCCAACGGTGCATGCCTGTGAGAGCCCGCTAAGCTTTCGCTCCCAGTTTCCAAAGAGATGTGACTTCATTGCTGCGTGCAGCATAGAACGGGTCACTGGTGTCCATGGAGCGGGGATGCCTGGCAGACGTGTCCATACGGTCAATCACTTCAAGCCCAGCATTTTCAATCCAGGTCATCAAGTCCTCTCTTGAGCGCAGCCCCAAATGCTCGGCCAGGTCGGAGATGATCAGCCATCCCTCTCCCCCGGGCTCAAGGTGCCGCGTCAATCCGGCCAGGAATGCTCTAAGCATGCGCGATTTAGGATCATAAACCGCGTTATCCAGCAAAGTGTTAGCCGTCCCCGGCAACCAGGGTGGATTACACACAACCAGCGGTGACCGACCTTCTGGGAACATGTCTGTCAGTTGCAAGTCAACAGAGCTGCTGAGTCCCAGATTCTCCAGATTCTCCTGCGCGCAGGCGATGGCCCGTGGTTCACTGTCGGTCCCAACCACACGTTTGACTCCTCGTTGGGCCAAGATAGCCGCCAAGACGCCAGTTCCTGTGCCGATATCAAAGGCCAGCTCGGTGGATGGCAGAACAGCTTGCGCCACCAGCGCCAAGTATTCACTGCGAATTGGCGCAAATGTCCCGTAGTGGGGGTGGATGAGGGCATCTAGTTCCTGCACAAACAAACCGTTCCGGCGCCATTCAAAAGCACCCACGGCCCCAAGCACATCTTGCAGCGGCGCCACAGTGTGTGATTCCACCGGCCCAGCCGCAGCAAGCCATGCAGCGGCTACGTCGGGTGCACGGCGAAGCGCAACGGTAGGTGCTGTTATATGTGTGCCAGCCTCCAACGGGACAAGTAAAAGCCCAAGCATACGTGCGCGCTGTGTCCGCCCTTGTCGGTAGCGGTAGAAAGCTTTGGCGACATCTTCGCCGTCGTGCCTTGAAAAAACGGGCAGGCGTCTGGCAATGGCCGAGAGTAGCTGGCGGGCATTGTGATAATCGCCCCGCCACAACATAGCTGTGCCCTGGGCAGCAAGGCGGTAAGCGTCGTCGGCGGTGAGGGAGTCATCCACCACCTGCACAGTTTTGGGAGGGTTGGCTCCGCTGGCAGAAAACCAGCGCGCCGAATGATCTTCCTCCCCCTGCGTCCAGCTCAAAGTAGGGGCTGGCTGCAATGGCTCAGTGGTCATGGGCGAAGGGGCTCCTAGAGGGAATGCCGGCTAATGCAGCCGCAGAAATGTTCAGTCTTCAGTTTAGCCCGTGAGCTGGGTAGATTCTTTGGCCCTGGATTGGGCTGCGGTGTGGAGAGAGTACTGCGCGGGAGGATTCTTTGAAAGACTAGAGTCTTCGGCACAATTCCCTCGAAAGGTTACACCCATGAACGCTCTGCCTCAGGTCAATGCGCAGTCCAAAGGGTTCCTTGCCCGGCTGATCGAACCAAAACCTTCCACGTCTAAACCACGCACAGCGGTTCGCATGATTTTGGGGGCGCTGCTTCTATTCGCCGGAATCAGCCACCTCACGGTGGCCCGGACAGAATTTCAAGCGCAGGTGCCGGAGTTTCTGCCGCTAGACCCCGACTTTGTGGTTGTTGCCTCGGGAATTGTTGAAATCACCCTTGGTGTCGCTCTCCTACTGTTGGCACGGCGCCGCGTTCCGGTGGGATGGGTAGTGGCCTTGTTCTTTATCGGTGTTTTTCCGGGCAACATCGCCCAGTGGTTGGACGCAAGGAACGGATTTGGGCTCGACACCGACACCAAACGACTAGTCCGGTTATTCTTCCAGCCCCTCCTTGTTGCCGCAGCTCTGTTTGGCACAGGAGCTTGGCGAGACCGGCCCAGGAAGCGCTGAAAGTTGGCGGAGGCTAATCAACGCTGGATGGTTGGCCCAAGGCCGAAACCAGCTGTAGCTTGCTGCTTTTTCACTGCTAGGTTGAAAGATCAGTTAAGAAATACAACGAGTACCAACGAATCATTCTGGAGCTATTATTAGAAATAATGTTAGCCGCAAGAAGCTTCTTGCCCTCACGTTAATATCCGGTCTATTGTTAGCCGGTTGCACCGGAACTAGTAGCGGTTCCAGCACAAGTCCCGATTCTAGCGAATCAACCAAAAATGCCACGGCAGAACCCGCTGGCATGGCAGAGCTCAAAGAGGCCGTCCAGAAAATTCTCGGCTCACCCAATAATCACAGCCTGGCAGCGGTTGGCAACACTAGGAAAGAGGGTTTGAACAATACTCCTCTGCTCACCGGAGCCCCTGAAATTGTGCGAGTCATCATCGCTTGCAACGGAGGTTCCAGCTCAACTCTGCAGGTGGGCCCGGACACACTATCCGTGGCCTGCGATTCGGTAGCTCACGTCATTGACTCGGTACCATCGAAATCCCTGACGATCAGCGTTCCCCCAACACCAACAAGTGCTGGAAGCATCTACGTGGCGGTGGACAAGCAGTAAAGTGAGCGAGCGTCGGCAAAAAAGCAACGTTAAGTGAGCGAGCGTGGGCAGGGCTAGCGGAGGCCCACCTTGCGCTGCAGAGCCAACTGGAGCAGCTCGTCGATCAGTTCCGGATAGCTCAGCCCCGAAGCCTCCCACATTTGCGGGTACATGGAGCTCGGGGTGAAGCCGGGCATGGTGTTGATCTCATTGATAATCAATTCACCATCAGCCGTATAAAAGAAGTCCACCCTGGAAAGGCCTTCTGCACCTACCGCATCGAACGCTTGCGCAGCCTGTTCCCGGACCCGGGCAATATCCGCCTCAGGCATCTCCGCCGGACAGCTCAGGTTGACTGCGTTGCCCTGGACGTACTTGGCGGCAAAGTCGTAGAACTCGTGGTGGGCACCGTCCACCATGGCGATTTCACCCGGCAAGGATACCCGTGGTGCATTGTTCCCGCGGCCTTCCAGGACGGCGCATTCAATCTCGCGGCCCACAATCCCGGCCTCAATCACCAACTTAAGATCGTGCTCACGGGCTGCCTCAATCGCCGCATCAAGGCTATCCAGAGAATCGACTTTAGAGATACCCATTGACGAACCAGCACGGGCCGGCTTTACAAACACGGGAAAGCCCAGTGCTGCCACGCGTTCGCGAACTTTCGCCGGGTCCACAGTCCACTGACGGTCTGTGACGGCAACGTATGGCCCAACGCTCAGGCCAGCAGCGGCAAAAACCACCTTCATGAAGTGCTTGTCCATGCCGATGGCCGAGGCCAGCACCCCCGCCCCAACATAGCGGGTATCGCTCAACTCCAATAGCCCCTGAATAGTGCCGTCTTCTCCCCAGGGTCCGTGCAACAGCGGGAACACCACATCCACGGAACCAAGTTCCTCTGGCAACTTAGCCGCCTCCGAAACCACCAGCTGGTGACCGCCGCCTAGGTGCGCCAGCGAGACTGTCTGAACCCCCGATGCAACCTCCGGGGAGTCACCCTCGGCAAGGGACCACCCTTCGATGTCCTCGCCAGCCAAAACCCACTGTCCGCTTTTAGCGATACCGATAGGAACGACGTCGTACTTAGTCCTGTCAATGGCGCCCAGCACACCGGCAGCCGTTACACAGCTGACAGCATGCTCACTGGAACGCCCGCCAAAAAGAATGGCAACACGGATAGGCGCAGTGATGGCGGGGGAATCGGTACTCACGCGTTAATCGCCTTCGGATTTGAGTTGGCGGGCTAGCAGCAGCGGGCCCAGATCATCGACAGTGAGCCTACCCTCAAGCACACCCACAACGGCGTTAGTGATGGGCATGTCCACGCCCATCTTCGCCGCAAGATCCGAAACGGCACGCCCGGACTTGATACCCTCAGCGGTCTGGGTCATTCGGTTATTGACCTCATCGAGGGTGAGGCCCTCCCCCAGCATGCGACCGGCCGTGTGGTTTCGGCTCAAGGACGAGGAACAGGTGGCTACCAGATCCCCCAGTCCCGCCAGCCCCGCCATGGTCTCAGCCTTTCCACCCAACGCCAAAGCCAGCCGCGTGGTCTCGGCCAGTCCGCGAGTGATGACGGAGGCCTTGGTGTTATCGCCCACCTTTTGGCCCTCGCAAATACCCACGCACAGCGCGATCACGTTCTTCACGATTCCACCGATCTCAACACCCACCACATCGTTGATGGTGTAGGGGCGGAAATACCGCGGTTTGCACACGGTGGCAACCCATTTTGCTGTGTCCTCATCCACACACGCAACAACCGACGCTGTTGGTTCCTGGCGAGCAATTTCCATGGCCAGGTTTGGACCTGAAATCACCACCACGCGGTCAGGGCTCAGCCCAAGTTCGGCTTCGATGACTTGGGACATGCGCTGATCGGTACCCAGCTCCAGTCCCTTCATTAAACTCACGACGACGGCGTCCTTGGAAATGTACCCGGCCCACCCCCGCAGCTGCTCCCGTAAGCTTTGTGCGGGCACTGCCAGGACCACGAGCTCGGCGTCCTTGAGGACATCTTCGACATTGACCGAGGCACTGATGTTGCTGGGCAGCTCGGTGGTTGAGAGGTAGCGCGGGTTGCGGTGCTGGTTATTTATTTGGTCAACAACTTCTTGACGACGGCCCCAGAGCACGATCTTTCGATCCGTGCCCGCGGCTGCATCCCCAAGAATTTTTGCGAAAGTAGTTCCCCAGCTGCCGGCACCCAAAACTGCTGTCTTGAGTGGCGCCTTGCCATCCACATAACTCACTGGAGGTCCCCGCTTTCTGTTGTTCCGGCGTCGTTGTTAATGTTCTCTCTATTGACGGGCTTGTGGCTCGAGTCGGAACCTCGCTCCACAAAGCGTCCGTGGGCCGACTGCTGGTGGGCTGCCGGATCCCAAAGCTCGTCCGGCGCCTGCTCACCACGAAGGTCCTGAACCATCAAGGTGATGTCCTTCATAATGGTCGCAGTCATCGCCTCGAGTGTGGCCTTGTCCGCGCTCCGCCCGGCGAAGGCGCTTAGATCCACAGGATTGCCAACTACTACCTTCACCTTCTTGCGAGGGAAAATCTTGAAACTCTTGGCATAACGCGGGAACACTTCCTGGGCACCCCAATGAACTATGGGGATCACCTTGACCCCAGTCGCCAGGGCAAGCCGTGCCGCACCTGTCCGCCCTTTCATAGGCCAGAGATCAGGATCGCGGGTCAGCGTGCCTTCAGGATAAATAACGACGGCGTTGCCGGAATCGAGCGCTTTCTTAGCGGCCACCAGCGACTTACCGGCACCGGCACCGGCTCGCTCCACCGGAATCTGCTGCGCACCGCGCAGAGCAGCACCAAGCACCGGATTATTGAACAATCCATCTTTAGCCAAAAAGTGCGGCATAATATTTTGGTTGTACAGCAAGTGCCCCACCACGATGGGATCAATTTCGGAGTAATGGTTGGGTACCACAATGAAACCCTCATCCAACGGCAGGCGGTCCAGGCCATACCATTGTTTCCCGATTGCAACGTTCATCAGGCTACGGGCAATCCCGGCGATGATCGCAAAATTAAAGCGCGTACGGTGCGTCATGCTCTTGGGTTTGTAGGGACGCTTATGTGTTGCCTTGCCCGGCTCCGGAAGATCATTGCTCACAGTTATCTACCCTGCATTCCTTGCGTTCTTGGATGTTTCATGCACGTCGAAATCGGCGCCCAGACCATCAAGCTTGGCCGTAAAGTGCTCGTAACCCCGGCTGATCACATCAATACCTGTCACGGTTGATGTCCCTTGCGCAGCCAGTGCCGCGATCATGTGGCTGAATCCGCCACGCAGATCCGGAATATCAATGTCCACGCCCTTTAACGGCGTTGGCCCTGAGATCACGGCCGAGTGGACAAAGTTGCGCTGACCAAAGCGGCACGGGATGCTACCTAAACACTCGCGGTGGAGCTGGATGCCGGCCCCCATACGTACCAAAGCCTCAGTGAAACCAAAACGGTTCTCATACACAGTCTCGTGCACAATGGAAACG
The DNA here is from genome assembly GCF_039529835.1 of Arthrobacter sp. TMP15. NCBI lineage: Bacteria > Bacillati > Actinomycetota > Actinomycetes > Micrococcales > Micrococcaceae > Arthrobacter > Arthrobacter sp. TMP15. Next base: position 2,396,448 of record NZ_CP154262.1, read on the forward strand.
CCCTCTGCCTGAGTCAATGCCACCACCAGTGGCTGCTGCCAATCGGTCATGAAGCCCGGGTGAACGTCAGTTTCCAGAACTAGCGGCTTCAGCGAACCACCCTTGTGATAGAAACGGATGCCGTCGTCATGGATGTCCATGCCACCGCCGATCTTCCGGAAAGTGTTTACGAACGTCATCATGTCTCGCTGGCTGGCACCTTGGACATAGATGTCACCGCCTGTGACTAGGGCCGCCGAGGCCCATGAGGCTGATTCGTTGCGATCTGGCAGGGCGGTGTGGTCGTAGCCCGTGAGCTCATCCACGCCCTCAATACGGATGGTTCTATCCGTCTGGACCGAAATGATGGCACCCATCTTTTGCAAGATGGCAATCAGGTCAATGATTTCAGGTTCGGTGGCGGCACCGCTGAGTTCGGTAATGCCCTCCGCACGTGTTGCGGAGAGTAGCACCTGCTCCGTTGCCCCCACGCTGGGGTAGGGCAGGTTAATTTTTGTGCCCTTCAGACCATTGGGTGCCGAGATGGAGATGCCACCTGTTGTTTTATCCACGACAGCGCCAAACTTGCGCAGCACTTCCAAGTGATAATCGATGGGCCGGTCACCGATCTTGCAGCCGCCCAGATCCGGGATGAAAGCATGCCCAATGGAGTGAATCAGCGGTCCGCACAGCAGAATGGGGATGCGGGAATCACCGGCGTGCGTGTTGATCTCCGCAGTGTTGGCCTGCTTGGCGTTGGCCGGATCCATTGTCAGGTCTCCTGTGACGGAGTCTTTGTCAACGGTGACGCCATGGAGCTGCAGCAACGAGGTGACGACCTCGACGTCCTTAATTTCCGGGACATTGCGCAAAATTGAGGGTGAATTGCCCAACAGAGCTGCCACCATCGCCTTGGGGACAAGGTTTTTGGCACCCCTCACCTGGACGCGTCCCTTCAGTGGAACACCACCACGGACCGTTAGAATCCTGCTCATCTTCATCCAATCCTCGGTTCCACCACCGGCAGCCGTACAGCGCGATGGTCACTGACAAGCATAGTTTCTCGGATGCATAAGCTGAAACGGCGACTTTTGGGCTTGCTGTTGTCAGCGGCGGGTGGTGTGGATTTTCGCGGGTGGTGTGCCGCCCGCGAGAATCCAGAACACCCGCCATTATTGCCGGAATGCTGCGTTGGTGCTGGTCTCCGGGTCCGGTTGATTCCTCCACAGCCGCAGCGCAGCAGCCCTTGACGCACATCTTGGAATAATCAGCTGCTTCAGCTCCTTCTGGGAGGCAAGAATCAAGCCATGGAACATTTCCTGCCTCCACCGTGGCTCGCTAAATCTGACCCGTTCGACGACGAACATGGCGCCACCCGCCTCTCTCGCCTGAGCACACGAGGTGAAGTCATTCGGGTCCGGCGCGGCTTCTACCTACCAGAGGAAGTGTGGAAGTCCCTCAAACCGTGGCATCGTTACCGCACCCTGATTCAGGCTGTGAATGATTCTTCCCAATCCGCCCCCGTGTTCAGCCGTGAATCAGCGGCAAGCATTCTGGGTCTGCCAACACTGCAAAGAACCCACGATGTCCATTGCGTTTTACCCACCGCCTGCGCGGGTGGTCGAAGCGAGAACGGAGTGCGCAGGCATAATCCCGTACCCGGGGACCCCGAACCGTGGCGGATAGATGGCCTACTGACAACCTCGCTCGTTGAAACGGCCCGTGATTTGGCCGCCTCTGGAACATTTGCTCAGGGTCTGGCCGCAATGGACAGGCTTATGAACCCACAGGCGTACCCGGCTGTGCCAGTTGAATACGCTCGCTGCATTCGCAACGTAGAGGTGGAGGAATCATTGGCGCGGCTGATCAGCGGAAGTCAACAACGAAAGACTCGTCGGGCGCTTAATTTCGCCGATAGCAGGTCCGGTTCGGCAGGAGAATCATGGAGCCGGGCCATCATGATCCAGCACGGCTTCCACCCACCTGTGCTTCAGAAGAGGTTCAGCGACGCTCGCGGCACCATCGGAGACCCTGACTTCCTCTGGGAAGAATTTAAGACCATGGGCGAGTTTGATGGACATGAAAAGTATTCTGCCCAGAGATTCCTGAAGGGAAGAACGCCGGCACAGATTGTCATTGAGGAGAAAAACCGTGAGAACCGCCTCCGGGCATTGGGCTACAACGTGCTCAGGTGGGAATGGGCAGATTTGGAGAACCCGCAGAAACTGATCACCCTGCTCCGCAGCGCGGGCCTACCGCAATGCCTAACGGGAGCCATACCAGGGCCGCACCCCTAGCTGCCGCTGTGCGGTTGCGCGAAGCGCAGCCCGTGGCGTAGTTATGACCTTAACGCGCATTGCCGGCCCGCCCCACGGGCAAACCGGCAATTCGTGAGTACAAAGCTCATGAGCTTACGCAGAGTGTCAAACTCATGGAACCAATCAGACCTTGGCTGGCAGCGTGGTTGGTTTGATCGCAGGGCGAGTAGCCTCAAACGCGGTGATGGCTGGTTCGTCACGCAGGGTCAGACCAATGTCATCAAGCCCTTCAAGCAAACGCCACCGGGTGTAGTCATCAATCTGAAACGGCGCTACAACCGAACCAGCTGTGACCATTTTGGATACCAGGTCCACTGTGATCTCGGTGCCCGGATCATGCTCCAGGACCTTCCAGATTAATTCAATGTCATCTTGTGCCAGTTCTGCAGCAACAAGTCCCTGTTTGCCGGAGTTGCCGCGGAAAATATCGGCGAAACGGGATGAGAGCACGGCTTTGAAACCATAATCCTTCAGTGCCCAGACAGCATGTTCACGTGAGGATCCTGTAGCAAAGTCGGCACCAGCTACTAACACGGAGCCACGGTTGAACGGTTCCTGGTTCAGGATGAATTCCGGATTCTTGCGCCAGCTGGCAAACAGTGCATCCTCAAACCCTGTCCTGGTGATCCGCTTGAGGTACACAGCGGGGATGATCTGGTCTGTGTCAACATTGCTTTGGCGCAGCGGGACACCAATACCGGTGTGAGTGGAGAACTTTTCCATTGTCTTAGCTCCTTACGCTACGAAAGCTGGCTGATCTATATCAGACGGGGCACTGAGGGTCCCGCGAATAGCGGTGGCAGCTGCCACCACCGGAGAAACAAGGTGGGTACGCCCACCCTTTCCCTGACGTCCTTCAAAGTTGCGGTTGGAGGTTGAGGCGCAGCGCTCCCCCGGTTCTAGTTGGTCCGGGTTCATACCCAAACACATGGAACAACCCGCAAAGCGCCACTCGGCACCAAAGTCCAAGAAGACCTTATCCAACCCTTCAGCTTCTGCCTCCAGACGCACGCGGGCGGAGCCCGGTACCACCAGCATGCGGATGTTCGGATCCTTTTCGCGCCCGCGAATAATATCCGCGGCTGCTCGCAAATCTTCGATCCGGGAGTTGGTACAAGAGCCTAGGAATACCGTGTCAACACGGATCTCTTTCATGGGTGTACCCGGTTCCAAATCCATATAGGTCAGCGCACGCTCCGCGGCAGCCTTGGCGTTCTCATCACCAAAGTCGGATGGGAACGGCACGCTATCGCTCAATGACACTCCTTGGCCCGGGTTGGTTCCCCAAGTGACGAACGGATCCAACGTGTTGGCGTCCAAGAACACCTCGGCGTCGAATTCGGCGTCGTCCTCGGTGGTCAGTGACCGCCAGTACTCAACAGCCGCATCCCACTCATCCCCGACTGGTGCGTGTGGACGGCCCTTAAGGTACTCGAAAGTGATCTCATCCGGGGCGATCATTCCTGCACGGGCGCCAGCTTCGATGGACATATTGCAAATGGTCATGCGCGCATCCATGGATAGCGCCCGGATAGCTGAACCACGGTATTCCAGAACGTAACCCTGCCCACCACCGGTTCCAATCTTTGCGATGATGGCCAGAATGATGTCTTTGGAGGTCACACCGGGGCGCAGTGCCCCTTCAACGTTGATGGCCATGGTCTTGAACGGCTTCAGCGGCAGTGTCTGAGTAGCCATGACGTGCTCGACTTCAGAAGTTCCGATACCAAACGCCAAAGCACCAACCGCGCCATGGGTTGAGGTGTGGGAGTCGCCACAGACAACCGTCATTCCCGGCTGAGTCAGGCCCAGCTGAGGACCCACAACGTGCACAATCCCTTGCTCTGCATCACCAAGGGAGTGCAGGCGAACACCAAATTCGGCGCAGTTATTACGCAAAGTCATGATCTGGGTGCGGCTGGTCAGATCCGCAATCGGCTTATCGATCGCCAATGTTGGAGTGTTGTGATCTTCCGTTGCTATGGTCAGGTCAGGGCGACGAAGCGGACGACCAGCCAAGCGCAGACCCTCGAATGCCTGTGGGGAAGTGACTTCGTGGATCAAGTGAAGATCGATGTACAAAAGGTCTGGCTGGGCGGCATTGCCCTCACCTTCACCATGAGTAACGACGTGATCACGCCAAACTTTCTCGGCCAGCGTCTTCGCGATCTTGCGCAGGGCAGAGGTTCCCGCTGCTACTTCCACTGCTGCGTTCTCCACTGTATGGGCTGTGGTTGACTCGCTCACAGCAGCTCCCTTCCATTATTGAATCTGCGCTTGAAAGCCTGGTCCTCACGTAGAATCTGAGGTGACCATACGCAGAATCGTTGACTTGTATGCTTCCACTGTTCCAGTCTCATCCTGAGGGAAGCCAATTCTTCGATTTGCATCTCACATGCTGAGACGTCAATATCATTACATGGACAATTCTAGTGGCGTTGGCGTAATCGACAAAGCGGCTCTTGTGCTTGATGCACTGGAAGCCGGACCTACAACTTTGGCCCAGCTCGTAGCGGCCACCGGTTTGGCCCGGCCCACCGTGCACAGGCTGGCACTAGCCTTGGTACATCACAGGCTCGTCAGCCGGGACATGCAAGGGCGGTTTGTGCTGGGCAGCCGCCTAGTTGAACTAGCTTCGGCAGCTGGGGAAGACCGGCTCATTGCAGCTGCCGGCCCTGTTTTGCTGCAATTGCGCGACTCCACCGGGGAGAGCGCTCAAATTTTCCGCCGCCAGGGCGATTCCCGCGTCTGTGTGGCATCCGCGGAACGGCCCATCGGTTTGCGCGACACCATCCCCGTGGGCACCCAGCTCACAATGAAGGCTGGTTCAGCCGCACAGGTCTTGTTGGCATGGGAAGACCACGAGCGTCTGCTCGAGGGCTTGCAAAATGCCCGCTTCACTCCCACGGTTCTGGCCGGAGTCCGCCGTCGCGGGTGGGGCCAGAGCCTTGGTGAACGCGAGCCCGGAGTGGCCTCAGTTTCAGCCCCCGTGCGCGGCCCTTCAGGTCGCGTCATCGCGGCTGTCTCCATTTCCGGCCCCATCGAGCGGCTCACACGCCAGCCCGGTCGCCTGCACGCAGAAATTGTTTGCAATGCCTCTCGTATCCTGACCGAGGCATTGCGCAAGAGCACCCACTAGCAGCATATTTCCCAACTCAGGTATGGTTTGCGCATGAGCCAATACGCTGTGTTCCTCCGTGGGGTCAACGTCGGTGGAATCAATGTGAAGATGGCCGAGCTCCGCGCAGCCCTCGCTACACTGCCTTTGGCTAAGGTTAAAACTCTTCTGGCCTCCGGCAATGTGGTCTGCACGGCAGAGGCCTCCGTCCCGGAAATAAAGTCCTGGATAGAGGCCCTCTTGCGTGAGAAATTTGGTTATGACGCGTGGGTTGTTGTCCTAAACAAGCCACAACTGGAATCCATCATCGAGGCGTGCCCCTGGCCAGCTGATAGCCCAGAGCGCCACTGTTACCTGACACTATCCTCCGATTCGGCAGTGTTGGATGAACTCGTCCGGCACGGAATGGAGCTACCCGGGGTGGAACTTGCCAGGCTTAGCCCCGAAGCTCTGGCTTGGCCGGTAACAACGGGAGGCACCTTGGACAGCCCGTTCAGCAAGCTGTCGGCGAGGCCCCGCTACAAAAGTACAACAACGACCCGCAACCTGCGCACGTTGCTGAAGTGCCGAGACGCGATGACTGAGGGTTAACACAACACGGTTGAGGTTGGAGATGATCTCACCCCGGAGGAACGAAGGGGTGAGATCATCTCCAACCTCAACCGCGGGTAGTGGGGGCGCCGCCGGTCAGATACGTGCGGCTAAGGACCTCAGGTACGAGCGAGATTCAAGGCCTCTTGAAACTCACGGTATTGGTCAATCTCTGCCTCGGTTGGGAGAATAATCAGCTGATTTGAAACTGCAGCGATGCTGGCACGCAACCGCCGTCGAGCCTGAGCGCCACGACTTTTAGACCCGGCAAGGGCCAGGAACTTGCTTGTCACGGCAAGGAAAATCCCCAACACAACACCGGCGAGCACCATCAGCGTAGGCAGGGGCCAGCCCTCAACCTGTGGTACATCAGGGACGGGAAGCTGGAAATATCCCAGCACTGCAAGCGTGCCCAGCCATACCAGTCCCCCCACCGCAACCAGGAGCGCAAACCATTGGATGAGCCCAAATACCGGCCACCACCACGCTCGCGTGTTAGCTTTCAGATCCGTGCCCGCCATTGCTTGATCCAGTGCGTCAGGTAACGCGGCCCGGTTACTGCGGGCAGCGGCCCTGATCGATGCCCGCCACGGGCCCGGCGCGCCCAAACTGGCTGCATCGCCAAAATCACGGACCGAGGAATCCACTTGGGCCAGCTCAGCCGATCCAGGCGGCGGCATCGA